>JBAZXI010000022.1:0-91746 GCA_041659925.1 Sphingomonas sp.
AAGCAGCAGTTCGTTCTTCTCGGCTTCGGTCAGAACATGAAGCGGGGGTGGCGCCATCCGCAGGGTGAATCAGTCCAATCCGCTCAGCGCAAGCCTTTTTTGCCACCCTCGTGAGCAGTTACCCGGGTTGAGCGCGACATAGCATAGCGCGCTGACGAAATGCGGCTCGTCCATTGCAACCGAACTGAAGCGCCCCTGCCACAGATGGCCGGTCACGTGCAGCCGGGCGTTGATATAGCCGGCATAGTGGCGATCGACGTAACGGATGGCGCGGCTCAGCCCGTCCTCGGCGCTCGGCGTCGCGACGATGTGGACGTGGTTGGGCATCAGGCCAATAGGATCAGATTTCGCCCCCTGCCCGGCCCGCCGCGTCGACGAGCAGATTTAGGTACAGCGCATAGTCGCCGTCCTCGAAGAAGGTCCGCTCACGGCGATTGCCGCGCCGGGTCACATGGTGCGGGATGCCGGGCAGGACGATGCGCGGGAGGTTGGCGCGGCGAGGTGACGTGCGCAAGAGATTGGAGAGTTATTGCACGTAACATGGTAATCCAGAGCTATCTAAGTAATTCGGCGGACATCCCCACCGTCATACAACTCGATGTCAGCAGTATTTCCCGAAATCCTACCTTTCAAGAACGCCTGTACGTATCGCGGAAGACTCTTCGTCTTTTGCGGCTACGACCAGATTTCATTGATTGTGACTCCGCGACCATCATGTACCTCAATGCTTATTGCGACGCCCTCATCGAGCTTTCGAGATATATTAAATGAACATCCTTGCCGGACAAAGCGCCGACAAATGCCGGGGTCCATAATAATCTTGTTATGGTTGGCGTAGGTCCACCGCAAAAAGCCCTCGCCGAATGGGCCACGCTCGTCCGAGAAGGCCGTAAGATCAGCATAACCGATGACCTGTTTGCCAATTAGGCTGCGCTGTATCGAGCGGGGCCAGAACACCCGGGTGTATGCGTAGCTTCCCGCAACCCAGACAAGGGCGACAGCTATTACGGCCAATGGCACCACTACAAATATTCGACGACGTCTCATTGAACACCTGCGCTGATCGGTATGGAAACATCTCCGGCACAGCTCGCTGCGTCGAGGCGCACCAAATTACTCGGGGTAATCGCGGAAGCGAGCGGTCCGATGGTTGATGTGATGAGAGGCTTGAGCGCGCTGTGAAGTGTTCGCCGGGTGGTTGTTCCCCGATAAGATGGTGAAATGGGCTCACGACGTGGTGTCGGGCCCAAGCATCGAATGGAGAACAACCATGATCGCCAGCAACAGCGCTACTGCCGGCGCTGTTGCGCTTCAAAATTGCTATCGCCTCGAGCTCTTAGGAAGAGTCGCCATATCTCAATTCCCCGCGAATGAAACCCTCGATCTTCGTATATTTTACCTATGCAGTTTATCAAATAATCCACCTGCGGCCTTTGAATTTGGCACGACGTAACAACATTACCATTTGATAACGTTTCGCTTAGCGCAATAGTCGCTGGCGGCCCGATTTCACGATTGGCAACGTTTTGCGAAACAGAACATATCTCACCTTTAATGAAACGCTCTATCCTGATATAGATTGGTATACTTACAGTATCGTGAAATTCGAAGGCGCGAGATGCTTTGATATCGCGAGTCGAAATCCATAGCGCCGGCAAAGATCCGTCACTCGTACCACTAGGTAGAATTTTAATATATCGTGCGGATTCCGCATTACCCGCCGCAGGTTTGATAACGCATGCAAGCGCGATCAACGCAAAATTGACATTTTTAATCGCCCTATGCATTCTGCGCCCCTATCAAATCACAGACTGAGCTTGAGATATTTTACCATATTCATGTCAAATCGACATGGAATAGTACCAAACATGCCGGCAACATTTCTATTAATGTACGCAGAAAATAGTTGCGATATTGATCAACAATTTCCGCATCCGTAACTTTAGGCTCGAGCAGGGTTATCGAAAAAACTACCACAAAATGTCGCACCGTCCGCAGAATCGCAGTAAAACACAGACCTCATATTATTTGAATTACGAGGACACGTAACCACCAATCTTATGCGTCTTCCCTCGGTTTCGGGCCGCGCTTTGCGGGCGCGAGCCTGAGCCCCGTCTTCGCTTCCATGTCGGCCAGCCATTCCTTCGACCCTGCCGGGCGCCCGACGCTCTCGGCGTTGCGCAGACCGGCATAGGTCATCGCATCGTCGAACGGCTCGCCCAGAAAGGCGGCGAAATCGCCGACGCGCTCCAGCGCCGGGGCGACGGTGACGACATGATCGTCCTGGCCGGCGATCAGCGCGGCGGTGCTCGACCAGCGCCAGTCCTCGGGCCGATCAACCAGCCGGGCGCGCACCGGGTTGAGCGCGACGTAACGTAGCGCGCTGACGAAATGCGGCTCGTCCATCGCGACCGAACTGAAGCGGCCCTGCCACAGATGGCCGGTCACGCGGAGCCGGGCGTTGATATAGCCTGTGTAATGGCGATGAACGTAGCGGAAGGTGCGGCTCAGCCCGTCTTCATCGCTTGGGGTGGCGACGATGTGGACGTGGTTGGGCATCAGGCAATAGGACCAGATTTCGACCCCTGCCCTGCCCGCCGCGTCGGCGAGCAGATCTAGGTACAGCGCATAGTCGCCATCCTCGAAGAAGGTCCGCTCGCGGCGATTGCCACGCTGCGTCACATGGTGCGGGATGCCGGGCAGGACGATGCGCGGGAGGCGGGCCATGGCGGGAGGCTAGCGCGATGGAACGACGCGCGCAAGAGATTGGGGGTTATTGCACGTGTCACCGTAATTTTCGAATTTTCGGCCTTTTGTGTGCCAAGCGTGGCGTCAGTGAATTAAGGTCATTCTATTGCAAAACATACATCGCCATTAATTCCTCCATCATGATCCGCCTTAGCTTCCATTAAAAGTCCGATTTCTCTTTCTACAATTTCCAGTATTCCGTCAGAACGAGAGGCAAGGCCTTTAAGTATTATTAAAAATGGAGGCTCTACGCTGTTGATATCTCCATATACTACTGAATCAATAAGCGCATTTATATTGTGACCATGCCAATCTGGCGCGCCCAATTCCTTTAGAATCGCTCGATAGAAATCTTGCAGGTCTTTCCAGTCACTTGTGTCAATAACAATTTTCATAATACATTCCAATTATGGATTAATAACTGTCACGTGGAAAAATGAATTGTAATGATTTTTCGTATAGAACATGAGTCCCGTGGACATACCGATCAAAAGTCTCTGGGCACCTCTTGGGGAAGTAGGGTTTACATCAAAGGATTTGTAACCCTTTGGGTCAAACGGTAAAACTGCGCCTGAAGGAGATACATAATTCTTATAAGTATGCGGCTTTAATGTCGCTATGTTACCATGAGCGATAACGTCCATCGTGTGCGCGAGCTGGACCTCATCAAGCGATGTTATAACCGGATTTACGCCCAGAGGATCCAGAGGGTTGATCCCTCTATTCGGGACCGGAATTGCTTTAACAATGGTGTTATGTGCCGTTACAATTATGTCACCCACTTCGCCTGGTACGCCGCCCCTATTACTTGCGCTGCCACTGGTAGCAGCTAAGGCGGCGTTGGCTGAACCATAACGCTCAACGAGAGATACCGCCTTTTCAGCAACACCGCTACTAAACCCCTGACTCTCTAAACGTTCAACAGCTGCAGCATGATTTGCAGCGTCGGGGTTCGTACTGGTACAAGAACTCCCCGCCGGACAACCTCCAAAAAGCCCGAAATTTCCCGTTGGATCAGTTCCGTTAATCGGATCGCCGGCGACGTAGCTATACCAATTAGGCCCAGCGCCGTAACCAATCGGGTCAGTTTGCAAGAAGCGGCCGAGGCGAGAGGAATATATTCGTGCCTTGTAATAATACATACCCAGCGTAGGTAGCCAAGCCTGTCCGGTATACTGGAACCGTCCGACATTGACGGTCGCCGGCACACCGTACTCGTCATAGCTGTTGATCGCGGTTGTCGCACCGCTGTCGTTGCTTTGTGCGACGATCGAGCCACGCTCGTCGGCGTGGAGCCACACACGCGTATAGCTGCCGCCGCTCTTGTCATATTCCACCAGCGCCTCGTCAGCGCCAGGACCGAAGACGAACCGCTTGTTGATCGCCCCGCTCGGATTGTCGATCTCAGCAGACATCTGGCCGCCATCATAAATGAACCGTGTCGAGACACTGGTATCATATTCGACCAACCGACCAAGCGAGTCGTAGTAGAGCGACACACCGCTGTTCGTCGCGCTCAAGCGGTTCTCGGTGGTATAGGCGAAGGTCGTCGAGCCAGTGCTCGATATGTTGCCCTTATTGTCATAGCTGAGGCTCCCCGCGCCGACACTCGTCACCTGGTTCAACCCGTTGACCGACGAGGCATCGTTACGGTTAGCGGCGGCGCCCCAGGCATAGCCATTGTTCGAACGGGTCGTGCTGGCGATCTGGTTGGCCGGCGAATAGCCGAAGCCGAGGCTGAGGTCGTTGCTGGTGCCCGAACCGTCCAGATCGAGCCCAAGCGATGTCGCTCGCGACGCATTGTCATAGCCGTAGCTGGAACTCGTACCGTTACCGCGCGTCAGGCTAGTGCGACGGCCGAGATCGTCATAGGCATAAGTAGCCAATATGCCGATTCCGGAGGTCGCGCCATTTTCGCGTACCGCGCTAACCTCGCCCGTCACGAGATAATCGTAATTGACGTAGAACCCATCGCCCCACGTCGCGCGCGTCCGGCGACCGGCAAGGTCATATTGCCAGGCCATCGATCCAAACGCCTGCGCGTCGCTCAACATGCGGCCCAGTGCATCCCAGGCGAATGTATCGGTTACGCCGTCCGTACGGCTCGATGATGTCACCCGGCCGAGCAGATCATAGGCGTAGGTCACATCATACTCGCCAGTCGGCAGGTCCTTGTAGGTCAGTCGCCCATCGGCGTCATAGGCGTAGCCGATACTGTTGCCGTCACGGAGGCGGCGCGAAGTGACGTTGCCGCTGGCATCATAGGACAGTTGCTCATAGTCCGTGCTTGAACTTGTGCCTGAGCCTACGGTGGTGTTCGGATAGAAAGTCTGTGACAGCCGATCAACGCCATCATAGACATAGCTGGTTTTGTTGCCTTCCGCGTCAGTCAGTGTCGCCAGCGTATCGTTGCTATTATAGGTTCCGGTCGTTTCATTCGCCTGATCGCTCGTGCCGTAGGCGGTTTGAACCTGGGTGGGGCGGTTGGCAGCGTCGTAGGTCGTCTTGCTGATCCGGTCGGGACCGTAGCTGCCCGTGGTGGCGAGCGTGCACGCAGAGGACGGCAGCGAACTCCACGTGCTGCTGTTCATTCGTAGCGCGGTGCATTCGGGCCTGCCCGCCCCATCATAGCTTTGCTGCGACACCTGATAGGTCGAGCCACCCGCGGTTACCGCCATGACGGCCGGACGATCGGCAGCGTCGAGCGTGATCGTGGTCTGTTGGAGCGAAGTGAAGCCGGCCCAATCGGTGTCGCTGGTGCCGTTGACGTTGCCAACCTCCGTTTCGGTGGCGATGCCGTGCGCGTTGTAAGTTGTCCTGACGGCGCGGCGCTTCATCGATCCCGAACCGTCCGGGTCGGCGGAGATCGCGCCGATCTTCTCGCGATCGGCGTCGTACCGGTAAGTCGTCGTATCGGCGGTACCCGACAGCGGGCCATCAATGCTGGTGACATTCCCGACAGCGTCATAAGCCACGGTGACGGTGGCGGTAAGCGAGCCGTTACCGGCGCCACTGCTCACCGAAACGGGCAGAAGGTTGCTGCCAACCCCGGTCGTCTGCGGGCCATAGCTGGTCGTCGTCGTCACCTCGTCGCTCGTACCACTGCAACTCGATCCGGTCTGGCAGGTTGAAGTGCCGGTGAGCAGCGTCACCGGCTGACCCGACGCGACAATCGACGTGCCGTTGCTATAGTACGCCTGAAGCGAGGTGTAGCTATAGCGCGTCTGCGGTCGGGTCGCGCCGGTCGTCGGTGCGGGCGCGGTGACGCTGGTCACCAGACCGGTCGTCGAATCATAGGTATAATCGGTGACCTTACCGCGCGCGTCGGTGGTCGTGATCGGCTCGTTACAGGTCGCGGTATTGGTGCAACTCGACGGATAGCTTGCCGTCGCCACGATGTCGGACAACCCCGACCCCGATTTCGCCACCGCGCGCGTTTCGGTCACGTTGCCGCGCGCATCATAGGTGGTATTGACATAGTTACCTTCTGGCTTGGTCACGCGCGTCAGGCGCCCGCTGGTGTCGTAAGCCATGGTCGTGGTGTGGCTGAGTGCGTCGGTGACCGAGGTCATGCGCTGCGAGGCGATGTCAAAGGTGTAGACAGCGGTGTGGCTGAGAGGGTCAGTGACCGTCACGGTGCGCACGCCACTCGCATCGGAGGCGGCATAGGTCGTGGTGCCGGCCGCCGTGACCACGCTCGATATCCGGCCGGATGTATAGGCGAACGTCACGTCTTCCGACGTGCTGCCGGGGCGCGTTATGCCCATGACCGGGGATGTGCCGATGCGATATTTCGTGGCCCGGCCCATCGCGTCCGTGACCTGGAAATAGCCGATACCGCCGCTGGCTACCGGGCCGAAGCTCTCGGTAGGCGCACTGCTGCCCGAACCCGCCGCAAGGTTGCTCATCGTCGCCTGGACGACAGTGCCCCAGCTTGCCAATTGCACGCTGTCAGCAAGCGTATCCGGGTCGATATCCTCATTGTTCAGCGTGTAGGAAAAGTTGATCGCATAGCCATAACTGTTGCGTACGCTGCCGATGCGATAGGCATAGAGGTGCGCCATGCAGATATCGGGCTTCCAGCTCGAGCAATAGCGCATGCTATCGTACGTGAAGGTCAGCTTTTGCCCGGAGGGGCGCGTGATGTCGGTCACACGGCCGGCATTGGCATAGAAAGGCGCAAGGCCAACCTTGGTATTGGTGAAGTGCGCGACCGTCCCATCGGCGGCGGTGTAGGTGTAGGTCGAACCGCTGAGCGTCATGGTCGCGCCATTGCCCTCGGTCGAGGTGTAGGTGCTGCCGGAAATCGTAAAGCTGTCCGAAGTGCCGCCGAACGCGACCGTCGCGACGCTACCGCTGATATTGAGCGTGGCGATGATATTATCGGTCCAGCCGCTGCCGCGATAGAGCTGGTAATAGCTCAGACCCTGCGGCGCGGCCCCGCCCATGGAGATTGCCGGAGCATCGATGTTGATCGTGCCGAGAAACAGATCGACGCCATTGCCATCGATCGATTGCCGCACCGGCGCGGGCGGCGCGAGCTGGGCCAGCGCTGGCGTTGCGAGGCCGGCACCGACCAGGGCCGTCGAGACGAGAAGCGCGCGCACGAAGCTGTGGCTGGACATTGTCCATCCTCCTGAATTTCTGGAAATGAAAAGGTTTCGAAGGGAGGTGCCGCCACTCAGGGCGCGCCGGTCACCTTGATGTTCTTGCGGTTGTCGGCGTGGTCGAGCGTGTAGTTGGCGACGACGCCGTTGTTCACGGTGCCGCTATGCGTGACGAGGATCAGCCGACCCTTGGCGTCATAGCTATAGTTGATCGTCTCCGACGCGCCGGCCGTGCCGGTGAGCGCGGCGATCCCCGCCACCGCGACGGCCGTGCCGGCCGCGATCGTCAACATGGTTTTCAAGCGCGCCACTCGTCACCCTCCGGTTAGACCACGGCCAATCGCGCCGCAGAACAGATATGGAACACATGATTGTCCAACAGCGCAAGCCCGGCCCGACGGACCGGGCTGCGGCTCTCCACGAACCATCCACGCGAACATGAAAACGCCCACCCCCGGGCAGCGAGGCGATCAGCCGATGCGACTCGCTCTCCCGATGCGTCGATCAGGCCCGATCGGCCGGCGGCGCGCAAGCAAAATTTGACACTAACACATTAGAACAACGACATTTTATATCCATTCTGGATGCAATCCGGTGCTATCTCCGCAGCGGCGGCGGAAGCATAGGGTTTTGGCATTTAGCGCGCCATAATGTGGCATGGCCCGGCCAGATCGCTTGCTCGCCAGCCCGGACGAATGCGCCACCGGACATCGCTCAAACACGCCGTGCCGCAATGAACGGGCGGGATCGGCATGGGCGCGTGCCGGGCGGGCAATGTGGCGGCCTCGCGACGGAGCGGCCCACGCCGACGTGCAATTTCGCGCGGCATCTGCTAGCAGCATGCGCCGACGCCGGACGCGCCTAAGTCGCCATTCCGCCGGCATCGCGACAATCGACCGGCACTTTTTGCCGCTCAAGCGTTGTCGCCGCGTCGGTGGTCCGGCGTGGACCTGCCCTTTGAGGGTCATTCGCGATCGTAACGACGCCCATCGCCAGCAGGGAGAAAAGCATGTCCGTCGCCCCGGACTCCGACGCGTTACCCCATCCACCGAACGATCTACTCGAGTTCGCCAGCCTTTTCCTCGACTTCGACGGCACGCTCGTCGACATTGTCAACCAGCCCGATGACGTGGTGGTCGACCGCGCGCTGGGCGACCTGCTCGCCGGCCTGGCGCGACGCCATGGCAACCGCCTCGCCCTGGTCAGCGGCCGATCGATCGCGCAGCTCGACGAATTTCTCGGCCCGCTCGGCCAGATCATCGCGCTTTCCGGCAGCCACGGCATCGAATATCGCTGGAACGGCAATGCGGCACATCCGGTCCGGCCGACCAGCCTCGACCGGGTGGAGCAGAAGATGCGGGAAGCGGCCGCGCCGCATGCCGGCGCGATCGTGGAGCCCAAGAGCTTCGGCGCGGCGCTGCACTATCGCCTGGCGCCGGATTTCGCGCCGGACGCGCAGGCGCTGGCGGTTCGCCTGGCGAGGGAATTCGGCCTTGCCGTCCAGCACGGCAAGATGATGGTCGAGGTTCGCGTCCCGGGCAGCGACAAGGGTGTCGCGATCAGAACGCTGATACGCAGCCCGGAAATGTCGGGAACGCGGCCGATCTTCATCGGCGACGACATTACCGACGAGGATGGGTTCGCGGCGGCCAGCGCGCTGGGCGGAAGCGGCATCCTGGTCGGGCCGGCGCGCACCACGGCAGCCGCGTACCGGCTGGAGAATCCGGCCGCCGTGCGTCGCTGGCTGGCGGGAGAAGCCGCATGACCGCGACGCTCGACCTCTGGCCGATCGGCAATTGCCAGGTTTCCGCGCTGGTCGATCGCGCCGGGCGCTTTTCCTGGGCGTGCGTGCCGCGCGTCGATGGCGACCCGGCCTTTTGCTCGCTGCTCGACGATAGCCCGCGCGCCGGCGAGGGTGCGCGCGGCTTCTGGGAAATCGATCTCGACGGCGGGACGTCGACCACGCAGCATTATATCCGCAACACGCCGGTGCTGGTGACGCGCCATGGCGACGATGCCGGCAATGTCGTCGAGGTGATCGATTTCTGCCCGCGGTTCAGCCGCCACGGGCGGATCTATCGCCCGGTGGCGTTCGCGCGGATCGTCCGCCCGGTGGCGGGCAGCCCGCGCATCAGGGTGCGGCTGCGCCCGGCGCGCGACTGGGGAAGCGCGGATGCCGAACGGACGCGCGGATCGAACCATATCCGCTACCTGCTCGGCGGGATCACGCTGCGCCTGACGACCGACGCGTCGGTCGGGTGGATCGAGGACGAGCGGCTGTTCCGGGTCGAGCGCGCGCTCCATTTCTTCCTCGGCCCCGACGAGAGTTTCGAAGGCGGCGTCGCCGAGACGGTCGAATCGATGCTCGACCGGACGATCGCCGAATGGCGCCACTGGGTCCGCGGGCTCGCCACGCCGGTCGAATGGCAGGAGGCGGTGATCCGCGCGGCGATCACGCTCAAGCTGTGCCAGCATGAGGAAAGCGGCGCGATCGTCGCCGCGCTGACCACCTCGATCCCCGAACATGCCGGGTCGGAGCGCAACTGGGACTATCGCTATTGCTGGATCAGGGACGCCTATTACACCGTCCAGGCGCTCAACCGGCTCGGCGCGCTCGACGTGCTCGAAGGCTATCTCGAATATCTCCGCAACATCGTCGACAATGCCAAGGGCGGGCATATCCAGCCGCTCTACGGCGTTGGCGGCGAGGCGCTGCTGACCGAACGGATCGAGCCGGGCCTCAACGGCTATCGCGCGATGGGCCCGGTGCGCGTCGGCAACCAGGCCTATGAGCAGATCCAGCATGACGCCTATGGCCAGATCGTGCTGTCCAACGCGCAGGCGTTTTTCGACCAGCGGCTGTTCCGCATGGGCGGCATCGAGGATTTTCGCGCGCTCGAAACGGTCGGCGAGCGCGCCTGGAATACTTATGACAAGCCCGATGCCGGGCTGTGGGAATTGCGCACGCGCAGCCATGTCCACACCTATTCCGCCGCGATGTGCTGGGCGGCGTGCGACCGGCTCGCCAATGCCGCCGAGATGCTGGGCGAGGCCGAACGACAGGCGTTCTGGCGCGGGCGCGCGGACGCGATACGGGCGACGATCGAGCGCGCGGCGTGGCGCGAAGAGACGCGGCGGCTGTCGGCGACCTTCGACGGCGACGATCTCGATGCGAGCCTGCTCCAGCTGCTCGACATGCGCTTCCTCACCCCCGACGACCCGCGCTTTCGCGGTACGCTGGAGGCGGCGGAACAGGGGCTGCGCCGCGGATCGAACATGCTGCGCTATGCCACCGAGGATGATTTCGGGCTGCCCGAAACGGCCTTCAACGTCTGCACCTTCTGGCTGATCGAGGCGCTGGAGGCGACCGGCCGCCACGCCGATGCGCGGGCGCTGTTCGAGGAAATGATCTCACGTCGCACCGCCGCCGGTTTGCTGTCCGAGGACATCGACCCGCTGAGCGGAGAATTATGGGGCAATTACCCGCAAACCTATTCGCTCGTCGGCCTGATCAATTGTGCCGTCCTGTTGAGCAAGCCGTGGAGTGCCGTGCGATGAGCCGTCTCATCATCATTTCGAACCGCGTTTCGGCGCCGACCTCCGAATCCGGCGGCGCGCAGGGTGGCCTCGCGGTCGCGCTGTCGGCGGCGCTGCGCGAGAGCAACGGCGTATGGTTCGGCTGGTCGGGCGAGGAGACCGAGACCTTTACCGGGCACATCAATTTCCAGCGCAATTTCGGCGTCACCACCGCGACGATCGATCTCGAGGCGCAGGACATCGACGAATATTATAACGGCTATGCCAACCGCACATTGTGGCCGCTGTTCCATTACCGGGTCGATCTGGCGGAGTATGAGCGCGGCTTTGCCGGGGGGTATGAGCGCGTCAATGCGCGCTTCGCCGAGACGGTCGTGCCGCTGATCGAGGATGACGACCTGATATGGGTCAACGATTATCATCTGATCCCGCTCGGCCAGGAGCTTCGCGATCGCGATTGCCGCAACCGGATCGGCTTCTTCCTGCACATCCCGTGGCCGCCGATGCGGCTGCTGCTGTCGCTGCCGAGCCACCGCGCGCTCGTCACCTCGCTGTTCGCCTATGACGTGATCGGCTTTCAGACCAATGATTCGCTGGAGGCGTTCCTGGACTATGCGCGCGCGCAGTTCGACGCCGAGGTCGGGTCGGACGGCGTCATCACGCATGCCGGGCGATCGGTCCGGCTGGTCGCCTGCCCGATCGGCATCGACACGGCGGAGTTCCGCGCCAGCGCCGTCGGGCCGGTGGCGCGCGACGTCCAGGAGCGGATGCATGTCAGCGCCAATGGTCGGGCGATGATCATCGGCGTCGACCGGCTCGATTATTCGAAGGGCCTGCAGGAGCGGTTCCAGGGCTATGAGCGCTTTCTGGCGGGGCACCCCGAATGCCTTGGCGGCGTGTTCCTGCTGCAGATCGCGCCACCGTCGCGCGGCGAGGTGCAGAGCTATCAGGAAATCCGCGCCGCGCTCGACGGGCTGTCGGGGCGGATCAACGGCGAATTTGCCGACGCCGAGTGGGTGCCGATCCGCTATGTCAACAAGGGCTATCCGCGCGACCAGCTGGCCGGCATGTACCGCGCCGCGCGCGTCGGCCTGGTCACGCCGCTGCGCGACGGGATGAATCTGGTCGCCAAGGAATATGTCGCGGCGCAGGACCCGGCGGACCCCGGCGTGCTGATCCTGTCGCGCTTCGCCGGCGCGGCGGAACAGCTTCGCGACGCGCTGCTCGTCAATCCGCACAGCCCCGAGGAGATCGCCGATGCCATCACGACGGCGCTGGCGATGCCGCTCGGCGAGCGGATCGCGCGGTGGCGACCGATGATGGACAATATCGCGCAGCAGGACGTCATCTGGTGGCGCCGCCGCTTTACCGACGCGCTGGAAGCGGCCGAGCCGGCCGATATGCCGGCCGGCTGAGCCTGGATGCGTGCGCTGGCGGGCGAAATGCCCTGCCCTTACCTGCCGGCGGCGAAATAGCGCGTCGGCGGCATGCCGAAGAACGCCTTGAAGTCGCGGATGAAGTGGCTCTGGTCGCAATAGCCGAGGTCGAGGAACTGGCGCAGCTCGCTGTACGGGCGATGTTCCAGCGCGGCGAGCATGCGGGCGAGGCGGTGGCGGATGAGCAGCGCCTTGGGGGTGACGCCGAACAGGCGGATGCACAGCCGCTTGAGCTGGACCGGGCTCATCCCGAGCGCCGCGCCGAGCTGGCCAGCGGTCGTGATGTCCTCGCTGCGCAGCAGTTGCTGGAGGCGAACGACCCGGTCGGACGCGGCGAGCACCGTTTTCACGCCGAGCAGGCGCAGGAAAAAGGTCTCGTCGCGGCGCGGCGGCGCCATGCCCGGCGTGCCGCGCGGCGCGGAAATGAAATGGCCAGCGCCCCGTGCGGCGTTGGCGAGGGTGCCGGGTGTGGGGAGCATGTCCCCGGCCGGCGTCGCGTGATGGAGCGATGTCATTGATATCCCCGGTGTCGACGCGCGTTAATTCGCGTCTCGGGGAATCGCCGGATGGTGCCGTTGCGTCATCCTCCATATGGAGGATGGGGCGCGAAATAGGTGTGGCGCCGGTGCGACTTGCCCGCCCGGCCCGGCGCGCCGCCGCTTTCGATTGTGGTGGCGCTTGCGGATACCATCCTGCAAACTCCCGTCGTGACGTCGCTGGTCGGGGCCCCTTCATGAAGCTTGTTTTTTCCGCGGTTCTCCCTTGCCTGCTCGGCAGCGCGGCGATGGCCGCCGACGCGCCCGCGAAGCCCGACGCGCCCGGCCATGCGACGAGCCTGTTCCAACCGGACGAGGTGTCGTCGACCGGCACCGTTACGGTGGGCGGCGCGCGGATTCCCTATCGCGCGGTCGCCGGCACGCTGGTGGTGCACGCCAGGGGTTGGGAGGATACCGATGCGCTCGACGCCGGGGCTTCGGACGACAAGGAGGGGAAGAAGGACAAGGGCAAGGCCGAGGCGGCGATGTTCTACGTCGCCTATTTCCGCACCGGGGCGCCGGCGGCCAACCGCCCGATCACCTTCGTCTTCAACGGCGGGCCCGGCTCATCGAGCGTGTGGCTGCACATGGGGGCGTTCGGCCCGGTGCGGGTCGAAACCGCCGACCGCACGCATACCGCGCCGGCGCCCTATGCGATGGTCGACAACGATGCGAGCCTGCTCGACGCGAGGGACCTGGTGTTCATCGATGCGCCCGGCACCGGCTTCAGCCGGGTGGCGGGGCCGGACAAGGACAAGGCATTTTTTGGCGTCGACCAGGACATCCACGCCTTCGCGCAGTTCGTCACGCAATTCCTGTCGAAATATGATCGCTGGAACTCGCCCAAATATCTGTTCGGCGAGAGCTATGGCACGATGCGGGCGGCCGGGCTGACGCTCGCGCTGCAGCAAGAATCAGTCGATCTGAACGGCGTGATCCTGCTGTCCGACATCCTCGACTGGGACTTGATGCCCGACGACCCGCAGCTCAACCCGTCGGTCGACCTGCCCTATATCGTCGCGCTGCCGACCTATGCGGCGACCGCCTGGTATCATCACCGGCTGGCCGACCGGCCCGACGATCTCGCCGCGCTGCTGGCGCGGGTCGAGGCGTTCGCCACCGGCGACTATGCCCAGGCGCTGATCCAGGGGAACGCCCTGCCCGATGCCGAACGCCAGCGGATCGCCACGCAACTGGCGGCATTCACCGGCCTGCCCGTTTCCTATCTGCTCAAGACCAATTTGCGGATCGAATATGGCGCGTTCCAGAAGGAACTGCTCGCCGACCAGGGGCTGACGACCGGCACGCTCGACACGCGCTTCACCGGCGCGACGCTCGATGCGCTGAGCAAGGTGGCGGATTACGATCCGCAAGGCTCGGCGCTGGGTGCCGCCTATGTCGCGACCTTCAACCATTATGTCCGTGACACGCTGCACTATGGCGACGACCGCGCGTTCAAGCCGGGGATCGATATCTATGGCAGCTGGGATTACCGACACAAGCCGCCGGGCGCGGCCAAGCCGCTGATCGCGCTGCCCAACGTCTTGCCCGACCTCGCCGTGGCGATGAAGCAGAACCCGACGATGAAGGTGATGGTCAATGGCGGCTATTTCGACGTCTCGACGCCCTATTTCGAGGGAATGTTCGAGATGCGGCATTTGCCGGTGCCGGCGGCGCTGCTGGGGAATATTTCCTATCACTACTATCAGTCGGGACACATGGTTTATGCGCATCTGCCGGCGCTGCATGAGCTGCACGATAATGTCGCGGCGTTCATCCGGGGAAGTGGGGGTGCGGGGCGGTAGGCGGCGCGGCCCATCAGGCGGAAGTTACAAAGGCCACCTGTCAGCAAGCGGCGAAATAAGTTGCCGGGCCGGGTCACATCCCAGCCATCGGCATCCCATCGCTCAGTCCTTCGCCGCCCCGCGATCGATCGTGACGTTGGCGAGCAGCGCGACGACCTCGGCCTGGCGGGTGCAGCCGGTTTTTTCGAGGACCTGGCGCAGTTGCGAGCGGACGGTCGAGATGGCGACGTCGCCGGCGGCGGCGATCTCGTCGAGCGTGTCGCCCTTGACGAGGCCGCGCGCGACGCGTGCCTCGGCAGCGGTGAGGTCGAACAGCGAGCGCATCAGATCCGACGACGGGGCTTTTTGCGGCTCGACCGGGGTGAGGACGAGCAACGCATAGCTGCGCGCGAACAGGTCGTGCGCCGAGCGGCGGATCGGCACGACATGCGCGACCATCGTCGCGCTGTTGTCGGCATCGCGCAGCGGGAAGCTGTGCGGCATCGCTTCGGTCACGCCTTCGAGCGAGGCGAGCGCGGCGAACAATTGCGCGTTGGCGCTTCGGTCGCCAAGCGCGATCTGATTGCCGGCGCGCCACATGACGTGACCGGGCAAGGCCTCGATCAGCGTATTGGCCTCGACCACCGCGCCGTCCTCGTCGAGCAGCAGCGCGGGCAGGCCGAGCGACGCGAGCGTGGCGTTGGCGCCCTGCGCGCGTTGCAGCCCGAGCCGCGCCGACACGAAGGCGGCGCGGGCAAGATGCGGGCGCAGTTCGTTGAGCTGCTCGACCGGGGTCTTCTCCAGCGGGCCGCGACCGAATTCGCGCTCGATCGTCAGCACGATATTGTCGCCGGTGGGCATGCGCAGCCCGGTGCTGGCCGACCAGCCGAGGCCACGCGGGCGGAAGAAGTCGCGGTAGATCGGCACTTCGTCGAGCTGCTGCTCGGTCCAGAAGTCGAACTCGCGGAAGAAGCGCGGCTCCTGCGCGCCCATCACGCAGACGCCGCGATTGCAGCTCGCGAACCAGCCGTCATGGACATATTCGTGGAACACCGCGTCGAGATTGGCGCTGCCGGTCCATTTGACGGCCTTGCCGCGCACCGAGAAGAGCTGGCCGCCGCGCGCGTCAGTGATACACGCCAGTTCGTCCATGATGCCCGGCCACAGCTCCGGCAGGAACGAGCATTCATAAATGCGATCGATCAGGTCGGTCGTCATAATTATCTCCCGGTACCCGATCCTACAGTATTTGTGCGATCGAATCCCACCCTCAGTTCGCGCCGGGCTCGCCGAAGCATCGCGCTTCTTGTCGGCTTGTCGGTTGAGGAGCAGAACAGCTCTTCGACAGGCTCAGGACGAACGTGCGTGGAGTCCCGGATTAATCAGTGCGCCAGTGGTCGCGCGAAATCCCCTGGGCATAGAGCAAAGCCGTCAAATCGTTGTGATCGATCCGCGCGGCGGCGGCGGCGGCGACGACCGGCTTGGCGTGATAGGCGACGCCCAGCCCTGCCCGCCTGATCATCGCGAGGTCGTTGGCACCGTCGCCAACCGCCATCGTCGCCTCGGGCGGAAGGTAGAGCGCATCGGCCGCCTCGCGCAGGGTGCGCTCCTTGGCGTCGGAACCGACGATCGGTTTGGTCACGGTGCCGGCGAGCTTGCCGCCTGCGATCTCGAGCACATTGGCGATGGCCTGGTCGAAGCCGATCGCGGCGGCGACCGGCTCGGCGAAGCGGGTGAAGCCGCCCGACACGAGAATGGTGCGCGCGCCATGCCCGCGCATCGTGCGCACCAACTCGATCGCGCCCGACATGAGGTGGACCCGCTCGGCATGGCAGCGCGCGATGACGCTCTCATCGAGACCCTTGAGCAAGGCGACGCGGGCGTCGAGCGCGGATTCGAAATCGAGCTCACCGCGCATCGCGGCCTCGGTGACGGCGGCGATCTGCGGCTTGATGCCGGCATAGTCGGCGAGCTCATCAATGCATTCGATCGTGATCATGGTCGAATCCATGTCGGCGACGAGCAGGCGCTTGACCCTGCCCTCGGCCGGCTGGACGACGATGTCGACACCATGGAAAGCGCCGTCGAGCGCATCGCGTGCCGCCACGGGATCGGCAGCGAAGCCGATATCGGCGGCATAATCCTCATCGATCCAGCCATGTGCGGCGGGTCCGCAGCCGGCAACGGCAAGGCGATCGCGTGCCGCCGAAATATCGCCGACGGACAGGTTGCCCGGTGCTATCAGTGTGGCGATGAACATGTCGTCTCCCTTGCCCTTGGTGGCGCTCATTGCAGGGCCGACCGCCAGCGGCAAGTCGGCTGTCGCGATCGAACTGGCCGAGCGACAGGGCGGCGTGGTGATCAATGCCGATTCGGCGCAGGTCTATGCCGATCTGCGTATCTTGTCGGCACGGCCGAGCGCGGAGGAGGAAGCGCGTGTGCCGCATCGCCTGTTCGGCTATATCGACGGCGCCGAGAGCTGTTCGGCGGCGCGTTGGGCGGCCGACGCGCGGGCGGAGATAGCTGCGGCGCATGCCGCCGGCCGGTTGCCGGTACTGGTCGGTGGAACTGGGCTGTATCTGCGCACGCTGATCGACGGCATCGCGCCGGTACCCGAGATCGACCCGGAAATTCGCGCCGAGGTGCGCGCAATGCCCGTCGCCGACGCGCACCGCGCATTGTGCGAAGCCGACCCGGCAGCGGCGGCGCGACTCGCCCCGGCCGACACGACGCGGGTGGCGCGCGCGCTCGAAGTGAAGCGATCGACGGGGCGAACGCTGGCCGCGTGGCAGGACGCACGCAGCGGCGGGATCGGCGACGCCGTCAGGCTGGTCGCCACGGTGTTGCTGCCCGATCGCGAGTGGCTGTTGGCGCGCTGCGATGCACGGCTGGAGGGTATGTTCGACGGCGGCGCGATCGAGGAAGTCGCGCGACTGCTGGCGCGCGACGACATCCCGCCCGCCGCCCCGCTTCGTCGCGCGATCGGCGTATCCGAGATCACGGCCTTGCTGGCAGGCACGACCGACCGGAAAGCTGCGCTGGCGGCGGCGACCGTCGCGACGCGGCAATATGCCAAACGGCAATATACCTGGTTCCGTAACCAGCCACCGGCCGCGTGGTGCCGGACAAGCGAGTCCGAAAAAGACGTCATTGCCGAACAAATTGAAAGATTATTACGTAATTAGCGGTTGACGTGCATTTTTCATGCCGCTAGCAGCGCGCTTCCTTTGGCGCTATTGCAGCGCGGCATAATTTCCCTGGGGACGAGACGTGGTGGCGGAAAAGAGCGGAGCCGATATTCTGGTCGAGGCGCTGTGCGATCTCGGCGTGGAGGTCGTGTTCGGCTATCCCGGTGGCGCGGTGCTGCCGATCTATGATGCGCTGTTCCGCTCGGGCCGTATCAAGCACATCCTGGTGCGCCACGAACAGGCCGCGACGCACGCCGCCGAGGGTTATGCGCGCTCGACCGGCAAGCCCGGCGTGGTGCTGGTCACGTCGGGACCCGGCGCGACCAACGCCGTCACCGGGATCACCGATGCGCTGATGGATTCGATCCCGATGGTGGTGATCACCGGGCAGGTCGCGACGCACCTGATCGGCAGCGATGCCTTTCAGGAAGCCGATACGGTCGGCATCACACGACATTGCTCGAAGCACAATTACCTGGTGAAGGATCCGGCCTCGCTCGGGTCGGTCATCCACGAGGCGTTCCATATCGCGACCTCGGGCCGCCCCGGCCCGGTGGTGGTCGACATCCCCAAGGACGTGCAGGTCGCCACCGCCCGCTACGCCAAGCCCGGGCCGATCAAGCACAAGACCTATCGCCCGCAGATCAAGGCCGACCAGAGTGCGATCGAGGCGGCGGTCGACATGCTGGCGGCGGCCGAGCGGCCGGTCCTTTATACCGGCGGTGGCATCATCAATGCCGGGCCGGCGGCGAGCATGTTGCTGCGTGAGCTGGCGCGGATCACCGGTGCGCCGGTGACCTCGACGCTGATGGGCCTGGGCGCCTTCCCCGCCTCGTCGCCGCAATGGCTCGGCATGCTCGGGATGCACGGCACCTACGAAGCCAATTTCGCGATGAACAAGGCCGACCTGATCGTCTGCCTTGGCGCGCGGTTCGACGACCGGGTGACCGGGCGGCTCGACGCGTTCAGCCCGAACAGTCGCAAGATCCATGTCGATATCGATCGCTCGTCGGTCAACAAGACGGTGCGCGTCGATCTGGCCATCATCGCCGATGTCGGCCATGCGCTGGAAGACCTGGTGCGCGTGTGGAAAGGCCGGCATCATCCCAAGCCCGACCTCGCCGAATGGTGGCGGCGGATCGATGGCTGGCGCGCGACCAGGTGCCTCGACTTCGTCGACGGCGCCGAGGAGATCATGCCGCAGCGCGCGATCAAGGCACTGTGGGAGGCGACGCACCAGCGCAACCCGATCATCACCACCGAAGTCGGCCAGCATCAGATGTGGGCGGCGCAGCATTTCCATTTCGAGGGGCCGAACAAATGGCTGACCTCGGGCGGGCTCGGCACCATGGGTTATGGCCTGCCGGCGGCGATCGGCGCCCAGTTGGGCAACCCCAAGGCGCTGGTGATCGACATTGCCGGCGAGGCGTCGATCCAGATGAATATCCAGGAGCTGGCGACGGCGACGCAATACCGCCTGCCGGTCAAGATCTTCATCCTCAACAACCAATATATGGGGATGGTCCGCCAGTGGCAGGAGCTGACCTATGCCGGGCGCTATGCCGAGAGTTATTCGGATTCGCTGCCCGATTTCGTCAAGCTCGGCGAAGCCTATGGCTGGAAGGGCATTCTCATCGAGAAGCCGGGCGAACTGGATGACGGGATCGCCGCAATGCTCGACCATGACGGGCCGGTGATCGTCGATTGCCGCGTGGCGAAGCTCGCCAACTGCTTCCCGATGATTCCGTCGGGCGCGGCGCATACCGACATGATGCTCCAGGCCGCCGAGGTTACCGGCGAAATGGACGACGAAGCCAAGGCGCTGGTGTGATGCATATCAAGGAAGAAACCCGCGAGCAGCACACGCTGTCGGTGATGGTCGATAACGAACCGGGCATCCTCGCCCGGATTGCCGGGCTGTTCACCGCGCGCGGCTATAATATCGAGAGCCTGACGGTGTCGGACGTGACGGCCGACCATGCCGTCAGCCGGATCACCATCGTCACCTCCGCTTCGGCGCATGTGATGGAGCAGATATTGTCGCAGCTCGACCGGCTGGTGCCGGTGCATTCGGTGACCGACCTGACCGCACTCGGCGCGCATGTCGAGCGCGAGCTGGCGCTGGTCAAGGTCGCCGGCACGGGCGAGCACCGGATCGAGGCGCTGCGCCTGGCGGATGTGTACCGCGCGCGCGTGGTCGACGCGACGACGTCGAGCTTCGTGTTCGAGGTGACCGGCGGGCGAGAGAAGATCGACACCTTCGTCACGCTGATGCGCGAGGTCGGCCTGATCGAGGTCGCACGGACGGGTATCGTCGCCATTTCCCGCGGAAGGCAGACGGCGTGAGCGGCGCTTGGTTCCCCCTGGCATTGATCTGCACGCTCCTCGCCTGCGCGAGCGGCGCGGCGGCGCAAAATCCAGGCAATGTCGCCAATCTCGCGACCATGACCGGGCGGTGCACGACGTTGATCATGCCGGAAGGTGACATGACGGCTCACTGCACCGGCAAGCTCATCAACACCGCCTATCGCGACAATCATTCGAACTTCATGGCCGTGAGGGATGACGCCGTCGTGATCAGCTTTTTCGGCGCCGATCATGCCGCAAGCGGCGACGTCGCCATGCTTGATGTAACCAGGGTCACGATTTCACGTGGCGCGGGCAGCAAATCCCGATCGATCAACGCGCGCGGGCAGTGCCGCTATACCAATCCTTTCGCCGGTCCCAGCCATGTCGATTGCCAGGCGATGGCGGACGGCAAGGTCTATCGCTTATCGTTTCTCTCGGACGGCAATCCACCGAACGTCAAATATTTTTAGAATGAGCGGGGCCGATGTTCCGCGCTTCGTATTTCCAGCAGCATTCAATCAAGGAAAGTCGATATCATGCGTGTCTATTACGATCGCGACGCCGATCTGAACCTCATCACCGGCAAGAAGATCGCCATCGTCGGCTATGGCTCGCAGGGCCATGCCCATGCGCAGAATCTGCGCGATTCGGGGGTCAAGGAGGTGGCGATCGCGCTGCGCCCTGGTTCGGCGACGGCGAAGAAGGCGGAAGGCGCCGGCTTCAAGGTGCTGACCAACAGCGAAGCCGCGGCTTGGGCCGACATCATCATGATCCTCGCGCCCGACGAACATCAGGCGGCGATCTGGGACAACGACCTCAAGGACCATATCCGACCCGGCACGGCGATCGCCTTCGCGCACGGGCTCAACGTCCATTTCGGGCTGATCGAGCCGCCGGCGGACATCGACGTGATCATGATCGCGCCGAAGGGCCCGGGTCACACCGTGCGCAGCGAATATGTTCGCGGTGGCGGCGTGCCGTGCCTGATCGCGATCCACCAGGACGCGAGCGGCAACGCGCATGACGTGGCGCTGGCTTACGCATCGGGCGTCGGCGGCGGTCGTTCGGGCATCATCGAGACCAATTTCAAGGAAGAGTGCGAGACCGACCTGTTCGGCGAGCAGGCGGTGCTGTGCGGCGGCATCACCCATCTGATCCAGGCCGGGTTCGAGACGCTGGTCGAGGCCGGATATGCACCGGAAATGGCCTATTTCGAGTGCCTGCACGAAACCAAGCTGATCGTCGACCTGCTCTATGAGGGCGGCATCGCCAACATGCGCTATTCGATCTCCAACACCGCCGAATATGGCGACATCACCACCGGCCCGCGGATCATCACGGCTGAGACCAAGGCCGAAATGAAGCGCGTGCTCGCCGACATCCAGGGCGGTCGCTTCGTCAAGAACTTCGTGCTCGACAACCGCGCCGGCCAGCCCGAGCTGAAGGCGGCGCGCAAAGCGGCGGCGGCGCATCCGATCGAGAAGGTCGGTGCCGAACTACGCGCGATGATGCCGTGGATCGGCGCCAACAAACTGGTCGACAAGGAACGCAACTGATCGACGGCGGCGGCCCGCCTTGCTGCAGCGATACACCGCAGCACGGTGGGCCGCGTCGAAATATTGCGACATATTCGGCATGCTACGATAACAGCCCTTCCAAGGACGGTCGCAGGAAACCCGCATGCTCGCACCCAATGCTTTGCCCCGTTGGTCGATCGTTATCCCCTATTATAACGAGGAAACGTTCATCGAGCGGACCATCGCATGCGCGATGGCGCTCACGGGACCGACGTTCCGCCTCATATTGGTGAACAACGCCTCCGACGATCGCAGCGAGGAACTTTGCCGCGCGATGCTCGCGCGCCGGCCGGACATCCAGGTCGATTATGTGTTCGAGGCCAAGCCGGGCCCGAGCCACGCACTCGAGGCGGGGCTCGCGCATGTCGAGACGCCGTTCGTGGCGCTGTGGAATGCCGATACCTGGTACCCGCCCGAATATCTCGCGCGTGCCGAGCGCCTGCTGGAATATCCCGGTGTCGTCGCGGCGATGGCAGTCGACATCTACGCCCCGCCGAACCACTGGCATGGCTGGCTGACGCGGGTCCACAAGCGCAACATGGCGTGGCTGATGGCGCGTCAGGCTCATACGGGCACCTATGGCCAGTGCTTCCGCACCGAGGTGCTACGCGCCGCCGGCGGGCCGCGATCGGAGAACTGGCCGTGGGTGCTCGACGACCATGAATTGATGCAGCGCGTCTTCCGTTTCGGGAAGTCGCGCTACCATGCCGATTTCTGGTGCATGCCGTCGGCAAGGCGCGGTCGCAACGCGCATGTGCGGTGGTCGCTGTTCGAGCGATTGATGTACCACGCCACGCCCTATGCGCTGAAGGACTGGTTCTTCTACGACTTCCTCGCGAAGCGGTTTGCCGCGCGCGGAATGCGCAACGCCAATCTGCGCGATCGCGACTGGACCGGGCAGCAGCCGGCGGCCGATGCCAAGGCCGCGGCGGAACTGGCTTTCGACACGACATCATGACGGGCGGCACCGACGCGGAGACCGAAGGCCGACCCGGTGTCGGGCGGGTCGAGGCCTTTTCCGACGGCGTGATCGCCATCATGGTGACGATCATGGTGCTGGAATTGCACCCGCCGGTAGCCGAGGGAATCGACCGTCTGTGGACCTTGTGGCCGGTGTTTCTCGCCTACGTGCTGAGCTATGCCTATGTCGCGATCTACTGGGTCAACCACCACCGGCTGTTCGGTCACGCGACACGCGTGACCAACGGGTTGCTATGGTCGAACATGCTGCTGCTGTTCACGCTGTCGCTGGTGCCGTTCTCGACCGCCTATCTCGGCGAGCACCATTTCAGCCGCGAAGCGACGTGGCTGTATCTTGCGACGATGATGGGTCCGTCCATCGCCTATGCCTGGCTGCAATCGGTGATCGCCCGAACCGGCGCGCGAGGCAACGCCGCGCAGGAATATTATGCCGCCAGCTCGCGCAAGGGCCTTGCCGCAACGCTGATCTACGGCACGGGAATTCCGCTGACACTGATATCGCCGTGGCTGGGAATCGGCTGTGCGGTGGTTGTCGCGATCCTGTGGTTTTTGCCACACAGCCGGATCGATCATCTGTTCGCACAGCTCGGCTAGCTGATTTTGCGGGCTGGACATTGTCGCCCCCGGCGCGCTAACGCGATGCGCATGACGTTGGCGCCTGGCCTTTCGCTGCTTCGACTTACGCGCCCTTAGGCGCGAACCCTGCCGCGCGCCGTGAGCGTGCGCGACCCGCCTAAGGGCCACCATCGACCCGAAATCTCCTCGACCAGCGAGACCAGAGCCATGCTGCGCGATCCTTCCGTAAAATACCGCCCCTTCCCCCAGATCGACCTGCCCGACCGCCAATGGCCGTCGCGCACCATCACCCGGCCGCCGCGCTGGCTTTCCACCGACTTGCGCGATGGCAACCAGGCGCTGATCGACCCGATGGACGCCGAGAAGAAGGCGCGCTTCTTCGACCTGCTGGTGAAGGTCGGACTGAAGGAGATCGAGGTCGGCTTTCCGAGCGCGGGCGCGACCGAATTCGACTTCATCGCCGGGCTGGTCGCGGGCGGGCGCATCCCCGACGACGTGAAGATCCAGGTGCTGACCCAGTCGCGCCGCGACCTGATCGAAACGAGCTTCGCGTCGCTGAAGGGCACGAAGCAGGCGATCGTCCACCTCTACAACGCGGTATCGCCGGCATGGCGTCGCATCGTGTTCGGGATGAGCCGCGAGCAGGTCAAGGCGATCGCGGTCGAGGGGGCGATGATCCTGCGCGACCAGGCGGCGGCACAGCCCGACACCGACTGGCATTTCGAATATAGTCCGGAGACCTTCTCGACCGCCGAACTCGATTTCTCGGTCGAGGTCTGCGAGGCGGTGATGGACGTGCTGCGCCCTACCCCGGACCATCCGATCATCCTCAACCTGCCGGCGACGGTCGAGGCGGCGACGCCCAACATCTATGCCGACCAGATCGAGTGGTTCGGGCGGCATATCCGCAACCGCGATTCCGTCGTCATCTCGCTGCACCCGCACAATGACCGCGGCACCGGCGTCGCGGCGGCCGAACTCGGGTTGATGGCGGGCGCCGACCGCGTCGAGGGCTGCCTGCTCGGCAATGGCGAGCGCACCGGCAATTGCGATCTCGTGACGGTAGCGCTCAACATGTACACGCAAGGCCTTCACCCCGCTCTCGATTTCTCGGACATCGACGAGATCGTGAACACGGTTAACTACTGCACCAACCTGCCCGTCCACCCGCGCACGCCCTATGCCGGCGAACTGGTGTTCACGGCCTTTTCGGGCAGCCATCAGGACGCGATCAAGAAGGGCTTCGCGGCGCAGGAAGAGCGCAACGACCAGTTTTGGCAGGTGCCCTATCTGCCGATCGACCCGGCCGACCTCGGGCGCTCCTACGAAGCGGTGATCCGGGTCAATTCCCAATCGGGCAAGGGCGGCGTCGCCTGGGTGATCGAACAGGACAAGGGGCTCAAGCTGCCCAAGCGCCTGCAGGCCGAGTTCAGCCGCCACGTCCAGCAACTCGCCGACGAGACCAGCCGCGAGCTCAACGCCGCCGATATCTGGGCGCTGTTCGAGGCGACCTATCTGCCGCGCGCGGACGATCGCTTCGCGCTGCTCGACTATCACGAAAGCGGGTCGGCGGGCGACCGGCTGTTCGTCGGGCGCGTCGCGATCGAGGGTGGCGAGCGATCGATCTCGGGGCGCGGCAACGGCCTTATCTCGGGCGTGATCGCGGCGCTGGGCGAGAATACCGGGCCGTCGCTCGACGTGGTCGATTACAGCGAGCATGCGATCGGGCACGGCGCCAATGCGCGCGCGGCGGCCTATGTCGAGTGCCGCACGACCGATGGCAAGACGGTGTTCGGTGTCGGAATCGACACCGATATCGCCACCGCCTCGGTCCGCGCAGTGCTCAGCGCCGCAAACCGGGGTTAGAGCGGCGGGATCAGCGGCACTTCTCTGGACCGGGCTGCGTTTCGACGGAAACGCAGCCCGGTCTAGATTCCCCGTGGTCGCGTGCTCGATCGCGAATAGCCGGATTCCACCTATTCGCAGCTCGCTCTGGATTTTCGATGCCGCATCGCGTTCGTGGGAACCAGGCCCCTGTCCCGTCCGCCCGAGGCAGGTCTTTTCGGCACGATGCTTATCGGAAGCGCACGATCTCGCAGCCAACCCGGGCATCGGGAAAGATATCGGGTTTGCACGACCGCACCATGACGCGCTCGATCCGCGGGTCGGCGAGGCACAGTGACGCAATCTCCTCGCACAGCGTTTCCTGCAGGTTGAAGTGACGCGAAGTGGCAAGGTCGCGGACGGCGGCGTAGATCGCATCATAGTCGAGCGCTTCGACGATGCGATCACCCGACGGCGCCGACGGGTAGATGCAATCGAGCCGCAGATCGACCAGGACCCGCTGCGGCGCCCGTTCGTGCGCATGAATGCCGAGGCCCATCGCCAGCGACAGGCCCTCGAGCAACAGGGTGTAGCGCGCCTCAGCCACGGTGAGCACCGGCGGGACCGGCGTCGAACATGACGTCGCGCGCGCGCGGCAGGAAGCGTTGGCCGCAATCGACGAAGACGTTCTGCCCCGTCACGCCGCGCGCGCCGAGCAGCCAGGCGACCGCGCAGGCGATATCGTCGATCGCGACCGGCCGGCGCAGCAAATTGTCGCTGGCGACGGCATGGAATTCGGCCTCGCTCTGTCCCCCGCTTGGCAGTGAGATGCCCGGTGAGACGGCGTTGACGCGGATCCGCGGCCCGAGCGCCTGGGCAAGCATCGTGGTTGCGCCACCAAGTGCGAACTTCGCGCAGCTGTAGGAAAAGAAATCGGGGTTGGGATTGGCAAGCTTCTGGTCGAGCAGGTTGACCACCGCGCCCTCGGCCAGATCATCCTGCAACGCCAGCGCCGATGCCAGCAGCGCAGGGGCGGCGAGATTGATCGCGTGATGTTCGTCGAGCGATGCCCGATCGATCCGTGGCGGCGCGTCGAACCGGAACACCGACGCATTGTTGACCAACCCGGCCAGCGGCGCGCCCAACGCGGCGCGGGCGGCGGCGATCAGCGCGGGCGGCACCGCCGGATCGGCCAGATCGCCGGGCAACGCGATCGCGCCAGGCAGCGCGTCCGCCAGTTCCAGCGCGGCATCGGCATGCTCGTGATAGTGGATGGCAACCCGCCACCCCTCCCCGGCAAGATGGCGCGCGACCGCCGCGCCGATACGCCGTGCCGCGCCCGTCACCAGCACGGTCCGGGTCGCCACCACCGCTCAGCGCCCCATCAAGGCCAGGACTTCCTTGCGACTGCGATCGTCGTCGCGGAACACCCCCATCATGCGACTCGTGACCATCGTGACGCCCGGCGTGCGCACGCCACGCGCCGTCATACAGGCATGGCTCGCCTCGATCACCACCGCGACACCGAGCGGCTTGAGATTGTCCCAGATGCAATTGGCGACCTCGGCCGTCAGCCGTTCCTGCACCTGGAGTCGCCGGGCATAGGCATGGAGCACGCGCGCGAGCTTCGAGATGCCGACCACCCAGTTCGATGGCAAATAGGCGATGTGCGCCTTGCCGATGATCGGCGCCATGTGGTGCTCGCAATGCGACTGGAACGGGATGTCCCTGAGGATGACGATCTCGTCATAGCCGCCGACCTCCTCGAAGATGCGCGACAGATGATGTGCGGGATCATCCTGATAACCGGCGCAATATTCCTTCCAGGCGCGCGCGACGCGCTTGGGCGTATCGACCAGCCCTTCGCGCATCGGATCGTCGCCGGCCCAGCGAATCAGCGTGGTGATCGCCGCGGCGACTTCATCGGGGACGTGTATCCTGGAAGGCTCGCCGACCAGGTCGCCATCCTCCGGTTGGGTGGCGCTGTTAGCCATTGGTGGAATTCCTTGATCGACCATCCGGGACGATGGCGGGTGAAAACGGCCGTCGCCACGCGCGCCAGCCAAATTGAAGTTCAATTCGAAAATTGTCACATTTGAGCGACAAGTGCGCAACCCCCATAGTTTCCGCCAATTTGCATTGACGATTGATTCGCGAAGACGCTAAAAATAGCATACCAAGTTTACGAACGAGCCGAACCAGCGACAGACTGGCGGCCAAGCGGAAGGGGATGTCACGATGAAAAAGTACGAGCTTCTTGCTGCGTCTGCAATCGCCCTGCTCGCCGCCACACCGGCGGCGGCACAAACCACGGCGCCTGCCACGCAAACGACACCGACAGCCAACGAAGGCGGCGTGCCTGACGTCGTCGTCACCGCGCAACGCCAGTCGCAGCGGCTACAGGACGTGCCGATCGCGGTGTCGGCGTTTACCGCCGAGGCACTGGACAAGCAGCAGATCGTCAATCCCTCGGCACTTCAGCTGACGCTGCCGAACGTCAGCTTCACCAAGACCAACTTCACCTCGTCCAGCTTCACGATCCGCGGCATCGGCGACCTCTGCGTCGGCGCGACATGCGACAGCGCGACGGCGATCCACGTCAATGACATGCCGCTGCTGTCGACCCGCCTGTTCGAAACCGAATTTCTCGACCTCGAGCGGGTCGAAGTACTGCGCGGCCCGCAGGGCACGCTGTTCGGGCGCAACGCAACTTCCGGCGTGGTCAACTTCATCACCGCCAAGGCCGATTTCTCCGGCATCCATGCCTCCGGCGAATTCGAATATGGCAATTACGATTCGAAGAAGCTGAAGGGCATGTTCAACCTGCCCGTCTCCGACACCCTCGCGGTGCGGGTCGCCGGCACCTATCTGAAGCGTGACGGCTATACGCTGAACACCTACGACAACAGCCGGATCGACGGACGCGATCTCTATTCGATCCGCGGCACCCTGTCATGGCAACCGAGCAGCGACACGAGACTCGACCTGATCGGCTATTATTTCCACGAGAGGGACAACCGCTCGCGCATCCAGAAGCAGCTTTGCCATCGCGATCCGACCGGCATTCTGGGCTGCCTGCCCGACCAGCTCGCCTATGAGTCGCCCAACGGCAACTCGACGCTCGCCGCCGTGCTGACATCGACCGAATTCTTCCGCGTCAACAACGCGGCGCTGGCCCCGTTCGGGCTGCAGAGCCTCTACGGTAACGACACCTATGCCGGCGTCACCAACCCGGCGAACGTGCGGACCGTGCGGATCGATTACAACCCGACCTATTTCGCCGACGAAGAGCAATATACCGCCAAATTCTTCCACGATTTCGGGAAGTTTTCGTTCAATCTGACCGGCGGCTATGCGCGCAACAGCGTCGACAGCACGACCGATTACAACCTTGCCGTGGAGAATTCGCTCGCCAACAACCCGGGCCTCCTCGCGCTCGACGCCTATGGCCGTACAGGCGGCCCCGCGGCGTTCCTCAACGGCGTGCGCCAGACGCTGATTCCCAATGGCGCGGCGGGCGGCGTCTGCCAGTCGGCCGCCGACCCGAACAATGTCGGCGTCTATGGCGGCAACAAGATCGGCTGCTTCGGGCAGAGCCTCGATTTCGATCGCTCACGCGCCTCCACGCGGCAATATTCGCTTGAGGCACATATCGACAGCTCGTTCGACGGGATGTTCAACTTCCTGCTCGGCGGGCTGTATTTCGACTCGAAGACGCGCAACAACGATTATTTCGTCAACGCGTTCGGCCTCGATTACGCCTCGGGCATTCTTGGCGCGGCGAGTTCGGCGGCGATCCCTGGAGTGGCGGGCAACGCCTTCCTCGCGACGCCGTTCTACCGCAACGATACCCAACTGTTCCGATTGAAGTCGTACGGTATCTTCGGCGAGACCTATTTCAAGTTCAACGACAAGCTCAAGCTGACGCTGGGTCTGCGCTACAATCACGACGACAAGTTCGTCCAGGCGCGCAACATCACCCTCAACGTGCTGACCCCGATCGGCGCGTCGAGCATTACGCAGGGCCTGAACTACACCACCACGGACTTCGATTCGAACACGGCGGGGATCCAGGACTATGCGCGCGGCAGCGTGAGCTTTTCGAAGCTGACCGGGCGCGCGGTGCTCGATTACCAGATCACCGATCGCAACCTGATCTATTTCTCCTATTCGCGTGGCTACAAGTCGGGTGGGATCAACCCACCGCTGCCGCCGACCTTCAACGTGCCGACGACCTTCGCACCTGAACAGGTCGACGCTTTCGAAATCGGCTCGAAGAACACCTTCCTGCACGGCGCATTGCGGCTCAACCTGACCGGTTTCTACTATAAGTACAAAGGCTTGCAGTTGAGCCGGATCGTCGCGCGCACCTCGGTCAACGACAATGTCGATGCCAATATCTATGGCGTCGAGGCGGAAGCGATCGTGGCGCCAATCCGCGCCTTCGTGGTCAACATCAACGCCAGCTACCTGCATAGCTCGGTGTCGAGCAGCCGCCTGCTCGTCAATCCGCGCGATGTTTCGGGCGGGCGCTCCGACGCGGTGATCATCAAGGATATCACCAATGGCTCGAACTGCGTCGTTGTGCCGACCGGACCCGGTGGCGCCGCCTTGTCGAATGGCTATGTCACTGCGGTAAATGCCGCGATCGGGTTGCGCGCCCCGGTCGCCATTCCGACGATCACGGCAACCGGCGCCTATGGCATCTGCAGCGCGTTGAACGCGACCGCCGCCGCCAACGGGGTCAGCGTGCTCGACGGCGTCCCGGTCAACATTCAGGGCAACAGATTGCCGCAGGCGCCGACCTACAAATTCTCGGTCGGGGCGCAATATACCTGGGATCTCGGCACCAGCGGCATGAGCATCGTACCGCGCGTCGACCTTGCCTATACCGGCAACCAATATGGCTCGATCTTCAACACCAATGTCGATCGTATCCAGGGTTATGAGGTGGTCAACGCCCAGGTCCAGTTCAACGGTCGCGACGACCGCTGGTTCGTCCGGGGCTTCGTGCAGAACCTGACCAACAACAACGCGGTGACGGGCCAATATGTCACCGACCAGTCGTCGGGCCTGTTCACCAACATCTTTACGATCGAGCCACGCCGCTACGGCATCGCCGCAGGGTTCAAATTCTAGGCGACGCCCGGCCTCTTCGGGGGAATCAGACTACGGCCTCCGTCGCACGCGACGGGGGCCGTTTCTTTCGTGCGCCCCGGCCGATCGATCACGGCGACGAACGCCCCACGCTACGGCTACGGCTGCGCCAGCCCCCGCCTCACGACGAGGAAACGTCACGTGGGATCGTTCCGGACATACCAGACGTACGAACTCGCCGTCGTTCCGAAGCGCGCCCCGGCGCGACGTGGCCGAGAGCGCCGTTTGCCCGGCCAGCGCCCGATGACATGCGCAGGACGACGGCGCAAAAGTCCATGCGCGAGACGGTCGCCGCGCATCACCATGCCCCGTTCAGACAGGCGCGAGGGCGATTCGCGGGGCCGATGAGATCGCCCCGCCATCTCGCATCCGGCTCGACATGCCGACCTTCAACATAAAGGCCGCGCCGCTCCAAGCCCGCCTCGCGAACACTCGCCGCTCCAGCGCGGAGGCATGAATCTCCTCAAATCCGTCTTCTGCGGCATCAAATTATAGCCAGATGGTATAATTTGCCGCTTACCGATCATTCGGCTACGATCTCAAGTGACGCTACGGTATCCGCGGTTCGTGGAGATAGTCCGCTCCAGCCGAGGTCTGGTTCAATTTTGAATCTGTCTCATTTGGGCAACTGGTGTGCAACTCTGTGGATTGCCGGCGAATTCGCATTGACGATGGATTCGCCCCCACGTTAAAATAGCATACCAAATTTACGAACCCGCTTATCCAGCACGAAGACTGGCAGCGACGCTGAAGGGGATGCCATCTTGAAGAAATACGAACTGCTCGCTGCCTCCGCAATCGCACTGTTCACCGCCATGCCGGCGATGGCGCAGACCACGCCGCCCGCCGCTCCGGCTCCGGCGGCGAGCGACGATTACAGTAACGACGTGATCGTCACCGCGACGAAGCGCGAGCAGACGCTGCAGGACGTACCGATCTCGGTGTCGGTGACGAGCACCGATACGGTCGAAAAGGCCCATATCGTCGACCTGATCGATCTTCAGTCTGTCGTGCCGTCGCTGAAGGTGACGCAGTTCCAGAGTGCCGGCCAGACCAACTTCACCATTCGCGGCTTCGGCAACGGCAACGGCAATGACGGGATCGAGAGTTCGGTCGGTGTGTTCATCGACGGCGTCTATCGCTCGCGCTCGGCCGCCGCGCTCGACGACCTGCCCGAAATCGAGCGGATCGAAGTGCTGCGCGGACCTCAATCGACGCTGTTCGGCAAGAACGTGTCGGCGGGCGCGATCAGCATCATCACCAAGCGCCCCGAATTCGAATGGCATGGCAAGGCCGAGGTCAGCGTCGGCAATTACGGCCAGATCAACCCCAAGGGCACGATTACTGGCCCGATCAGCGACAGCCTCGCCTTCCGCCTGTCGGGCAGCATCAATGAACGTGATGGATATTTCAAGAATATCGTTACGGGTAGGGATGTTAACGAGCGCAATCGCTGGTCGATCCGTGGCGATATCCTGTTCCAGCCCTCGGCCGATTTTTCGCTGCGCGTGATCGCCGATTATAACGTCATCAAGGAAGTGTGCTGCGGCGCCGAAACCGTGTTCAACGGCCCGGCAACGCAGGCCATCGGCGCGCCCGTTGCCTTTGGCGGCCTCGGCAAGCCAATCAACAATACGACGCAGACCTTCGCTCGAAATCTCGTTTACAACACGGACCCGACCAATCGGTTGGTGGGCAAGGGCATTTCCGGCCAGATCGACTGGAGCCTCGGCTTCGCCAAGTTGACCTCGATCACCGCCTATCGTGATCAGGTCAACCAGACGACACTCGACGTCGACTTTACCGGCGCCGATATTTCCAACCTGGCCAGCGCCAACCATATCAAGACCTTCACCCAGGAATTCCGCCTCGCTTCGGAAGGGACTGGTCCGTTCTCCTGGCTCGTCGGCGGTTTCTATCAGGACGAGAAGCTCGATACTGGCCGCGACATTCTCTACGGCAAGGATGCGCGGGCCTATGTCAACGCGCTGACCGGTGGGTCGGCCGGCCTGCTTAGCGCGCTGGAAGGTTTGCAGGCCGCGAGCGGCGTGCCGAACGTGGTGCCAGGCAGCACCTACTTCGCGGCCGGCACCGGCATCTATGATCATTATCACATGAACCAGCGGTTCTTCTCGCTGTTCGGTCAGGCAGAATACAAGGTTACCGATCGCCTGACGCTTACCGGCGGCATCGCCTATATGAACGATCGCAAGGCGGCGGCTTCGAGCGTTGTACTCACCGATCGCTTCTCGATGCTCAATCTTGATAATCAGCCGACCTTTGCGGGCATTCCGTTCGCAGCCTTGCCTGCGTCGCTGTCCGGCTGCCTGCTGCAAAAGGGATTCAATCCGGCGAGCACTGGCGGTAAAGTGCCCGTCAATTTGTTCGGCGCTTCACTCGGTGCGTCGCTGCCGGGCGCGGGATCATCGCCGTGCCCTGCGTCACTGGCTGGAACGAACCCGTTCGCACTAAACGCGCTACAGTTCTTCTACGCCAACTCGCCAGTCCACGGGCCGGTCAACTATCCGAACGCAACGGAATCGGGCATCCTGACCGGCAACCGCGTGACCTATGCAGCGCGCGCGGCCTATGATCTCGGCGCGGTCAACGTCTACGTCAGCTACTCGACGGGCTGGAAGGCCGGCGCCTTTAACCTTTCCTCGGATAGCCGCCCGCCGCTCAACGGCGTCGGTCGGTCGGCCGCTCCGGAAAACGTCACGGTCTATGAGGCGGGCCTCAAAGCCAAGTTCCGTGGTGGCTATTTCAACCTCGCGGTGTTCAAGCAGACCATCAAGGGCTTCCAGTCCAACGCCTTTACCGGCCTTGGCTTCAACCTGGTCAATGCCGGCTCTGAATCGGTTCGCGGCTTCGAAGTCGACGCGGCCTATCGCCCGATTCCTTGGCTTTCACTGACCGGTGCGGTGACGTATCTTGATCCGAAATATGACTCGTTCACCGGCGCTGCCTGCGTCGACTATGATACGGTGCAGTGCCCGATCAATCCTGCCACCGGCTTGCGCCCCAATTTTCGCGATCTGACGGGTCAGAAGCCGGCGGGTATCCCAACCTGGAGCGGCTCGACGTCGGCGACGATTACGCATAGCTTCGGCAACGGCTGGGGCGTCTTTCTGCGCGGCGAATATAACTACACCAGCAACACGCAGCTAACCGAAACGACGCCGCCGCAATATTCGACCTGGGGCCAGAGCCAGGTCAATGCCAGCTTTGCGATCCAGGACACCAACGATCAGCTCGAGCTGATGCTGTGGGCACGCAATCTCAACAACGACAAGTATCTGCTCGGGGCCTTCCCGACGGTCGCGCAGTCGGGCAGCTATAGCGGCTATCCGAACGAGCCGCGCACCTATGGCTTCACGGTGCGCAAGAGCTTCTGATCGACGATCGGATGTCGTGAACAACGGCCCCCCGTTCCATCCGGAACGGGGGCCGCTTTCGTTTTGGGTTCGCCCATCACCGCCCTACCCGCTTGCACCGCCGCCCCGCCCGCGAAATCGACGCAATGTCGCGACCAACAACCGCTTTACCGTGACGAAAGCAACCCGAACGGACATTGTTAGGCGTGACAAGCGCGAAAAGGCGGCGCACAAGCGATCCGCGCTACACGAAGGCGTAAGGCCGTCAACGGCCAGCACGATACAACAGGAAGGACGACTTATGGCTACTACCCCCGCGAAGACCGGCGGCATCCATGCACCGGTTCAGCCCTCTGCCGAACTCGGCGCGATCGTCGGCAACGACAAGCTGCCGCGCAGCCAGGTGATCAGCAAGGTGTGGGAATATATCAAGGCCAACAACCTGCAGAATCCCGCCAACAAGCGCGAAATTCTCGCCGACGAGAAGCTGAAGAAAGTGTTCGGCAAGGATTCGGTGACGATGTTCGAAATGAACAAGTATATCGCCGCGCACGTCAAGGCGTAAGCGTTACGGTCGCGCGGGCTTCGGTCGATCCTTCGCCGAAGCCCGCCGCCAGCGCGCAGCGAGTTCCGCGCGCACCGACGATGTTTGTGAATATTGGTGCCCCCGGCGAGATTCGAACACGCGGCCTACGGTTTAGGAAACCGTCGCTCTATCCGGCTGAGCTACGGGGGCAATGCGACGAGCGGTATCGCCGCCTCGCCCGCCGGTCAATCACCCCTCGATCAGTTAAGTCGATCAGTTTAGCGCCTCGGGCGGAACGATCGGTACGAGCAGCGGTGCCACCGGCACCCCCTCTTCCAGCAGCGATTCGGCTTCCGCGCGCGTGGCTTGGCCATGGATCGGCGCGACATCGGCCTCACCGCTGTGCATCGCCCGCGCGCGATCGACGAAAGCGCGGCCAACCCATTCGGATTTTTCGAGCATCTTCGCCTGCACCGCGGCAATCGCCTGCATCGCAGCCTTGATCGCCTCGGGCGATGGGGCGTCGGAGGGTGGCGTCTCTACCGGCGGCATTGCGACCGGCATCTGCCGCGCATTGCCCTTGGCGGCGACATTCGGCGCCATCAGCGCCTTGGTGACATCGCGGTCGCCGCAGACCGGGCAAACCAGCAGGCCGCGCTCGCGCTGCTCCTCATAGGTAGCACTCGAGGCGAACCATGCTTCGAAAACATGCGCGCCACTACAACGCAGGTCGAACACGATCATGACGCGCGTACCACGGGCGGAATGGCGCGGCGATGCGCCAGCACCGGAATGCGCGCCCGCACGTCGACGACACGCGCCGGGTCGATCTCGGCAAAGCCGAGGCCCGGCGCATCGCCCATGTCGAGCACCACATTGCCCCAGGGGTCGACGACCAGCGAATGGCCATAGGTCGCGCGACCGTCAGCGTGCTCGCCGGTCTGCGCCGCCGCGACCACCCAGGCAGCGGATTCGATCGCGCGGGCGCGCATCAGGACATGCCAGTGCGCCGCGCCGGTCGGACGGGTGAAAGCGGCCGGGATGGCAAGGATCGTCGCGCCAGCGTCGCTCAACGCGCCATAGAGCGCGGGAAAACGCAGATCATAGCAGATCGACAGGCCCAGCACGCCCGCCGGCGTATCGACCACCACAGCCCCCGCCCCCGGCGCATAGGCGGCGGATTCACGCCAGCTCTCTCCGGTCGGCAGATCGACGTCGAACAGATGGAGCTTGTCATAGCGGGCACGGATCTCGCCGCCGGAATCGATTACGAAGCCTCGATTGGCCAACCGTCCGTCGGCCCCGCGCACGGCAAGCGAACCGAGATGCACCCAGACCCGGTGCTCCGCGGCAGCCGACCGGACCACGGCGAGCACGGGATCATCCGCCTCCGCATGCAGCGACGCGGCGGCGCGAGCACGGTCGCGATCGAGCAGGCCCGACATTTCCGGGGTAAACAACATCGCGGCATCTGCCGCTGCCGCATCGGCGATGCCGGCAACGAGAACGCGCGCATTGACGGCCGGGTCGATCCCGGTCGTCATCTGAAGCACGGCGATCTTCATGCCGCGAGCAGCGCGTCCAGCTTGCCCTCGCGGTCCAGCGCAGCGAGGTCGTCCGATCCACCGACATGCTGCCCGTTGATGAAGATCTGCGGCACGGTGGTACGGCCGTTGGCGCGATCGAGCATCTCGCCGCGCTTCGGCCCGCCCATCGTGATATCGAACTCGTCAACCGCGACGCCCTTGCGCGCCAGCAGATTCATCGCCCTCGTGCAGAACGGGCAGAAAGCTTTTGTGTAGACTTCGACCTTGGCCATGTCGCTAAAGGTGTGGATGTGGACCGCGCTTGTCAATCGTCGCCGTCGCCTGGCAGCACGCGTGCCCAGCACAAAATCGTCACCCGAGCCGCACCTGCGCGCAAAAGGATGCGCGTGCAGGCGTCGCTGGTCGCGCCACTGGTGTGAATGTCATCGACCAGCACGACATGGCGTCCGCGGAGCTTATCCCGACGCGTTGGCGCAATGGCGAACACGCCGGCAACCGCGCGGGCCCGCGCCTTGGCACCCATGGCGCGTAGCGGCGCGGTCGCCTTCGCGCGCCGCAAGATGAAGGGATCGTGGGGAATTTTGCCGATGCGCGCGAGCGATGCCGCAATCAGCGCGGCCTGATTGAAACCACGCGACCACAGGCGCCAACGATGCAGCGGCACCGGCACCAGCAGATCGGCATCGTCCGGCAACAACCGCGCCATCCGCCGCGCCATTGTCTCGGCAAAGGCGATGCGGCCACCATATTTGAAGCGCAGCGCGACGGTGCGCGCGACCTCGCCATAAGCGACCGCCGCGCGAATGCCGGCGTGGCGCGGCGGATTCTCCTCACACGCCGCGCAGCGTGCATCGGGGCCGCGATCATAGTCGAACGGCAGATGACAGGTCGCGCACCATGGCGGTGCGAGAAAGCGCATGCCGTCCCAGCAGCGCGCGCAGAAGCGGTGATCGTCCGTCGTGACCGCGCCGCAACCCGGGCAACGTGGCGGCAGCGCAAGGTCAGCGATCATGCGCAATGGGGCTGCAAGGCGACGTATCCGGGTCAAGACTTGGCGATAGCGCGGTTGCGCGGCACGGAAAAAGGCCTGTCGGCACAATTCATGCTCCTCTCGACCTCACCCCCCGCTCGATCTCGCCGCTTGCCAGACCCTGGCATCAAGCCCAGATCCTGACCGCAAGGCTTGTCGCGCGCGCGCTGCGGCGGCACAAGCCGCGGCGTGAACACGTCCGAGATCTTCGACCGCGCCGCACGACGATTGCGCCGCGACCGCGCCCAACCGGCGTTTGCCGGGCACGACTTCCTGCGTGCCGCGATGCTCGACGGGATCGCCGATCGACTGGCCAGCGTGACGCGATCCTTCGAGAATGTGCTCGACCTCGGCGCCCATGATGGCAGCTTCGTCGCGCCCACTGGTGCCGCGATCACCCGTGCCGATGCCGGCGCGCGTTTCGCCGCCGCGACAGGCGGCATACAGGCGGACGAAGACCAGCCGCGCTTTGCCGACGCATCGTTCGACCTGGTGGTGTCGGCAGGGGTACTCGACAGTGTCAACGACCTGCCCGGCGCGCTCGCTCTGATCCGCCGGGCATTGCGACCCGACGGCCTGTTTCTCGCTGCCTTTACCGGCGCCGGCAGCCTCGCGACGCTTCGCGCTGCGCTGCGCGAGGCCGAGGGCGACCGGCCAGCGGCGCGGATACATCCGCAAATCGACGTGCGATCGGCCGGCGATCTGCTGGTGCGCGCCGGCTTCGCGCTGCCGGTCGCCGACGTCGAGACGCTGACGGTGCGCTATGCCGGGCTTGGGCGGCTACTCGACGACCTTCGCGGCATGGGCGCGAGCAACGTGCTGCGCGGCCGCAGCCCATTGCGGCGCGACACGCTGGCACGCGCCGCACAAGCCTTTGCCGCTCGTGCCGACAGCGATGGTCGCACTTCCGAACGGTTCGACATCGTCTATCTGACCGGCTGGGCACCCGCCCCGGGCCAGCCCCAGCCGGCACGGCGCGGCAGCGCGACAGCGTCGCTCGCCGCCGCGCTGGCGAAGCCCGGCCACGACGAGACCTAAATCCGTGAAGCCGCGATGATCGGCCCGCCCTTGCCCTGCTGGACCAGAATCGCGCTGCGATAGGCCGGATCGCCCGCCGGTATGGTGAACGATGCGGCCTGCCCGCGCCAATTGCCAAGCGCAGCGAGCGATCGGACGATATTCCGATGATCGAGGGTGCGACCATCATTCTCGCCGGCGCGGATCGCCACGGCGAGGTTGCGCGGATCATAACGCACCAACCACACCGTCGCGCTCGCCGACGCCGGCGCCGCGCCGACCGTCACACGACCGCCGCTCGCGGCGATTTCCGGGCCGGGCGTCGCGCGGGCATTGTCGCGAATCGCGGCGGCGAGTGTCGCGGCATTGCTGCCAACCACGGCGGCGCGCCCATTGATGATCACTTGCGGCGTCGATACCTGCGCGCGACCGGCGGCATTGGCATATTCCCATTGCCGCGCCGTATAGGCCGGCGCGGCAAAGACGTCCTTCCAGCCAAGATAATCCCAATAGGTCACCGCGAAGTTGAGCGCGAGGATGCCCGGCCGGTCGGCAATCGCATTGACATTGGCGTTCGCTGGCGGACAGCTCGAACAGCCCTGGCTCTGATAGAGTTCGACGACCGTGGGATGGGCCGCATCCGCTGGGGTGGCGGGGACCGCAGGCGCTGCGGCCAGCGCCGCCGTCGACACGACAATCGAAGCGGGGTGTAGTGAATGGGCGGCGATGCCGACGCCGCCCATGGCGAGCAACAATCCCGCGGCGACGGTCAGGCGATTTGTCGAGATCATTGCAGCCGAACTCCTGCATCCGAAGTCCCACCGGCGTTGGTGTTGCCAGCGACCCTGCGAAAGCCGCTTGGATCCGCGCCATAGGCGGCGCTGAACGCACGGCTGAAATGGCTGCGGCTGGCGAAGCCGACACTGGCCGCGATGACCTTGACCGGCAGGCGCGTCGCGGTGAGCAGCTCGGCCGCGTGATGCAGCCGCGTGCGCGCCACGAACGCCATGGGGCTCATGGCCAGATTCGTCGAAAATTCGCGCGCGAATGCCGAGCGGCTCATGCCGGCGATCCGCGCCAGGCTGGCGACGCTGTGCGCCGCGGCCGGTCGATCGAGGACGCTGGTCACCGCCTTGCCAAGCCGCGGATCGCGCAGGGTGCTCAACACGCTCGACCCTTGCCCCGCGCTGGCGAAATGCCGGCGCAGCAGCACGACGAGACAGGCCTTCATCAACGCGCCGGTCAGTGCGCGCGCACCCAGGCCCATGCCACTGATCTCGTCCAGCATCGTGGCGTAGCTTTGCCGGACAATGGCAAGGTCGCTCAGATCCTCGACCAGCGGCTGCTTGACCGCGTCAAGCAAACCGAACGAGCCCGAAATGTTGGCAGCGATCAGGCCGCATACCACGCGAACGTCTCCGACGCTGCCGCCTGCGGCATCAAACAGCAACATGCCGCTGCGCGTCGGCGTGCAATTATCGACGGCGCGAACGTCGGTCCCTGCCGCGCCGTCCGCCGCCATGACCTGGTGAAGGCCCGGTGGAACGACGATGATGCTGCCGGGGCCACAGCGCATTTCGGGCAGGTCGGCGACGGTCAGATGCAAAGTGCCGGAAAGCACGTAATGCACTTCGATGGCCGCGCTCGCCCCACCGACCAGCCGAAGACCGCGCCGCACTTCACATATCGCAAACGCGTCGACCGCGACATCCATCGTGGCCAACAAGCGATCAAGGATCACATCGGACAAGTTACGCTCCACACGGCACTTATTGCCATATGGTCAGTTCGGAGCGCGACTGGAAGTGGTTACAGCCTGATCGGATACGGTTCTTTAAGCCTTGAGACGAAAAAGCACCGACAAGGCGGGGATACGTACCTCAACCATCCGCTTGCCCGTCCCGCCGATTTGCTCAGCCGATCATCCCGGCACCAGGCTTGGCGAGCATCCGGCCGATCGCATCGAACAGCGAGTCCATCGCCACCGGCTTGAACATTACCTCATCGGCACCTTCCGCCAGGCAACGCTCGCGCAGGTCTATGGCGGTATCGGCGGTGACGATGATGACCGGCAAATCAGCCTTCGCGTCGGTGCGCGCGCGAATGCGTCGCAACGCCTCGAAGCCATCCATCCCCGGCATGCGCAAATCGAGCAGGATGATATTGAAATCTTGTTCGTCGATCAGCTGGAGGCCGATCTCGGCGCTTTCCGCGCCGGTCATCACCGCGCCCGCGACATCGAGCATGTCACCGACGACACGCCGGTTCATCGGATCATCCTCAATGAATAGGATATTCACGACCATAGCACCTTTTGGCGGGCGTCATGAAGTGCATTCCTCTGCTCGTGATGGCGCATTATCGGATCAAGCCGCCTGTGTGGCAAGATGGTTCGGTGCTGTATCGTCGCACGTCTTAACGGGATAAAGCGCGGCGGCAAGGGCCGGCCCCGCAATCGGCTTGGCGATGATCCTGCCGACTCCGGTGGCGGCCAGTTCGTCGCGCTGCGCATCGTCGAGACCCGCCCACAACAACACGGTTTCAGCCCCGACGCCTTTCGCGTCGCGGGCGAGCATCGTGAGTTGGGCGCCGAGATCCTCGGATGCCCTGGCGGTGGCGTCGTCGACCAGGACGAGCGCGACGCCCCCCGCCGACACACGGCCGCTTGCCTCTTCGAGCGAGCCGGCGAATTCCACGCTGCCGGCGCGCGGCGCGAGTATCGCCCGCAACATCGCACGGGTAATCGGATTACGATCGACGATCAGCAGCGCGCTGCCGTCGGTCTCGATCGCGACAGCCTGCTCCTGTGGCGCGGCCGCGCGAAGCAGCGGCAAGCTCAGCGTGAACGTCGCCCCCTTCCCCTCCTCGCTGTCCACGGTGACATCACCCTTCATGGCACGCGCGAGGTTGCGACAGATCGACAGGCCAAGCCCGGTCCCGCCGAACTTGCGCGTCGTGCCGCCATCGGCCTGACGGAAGGATTCGAAAATGAGTTCTTGCTTGTCCGTCGGGATGCCGATGCCCGTGTCACTGATGGCGATCGTCAGCAGCGCGCCTTCTGGCGTGGCACTCTCGCCGGCACGCACGGTGACCGTTCCCGCGTCGGTAAATTTGAGCGCGTTGGACAGCAAGTTGAACGCCACCTGCCGCAATCGCGCCGCGTCACCGGTGATCCATTGCGGACATTCCGCAAGATCGAGCGAAAAGGCGAGCCCCTTGGCTTGTGCCTGCTCCTGCCACATGCGTGACAAGTCGGTCAGCGTCGCGCGCAAATCGAACGGCGCCTGTTCGATCGTGAGGTTGCCGGTTTCCATCTTGGCGACGTCGAGAATGTCATCGACCAGTGCCCGCATGGTTACTCCCGCACTGTGCACGACACCGATGCGGTCGCGTATCGTCTCACCAAGCGCGCGATCGGCAAGCATCACCTGGGTCATGCCAAGTATGCCGTTAAGCGGCGTTCTGATTTCGTGACTCGTCGTCGCAAGAAATTCGGTTTTCGCCGCCAATGCCTTGGCGAGGGCGCTGTTGGTATCGGCGAGATCGACGTTTGCCGCGCGAACTTCATTACGGCTGCGTCGGATCGTTACCAATCCGAAGCCGAGCATCGCGAAAATCACCACGCTGACGACGCTCGCACCGACGAAGATGAATAATTGCGTGCGCGCCCGGCTGCGTTCGAACTCCGCGGTCCTCTTCGCCTCGTCGCGTTGCAACTTGGTGATTTTCAATTCCTGGTTGGCGAAATCGAAGCGCGCGGCCGCCAGTGCGGTATTGGTGGAGGCGGCCAACTGCGAGGTCTTGTCATCGAGCTTCTTGAGTGCCTCGAGATGCAGCAACGCGTTCTTCTCGTCACCAAGCTTGCGATAGATATTATAGGCCGTCTCATGGCCTTCGCGGGTGCCGAGGGTGTTCCCGTCCTCGCCAAGCGCGAAGCTGCGTTCGATGAGCATCCGGGCTTTTTCAAGCTCGCCACGTTGAAGCGCGGCCTGTGCCGCGATGCCCCAGAATTGTTCACTTGCCGCGGATGCCTGACCACCCAGGCGCCCCAGGGCAAAACCCTGCGCGATCGTCTTCTCGGCCTCTGCCGTTTGGCCGGACATGACCTGGTTGCGCGCGATATTACTGAGCACCCGCGCGATGAGCGCCGGGTTTTTCATCGTCCGGGCCAGGATCAACGCCTCGCGGAACTGCGCCTCGGCCTCGGGGTAACGGCCGATTTCCTTAAGCGCGTTACCGCGGTTGTTGTAAATCGTCAGCAGAAGGTTGGGATCACCACTATAAACATCGCGCGCCTGATCATAATATTTCAACGCGTTGGGATAATCCTTGGCCTCCTGGTACAGCAAAGCGATGGACAGCAGCGCGACGGCGCGGCTGCGGGTCTCGCCGATGTCGCGAAAAATATTATGGGCGCGCTGATAATCATCGAGCGCGCTTGCGACGTTGGCAATTGCGGTGTGATAGCCGCCGAGCGACAACAGGATATCACCGCTGAGCTTGGTCGGTGGCAGCCTGCCGGCGATTGTCGCCAGCGCATCCTTGATCAACGGACCTGCGTGCGCGGTATCATCAAGCCTGAGATACGCTTCGCCCTGTAGCCAGCGTGCCGTCGCCACGGCTACCGCGCGACGTGGGATCGGCAATCGTTCGGCGACGGCCTGCGCTTCGCGAGCCTTGTCGATCGCCTGGTGCGGATCGATCAGCATCGCCGCCTTGGCGTCGGCGATCATCGCGTCGAAATTGGCGGACATCGGGTCCACCTGGGACCTCGCCGCGATCGCCGGCGTCACAACGATTCCGCTTGCGAGCATCACCGCCACGGCAAGCGCCACCATGAAACGCAAAGGAATGATCCGGCCCATCACCAGCGACCCTGCATGCCGATCCGTTAAAGCCGCGCTAAGCAGGGCCAGGTCAGGCACTTTTCCAGAAACTGGCTGGTCGGGCGAACATCGTCTTGGCGTGCTCCTCCGGCTTTGCGGCCTTGTCGGCGGCGAGGAAGTGGCGGAAGGCGTCAATCGACAGCGGGCGACTGAGCAGATAGCCCTGAACCATGTCGCACCCCATGACGGTGAGCAACGCCATCGCCGCCTGGGTTTCGACCCCCTCCGCGGTGACTTCCATTTCCAGCGCGTGGGCGAGGTCGATCGTCGATCTCACGATGAGCGGATCGCGATTGCTGCTGGTCAGTTGCAGCACGAACATCTTGTCGATCTTCAGCTCGCGCGCCGGCAATTGCTTGAGATAGGCAAGCGAGGAGAGCCCGGCGCCATAGTCGTCGATCGCGATCGTGATCCCGACGTCCGCGAAGGTCTTGAGGTTCGCTATCGCGCTCTGCGGATCCCTGATCACCGCCGTTTCGGTAATCTCGAAGCCGATTTTGGCACCACTTTCGCGCACCTTGGCGCAGGCCTGCTTCACGAAGCGCGCGTCACCAAGCAACTGGCCGGAAATATTGATGAACACGGTCAGCTGATGGCCGTCGGTCGCCAGCAAGCGCTGATCGTGGATCACCTGATCCAGCGTCCAGAGCGTCAAGGCGCAAATCTCGCGCGCTTCCTCGGCGATCGTGATGAAGTCGCCCGGGAGAATCAGCCCGCGCTCGGGATGCTGCCACCGGACCAGCGCCTCGGCACTGGATATCTCCTGGCGGCGGACATGCACCTTGGGCTGATATTGCAAGAACATCTGCCCCTGCGAAATGGCGTTGTTGAGCTCGCGGGTCAGCGTACGTCGATCGAAAGCCGGCGCACCGACCGAAAGGTCGCGTACCACCGGATGTCGTTCCGCCCGGGCGAGATCGAGCGCGCTTTCCGCCTCTTCGATCAGGCGCACCTCTTCCGTATTGCCAAGCGGCGCCGCGGCACCGCCAATCAACAGTTCAATTCGGTGCGGTTCGCCGTCGAGATCGAGCGGGAGTTCGAACAGCGAGGTTATCGCTCCCGTCAATGCTTCGAGATCGGCAAGCGCATCGCCATCGGCCAAAACCTCGAGCTGCGTCCGCCCAACCTCGACGAGGCGAAGGGCGGGAAAAGCGGCGAGGATGCGGTCGCTGACATCGACGACCAGCATATCGGCGCGAGCGACACCGACATGGCGACGCAGCGCGACGAAATTGGCGATCTCGATCAGTCCGAGAAATTGCCACGACTTCGCCACCGGCGGCAGCGAAGCACCGTCATCGGACATGACCACGTCGCCGAGAAACGGCAACGCCGCGCCACCGATCGGGCCGAACGGCGCTTCGGCGCTTTCGCGCCGCCGCGCCCCCCGTACGGGGGCGAGCGTGGTCGAAGCGAGCCACCGGCGGGAAAGCCTGCTCGCCGTCGCCGGCATACGGATCTTCTGCGCTGACTGGCCCATCACCATCAGGGGCTAGCACGCGACGTTGAACGAACCCTTAAACTCGCACCATCGTTCGCGAAACGGACCCGAAATCAGGTTGCTTTATCCTTAACTTTCAATTAATAATAACCTGCACCTTCACAGGTGCGACAAGGGAGAAAGCGAATGCTTCGTTTCATTCTTGCGCTCATCTACGGCGACAACATCCGCCCCTGGTAAGCGCTTCGATCGGCCCGATGCGACGTTAATTCACTCGGCATTTGAGGGGGTTGGCGGCGGATCGGGTCGATACTCGCCTGACGTTCCGATAGCTGGCGGTCGATTCAGGCGCCGTGCAAACAAGCATATGCGACCTCACCCCGGTCCCGATTCGGGACTCTGGCGAGTTGGTCATGTCCGACAGCTGTTTTTACCCAAAGTCGGTCAGCGCAAATTTGCGCGATAACCGCTCCCGAAGATCATTGCGTCGCCGATACGGCGCGCTCTTCACCCCAACCGCCACCCATCGCCTTGAACAGCGACGCTGTATCCTGACGCAGCTGCGCATCGCTCGCCGCGAGCTGTTCGCGTGCGACCAGAAGCTGAATCTCCGCATTGAGCAGTGCGTCTTGCGCGATCAGACCCGCGCGAAATTGCGCATCGACGGAATGGGTGACGCGAATCGAATCATCGACCGCGCGGCGTAGTGTCGCATTGCGCGCGCGCCCGGCGTCAAGACGAGCCAGGGCATCTTCAACGTCCCGCAACGCGCCCAGGACGGTCTGCTGATAGCGGGCATAAGCCTGGACGCGGTCCTCCTTTCGCATGCCGACGGTCGCCTTGCGACGCCCCCAATCGAGCAAGGGGAAGTTGATGCCGGCGCCGGCCGAGGCCTGGACGCTGTCGCTGGAGACGAGGTTGCCGAGCGACATCGACAAGAGTTGTGCGACACCCGTGATGCTGAACTTGGGATAGAGATCGGCGACGGCCGCGCCGATATCAGCCGTGGCCGCGGCAAGTTGACGCTCCGCCGCGCGGATGTCCGGACGGCGGCGCAGCAGTTCGGACGGCAGGCCGGGCGGGACGATCGGCATTTCAACCGGGTCGGCCTGCGTGGGCTGCAACTCCCCGGACAAGCTCTCCGGCGGCACCCCGAGCAGGATGCCAAGCGCATGTACCCGCACCCGAGCATCTGCGCGAACCGGCTGAAGCCGTGCCTCAAGCGTGGTTAGCGCGGCGTGCTGGCGCCGAACATCGATCTGCGGCGACAATCCGACCTGGGCGACGTGCGCGGCAATCTCCTGTGCCCGCTGCTGACGCGTCAATTCCTGTTCGCCGATCGCCAGTTGGTCCTGATCGAGCCGCAACGCGAAATAGGCTTGGGCGACCTCCGCCGCGAGCGTTACCGCGGCGTCGCGCTGGCTCCATGTCGCGGCGTCGGCTCGAGCCGACGCCGCCTCAACGCCGCGGCGACCGCCGCCGAACAGGTCGATTTCCCAGCTGGCGTCGAAGCCAACGGCATAGGTGGTGATGCCGCTGCCGGGGAGTGCAACCCCACCGGTCGACCCACCGCCCGATGCGGAACCGCTGCCGCCGGAGAAAAGGCGCGCCAGCGATGAAAAGCCGGCATTCTTGCTGAACTCGACATGGTTGGCATTGGCGGTGGCGCTGGCCGTCGGCTTGCCGACCGCACCGGCCGCAATTTCCTCGAGGCGCGACTGACGGACACGTGACGCGGCGATCGCGATGTCGGGATTATCCTTGAGCGCGCGGGTTACCAATCGATCAAGAACCGGGTCACCGAAGGCGGTCCACCATTGCGCCGGGTCGATCGTCGCGCCGGGCGCTGCTGCCGGCTGCGGCGCGGCGAAGGTCGGCGGCACCGCGATCTGCGGCGGCGCATAGTTCGGTCCGACGGTGCACGCGGTGGCGAGCAAGGCGGAGAGCGGGGCGGCGAGACTCTTGCGCATCAGTGCATCATTCCCTGTTCCTTGCCGCCCCCCTTGGGTGGGCGCATCAGCAGCACGAGCGGCGTCGCGACCAGCACGACGATCATCAACGAGCGGAACACATCCAGGAACGACAACATTGCCGCCTGGCGCTGCACCTGCCCGTAGAGAACCGCGAGCGGCGTCGTCTGGTCGCCCATGCCGCCAAAGGCGCCTGAAGCCTTTCCGATCCAGTCATTATAGTTGGGATCGAGTGGACTGAGCTTCTCGACCAACGACGCCTGATTTCGCTGCAGGGCGCTCGCGAACATCGTCTGCGCCGTTGATATCCCGATCGTTCCGCCGAGATTGCGTGCGACGTTGAGCAGGCTCGACGCCTGAGCGGTCTTGTTCTGCGCCAGGCCGACATAGGCCACCGCGTTGATTGGCACGAACAGGAACGGCAGTGCCATCGCCTGATAGAGTCGCGCGAGCGCGGCGTCCTGAAAGCTGATGTCCGGCGTCAGGTGCGACATGTTCCACAATGCCGCAGCCTGAATGAGTAACGCGGGGATCAGCAAAAGGCGTGGATCGACTTTGCCGGTGAGCCGTCCGGCGAACGGCACCGCAACGAGAGTGGCAACACCGCCCGCGGTCAATGCGAGCCCCGCCTGGAAGGAGGAATAGCCGAGCACCTGTTGCAGCATCTGCGGAATGAGCTGGGTCGTGCTGAACATGATCATGCCCACGACCCCCATCACCAGCAAGGTCAGCGAGAAATTCCGGTTCTTCATCAAGCGCAGGTCGATCACCGGATCCTTGTGGTTGAGTTCCCAGAAGACCAGCGCGACCAGCGACGAAGCGGATATCGCCGCGGTCATGACGATGAAGCTGCTCGAAAACCAATCCTCGCGTTCGCCGCGGTCGAGGGTCAGTTCGAAGAAGCCAAGTCCCAGGGCGACGAGCAGCACGCCGATATAATCGATGCGAAGCCCCCCCTTGAGCTTCTCGGCACGGTCCTGCTTCACCCGCTCGGGTTCATCGACGAATATCTCGGCAAGGATGAACGCGGCGATGCCGACCGGCACGTTGATCAGGAAGACCCAGTGCCAGCTCGCCATCTCGGTGATGTAACCGCCCAGCGTCGGCCCGAGCACGGGCCCCACCACGACAACGATGGCGAACGCCGCAAAGGCCATGCCGCGTTGTTGCGGCGGGAAGGTGTCAGCCAGCATCGACTGTTCGACCGGCGCAAGCCCGCCGCCGCCGATGCCCTGAAAGACGCGCGCAATAACGAGCGTCGTGAGATCGGGCGCGAGGCCGCACATCAGCGAGGACAAGGTGAACAGCGCGATCGAGATGAGAAAGTAGCGCTTTCGCCCGATCGCATCGCTGAGCCAACCGGAAATCGGGATGATGATCGCGTTGGCGACGAGATAACTGGTCAGCACCCAGGTCGCCTGATCGGTGCTGATCGAAAGACCGCCGGCGATGTGATCGAGCGAGACGTTGGCGATGGAGGTGTCGAGCACCTCCATGAAGGTCGGGATGCTGATCAGCGCGACGATCAGCCACGGACTATAGGCGCCGGCCGCCGACCGCTCGCCGTTCCACTTCGCCACGGCGGCGCCAGCCACGTCAACGGCCCCCGAGTTTCACCGTCGGGATGACCGACATGCCGGGGCCGATCGGATATTTGCGCGGATCCGGTCCGTCTTTCACGTCGAACTCGATGCGAACCGGAACACGTTGCACGACCTTGACGTAGTTGCCGGTGGCGTTTTGCGCCGGGAGCAACGCAAACGCCTGGCCGGCACCGCGCTGAATCGAGTCGACATGGCCCTTGAACGCGACGTCGGGATAGGCATCGACCTTGATCGTCACGGAATCACCGATGCGCATGTAGCGCAGTTGCGTTTCCTTGAAATTGGCCGTGACCCAGACGTGATCGGGAATGATCGCCATCAGCTGGCTACCCGGCCCGACGAAGGAGCCGACATTGACCTGCCGATTGACAACCTGCCCCGCAATTGGCGCGGTCAGTCGATTGTCGCCGAGCGTCACCTGCGCCTGGCGGACCTGCGCTTCACGGGCGGCGATAACGGCGCGCGAGGCGGCGATCTGACGCCGCGCAACGGTGATCTGGGCGTCGGCGCTGTCGATCTGGCGCCGTGCCGCCCGTGCCTCGGCGGCCGTCGTGGCAACCGCAGCGCGCGCCTCGTCGAGCTTTTGCGGCGCAACGGCGTTCGGATCGAGCCGATGCAGCGCCTCGTAGCGCGCGAGATCCTCCGAAGCCTTCATCGCCGTGGCGAGCGGCGAGCGCGCCTGTGCCGCGGCCTGGTCACGCGCCGCCTGCGCAGCGACGATCTGCGCGCGGGCCTGATCGAGCTGCGCCTGTGCCTGCGCGGCGTTGGCGTCAGCCTCGGTGACGCGGGCCTCGGTGCCGGCCGCGTCGATCACGGCAAGCAACTGGCCGGGCTGCACATGGCGGTTGTCGGCATCGGCGACAAAGCGCAGCGTTCCGGCGACCGTCGGCGCAATGCGCACGATATGCGCGTCGACGAAGGCGTCGTCGGTCGATTCATATTGCTGCTCATGGAGATAGTAGAGCGTGCCGCTGATCGCGATTGCCGCCGCCACGCCGACCAGGATGATCCAGAACAATGGCTTGCTGAACATCGAGGGCCTGGCCGACTTGTTCTCTTCGTTGGCGCCGACTTCAGGCCCGGCGTCGCCCGAAAGTGGCTGGATTTCCTGCTTGTCGCTCATTTCGGCTCCTGCTCGGCGGTCAACGTGTCGAGGGTGGCATCGATATTGATGGCGATCCGCGCCTTGATCGCGCGGATGTCGGCGGCGTCGAAATCGGCGCTCTGCAACAGCTTGAGGCACGACGCGCGCGATGCGCGCAGCACGATAACCTGCCCGAGCAACGTGATGGTCGCGATGCGCGCGACCTTGGCGTCGCTCCGGCCGGTCGCGATACACACGAGAGCGACGATCCATTCCATCATGCGGCCCATCATGCCGCTCCAGATTCGCTCGAAAGCCGCAGTCGGGTTGATCTGCTCGCGCACGATGAACAGCGACCAGACAGTGCTGTGCGCGCCAACCATCTTGTCGATGAAGCGATCGACGATGTGATGGATCATCCGCCGCGCGTCATCGGGGTTGGGGTCGCCGACATCATCAAGCACCGGATCGCCAATCATGTCGCGCCCCATATGCTCGGCGACATGATCGGCGACCGCGAGGTACAGGCCCTCCTTGCCGCCATAATGATAGGTGATGGAGGACATTACGGTGCCCGCCGCCGCCGCGATTTCGCGGGTGCTGGCGCCGTCCAGCCCTTTCAGGCTGAACTCACGTGCCGCGATATCGAGAAGGCGTTGCTGAACCATCGCCGGCCGATTAGTTCGATCGAACGAATGACGCAAGCCCGACGCGGAAGGTCTCGGAAGTCGCGATCAAAACGGATCAAATGCCGAAGCGTTCCGGCACGTCGATCAGGCCGGGATTGCTTCCTTCTCCGGCGCCGCGACAACAGCGCGCGGCACGGGGTTCGAGAACTCCATGCCATCGTCGACCGAGCCGAATTTCAGCGTCACCAGATCCTTGGCATAATTCTGGTACAGCTTCCACGGCTTGCGATCGCCCTGTTTGGGGAACTTCTCCATCGCGCGCGTAACGTAGCCCGAACTGAAATCCAGGAACGGTTCGGGCTCGAGCGGCGCGCCGGTGATACGCGGCGTCGCCTGGCGCAAGCCGCGCGCCTTCATCGTGTTGAGCAAGCGACAGACGTAACCACAGGTCAGGTCGGCCTTCAGCGTCCACGATGCATTGGTATAGCCAAACGACGAGGCCAGGTTGGGCACGTCGCTATACATCATGCCCTTGTAGTTGAACGTTTTCGACAGATCGACCGGAGCGCCGTCGACGCTGAATGCGACATCGCTGAGCAGTTGCAGTTCGAGCCCCGTCGCGGTCACGATGACGTCCGCGGGCAGTATGTCGCCCGACTTGAGCTTGATGCCTTCCGGCACGAAACGCTCGATATGGTCGGTGACAACCGATGCTTTGCCGCTGCGCAACGCCTCGAACAGGTCGGCGTCGGGCACCAGGCACAGGCGCTGGTCCCACGGATTGTAACGCGGCGTGAAATGCTTGCCGACGTCATAATCGGGGCCCAGTTCGTCGCGAACCATGTTGATCAGGCGCTCCTTGGTCTTCTCCGGGCGCTTGCGGGCAAGGTTGTAGAAGAACATCTGGAACAGCACGTTGCGCCAGCGCACCAGCCCATAGGCCAGCTTCGCCGGCAGATGACGCTTCAGCGAGTTGGCGAGGCCGTCCTCGGCCGGGCGCGACACGACATAGGTCGGCGAACGCTGCAGCATCGTAACGTGGGCGGCCGTCTCAGCCATCGAAGGGACGAGCGTTACCGCGGTGGCGCCGCTGCCGATCACCACGACGCGCTTGCCCGAATAATCCAGGTCCTCGGGCCAGAATTGCGGGTGGACGATTTTTCCGGCGAAATCCGCAGCCCCGGCGAATTCAGGCGTATGGCCATGGGCATAGTTGTAATAGCCCGAGCACATGTGGAGGAAGTTGCAGGTGAAGGCGACGGGCCCGTCGGGCGTATCGGCTTCGACCGTCCAGCGCGCGTCCTGCGTCGACCAGGCGGCGCGCTTCACATGATGGCGGTAGCGGATACGGCGATCGATACCATACATCTTCGCCGTCTCGTTGACGTAGTTGAGGATCGACGGGCCATCGGCGATCGCCTTGGCCTCGGTCCATGGACGAAAGGCATAGCCCAGCGTGTACATGTCCGAATCCGAGCGGATGCCGGGATAGCGGAACAGATCCCAGGTCCCGCCCATCGCCTCACGACCCTCGAGGATCACATAGCTCCGGTCGGGGCAGCGCTCCTTGAGATAATAGCCCGCCCCAATACCGGATATTCCGGCACCAACCACGACCACGTCGAAATGTTCTGCTTTCATCATCGCCTCCACAATACCCGATATTCGATTTTTACCGGGACGCAAAGTGGAACGATCGTCTGAGCGAAGGATTCATGCCGCCGTCGGGTCGAGCGCGGCGGCCGCGATCTCGATGCGGTCGAGCATCGTGCGGAAGCGCGCGAGTTCCTCCTCGGTGAAGCCGGCGAAAACCCGCGCCTCCAGTTCCAGCGCCTTGGGCGCCACGCTCTCATAGAGCGCCCTGCCCGCGCTGGTCAGCGACAACAGGTGCGAGCGCTGGTCCCCCGGATTTGGCTTGCGTTCGACAAGACCGCGATCGACCAGCGCGATCGCCGCGCGGCTGACGCTGACCTTGTCCATCCGCGTCGCCGCGACCAGCGCCTGCTGCGTCACCCCGCCCGATTCCGCGATCACCGCGACGAGCCGCCATTCCGGAATCCGCAAGCCGAACAACGCGTGATAGGTCGTGGACACCGCCTCCGACACGCGGTTCGACGCGATCGACAGCCGATAGGGCAGGAACTGGTCGAGCTTGAGCTGGGTCATTGCCGTCCTCCGCCCGACGTGATGGGCGAGCAACGCAACGGAAACAAGTTCATGCCGCGCTTGTTTCGATGGACGGTGACGCCGAATCGGGATATGGTTTCATATGATACTAAATCCGGAGTCTTCCCCGATGACCGATCCGCACGATAATCCAATGGGCCTGGACGGCTTCGAATTCGTCGAATTCACCGGCCCCGACCCCGACGCGCTGGCCGACCTGTTCGTGAAGATGGGCTTCACCCGTGTCGGGACGCACCGTTCCAAGAATGTCCGGCGATATGCGCAGGGTGACATCAACTTCCTGCTCAACATGGACGCCAGCGGCCAGGTCGCCGACTTCCGCAAGGAACATGGCCCGTCCGCCAACGCCATGGCGTTCCGCGTCGCGGATGCCGCCAAGGCGCTGAAGCTGGCGGTCGAGCGTGGCGCGACGCCGGTCGAGGGCAAGGTCGGACCGGCCGAGCTCAACATCCCGGCGATCGAAGGCATTGGCGGTGCCAACCTCTACCTCGTCGACCGGCGTGGCGCGGCGACGATCTACGACATCGATTTCGAGCCGGTCGCCGGCAGCGGCGCGGACGACCATAGCGTCGGCCTGCGCACGCTCGACCATCTCACCCACAATCTGCAACGCGGCCGGATGGATTACTGGGCTGACTATTACGAGCGCATCTTCAACTTCCGCCAGATCCGCTATTTCGACATCGAGGGCCAGTCGACGGGCCTGTTCTCCAAGGCGATGACCGCGCCCGACGACAAGATCCGTATCCCGCTCAACGAGAGCCAGGATGAACATTCCCAGATCGAGGAGTTCATCAAGGATTATCATGGCGAAGGCATTCAGCACCTCGCGCTTGCGACCGACGATATCTTCGCGACCGTCGACAAGCTGCGCGCCAACGGCATCCGCTTCCAGACCACGCCGCAGACCTATTTCGACCTGATCGACAAGCGTCTGCCGGGCCATGGCCACGATGTCGAGGAAATGCGCAAGCGCGACATATTGATCGACGGCGCGCCGGAGACCGGCGGCGGGTTGCTGCTGCAGATCTTCACCGAAAACATGGTCGGGCCGATCTTCTTCGAGATCATCCAGCGCAAGGGCAATGACGGCTTTGGCGAGGGCAATTTCAAGGCGCTGTTCGAAAGCATCGAACTGGACCAGATCCGGCGCGGCGTCGTGCCGGGCGTGGTCGAGGCGTGAGCGATCGCCGCACGCCCCTGCCCCGGGCCGTGCGGCGAGGAGAGTGACATGACCGTTCGCGATTACATGACCGGCTTCGGCAACCACTTCGCAACCGAGGCGATGGCCGGCGCCTTGCCTGTCGGGCGGAATTCGCCACAAAAGCCGCCTTTCGGCCTGTACGCCGAGCAACTGTCGGGCACGGCCTTCACTGCACCGCGCCATGAGAACCGCCGCACTTGGCTATACCGCCTGCGTCCCTCCGCCGCGCACCCCGCCTTCACGCACTATGATGGCGCGCGCCTGTTCACCCCAGGCGTAGCGAAGGCGCCGCTCGCCCCCAACCGGCTGCGCTGGAGCGCGCTCGACCTCGAGGACGCGGACTGGCTCGACAGCCTGACGACGATGATCGTCGCCGGCGAGGGCGGCCCGGCCGGTCAGACCGGGGTAGCGATGCATATCTATCGCGCCAGCCGCGACATGGTGAACCGCGCCTTCGTCTCGGCCGATGGCGAGATGCTGATCCTGCCCGAGCGGGGCTCGCTGCGGCTGCTGACCGAGATGGGGCGGATCGACGTCGCACCCGGACAGATCGCGCTTGTCCCGCGCGGCGCTCGCTTTCGCGTCGAATTGCTCGACGGCACGGCGCGCGGCTATGTCGCCGAGAATCATGGCGCGCCCTTCGGCCTGCCCAACCTCGGCCCGATCGGCGCGAACGGCCTTGCCAATCCACGCGATTTCGAGACACCGGTGGCGTGGTTCGAGGATGTCGAGGGCGAGTATGAACTCGTCCAGAAATTCCTCGGCGACCTATGGAGCACCCAGCTCGGACGCTCCCCGCTCGATGTAGTCGCGTGGCACGGCAATTACGCGCCATGCCGCTATGATCTGGCACGGTTCAACACGATCGGCACGGTCAGCTTCGACCATCCCGATCCGTCGATCTTCACCGTCCTGACATCGCCCAGCGACGTGCCGGGAACCGCCAATGTCGATTTCGTGATCTTCCCGCCGCGCTGGATGGTCGCCGAGGATACCTTCCGCCCGCCCTGGTTCCACCGCAACACGATGAGCGAGTGCATGGGACTGCTTTACGGCGCGTACGACGCCAAGGCGGACGGCTTCCAGCCCGGCGCGCTGTCGCTGCACAACCAGATGAGCGGGCACGGCCCCGATGTCGCGAGTTGGAAGGGTGCCAGCGAAGCCGACCTCGCGCCGCACAAGATCGACGGCACGATGGCGTTCATGATCGAGAGCCGCTGGGTATTCCGGCCAACCGCGCACGCGCTGGAAACCGGGTCGCTCGACGGGGATTATGACTCGGTGTGGACCGGCTTTCCAAAAGCCACCTTACCGCGCTGAGCGCGCCGGCTATTTCATCTGCCGCCTGGCGCTCGCGATCGTCGCCTTGCCATAAGGCGGCTTGAGCCCGGCAAGCTTGGCGACATCGACCTTGGCCTGCTTGTAGACCGCCTTGGCGTGGCTGAAGGTGCGGAAGCCCTCGGCGCCGTGATAGGCGCCCATGCCCGACGGGCCGATCCCGCCGAAGGGCAGTTCCTCCATCGAGATGTGAAAGATCACGTCGTCGAGCGTGACCCCGCCTGAGATGGTCGTGTCGAGCACGCGTCGGCGCTCACCCTCGTCGCTGCCAAAATAATAGAGCCCGAGCGGGCGATCGCGGCGATTGACCTCGCCGATCGCCTGGTCGATCCCGTCATAGCGGCGGATCGGCATGATCGGCCCGAAAATCTCTTCCTGCATCACGGTCATGTCGTCGGTCGCGTTGCGGACGATGTGCAGCGGCATCTTGCGCGCGTTGGAGGCGGAGAAATCCTCGTTGCCGGGATTGACCGTGTCGATCGTCGCGCCCTTGGCGCGCGCATCGTCGAGCCAGTCGTTGAGGCGCTGGAAATGCCGGTCGTTGATGATCGCGGTATAATCGGGATTGGCGAGCAGCGTCGGATACATCGCGGTCACCGCCGCCTTGAGCCCATCGACCACCGCCTCCTCCTGCGCCGAGGGCACCAGCATGTAATCGGGCGCGAGGCAGATCTGGCCGGCGTTGAGCATCTTGCCCAGCGCGACGCGCTCGGTCGCCCGCGCCATGTCGACGCCCTTGCCGAAGATCACCGGGGATTTGCCGCCGAGCTCGAGCGTCACGGGCGTGAGATTGTCGGCGGCGGCATGGAGGATGTGCTTGCCGATGCCGGTCGCGCCGGTGAAGATCAGATGATCGAACGGCAGTTCGGCAAAGGTTTTGCCCACCTCCGGCCCGCCCGAGACAAAGGCGAGCTCGTCGACCGCGAAATAGCGCGGGCACAATTCCTCGAACAGCGCCGCGACGGCGGGCGTGAACTCGCTGGTCTTGACCATCGCGCGGTTGCCCGCCGCAAATACCCCGGCAAGCGGCGCCATGACCAGATTGACCGGGAAATTCCACGGCGCGATCACGCCGACCACGCCCTTGGGTTGATATTCCACCCATGCCCTAGCACCGAGCAGGCCGAGCGGGAACTGCACCGGTCGCTTGTCCGGGCGCGACCAGCGATCGAGCGACTTGATCGCATGGCTGATCGGCGCGACCGACGCCGCGATGTCCGTGATCAGCGATTGTTCGCGGCTGCGATGGCCGAAATCCTCCGACAGCGCATCGCAGAAGGCGTCGCTATGCTCGCGCAGCATCGCCGCGGCGCGTTTGAGGCGGTCCTTGCGGATCGCGAGGCCGACCGGCAACTCGGCCATGAACGCGGCGCGCTGCGTCGCAAGTATCTCATGCATCGTCGCCATCATGCCCCCCTCAACTGCAACCGATCATCCCCGCGACCGGTAAAACCACGCTGTCCTTGCCCTCACGGTCAAGCCGCAGGGTCGCCTCGGGCACCGCCGCGCCGTCCTTGAGATCGGCGCGCGTCTTGACGCTCATGACCAACGTCGCGGTTGTCGTGCCGGCGCGATATTCGGTCGTTTCCGCAAAGCCGAAACCGGCCGCGCCGCGTTGGGAATCACGCGACAGATCGGTGATCGAACCGTCGATCGACAGCCGCAACTGTGCCGGGTCGGCGCTGACCATCGCGACCAGCAACCGGGTCGCGCCGGTACTCCACAAATAGGCGGCGCAACCATGCGCCGGCAGCGACTGGCGCGGCAGGGCACCAAGCGGCAGGCCGTCGACCGACGTCGGCGGTGCGGATTGGGCGAGAAGCAACGCGGACAGGATCACGGCAATGCTCATGCCGCACTGCCTAGCAGGAACAGCCATGCCGGGTAAGCCGCGATCGCCAGCAATGCGCCGAACGGGGCGCGATCATCGAGTCTCGCCGCGCGTCCGGACAAGGCCCCGACCAGCGCGAAGGCAAGGCCCGTCAGTGCCGCGAGCAGCAATATGACCGGCAACAATTGCCAACCGAGCCACAGCCCGATCGCGCCGAGCAATTTGGGGTCGCCGCCGCCCAGCCCCTCGCGCTTGCGCACCAGGCGATAGCCCAGGCCGACCAGCCACAGGCCGCCATAGCCGGCAAGGCCACCGATCAATCGCGCGGTCAGCGGCGGATCGATCCCGATCGCACCGGTTACCAGTCCTCCGAGTGCGAGCGTCGCGGTCAGTCGGTTGGGCAGCCAATATTCGGCGATGTCGAGCGCGGCGAGCGTGAGCAGCAGCCAGCCGAAAAACGCGCCCGCGAGCGCTGCCGGTCCCGGCACGGCGACGCCCGCCGCAATCCCGACAACAGCCGCCGCGAGTTCGATCTGCCAATGGCGCGGATCGATCGGCGCGGCACAGCGGCGGCAGCGCCCGCCGGCGAGCAGCGCGCTGAGCAAGGGCACCAGGTCGCGCGGGCCGAGCACGGCATCGCAAGTGTCGCAATGCGATCGACCCGAAAGCACCGACCGCCCGGCGGGCCAACGGATTACCAGCGTCGCGAGAAAGCTGCCGATGATCGCCCCGAGCACGCCCAATGCGACCGGCCAGACCCAGGGATCAGCCATTGAGTCCCTTGCGCAACACGCCGCAAGGGACACGGGCCAGGTTGATCGCGAACCCCGCGGCGCGCTTCCCGCCGACCGCCCGGTCGTACGACAGCGCGGCTCCCGCGAATGGCGCGATCGGCGAGCGGGCGAAGATCACGAAGCCCGACCGCCCACCCTGTCGCTCGAATCGCGCGACACCATTGGCGCGGCGACGGAATCGCCCCCCGGGGGTCAACCAGTTGAGCAGGGCGAACATTGTTTCCATCGCGCAAGGATAGGCGGATCCGGTGCGGGCGTCTGCCGGTAATTGCGCACCCGCCGGTGCGTCGACGCTCGCAAATTCCTGCCATCCGTGGTAGGATAAATTCATGATGGCCCCAACATTTGCGTCGCACACTTACAATGTCCAGATCGATCCGGCCGACATCGACTTCATGGGCCACGTCAACAATGCCAGCTATCTGAAATGGGTGCAGGCGGCGGTGATCAATCACTGGCAGCGTTTCGCACCGGCCGAGGCCGTGACCGAGCATCTGTGGGTCGCGCTCAAGCACGAGATCACCTACCGCAAGCCGACCTTCCTCGACGATGTCGTGATCGCGACGGTGCTGCTCGAAAAGGTCCAGGGCGCGCGCGCCTTTTATGAAACCGTGATCCGGCGCGGCGAGGAAGTGCTCGCCGAGGTCAAGTCGAGCTGGTGCTGCCTCGATGCGCAAACGCTGCGTCCGGCGCGCGTCGCGCGCGAGGTGATCGAGCAGTTCTTCAAGCGCTGATCCGGACGGCACGACGCGAATACCGCCGGCGCGTTTGTAAATGACCGTCGGCGCGACTAGATCGCGGGCACGTCAATCCGCAGAGGTCGCCCGCATGTCCACCGATCCCGTCGTTATTCTGTCTTATGCCCGCACCCCGATGGGCGGCCTGCAAGGCGCGCTGTCCGGCGCCACGGCGACCGAACTCGGTGCGACCGCGGTAGGCGCGGCGGTCGAGCGTGCAGGACTTTCGGGCGAGGCGATCGAAAAAATCTATATGGGCTGCGTGTTGCCGGCCGGCCTCGGCCAGGCGCCCGCGCGCCAGGCGGCCATCAAGGCCGGCCTGCCGAACCATATCGAGGCGACGACGGTCAACAAGATGTGCGGCTCGGGCATGCAGGCCGCGATGATGGCGGCCGATGCGCTGGCCGCGGGCTCCGCCGACCTCGTCATTGCCGGCGGCATGGAGAGCATGACCGGCGCGCCTTATCTCACATTGCGGCATCGCAGCGGCGCGCGCATCGGCCATGACCGGTTGATGGACCATATGTATCTCGACGGCCTCGAGGATGCCTATGAACCCGGCCGCCTGATGGGCAGCTTCGCCGAGGAAACGGCCCAGCATTATCAGTTCACCCGTGAGATGCAGGACGCCTACACCATCGCTTCGCTCGAACGCGCGCAGCGCGCGCAGAACAGCGGCGCGTTCGTTCGCGAGATCGTGCCGGTCGAGATCAAGGGTCGCAAGGGCGTCGAGACCGTCAGCCTCGACGAGCAGCCCGCCAAGGGCGATGCGAGCAAGATCCCGACCCTGAAGCCGGCCTTCGCCAAGGACGGCACGATCACCGCCGCCAATGCCTCGTCGATTTCGGACGGCGCCGCCGCACTCGTCATGACGCGCGCCAGCGTCGCCGAGCGTCTCGGGCTCGACCCGATCGCGCGCGTCGTGGCGAGCGCCGGCCATGCCCACGCCCCTGCCCTGTTCACCACCGCGCCGGTATTCGCGATGCGCAAGGCGCTGGAGCGCGCCGGCTGGTCGACCGGCGATGTCGATCTGTACGAGGTCAACGAGGCGTTCGCCTGTGTCGCGATGATCGCGATGCACGACCTCGGGCTCAGCCATGACGTCGTCAACGTCAATGGCGGGGCGTGCGCGCTGGGTCATCCGATCGGCGCGTCGGGTGCGCGGATCATCGCGACCTTGCTGTCGGCGCTGCAGGCCTCGGGCCAGAAGCGCGGCCTCGCCTCGCTGTGCATCGGCGGCGGCGAAGCGACTGCCATGGCGGTGGAACTGCTGCACTGATTTCCACCGGCCCCGCGCGATGCGGGAAAGCGTCACTCCAGCCTTTTGCTGTAATAGCGGCTGAACCCCGTGTCGGTATAGCCGGCGAACGGCCCGGTCTCTTCGAACCCGTGCCGCGCGTAAAGCGCGCGGGCGGCGGCGAACGCGTCATTCGACCCGGTTTCGAGACTGACGCGTCGATAACCCCGTGCCCGCGCCTCACCCAGCAGATGTTCCAGCATGGTGCCGGCGACGCCGCGCCGGAGCTGCATCGGCGCGGTGCGCATCGATTTGATCTCGCCATGCGCCGGGTCGAGCTGGTTGAGCGCGCCCATGCCGAGCAAGTCATCCCCGTCCCACGCGGTCCACAGCGTCACGGCGGGATCGCGCAGTCCTGACAGATCGAGTGCAAACACCGCACCGGGTGGCGAGTTCTCGAACGCCGATCGCAGGTGCAATTCGATCAGATCGAGCACCTGCGGATGCGTGAGGTCGTCGCGAACGATCCGCCACTCCGACGCGTTCAGTTCAGCGTCTCCTGTGGGTCGACGCCCCATAGATGGTTGGTCTCGACAAAGCCGCCGCGACCATGGACATCGAGATAGCACCAGCCGCGGGCGCATTTGCTCAGCCGGCCGACGACGCCGGGAGCCGCGCGCCACAGGATCTTGGCGCCGAACCGTGGCGAATCGCGCAGTTCGGCGATCGTCCCCATCACCAGCGCGGTACGCGTTTCGCTGACCAGCGCGCCCATGATCCAGCCCTGCGTGCCGCTCGGATCCTCGACCTTGTACCATCCGCCATGATCGTAGATGTCGAGAACCTTCACCGGCAGGTCGGCGCGCCGGAACAGCCAGCTGGCGGGATAGCTCCGGCCGGGTCCGGTACGCATGCGCGCCCGGCTCGCCGCGATCGAGCCATAATAGGGTGTCTTCTTGTTCACCAGCGCGGCCAGGGCGGGCGTGACGCCGGCGATGGTGAGGGCGATCGCCAGCCCCCATGTCGTCGCCTTGCATCCGATCCGCATTCATTCGCCCTTTTTCCGGTCGACCGACACATACCGCGTCGTGGCACGCCGCATCAACCACCGTTGACGCGACGCCGCACCTCCGCCAAGCCGCATCTGTGCCCGAAACGAGACGCGTAGCGAACCCCAGGGTGGTCGTCACCCGCGAACTGCCCGATGCGGTGATGGACCGCATGGAGCAGCTGTTCGACACGCGCAACAATCGTGGCGACGTGACGATGACCCGCGACGAGCTGGCCATGGCCATTGCCGATTGCGACGTCCTGGTACCGACCGTGACCGACCAGATCGATGCCGAATTGATCGCCGGCGCGGGGGATCGGCTGAAGCTGATCGCCAATTTCGGCGCGGGTGTAAACCATATCGACCTGCGCGCCGCGCGCGCGCGCGGAATCATCGTCACCAACACGCCGGGCGTACTGACCGAAGACACCGCCGACATGACGATGGCGCTGATCGTCTCGGTTCCGCGTCGCCTTGCCGAAGGCGAGAAACTCGTCCGGTCAGGCCATTGGAAGGGCTGGAGCCCGGGCGGAATGCTGGGCCACCGCATCGGCGGCAAGGCGCTTGGCATCGTCGGCATGGGACGGATCGGCCAGGCCGTCGCGCTGCGCGCGCGCGCCTTCGGTCTGTCGATCCACTATCACAACCGCCACCGATTGCCCGCCGTTCTCGAAGCGCAGCTTGCCGCGACCTGGCATGAGAGCCTAGACGAGATGCTCGCGGCGATCGATATCCTCACGATCCACACGCCGCGCAATGCCGACAGCGAAAATTTGATCGACGCGCGGCGCATCGGACTGTTGCGGCCGCATGTCTATCTGATCAACGCGTCGCGCGGCGGCATCGTCGACGAGGAAGCGCTGGTCACCGCGCTCGAAAACGGGCGCCTCGCCGGCGCGGGGCTCGACGTGTGGCAGCACGAGCCGGAAATCGATCCCCGGCTGCTGGCGCTACCCAATGTCGTGATGACGCCGCATATGGGGTCCGCGACCTTCGAGGGCCGCATGGCGACCGGCGACAAGGTGATCGCCAATATTCGCATGTGGGCCGACGGACATCGCCCGCCCGACCAGGTGCTGGAAGGCTGGGCCTAGGCGACGTGGATAGATTCCGGCTTTACGTCACCAGAGGTTCTGGCTACCAATATCTCACTTCACGAGCCCGTTCGCGGCTCGACAATTTTCCCTAGCGCATAGCTTTCAAAACGCGGGTCGAAGTGACCCACAGCTCGGCGCTTGAGGAATCTCCAGATGGAAAATATCGTTTTACGCGCCGATTGCGCGCGGTGTTCGGCATTGTGCTGCGTTGCCCTGGCGTTTGATCAATCGAGCCTGTTTGCAATCGACAAGGCAAGCGGACAGACATGCCCGAACCTGAATGCATGCGGTCGCTGTTCAATCCACGCGAACCGAGGGCACCACGGCTATCAGGGATGCGTCGATTTCGATTGCTTCGGGGCAGGACAACGCGTCACACAAGAGTTCTTCGGTGGCGACAGCTGGATCGAGCAGCCGTCGCTGCGCAAGACAATGTCGCGCGCATTCCTTGCTCTCCTGCGTGCTCACGAGTGCCTGGTGCTCCTGCATCAGGCAAGAAAACTCGATCTCGCCTCGTCGGATCGCCGCAGAATCGACAGACTTTGCGCTGAAATAGAATGTGCCGGCATCTCGGAGGAATTGCTCCAGGCCTTGCGACGTGAAACCTTGGATTTTTTGAAAACACTTCAAGTATATGTCGAGAGAAATCACGTAACGGATTGCGCGCTTTCGAGTTGATGCGCCGCGCTCAGATTGATTCGAGGCGGCTTTTCATTTCGGTGGCGCAATACAAAATTCAGGCGAGCGCTAGAATGCTGCGGCCGATCGCTAGGCATTTAGCATTGCGCCCTCGAAAATTGATGACTTCTCGGCAATTGCGGCGAATAGCGCCGCACTCTAGGGCAGCCGCGCCGGCGCGCTAATCCCCCAATGCAGGACCGCAATAGGTCACCTTCGCCTTGCCGCTGCTCATTTTATATTCGACGATGACCTCGCGCGTCGCACCATCTTCCTCGACCGCCGTGATCGGGTTGGCGCGCATGACGCGTCGATCCGTCCTGCTTACCCCGTCCGCATCCCTATAGATCGCAATGACCTTGCCGAAATCGATCGAGAAGCGGTCGTTGCGGTCAGTGAAGGCGGGATACCAATAGCTCCGCTGCCAACCATGGATGTTGCCGACGCACTTGGCACCGTTCAACAGTGCCTCGATCCGATCCGCGACCTGTGCAGAGGGGACCGTCGATCGTTGCGGCCAAGGTGGTACGTCGGGCGCGCGATTGCCCCGTTCGTCCCACATCTGCGCCGCGGCGATTAGGGCCAAGGCGATCAACATCAATCGCCGGTCAGGATACGATCGACCAGTTGCTTGACCGTCGGCACGAAGCCGTTGGAATAGAAGGGATCGCGCTTGAACTGATAGGCGCCGTGGCCGGCGAACATCAGATTCTGTTCGACATCGCCACCGTGCGCGATGTCCTGCAACGTCTTCTGGATGCAGAAGCTGCGCGGATCGGCGAGGCGCCCGGTCGAATTTGTCTCGCTGTCCGCCCAGGACGAGAAGGCGCACTGGCTGAGGCAGCCCATGCAATCGGCCTGGTCCTTGCGGATGATCTGTTTTTCCGCCGGCGTGACGAAAACGAGCGTATTGTCTGGCGTCTTCAGCGCGTCGGTGAACCCGGCACCGAACCACTGGCGCGCGCGCAACAGGTCGTTGCGCGTCACCCAGAAATTCTTGCCCTTCACGCCGACGTCGAGCTGGAAGGTGTGGTCGCCCGCTTCCTGGGTCGAAAACGGAATCTGCCGCTCGGAGCGGGCTTCAAGATGGCGCAGAAACGGATTGCGCACGGCGCTCGAGTAGAACCCGGTCGGCGAAAAGCGATGCAAAAGCACTTCGCCTTCCTCGATATTGGTCAGCCGCGCCTTCCAGCCGTCCGGAATCGGGCTTTCCTTGGTGAGCAACGGCCGGGTGCCGAACTGGAAGACGATCTGGCCGAGCTCGGGATTGTCGATCCAGTCGTTCCAGTCGCGCAGATACCACACGCCCCCGGCCATGACGATCGGTACGCTGTCGGCAATGCCGCCCTCGCGCATCGTCTCGCGAAGCTCCTTGACGCGCGGATAGGGATCCTGCGGCACGAGCGGATTTTCGGCGTTCGACAGGCCGTTATGCCCGCCCGCCAGCCACGGATCCTCATAAACCACCGCAGAGAGCCATTCCGCCGCCTTGGAGTAGGCGCGCTTCCACAGCGCGCGGAATGCGCGGCCCGAGCTGACGATCGGCAGATAGCTGACATTATAGGAAGCGGTGATCTCGGACAGCTTGTAGGGCATGCCCGCGCCGCAGGTGACGCCCGCGACGAGACCGCGCGTCCGCTCGAGCACGCCGTGCAAAATGCGCTGCGCGCCACCCATTTCCCACAGCACGTTGATGTTGATCGCGCCCTTGCCACCGGCGATGTCGAAAGCGCGCTTGACCTGCTGGACGGCGCCTTCGATCGCGAACTCGATCAGTTCTTCGTGGCGCTCGCGCCGGGTCAGCGCCTTGTATATCTGCGGAATGATCTTGCCGTCGGGATCATAACTGTCGGCATTGACGGCCGACACGGTGCCGATACCGCCCGCCGCCGCCCAGGCCCCCGCACTGGCATGATTGGTCGCCGCAACGCCCTTCCCGCCCTCAACCAACGGCCAAACCTCTCGGCCGTTGTACAGGATCGGCTTCAAACCTTTGAACACGACACGCCTCCGGAACCCCTTTCCGGCCGCTATAGCGTCAGAATGGTGACAAGCGAGCAAATTGACTCAGGTGAAACTCTCTGGCCTCCCTATCGCCTGCCCATATAGGGTAGCATAACGCGCGATCATCGTCTTCTCGTCATATTCGGCCATCGCCTTGATGCGATTCTGTTGTCCGAGCCACGCCCGGCCTTCGGGCTTGGCCATCGCCATGCTCTGCAATGTGTCGCGCAGCCGCACCTCGTCGTTGTCGGGCGGCAGATAAGGCAGGTTTTCTGGCGCGACCATCATCGGGATATCGCCGACAGCGGGCGCGACGATCGGCAGGCCCGCCGCCATCCCTTCGACCACCGCGATCGGAAACTGCTCGCTCTTCGAGGACAGCGCCATGACATCGAACAACCCGACATAGCGGTACGGCTCGGGCAGGAAGCCCGGCAGATGCACCCGATCGGCAATACCCATCAATTCGGCCGTCGCGGCGATCTTTGCGCGCTCCGGTCCCTCGCCGACGATCACCAGCCGCGCACGCGCCGTCATTCCGCCAACCGCCCGCACCAGCGCGGGCAGATCCTTGACCTCGCGCAGGCCGGCCAGCGTGCCGATCACGATCTCGCCCGGCTTGCGCTTGAAACCCGGTATAGCCTTGGGATCCGGCTTGGCGGCGTAACGTGCGACGTCGATGCCGTTGGCGATGCGGTGAACCTTGTCGCGCGGCTGGTGCCACGCCTTCAGCGCGATTCTTTCGAGCGTCCGGGAAGGCACTACCAGCGCCTGCGCGGCGCCCAGCGCGAAGCGCCGATAGATGTTGCGCTGCGGCTTCAGCCCCCTCGCCTCGTCGGCGTTGAAGCCATCCTCATGATGGATGATTGGCGGCATGCCCCTGGAAAACACCCGGCACGCCATCACCCCATCGATCGCACCCCAATTATAGGTCAGCACCAGATCGAAACGCCGCATGAATTTGGCGATCGCCTCGAACCGCGCAACCGAGGGCTTGCCGGTCAACGGCGGCGGGTTCTGTGCGATCTCATATTTGATCCCGGGCGCTATCGCCGCACGCGCATCGAGCTGTTCGGGCATGCCGGAGACGATCGTGTGCCGCGCACGGCCGCCAAACGCGTTCATCAGGCGCACTGCGCGCGCTTCCTTGCCGCCCAGTGCGAAGGTCGAATGCAGGTGCAGGATGTGGACGGGTTGCGACATGACGTGGGTGCTTAGCGGTGTTCGGCCGCGAAATCAGCCTGTTTGGATGACGGCGCCTGAATCGGGTTGCACTTGGCGTGCCGCTCGGCTGATCTGCATCAAAGCAACAGGAAGATCAGCATGATGAAAACCACTCGCCGCGAGATGCTTGCCGGTGCCGGCGCGCTCGGGACCCTCGCGTTCGTCCCCGGACTGGCTCGCGCCGCGTCGGCGAGCGAATCGGCGCAAGGGTTGCTCGCCGACATCGCCGAGGAAATGCTGACCGACTATCCCGAAACCGCGCTTTACCTCGGCATCGACAAGGGCGCGCGCGCAGCCCTGCGCGGCCGCTTCACCGATCGCACCCATGGCGCCGACGCCGACCGCGCGATCCGCGCGGGCAAGCGGCTGGCGCAATTGCGCGCGGTCGATCGACGCGCCTTGCCGGCGGACGTCGCGCTCGACGTCGACACGACCGAAGCAGCCTATACACTGGCGGTCGAGGGGTGGCACGCCATGCCGGTCGGTGACGTTGCGATACTCAACACCAACAACAGCTTTCGCAATACACCTTATACGGTCTCGCAACTTGCCGGGGCCTATTCCGACCTGCCCGACCTGCTCGAGAACAAGCACGATGTCGCCGATTCCGCCGACGCTGACGCCTATCTCGCGCGGATTGAAAGCTATGCCGCCGCCGTCGATGGCGAGACCGCGCGCACGATCGCCGACGGCGCCAGGGGCGCGATCCTGCCGGATTTCCTGATCGACATCACCGCCGGCCAGCTGAAGGGCATGACCGCCCAGCCGATCGCCGAATGGTCGATCGTCGAGAGCTTCGCGGCGAAGTGCGCCAAGGCCGGCCTGCCGCCGCGCCACGCCGAACGGGCCGCCACGCTGTCGCGCGAGAAGGTGCTGCCGGCGCTGGAGCGGCAAATCGCCGCGTTCGACACGCTTCGACCCAAAGCCATCGCCACGCCGGGCATATGGGCGCGTCCGGGTGGCGATGGCTGGTATCGCTGGCTGGTCAAGGCCGGCACCACCACCAACGAAACGCCCGAGGCGCTGCACCAGCTTGGGCTGGCGCAGCACCGTGCCATCAATGCCGAGATCGACACCCTGCTGAGGGCGCAAGGGCTGACCAACGGGAGCGTCGGCGAGCGCTTGACCGCGCTGAGCAAGCGCCCCGACCTGCTGTTCGCCGACAACGACGCCGGACGCGCCGAATTGCTGACCTATCTCAACGGCCGCATCGCCGACATCCGCACGCGCCTGCCGCGCGCCTTCGGGACGCTGGTAAAGGGCAATCTGGTGATCAAGCGCGTCCCGCCGGCGATCCAGAACGGCGCACCCAACGGCTATGCCGGCCCGGGCTCGATCGACGGCACGCAGCCCGGCATCTATTATATCAACCTCAAGAGCACGAAGACCTGGCCGCGCTACGCGTTGCCGACGCTTTGCTACCATGAGGGCATTCCGGGCCATATCTGGCAGGGCGAATACAGCTATCGCCTGCCGCTGATCCGCTCGCTGCTCGCCTTCAACGCCTATTCCGAAGGCTGGGCGCTCTATGCCGAGCAGCTCGGCGACGAACTCGGCGCCTATGACGACGATCCGCTCGGGCGGATCGGCTACCTCCAGTCGATGAACTTCCGTGCCTGCCGGCTGGTGGTCGACACCGGCCTGCACGCCAAGCGCTGGAGCTTCGCGCAGGCGCTCGCCTGGTTCCAGGAGGCAACCGGCATGCCCGTCAACCAGCTGACGGCGGAACTGCAACGCTATTGCGCGATGCCGGGCCAGGCGTGCGGCTACAAGATGGGCCACAACGAAATCAACCGGCTGCGCACGCTCGCAAAGGCGAAGCTGGGGGCCCGGTTCGACCTCAAGGGGTTCGACGATCTGATCGTGAAAACCGGCAATGTTCCGCTGACGCTGCTGAATGGCGTCGTCGCGCGTTACATTGCGAGGACCTGACACGGTCAACCGCCGAAAAGGAATATCGACCATGCCGACATATCGCCCCGTGATCATCGCCCTGCTGTCCGTGTCGCTGCTGCCCGCGAGCGTGTCGGCCCAGTCGGGGCCGCAGAATCAGTCCACCGTCGACCAGGCCGGCCAGATCGCCTCGCAGCCCGCGCGTGATATCGGGGTCATGAAGACCAAGGTGCCACCGCTGCTCGAACAGGCTGCCGAGGCACCGTACAGCATGGCGGGCGCGTCGAGCTGCACACGGATCGCAAGATCAATTCACGCGCTCAACGACGTGCTCGGCCCCGATTTCGACGAGGATGCACCGCGCCACGGCACCCGGGGCGGCGCGCTCGCCAAGGCTGGCGGCACGGCGCTGGTCGACAGCATCATCCCGTTTCGCGGCCTGGTTCGCGAAGTGACCGGTGCCGCGGGCGCCGACCGCCGCGTGCAGCTCGCGAAATTCGCCGGCGTCGCGCGGCGCGGCTTTCTGCGCGGTCTCTATCGTGCCCGCGGCTGTCGCGGCAGCCTGTAACTGTAACGCTCAGGCGAAGGCGGACTTGGGAATGTGCGTGATGCGGCAGGCCAGATCGGCCTCGCCGCTCGCCACGATATAATGGTCGCCGGCATCGACGATGCCCGTGGTGAACACGACATTGTCGAGATACATCAAATCCTTGAGCGGCTCGGTGAGCGCGGCGGCGGGCTCGATCAGCGGATCGCGCCCCGACCGCAGCACGATCGACGGATCGTCGTGATCGAGCAGCGACCAATAGGTGCGGTAGATGCCGACGACGCCCGCCGGCTCGACGCCATGCCACAGGCTGAGCCACCCCCGCTCGGTGCGGATCGGCGGCGCCCCGCCGCCCATCCGCGCGGCCGCGAGCGTCGCGGCGTGCGGGCGGATGCCGGGCTTGTCGCAAGGCTTCCAGTGCAGCGCGTCGGGCGAGGTGGCGAGGTTGATCGACGGTCCGGCACGCCACGCGCTGCCCGGCGGATAGGCGAAATACAGGTCGCCCAGCGGCCGCGTCTGCGCCCAGTAGCGGTTGCCGACCAACCCCTCGAAGATCAGCATGTCCTTGTTCTGGTGGTCGAGCACGATGCCCTCGAGCCGCCAGTCGAGCGCATCCCCGGAGCTGTACAACGTCGTCGAATGGCGCTCGGGGCTGACCGAACAGGTCGTCATCAGCCAGCGCTCGCCGACGCGACTGATCCGCGCGTCCTCGACGCCATAGCATTGGTACGACGCGCGCGGCACGATCGCCCGGTCATAATGCACCGCCACCACCGCGCGCCCATCGGCCGACAGCTCGACCGGCAGCAGCCACGACAGCGAGGTCAGCGCCATGATCTTCCACCCGGCGCTGCGCATCATGAACTTGCGCGGGTCCGACGTGTCGACCAGGTCGAGCGGCCAGGGGTCGCGCGCATAGCTGCCCTCGTCCCAGCGGATCGCATGGATATGGCCATCATGGATCGGGTGCCGCAACGCCTCGGCAACGCGGACCATCAAGAGCAGATTGCCGTTGGGCAGCCGCGTCATGCCGGGATTGAAGGCACCGAGGATATAGGTTTCGGCGCCGATCCTGCCGGCCAGCGGCGAGCGCGCGAGATCGACGTCGCGCGGGGAAAAGACGAGCTCGTCGAAGGAATAGGTCATGGTTGCGTCCGTCCCTTTCCGGATAGACGCGTTCAAGCGGCAACCTGTTCCGTCGCCACGCGCGCGAGCAGGCGATCGATCGCCGCCACCGCCTCCGGCTCGTCGAGCGTCGGCGTGTGCCCGACATCGGGCACGACGACCAGTTCGGCGTCGTCGAGAACCTCGACCATGCGCGTCGCGGTGTTCGCCGCCAGCACGTCCGAGCGCGCGCCGCGAACGATCAGCGTCGGCACGGTCTTGAGCCGGTCGAGCGCGCGCCACATGTCCGGCCCCGCCTCGTTACCCGGCACGCGGAACGGTTCGGCGATCTTCATGTCGTAATCGAGCACGATGCGGCCGGCATTGTTGAGCCGATACAATCGCTTGGCCATGCCCAGCCAGTCCTCGATCGTCCAGTGCGGATAGACGTCGGCATTGCTCTCGGCGACCGCGCGCGCGGCGTGCATCCAGGTCGGCCACGAACTCGCCCTGCCGACATAGTTGCGGATCCGCCCGAGACCCGCCGGGTCGAGTTCGGGCCCGACATCGTTGAGCAGGGCGCCGACGATGTGGTGGCGGGAGGCGCCGGCGAGCAGCATCGTCACGATCCCGCCGAGCGAGGTGCCGAAGGCGACATAGCGATCGACACCCAGCTCACCGAGCAGCGCCTCCACGTCCTGGACATAGGTCAGCGGGACATAGCTCATCGGATCCTTGGCATAGGCGCTCTCGCCGCGCCCGCGAAAATCGACCGCGATGACCCGCCATTCGCCGGCCAGCCGTTCCGCCACGCACTCATAATCGCGCGCATTGCGGGTCAGGCCGGGCAGGCAGATGATCGGCGGGCGATCCGCCCGACCCGCATAATCGCGATAATGCAGGCGCAGCCCGTCATTCGACCACCAATAGCAATTTTCATATTCGGCCATGGTTGCGTCCTGCGGTTGTCACCCTCCATATCGCCGCATGCGCCAACGCCCGCAAGCTTATCACCCGGAAACGACGATCCTCGAACTCGGCGACGATTTCTACGATCCCGTCGCCGCGGCCGATTTCCCCCGCACGACGCTGCGCTTTCGCAACGATCGCGCCGCCGCGCAGGTCGGGCTGGACGGTCTCGACGACGCGGCGTGGGTGGCACATTTCGGCCGTTTCGCGCCACTGCCCGGGAGCCTCACCACGCCGCTGGCGATGCGCTATCACGGCCACCAGTTCCGCGTGTACAATCCGGAGATCGGCGACGGGCGCGGCTTCCTGTTCGCGCAATTGCGCGACTCGGCCGATCGCTTGATGGATTTCGGCACCAAGGGCTCGGGCCAGACACCGTGGAGCCGCTTCGGCGACGGACGGCTGACGCTCAAGGGCGGCGTGCGCGAGGTGCTGGCGACCGAAATGCTCGAGGCGCTCGGCGTGCCGACCTCGCGCAGCTTCTCGCTGATCGAAACCGGCGAGGCGCTCGAACGCGGCGACGAACCGTCGCCGACGCGCTCGTCGGTGCTGGTCCGGCTGAACCATGGCCACATCCGCATCGGCACCTTCCAGCGCCTCGCTTATGAGCGCGACACGGAGAATATGCGCCGGCTGGTCGGCTATGTCCTGCGGCACTTCTACGGCGAGGAGCCCGGCGACGACGCGCCGGCGCGCCTGCTTGACCATGTCGTCGGGCGCACCGCCACGCTCGCCGCCTCCTACATGGCGGCGGGCTTCGTCCACGGCGTGCTCAATTCGGACAATATCAACGTCTCGGGCGAGAGTTTCGACTATGGCCCGTGGCGCTTCACGCCGAGCTGGGACCCGGGCTTCACCGCCGCCTATTTCGACCATGCCGGGCTCTATGCCTTTGGCCGACAACCCGAAGCGATCCATTGGGACGTGGCGCAACTCGCCATCTCGCTGCGCCTGCTGAGCGCTGCCGAACCGCTGATCGCGGTGCTGGAAAGCTTTGGCGATCGCTATCAGCCGGCGGTCTCGGGCGCGATCCTGTGGCGCCTCGGCCTGACCCCGCGCGACCCTGCCAGCGACCGCGCGCTGATCCAGACGATCGAACCCGTGCTGCGTGCGACCGAGGCGCCGCTCGATCGCTTCTTCTTCGACGCATTCGGCGGGCAATTGCCCGACAGCTATGGCGAAGCATGGGCGACGGTTCGCGCCGCGCTGTCGGCCTATCGCCCGCGCAAGCAGCGCGGCGATCCCTATTGGCGGGGCGCGCCGTGCACCATGCTGATCGATGATGTCGAGGCGATCTGGGCGGCGATCGACCAGGCCGACGACTGGGGACCGTTCAACGCCGGCATCGCCGCGATCAGGGCAATGGGGGCGGCGCTTGCCTGACGCACATCCCGGCCTGCAAACAGCCCCTTCGACAAGCCAGAATCCAGCGGTTAAGGGAGGCTGATGGCGGACCTGCTTTCGATCGAACCGGCGACCGGCGCCGTCCTGTGGCGCGGCACTAGCGGCGATGTGGATGCGGAGGTCGCAGCCGCGCGCGGCAGCTGGGCGGCGTGGGCGTCGCACCCCCTCACCTATCGCATCGAGGCGTTGCGTCGCTACGCCAATGTCGTTCGCGGCCGGGCCGAGCAATTCGCCGACCTGATCGCGCGCGAAACCGGCAAGCCGCTGTGGGAAGCGCGGACCGAGGTCGACTCGGTCATGGCCAAGGTCGACATCTCGGTCACCGCCTATGCCGAGCGCACCGCGCAACGCCGACTCGATTCGCCGATGGGCAGCCGCATGGCGCTGCGCCACAAGCCGCACGGCGTGCTCGCGGTGCTCGGCCCGTATAATTTCCCGGCGCACCTGCCCAACGGCCACATCGTTCCCGCGCTGCTCGCCGGCAACGCCGTCGTCTTCAAGCCGTCCGAAAAGACCCCGGCATCGGGCGCTTTCATGGTCGAGTGTTTCCACGCCGCCGGCATTCCGGAAGGCGTCGTCCGCCTGCTGCTCGGCGGCCCGGCCGAGGGCAAGGCGCTCGCCGCGCATGACGATATCGACGGGCTGTTGTTCACCGGCTCGGCTTCGACCGGCATCGCGCTCAACCGCGCCTTTGCCACGCGCCCCGAAAAGATCCTCGCGCTCGAAATGGGCGGCAACAACCCGATCCTGGTATGGGATACCCCCGACCTGCTGACGGCGGCGACGCTCATCGTGCAATCCGCCTTCACCTCGGCGGGCCAGCGCTGCACGGCGGCGCGCCGGCTGATCGTCGACACCAGACTTTACGACCCGCTGATGGAGTCGCTGCTCAAGCTGCTCTCGCGCATCATCGTCGGCGCCCCGCATGACGATCCGGCGCCCTTCATGGGCGCGGTGATCGACAATGAGAGCGCCGACATGCTGACCGAGAGTTTTCTCGAGCTGATGATGCGCGGCGGCAAGCCGCTGCGACATCTCGAACGCCCGGTCGCCGATCGCCCCTTCCTGCTGCCCGCGCTGATCGACACCACCGACATGGCCGAACGCCCCGATATCGAGCTGTTCGGGCCGATCCTGCAGGTCATCCGCGCCGACAGTTTCGACGCCGCGATCGCCGAGGCCAACAACACGCGCTACGGCCTGTCGGCCTCGCTGGTCAGCCAGAACCCGGCACTCTACGACCGCTTCTGGGCCAATGCCCGCGCCGGCATCGTCAACTGGAACCGCCCGACCAACGGTGCCTCGTCGGCGGCCCCGTTCGGCGGCATCGGCTGGTCCGGCAACCACCGCCCCAGCGCCTATTACGCGGCCGATTATTGCGCCTATCCGGTGGTCAGCAACGAAGCCGACCAGGCGCGGGCAAGCATCGGCATCGGATTGCGGGACGGGTGAGGAGCGAACACTGCCCATTTAACTCCCCTCCCGCTTGCGGGAGGGGTCGGGGGAGGGCAGCGCGGCAAACGATGGAATCCGTGAGGCGCCCCCCTCCCCTAACCCCTCCCGCAAGCGGGAGGGGGATAAGAAGATGACCCGCGACGCCCTTAGCCGCCTGATCGCCCTCCTGGCCGCGCTGGCGGTCTTCACCTCGCCACTGCTGATCCTGCTCTGGCTAACCGCCGTCCCCGGCGAGTCCTTCCACGGCGCCCTCCCCGCGATGACCGCCGAACAGCGCACGCTCGCCACCCGCCTCCACGACCATGTCGTCGCCATCGCCAGCGAACCCCATAATACCGCCCACCCCGCCGCGCTAGAAAACGCCGCGCGCTACATCGAGCGGCAACTCGCCGGCATGGGCTACACCGTCCACCGCCAATCGTTCGAAGCCGGTGGCCACCGGGTGCGCAACATCGCGGTCACGATCACCCCGGCCGTTCCGACCGCGCGCACTTTGGTCGTCGGCGCGCATTATGATTCCGCCTATGACGCCCCCGGCGCCAACGACAATGGCAGCGGCGTCGCCGCCCTGCTCGAAATCGCGCGCGATATGCACCGGCTCGACGGCCGCGCGACGATGCGTCTCCGCCTGGTGTTCTTCGTCAACGAGGAGCCGCCCTGGTTCCAGACCCACAAGATGGGCAGCTATGTCTACGCCACCCATCTCGCCCGCACCGGCGAGCGCGTCGCCGGCATGCTCGCGCTGGAAACGATCGGCTATTACAGTGATCGCCCGCACAGCCAGCGCTACCCCTTCCCGCTCGACATGATGTACCCCGACAGGGGCAATTTCGTCGCCTTTGTCGGGATGACCGGGTCGCGCGGCTTCGTGCGCAAGACCAGCGGCGCCTTCCGCGCGGTCGCGCCCTTCCCCAGCGTCGGCGGCAGCGCACCCGGTTTCCTGCAGGGCATCGACTGGTCGGATCACTGGTCGTTCGCCCAGGTCGGCGTGCCCGCGCTGATGGTCACCGACACCGCGCTGTTCCGGTACCGCTTCTATCATACGGTCAACGATACGCCGGACCGGGTCGATTATGACCGGCTGGCGCGGGTGGTGAGCGGCCTGGATACGATGATCCACTCCTGGCGCGACTGATCTCCGCGTCCCTTCTCAGGGCAACGTCGTCATTGCAGCTTTGCGCAGCGCCAGGGTCCGTTGGTACCCATCGATCATCCCGGCATTACCGGTAACGGTTACGTCGAAAACACACTCCGCAAAGACTGCCTTGTCTTCGATCCGCCGACACAGTCGCGCGGCTTCCTCTGGCTTGAGCGGCGCTACCGGCCGGCGATTGGGAATGCCCGGCATCGGCTTGGCCGCGGTACATGCCGTGCCGGGCTTTGGCGGCCAGGCGGGATCGGTGAAGGTCGTGGTGGTCGTACCGGGCGCGTAGTCGAACAGGCTCGATGCATTGGACACGCGCCAGGCGTTGGCGAAGGTCTTGTTGAGCAGCAGGTATCGCGCGCCGAGGGAAGCGGGCGGCCCACCGAAAGAGGATCCGTCCGGCGCAAGCGGCAGCCAGTTGCCGAAAGCGACATGCCCCATGGTACCCTCGCGCGCAGGAGTGTTGAGCACCTCAACATCGAGATACCAGTAACCCTGCGAACTCCAGAAGGTCGGCGTCACCAGCACCCGCGTCCCGTCGGCCAGGGAAATGCTCAGGCCGCCGCCCGACGCCGCCTTGGCGATCAGATTTCCCGCTCCGAGCGCCAGGCCGTTCGCCGGCACAACGACCGGGCGACCATCGACACGGAGTCGCATCTGCTCGGCGGTGGTAAGCCGCGCGACGCTCGGCTGATAGGTAATGCGATGTCGACCGATGCGCACCGCTACCGCCGTGTTGAGGCTCACGCAGCTTTGCAGCCCGGTATAGGGATTGGCATCCGGGATGAAGGTCGTAGTGACAGGCGTCTGGCGCGTCTGCAGTTCGAAGCCGGTGTCCGAGTTGCGCAGCGCGGTGAACTCGCCCGCCGCCTGGAAATCATATTTGATGCCGTTGGTGGTGATGAGATGCGGATCGCCACGATCGGACGGCCCCGCCGACGGCGCCGATCCGCACCATGACAGCAAGGTATTGAGCGCCGGCGTGCCGAGCGCACTGCCGGGTGACCCCTGCGGCATCGTCGGCGGCGCGAACGGCGTTGGCGGCGGCGCGGTGCCGACCGCTTGGCTCAGGATGGTGTTGCAATATCCCTGCAACTGGTTCGACAGATGCGGCAACCGCCCGGCCCCGCCCTTGACGTGACACGACTTGCACGCCGGCGGCACCAGAGCCGGCGACTGCGAGAGCGCATTTTGCGGCCATGATGCCGGCACGATCGGGTCGTAGCGGTTGGGCGCGAACATCGGCAGCGTCGCACCCAGATCGCCCATCGTCTTGCCCGGCGCGATCGTCACGTCGGGATGGACGATATAGGGATTTTCACCGGCATGGCAGTCGGTGCAGACGCCCCCGGTTCCGCCCAGCAACTCATAACCGCCGGCCTGATATTTGCCCGACGGATTGACCGCGAGGTCGGGTACGCCAATCGGGATTTTGGTCCCGGCAGCAAAGGAAAAGCCCGTGCCGTTCATCTGATTGTCCCAGATGCACACATTGGATGCGGGCTTGTTGCTGAGACAGATCACGCCATCGAGCACGACCGTCGATTTGCCCGTATCGGAGTAGCGCGGCAGGGCAATGCACATGCCGTTTGCGTTTTCGAAGGTACGGATTTCCGCAGGCGAGGGCCCGAAATCCTGCGCGATGAACTGGTTGCCGGTAGGGATGAACCCCTGGGTCTTCCAACCGGCCGTCCCCGCCGGATCGAGCTGCCCGATCGGCGGCGGAATCGGCACGTCCTTCGCCGCACATTCGTTGATATAGGCCTGCCCCTTGTTCATCGTCGCGAGGAACACGATCGGGTTGTCGGGCTTGAAGTCGGGCGAATCGAGCAGCCGGATAATGCCCGGGGCAAGGACGAAAGGCGTGAGTCCTGCGCCCGACTTGCGGTTTGTGTCGGTCGGCAAGTTGAAGCTGAGGCGATACGCCAACAACCGGATCTTGCCCGCGATACGGTCGTCCAGCTGCCGCACATTGGCCACCAGCCAGTCGAGCGAACGCTGGTGTACGACCAGGGTCGATTGCGCGTCGAGATCGCCGCCCGCCTTGGCCGCTTCGGCAAGCCGCCGCTCGAACAGGGCGAATTTCTCTCGTGCCTGGCCATCCAGCCCACGGAGCAGCACCGCCCGATAATAAGACTGCGCTGCCGCAACGAATTCTACGGTGGGAACGAGTTGATTGCCCTGCGCGTCGAAAAACGCCCCATGCCCGATATAAGCAATCGGGTCCTTCTCGGGCGCCTGCGGCGGTGCTGCGGTCGCGATCGACAACAAGCCGACAGCACCGGCGATGCGAAAATTGTTGATCAGCCTCGGTGTCACGCGCGCCATGGCCAGCCTCCCGACGGAGTAAAGCTACGATAGCGACTCGATTGTTATTATATTCATTTCAAATTGCTGGAGAAACTGATCATTGTCAAATACAATTTGGACCGATATGGTTCGATATATATTCACACCTTACTTTCAACGATATTTGCGCAAGATACGAACAAGATACAACGACGTGCAAGACGGAGCTTCACAACAAAGCCCGTGGCTGAAATTATTGCGCGAACGATCCCATTCATCTGGTGAGCAGCATCGCACCGGGGTCGGCTGCAGCCATCGCTCCAGAGGTTCGGACCGTGCGGTTGAGCCCTCGCTTCCAATCCGCAACATCGAGGCGCCGCATTCGCTGCCGATTATTCTTGCTTGTGCAGCCACTTAGGCTGTTTCCATCGCGTCCCTGCCACCATGAAAGCTCGACACTATTCTGTTCAGACGGGCGCGTCCTCACACGCCCATCAAAGAACAGTCTTTCCTCACCCGTTCCGCACCCAGCGCGTCCGCGTCATCGCGCCGTCGAGCAACTTCGACTTGAACGCCTTACGCACGATCTCGGCATCGTCGCCGTTCATCATCACGACACGCGTGCCGCCCGACAGCAGCGGCTCGATCGCGTTGCCTCAAAGCCGCCGGGTTGCAATCACCGCGATTGCGCACATTCCCCGATCGTCATAGGAAATCGTCATGGGTGTCCACGGAAGCTGTCACTGCGGCAATGTGCGGATTGAACTCCCGGGCGAGCCCGAGTGGGTTGCGGATTGCAACTGCTCGCTCTGCCGCCGGCTGGCGTGGCGTGTCGCCTATTTCCCGCCGGACCAGGTTCGCATTTCGGGCGAGACGACAGCCTATATCTGGGGCGATCGCATGATCGGCATCCACCACTGCCCCGTCTGCGGCTGCGGCACCCACTGGCAAACCCTGGGCGAAGATTTCGGCAAGATGGGCATCAACGCACGCTTGCTCGACAATTTCGATGAAGGCGCCATCGAGGTAAGGAAATTCGACAACGCGGACAATTAGGCCCCTCGCCGCCGTCCGTTTTCCACTTCTTCCCCCGCTCCGGCGCCATCGAACCATGCGGCTCGCCCGAAAGCCGGCAGGTTTTGGGGCGGAAAGCGGCCCAGCGGTAGTCGCCCCACTTACTGCCGTTCGGTTTCTTCCCGAAAGGCGATCATCAGTTCGGTAGCCTCTGCAATAAGTATGTTATCGCCTGAGCGCGCAGCGAAGTCCGCGATGGCGTTCAACAACCCAGAGCCAGACAGTTGACGTGCCTTGGCTGTGACCAGCATCGACCACGCGTTCGCATATTCTGAATACGCTCCTGCGAAATCATTTTGATGATCCGCTTTATAGTCACCCTCGATAAGGAAGTGGCAAATGGCTTCATATCGCATTAGCCCTATCTCAGAGGATATTGCTTTTTGAATTTCGGTTTCGGGTCTGAATGTCATCCTGCCATCTAACATCGAACCACGTCTGCCAACCACCACTTTTCCCCGTTCCGGCGCCGTCGATCGACGCGACCCGCCTGATAGCCGACGGACAGGTTTTGGGGCGGAAAGCGGCCCGACGGCAGCCGCCCCTAAAGCGGACCTCGCGTCTCGGCCACCCAATGTGTATGATTGTCGAATGGATGCGGCTCGACGACCACACGTGCGATCATCGATTCTGGCAGCCGCCCTCGCGGTGATCCCGTATCTCGCCATCAACTTCGGCCAAATCGCGATTCACGATGGGAGCTTCATCCATTTCAGCAAGCGGGAGGCGCTGACTTTGACTGCGGTTCTCGGCTTCACGCTTTGGATTGGGGTGGCGACAGTTCTCGCCATCTGCGCCTGGTCCACGCGCGGTCGGCGGCTTCTGTATGGCTTTGCTGCGACAGCGGTGTTCGCTGTCTTAGCGACAGCGGTGCAGCCAAGCTTCTGGTTCCGGTTCTTCGACCTTCTGAACGACGGGCTCGCCGAGTGGATATTCCGGTCGGGCGCGATCGCTACCGTGCTCAGCCTTGTTCTCTGGGAACGTGGAAGCGGCTTCTCTTACGTCCGCTAACCACCACCTTCAGACCTCCCTGGAGCAAACCTTCACCGCTTACCTCACCCGTTCCGCACCCAGCGCGTCCGCGTCACCGCGCCGTCGAGCAGCTTCGACTTGAACGCCTTGCGCACGATCTCGGCATCGTCGCCGTTCATCATAACGACGCGCGTCCCGCCCGACAGCAGCGGCTCGATCGCGCTGATCGGGGTCTTGAGCTTGGCGCAGGTCTCGATCACGTCGGACTGCTTGGCATTGATGTTCATGGCGCGTGACATGGGCTGTTCTCCGGATCGGTGACGAGCGAGCGCGGCAAGGCGCAGGCGAAGTGCGGTGTCGGAAGCAACAGCGTTCGAGAACACAGACCACTCCCGGCGTAAGCGGGAGCACGGCGTGTCTCTCAGTCGCCGGCGCCTACGAAACGGCCATGCCAGCGATACTTTCTCCCATGCCATATCCGCGCCGCGATTGATAGCGCGCGCGCCGATCGGCCAGCGGCACAAAAGTTTCGCTACCGTACGCCAAAGCAACCATCCGTTGCCGACCGCGCACCGCTCGCCCATTTGCCGGTGATGGCTACGCTACTTGATCCAACGGCGCGCGGGCGCGTCATCCTGGTCGGCGCGGGTCCGGGCGATCCCGGCCTGCTCACCGTCCGTGCCGTCGCCGCGCTGAAGGCGGCCGATGTCGTCGTGCATGACGGGCTGATCGACCCCCGCGTGCTCGATATCGCCTCGCCCGAGGCGCAGCGCATCTCCGTCGCCAAGCGCCGCGCGCGCCACACCCTCCCGCAGGAGGCGATCAACGCTTTGATCGTCGCGCATGTGAAGGCCGGCAGCGTCGTCGTGCGGCTCAAGGGCGGCGATCCCTTCATCTTCGGGCGCGGCGGCGAAGAGGTCGAGGCGGTACGTGCCGCCGGCCTGCCGGTCGAGGTCATCCCCGGCGTCTCCGCCGCGCTCGGCTGCGCCGCCGAGGCGATGCTCCCGCTCACCCACCGCGACCATTCGAGCGCGGTCAGCTTCGTCGCCGGCCAGTGCAAGGGTCTCGCCGATCAGGACTGGTCCGGTCTCGCCGGCCAGGGCCGCACGCTCGTCATCTATATGGGCGTCGCCACCGCCAGCGACATCGCCGACAAGCTGATGGCCGATGGCGTCGCGCCCGACATGCCCGTCGCGGTGCTCGAAAAGGGCACGCTCGAGGGCAGCCGCGCGATGCGCACGCTGCTCGCCGATCTCGGGGCGATGGTGACGCGCGCGCGCGTCGCCAGCCCGGCGATCATCGTCGTCGGCGAGGTCGTCGAACTGTCCGACGCCGAGGACAAGCTCGCCCGCTGGGCGCGCGTCGCCGAGGGTGCCCATGAAAGCAATACTTTCATGGGGCCCGCAGAAGGGATGGCCGCATGAAACTTCTCACCGGTAACGACCTGCCGAGCGGCGACGTCATCTGGTGGACCGGCAGCGGCTGGTCGCGCCATGTCGAGGATGCGAGCGACGTCGCCGATCAGGGCGAGGCGATCGCACAGGCCGAGGAAGGCGCGCGTCGCGTCAACGGCCCGTACGTCATCGACGCCACCGCCACGCTCGAAGGCCCCCGCCCGGCCCACATCAAGGACCGCGTCCGCGCACTCGGACCAACCGTGCGGCCGGATTTGACGTTGAAGCCGGCCGATCCGGCGGCGGGGGACTGGGTGATATGAATTATTTCACGCGAAGGCGCGAAGGCGCAAGGATGGCGGTTTGCGAAACTGCACCTGCGCGCGCACGTGTTTCAAATGCCTTCGCGCCCTCGCGCCTTCGCGTGAATCCTTTATCTTCCTCCGCGCCTCCGCGCCTCCGCGTGAACAAATTTTCTTTCTCACGCGGAGACGCGGAGACGCGGAGCAGTGTCGTGCGCTTCGCGTCTTCGCGCCTCCGCGTGAACAATTCTTCCAGGTCCTTCGCCAATGTATAAATACGATCAGTACGACCAGGGCATCGTCGACGCGCGCGTCGAGGAGTTTCGCGACCAGGTGAAGCGCCGCCTCGCCGGCCAGATCACCGAGGACCAGTTCAAGCCGCTCCGGCTGATGAACGGGCTCTATCTCCAACTCCACGCCTATATGCTGCGCGTCGCGGTGCCCTATGGCACGCTCGACGGCCGCCAGATGCGCATGCTCGGCCACATCGCGCGCAAGTACGATCGCGGCTATGGCCATTTCACCACGCGGCAGAACATCCAGTATAACTGGATCAAGCTCGACGAGGCGCCCGACATCCTCGCCGATCTCGCGACCGTCGAGATGCACGCCATCCAGACCAGCGGCAATTGCATCCGCAACATCTCGTCGGATCAATATGCAGGCGCCGCCGCCGACGAGATCGCCGATCCGCGCCCCTGGGCCGAGCTGCTCCGCCAGTGGAGCACCTTCCACCCCGAATTCAGCTACCTCCCGCGCAAGTTCAAGATCGCGGTGATCGCCGCCGACGAGGATCGCGCGGCGATGCGCCTCCACGATATCGGCATCCAGCTGGTGACGCGTGACGGCAAGCTCGGCGGCAAGATCTTCGTCGGTGGCGGCATGGGCCGCACCCCGATGATCGCGCCCGAAATCAAGGATTTCATCGGCGCCGACGACCTGCTCAGCTATGTCGAGGCGTGCCTGCGCGTCTACAACCGCTATGGCCGGCGCGACAATATCTACAAGGCGCGGATCAAGATCCTGCTCCACGAGCTTGGCGCGGCCGAATATGCCCGCCAGGTCGAGGAGGAGTTCGCGCTGGTCAAGAAGCTCGGCATCGATCCGCCGCTCGCCGAGCTGGCACGCATCGCGGCGATGTTCGCCCCGCCGGCGTTCGATGCGGCGGCCAGCGACGATATCGATCGCAGCGATCCCGATTTCGCGCTGTGGGTCGATCAGAACGTCAAGCCGCACAAGCAGCCCGGCTACGCCATCGTCAATATCAGCCTCAAGCCGATCGGCGGCATCCCCGGCGACGCTTCGGCCGACCAGATCGACCTGATGGCCGACCTTGCCGAGCGCTACAGCTTCGACGAACTGCGCGTCACCCACGCCCAGAACATCGTCCTGCCGCATGTCCGCAAGGCCGATCTCCACACCGTTTGGCAGGCGCTCAACGAAGCCGGTCTGGCCGAGGCCAATCTCGACCTGATCAGCGACATCATCGCCTGCCCCGGCCTCGATTATTGCAGCCTCGCCAATGCCCGTTCGATCCCCGTCGCGCAGAAGATCGCGACACGCTTCGCCTCGCCCGAACGGCAGCGCGACCTCGGCGAACTGAAGCTCAAGATCAGCGGCTGCATCAACGCCTGCGGCCACCATCATGCCGGTCACATCGGCATCCTCGGCGTCGACCGCAAAGGCACGGAGAATTACCAGCTGCTACTCGGCGGCTCGGGCGCGGAGGATGTCAGCCTCGGCAAGATCACCGGCCCCGGCTTCGACGAGGATGGCATCGTCGACGCGATCGAGCGCGTCACCGACAAATATCTCGCCACGCGCGAACAGGGCGAGCGTTTCCTCGACACCTATCGCCGCATCGGCTTCGAACCCTTCAAGGAAGCGATCTATGGCTGATGACGAACAGCCCGCCGTCACGCTCGACGCGTTTCTCGCCGGGCAGAGCAACGCCACCTCGGTCCGGATCGAGGCCGGCGACGACGCGCGCCTGCTGCTCCCGCACCTCGGCCAGCTCGCGCTGATCGAGGTCAGCTTCCCGAGCTTCCGCGACGGGCGCGGCTATTCCGCCGCGCGCGTGCTGCGCGAAGGTGGCTATCGCGGCGAACTGCGCGCCGCCGGCGATGTGCTGGTCGACCAGGTGCCGCTGATGCGGCGCTGCGGCTTCGACAGCTTCGCGCCCGAGGCGGAAATCGACGCCGCGACGCTCGCCGCCGCGCTGGCGCGCTACGAGAATGTCTATCAGCCGGCCGCCGATGGCCGCGTGCCGGTGTGGAAACTGCGTCATGGCTGAGGCCGCGCGTCGCCTCGACGTGATCGACACCGCACCCGCCTTCACGGCGGCCGATGCGGTGGCGATGGAACGGCGCTTCGCCGGTGTCGATACCGGCGACATGCTCGGCGAGCTGCTGACCGGCGAACTCAAGGGTCGCGTCGCGGCGGTGTCGTCGTTCGGCGCGGAGAGCGCGGTGCTGCTCCACCTGATCTCACGGATCGATCGCGACATCCCGGTCATCTTCCTGAATACGCAGAAGCTCTTCGGCGAAACCCTCGCCTATCGCGACGAACTGTCGGAGCGGCTCGGCCTCACCGATCTGCGCGTCTTCCGACCCGATCCGCGCGTACTCGCCGAAAAGGATTCGACCGGCCTGCGCTGGTCCTACGATCCCGACGGCTGCTGCGACCTGCGCAAGGTCCAGCCGCTGCGCCGCGCGCTCGCGCCGTTCGACGCGTGGATTTCCGGCCGCAAGGGCTTCCAGTCCGGCACCCGCGCCGCCCTGCCGCGCTTCGAGGAGGATGAAGGGCGGCTTAAGCTCAACCCGCTCGCCGACTGGGACAAGCCCCGCCTCGACGCATGGTTCGCCGACCACAAGCTGCCGCGCCACCCGCTCGAGGCCGAAGGCTACCCCTCGATCGGCTGCGCGCCCTGCACCTCCAAGGTCCTCCCCGGCGAAGACCCCCGCGCCGGCCGCTGGCGCGGCTGGGAAAAGGTCGAATGCGGCATTCACGTGCCGGAAAAGCCAGGCGAAGAGCCGGTTTTCTGACTTTTTCCAAATACCTCCCCGGTACGGGGAGGGGGACCGCGACGCGAAGCGGCGTCGTGGAGGGGGCGTGCCACAGGCGTTGCGCTTGCGGCACACCCCCTCCACCATGCTGCGCATGGTCCCCCTCCCCGTGCCGGGGAGGTATTAGGTCAGCCTGATTCAATTCGCTTACCTCCAAGGCCAAACTCGCGCCCGCTCGACCCCACACCTCTCACCGGATGTTGGATCGGCGACCGAAAGCGAGACGGACACGGACAATGGCGATCACGAACAAAGCCACGCTTCCCCATAAATGGTCGAATAATGCCTGGCTATTCGCACCGCACGCGCATCGCCACGCCGGCCAAGACGGTCAGATGCCGATGTTGGATATGCCGCCCATATCGGACGCGCCACTTAGCCGGGCAAGAACAGGCAAAGAACAGCAAAGTGGGCCCATATGGTCGTCAAAATAGGTCGATTACTTGGCGTGGTCCGCGCGCCAGACTTGCGCATTACTTGCCGGCACGCCCCACGCCGATCCAACCTCGCCGCGGTTTTCTCAGTAGCCGACGAAGTCGCTGAACCGCGTCACGCTCGGCTCGAACTTCAGGATCACCTTGCCGGTCGCGCCGTGGCGCTGCTTGGCGATGATCAGCTCGGCCAGACCGAACACGCGTTCCATATCGGTCGCCCATTGCGCGTGATCCTCGAAGATCTTGGCGCTGTCGCCCTCGACCGGGCGCTTGGGCTCCTTCGCCGCGACGTAATAATCCTCGCGATAGACGAACATTACGATGTCGGCGTCCTGCTCGATCGACCCCGATTCGCGCAGATCCGAAAGCTGCGGGCGCTTGTCCTCGCGCTGCTCGACCGCGCGGCTGAGCTGCGACAGCGCCATCACCGGCACGTTCATGTCCTTGGCCAGCGTCTTCAGCCCGCGGCTGATTTCGGAGATTTCCTGCACGCGCCCGTCGCTCGACGCCCGGGCCGATCCGGTCAGCAGCTGGAGGTAATCGATCACCACCAGCCCGATCTCGTTATTGTGGCGGCGTTGCAGTCGGCGCATCCGCGTGTGCAGCGCGCCGATCGTCAGGCCGGCGGTATCGTCGATGAACAGCGGCAGGTTTTCGAGGTCGGCGGCGGCGGCGGCGAGCTGGTTGAACTCGGCGCGGCTGATCTTGCCCATGCGCAGCGCCTCCGACGAGATCCGCGCCTGCTCCGAGAGGATGCGCGTGGCGAGCTGGTCGGCCGACATTTCGAGGCTGAAGAACGCCACTTTGGCGCCGACCGATTCGGACGGCGCGATGCCGTCGCGCATGTCGCGCATCCAGCGCTGCGCGGCGTTGAAGGCGATGTTGGTGGCGAGCGAGGTCTTGCCCATGCCGGGGCGCCCGGCGAGGATCATCAGGTCGCTGTGGTGCATGCCGCCGATCTTGGCGTTAACCGAGTCGAGCCCGGTCGTGATGCCCGACAGGTTGCCGCCCGAGTTGAGCGCGCGCTGCGCCATCTTGACCGCCATGGTGGTGGCCTGGGCAAAGCTCTTGATCGCGCTTTCGGTGCCGCCATCGGCCGCGACCTTGAACAATTCCTCCTCGGCCGCCTCGATCTGCGCGCGCGGATTGACCTCTTCCGAGGTGTCCATCGCCCGGTCGACCAGCCCGCGCCCGACCGTCACCAGCGTGCGCAGCATCGCGAGATCGTAGATCTGCTGCGCGAACTGCCGCGCGCCGATCAGCCCGGCGCCCGATCCGGTCAGCTGGGCGAGATAGCTCGGGCCGCCAAGCTCCTTCATCCCCTCATCGGCCTCGAACATCGGGCGCAGCGTCACCGGCGTCGCCAGCATGTCGTTGCCGCGCAGCGTCTTGATCGCGCTGAAGATGCGGCCATGGACCGGCTCGAAGAAATGATCGGGCTCGAGCTTGTCGATCAGATCGTCGGCGAGCCGGTTGTCGATCATCATCGCGCCGAGCATCGCCGCCTCCGCCTCGACATTCTGCGGGAGGGTCTGCGCTTCGGGAGTCGCGGGGTGAGCGAGAATGGTGGCCATGACGTCCTCATACGCGTCGCTGCGGCAGCCTCAAGCTACTTGCGCCCAAGCGGCTGCCTCATGGCTGTGGATAACGGGCATGACCTTTGTCAGCCGGTCCCGAGCCGGCTATCAGCCCGCCCATGACACAAGACATTCACATCATCGGCGGCGGCCTCGCCGGTTCGGAAGCGGCGTGGCAATTGGCCGAGGCCGGTTTCAAGGTCCGCCTTTCGGAAATGCGCGGCTCGGGCGAGATGACACCGGCGCACCATACCGATGGCCTGGCCGAACTGGTCTGCTCGAACAGCTTCCGCTCGGACGACGCGACGAGCAACGCGGTCGGCCTGCTCCATGCCGAGATGCGCGCGCTGGGTTCGCTCATCCTGCGCGAGGGCGATATCCACCGCGTCCCCGCCGGCTCGGCGCTGGCGGTCGATCGCGACGGCTTCTCGGCCGGCGTGACGGCGGCGCTCGTCGCGCATCCCAACATCACGATCGTCCGCGAGCGGGTCGACACGCTGCCCGACACCGGCCTCGCGATCATCGCCACCGGGCCGCTCACCGCCGCCCCGCTCGCCGCCAGCATCGGCGCCGCGACGGGCGCCGACGCCCTCGCCTTCTTCGACGCGATCGCGCCGATCGTCTATTTCGACAGCATCGACATGGAGACGGCGTGGTTCCAGTCGCGCTGGAACAAGGGCGAGGGCAAGGATTATATCAACTGCGCACTGTCGAAGGAGGAGTATCTCGCCTTCCACACCGGGTTGATCGAGGGCGAGAAGACCGAGTTCAAGGAATGGGAGCGCGATACGCCCTATTTCGAGGGCTGCATGCCGATCGAGGTGATGGCCGAGCGCGGGCTCGACACGCTGCGCTTCGGGCCGATGAAGCCCGTCGGGCTCGACGACCCACGCACCGGGCGCTGGCCGCATGCCGTGGTGCAGCTGCGCCAGGACAATGCGCAAGGGACGCTGTGGAACATCGTCGGCTTCCAGACCAAGCTCAAACATGCCGATCAGGTCCGGCTGTTCCGCACTATCCCGGGGCTCGAAAAGGCCGAATTCGCGCGATTGGGCGGCCTGCACCGCAACACTTTCATCCGCTCGCCCGAGCTGCTCGACGAGACGCTGCGCCTGAAGTCGAAGCCCAATATCCGCTTCGCCGGGCAGATCACCGGCTGCGAGGGTTATATCGAGAGCGCCGCGATCGGGCTGCTCGCCGGCCGCTTCGCCGCCGCCGAGCTGCGCGGCGAGACGCTCGCGCCGCCGCCGGTCGAAACCGCGTTCGGCGCGCTGCTGCACCACATCACCGGCGCGGCCGAGGCCGAGACCTACCAGCCGATGAACGTCAATTTCGGCCTCTTCCCGCCGATCGAGGGCCGCACCAGGAAGGCCGACCGCAAGCGCATGTACACCGACCGCGCCCGCGCCGCGCTGGAGCGGTGGCTTGCCGCCTGATCAGCTATCCTCGCTCGCATCGGCCGGCGCAGGCGCGGGATCGGTGTTGCGGCACTTTGGCCGGGGGCGCGTCGTGCGCTTGACGGCGGTCGTTGCGAATTCGGCCGGGGTCATCGCACCGGACTTGTCGGCATCGGCGCTGGCGAATTTGGTTTCGGCCTTCACCGCCCATTCGTCGAACGACAGCATGCCGTCGTGATTGGTATCGAGCTTGGCATAGGCCTTGCGCCGCGCGGCGAGATACTCCTCGCGCGTCACCTGGCCGTTGCGGTCCTTGTCGTAACGGTCGAAGCGCTTCTGCTCGCGGGTCCGATCGCCCGCCTCGGGCACCGTGTCGGGCAAGGGGCCGTCGGCGCTCGCCGCCTGTGCCGCCGGCGCCGTGGCGGCGAGCAAGGTGGCGCCAGGCCGCCCATGCGCGGTGAAGAACGCGACGCCGGCGCCAACCAACATCAATATCGCCACGCCGCCCGCAAGATACCGCCACATCGCCCTTCCCCTTTGCTGATGAAGCGAGGCTAACGCGTTTCACCTTGGCTTGAAAGATCAGCGTCCGGTCATGCGATGCCACGCCAGCCGGGCGACCCGGCGCGGTGACCCGACCGGCAAGGGCTGGTCAAGCGGCATCGCGGTATCAAGCAGCGCGAGATGCGCGAGCGCACCGAGAGCGCGCGCCGCGCGGCTCCACCGTACCCGCGTCGCCGCGATCAGTTCGTCGCGCGCGCATGCTCGTGCCTTCTCGGCCGCCGAACGATCCCGCAGATGACGCGCGAGATCGATCAGCGCCCAGCCGGTGCCGGCGGCGACGAGCGGATCGCTGGCGCGCGCGCCGAGCAGTTCGCCCGCAATGCCGAACAGCCCCGCGCCACGCAGTTGCGCGAAGCGCACCAACGCCTCGTCCCCCGCCAGATCGGCCTCGAGCAGTTCCTCCCAGCCCTCGACCATCGTCGCCAGCCGCGCTCCGGTGATACCGCATGGCAGTACGGCCTTGCCAAGCGCGACGAGCACGGGTTCCGCGGGTGGCGGCGCGACATCGAGCCGGGTCAGTGCGTCATGCCACCAGGTCAGCCGCATCTGCCCGACCAGCGGCTCGCGGGTCGTGCGGAGCACCGCGGCGAGTGCCGCATCGAGGTCCAGCAACGCCGCCAGACCCGCACGCCGCGACATTGCAGCATAATCGACAGCCAACGCCAATTCCGGATTGGTCGGGACACGGAGCGCACTCACGCCGCAAACCGTAAGGGCGCTGTTAACCATCTTGCTTGAAAAGTGATTATCCCTTTGGGCGCTATGGTGCCGTTCGAGGGATGAATCCGTTCCACCGGGGGCCAAGTAATGTTGCGGGGAAAGATTAAGTTCGTCGCAGCATTGCGCGCGTTGCTCCGCAATACCCGCGGCAACACGCTTGCGATCATGGCGATCGCCATGGTGCCCCTGGCGGGCCTGATGGGCGGCGGCATCGACATCAGCCGGATGTACATCACCAAGACGCGGCTGCAACATGCTTGCGACGCGGGTGCGCTCGCGGGACGCAAGGCGATGGGCGGCGGCACATGGTCGCAGAGCAACGGCCTGCCCAATACCACCGCGCAGCAGTTTTTCGACGCCAATTTCCCGACGAGCAGCTATGGCGGTCGCAACCTGACGCGATCGTTCAGCGAAAGTGCCGGCAAGGTGACCGGCACGGCGTCGCTCGAACTGCAGATGACGCTGGTCAAGGTCGTCACCAAGGACTGGTCCTATGTGAACCTCGCCGTCACCTGCGACGCGGAAATGCGCCTGCCCAATACCGATGTGATGTTCGTTCTCGATACCACGGGTTCGATGGGCGACACGCCCTCCGGCGATTCGATGACGAAGATCGCCAGCCTCAAGATCGCGGTGAAGTGCTTCTACGAAATCGTCGCCCGGCTCGACACCGATGCCAATTGCACGACCGGCACACCCAGCGGCGGCACTGGCAACCAGACCCAGATCCGCTTCGGCTTCGTGCCCTATGCGACCAATGTGAACATCGGAAAGCTGTTGCCCACGGCATGGTTTGCCGACACTTGGCACTACCAGACGCGACAGGCGAATTGGACGCCGGCTACGACCTACACCTACCCGAACCCGGGCACGCCAACGGTTACCAACACCAGCTACAACTGGATCACTTACGGCAGTTGGGTGAGCAAGCAATTCTCGAAATCGGGATCGGGCTCCAGCAATTGTAAGAACAATGTGCCTGCCGACACGACGCCGATCGATACCGGTAGCGAAGGCGGAGCTTATAACACCTCATCGAGCACGTCGGGCGGCGTTCAGACCGTCACATGGAATACCGACACATCTAGCAGCAAGTATAATTATCGCTATAACAGCTACAAGAACGGCACCTGTTATTATGATCAACGGCCGGTCACGGGCACGAAAACGCTAACCTATTCCCGCAGCGACACGGGCGTTCCCCAGACGACGCAGGTCTTCTCCAACTGGAACTACGCCCAGCTGGACGTCAATGTCGGCCTGCTGAAGAACGGTACCAGCTGGAACTCGAGCTTCCAGTGGCCGATCGGTCCGAACGGTACGAACGCGACGATCAATTGGGATGGCTGTGTCGAGGAACGGGATACCGTCTCGCAGGCAAGCTATGACCCGATCCCGAGCGGTGCGAAGGATCTCGATCTCGATTCAGTGCCCACGCCGGGTGACATCTCGACCATGTGGAAGCCGGTGCTGCCAGACCTGATCAAGACCCGTAACGGCACCAATTCCTACTATTGGACCCTGAACGGGTCCAATACGACCAACGACTATGGCAACGGTTCCTATTATGCCTGCCCGCAAGAAGCGAAGAAGCTGCAGAGCTGGACGGATCCGACCGCGTTCGACGCCTATGTCGACGGCCTTTCGCCCGAGGGAAATACCTATCACGATATCGGCCTGATCTGGGGCGGGCGCCTGCTGTCACCGACCGGGCTGTTCGCATCGGAGAATGCCTACACCCCACAGGGCGGCGAGATCGAACGGCACATGATCTTCATGACCGACGGCGACCCCTGCACCGGAATCAACAATTATACCGCCTATGGCGTCAACTGGTATGACCGTCGTACGGTGGGCGCCTCGACGACGCCGACCGAAGGCTGCACGACGAGTGGCAATCTGACCGCGCAGGTCAATGCCCGGACGGCCGCGCTCTGCACCGCGATCAAGAACAAGAACATCACCCTGTGGGTGATCACCTTTGGCACGCTCGCTTCGGACACGGTAACGCGCATGACCGCCTGCGCGTCACCTGGCCGATATTTCAATGCGACCAACGCCGCGACAATCCAGCAGACATTCGCCTCGATCGCCGACCAGATATCGCAACTCAGGCTGACCAAATGACGGTGCGGTTATCTTCACGTCAGACCGTCGCCGCGTTTCGGCGCGACCGCCGTGGCGCGACGGTCATCGAGTTCGCCATCATCGCGCCGGTGATGGGGCTGCTGCTGCTCGGCGCGTTCGATACCGCGCATTCGCTCTATATGCGGTCGGTGCTGCAGGGCATCGTCCAGAAGGTCGCCCGCGATTCCGCGCTGGAAAGTGGCACCGACACCGATCAGCAGACGGTGCTCGACGACAAGGTCCGCGCTTCGGTGAAAGCGATCGCCAACAACGCGACCGTCACGATCACGCGCCGTTTCTACCGCACCTTCAGCGACGCCGCAGCGGCGCAGGCGGAGCCCTTTACCGACACCAACCACGACGGCACCTGTGACCAGGGCGAACCCTATCAGGACGAGAATCTCAACAACACGTGGGACAGCGATGGCGGCGATGCCGGCCAAGGGACCGCAAAGGATCGCACGGTCTATACCGTGTCGCTCAGCTACCCGCGCTTCTTTCCGCTCTACAAGGTGATTGGCGGGTCCAGCACCACGCGGATCAGCGCCGCCACCGTGCTCGAAAACCAGCCCTATGGCGACCAGGGCAGCTATGGCGCGCCGGTCGTCAGGAACTGCCCGGCATGATCGGCGCGCTCGCCCATCGCATGATGCGATTGAAAGACGACACCAGCGGCCTCGCGCTGCTCGAGTTCGCTTTCATCCTGCCGGTCTTCCTGACTTTGTGCCTGACCGGCGCGGAGATGACCAACTACATTACGACCAAGATGCGCATCAGCCAGTTGGCGCTGCATCTCGCCGACAACGCCGCGCGCATGGGCACGGGCAGCCAGCTCACGGCGAAGACGATCAGCGAGAGCGACATCGACGATCTGTTCACGGGCGCCCAGCTGCAATCGAGCGAGCTGGACCTGCGGACCAACGGCCGCGTCATCCTCACCGACCTGGAGCAGGACCCGAACAACGCCGGCAAATACAAGATCGGCTGGAGGCGCTGCTATGGCCTCAAGACATCCTATGTTCGGAAATACCCCGACAACCCCAGCACCAGCGCGCTGACGAACCTGCCCGGCATTGGCCCGAGCGGGCGGCAGGTGACGGCGCTGAGCAGCAATCCGACGATGTTCGTCGAGGTGTTCTATACCTATGTGCCGTTGGTCGGCGGATCACTGGCGCCGACCACGACATTTACCGAGATCGCGTCGATGGCGGTGCGCGACCGGCGCGACCTGACCCAGATCTACAACACCACCTATCCGCTGATAAACTGCTAGAGCGCGCTGCGAATAGGTGGAATCCGGCTATTCGCGATCAAGCACGCGACCACAGGGAATCTGGAGCGGGCTGCGTTTCCGTCGAAACGCAGCCCGCTCTAGACCCCGATCCTGTCGACCGCGGCCTATCGGTAGGTCACCTTCTTCACCGCCGCGACCACCTTCTCGGCGCTGATCAACGCGAGCTTTTCGAGATTGGCGGCATAGGGCAGCGGCACGTCCTCGTTGGTGACGCGCAGCACCGGCGCATCGAGATCGTCGAACCCATCCTCCATGACGAAAGCGGCGATTTCCGAGGCGATCGAGCAGGTCGGCCAGCCTTCCTCGACCACGACCAGGCGGTGGGTCTTGGCGAGCGACGCCAGCACCGTGCCCTTGTCGAGCGGGCGTAGCGTGCGCAGGTCGATCACTTCGGCGTCGATCCCCTCGCCGGCGAGCGTCTCGGCGGCTTCGAGTGCCACGCCGACGCCGATCGAATAACTGACCAGCGTCACGTCGGCGCCCTCGCGCATGATCCGCGCCTTGCCGATCGGCAGGACGTAATCGTCGAGCTGCGGCACCTCGAAACTACGCCCGTAGAGCAACTCGTTTTCGAGGAACACGACCGGGTCTTCGCTGCGGATCGCGGCCTTCAACAAGCCCTTGGCGTCGGCCGCGTCATAGGGCGCGATGACGATCAGGCCAGGGACGGCCGCGTACCACGCGGCGTAGTTCTGCGAATGTTGCGCGCCGACCCGGCTGGCCGCGCCGTTGGGCCCGCGGAACACCATCGGGCAGCGCATCTGGCCACCTGACATATAGTGGGTCTTGGCCGCCGAATTGATGATGTGGTCGATCGCCTGCATCGCGAAATTGAAGGTCATGAACTCGACGATCGGGCGCAGCCCGCCCATCGCCGCGCCCGTGCCGACACCGGCAAAGCCATGTTCGGTGATCGGCGTATCGATGACGCGCGTGTCGCCGAACTCTTCGAGCAGACCCTGCGTCACCTTGTACGCGCCCTGATATTGCGCGACTTCCTCGCCCATCACGAACACGCGACCGTCGCGCCGCATTTCCTCCGCCATCGCGTCACGCAGCGCTTCGCGCACCGTCGTCTTGACCATCGCGGTACCCGCGGGAATCGTCGGATCGACCGGCACCGCGCGCTCGACAACCTCATGCACCGCGGGGGCAACGGGCGCGACCTTCTCGGGCGCGGTCACCGCAACGGGCGCCGCGCTGGCGGTCGGCGTGGGCGCTTCCTCGCCCC
>JBAZXI010000023.1:0-90997 GCA_041659925.1 Sphingomonas sp.
GTCGCCGACATAGTCCCAATAGTCCGCCAGGCTCTCGCCCTTGATCGCGAACACCGGCACGCCGGTCGCAGCGATCGCGGCGGCGGCATGGTCCTGCGTCGAGAAGATGTTGCAGGTCGCCCAGCGCACATCGGCGCCCAGCGCGGTCAGCGTCTCGATCAACACCGCGGTCTGGATCGTCATGTGCAACGAACCGGTGATGCGCGCACCTTTCAGCGGCTGCGACGCGCCGAATTCGCTGCGCAGCGCCATCAGGCCCGGCATCTCGGTTTCGGCAATGTTGATCTCGGCGCGCCCGAAATCGGCGAGGCCGATATCGGCAATGACATAGTCGGTCGAACGGTCGAGAACGCTGGCCACGGGAATCTCCGGAAATGCAGGTAAGTTGCCGCGCACATAGGGCCGTGGCGGCGCCAAATCAAATATAAAGATATCTTTATATCAGGGCGGCGAAGATCCGCATCGAACCGATCCGCATGATGCTCGCCCCGTCACACGCGCGCCAGCATCTCCGATGGCGGTCAAACCCTGCGGTACGGTCGCGCTCAGGCGTGGCCGGCGGCACTGGCCAGCAGCGCCGGATCGATCCCCGCCGAGACGAACCCGCGTTGCCAGCGCGCCTCGACATCGATGTCGTAGAGCATTTCCAGGTCGCCCGGCACGTTGAACCAGCCATGGCGGGTCATCTCCTCGTCGAGCTGCCCTTCACCCCACCCAGCATAACCCAGCGCGACAAGCCAGCGGCTCGGGCCGGTGCCGGTGGCGAGTGCCTTGAGGATATCGATCGTCCCCGACAGCGCCCAGCGTCCGGCGACTTCGATCGTGTCCTGCCCGCTCCAGTCGGTTGAATGCAGCACGAAGCCACGCCGCGGATCGACCGGCCCTCCGAAATAGACCGGCGCATCGGGCGATTCGCCCGGATCGATCTCGAATTGCGCGAGCAGGTCGTGCAGGCCGAGACCGTCGATCGTCGCACCGATGCCGATGCCGATCGCACCCTGGGAATCATGCGCGCACACCGCGATCACCGCGTGATCGAAGCGCGGGTCGCCGATCCCCGGCATCGCGAGCAGGAACTGGCCGGTCAGGAAGGGGCTGGAGTCCATCATGCGGCAGCATAATGCTTCGCACGCAGACCGCCATGCTTGAAATCCCGCGCCAGTGTTGCGACGTACGCACCCGACCGCCGCGCCTTCGCGGCCTAACAGGAGAGCTACTCATGACCATCAGCGTCGGCGATCGCGTGCCCAGCCTTACCCTCACCAAGGTCGGCGAAAGCGGCCCCGAGCAGGTCAGCTCGGACGATTATTTCAAGGGCCGCAAGGTCGCGCTCTTTTCCGTGCCCGGCGCCTTCACGCCGACCTGCTCGGCCCGCCACCTTCCCGGCTATGTCGACAAGGCCGACGAGCTCAAGGCAAAGGGCGTCGACGAAATCGCCTGCACCGCGGTCAATGACCCGTTCGTGATGGGCGCGTGGAGCAAGAGCGCCGGCGCAGGCAGCGCCGTGACGATGCTTGCCGACGGCAATGGCGATTTCGCCGAAGCGGTCGGCCTGACGATGGACGGATCGAAATTCGGACTCGGCAAGCGTGGCCAGCGTTATTCGATGCTGATCAACGACGGCGTCGTCGAGCAGCTCAACGTCGAGGCACCAGGCGAGTTCAACGTAAGTTCGGCCGAGCATCTGATCGGCGAACTCTAGGGTTTCTCCATCGCACCGCCGGCGCGGTCATGATATGACCGCGCCGGCGTGGGCGGTAGCGATCGAACGATCAGGAGAATGGCAGTGAACGACGACAAGGACATCGGCCAGGCAATGGCTGAGCAGGCAAAGTCATTCCTCGAGCGCGCACAGGATGCGATCGAGGATGCGGTCGAATCGACCGTCGACGCGGTCAAGGAACACCCGCTTGCCGCCGCCGCGATCGCGGCAGGTGCGGCCGCTGCCGTAGCGGGCGCCGCCTATGGCGCGAGCAAGCTGCTCGACAATGACGACGAGGCCGAACCCGCCAAAGGCTGACGCACCGTTTCGGGCCGAGCTTGTCGAGCCAGGGCGGCCGACAAGCTCGGGACGAGCAGGCGAACCTTCGGCTTCGCCAAAAGCACGCCTAGTGCTTGCCAGCCGGTCGTTACGGCATTAGCCGTCGACGATGACAGTAGCATCCGACATCGTTGCCGAGCTCGATCGGCTCTATCGCGCCTCGGTCGCGCGCCTTCAGGCGGCGCTGACCGCCTATATCACCGATGGCACCGTGCCCGATCCGGCGATGCGCCGCGACGGCAGCTTCGCCTATCCCGAAATTCACCTGACCTACAAGGGCGGCGCCAGCCGACCGGCGCCGATGCGCTCCTTCGGCCGCCTCGTCACCGAGGGCGATTACCGCATCAGCGTGACCAAGCCGGCGCTGTTCGCCGACTATCTCACCGAGCAGCTCACCTTCCTGATCGAGGACTACGACGTTACGGTCACCGCCGCGCGCGGCCGGCAGGAAATCCCCTTCCCCTATGTCATCGATCCCGGCCACGCGCTGAGCCTCGACCAGATCTCGGCGGTAGACCTCGCCCGGCATTTTCCCGCCGCCGAACTGGCGCATATCGGCGATGAGATTGCCGACGGGCTCTATGCGGTGAGCGACGACATCTATCCGCTCGCGCTGTTCGATGGGTTGCGCACCGATTTCTCGCTCGCCCGCCTGCGCCATTACACCGGCACCCCGCCCGAGCATGTCCAGCGCTATGTGCTGTTCACCAATTATCACCGCTATGTCGACGAGTTCGTGCGCTGGGCCTGTGCCCAGCTTGGCGAAGGCAGCCGCTTCACCGGCGTGTCGGGCGCCGGCGGGGTGATGTTCCGTGCCGGCGACGATGTCGAGGCGATTCTCGCCGACAGCAGCGCGTGGCGCCGTCACCAGATGCCCGCCTATCACCTGATGGCGGCTGACGGCACCGGCATCACGCTCGTCAATATCGGCGTCGGCCCGTCCAACGCCAAGACGATCTGCGACCATCTCGCGGTGATGCGCCCCGAAGCATGGATCATGATCGGCCATTGCGGCGGCCTGCGCCCGAGCCAGCGGATCGGCGACTATGTCCTGGCCCACGCCTATCTGCGCGACGATCATGTCCTCGACGACGTGCTCCCACCCGAAATCCCCGTGCCGGCGATCGCCGAGGTCCAGCTGGCGCTGGCACGCGCCGCCGCGACCGTCTCTGGGCAAAGCGGCGACGAACTCAAGCGTCGGCTGCGCACCGGCACGATCGTCACCACCGACGACCGTAACTGGGAATTGCGCTATTCCAAATCGGCGCTGCGCTTCTCGCTCAGCCGCGCCGCCGGCATCGACATGGAATCGGCGACGATCGCCGCGCAGGGCTACCGCTTCCGCGTGCCCTACGGCACGCTGCTCTGCGTTTCCGACAAGCCGCTCCACGGCGAACTCAAGCTGCCCGGCCAGGCCAATCGCTTCTACGAACGCGCGATCAACGAGCATATGCGGATCGGGATAGAGACCTGCGAGGAGCTCCGCCGTGAGGGCGCCAAGCTCCACAGCCGCAAGCTTCGCGCCTTCAACGAGCCGCCGTTCCGCTAAGGCCGGCTAGGCGGCCAGATCGCCCGGCGGCGCGATGTAGCGGGACTGTGGCCGGATCAGCCGCCCGGTGAGCGCCTGCTCGCGCGCATGCGCGATCCAGCCGACGCTCCGCCCCATGGCGAAGACGCCGGTAAACGCCTCGGGCGGGAACCCGACCGCTTCCAGCAACAAGGCGGTATAGAACTCGACATTGGTTTCGAGCACGCGGTCGCGCTTGTGCGCGCGCAAGATGTCGAGCGCGATGGCTTCCACCTCCTCGGCGAAGACGAGACGGCGGTTGTTGCCGTCCAGCGAGCGCAGCGCACCCTTGAGCGCGTCGGCGCGCGGGTCGCGCGTGCGATAGATGCGGTGGCCGAACCCCATCAGCCGGTTGCCCTCGGCCACCGCGCGCGACAACCATGCGCGCGCGTCGCCGGCCGCCGCGATCGCATCGAGCATCTCGATCACCGGTCCCGGCGCGCCGCCGTGCAGCGGCCCCTTCAACGCGCCGAGCCCGGCCAGGACGGCCGAGGTCAAACCCGCCTGGGTCGAGGCCACGACCCGCGCCGCGAAGGTCGATGCGTTCAACCCGTGGTCGCAGACGGTGACGAGATAGGCATCGAGCGCGTCGCCGCCGCCGGTCCTGCCCAGCATCCGGACGATGTCGGCGGCATGGCCCAGCGCCGGGTCGGGCGCGATCGGCGCCGCCCCCGTCGCCTGGCGGAGCAGGGCCGGCACCAGCACCGCGGGCGCCGCGATCAGTCGCAGTGCGTCGCCAAGCGCGGCTCCGTCGGGCATCAGCGCCGCGCCGGCACGCATCGCGTCATAGGTCGGAATGTCGCGGCAATGCCGGAGCAACGGCGCGGCGATCTCGAACGCCTCGACCCGTGCCGCGCCGAGTTGCCTGGCAAGCTGGTCGGGCGACGGAAGGTCCTCGAAAAAGCCTTCGAACAGCAAATGGGCGACCGCCTCAAAGCTGCGCTTGCCGACCAGCGCGTCAAGCGGGAACCCGCGGATCACCAGCCGCCCGCCAGCGCCGTCGACATCCGACAACACCGTCTCCGCCGCCACGACATCTTCCAGCCCGCTACGCATATCGCCATTCCCTTGTTGACCTGGTTTTCGGGAAATGCTCGCCTGCGCAACGTTCATCAATCTTGATCAAGTGAATCAATCATGCAGCAATGGCTGAGCCGCGAAGATGCACTGGCGATGCTCGGAGTCCGGCCCCAGACGCTCTACGCCTATGTCAGCCGCCGGCTGATCGAGCGCCAGGCCGATCCCGCCGATCCGCGGCGTAGCCTCTATCGCGGCGAGGATATCCTCGCCTTGACCAGCCGCCGGGCGCGGGGTCGCCGGCGCACGGCGATCGCCGCCAGCGCCATGGCCTGGGGCGAGCCGGTCATCAGCACCGCCATCTCGACCGTGCGCCATGGCCGGTTGATCTTTCGCGACCTTGATGCGGCGAGGCTGGCGGAGACGGCGACGCTGGAAGAGGTTGCCGCATTGCTGTGGCAACAAGCCGATCTCCGAGATTTTCCCGTGAAGGACGCCGCCGCCGATCCGTTCGCCGCCCTTGCCGGGCTGGTCGCCGATGCCCGCTCGACGCTGGGGCGCCCGCCCGCGCGGCTGACGCGTGACGCGGCAGGTGCCGTGGCCGTGCTGGCCGCCGCCTTTGGCGGGCACGGCGATGGCACGATCCACGAGCGACTGGCCCGGGGCTGGTCGGTCGGCGCGGTCGAGAGCGACCTGATCCGCCGCGCCCTGGTGTTGCTCGCCGACCACGAGTTGAATCCCTCTACCTTCGCCTCGCGCGTCGCCGCCTCGACCGGCGCCTCATTGCCTGCCAGCCTTCTGGCAGGCCTCGCCGCGCTGTCGGGGCCGCGTCACGGCGGTGCCGGGGCGATGCTCGCCGCGCTGGTCGCCGAGGCGACGCGGATCGGCACCGACGCGGCGGTCGCGCGCTGGCTCGCCTCGGGCCACCGGCTGCCCGGCTTCGGCCACCCGCTCTACCCGCACGGAGACCCACGCGCCGCCGCCTTGCTGGCCCAGGTCGCGCTTGATCCGCTGCTTGCCGAACTGCGCAGCGCGGTCGCCGATGCGACCGAGGCCGTGCCGAACATCGATTTTGCGCTCCTCGCCATTACGCGCGCCGCCGCGTTTCCGCCCGATGCGAGCTTCCGGCTGTTCGCCGTGGCACGCTCGGTCGGCTGGGTGGCCCATGCGATGGAACAGGCGGCCAGCGGCGCCGTCATTCGCCCCCGCGCGATCTACGATGCGCGCTGACCAGGCGCGCGAAAAAGCGACGCCGCGCATCTGCGCCGCTATCCGAGGGACACCCCACCGCGTTCATGCGTTACCCATGCTCCAGATCATCAAGGAGCACCCCGATGACCACGACCCTCAAGCCCAAAGCGACGGCCACCAAGCCCGCCGCGGCAACGCGTCGCGCCACGACCCCGCGCCGCCCGCGAAGCGCCGCACCGAAGAAATCGACCAGCCACTGGGGCACCGCCGCGATCGTCGGCGGCGTGGCGGCGGTCGGTGCGGTCGCGACCGCGGCGCTGTTCATGTTACGTGGCAACAACTGGAACGATTTCGAGGAATTGCTGTTCGATCGCGAAACCGCGCACCAGGCGGACGGCACTGATTCCTCGGCCTCGTTCGATGCCCGCATCGCCGATGAGGGCACCATCCCCGACTAAGCGTCCGGCAACTCTTGGGAACATCGCCACCGGCCGCGTGGCTGGTGGCGGTTGTCGCGGTACGGCCAACCCGACACCGGGTGGGATTTACGTTGTTGTACCTATACCGTCCGCCTCCCCAGGCATCTTATCCGGTGTCATCTCAACAGGCGGCAGTTCATCATGATCCAGTCCATCGCGCATCCGACCGACTTCTCGCCCGAAGGGCAGATAGCCTTTGAACACGCCTTGCGCCTCGCGCTGGTCAACCGTTGCCGGCTCGACGTGCTCCACGTGCACAATCCCGACGACGACAGCGATTGGGATCTCTTCCCGCACATTCGCCCGATTCTCCAGCGCTGGGGCTTTCTGGAAGACGGCGCGACGGCGGCGGACATTCTCGGCAAGACCGGCGTCGCGATCCACAAGGTCGAGATTCGCGATTCCGAAACGGACGATGGCCTGTTGCGCTTCATGCGAAACCATCTTCCCGACCTGATCGTCATGGCGAGCCACGGGCGCACCGGCGTCAGCCGCTGGCTCGGCGGTTCGCTGTCGGCGGAGCTGGCGCACGAGACGCTTATCCCGACGCTGATCTTCGGTCCCGCCGCCAAACCCTTTGTCGACGGACATAGCGGACAAATCGCGCTGAAGACGGTGCTCGTGCCGGTCGACCACGACCCCGCGCCGCAAAACGCCGTTCGCCTGCTCGGCAGCCTTCTCGAGGGGATCGCGGTCGATCTCGATTTCATTCATGTCGGCGAAGAGGCACCGAGCCTCCATGGCGGCCAGGCGGTCCGCACCCTTGCCGGGCCGGTCGTCGATACGCTGCTCGATCAGGCGCGGCATGCCGGTCTGGTCGCCATGCCGATGGCCGGCCCGCACGGCCTGCTCGATGCCCTTCGCGGCAGCACGACCGAACGCGTCGTTCGCGAAGTCACCTGCCCGGTGCTGGCGCTCCCGGCGGCATATGAGGTGTTCAGCCCGGCGGCGTGATGCTAGCGGGGTGACGGCGCGGGCCGCCGTCCCCCGCCAGTCATTTTCGTGGAGCCGCCTTGATGATCGCCAGCGTCCGGCACGGGAAGATGGTCTTTCGGTTCGCCGCGCTATGTGGCGTGGGGACTTTCATTGCCTGCCGCTGATTCGGGCGGCGCCGCGCTCGGCCACGCGCCGATAGCCGAGCGGTCCGCCGTCGACGCCCGCGCGACGATCTGGACCTATCTCGCGCTCGCGATCTGCTTCGCGATCACCAATTTCACCAACCAAGTCATCCTCGACATCGTTCGCGGTGCGCTGAACAAGTCGGCGGAGTGGCCGCTCGCCTCGGCACGGCGCATGATCTTCGCGGCCGGCGACTATTATGATCAATATCTGCTCGCCTCGATCAAGGACACCGCCTTCGCGCTGTGCCTGCTCGTGCTGGGATTCCTGGTCCGTCACGCCTTTGCGGCGCTCCGGCCGACGCTCCCGACACGCGCGCGCTGGGTCGATATTCTGATCGCGCTGGTGATCGCCGGCATCCTGCTGTGCCAGATCACCCCGACCGGCATGGGCCGCGTCTATGGCTATGTCTCGGTCGAACCGTTCCTGCAGCAGCAAGGCTTCTACCATCGCCGCATCCTGCTTTCGGTGCTGGCGCATGACCTGCATCTCGGCGGCGTATTCTATCCGCTGTTCAGCTGGGCGCTCGCCATCATGGTCGTCGCGCTGGCCGACATCTACCTGCGCGGCAAGGGGCTGCTGCTGTCGCGGATCGAGCTTGCCTCGCTGTGGACGGTGGGGATCTTCTCGGCGACGCTCGCCCTGCCCGGCTATGTCGAGTGCGGCGTGCTCGGCCTGACGCTGCTGGCGCTGATAACCTTCGAGCGTAGCGGGCACAGCAACATCGTCCAGCCGATCTGCTTCGGCCTCGCCCTGCTCACGCACGAGACCGCCGCCGTGCTGGCGTTCGGCACATTGGCGCTGTGTGCGTTCGACCGGCGCTTCCTGCTACATTTCGCCGCGATCCTCGCAATGTATCTGTTCATCTGGCTCGCCAGCTACGGTTTCGATGTCGGGCGCGGCGCGGCGACGCAGCTGACCGGAGGCAGCAGCAATCTGGCGCGCTTCCTGCCCACGCTCCCGCTCGTCGTCATCGCGCTGTTCGCCAGCTACAAGCTGACGATCGCGGCAATCGCGATGGCAACGATCCGTTTCGCCGCGACACGCGATTTCCGCCGCGCCGCGCTCATCGCGATACCGATCGTCGGCGGCGTCGCGCTGACCGCGATCGCGACCGACTATACGCGGATGATCTCCTTCGGCACCTTCGCGCTGCTCGTCGCGCTGCCGCCGACATTGATGCGCCTGTCCGCGCGACAGCGGCGTGGTTGGGCGCTCGCCAACCTGCTCGTGCCGACCTTATATGTCGCCGCCCGGGCCGGTGTCGTCGCCTATCCCGGCCTCTACGGGCTCGTCCTCACTCACGGCTTCGGGATGCGCGGCTGATCCGGCAGCGCGGCCGCCCATCGCACCGGCGCGAGCAGCGTGGGTGCCAGCCGTTGCGAACCGAACACCGACAGATGGGTCGCGTTGCGATAGAGCAGTTTCCCATCGACCTGCACCGGGCAAATGCCGTCGGCACAGAGCGCCGGAACGGGAGACCATAGGCTGACGCCTTCCCGTCGCGCGATCCGATCGAGCCTCTCCGCCTCGCCGCGTCGCTGCGCATTCAACGCCGACAGGTGAAGATTGGTGCGAGGCCCGCCCACGAAGACCTCCTGGCGGATGTAATTCAGCGGCTGGACCGGGGTGTCCCGGGCGATGACCACCTTCAGGTCCGAACGGCGCATCGCGGCGATGGCAAGGTCGAGTTGATCACCCCAGCCCTTGTCGGCGTGCGTCCAGTCGCCGGCGACGATCACCCCGACGACCCCCGCGCGACGACGCAACGCCGGCAGATCGTCGAGTACGCCGGCATTGAACCGGCGACACGCGCTGCGGACCGCCCATGTCGCCGCCCGCCCCGTCGCCAACCCGGTCGGCGCACACATCGCCATCGATCGAACGACGATACGGACGCCAGCCTGTTGCGCCGCCGCGTCGAGACCATAGGACAGCTGGACGGCGTGCGAATCGCCATAGAGCAGCAACGCGCGCGCGGCGTCCCGATCGCCCAGAATGCAGCGCGGCCCCTGCCCGTCGCGGCCGCAAAACGGGAAGTCGCGCTTTTGCGCCAGTCTCCCGACCTCATATTGCGCGATGATCGAGCCGGGCGGCAACGCCCTGCTCGACCAGCGCAACAAGGCCGTCGCGGGCAGCGCGCACAGTATAAACACGCCAAGCATCGCGACGAGCGTGGTACGGTCCGACACCCGCGCGAGCCCGTGCCGCGCGATGATCGGCTTCTCGACCCAATGCCAGCTGGCGACCGCCAGTCCCAGCGCCGCTGCCATGAGCAATGTGATCGCGCCGGTGCCGACCTCGCCCGCCCACCAGATCCGGGCGAACGCCAGCAGCGGCCAGTGCCACAGATAGAAGCCGTAGGAGCGCCGGCCGAGATAGACCATCGGCGGCGATGACAGCCAACGCGCGATCACCATATTGGCGGCGCCGCCGCCCCCCGCGATCAGCATCGCCGCACCGGCGACGGGCAGCAGCGCCAAATAGGACGGGTAAAGCACCACCCCGCGAAACAGCACCGTCGCCACCGCCAGCGCGGCAATCCCCGGTGGCAGCGTCCACCTCGCCCAGCGCGTCGGAATAGCGCCCGCTCGACTCAGCAGCCCGCCGACCCCGAGTTCCCAGGCGCGCGTCGGCAGCAGGTAGAAGCTGCCGACCGGATCGCGCGGTGTCAGCACGATGCTCAACGCCAGCGACACGACGGTGATGAGCGCCATGACCAGAACCACCGGTTCGATGCGGCCGATGCGCCGGCCGCCAAATATCTTCCCGATCGCGATGATGATCGGCGGCCAGACGAGGTAGAATTGCGCCTCGACGCCCAGCGTCCACAGATGCTGCAACGGCGACAGCGCGCTGCGTGGCGCGAAATAATCCTGCGCCAGCACGACGAAATGAACATTCGCCGCAAAGGCCAGTGACGATAATGACGCCTGCGCCAGAAACGACTGCTCATCGGGGAGCAGGAGCAGAAACCCCGCCGCCAGCACCGCGAGCAGCATGACGACGAGCGCCGGCACCAGCCGCCGCGCGCGCCGTGCGAAAAACGCGACGAGGTCGATCGACCCCGACTGCTCGCGCTCACGCAGCAGCAGCCGCGTGATCAGGAAGCCGGAGATGACATAGAAGACATCGACCCCGACGAAGCCGCCGCCCATACCCCGCACGCCGCAATGCGCCGCCACGACCATGCACACGGCGATCGCGCGCAGCCCGTCGATGTGCCGATCCCGCGATCCGCCTTCCGCGATGCCTTGCCCGGCGTGCCGCCGCGCAACGGACGGTGACACCGTGGCCCCATCCACCGATCTTGCCTGCACTATGCCCCCCGCTAGATTGCCCAGCGATAGCGCGCGGCAAGCGTGTAGGCGAACAGCATATCCTCCTCGCGCGCGCCGGCCCCGATATTGTGGATGACGAGCCAGCCGTTCGGGCCGCGTCGATCGGAAACCAGGCCGATATGGGGAATCCAGCCCTGGATCAGGCAAACGAAGATATCGCCGGGGCGCCATCCCGCGCGATTGTCCGGCAGCGGCAGTTGCGCGCCATGGCGTTTGAACCAGGTCTGCAGATTGGGCACGCGGCGATGGTCGATATTGCGATCCGGCGCGTGCAGGCCCCAGCGTTTCGGGTAGGCGGCAAAGGCGGCGCGCATGTCCTTGTTGACCAGCATTTGCAGATCTTGTCCCAGCGCGTCGCGATAGGCGCGGATCAGGACGTCGGTGCACACGCCGCGGTCGCGCGGCACGTCACCGCCGGGAAAGGCCAGCTTGCTGTAGCCGGAATCATAGCGGGTCGTTACGCCGACCTGCCGCCGGGCGGCCGCGATCAGGCGTGTCGCGGCACTCGGTTGAGCCCAGGCAGGTCGCGGCAAAACGCAGGCCGCGCCGAAGCCGGCCAACAGAGCGCGGCGATCGATGACCGCCGCGCTCCCGGGCTCACCAGCCGCTGACATGTCCCTTGTTCTGCTTGTCGAGCCACGCCTTCAATGGTGCGAAATAATCGACCATCGCCTGGCCGGATATCTCGCGGCTGCCGGTGAACACCTGCAACGCATCGGGCCATGGCTTGGACTGGCCCATCGCCAGCATCGCGTTGAGTTTCGCGCCGACCTCCTTGTTGCCGTAGAACGAGCAGCGGTGCAGCGGCCCCTTCCACCCGGCCTGCTTGCACGCCGCCTGGTAGAACTGGAACTGCAGCAAGCGCGCGAGGAAATAGCGCGTATAGGGCACGCTCGCCGGCACGTGATATTTGGCGCCGGGGTCGAAGCGTGTCTCGTCGCGCGCGACCGGCGGGACGACGCCCTGATAGTGCAGCCGCAGGTCGTTCCAGCTCTTCTCATATTGCGTGGCGGGGATCGCGCCCGAGAACACGCCCCAGCGCCATTTGTCGATCAACAGGCCGAACGGCAGGAACGCCACCTTGTCCATCGCCTGGCGCAACAACAGGCCGATATCCTTGTCCGGCGCCGGCACCTTCGCCGGATCGAGCAGCCCGATCTGGACGAGATAGCTGGGCGTGATCGACAGCGCGACGAAATCGCCGATCGCCTCGTGGAAGCCGTCATTGGCGCCATTCTCATAGAGGAAGGGCTGCGTCTTGTAGGCGCGCTGATAATAATTGTGGCCCAGTTCGTGATGGATCGTCACGAAGTCGTCGGCATTGACCTTCAGGCAGGTTTTCACCCGGATATCGTCCTGATTGTCGATGTCCCAGGCAGAGGCATGGCAGATCACCTCGCGGTCGCGCGGCTTGGTGATCTGCGAACGCTCCCAGAAGGTCGGCGGCAACGCCGGGAAGCCGAGCGACGAATAGAAGCCCTCGCCCGCCTTGACCATCTTGACCGGGTCATAGCCCTTCGCCTCCAGCAACGCCCCGGTATCGAAGCCGAGGTCGCCGGCGCCCGGCGGGGCGACGAGGTCATAGATATTGCCCCATTCCTGCGCCCACATATTGCCGAGCAGGTCGGCGCGGATCGGGCCGGTCTTCGGCTGGACCTTGTCGCCATATTTCTCGTTGAGCTTCCACCGGACATAGGTGTGGAGCGCGAGGTACAGCGGCTCGACCTGCTTCCACAATTTGTCGGTCAGCGCGGCGAACTGGTCGGGCGTCATGTCGTATCCGGCGCGCCACAGCGCCCCGACGTCCTTGTAGCCCAGCTCGACCGCGCCCTGGTTGGCGATCGTCACCTGTCGGGCATAGTCGCCGCGCATCTGCGTCCCGACATTGTCGTGCCAGCTGGTCCACATCTCCTGCAGCCTGGCAGGGTCGCGCACCGTGCCCATCGCCGCCTCGATGTCGCTGCCGTTGATCGGCTTGCCGTCGAGCGTGCCGCGACCCTTGCCATATTCCGACGACATGCGCGTGACGATCGTCGCCAGCTCGTCGGCGGCACCGGGCGTGCTTGGCGCCGGCAGCGTGATGCCGCTGCGCAGCAGGTCGATCTTGCGCGCGGTGTCGAACGACAAACCAGGGATCGCCGCATATTTCGCGGCTTCGGTCGCCAGCTTGACCTGCAACTCGGTCTGCCGCGCACCGGCCTGCGCGGCGAGCGCGTCGGTGTCGTCGGTAATGAAGGTCGCGTTGACCCATGAGATGCGGTTCACATCGACCGACAGCGGCGCCAGTTGCGCCTCGGCCGACGCGACGAAGGCGTCGGCGTCCTTCGGGGTGAGCGCCGCGGCGGCGGGCGCTGGTGCTGTCTGGGCGGACGCGGGCGCGACGGCGAGCGCCATCGCCAGCGCGGCGAGCGAAGTGGTGAGACGGATCATGATGAGTCCCTGCGGCTTATCGTTATGGATAAGGCAGACTGTGCGCCATGCGCGGCAGCGTCAAGCGGTGAGGAAACGCACGGCTGCCCGCCTCGTCTCGGGCTCGCCGATCGTCGCCGCACGCTCCGCGACCATTGCCCGGCGGCCGCTTGCTTGATCCGCCACCGCGCGTTCCCGAACGCGCGCTACGTCCCGGGACGACTCCTTCGGCGGCGAGATTTTCACCCCCGGTCGGGCATCGGCCGATGCGACCCGCCGCATTGCAACATCGACTTGTTGCATTGCAGCAACATTTTTGAAATTTTTCTGTCGCTTTTCCCGCCAGCCCCAGATTCCGCATTGTTACCAAGGCGAACTAGGGACAGCATCACCCCGCCAACGACATGGGGAAAATCACATGCTGCTGAAATCGATATTGCGGTGCGGCGTATTCGCGCCGGCGCTGATGATGGCCGGGGCCGGAATGGCCGGGGCGCAGACGCTCACACCTACCCCTGCGGACAGTAGCGCCAATCCGGCCGGCGAAAGCGGCGACGTGGTCGTCACCGGCTCGCGTATCCGGGGCAATCCGCTCAATCAGGATGCCCCGGTCGTGACGGTCGATCAGGGCGCGATCGCCAGAACCGGCCTGTCTTCGGTCGCCGACATTCTGCAGCATCTCCCAAGCGCGAGCGGCGGGCTCAACAGCAAGGTCAACAGCAGCGGCAATTTCGGCAACCCGCCCGATGGCGGCGGTGTCGGCGCGGGCTCGGCGGAAATCGAATTGCGCTACCTGCAAGCCAAGCGGACGCTCGTGCTGGTTGACGGGCTCCGCTTCGTCAACGGAACGTCGGCAAGCGGCATTCCGGCGACCGTCGATCTCAACGAACTCCCCGCGAGCATGATCGATCACATCGACGTGCTGCAATCGGGCGCGTCGTCGATCTACGGCTCGGACGCGATCGCCGGCGTGGTCAACATCGTGACCAAGGCGTCGCAAAAGGGCCTTCAGGCGTCGGCGCAATTCGGCAGCTACCGCCAGGGTGACGGCCACACCCAGGAATATAATATCAGCTACGGCCTCAAGCATCAGGGCATGACACTCGCCTTCGGCGGTTCCTATGTGAAGCAGGAGTCGGTGCTGGCACGGGATCGTGCGATTTCGCGCTATCCGTCGGGCACGGACGACTGCCATTTCAGCACGAGCTGCAGCAGTGCGACGCCGCTCGGACGCTTCCTGTTCACAAACCCCGCAATCTATAGCGGATCGCTCACGCTCAAGGCCCCCGTCTCGGGCACGCCCCGCTTCGACCCGCTCGATCCGACCGGCGCCAACAGCGACTTTACGTCGTACACGACCGCCGCAAACGGCTTCAACTACGGGCCCTACAACTACATCCTGACCCCGTCGGAGCGCTGGGGCCTCTGGACGAGCTTCAAGCAGGAACTCTCGGACAACGTGAACCTGCGCGTCAAGATGCTGTATAACCGCCGCAATTCCCAGAACAAGGCGGCTTTCCTGCCGTTGTTCATCGGGCCGGGTGCGGGCACCGGCGGGCCGATCGACACCGTCACCGTCGATGCGACCAATCCCTATAACCCGTTCGGCACGATTACCCCGAACGACTATGTCTTCTTCGCCCGCCGTCTCGTCGAGGCCGGACAGCGTACCTACAACCAGCATGTCGACACGATGTCGGTCACCGCGACGCTCGACGGATCGTTCAACTTCGGCGGTCATCGCTGGTACTGGGACGTCAACGCGGTCGTCGGCAAGAACGATGCGCACCAGCTCTTTACCGGCAACGTCAACGCCGCGAAGGTCGCCCAGGCGCTCGGCCCGATCTCGCAATGCACCGGCGACTGCGTACCGCTCAACATCTTCGGCGGCGTCGGTTCGATCACGCCCGCGATGCTGAATTTCATCGGCTTCGACGAACGCGATTCCAGCTCGCAGTCGATGGAGGACTATACCGCCAACCTCAGCGGCAGCCTGCTCGACCTCCCTGCGGGGCCGCTCGGCGTCGCGATCGGTTATGAACATCGCAACCAGCGCGGATCGTTTACGCCGGATCCGGTCATCCAGGCCGGCCTCGGCTCGGACATTCCCGCGCTCGCATCGAGCGGCGGCTATCATGTCGACGAGGTCTATGCCGAGTTGAAGGTGCCGATCCTGGCCGACACGCCATTCTTCGAGTCGCTCGAAGCTGACGGGTCGGGCCGCTATTCGCGCTATTCGACCGCGGGGAGCAACTGGACCTACACCGGCAGCGGGCTGTGGAAGCCGACCAAGGACGTGCTGCTGCGCGCCTCCTACGCTCATACCGTGCGGGCACCATCGATCGGCGAGCTGTTCGGCAGCCAGTCGCGGTTCGACCAGACGCTCGACGTCGATCCCTGCTCGAACATCGCCGGCTCGCCTTACCAGACTTCGGCAACCGTCCGCAGCAACTGCACCGCGGCCGGCGTACCCGGCGACGGCAGTTACCAGGAGGTCGTCAACCAGGTCGGCGTCGTGACCGGCGGCTCAACCGCCCTGAAGCCGGAAACGTCGAACACATTGCTGCTCGGCGGTGTCTACAGCCCTTCATGGGCCCGCTCGGGGGGCTTCGCCAGCGCGCTTAGCCTTGAAGTCAACTATTACGCCATCACCGTGAACGACACGATCTCGTCGATCCCGGCGACGACGTTGCTCGATCGTTGCGCCCAGACGGGCGATGCGCTCAGCTGCGCGGCGGTGAAGCGTGCCAGCAACGGCTTCATCACCCGCATTGACGGCGTCCTTCAGAATGTCGGCGCCTACAAGACGCGCGGTATCGACGTGGCGTTCAACTATCGCTCGCCGCTGACGTCGGTCGGGACCTTTGGCCTTTCCGCCAACGGAACCTTCCTCCTCAGTCTCACCAAGGCGGTTCCGTCATCGAGTGGCCTCACCGTCACCGAATATCTCGGCACGGAAAATGACGGCGGCCCCGATCAGGCCTATCCCCGCTTCAAGGGCAACGCGACGATCGACTGGAGTGGCGACGCCTTCTCGGCATCGTTCACCGGCCGCTACATTTCCAGCGTCGTCGAGCTCCAGGGTGGGAACAGGCTCAACGCGCGCTTCTATGGCGATATCCAGATGACCTTCCTGCCCACCTTCCTCGACAAGCGGGTCGCGTTGACGCTCGGCGTCAACAACGTCTTCAACCAGGATCCGCCGGGATGCGTGAATTGCAGCCTGAACCACTTCGATCCGACCACCTATGACGTGCCCGGCCAGTTCGGCTATGCGCGCCTTTCCTACAAGATGTAGCGACCGCTCCCTGTCGCGCGATCAGGCCCCCTCCCGGTACGCCGTGGAGGGGGCTTTTCTTTTCTGAATGCTGCGAGGCATCAACCTGCGAGGAACGCCGCGATTGCCTCGCCCAGTTCGGGCTTGGTCACCGCGCTCATATGATTGCCTGGCACCTCGCGCAGCACGCCGTGCGGCAGCGCGTCGGCGAGCGCCGCAGCCGAGCCATTGTCGTGGTCCTCGTCGCCCGACACCACCAAGGTGGGCGCCCGCATGTCGGCCAGCGCCGCAGGCGGGGTATCGACGAAGGTATCGAGCACGCGCAGCAATGCCACCGGATCGCCCTTGGTCGTCTTGAGAAATGCCTCGGTCATCCACTCGCTCGTGCCACGCTCGAAGCTGCCGAGATGTGTCAGGACATGGCGGAAATATTCCCCGCGTCCCGCCGTCTCGATCAGCCCGGCGAGCCCCATGCCCGACAGGATCACCCGGCGCGGGTGCGCGCCATTGGCCAGCATCCGCACCGTCGTCCGCGCGCCGAGCGAATAGCCGCCCAGGTCATAATCGGTCAGCCCGAGATGCTCGACCAGCGCCAGCCCGTCGCGCATCAAGGCGTCGCGTGGATAGGCCGCGGCATCATGCGGTCGCGCACTCGCTCCATGCCCGCGCAGGTCCGGCATGATGACGCGAAAGCCGCGCGCCGCGATCGCCTGCGCATGGCCATAACGCAGCCAGTTGACCTCCGCGGTCGAGAAATAGCCGTGGATCAGGACGACCGCCCTGCCCTCACCCAGTTCGCGCCACGCGATACGTTCGCCATCGAAGCTTTCGAAAAATTGCGGTTCAGTCGGGGAGCTTGCCAAGTTTATTCATCCAGCGGTTGACGAGCGGCTTATGCTCATCGCTTCGCTTGCCCGGCAAGCCCGTCATGTCGAGCCATGCGTCATACCGGCTCTCGATGCCGAAATGCGATGTCGGCCTGAATCTGCCGGGTTCGTCGAAACTGCCGATCGTCAGGTCGATTTGCGTCGCGCCCTCGACATATTCGAAGCTCAGCGGCGCACCGCAGGTGGCGCAAAAGCCACGTCGCGCGATCGACGACGACGCGAAATAGTCGGGCTCGGTTAGCCAGGTCACCGCGTTGCGCGGCAGGTTCTTGAACGCCGCCGCGACACCGCCGGTCGCGCGCTGGCACATCCGGCAATGGCAAAGATAGGCCTCATCATCGGCGATGAGCGCCACGTAGCGGATCCGTCCACACTGGCATCCGCCGGTCACTTCCACCCTGGTCATCGCCCACTCCGGTTTGTCATTTGGCGCAATCAAGCCTGCAACATCCGCACGCAATGAGCCTAGTATTATATAAGTATGCTTATTATATGCGGACGCATGAGCGATTCCCTCGCCTTTCTCATCAGCGACGTGTCGCGCCTGATGCGCCGGCGCTTCGACGAACGCGCACGCGCGATTGGCGTGACGCGCGCGCAATGGCGCACGCTGACCAGGCTGTCGCGCCATGAAGGCATCAACCAGGGCGGCCTTGCCGACCTGCTTGAGGTCGAGCCGATCACCCTGTGCCGGATGATCGACCGCCTGGCCGAAGCCGGGCTGGTCGAGCGTCGTTCCGACCCGGGCGACCGCCGCGCCTGGCTCATCTTTCTCACCGACAAGGCGCGGCCGATCATCGCGCAGCTCCATGCACTCGCCGAGGAGATGATGGAACTGGCGCTGGAAGGCATCGACGACACCGAGCGCGCGCAGGTCTTCGACACAATCAGCCGCATTCGCAATAATCTGAATGATTTACCGGAAGACAAAGGCGCCAACCATGGCTGATGCCGACCCCAGGCCCCCGGCAGACGGCGCCGATCCGGTCATCGCCGAGATGATCGAGGTGGTCAGGACCCCGGCGCGCAAGCGCAATTGGGGCCGCATCGCGCTGATGCTCAGCGTGCCGCTCCTGATCGCGCTCGGCGGCGGCTATCTGTGGCTGACCTCGGGGCGCTACCTCTCGACCGACAATGCCTATGTCCGCCAGGACATGATCTCGATCAGCCCCGACGTGACGGGCAGGATCGTGTCGGTCAACGTGCGCGAGAACCAGCGCGTCAAGGCTGGCGATGTCCTGTTCCAGATCGACCCCCTGCCCTATCGCATCGCGCTGGAGCAGGCCAACGCCGCGATCGCCTCGGCGCGCGTCCAGGTCGCGACGCTCTCGACCGACACCGGCAGCGCGGCGGCCGATATCGCCAGCGCCGAGGCCGATATCGAGCTCGCCCAGGCGACCTATGATCGCCAGGCGGCGCTGATGAAGCGCGGTTTCACCACCCGCGCCAGCCTCGACGCTGCCGCGCACGAGGTCGCCGCCGCCAGGGCGCGACTCGCCACGGCGCGGGCGTCGGCCGCCAAGGCGCACAGCCAGATGGGCAGCGGCACGACGAGTTCGGGCATCCCCGCCACCATCCAGGCCGCGATGGCCGAGCGCGACAAGGCTGCGCTGTCGCTCGCCCGCACCGTCGTGCGCGCGCCCAAGGACGGCATCATCAGCCAGACCAGCCGCCTTCAGGTCGGCACGATCACGCCCAGCGGCGTGCCCGCGCTCAGCCTCGTCGTCAGCCAGGCGGCCTGGGTCGAGGCGAACTTCAAGGAAACCGACCTCAACCATATGCGGGTCGGCCAGCCCGCCGAAATCAGCCTCGACGCCTATCCCGGCCTCAAGGTCAGCGGCCATGTCGCCAGCATCGGCGCGGGTACAGGTTCGGAGTTCTCGGTGCTGCCGGCGCAGAATGCCAGCGGCAACTGGGTCAAGGTGACGCAACGCATCCCCGTGCGCGTCGCGATCGACGGGACGCCGGGCCGGGCGATGATCGCCGGGCTGAGCGCCGATGTGACGATCGACACCAAGCCGCATGGCTGAAACCATGGCCGGCCAGCCGATGCTGCAAGTACGGTATCGCTGGCTCCTCACCATCGGCGTGATGGGCGCGATGGTGATGCAGATGCTCGACACGACGATCGCCAACGTCGCACTGACCCATATGGCGACCAGCATCGGCGCGACGCTCGACACCGTCACCTGGGTGCTGACCAGCTACATCATCGCCACGGCGATCGCGCTGCCGGCAACGGGGTGGCTGAGCGGCCGGCTTGGCTCGCGCAACCTGTTCCTGATCGCGGTCGGCGGCTTCGTGATCTCCTCGATGCTGTGCGGCACCGCCGTCAGCCTCGAAGAGATGGTGCTGTTCCGCGTCTTCCAGGGCGTGTTCGCGGCGTTCATCAACCCGCTGTCGCAAACCGCGATGCTCGACATCAACCCGCCGGAGCGCGCCGCCAAGGCGATGTCGGTGTGGGGCATGGGCGTGATGGTCGGGCCGATCCTCGGCCCCGTGATCGGCGGGTGGCTGACCGACAACTACAACTGGCGCTGGTGCTTCTACATCAACGTGCCCGTCGGCGCGGCGACCTTTGCGATCCTGTGGTTCCTGCTCCCGTCGCGCCCGAAGGTGAAGCGCGGCTTCGACGCGATCGGCTTCGCCTTCATCGGCGTCGCCGTCGCCGCGTTCCAGCTGATGCTCGATCGCGGCCAGGAACACGACTGGTTCAGCAGCTGGGAGATCCGCATCGAGGCGATGGTCGCCGCCGCCGCGTTGTGGATCGCGCTCGTCCATCTGGCGACCGCCGCCAGGCCGCTGTTCGACCGTCATCTGTTCAAGAACCGGAACCTGACGGTCGGCATGTTCTTCATGGTCATCATCGGCATATCGACGATGGCGCCGATGGCTTTGCTGCCGCCGATGCTGCAGCAGTTGTTCGGCTACCCGGTGATCGACACCGGCCTGATGATGGCGCCGCGCGGCGTCGGCGTGCTCATCACCATGTGGTTCGGCGGGCAGATGATGGGCAAGGTCGATGCGCGCTACCTGGTCGTGGTCGGCCTCATCGTCTTCTCCTACTCGCTGTGGCAGATGTCGCAGTGGTCGCTCGCGATGGACTTCTGGCCGGTGATCACCAGCGGCTTCGTCCAGGGGCTCGGCATGGGGCTGGTGTTCATGCCGCTCAACAGCCTGGCCTTCGCAACGCTCGACAACCAGTATCGCACCGACGGGGCCAGCCTGCTCAACCTGATGCGCAGCATCGGGCAGTCGGCGGGGATCTCGATGGTGACGGTGCTGCTCGCCCGCAACAGCCAGACCAGCCACGCCGACCTCGCCGCGCACATCACCGACAACTCGGTCCCCGCGCTCAACCTCGGCGCGCTCGACCAGTTCGGCGTGCTGTCGGACACCGCGTTCGCCTACGCCAACGCGATGATCAACAAGCAGGCCGCGATGATCGCCTATCTCGACGACTTCTACCTGATGGCGTGGATCTCGATCCTCGTCCTGCCGCTGGTGCTGCTGCTCAGGAAGCCGCGCGGCAGGGTCGAGGTGGTTCACGCCGAATAGCCGTCATGGCCGGACGATCGCGAGGAACTCGGCCGGCGTGGCACTCTCCTCGAAGCTCGGGATGGCGGGGTCGATGACGACCCAGGGCTGCTTGCGCCTGACCCAGATATGCGCGGCCGGTGCCAGCGTGTCGCTCGCGTCGAGCGTGCCGGCGCGGACGATGACATGGCCGGGCAAGCGCGTGTTGTCGTTCCACAGCCGGCTATGGCAGGTGCCGCAGAGACGATGCGTCGAGGTGGCGCCGCCGTCGGTGTCGTAGGCGTAGGTGACGATCGGCCCGGTCGCGGTCAGCGCCGCCTCCGGCACGACCGCCTGCTCGGTGAAGGCGCTGCCCGACCAGCGCTGGCAATAGCGGCAGTGGCAGCAATAGACCGGCGGCATGGCCTCGACCGCCAGCGTGTAGCGCGAGGCACCGCAGCGGCAGCCGCCTTCCAGTATCAGGGTCATCGCGCGTTCCTCCACCGGGGCGCTACCGCCAGCACCGCGCCGACGATCGCCATCGCCATGTCCTTCTGGGCGTCCCACGGATCGCCCTGCTGGCCGTTATAGTCGGCGGCCATGTCGGGCGCGACGACCATGGTGAGCAGCCACTCGAAGATCTCATAGGCGGCGCTGACCATACCGACGAACAGCAGCGCGTTCCACAGGGCCGCGCGGCGGCCTGCCCCGGCATGACGCTCGCTCGCCTCGGCATAGACCGGCACCGCCAGCACGCCGAGCAGGACGCGCTGGCGCGCCGGGAGCGCGCGCCAGGAATCCAACAGGGTCAGGCGGCCTTTTGCAGGTGGCGGCGGCCGAGCAGTTCGGCGATCTGGACGGCGTTGAGCGCGGCGCCCTTGCGCAGGTTGTCCGACACGCACCACAGCGACAGGCCGTTGTCGACGGTCGAATCCTCGCGGACGCGGCTGATGAAGGTGGCATAGTCGCCGACGCACTCTACCGGCGTGACGTAGCCGCCGTCCTCATGCTTGTCGACGAGCATGATGCCCGGCGCCTCGCGCAGGATGCGCTTGGCCTGGGCGGCGCTGATCTCGTTCTCGAACTCGATGTTGATCGCCTCGGAGTGGCCGACGAACACCGGCACGCGCACGCAGGTCGCGGTGACCCTGATCTTCGGATCGAGGATCTTCTTGGTCTCGACGACCATCTTCCACTCTTCCTTGGTCGAACCGTCTTCAAGGAAGGAGTCGATGTGCGGGATGACGTTGAAGGCGATCTGCTTGGTGAACTTCTTCGCCTCGGCGGTGTCGCCGACGAAGATGTTGCGGCTCTGCTCGAACAGCTCGTCCATGCCGGCCTTGCCCGCGCCCGAGACCGACTGATAGGTCGCGACGACGACGCGCTTGATGGTGGCGAAATCGTGCAGCGGCTTCAGCGCGACGACCATCTGCGCGGTCGAGCAATTGGGGTTGGCGATGATGTTGCGCTTCACATAGCCGGCGATCGCCTCGGGGTTCACCTCGGGGACGATCAGCGGCACGTCGGGATCCATGCGGTAGAGCGACGAATTGTCGATCACCGTGCAGCCGGCGGCGGCGAAGCGCGGGGCGTGGACCTTGGTCGCCTCCGAGCCGATCGCGAACAGTGCCATGTCCCAGCCGGTCGGATCGAAATTGTCGATGTTCTGGACCTTGATGGTTTTGCCGGAGTCGCCGAAATCGATCATCTCGCCCTGGCTGCGCGACGAGGCGACAGCGGCGATCTCCGCGACAGGAAACTGACGCTCGGCGAGGATGTTGAGCATCTCGCGCCCGACATTGCCCGTCGCGCCAGCGACTACGATCCGGTAACCCATGACTAACTCCGATAACAGACTGCGGGGCGGCCCATAGCGCCACCCCGCCCGTGTGGCCAGAAAGCTTTACTTCGTGCCCTTCTCCTTCACCTCGCGGTCGAGGAAGTTGAGGATCGTCGTCCAGAGATGCTCGCTGATGCCGGGGCCGGCGACGCGGTGGGTGTAGCCGGGGTAGAACATCATCTCGAACGGGCGGTCGTGCTTCTGCATCTCGGCGGCGAAGGCAGTCGAGTTTTCGAACACGACATTGTCGTCGGCCATGCCGTGGACGAGCAGCAGCGGATCGTCGATCCTCGTCGCGGCGCCGAGCGCGTCGGACGCGGCATAGGCGGCGGCGTCCTTGGTCGGGTCACCCATGTAACGCTCGGTATAATGGGTGTCGTAGAGTTCCCATTTGGTCACCGGCGCGCCGGCGACGCCGGCGGCGTAGAGGCCCTGATCGGCCTCGAGCATCTTGAGCGTCATATAGCCGCCATACGACCAGCCATAGATCGCGACCTTGGCCGGATCGACGAAGGGCTGCGCCTTGATCCAGGCGGCGCCGGCGCGCTGATCGGCGACCTCGACGCCGCCCATCGCGCGGTAGATCTGGTCCTCGAACGCCTTGCCGCGATTGTACGAGCCGCGATTGTCGATCTGGAAATAGACCCAGCCCTGCGACACGAGATATTGCGCGAGCGGATTGTGCCAGCCGCGCGTGACCTGCTGCCCGGTGCCCGGCCCGCCATAATGTTCGAAGAAGACGGGGTATTTCCTGCCCGGCACGAGCGGCGGGGTGATCATCTCATAATAGAGGCTGGTGCCGTCGGCGGCCTTGAAGCTGCCGAAGGTCGTCGGGCGGTGCGCCGCGAGATAGGGGTAATAGGGATGGCCGGCGACGACGGCATTCTCGTTGACCCAGGACAGCCGCTTGCCGGTGGCGTCGGCGAGATAGGTCTGCGGCGGCTGGGAGGTGCTGGAGCGCGTGACGATGACGCGGCTGGCGGCGCGATCCATCGTCGCGTTGTTCCACCAGCCGAGCTCGGTCAGCCGGGTGACGGCGTTCGGATGCGCGATATCAACGCTGTAGAGCTGCTGCGCGAGGACATCGTCCTTGTTGCCGAGGAAATAGACCCTGCCCTTCGCCTGGTCGACGCCGACGATGGCGGTGACGACCCAGGGCCCGCTGGTCAGCTGCGTCCAGTGGCCGCGGTGGAAGCGCCAGACATGGCCATAACCATCACGCTCCGAACGCCAGATCAGGCTGCCGTCCTTTTGCGGGAAGACATCGCCGAGGTTGAGCCAGCTGCGCTCGCCGGACTTTTCGGTGAACAATATGCGCGACGCGCCGGTGGCGGGATCGACGGCGAGCATGTCGAGCGCCTTCTGGTCGCGGCTCTCGCGCTGGACGAGCAGGGTCTTGCCGTCGGGCGTCCAGTCGACGCGGGCGAGATAGATGTCGGGGTTGCTCCCCAGATCGACCTTGACCGCGCCCGAGCCGTCGGCGTTCATCACATGGAGTTCGACCAGCACGTTGGGGGTGCCGGCGGCGGGGTAGCGCTGATCATAGACCTTCGTGCCCTCGGCGCCGATCGCGGCGCGGGTGACGATGCCGACCGGCGCCTCGTCGAAACGCTCGACCGCGATGCGGGCATCGTCGGGCGACCACCAGTAACCGGTGCGGCGATCCATCTCTTCCTGCGCGACGAACTCGGCCTCGCCCCAATGGACCGTGCCCGCCCCGCCAGCGGTGACGGGATGCGCCGCGCCGCCAGCGAGCGGCTGGACGAACAGGTTCTGGTCGCGGACGAAGCTGACATAGCCGCCGCGCGGCGAAACGATCGGGTTGAGCTGGCCGCCGGGCTGATTGGTCAGGCGGGTGACATGGGCGCCGAGCATCGGGCCATCGAGCGTGGCGAGATAAAGATCGCCGTCGAGCGGGACGAGCAGCGACTTGCCGTCGGGCGCCCAATCATAGGTGACGATGCCCTTCTGCCCGCCGATGCGGGCGCGCTCGCGCTGCATCTTCTCGGCCTCGGACAGTTCGGCGCCGGTGCCGACTTTCTTCGAATCGACCAGCATCCATTCGCGGCCGGTGCGCGTATCGAGCGCCCAGAGATCGAACCGCTCCTTCTCGTCGGGGCGCGGGCGCAGCGAGGTGAGCAGGGTTCCGTCGGGCGAGAGGCGAAGCGCGCGCGGTTGCGGGCCGGCGAGATCGGGGCTGGCGAAGACGCGGCGCAGCGTGAGCGGCGCGGCGACCGCATCCGGCGCGGCAGCGGCCGGCGCGGGCGCGGCGCCGGGTGCGGCGGGATCAGCAGCCATGGCGGGGGCGCCGAGGCAGGCGAGCATGGCGCCCGAGAGCAGCCAGGACTTCAACATCATCCATCTCCAGTTCCGATGCGCTTTCGCCCGGCGAGCGCGGGCGCGAGATGCCCGCGCTTATTGCGGCGCGCGGGCGCGGCGTAAAGGGCGCCGCGCGGCGGCGCCCTGTCAGGCGCGCCGGGAAGCTCCCTGTTACGCCCTCTGCCAGGCTCCCTGTTACGCTCCCTGATCCTCCCTGATGCTCGCTGTTTTCGGGCGAAGTGGCGTTTTGCGCCGCCGGGGCGGACCGCGCGGCGATTTTGTGGTGCGGGCACAAGCTTTTGCCGTGCTCCCTGTTCGCGGCAACAGGGAGTGCGGCGCGGCGGAACAGGGAGTTTGCGGCGGCGGCGTGATTCAACCGCGGCGCGCGCTGTGGTTCTGATGCGGGTCTCATGATTCGGAGGAAATAATGACCCAGCGTGGAAATGGAATCACTGCAAAGCGCCAGGCGCGGCGCGCCATGCTGTGCGAGGTGCAGGCGGAGCGCGAGGCCCGGGCGAGCGCGGACGGCGACGAGGCGGCGGCCGAGGCGGCGGGGTGGCGGACGGGCAATTGCCGCCCGCCGATCGCCTATCGTTTCAAGCCCGGGCAATCGGGCAACCCGGCGGGGCGGCCGCGGCGCGGCGCGACCGGCGCGCCGGGCGACCGCCTGCCCGGCGCGCACGAACCGACCAAGGCGATGATCCTGGAAGAGGCCTATCGGCTGGTGACGGTGCGGCGCGGCGACGAGGAGCAGGAGCTGGCGATGAACCGCGCGATCTTCCGCGCGCTGGGCGAGGCGGCGATCGCCGGCAACCGCGTGGCGCAGCGCCAATGGGTGCGGATGGTGCGCGAGGCCGAAGCCGAACAGCGCCGCGACCAGATCGCGGTGCATAACGCGGTGGAGAGGCCGATGGGCGGTGCCTTTGATCACAATGGCCGGCGGAACGGGGCGGATTATGCGGACGAGATCATCGTTGATTGGCGATCAAAGGTGGCGGTGGTGAAGCCGGGTCCGGGGGAGCGGGAGGAGGATGGGTGATGGTTGGGGGGCTAATCATCGCCCTTTGGAACGCCGATCCGTGAACCGGCCAGATATCGTGGGACTGAGCGTCCTACTGAAGGTCATAATCTGGGACAGAGCCGCCGTTCGTGAGCGCGATGCGGAATGGCAGGTCTGTGTAAGAAGCTGACGTCCGGCACTTGCTCGATCGGCAATAGAAGGGCGACAGAAAGTGGGCTGTGAAGGGGCCAGCAACTTAGTTCGGATCCCGACGCTTGCGCTTGTCCTGAAGGCAGTGGAGCGGAAGCGAGCCTATCAGGTGATCCGGATTAGCGCGCCGCTTCTCTCGCTCCTCGTGACCGATCGCAAATGATACATAAAATAGGGCCGATCGGGCGATCTGCATGATCCGAATGGCCTTCGCCTCCAGTTCGTCACTTCCGATCACGAGACCGAAGCCGTTCGCACTGGGCGTGCCGATCACGAACGGCTTGGCCCAACCTTCGCACACACGAAGATAAGTGTGTTCGAGGGCGTTGCGGATCGCATGGAGTTCGCGGGCGTCCGCCGCCGTGGTCTGTTTGAGCTGATCGTCGAACAACTCCTTCGACAACCAGTAGAGTCCGCGCAGCGGCCAGTTCTTCGAGTTCTCGAATTGCGGCAGCAACCGTGCCTTGTTCTCGACCATCCAGATATTATTGAAGCTGATCCGCTCCGGAACCTTACCCAGCTTCCAATATCGGTCGACCAGGAAGGCGATTTTGTCGAGCAACGAATAGGCGATGCGAAACGCGGTACGGACCCTCTCGCTCGCTAGCGAGTAGAGTGGATAATCGAGCGTGTCGGTGAGCGCGACGTCGCGATCGGAAAAATGGACCCGCGTGCTACTCATCCCTTCGAACAACATGTAGCGCGCCGAGGCATATTCCTGCTTCATCTGGCTGAAGAAGCCGATGATCGGCGGCGGTGAATAGTCGCCCGGCCGCTCATCGAACGCTTCCGTGACGCCGGGCAGCATCAGATCATCGGTAGCCGCAGCGAGATGTGGCCCGAGGTCGTTTAAGGGGCAGAGAAACAGCCGCCTGTCGAGGCACCATTGCCGATAGGTGCGCTCGGTTTTCGATCGGCCTGCCTCGCCCTCGTCGAGCCGCTGCATCTCCCGCGCGGCTTCAACATTGAGCGCGCCTTCGAGTTGATCTGCCACCGCCTTGAATTGCGCGATCACGGGCTGCGGATCGACGGACTCATTCACAGCATCAGGCGCCATCGCCGCGCACAGACTGTCATAGGCATGCAGCGCGAGGATGGCGCGCTCGCGATTATCGACGACCATGCCAGCATAGTGCTTTAGACCGGCTCCACGATTGCCGAGTGCCATCGCGAATTGCGGGCCAATCCGCAGCGCATCGTCCCAGCCAGCGATGGCATCGATAGAGCGACCGACGATGTTCAGCAGGTTGGCGCGGTTGGTCAGAATCTGGCAGCGGCGCCCTTTCTCGAGCATCGCGAAGCCCGAATGGTAGGCGGCGCGCGAGAGCGCCAACATCTCTTCCTGACGCTCTTCACACTCCCATGCCCAGGACTGACGGACATTGGCGATGTGTGATCGCGCCGCCCAGGCATTGGCCCGGAAATACTCTGCCAGCGCCGCATCCCTCTCGGCGAGCGGGCGCTTCGCCAGCTCGTCGAGCAGATACAACGCCCGCTTCGCGCCCCGTTCAAACGATGCGTCGTGCGAGTCGTCGATCAGCTGCCCGACATGCTTGAGCGCTTCAGCATCGGACATCCTGTTGATGCTGCGTTCGCATCTCTTGTTGAGAGCTTCTAGATCGGATTGATTGGACATCGTGGCTGGCTCGCCTAACCTTCTGAGACAGGGAGGATAGTCTCAGATGCTCTGAAAATCGCGGCCCTCGCGACGCCAATCAAATAACATGACCGACGGATCGCAAAGGTACCTCGGCACTCGATTTTGCGTGACTAATAATCTTTGGTCAATCTTCCCCGATCTCGCTCTAAATTCTTGTGTTGTCACCTGTTTTGGTCATGTTGGGAAAATGCGCTTTGTCGAAAATGGTCCATCACTGCCTGCCCACCTGCTTGAGGAACAAGCCAAGGGGAATGTGATCTTTTTCTGCGGTGCCGGGGTGTCGATGCCCGCCGGGCTCGACAGCTTCTGGGCGCTGACCAACCGCATCATCGATACGCTTGACGCGACCAAGGCACGCAAGGCGCTGGCCGATAAGGAAAGCTTTGATCGCGTGTTCAACGTGCTCGTGCGCGAGTTCGGACGCGAGGAAATTGACAGCCAGATCTATGCCGCACTCGGTGTCGGCAAGCCGCGTACGCTCAAACATCATCGCGATATCCTCGCGCTGTCGCGCGGGGCGAGCGGCAATCCCCAGATTGTTACCACCAATTTCGATAGGCTATTCGAACAAGCCGGACGGGATGTTCGGCCGATCGTTCCGCCGGGTCTGCCCGACATCGAACTCAATCAGCCGATCCGTGGCGTTGTCTATTTGCACGGGCGCCTCGCCGATCCGCGGCAGCCGGAGGAAACCCCGAGTTACGTTATCGGCAGCAGCGACTTTGGCCGAGCCTATCTCGCCGAAGGATGGGCAACACGCTTCGTGAAGGCGTTGCGTGAAAAGTACACAATCGTATTGCTCGGCTACAGCGCGGACGATCCGCCGATGCGCTACCTGCTCGAGGGACTCAACGTCCGTGCGGGCGTCATCTACCAGTCACCGATTTACGTCTTTACTGACCGGTCGACCGACGACGCGGAGGAAATCTGGCAGGATCGCGGGGTCACGCCGATCTGCTACACGCCCGACAAAACACACTCGACATTGTGGCGGACCATCGCCGGCTGGGCAAAGGCGGCACGCTCGCCGGATCGCTGGATTGATGAGGTTCTCTCGCTGGCGCGACAGTCACCGGCCGACCTCAAGCCGTACCAGCGTGGACAGGTTGTCCAGCTGGTCAGCACATCGAAAGGCGCGAAGGTGTTTGCCGATGCTGATCCCGCGCCCGGCGCAGAGTGGCTCGCCGTATTCGACCCCAACGTGCGCTACCTCAAACCTGCCCGGGAATCGCGAGATCGCGATGCCAAGGAAATCGACCCGCAGGATTTCTATGGACTGGACGACGATCCCTTGCGGCCTTCGCCCAATGAGCGCCGGATGGTTCCCGAAAACGCTCGCAACACGCTCGCCTGGCAGAAAGGGGACGGCGTTCAGCCGGAGCGCTTAACGCTGCAGGGCGGCAACGCCTTGTGGAATTATCCCCTACCGGACCGCCTCCATCATCTGGCGAGTTGGTTCGGCATGCAAAGTCACGAGCCGGCCGCCTTGTGGTGGGCGTCGGCCTATTATCGTCCCAATCTGCACCTGCTCTGGTTCGTTTCGAACCGGGTGCGTAGCCGGCATGGCAAGGAGATGCCGCCGACTGCACAGACGCTGTGGAGCCTCTATCTCGAGGCGCTCGACATGTTGCCCGAGGAAGAGCGCAGCGACCGCTGGTTCGCCCTCGAAGGCATGCTGAAGCGATCCGGCTGGACACCGGCGGTGGCGCGATTCTTCGAGCGCTGCGTCACACCCTTTGTCGAATTCTCCCGGCCGTTCATGTCGCCGCCGCGCCCGCCCCTCGAGGATTGGGACAAATTGCGCCTGCGCGACGTCGTCGACCTCAAGGTCGCGTCACTCGACCGGCATGGTCATGATGTGAAGTGCCCGCCCGAGGCGCTGGCGCAAGTCGCCCAGATCGTTCGGGGATCGCTTGAGCGCATCTCGGCACTGCTCGACGAGATCGGAGACTTTTTCTGGCATCCACCGACGTTGCTGCCCGAGACGGACAAGGACGGATTCTCGGGCAAGAAGTCGCACAACGTCCTGTGGTTCAGGGCGATATATCTCGCGCTGGTCGCGCACGATGGCGACCTTGCGCGCCGCGAGTTCCTTGCCTGGTCAACCACAGAGACGCGCATCTTTCCCAAGTTCCGGCTCTGGGCAGCGGCCGATCCGAAGATTGCCACCGCCGCCGAGGCGCTGGCGATCATCGTGTCGTTGCCGCGCGACACGATGTGGAACGCCTATAATAAGCGCGAACTGCTCCACCTGATCAAGGCGCGATGGCGCGAATGGTCGTACCGACAGAAGCGGACGGTCGAGCGGCTCCTGGAAGCTGGCCCGCCAACCTATCGCGACGAGAAACGCCGGCAATATCGCGAGCGCCGCGCCGCCTATGCCGCCACCAATTTGCGCTGGCTTGAGCTGCAACAATGTCAGCTGACCGCCGCTGGTCAGCACGCTCTGGCCAAGCTCAAGCTGATCCATCCCAAATGGAACGATAGCTGGGCGGACGATGCCGACGACAGTCATGACGGCCGTGGCGGCTGGGTCCGGGAGGTCAGCGACCCCGGCGATCTCGACCTCCTGCCGCTCGATCAGGTGGTCGACACCGCACTGGCGCGAACCAAGCGCCCGGTCCGGGAACTGGCGAGCTATCATCCTTTCCGGGGACTGGTAGAGGAACACCCCTACAAGGCGCTGGCCGCGCTCCGCTCCGCTTACCGCAAGGGCGCGTTCCCGGCGGAGCTGTGGGGCGACCTGTTCAACAAATGGCCCGAAGACACGACGCCCAAACTGCGATGTTTGCTCGCGCATTCGTTCATGCGGCTCAGCCAGGCGCAAGCGATCACGCTACGATATGAAGCACCGAACTGGCTCGAAAAGCATCTTCCCGCGCTTTACGCAAATGGCCGTACCAACGCGCTCGCGATCTTCGACGGGTTCCTGCACCCGTTCCTGTCCAGCCCGCCCGACGCGACCGACAGCGGGATCGGCGCGACCACGATCGGCGGTGTCGAGCAGCAGCTGTCGGAAGTGTCGATCAGCAAGGCGATCAACAGCCCGATCGGTACGCTCACCCAGGCGCTGTGGAAACTGACGCCCCAAAAGGCCAAGCGCCACAAGTCGTTGAACCGCAATCTCGCCAGGCGGTTCGAAGCGCTCGCCGCCGCGCCCGGCCATGGCGGTGGCCATGCCGTCGCCGTCCTCACCCAGCATATGGGCTGGATCGACTACTGCTTCCATGACTGGGCAGAGGCCTTCCTGCTGCCGATGTTCCAACTCGATCATCCGCTCGCCGAAGCGGCTTGGCATGGCCTCGCCTTCAATAGCAACGCCATGCCCGCGCCCTTCTGGCAGCAGCTCAAGGCGCCGATGCTCAAGATCCTGAAGGGCGAAGCCGGCTGGACGCTCGACGAACAGGAGCGCGACTATTTTGGCTCGCTGCTGGTCTGGTTGTCGCGGCCAGTCCCCGATTTTGCGCCGCTGTTCAGCTTCGAAGAGATACGCGATGCACTCACCGCGATTGACGACGATCTGCGCGGCCGGATTCTCTGGACGCTGGGCAATAGCCTCCAGGAGCATGGTCAATGGGTCGAGTTCATCAAGCCGTTCATCGAGAACAGCTGGCCCCGCGCCCTGCGCTATCGCAGCGACGAAACTACTCGCGGCTTCGTCCAGATCGCCGAACAGGCAGGCGACCATTTTCCCGACGCGGTGAAGACGATCCTGCCACTGATCCGCCCGGTGCCAAACGCTGACATGCTGACCTATCGCATCTCGAGAGGCCGCAAGGACAAGGAGAATATTGCCCGCAACCATCCGCAAGAGGCGATCCGATTGCTCAACGCAATCACGCCCGATGACCGTGCCCGGATGCCTTATGAACTGGCGGGGGCGCTCGACGCGCTCGCCGAACTCGATCCGCGCATTAAGGACATGCCTGAATATCGTCGTTTGAAAGACATACTCGAATAAGCCCAACGATGGCCGAACAACCGCTATCGCCGGAACCTGACGTTGACCGTGACTGATATGAAGGGCGTGTATTGGTCGATACCGGTCTATAGCTACGACGCACCGAGCAATCGGAACGGGTCGTATATCGGGGCGGCCGACATGGGCGGCGGACCAATACTGATTCGCGCGGAAACAAAGCGCCACGCTTGAACCCCCGCCAATCGCAGTGATAGGGCGACGCGCAACCGCCAAGCCCAGCGGGCGCACGAGACCTTGCCCATGATCCAGCGTCGTATCGGTGCCCCCGTGCTCGTCGCGCTCGCCCTGCTGGCGCCGGCGCCGGCCGGGGCGCGCAACAAGGCGGCGCGGATGCAGCGGGCATCGCACCATCTTCAGGTCGCGTTGCAAGGCCGGGCGACGTGCCTGTCGGCCAGCGCACAGCGCTTTGCCGCGATCGAGGAATCGGTCGATCTGGTGATATCAGCGGCGTTTGGCGAATGTTCGACGCAGGAGACTTTGGTCAGGGAAGCCTGGCTGCCGGTCTACACCTATAGCCACCCGTCGGTGGATACGCTCGCGGCGGGCGAAGATGGCGCGGCGCACAAGACCAGCAACGCGCGCGACCGGTTGCGGGAACAGATGATCGGGCTGATCCTGCGCGAGCGGGCGCTGCGGGCGAAGAAGGGGGGATAGCTGGGGTTGCTGATTTGCCCCCTCCCCGTTCGGGCTGCGCTTGTCGGGCCGAAGACGGCCGCTGGCCGACCACCGTTCTTTCTCCCTACGGCTAAAAGGAAGAACAGCCCCTTCGACAAGCTCAGGGCGAACGGTGGGGATGAGCCCCTGACAACGGGGTCCGGTATTGGCGGCGTTCGCAGCGGCGCGGCTTGCGCCGGTCGGGATTGTCGGGTTTCGCAATATGGGATTTTGGGCTCATCGCTCCCGGCATCGCAACGCGTGGTCGCCAAGCGGCGGCTTGGCGCATAGAGGGCGGCGTGGCTGAAAGAGGAAATGTCGTGCGTTTGTTGCTCTGTACCCTGCTCGCCCTGTTGCTCGGCGCGGCGGCTCCGCCGACCCCGCGCGAACCGCCGGTGGTGCGCGTGCGGCTGGAAACCACGGCGGGGGCGATCACGCTGGCGATCGACGTGCGGCATGCGCCGAAGACGGCGGCGAACTTCCTCGCCTATGTCGATGACGAGCGGCTCGACGGGACGCGCTTCTATCGCGCGGCGCGGCGTGACGGGCAGCCGGGCAAGGGCTTCATCCAGGGCGGGATCGATACCGATGCGCGGCGCCGGCTGGAGCCGGTCGAACTCGAGCCGACGAGCAAGACGGGGCTGCGCCATGTCGTCGGCGCGATCTCGATGGCGCGCTATGGCAGCCCGAATTCGGGGACGTGCAATTTCTCGCTGCTGACCGACCCGCGCCCCGACATGGACGCGCGGCCGGGCCGCCCGGGCTATGCCGTGTTCGGGCGTGTGATAAGCGGGATGGACGTGGTGAAGCGCATCCTGGCGATGCCGACCAGCCCCGGCGGCGAGGGTGCGTTCAAGGGCGAATTGCTGCTGCGCCCGGTGACGATCACGCGCGCGGTGCGGCTGGACGGGACGGCGAAACCGACCGGCTATGTGAAGGTGTGGAAGCTGCTCAAGGGGATTTGAGCGGGCGCCGGCGCGGGTCGGGCCTGGACGATGCGGCGAGGGTGATCGCCGCATCGTCCAGGGAGACATGCGGGAGGCTGGCCGGGGAGCCGCCTCCCGCGCCGCGGCGGCGGGGGATCCGCTGCGTTGGCGAGGCCGTTATCGGGGCGGCGCTTTGCGGGCGTGTTTCGGATTGTTGCGGCGGGTCGGGTGTTCGTCACGGCGGTGGTGCGGCGCGGGTCGGGTCTTGAGAGCGGTGGCGGGCAAGCGGTGCGGCCACCATTGTCGTCCCCCAACTGGGCCCCGGCCTTCGCCGGGGAGCGGATTGGGTTGTGGCGTCGTGGAGACGCGAACGGGGCGCGGTAGCTTTCGCCACCGCGCCCCGTGAAGTTGCCGGACGAAGCCCCGCGCGATTACTCGGCGGCGACGGTGCCCTTGGCCGGACGCGTGTCGCGGCGCTCGGCGATACGCGCCGACTTGCCGGTGCGACCGCGCAGATAATAGAGCTTGGCGCGCCGCACGGCGCCCTTGCGGACCACCTCGATCGATTCGACGTTGGGCGAATAGAGCGGGAAGACGCGCTCGACGCCCTCACCGAAGCTCATCTTGCGCACGGTGAAGTTCGACCCCATGCCCTTGTTCGAGCGCGCGATGCACACGCCCTCGTAATTCTGCACGCGGGTGCGCTCGCCTTCGACGACCTTGACGCCGACCTTCAGCGTGTCGCCGGGGCGGAATTCCGGAATCTTCCTAGTTTCGTTGAACTTGGCGATCTGCTCGGCTTCGAGCGTCTGAAGCAGGTTCATTTGTCGTCCTCTGACGTTGTACGCCGCGCGCCAGAGGGCGACCCGACCCGAGCGCCCTCATGACGCTCCCAAAGGTCCGGCCGCCTTAGCCGTGTATCGGTCTCGGCCATCGACTTTCGCCAGGCCGCGATCCGCGCATGATCCCCCGATCGCAGCACTTCGGGGATCGTGCGCCCTTCCCACATCGGTGGTCGGGTGTAGTTCGGATATTCGAGAAGGCCGCTTTCGAAGCTTTCCTCATCCCCGCTGGAAGGGGCGCCCATTACGCCGGGAAGCAGCCGAATGCAAGCGTCGAGCAGGACGAGCGCGCCCATCTCGCCGCCCGACAGGACATAGTCGCCGATCGACACCTCTTCGACCGCGCGACCGGCGAAGATGCGCTCGTCGAATCCCTCGAAGCGGCCGCACAGGACGATCGCGCCGGGACCGGCGGCGAGCGTGCGGACGCGGGCTTGCGTCAGCGGGGCGCCGCGCGGCGTCATGGCGAGCACAGGCCGACCGTCCGCAACGCTGTCGATCGCGGCGGCGAGAACATCGACGCGCAGCACCATCCCTGCCCCACCGCCCGCCGGGGTGTCATCGACGGTGCGGTGCTTGTCCGCCGCGAAATCACGGATGTTGACCGCGTCGAGCGACCATTTGCCGTCGGCGAGTGCCCTGCCCGCCAGCGACGTGCCGAGCGGCCCGGGAAACATGTCCGGATAGAGCGTGAGGATGGTGGCGGCGAAGGTCATACCGTCCAGTTCTCGACCTTGAGGTCGGGGATATCGGCAAAGTCGCGCGCGTTGTTGGTGATCAGGACCAGGTTGAGCGATATCGCATGGGCGGCGATCAGACGGTCCGCCGCGCCGCGCCGATAGGGCAATCCGCCGAAACGCTCGGCCGCGGCGTGATCGAACGGCAGCGGCGGTATCTGGCGATAGAGTCGCGTCACCATCTCATGAACGATCGGCTCCGCATCGCGCAGGCCGACCGCGACTTCCGCCGCGCTGACCGCGGACGTTACGGCCTCGCCGGGCTGCAACGCCTCGACGCGCGTGCGCAGCACTGCCGAGGCACCGCCGATCAAATAGATCAGGATATTCGTGTCGAGGAGAAAGCGTGGCTCAATCACGCTTCAGGAGCTTCCCATCCCAATCGAGCTCGCGCGGCTGGAAATCCAGTCGCTCGACCAGCTTCAATCCCGGCACGGAGCCATAAATTCCCGAAAGATCGATCTTGCGCGGCTCGGGCGTGACCGGCTCGACGATATAATGGCCGTGTTCCTCGCGCACCGTCATCTCGACGCCTGCGGCAATGCCGAGCGACTTGGGCAATCGCAGCGCGACCGAATTGCCCGATTTGAAGGTGCGTGATTTGCGCGGCGCGTTCATCGCGATGCTCCTGTATATACGAAATGTATATACTAAACGACGAACGCCGGGTCAACGAGCAGGCGCTCGACATTCCATTCCGGCACCGCGTCGGGGTTCATCGGGATCATGAAGCGCTTGCCGTCGGGGCGCTCGATCTCGATGACGTCGCCGGCGCCATAATTGTCGATCGCGACGACGTGGCCGAGCGCATCGCCATCGGTCGAGACGGCGGCGAGGCCGAGCAGGTCGGCGTGGTAATATTCGCCCTCTTCCAGCGGCGGGAGGTCGGCGCGGGGGACGGTGATCTCGGTGCCGCGCATCGCCTCGGCGGCGTTGCGATCGGCGATTTCGGCGAAGCGCGCGATCTGGCCGTTGCTGCCGTGGCGCAGCGACTTGAGCGTCAGCGCGCCCTCGTTGAAGCGCTTATAGGCCTTGAGGTCCTCGGCGAAGACCTTGAGGCGAACCTCGCCGGCCACGCCGTGTGCGCCGATGATGGCGGCGACGACGATCGGCTTTTCATTTCCGCCCCCACTTGCGGGCGGGGTCGAGGGAGGGATTGTTCCAACCATATCGTTTGGGCAACGCCCTCCCCTGGCCCCTCCCGCAAGCGGGAGGGGGACTTCTCGTTCAGCCTTCGACCGGCGGGGTCTCTTCCGAGACCGCCTCGGCGACGGCTTCGGCTTCCGGGGTCGGCGTTTCGGTCGCGGCTTCGACCTCGGCGGCGATCACGGCTTCGGCTTCCTCGTTCGAGTCGGCGGCAGGCGCTTCCTCGGCGGCCGGCGCGGCTTCCTCGACGACCGGGGCTTCCTCGACGACGGGCTCGGGGGCCGGTGCGGCGGCGGCCTCGGCGGCGGCTTCCTCGGCGGCCTTCAGCTTCTCGGCACGCTCTTCGGCGCGCTCGGTCGCCTTCTCGCCGGGCTTGCCCTTGTTGGGGTTGTTGCGCGCGGGGCGCTCACGCACGCCGGCGACGTCGAGGAAACGCGCGACGCGGTCGGTCGGCTGGGCGCCGACGCTCAGCCAATGCTTGGCGCGGTCGCTGTCGAGCACGACGCGCTTGGCATCGTCCTTGGCGAGCAGCGGGTTGTAGGTGCCGAGCTTCTCGATGAAGCGGCCGTCACGCGGGGACCGCGCATCGGCGACGACGATGCGGTAATAAGGCCGCTTCTTGGAACCGCCGCGCGACAGGCGAATGGAGATAGCCATGAATATTCTTCCTTCTTTCTAAACTGGTTATTTCTTCTTGTTGATGAAATTCTGAAATCCGGGCGGCAGGTTGGGCATGCCCGGACCGTTGAGGCCGGGCAGGTTGCCGGTCATCTTGCCCATCGTCTCGCCGAGATCGGGGCCGCCCAGGGCATTGCCGAGGCCGCCCATGCCGCCGCCGCCCTTGCCGAGCATCGCCATCATCCCCTTGATGCCGCCCATCTTCTTGATGCGCTTCATCGCCGAGGACATTTCGAGGTGCATCTTCATCAGCTTGTTGACGTCCTGCACGGTGGTGCCGGAGCCCTTGGCGATGCGGATCTTGCGCTTGGCGTTGATCAGTTCGGGCTTGCTGCGCTCCTTCGGCGTCATCGAGCCGATCATCGCGTCCATGCGCAGCAGGATCTTCTCGTCGACCGCGCCGGAAGCCATCGCCGCCTGCGCCTTCTTCATGCCCGGGATCATGCCGGCGAGCGCACCGAGGCCGCCCATGTTGCGCATCTGGGCGAGCTGGCCGCGCAGATCGTTCATGTCGAACTGCCCCTTGGCGAGGCGCGCCGCCATCTTCTCGGCGTCTTCCTGCTGGATCGACTCCGCGGCGCGCTCGACGAGGCTGACGACGTCGCCCATGCCGAGGATGCGGCCGGCGACACGGCTCGGGTGGAACGCCTCGAGCGCGTCCATCTTCTCGCCGGTGCCGGCGAACTTGATCGGCTTGCCGGTGACGGCGCGCATCGACAGCGCGGCACCGCCACGCGCGTCGCCGTCCATGCGGGTCAGCACGACGCCGGTCAGCGGGACCTGCGCGGAGAAGCTTTGCGCGACGTTGACGGCGTCCTGACCGGTCAGCGAGTCGACGACGAGCAGGATTTCGGCCGGCGTCGCGATGTCGGCGACGGCGCGCATCTCGTCCATCAGCGCCTGGTCGACATGGAGTCGACCGGCGGTGTCGAGCATCAGCACGTCATAGCCCTGCAGCCTGGCGGCGGCGAGCGCGCGGCGGGCGATATCGACCGGTTGCTGGCCCGGCACGATCGGCAAGGTGGCGACGTCGATCTGGCTGCCGAGCGTGGCAAGCTGTTCCTGCGCGTTGGGGCGATTGACGTCGAGCGACGCCATCAGCACCTTCTTGCGCTCGCGCCCGACGAGGCGCTTTGCGATCTTGGCGGTGGTGGTGGTCTTGCCCGAGCCCTGCAGGCCGACCATCATGATCACGGCGGGCGGGGTGACGCCGAGTTCGAGCTCCGACGCGTCGGCGCCGAGCATCTCGACCAGCGCGTCATTGACGATCTTGACGACCTGCTGGCCCGGCGTGATCGAACGCAGCACGTTCTGGCCGACGGCGAGTTCGGTCGCCTTGTCGACGAAGTCGCGTGCGACGGGCAGCGCGACGTCGGCTTCGAGCAGCGCGACGCGCACTTCGCGCATCGCCGCGCGGACATCGGCCTCGGTGAGCGCACCACGACCGCGCAGGCGATCGAAGACGCCGCCAAGCCGGTCGCTCAGACTGTCGAACATCACATCACTCCGTTCCCGATCGAGCCCGGCAGACGCAAACGCAAAACACGCCGGCGGACGAAACCTCGTCGGCCGGCGTCGCCCTTGGGCGGCAGTTTCACGCATCCTGTCGGAAACGATCGCGCCGGTCTTTAGTCCAGCGCCGCCCGAATGGCAACCCGCGCACGAGCTTGCCGGGCGTTAACCGCGAATTCGCGCGCGGCGGCCGATCGTTTCGCAGGCGCTTAACGCCTTCTATACCCCGACCGTGGCAAAAGCACCGCTTCGACACAGAGCGATGAGGCCAAGCCGAAATGGCGAATGACAATAGCGACGACACGCCCCGCGCGCCGTCGCTCGCCCATCACGATCTGCTGAGCGGCGCGATCACCGTCTCGGCGATCCTGCTATTCGTCGGGACCGGCAGTTCGGTGCTGTCGACCTCGATCCAGCATTATTTCGCCGGCGGGCAGGGCCCCGACCAGACTCTCGTCATCGCGCTGCTGCTCAACGTCGCGTTGATCCTGTTCGGCTGGCGCCGGCACCGCGAACTGGCGCACGAGGTGACCGTACGCACCGCCGCGGAGGAACGCGCGCAACAGCTCGCCTCGAAGGATCCGCTGACCGGCTTCCTGAACCGCCGCAGCCTGGCCGAGGAAGGCGCGGCGATGTTCGCCCGCGCGCAGAGCCGCGGCAAGGCGATGGCGCTGCTGATGCTCGATCTCGACCATTTCAAGACGGTCAACGACATGCACGGCCACGCCACCGGCGACTCGTTGCTGCGCGAGGTAGCGGTCAAGATCGCCGAGGTGATGCCGTCGGTCGCGCTGACCGCGCGTTTTGGCGGCGACGAGTTCGCCTGCGCCTTTCTGTTCGACGCCGAACATCCCGACACGGTCGAGCGCATCGCGGAGAAGCTGATCAGCCGCATGGCGCAGCCGCTCGCCTGCGACGGGTTGCAGCTGCACATCAGCGCGTCGATCGGCATCGCCAGGTCGGACTTCGATTGCGGCAGCATCGACGCGCTGATGCGCGCGGCCGACATCGCGATGTATGCGGCGAAGAATGCCGGCCGCAATCGTCTCGCCTGGTTCGACCGCTCGATGGAGCGCGAACTTCAGGCCCGCAACGAGCTCGAACTGGGCTTGCGCGGCGCGATCCCCCGCGCCGAGATCGTGCCCTATTTCGAGCAACAGATCGACCTGACCACCGGCCGGCTCGCCGGCTTCGAGATGCTGGCACGGTGGGAGCACCCGCAGCGCGGGCTGATCGAGCCGGCGCAGTTCATTCCGATCGCCGAGGAAACCGGCATCATCTCCGATCTGTCGCTGTCGATCATGCGCCAGGCATTCCTCGCGGCGAAGGATTGGGATCCCGCGCTGTCGATTTCGGTCAACATCTCGCCATGGCAGCTGAAGGACGTCTGGCTGGCGCAGAAGATCATCAAGGTACTGACCGAAACCGGCTTCGCCCCGACGCGGCTGGAGATCGAGGTGACCGAGATCGCCCTGCTCGACAACCTCGCGCTCGTGCAATCGATCGTCGGCAGCCTGAAGAACCAGGGCATTCGCCTCGCGCTCGACGATTTCGGGACGGGCTATTCGAGCCTGGCGCATCTTCGCGCCCTGCCCTTCGACCGGATCAAGATCGACAAGAGCTTCGTCATGTCGATCAACGAGAACAGCGAGAGCGCGGCGATCGTCACCGCGATCGCGCGACTGGGCGAGAGCCTCAACCTGCCGATCACCGGCGAGGGGATCGAGGACCAGGCGATCGAGGAGCGGTTGCGCGCGCTGGGCTGCGCGCAGGGCCAGGGTTATCTCTATGGCCGGCCAACCAGCGTCACGGCGACACGGCGGTTGCTTGCCGAGCGGCGCCTGCTCCGCCAGCCGGCGGCCCGAGCGGCGATTTCCGATGCGCCTGCCGGGGGCAAGCGCCTCGCGGGGTGAACCGCCTCGCCGTGCCGGGCGTGGACTTCGCCGCCGCCCGTCCCTAGATCGCGGCGATGCATGCTCCTTCCGGTCGCCGACATGGCTGACCCCGACATCATCAGCCTGGGCTGTCGCCTGAACATCGCGGAGAGCGAGACGATCCGCGCGCTCGTCGCGGGCCGCGACACGGTCGTGGTCAACAGCTGCGCGGTGACCAACGAGGCGGTACGCGAGACGCGCCGCGCGATCCGGCGCGCGCGCCGAGCGCGACCGGAGGCGGAGATCGTCGTGACCGGCTGCGCGGCACAGATCGATCCGGCGCGCTTCGCCGCGATGCCCGAGGTCGACCGCGTGATCGGCAATGGCGAGAAACTGACCCCCGCCGCCTGGCTGTCACCCCAACCCGTCATGGTCGGCGACATCATGGCGGTGCGCGAAACAGCGCCGCATCTCGCCCAGGCCTTTGCAACCCATGCCCGCGCCTTTGTCGAGGTGCAGAATGGCTGCGACCATCGCTGCACCTTCTGCGCGATCCCGTTCGGGCGCGGCAACAGCCGGTCGGTGCCGGCGGGCGCCGTGATCGAGCGGATCGCGGCACTGGTCGCGGCGGGCCACCGCGAGATCGTACTGACCGGAGTCGACCTGACCAGCTACGGCCCCGACCTGCCGGGCACGCCAAGCCTCGCCCAGCTGGTCGAACGCATCCTCCGCCACGTCCCGGCGTTGGAGCGGCTGCGGCTTTCGTCGCTCGATTCGATCGAGATCGACGATCGGCTGTTCGAGCTGATCACCGGGGAAATGCGCCTGATGCCGCACGTCCATCTGTCGTTGCAGGCGGGCGACGACCTGATCCTCAAGCGGATGAAGCGCCGCCACTCGCGCGCCGAAAGCGTCGCGCTCGTCGCGCGGCTCAAGGCTTCGCGACCCGAGATCGCGATCGGCGCCGACCTGATCGCGGGCTTTCCGACCGAAAGCGAGGCGATGTTCGCCAACACCCGCGCGCTGATCGACGATTGCGACATCGTCCACGCGCACATCTTTCCCTATTCCCCGCGCGACGGCACACCCGCCGCGCGGATGCCGCAGATCGAGCCCGAAGTGCGCAAGGCACGCGCCGCGATGTTGCGCGAGGCCGCGCTGGCGCGGCGGCACGCCTGGCTGCACGGGCTGATCGGCAGCGAACAGTCGGTACTGGTCGAGCGCCCCGGCACGACCGGACATGCCGGCAATTTCGCCGCCGTGCGCTTTCCCGAAGCGCCCGTCGGCTCGATCGCGCGCATCGCGATCACCGGAATCAATGACGACCATTTGATCGGCAAAGCAACCTAATGGCATCCTGGCACGAAAAACTTCTCGGCGGCTTCAAGCGGACGTCCGACCGGCTGGTCGGCAATCTCGCGGGACTCGGCACGGCCCGTCTCGACGAGGCGACGCTCGACGATATCGAAGAGGCGCTGATCGCGTCAGATCTCGGCCCCGAAACGGCGTCGCGGATCCGCAAGCGGCTCGCCGAGGGCACGTTCGAGCGCGACATGGAGGAGCTTGGCATCCGCCTGATCGTCGCCGAGGAAATCGAGAAGGTGCTGGCGACCGTTGCCAGGCCGCTTGAAATCTCGGCCTTCCCGCGCCCGCACGTCATTCTCGTGATCGGCGTCAACGGATCGGGCAAGACGACGACGATCGCAAAGCTGGCGCACTGGCTGAAGGAGCAGGATTACGGCGTGATGCTCGCCGCCGGCGACACCTTCCGCGCCGCTGCGATCGGCCAGCTCGCCACATGGGCCGAACGTGCCGGGGTGCCGCTGGTCAGCGGCAAGGAAGGCGGCGACGCGGCGGGAATCGTCTATGAGGCGGTCAAGCAGGCGACCGCGCAGGGCATCGACGTGTTGATCGTCGACACCGCGGGCCGGTTGCAGAACAAACGCGAACTGATGGACGAACTGGCCAAGATTCGCCGCGTGCTCGGCCGCATCAACCCGGAGTCGCCGCATGACGTGGTGCTCGTGCTCGACGCGACGACGGGGCAGAACGCGCTCAGCCAGATCGAGGTATTCCGCGACCTCGCCGGGGTGACCGGCCTGGTGATGACCAAGCTCGACGGTACCGCGCGGGGCGGTGTGCTGGTCGCCGCGGCGGAGAAGTTCGGCCTGCCGATCCACGCGATCGGCATCGGCGAAGGCATGGGCGATTTGCGACCGTTCGATGCGAACGAGGTTGCGCGGATCATCGCCGGCGTGGAAAGGCCGCACTGATGGCCAGTAACCCCACTCCCACCCGCACCAAGGGCAGCCCCGGCTTGCGCATGGCGATCGACTACGCCCCGCTGCTGACGTTCTTCGCGGTCAATTTCTTCGCGCCCGGCGCACAGCTCGAGCGGCTGCTCGCGGCGACCGCCGCGTTCATGGTGGCGAGCGCCATCGCGATGATCGTATCGCGCTGGAAGACCGGACATATCTCGCCGATGTTGTGGATCAGCGGCGTGCTGGTGCTCGTGTTCGGCGGGCTGACGCTCTATTTCCACGATTTGCGCTTCATCAAGATGAAGCCGACCTTCGTCTATTCGATCTTCGCGCTGACGCTGATCTTCGGGCTGGTGACGGGACGGCCGCTGCTGCGCCAGTTGCTGGAGGCGAGCTATCCCGGCCTCTCGGACAAGGGTTGGCGCCAGCTGACGATCAACTGGGCGCTGTTCTTCATCGGCATGGCGGTGCTGAACGAAGTGGTCTGGCGCCACTTCAGCGACGGCGTGTGGGTCAATTTCAAGGTATTCGGCGCGATCCCGATGACCGTGCTGTTCGCACTGGCCAATATTCCGATGCTGATGAAGCACGGGTTGAGCGTCGATGCACCGCTCGAGGTGCCGCCCGAAGGCTGAGGGGCTCGTTTGGAAATGCGCGGAAGAGCGCGTTTCGAAGGCGCGACCAGCCCGCATCTCGCCAAAGACGCATTTCCAAACGGACTTTGAACCCTCCCGCCCGTGGGGACGGAAGGGCTCATGGGCCATCAGCCCTGGTCGGCGCGTGCCACGCCGTTGCCGTCGAGGTTCTGCGCGGCGAATTCCCAGTTGAGCAGCTTGCTCGTGATCGCTTCGAGATAGCCTGGGCGAGCGTTGCGATAATCGATGTAATAGGCATGCTCCCACACATCGACCGTGAGCAGCGGCTTCATGCCCTCATAGGCGACCGGCGAGTCGGCGTCGTGCAGCGACGTCACCTTGAGCGAGTCCCCGTCAAGAATCAGCCAGCCCCAGCCGCTGGCGAAGTGGTTGACGGACTCGTCGACCAGCTTCTTCACCAGCGCCTCGGTCGAACCGAAGCCGGCGGTGATCATCTCGGCCAGCTTGCCCGACGGTGCCTGATAATCGGGGGTGAGGCTCTGCCAGAAGAAGCTGTGGTTCCAGATCTGCGCGGAATTGTTGAACAGGCCCTTGTTGCCGGTCGCCTTGGCCTGCCGGATCACCTCGGACAGCTTCGCGTCGCCGAGGCCCGCATCGGGGGCCAACAGATTGGTCTTGTCGACATAGGCCTTGTGATGTTTGCCATAGTGGAAATCGAGCGTCTCGGCCGACATGGTCGGCGCCAGCGCATCCTTGGCATAAGGCAGGGTCGGAAGTTCGAAAGCCATCGGGGAGCTCCATCCTGTTTCGTTCGCCGCGCGTACAACGAGTCGCAGCCGGGGTTGTTCACACCGATTGCCGATTTTTCCGGGATCGTTGTGTGTGACCAACGCCCCCTAGCGCCTAGCGTCCCCGGCGGGCAAGCACGGGCGCGCAGATGGACGCGATGGGTGGCATCGTCGACCGGCAAGAGCGCCGGCACCGGCCGCCGGATCCTCACACCGCCGGCGCGGGTGACCGTCAGCCAGGCATCAGGTCGTGCTTGCGCAGCGCGTGGCGCAACTGGTCATAGCTCAATCCCAATGCCTTGGCGGCGGCGCGCTGGTTGAAGCGTGCATCGGCCAGGGCCTTTTGCAGCAATTCGCATTCGAACCGCGCGATCGCGGTCTTGAAATCGCAGGGCTCGTCCGGTTCGGCCGGCGCGGAAATTTCCTGCCGCTCGACCGGTGCGGCCGGCAGCGCGGCCGGCGCGGTCGCGCTGGCGGGACGATGCGGCGACTGGAAAGGGTCGAACTCGATCGCGTCGATCGGCCCCGACTGCTCCCAGCGATAGACGGCGCGCTCGACGACGTTGCGCAGTTCACGGACGTTGCCCGGCCACTCATAAGCCACCAGCGCCTCGGCCGCGGCGCGACTGAACCCTTCCCAATCGTCGCGGCCCATTTCGGCGGCCATGCGGCGCCCGAAATGATCGGCAAGCACCATGACATCGCCGGGACGCGCGCGCAGCGGCGGCAGCGTTACCACTTCGAAACTGAGCCGGTCGAGCAGATCGGCGCGGAACTGGTGGCGGGCGACCTTGTCGGGCAGATGCTCGTTGGTCGCGGCGACGATGCGCACATCGACGCGCAACGGGCGTGACGAGCCGATCCGCGTCACCTCGCCATATTCGACCGCGCGCAGCAGCCGGTCCTGCGCCGCCATCGACAAGGTGCCGAGTTCGTCGAGGAACAGCGTGCCACCATGCGCTTCCTCGAAGCGCCCGGTGCGCGCCTTGGTCGCGCCGGTAAAGGCACCGGCCTCATGGCCGAACAGCTCCGCCTCGATCAGTGTCTCGGGCAGCGCGGCGCAGTTCATGATCACGAGCGGCTGGTCCCAACGCGGCGACAGGCGGTGAAGGCGCTCGGCGACCAGCTCCTTGCCGGTGCCGCGTTCGCCGATCACCAGCACGGGGCGATCAAGCGCCGCCGCGCGACTGGCGCGCTCGAGCGCGTCGAGAAAGGGGCCTGACTCGCCGATGACTTGCGTTGCACGCTGCATTCCCAACGATTGGCGTAAATTACCAAGCCTTGGCAACGAAAATATTGCGCTCCAATACGCCTAACTCATCAAAAACCCCGGAATTCCGCCATTTTCCGCAATTGGCACGCTCCGTGCTGAGTACCAGACAACGCCGATACGGCGCGACACAGAACCAAGAATGATGGAGCCCTGCAATGACCTCGACCACCAACCTCTTCGCCCGGACCTTCGCCGCCGCTGCCGCGATGGCGATCAGCGCCGCGCTCGTCGTGGTGGCGGTCGGCCCGATCGCTCCGGCTGCGCTGTCCCCCCTCACGCAGGTTGCGTGAGGCCAACCGCCGGGGCGGGACCCCCTTGCCCCGCCCCGGCACCCCTTTCCTTCTCTTCCCAACTTCTCAGTATCCTTCAGGAGTATCGACCATGGGCATCTTTTCTCGAACCCGCGATATCATCGCCGCCAACTTCACCGATCTGCTCGACAAGGCGGAAGACCCCGCCAAGATGATCCGCATGATCATCCTCGAGATGGAGGAGACGCTGGTCGAGGTGCGCGCATCCGCGGCCCGCACGATCGCGGACCAGAAGGAAATGCGCCGCCACATCGCCAAGCTCGGCGCGCTTCAGGAAAGCTGGACCGAGAAGGCCGAGCTGGCGCTGTCCAAGGATCGCGAGGACCTTGCCAAGGCCGCGCTGGTCGAGCGCCAGAAGGCGACCGACATGGCCGAGCAGCTTTCCGGCGAGATCACCGTGCTCGACGACGCGCTGAAGGGCGCGGAAGAGGATATCGCCAAGCTGCAGAACAAGCTGCGCGAGGCCCGCACCCGCCAGAACTCGATCGTCACCCGGCTCGAGAGCGCGCATAATCGCGTCAAGCTGCGCGAGATGTATGCCGGCCCGAAGATCGCCGACGCGTTCAGCCGCTTCGAGATCATGGAGCGCCGCGTCGATCTCGCCGAGGGCCGCGCCGATGCGCTGGGCCTGGGGACGCAGACGCGAAGCCTCGAAGAGGAAATCGCCGAGTTGCGTTCGAGCGAGAAGATCGACGCCGAGCTGGCCGCGCTGAAGGCGCGTGTCGGCAACACCAAGGCTTGAGGCGATGGACGATCTCGCGCCCATCCTGATCTGCGCCACGCTGTTCATCGGCCTGCCATGGATCATCCTGCACTACGTCACGAAGTGGAAGCAGTCGCCGAAGATCACCAACGAGGACGAGAAGCTGCTCGACGAGCTCTACTCTCTCGCGCGTCGTCTGGAGGATCGCCTGGGTACCGTCGAGCGGATCATTGCCGCCGACAACCCCGACTGGCGCACCAGCATGCCGCTTGCCGAACCAACCAATTACGACCCTACCCGGAGGAACTGAAATGTCCGCCAGCCGCACCAAATTCTACCTCGACAAGAAAAACGCCAAATTGATGGGCGTTTGCGCGGGGATCGCCGATTACACCGGCGTCGACGTCACCTGGGTCCGGGTCGGCACCGTGTTGCTGACCTTCGCCACCAGCGGATGGGTTTTGCTCGCCTATTTCATCACTGGCTGGGTCGCCACGGCCCAACCGATGGGCCTGTACGAGGACGCGGCGGATGCCAAGTTCTGGCAGGGGGTGCGCACCAACACCCGCCGATCGACCGCCGAAGTCCGCTCGGCGTTCCGCGACATCGACCGCCGGCTGGCCGACATCGAGATGATGTACACCAGCCGCAACAGCCGCCTCGCCGACGAAATCGACAGCCTGCGCTGAGGCGCGGACTGCAACAGGGAAGAAAACGATGTCGAACCTCGGATTGCTCATCCCGATCGCCGCCATAACCATCGGGCCGGCGAGCTGGGCCTTCACCACCTGGGTCCGCGCCAAGCACGGTTATCCGCTGAGCGACCGCAAGGGCCGCATGTTGGTCACCCGCGACGGCGACCTGAGCATCGACCGCCAGACCGAGATCCTCAAGACCGAGAATGATCGCCTGCATGGCCAGGTGTCGCGATTGGAGGAGCGGATCGCCGTGCTCGAACGCATCGCCACCGACCCGGCCGAGCGAACCTCGCGCGAGATCGAAGCGCTTCGGACGGGGGACTGAGCCATGCAGAACCTGAACGGCTTCACCATCTTCATGCTCGCCATCGTGGTGGTCGGCATCCCCGTGGTGCTCGGGGTCGGGAGCGAGATGCTCAAGACCTGGACCCGGCACAAGGAGAAGATGGCCACCGCCCTCAATGCCCAGGCGGCGGAAAAGGCGGCACAATATGCCGCCCAGACCGAGCGGCTGGAGCAGCGGATGCGGGTCTTGGAACGCATCGTCACCGACCGCGGCATCGATGTCGCGGATGAAATCGAAAAGCTGCGCGAAGAACCGTCGCAGCTCAATTGAAGGACCCCTTGAAATGATCGTCATCTTCGTCGTGCTGGCCGTGATCGCCGCCGTCGGCACCTATCTGACCGAGCGCGTCGACCGCCCGCGCCGCCGCCTCGAGCAGATGGCACAACAACCGGCCGAATAGGCCCGCCCCTCCCCTCAAACGATAACGGAGAAGTTCAGATGAACCCGTTCGAAATGGTCGTTGCCATCGTTGTCGTCGTCACCATCGGCGGTGTGCTGCGCGCCCGCTACGGTGTCGGCAAGGACTGGCGCGGCAACGATGTCCGCTTCGCCGACGACGGCAGCGCCGCCGAGAATGCCCGGCTTCGCGACGAACTGAAGAGCCTCAAGGAACGGCTCGCCGTTCTCGAGCGGCTCGCCACCGACTCCAACACGAGCAGCGCCCATCTCGATCGCGAGATCGAGAAGCTGCGCGACCGTAGCTAAGCGAAAGGACTGGGATCATGACCGACCCGACCTTCTATGTGACGATGGCGAGCGCGGGGCTCGCCGGCCTGGGAATGCTGGTGTTTGCCGGCCTGACCGGATGGCGCGGCTGGCTCTCGCTCAAGGAGCAGGAACTGCACATCGCCGGCGAAGTACATGGCGGCCCGTCGCTGCCCAATGCCAGCGCGCGGATCGAGATCGCCGATCTCAAGGAACGCATCCGCAAGCTCGAAGCCATTGCGGCCGGGGTGGACCTGTAGGGTTCACCCCGCTAGCGGGCTGGCGATGACCAGCCTCTCCGACCTCCAAGAAGAATATGGCTTTCTCGATCCGGACGACCGTTACCGCCTGCTGATCGAACTGGGCCGCGAGCTCGAACCGATGCCGGAAGCGCTCAAGACCGATGCGACCATGGTCAGGGGTTGTTCCGCATCGGTGTGGGTCTACCCGACCGTCCGGGACGACGGCAGCTTCCACTTCCTCGCCGATTCCAACGCGGCGATCACCAAGGGCATCATCGCGCTGGTGTTGCTGACGGTGCAGGACAGGACACCGGCGGCGATCCTGGCGAGCGATATCGATGCGGCGCTGGCGCCATTCGATCTCAAGAAGCAGCTCAGCTCGAACCGCACCCAGGGCATACCCAACATGATCGCACTGATTCGGGAGACCGCCGCGCGCTATGCCGGCTGAGTCCTCGCGCTAGCGCGGCCGCAACCCGAGGCCTTCGGCGACGGCCTGCATTCCGGCACCCTCGCGGACCAGGATCCATTCCCGCGGCGACGCGCCGTCGATCACGGTGACGGCACCGCGCGGGCACACGCCGAGGCATTTCGTTTCGACGATCCCGATCGTCGCCTTCCGCCCGCGCTTGACACCGAGAAATTTGCGCAGCGCCTTGGCCAGCGCCGTACGCCGCTTTTCGCCGAAGCCACCACCGAGGCGCTTCGAGCATTTGCCGCAGACGAGGATGGTACGCTCCCACCCCGCCCCGATCATCGGCGTCACGCCGTCGGCTTCCAGCTCCGCGCGTCTTCGGCCGTCCTGAGCACGTCATAGGCCGCCTGGATCGCCTGGAACCGCTTCGCCGCCTCGGCATCGCCGGGGCGCAGGTCGGGATGATGCTCCTTGGCGAGCCGACGCCAGGCGACGCGCACGGCGTCGAAATCGGCATCGCTGTCGAGTTCCAGCATCTCCAGCGCACGCATTTCGTCGCGCGAGCGCGTGCCATCGCCCGGGCCGCCCCAGCTATAGTGCCGAGCCTCGGCAAAGCCGTTCGCGGCGCGCGTCTCATCGGCCTCGCGCTCGGCGGCTTCCTCGGCGGTCAGGCCATCGAAATAGTTCCAGCCGCGATTATATTCGCCGGCATGCTCCTGGCAGAAATACCAGCGATCTGGGCTGTTGGGCGATTTTGGCGCGGGGCAATTGCCCGGCTGATCGCAGCCATGGCGATCGCACATGCGGACCTGGGTCGCCTCACGCGAGCTGCCATAGCCACGCCAGCGGGGAAAGCCCCAGTCTGCGGATCGGGTCGAACGCGTCATCGCGCCCGAGATAGAGGTCGCGCCGTGCGAAGCAAGCGCCAGATCACGATCACGGCATGATAAACCGCACACGATTGCTGCTGCCGCCGCAAGCCAGCCCGCCATTCGGGCGATAGGTCGCCTCATAGCGCGCGCCGCCGATCACGCCGGTCCCGGCCTTTGTGAACACGAAAGGCGGATAGGCGATCACCGCGCGCGGCGCGAGCACCTTGCCGTCGGCAGCGATATCGAACTGGATCTGGGTCCAACCTTCGAAGCCCCAACGCATCGCCTCCATCGGGAAAGCGCCGCCAGCGGCGGCATGGAGCAGCTGAGGCGGCGAATCGATCAGCGCGCATTGCCGCGCGTCGAGGCCCGATTGTGCGAACGTCGTCCGTGCCGCCGCAACGTCACCGGCGCGCGCTTCGAGCGAAGCGAGCCGCATTAGCGCGGCGGCACGGAGCGGCGATGTCTTGTCGAGCGCCGAATCGTCGGCCACCGCCTGGAGCGCGCCGCGCGCAATCGCGCGATCATGCCGTCCGGTCGCGGAAGCGATGGCGAGATGGATCGCGGCGCGCGCCTCGGGGCTGGTGGCGAAATGAGCGTCGCCGAGCGCGCGATTGGCCTGATCGACGTAAGCGTGCCAACCAGAGCGCGAATCATGATCGCTGCCCCACAGCAGCCGGGCGAATTCGAGCCGCGCGAGCGGCGGCGCGTCGGCAGCCTCGACAAGCGCGAGCCCGCGCCGCGCCGCTGCCACCGCCTCGTCGGTCGGCGCGACACGGTTGGTCGCGATGGCATGCAACAGCGGGACCAGTGCCAGCGCATTTGTGCCCTTGGCGCTATCCGCCGCCGCGAGCCGACTGCGCAGTTGCGGCAGGATGACGGCGTCGGATCCGACAAGCTCGGGACCGTCCTCGACATTGCGGTCGGCGAGCCACGCGGCGAGCCGTCCCGCGAGGTGGGTCGAGATCGATGGCGCGGCGAACGCCGTCGAACAGCGCATCTCGACGCGAGCGCGGAATCGGAAAAAGGCCGGCAGTCCCTTGGTCTGCTCTGGCGTCCACGACCAGTCGCGCACCGCGCGCGCGAATTCGAGCCCCGCCGCGCCGCCGCCCGCGGCATAGATCGGAGCCACGTCGGCCACCGTACCGTCATCGCGGATCGCGAATTGAACGACCGACGCGTCGGCGGGCTTGAGGTCGGCGTCGCCACCGCACGGCGGAGGCTCCATCTGCACCCCCGGATCGAACTCACCCTTGGGTAAGCGGCCCGCACCGGTCATCGCCATATATTGTCGCGCATCATCAGCATCGCCGAGCAGCAGCGCAGCGATCGAATAATCGGAGCGCGCGGCCACGTCATACAGATCGGTCTTCGCCGTCAGACCGCCGAGCAGCTTCACCGCCTCACCGGCCTTGGCGCGAGCCGCCTTGAAATCACCGCGATTGAGCAACAGTCGGCTCTCGGCAGAACGTACGATCGCCACGCTCTTGGCGTCGAATCGGTTCGCCGCGATCAAAGCGTCGAGGCGTGCCATATCCGCCATCGCCGAGTCGCTGTCGGTGAAGGTTTCCGTCGTTACCAGGCCGCGCAGCGACGCCAAAGTCGCGACCGGCGCCACGGCGAACGGCACCGATTTGCGATAGGCATCGACGGCGGTGGCATAGTCGAGCTGCGATTCGGCGATCTGGGCGATCGCGAACCATGAGAGGTAGCGATCCTCATCGAGGCTTTTGTCGCCGGCCGGCAGCGCGGCAAGCCCCGCGCGCGCCTCTTCCGCCGCCTCTTCGAGGCGCTTCAGCAGGAACAGGGTGCGCCCCTTGCGCAACCGCACCAGGGCAAGGGTGCGGTGCGATGTGCCGGGACGCTGCTCGATCGCCTGCCAAGCGGCGAGCGCCCCTTCATAGTTGCCGTCGCTATCGAGCTTCGTCGCGGCGTCGAATTGCTGTTGCAACGTCGCTGCAGGGGGAGTCTGCGCCGCGACGGGCGTGGATAACGCCATTGCCATGCCCACCATGCATCGCCCAAGTCGCTTCACGGCCCGCCCCTTATAATCCTCTGATTGCAGGAGGATGCGGCAAAGAAAGGGAAAATACCAGAGGGCCTGTAAGCCGGGTTCTGTGCCGCCCTTGCGGACGGCGGCGACCATTCCTCTAGGCCGGCATTCGCATGCCGGCTCAAGCAACCAACCCGGGCGACGAGCTGAAACGAAGCCCATGTGCCGCCCCTATTCGGTCTTGCTCCCGGTGGGGTTTGCCGTGCCGCTTCCGTTGCCGGTCGCGCGGTGCGCTCTTGCCGCACCCTTTCACCCTTGCCGTGCCCCGAAGGGCGTTGGCGGTCTGCTCTCTGTGGCACTTTCCCTGGGGTCACCCCCGCCGGGCGTTACCCGGCACCGTCGTTTCGTGGAGCCCGGACTTTCCTCGCGGTGCCGAAACACCCCGCGGCCGCCCGGCCCTCTGGTGAAGTCCGCTTACGCGTCGCCCTGGGGTTTTGGCAACAGCAGCGCGAGCAGGATGCAGCGACATTCGCCGTCGATCACTCCGTCGATCAGTTCGGGGCGGTAGCGCCGCTGGAACGCGACGACCGCCGCGAGCTTGTCGGTGACGTCGTAGCCGAAGCGTTCGAGCGCAACGAGGAAACCGGCATCGCTCCACCCGGGATCCATCAGATTCTTCGTCGGGCGCGGCAAGGCGAGGCGCACGCGAGCGAGCCTGTTCCACGGGAACAACTCGCCGGGATCCTGCTTGCGCGTCGGTGCGATGTCGGAATGACCGACGACATTGCCGCGCGTAATGCCGTGGCGCTCCTTGATCGCCGACACCAGCGGGATCAGCGCGTCGATCTGCTCCTCGGTAAACGGGCGATAGCCGAATTCATGGCCGGGATTGACCAGCTCGATCCCGATGCTCGCCGAATTGATGTCCTCGATACCGCGCCAGCGCGACTTGCCGGCATGCCAGGCGCGCTTATCCTCGGCGACCAGGCGGTGGATCGTGCCGTCATCATCGATGAGGTAATGGGTCGAGACCTCGGCGACCGGGTCGCACAGCCGCTCCAGCGCCTGTCGCGCGTCGACCATGCCGGTGTAGTGGAGCACGATCATCGTCAGCGCCAGTTTGCGCTCGTTGAAGTTGGGCGATGGCGTCTCGATGATCGTCATGGCGCCTTCCCTGCCCGCATCGCCCGACCATGGGCGGCGTCTCGACGAAACACAACGCCGACGTGCGGCACACTGCCATCAGGCCGCGACGGTACCGCTTTCGACAACGCCGGTCGGCTCGTACAGGCCGCGATAGGTCGGGCTTGGGCGGAATGCGTCGGTCTGGCCGATCACTGTCTCGCCCGCGCCGAGCACCAGCAGACCGCCGGGCCGCAGGACCTGGGCGAGTCGCGAGAAGACGTGGCGACGCATTGCCGGCCCGAAATAGAGCAGCACATTGCGGCACAGGATGATGTCGAAGCGCCCGACCGGCAACGGATCGGCGACAAGATTGAGCTGGCGGAACTGTACGCGACGAACAAGCTCCGGACGCGCCACCCAATCGTCGCCGATCGTCTCGAACCACTGCATCATCCGCCGCACCGACAGGCCACGCTGGATTTCGAACTGCGAATAGCGCCCCGCCCTGCCCCGCGCGATGGAGGCCTCGGAGATGTCGGTGGCGATGATTTCGGGTGCCATCTCGTCGCCGCCCGGCTGCTCGGCGAACAGCATCGCCAGCGAGAGCGGTTCCTGGCCGGAGGAACAGCCGGCCGACCAGATACGGACGCGCCGGTTGAGACCGGGAACCTGCAGCGCGGCCACCGCCTGCGCGACCATGTCGAGCACGGCCGCATCGCGGAAAAACGAGGTTTCCTGGTTGAGCAAGGCATCGACGATCTGGTCACCGACAGCCTTGTCGGGCGCCGCGAGGAGCGCGGCGGCAAGCTGATCCAGCGTATCGAGACCGCGCTCGCGCAATACCGGCTTGAGCGCGGTCTCGATGCGCCACTCGCGACCGGCGTCGAGTTCCTGTCCGGTGCGGGATTCGAGCAGCGACGCGAAGACACTCGTCCCGCCACCGGCGCGCGGGCGCGGCGCGGGACTCAACATCCGGGCCGCCTGCGCGCCGCGATCAGTTTGCCGATCTCGACCGGTGCCAGAATGGCGCTCGCCGCGCCGCTCGCGGCGACCGCGCCGGGCATGCCCCACACCACCGAACTTGCCTGGTCCTGCACCACGACGCTCGCGCCGCGCGCGACCATCCGCTGCGCGCCTTCGGCGCCATCGCGGCCCATGCCGCTGAGCACGACACCCAGGGCACGCGGGCCATAAAGCTCGGCCAGGCTGTCGAACATCGGATCGACCGACGGCAGGCAGCCACTGCGTGCCGGTTCGGTCGACAGGCGGATCGACGCCCCATCGCCACTCGCCACGACGCGGATGTGTGCGTCGCCGGGCGCGATCAGCACGCGGCCGGGCCGGATGCGCATGTGATCGGTTGCCACGTCGCAGGGGCGCGCCGCCAGCACCGACACCTGCGCGGCGAAATATGGCATGAAGCTCGCGGGGAGATGCTGGGTGACGAGAATCGGCAGCGGAAAGCCGGCCGGAATTTCGCGCAGCAGCAAGCTCAGCGCGTGAATGCCCCCGGTCGAAGCGCCGATCGCGACGATGTCGAAGCTCGTCGCGGTCTGCCCGGCAGCCGCGGACATCATCGCCACACCGGTCGGCGCGATCTCGAACAAACGCGAGAGCTTTTCGCCGATCGCTGCCGAAAACCCACCGGTGAAGCCACCCGCCTCGGGCTTGACCAGCGTTTCGGCGGCACCGAGCGCCAGCGCCTCGATCGTCGCGGCGGCGCCCTCACCGCACGATGACGAAACGATCAGCACCTTGGCGCCGGCACCCGCCGCGATCAGGTCGGGGAGCGCCGCAAGCCCGCTGACGCCGGGCATTTCGATATCGAGGATGATCGCGTCGACGCGGTGCTTGCGCAGGAAACCGAGCGCGGCATCGGCATTGGGTTCGGCACCGACGACGATGAAGCGGCCGCTGGCCTCGACCGCGCGCGCGATCACCGCACGCGCGACGACCGAGTCGTCAACGATGAGGATGCGCGGGCAATCCTGCCGAGCGCTTGCCACGGCTTCGGTCCTGAGTGAGATGAACGACATGGCGACGCGACCCGATCAGGCCATGCCGACGATCTGAAGCTTACTTTCCAGTGTCTCGCGGTCGAACGGCTTCATGACATATTCGTCCGCGCCGGCCTCGATTGCCGCCCGGATGTGCGCCATGCCGTTTTCGGTCGTGCAAAACACCACCTTGGGGCGGCTGGTGATCGCGCTCTCACGCAGTGCGCGGAGAAAATCCATTCCGCTCATCACCGGCATGTTCCAGTCGAGCAACACGACGTCGGGGGCCGAGGCGAGGCAAGAGTCGAGCGCTTCGCGACCGTCACCGGCCTCGCTGACCTCGAAATTGAGCGTCTCCAGAATGTGGCGCGCGACTTTGCGGATCACCTTGGAATCGTCGACCACCAGGCACGTCTTCATCGTTCAACATCCTGTTACACGGACTATCGGGCGGGTGTGCCCCAAATGCGTGATGTTCTAGTTAATGGCGATTTTTACGCCGCCAGCGCCGCCGTGCCCGGGATGAGCGCGCGCAGATCGATCACCAGCACCGGCTCGCCATCACGCTCGACGATACCGCATCCGGCGGCGCGCCAGCCGGCATCGAGCACGATTCCCGACGACAGCGGCACAGGATCGAACGGGGCGACATCCTCGAGTATGTCGACGAGAATCGCATAGTGATGCCCGTCATGCTGCGTGATGACCGCACGCGTCGCATGGGTCGCGACATGTTCGAGCCCCAGCGCAACGCGCGTGTCGATCACCGTGACGACACGGCTGCGCAATGCGGCAAGGCCGCGAATCTGACGGCCGGCGCCAGGCACCGGCACGATCGCACCGATGTCGACGACCGATTCGACCTGGGCGGATTCGATCGCGACGGCCCGGCCGGCGATCTGGGCGATCAGAAAGAGTTGTGACATCAACGGCCTCCCGCCGAATGCGCCAGCGCGGCCAGCAGGCCCGGTCGATCGTAGCGGTAGATGCTCGCGTCGTTCGCCGAGGCGTTCGCGTCGCGACGCAGCCGGATCACGGGCGCCGCGACGGCAGCGTCCGATGGGTCGCCATCCATGGTCAGCACGACCGCGGCGCTTTCATTCTTCCGCAACCTGGCCGCAACGCGGTAACCTGCTCCTTCGAGCACCGGCTTGAGGAACGTCATCATCCAGGCCTGGTCTGCACCGTCGATCAGGCAGACGGGCGGTTTCGCCGGATGCTGCCCGCCGCCATGGTGGGCAAACAGCCAGTACAGGTCGAGCAACTCCACCTGCTCGCCGTTGAGCGCGGTGACGCCGGCGACCGGACCAGGCTCAGCCGCCGGGACGAGCGCCTCCGGAAGATCGAAAATGTCGAGCGCCTCGCCGATCGCATAGCCGATCTCGCAATCGCCGTCGCGCAGGCGCAATACCGTGATCGCGCCACGATCCTGCCAGCTGCCCATCGCCACCAGCGGGACGATCCCGCTTTCGGTCGACAGGCGCAAGCGCCCGGCCGAAAAGCGAATGGCATCGGCCGCGACGAGCTCGATCCGGTCGATAATCGCCAGTGGCACGAGGCGACGCACGCCGTCGAGATCGTCGAACAGCAGCGCGGCGCTCTTTTCCGCTGCCTCTTCGACATCGACGTCGTCGACGATCGGGGTGCGGGTGAATTGCAGGCCGGCAACCGCCGCGATTCCGGCACAGTCGAGCAGCAACATCGGCAAACCGCTGTCGGGCAGGGTCTGGCCGGCATAGACGCCCGCCGCCATCACCGCCGGCGCGGCCGGCTTGATCACCAGTTCCTCGGTGTCGAGCACGTCGTCGACCGCCAGCGCGAAGCTGCCGCCCGAAACGCTGACGATCGCCAGCATCGGTACGGTGTGCGGATCACGCACGAAGCCCAGTACCTGGCCGAGATCGACGAGCGGCATGCGACGCTCGCGCACCGTTGCGGCAGGCGTGTCGCCCAGCATATCGATGCGGATGACATCGCCACCGACCCGCACGATCTCCTCGATCGACTGGCGCGGCAGCGCGAAACGCTGGCCTTCCACACCGACGCCGATCGTCGAGATGATCGACAGCGTCAGCGGCACATGGATGGCGATGCACAGGCCCTTGCCCGGCGTGTTGAAGAGGTCGATCCGGCCGCCGATCTGCTCAACATTGGCGCGCACGACGTCCATCCCGACGCCGCGCCCCGAAATCGCCGTAACGACATCCTTGGTCGACACCCCTGCCTCGAAGATGAGATCGAGCTTGGCCTTGTCGCTCAGCATGCGAAGCTCCGCCTCGCTGCGCGACCCCTGCGCCGCGATCTTGCCGACCAGCCGATCGGTATCGATCCCGCGCCCGTCATCGGTGATCTCGATGATGATCTGGTTGCCCGACTGACGCGCGGCAATGTCCAGCCGGCCGCTTTCGCGCTTGCCGGCATTGCGTCGCTCCGCCGGCGCCTCGATACCATGATCGATCGCGTTGCGGACGATATGCACGAGCGGGTCGCGCATCATCTCGATCATCTCACGATCGAGCTCGACATCGGCGCCTTCGATGTGAAGCGTGACGCACTTGCCGACCTCGGCCGCGGTATCGCGCACCATCCGCGGCAATGCCGAGAACAGCGCATCGATCTTCTGCATGCGCGTGCGGGTCACCGTGTCGCGCATCTCGGCAACGGTCAGCGAGAGACGTTCGAGCGCAGCCTCGACACCGGGGTCGGCATCGTCGTCGCGCAGCCGCCGCGCCAGTTCGTTACGCGCCAGCACCATGTCCGACATGCCGCTCATCATCCGGTCGAGCAGGTCGACATTGAGCCGCACACTGCGGCTCGCATTGCGCGCGGCAACGGCCTGGGACGGCGCCACGGTAGCGACGGCGGCGGGGCTCGCATTGCGGTCGCCACCGTTGCCGGCACCGGCGTCCGTTCCGAGCGCCGCGATCAGCAAGTCCTCACCCGAATCGTCCAGCGAGGTGCCGACATCGATCGCCTCGACGATCTCGCCGATGCGATCGACGATCGCGAGCACGGCATCGACGAGCGCGGTATCGGGCACGCGGTGGCCATCGCGCACCGTCGCCAGCACGTCCTCGGCGGCATGACTCAACCGCGCGAGACGCGGCAGGTCGAGAAAGCCGCAGCTACCCTTGACGGTGTGGACGAAGCGGAAGATCGCGTCGAGCCGGTCGCGGTCGCCGGGTGTCGTTTCCCACGCGACGATCTCGCCCGAGAGCGCTTCGAGCGTCTCGCGCGTCTCGGCAATGAATTCCTGTAGAAGATCGTCCATGGGGCCCCGCTGATGCGCAGCCAACCTATGGACAACAAGACGTTAAGGCGGCGTTTATGCCTTGCCGGACTTACGCCTTGAAAGTGGCGCCGAACAACAGCACCGGTTCATCGGCATCGGAAACCTGCATCGTCCCCCCGCCCTCGGAAACCAGCGCGTGAACCAGATACGCCGCCGCCGCGCGCGGCGTGACCACGGCATCGCCGGTTTCGCCGAGCAATGCCTGGCGCAATTCGGCGTCGAGAATGATCCGCGGTCCCTCGGCGCGCACGACGATCTCGACCTGGCCGTCATGATATTCGGCGCCGATGTCGAGTTGCCCGCCGCGAATCAACGCATCGCCGGCGAGCAGCGCAAGGTTGAGCAGCACCTTGATCCCTCCCTTGGGCAGCGTCGGGTCCTCGATCAGCCAGCCGAGACTGACGCGGTGGTTGGCGCCGAACAGCCCCTCGATCGCGGCACGCGCCTCGCGCGTGTCGATCGTTTCGCCGAAACCACCGGCTGCGCCAAAGGCGAGCCGGAAGAATTTAAGCTTGTTGGCCGAAGCCTTGGCGCTCTCGGCGAGCAGTTCGAGGCAGCGCTGGCGCATCTCCGGGTCATGCTCGTCGGCGAGCAGCTCGAGCCCGTTGTTGAGCGCACCCACCGGGCTCAACAGGTCATGGCAAAGGCGCGAGCAGAGCAGACTGGCAAAATCGACCGGACTGATGGTCATGTAAGGGTTCGCTCCGGGTAATGATTGTGGCCCTTCTGACGATGCGGGGCGGCGGGCGCAAGCCATGGCGGATTTGTTACAGCCAGGCAGTCACTAAAGCACGGCCGGACGATAGGGGCCAGGATGCTAGTGTTTCGCGCGATCTGCTCGCTCTTAAGCACTTCGGTGAATTGCCCCGCCCCCCTAACTCCGCTACGCAACTGGGAAAAGGGGTCGCGTCTTTTCCGGGGGAAAGCCGCATGGTCAAACCGTTCAATGCCTTCGAAGCCGCGATCCTTAGGTCACTGACCGAGGCGCTGTTCCACGGCGTCGACATGGCGATCACGCCCGATCAGGTCGTAGACAATATCCAGCGCCAATTCTCCTGGTTCCACGGCAACATGCCGCGCCAGATCGCGCTGTCCTTATGGGTGATCTGGCTCGTGCTCGGCGGGCCCTTCTTCCATCTCGGCGGCCCGGCATGGCGGGCACGGCGCGTCGCCGGCCGGCTGGCGAAGTCGAACAACAACCTCATCCAGGATCTCGGCCGCCTGCGCGGTGTGATCTATGCCGGCTATTACGGCCATTGGCAGGGCGTCACCCAGGACGATAACCGCGACAATCCCGTGCTCGCCCAGATCGGCTTCACCCTGCCCGCGCACCGCGTGCGCGGGCCCGGCGAGGTGCCGATTGCGCTGTTCGAAGGCCGCGACCTGACGCACGAAGATATGCTCGGCGCCGAAGCCATTCCCGAAAGCGCTGGAGTCATCGTGATCGGCTCGGGTGCCGGCGGCGCGGTCGCCGCCGCGACGCTCTCAGCGCAGGGCCATGACGTGTTGATCGTCGAGGCCGGGCCGCATTATCCCTCCTCGCGCATCACTCACCAGGAAGCGCGCATGACCGCGCGACTGTTCGTCGATGGCGGACTGCAAAACACGCGCGACCACGACATCATCGTCTTTCAGGGCCGCTGCGTCGGCGGATCGACCGTCATCAACAACGGCATCTGCCTGCGCGTGAAGGGGGATGGCGAAGTTCATCCGCTCGCCGACGACGTATTCGCACGCTGGGCCTCGCTCGGCGCGCCGGTCGACGAGGCGCGCTTCCTGGCATCCTACGAGGCGGTCGAGCAGCGGCTCGGCGTCGCGCCGATCGACCCGAAAAGCGGCCGCAACAATGGCCCCCATCTGACGCGCGGCTGGGCCGCCTATACCGCAGCGACCGGCGATGCCCGCGACATGGCCGCGCCGGCCCCCTGGTTCCGCAAGAATTACGGCCCGGACAGCATCGGCGCGAACTGTGCCTATTGCGGTTATTGCAACACCGGCTGCCCCTATGGCCGCAAGCAGGGCATGGCCCAGTCCTATCTGCTCGATGCGCGCAAGCACGGCGCCCGCATCTTGCCCGAGGCCGAGGTCCAGCGGATTCGCTGGAAAGACGAAACCGACGATGGGCGCCGCGTGGCGGACGGCGTCGAGGTGCTGATGGAGAACGGCACCACCCATTTCATACGCGCGACCAAGGGCATCGTCGTCGCCGCCGGCACGATCGCGTCGAGCCACATCCTAGACAAAAGCGGCATCGCCGGCACCGGCACCAACATGTCGCTCAACATCTCCTCTCCCGTCGTGGCGCTGATGCCCGAGGGCCGCGAGATGAAGGTGTGGGACGAGGACCAGATGGCGACCTATGTCGACCGCGGCGACTTCCTGCTCGAATCGCATTTCCAACCGCCGATGAGCATGTCGACATTGATGCCCGGCTGGTTCGACGATCACGTCCGGCGCATGCGCAACTATAACCGCCTCGCCTCGGCCGGCGTGCTGATCCCGGCCGATCGCCAGGGCAGCCTGAGGGGCGGCAACCTCCATCTCAAGCTGCGCGACGATGTCGAACTGCCGCTGCTGCGCCGTGCGCTCGCCACCCTATGCCGCGTCCATTTCGCGGCCGGCGCGATCGAGGTCTATCCGCCGCTGGCTCGCGGCTTCGCGCTACGGCGCGATGAGGATATCGATGCCTTTTTCGAACGCCACATCACCGAGGCCGACGATGTGACGCTGGCCAGCTCACACCCGCAAGGCGGCAATGGCCGCAACGCCGATCCGGCGCTGGGCGTGGTCGACCTGGAGTGCCGCGTTCATGGCACCACCAACGTGCTGGTGACCGACGCCAGCACCTTCTCCAGCTGTATCCGCGTCAACGCGCAGCTGACGACGATGGCGATGGCGCATTATGCGACGATGCTGAATCCGTTCGCGGGGTGAGCGATGCGGCCCGTCAGGCACGAGGAATGTATCCCGGAGCGGCCGTCGAGCGTGCCGCGCGGGTAAATGCTATTCGGCGAGAGCGGAGAGGATTTTCCGCGCCTCGAGATCGACCTCTTCCGTGCGATCGTCCTCGCTCGGCTGTTCGGCCAATCTCTGCAGGTCATCGAGTAGACTCTCCTGAGCGATCGCCGGGAGCACGGAAACGATGTATTCCAAGCACATCCATTTGTGCCCACCATCACTGCCACGAAGCACGCGACGGATCGGCTCGACCATCGCGTCGCCCAGGGTGGCAAGATATTCAATCAAGGGCATGCAGATTGGCCAGTTGGGGTCGGCCGTCCATTTTATCAGGTCATCGAGAATGGGCGCGATCGCCGGATAACCCGCCTCGGCGATCATCGGCACCACATCTACATCTGATTTGCTACGCGGAACGAGGTTTCGGATTTCACCCGTCATCAGCAGGATATGTTCGAAGGATTTGATGGTCCTGCCGCTCGAATAGTAACGCTGAACCGCCAGAGGCGCGCCATCGTGCAGCACGCTGTCGGGTGTGGACAGGTCGAGTAGCTCATTCTCCCTGATGCGCCACGCCGTGACGTCGTCACCTGCAAAGATGAGCCAGACCTTGCCGTCATTCTGGGCGGCCTCCCAATCGAGCGCGGACGGTTCGGCTTTTCCGTTGGGGTGCGAATGCCAATAACCGATCAGTCGCGGGCCACCGGCGCGCTCGGCACGCAGCGCCGCGAACAACACAGTTGGGTCGATCTCGAACTCGATCTCCAGTTGCGCGGCAACATTATCAGCGATCTGCCAGCCATCTATCCGCCCTTCATCCCCGAACAATAGGCCACACGCCTCCCTTGGATGAGCCACGGCAACTTCGGCGCGAATTCCCGCCAGTACATCTCTTGAAATTTCCATCCTCATGCCCACATCCGTAGCCGAATGACCCGGGGGGTTTCCATCATCGAAGCGCGGATTTCGGACGAGGCCAATGGCTGGCGTCTCGACCGTGCGCTGGCCGATGCCGTGCCGACCATGTCGCGCGAACGGTTGAAGGCCCTGATCTCGTCCGGCGCGGTGAGCGATCCCGCCGGGAACCCGGCGTGCGACCCGTCGCGCAAGACCGATGGCGGCGCCACCTTCCGCATCGCCGTCCCGGCTCCCGCACCGGCGCACAACGAGGCGCAGGACATCGCGCTCAACGTGGTGTTCGAGGACGAATATCTCATCGTGGTCGACAAGCAGGCCGGGCTGGTGGTGCATCCGGCGGCGGGCAATTTCGATGGCACCCTCGTCAACGCACTGCTCCACCACTGCGCCGGCAACCTTTCGGGCATTGGCGGCGTCGCACGACCGGGGATCGTCCACCGTATCGACAAGGACACCTCCGGGCTGATGGTCGCGGCAAAGACCGATCGGGCGCATGAGGGGTTGGCGAAGCAGTTCGCGGCGCATTCGATCGACCGGCGCTACAAGGCGATCGTTTCGGGGCGACCGATGCCGCTCGAAGGAACGGTCGACGCCCCGCTTGCGCGTAACCCGCAGAACCGCAAGAAGATTGCCATCGTCGCCGGCGGCAAGCGCGCCGTGACGCATTACAGCACGATCACGCGACTGAAGGAGGCGGCGCTGGTCGAATGCCGGCTAGAAACCGGGCGGACGCACCAGGTGCGCGTGCACATGGCATCGCTCGGTCACCCCTTGATCGGAGACCCGGTTTATGGTAGAACAAAACCAGTCCACAAGCCGATTCTCGAAACGATCGGTTTCCACCGTCAGGCCTTGCACGCCGCCCGGCTGGGGTTCATCCATCCTGTGACAAGTAACGCTTTGGCGTTCGAAAGCGAAATGCCTGCGGACATGCAGGAACTGTTCACTAAACTCTTCGTATAGGTTCCGGTGCGCACCGCCTCGAAGCAGGGGTACGCACCCAAGGTAAGGGAGACACGATCATGGCAAACCGCAGCAACGTCCCCGCGACGATCCCTGCACTCGGCGGCGAGGCAAGCCTCAATCGCTATTTGTCCGAGATCAAGAAATTTCCGATCCTCGCGCCCGAGCAGGAATATATGCTCGCCAAGCGCTTCGAGGAGCATGGCGACACCGACGCCGCCGCACAGCTGGTGACCTCGCATCTGCGCCTCGTCGCGAAGATCGCGATGGGCTACCGCGGCTATGGCCTGCCGGTGTCGGAGCTGATTTCCGAAGGCAATATCGGCCTGATGCAGGGCGTGAAGAAGTTCGAGGCCGATCGCGGCTTCCGCCTCGCGACCTATGCCATGTGGTGGATCCGCGCCTCGATCCAGGAATTCATCCTGCGCTCGTGGAGCCTGGTGAAGATGGGCACCACCGCCGCGCAGAAGAAGCTGTTCTTCAACCTGCGCCGGATGAAATCCAAGCTCGATGCGTTCGAGGACGGCGACCTGTCGCCGGAGCATCTCGCCAAGATCGCGACCGACCTCGGTGTCACCGAGGACGAGGTCACCAGCATGAATCGTCGCATGGCGATGGGTGGCGACACGTCGCTCAACGTGCCGATGCGCGAGGATGGCGAGGGCCAGTGGCAGGATTGGCTGGCCGACGATTCGCCGCTGCAGGACTCCGTCGTCGCCGAAGCGCAGGAGGCTGACGTCCGCCACGACATGCTGGTGTCGGCGATGGACGACCTCAACGAGCGCGAGAAGCATATCCTGACCGAGCGCCGCCTGACCGACGATCCCAAGACGCTCGAGGAGCTGAGCCAGGTTTACGGCGTCAGCCGCGAACGCGTCCGGCAGATCGAGGTGCGCGCGTTCGAGAAGCTGCAAAAGGCGATGATGCGCATCGCCGGCGACCGCCGGATGCTCGTCGCGGCCTGATTTCCTGCCAGCGGGCCGGTAGACACGAGCGAGGTCGCCGCGATAGGTTTCCCATCCGGCACGGGACGGGAGATTCTTGATGCAACGCTCGATCGACCGCCCGATGCGCAAGGCGGCGCACTGATTTGGCGACAGCAAAGTCCAGGACGCGCACGCCACCGCGCCGCTCGCTCGGCATGCGCATCGTGCGCGCGGTCATCGCGACGCTGCTGTGGTTCGTCCTCGGCTCGGTCATCTGGGTCACGGTCTATCGCTTCGTGCCGCCACCGATCACGTTGACGATGGTCGGCAACGCGATCGAGGGCAACGGCCTGACCAAGAGCTGGATGCCGCTGTCGCGGATTGACCCGGACATGGCCCGCGCGGCGATTGCCGGCGAGGATGCACGCTTCTGCCTCCATCACGGGTTCGACTTCGACGCGATCCAGCAAGCGTTCGAGCGCAATGCACGCGGCGGCCGGATCCGCGGCGGGTCAACGATAAGCCAACAGACCGCCAAGAACGTCTTCCTGATCCAGGGCGGCGGCTATCCGCGCAAGGCGCTGGAGGCGTGGTTCACGGTGCTGATCGAGGCGATCTGGGGCAAGCGCCGGATCATGGAGGTCTATCTCAACGTCGCCGAGACCGGCATCGGGACCTATGGTGCCAATGCCGGAGCAATGCGCTATTTCGGGCACGACGCGTCGAGCCTGTCACCGGCCGAAGCGGGCCGCATCGCCGCTGTCCTGCCGCTGCCCAAGAAGCGCCAGGCGGTCGACCCGCATGGCTTTACCCGTCGCCACGGCAACGCTATCACCCGGTGGGTCAGCATCGTCCGTAACGACGGGCAAGACAGTTGTCTGCGCTAGCGCAAGGCGAATAGCGCGCGGCGAAAGTCAGTTCTTCGTCGCGTCGCCAGCAGCCTTCTCGGCCGAATCGCCAACTTTCTGCGCGCTGTCGCCGACCTGCCTGGCGGCCTGGGTTACCGCATCGGTGCGACGATCGTCGTTCGTTCGCTGATTGAGCAGGAAATACCCACCAATCAGAACAGCCAGCAGCAGCGCGATCCCGATGAAGATCGCGCCGCCGCCGCCACGGCGCTCGATGACGGTGGTGTGCGGGGTTTCGGTGATCTGATCGGCCATGGTCTTCCTCTTCCTGGTGAAGGACGAGAACGAGGCGGCCGTTGGAAACGTTCCCTCAGAACGGCAGCTTGAAGCCCGGCGGCAGCGGCAAGCCACTCGTCATCTTCGCCATTTCGGCGCTCGACGCGGTATCGGCCTTGGCCCTGGCGTCGTTGAACGCGGCGACGACGAGATCTTCCAGCATCTGCTTCTCGCTTGCCACGAGCAGCGAATCATCGATCGAAATGCCGATGATCCGGCCCTTGGCCGTGGCGGTGACCTTGACCAGCCCGCCACCGGCGGCGCCCTCGACCTCGATATTGTCGAGGCCGGCCTGGGCCTTTTGCAGCTCGTTCTGGACGTTCTGCGCCATGGCCATGATGTCTTCGAGGCCCTTCATGATGCTTTGCTCCTCAGCGAGACCAGACGGTCCCATTCTTCCTTGGGAATTTCGGCGTCGGGGAAAGCCTCGAAGGCCGCCCGCACCACCGGTGTGGCAAGTATCTGCTGCTTGATCGCCTCGGCCCCGGCCTCGAGCCGTTCGCGGATCGTCGGATCGCCGGGAACCTGTTCGGTGGTGATCCGCCAGACGCGATCGGTCAAACGCTTCAGCGTGGCGCCAAGCTCAGCGACGAAATCGGCCGGCAGCGGCCGCATCGCGCTCAACACCAGTTCGCTGCCCGACAGCCGCACGACGCTGGCGTGAAAGCTCAGCCGCGAGGCGAGTGCCTGCTCGGCCGACACTTCGAGCAGTTCGGCGATTTCGTGAATCGATGACGGCAGCGGTGCCTCACCCGGTTTCGCGGTCGGCGCGGGCGCGGCGGGCGCCGCCGCAGCCGGCATGCCATTCGCCAGCATTCGCGCCAGTTCGCCCGGATCGGGCAGCGTCGCGGCGTGGACGACGCGCAACAGCACCATCTCGCACGCCTCAATCGGCATTGCGGCGCGGGCGACTTCGTCATGCCCCTTGAGAAGCAGCTGCCACAGCCGGTGCAGCGCGGCGAACGACAGCGATGCGGCCCAGCCGGTCAGCGCCTCGCGCTCCTCGACGGCGTGCCCGGGATCGGGCGCCGCGCCGAGCTTGAGCAGCGTCGTCGCGTGGACCGTCTCAAGCAGCGACCGCAACACGCTGAGCGGGTCGACCCCAAGATCATATTGCCGCCGCAAACCGGCGAGCGCGCCCTGCCCGTCCCCGGCGAGCAGCCGCCCGAGCAACTCGCGCATCGCGCCGCGATCCGACAGCCCGAGCATTTCGCGCACCGCGACGGCGGTGACGCCGCCACCCTCGATGCCCGCATGGGCGATCGCCTGGTCGAGGATCGACAGGCCGTCGCGCGCCGAGCCTTCCGCGGCACGCGCGATCAGCGCCAGCGCCTCGGGCTCGGCCGTGACCTCTTCCGCCTCGGACACGCGCGCGAAGTGAGCGGCAAGCTTCTCGGCGGAAATGCGCCGCAGGTCGAAACGCTGGCAGCGCGACAGCACCGTCACCGGGACCTTGTTGACCTCGGTGGTGGCGAACAGGAACTTCACATGCGCCGGCGGCTCCTCGAGCGTTTTGAGCAGCGCGTTGAAGGCGTTCTTCGACAGCATGTGGACTTCGTCGATGATGTAGATCTTGAAGCGCGCCGACACGGCGGAATAGCGCGACGCATCGATGATCTCGCGGACATCATCGACGCCGGTATGGCTCGCCGCGTCCATCTCGATCACGTCGATATGGCGCCCCTCCGTGATCGCCCGGCACGGTTCACATACGCCGCACGGATCGATCGTCGGCCCGCCCTGCCCGTCCGGCCCGATGCAGTTGAGCGCCTTGGCGATGAGTCGCGCGGTAGAGGTCTTGCCGACCCCGCGCACGCCGGTGAGCAGAAAGGCATGCGCCAGCCGGCCACGCTTGATCGCATTGCCGAGCGTGGTGACCATGGCATCCTGCCCGATCAGCTCGTCAAAGGTCTGCGGGCGATATTTGCGTGCCAGCACGCGATAAGCGTCGCCGCGCGGCGGCTGGGGCGGTTCGCCAAGATCGAAGGAGTCGGACATTGCCACCCTATCTAGGGCGGCGGCGTACGGGATGGTAGGGAAAGGTTGCGCGCGACGGTCGAAAGCGGGGTTGGAAAGCTGCCGATCACCGGTATGGGGAGCGCCGCGGCGAAGCCGCGTCGTCGGACGGCGCCGTTGGCGCCGCCGGCCGCGCTTGTTCGCGTGGCGGATCGCATCGCGATCCTCTCTCGCAAACTGCGCGGTGGGAGCCGGAACGACCCGCGGCGAAATCGTTGCGGCTGCTTCCTTCCGGATCTGACCGGGTTGGCGACGACCACGTCCGCCCGACTCCCGCGTGCCATATGGCGGTGCCGGGCGGCGCGATCAAGTCAATGTTACCAGCGCACGCGCACATTGCGGCACCATGTGCCCTTGTGGCCGTGATAATAGCGGGTCTTGCAGACCTTCTTCCACTTCCAGCCATGACCCTTGTGATGAGCCGTGCGATGCCCGCCATGCCAGCGCTCGGCGGCGGCGGGCGCGGCGGACAAGGCGGCGGTGGCGACGAGCGCCGCGGAAACGAAAGCGATGAATTTCATGGTCTTCTCTCCTGCGATATAGCTCCAGACACAATCTTCTTTGACGCGAACGCTAGCATGACGCGGTCGAAATCCAAGCCCGTTCGCGGCTAGCGCCCTTGCATGTTACGCGCGTCACCCGGAATCCGAACCGTCAGCCCGTCGAGCGTGTCATCGAGCCAGATCTGGCATGCCAGCCGGCTGGTCCGCGTCGCCCCGGTCGCGAGGTCGAGCATGTCCTCCTCCATCTCGACGGCCGGCGGCAGGCGGGCGAAATCTTCCGCCGCGACGATGACGTGGCAGGTCGAGCAGGCCATCTGGCCCTCGCACGTGCCCTCGAGCGGCTGGCCATCGGCCTGGGCGACATCGAGCAAGCGGTCCCCGGCCCGCGCCGAGACCTCACGGATCGAACCGTCGGTGGCGATGAAACGAACGCGCATTATGCCGCCAGCCCCTGTTTTTCGGTCGCCGCGACGATCCGGTCGATCGCGCGCACCAGTTCGTCCTCGCCGGTATAGCGGCCAAAGCCAAGCCGCAGACTCGACCGCGCGGTGGAATCATCGAGACCGATCGCGCGCAGCACGTGGCTCGGTCGCCCCGACCCGCTGGCGCAGGCGGAGCCGGCGGAAAAGGCGATATCGCGCAGGTCGGACATCAGGCGCGCGACATCCAACTCGTCATGACGGAGGTTGAGATTGCCGCGATAGCGCCGCTCGACCGAACCGTTGATCGTCCAGCCGACGCCCAGGCGCGACACGGCATCGTCCCACAAGCGTGCGACATGCGCGGCATCGTGATCGGCCCGCTCTCGCATCAGCGTCGCCGCCGCGCCGAACCCCGCGCACAGCGCCGGCGACAGGGTACCCGAGCGCCCGGCGGCTTCCTGTCCGCCGCCGTGCAGCAGCGGCGCAAGCGTCACGCCCGCCCGCAGCCACAGCGCGCCGACGCCCTTCGGGCCGTGGATCTTGTGCGCGGAGAGCGCGATGAGATCGCAGCCATCGGGCAGTGCGACGCGACCGATACCCTGGACCGCATCGCACAGCATCAGCGCACCAGCGGCATGGGCGAGATCGGCAATCGCGGCGACCGGCTGGATCACACCGATCTCGTTGTTGACCAGCATCGCCGCGACCAGCCCGGTGCCCGGAATAATCGCCTGACGCGCCAGGTCGAGATCGACGATGCCATCGCGCCGCACGGGCAGAACCGTGACGGCCCGACCGGCGCGGCGCTCGGCCTCGACCGTGTCGAGGATCGCGGCGTGTTCGGTGGCGAGCGTGACGATCGGCCCGGTGGTGCCCTTGATCGCCCAGTTGAGCGCCTCGGTCGCGCCGCTGGTGAAGGCGACCGCGCCGTCGCGGGGCAGCAACGCGGCGACCTGATCGCGGGCGAATTCGACCGCCGCGCGGGCGGCACGGCCCTCGCGGTGTGCCGAATGCGGGTTGGCATGCTGGCGCTCGAGCCACGGCAGCATCGCGGCGAGCGCTTCCGGCGCTAGCGGGGTGGTCGCCTGGTAATCGAGATAGGTCATGCGGCGCGGGACCGCGCCTCGCGGGCGATCGCGCGCCACGCGGCGATGAACGCGTCGATTTCGGCGTCGGTCGTCGACGTGCCGAAGCTGACGCGCACCACTTCGCGCAGGACCGGTTCGACCCAGCCCATCGCGGCGAGGACGTGGCTCGGCTTCATGCTGCCCGACGAGCAGGCGCTGCCCGCCGATACGGCGATGCCAGCGAGGTCGAGCCGGATGAGTTGTACCGTCGCGGCGACGCCGGGCATGCGGTAGGAACCGATCGCGGGATGGCGCGGCGCATCGGCACCGACCAGCGCGCCACCCGAGCGCAGAATCGCATCGTCGAGCCGCGCGCGCAGCGTTGCCCAGCGCGCGATATCGGGCACGTCGCCGAGCGCTGCGGCATAGCCCAGCACGCCGGGGACATTCTCGGTCCCGGCGCGATATCCGCGCTCCTGCCCGCCACTCGGCTCGAGCGTCGCGAGATCGCGCACCAGCAATGCGCCGACGCCGGGCGGCCCACCACGCTTGTGCGCCGAGAGCGCGATGAAATCGGCATGCCCGGCAAGCGACGGGTCGGCGCCTGGTGGCATCTGCGCTGCGTCGACGAGCAACAGGCCGGCGGCGCGATGGACGATCGCGGCGATCTCGGCGATCGGCTGGCGCACGCCGGTTTCGCTGTTGGTCCACTGCACCGCGACCAGCGCGGGCGGTTGGTCGCGCAGCAATGCGTCGAGCCGGTCGAGGTCAACCAACCCCGAGTCCCGCACCGGAATCACCGCGGCACCTGGCGCGGCGCGGATCACGGCGTCATGTTCGGTCGCGCCGATCAGCCGGCGCGGCAGAACCGTCCGCCCGAGCGCGATCGCCAGCGACTCGCTGGCACCGCCCGTCAGCAGCGTCTCGCCCGGCCAGCCATAAGCGGCCGCGATCGCGGCGCGCGCCTGCTCCAGCGCAGCACGCGCCGCCCGCCCCTCGCTGTGCGGCGAGGACGGATTGGCCCAGTGCCGCATGCCGTCCTCGACCGCGGCGATCGCGCTCGGCAGGATCGGCGTTGTCGCGGCATGATCGAGATAGATACGCGTGGCCAACTCCAAGGTCATCCCGGCAGAATGATTGCGCCGAAGCGCGGCGTGACTATATAGCGCGCAATCCCGTGGCGTGCGCGCCTCCAATCCATTTTCGTCAGCAGGTCCGATGCCAGAAGTTATTTTCCCCGGCCCCGACGGTCGTCTCGAAGGCCGCTTCGCTCCCGCGCCGCGCCCGCGCGCGCCGGTCGCGATGATTCTCCACCCGCATCCTTCCTCGGGCGGGACGATGAACAACCGCATCGTGCAGGAGCTCTACAAAACCTTCCAGCGCCGCGGTTTCGCGACCTTGCGCTTCAACTTCCGCGGCGTCGGCAAGAGCCAGGGCACGTTCGACAATGGCATCGGCGAGCTGTCCGATGCGGCGAGCGCGCTCGACTGGGTGCAGAGCTTCCACCCCGAGGCATCGACCACCTGGATCGCCGGCGTCAGCTTCGGCGCGTGGATCGGGATGCAGTTGCTGATGCGCCGCCCGGAGATCCGCGGATTCATCTCGGTCGCGCCGCCCGCCAACATGTACGACTTCACTTTCCTCGCGCCGTGCCCGGCCTCGGGCATCATCATCCAGGGTGAGGCCGACGAGGTCGTAACCCCGGGCGCGACGCAGAAGCTGGTCGACAAGCTGCGCACGCAGAAGCACATCACGATCCATCACGATACGATCCCCAAGGCCAACCACTTCTTCGAGCATGAAATGCCCGAGTTGATGGGCAGCGTGGACAAGTATCTCGACATGCGGCTCGACCCCAACTCGCCGATCCGCTGAGCCCCGTCGCGCGAGACCCGGCACAGCCAGATCGAGCAGGCGTCACGGACCGAAGGTGCGGGCACGACTGTGTGGCCGGTTGAAACAAGGCGCGTCACCGGCGCCGACGCTCGTCGCGGTGCGTGATATTTCGACCATCACGGTATCGCTGCGCTCCCGGGCCTGAATCCCATAACGGCATTCCCGAACGGACACCGGAAGGACCGCACCGATCCCGAAGGGTCGTCGCAGCCCCCCATCCTGAAAAGCCAATATTTGGTCGGACATTTGGTTCTATCCGCGGCGAGCGAGTGGCAGTCGCGCGGCGGCGGCGCGTGGAGTGTTCCGACCAGCCGTCAGCATGTCGGCCGAGGCTCGATCGGGAGGGCCGGAGCTGCGCGAAACAGCTACAAGGCGACAATTGCCCCTGCTCATTGTCCTGATCGCTCCCTACCCCGCCCGCGCCGCGCCCGCCATTGACGTCGCGTCACCCACACAAATGGGCTGTCATGACCAACATCGGCCGGGTTCACCGGCACCTCGAATGGGAGAATGATCGTGAAAAAATTTGTCATCGAACGCGCCATCCCAGGCGTCGAGCGCCTTCAGGGCGAAGAGTTGAAGGGCGCCGTCGCGACCTCCAACACCGCGCTCGCCGAGCTGGCCCCGCGCGTGCAGTGGCAAGAATCCTTCGTTGCCGCGGACAAGACCTTCTGTATCTATCTCGCCGAAAACGAGGCTGCCGTGCTGGATCATGCGCGGATCAGTGGATTTCCTGCGACGAGGATATCCGAAGTCGTGCGGACGATCGATCCCACAACGACGGGTTGAGCAGTACGGAGGCGGGCACACAAATGCTGGATGTAGCCGTTATACTGCTCGACGACGGGCATTCGGCCGCCGCCACCATGCCGGCGGAGGTGTTCCATGCCGCGGGCACGTTGTGGCACGACCTGCATGATCGCCCGGCCGAACCCAGATTCCGGGTCCGGACCGCGTCGCTCACCGGCGACGCGGTCCGCAGTCCCAACGGCCTCTCGATCGTGCCGCAATGCGCGATCACGGCGATCGACCGTGCCGATATCGTCATCGTGCCGACCTCGGGCCTCGATCTCGATCTGAAATTCGTCGAGAACAGCGCGTTGCTGCCGTGGCTGCGCCGCCAATATGATCTGGGCGCCTATGTCGTCGGCGTATGCATGGGCTCGGCCTATCTCGCCGAGGCCGGGCTGCTCGACGGGCGCATCGCCACGACCCACTGGGCGCTCGGCGCGCATCTCGCCGCGCGCTATCCGAAAGTGCGCTGGCGCCCCGACCTGTTCGTTACCGAGGATTCGCGCGTGCTGTGCAGCGGCGGTATTTGTGCCGCCGTCGACGTCAGCCTCTACCTCGTCGAGAAGCTGTGCGGGCACGAGATCGCGGTGCAATGCGCCAAAGCGTTGCTCGTGCCGATGCCGCGCATCCACCAGTCGGGCTATGCGATGCTGCCGGTATCGAAAGCGCATGGCGACGAGCGGATCAGGGAAATCGAAAGCTTTCTCCACGCCCATTTCCGGCAGGACATTCCGACCCGCGCGCTCGCCAGTCGCGCCGGCATGGGCATGCGCACCTTCGCGCGGCGCTTCAAATCGGCAACCGGTCGCCTGCCGGCGTCCTATCTTCAGGCGCTGCGCATCGAGGCGGCCAAGGCGATGCTGGAATGCGACGCCAGGTCGATCCAGGAGATCAGCAGCGAGATCGGTTATGACGACGTGTCGTTCTTCCGCACCCTGTTCAAGCGCGACACCGGCATGACGCCGGTCGAGTATCGCCGCACCTTCGCGCCGTTCAGCGTGCGGGGCCAGGCGACCCCCGGAATGGCCTGAGCGGGAGGCGCGTGGCCAGAAACCGGCGCGTGATCGCCGACACCGGCCTCACCTACATCGTCCAGATCGCCACATTGGCGACCAGAACCACCGTCATCACCAGCATCAACATGCCCTTGCGCCGCTCGCCGCGCCTGATCATCACGCCGCCGCCGATCGCGCAGGCGAAGGCGGCGAGCATCGCGATCGCCAGGACGGCCGGATTGAGGTCGGTCATGATTCGAGCTGGCTGAGCGCCGCGCGTGAAGCCATGTCCACCGACTCGTCCGCCAGCACCTTTGCATAGGCCGCGCGATCGACATTGCCGCCCGACAGGATGCACAGGGTTCCGGACTCGACCGGCACCTTGCCGGCGAGCAGCGCCGCCAGCGCGACCGCGCCACCCGGTTCGACGACGATGCGCAGCCGCTCGACCGCCCAGCGCTGCGCGGCGGCGATCTCGGCTTCGCTGACCGCGACGCCGGTGGCGTCGCGGCGCGACAGCACATCGAAGGTCAGCGGTGAGACGCGCGGCGTCTGCAGTGCGTCGCAGGCGGTCGGTGGCGGATTGGGGCCGACCGGCTCGATCCACGACGCTTCGAGACTGCGACGCATATCGTCCCAGCCCTCGGGCTCGACCACGGTGATCGCCGTGTCGGGCAGTGCCAGCGCGATGCCAGCGGCAAGCCCGCCACCTCCGCACGGCACGACGACCCGGCTCGGCCTGCCGAGGCCGGCGGCCTCCATTTGCGCCACCGCTTCAATGCCCGCGCTGCCTTGCCCCTCGATCACCCACGGATCATCGAAGCTCGGCACGAGAATCGCGCCGCGGGCCTCGGCCAGCGCGGCGGCGATCTGCTCGCGGCTCTCCGTAGCCCGATCATAGGTCACCACTTCGGCACCGAGCGCGAGCGTGCCCTCGCGCTTTGCCGCCGGCGCATCTGACGGCATGACGATCAACGCCGGCATGCCGAGCATTTTCGCGGCCCAGGCGACACCCTGGGCATGGTTGCCGGACGAGAAGGCCACCACCCCCTTCGCGCGGGAATCAGGGTCGATCGCGGTGAGCCGATGCCATGCGCCGCGCAGTTTGAAGGCACCAATCGGCTGCAGCGACTCCGCCTTGAAAGCGACCGGCACTCCCTTGATTTCGCTAATGAATAGCGGCGACGGCGGAAGCACCGCCGCGATCTTGGCAGCCGCGTCGCGCACCCCGGCCCGGGTCGGCTGTCGTAAAATCGTCACGGAACACCTCCTGTCGTCGCTATTCCCTTTACATAGAGGAAAGTCGATCCTATTTCGCCCGTCCGCTGCCCCATGGGACTTCCAACCGCAAGGCAGCTTTTTTCACCGTAGGCGCAAGCCACTTGGAGGTCCCTTGAGTTGCACAAGCATCATAACGCGCTGGGGCTAGCTACCGCCCCCACGAACGCCACTGGCGGCGTCGAGATCGCCAGGCAGGGTCCGGTTCAGCCGGTCACGCTCGTTCGACCGCACGCCGCACGGCGCGCGGCCCGTTTCTTCGTGGAGAAGTTTCCGGGTCGCGCGATGTATGCGGTGAAGGCCAACCCTTCGCCCGACCTGCTCCGCATCTTGTGGGACAGCGGAATCACGCACTACGACGTCGCCTCGATCGCCGAGGTGCGGCTTGTCGCGCGGACGATTCCCGGGGCGACGTTGTGCTTCATGCATCCGGTCAAGGCCGAGGAAGCGATCGCGGAAGCCTATTTCACGCATGGCGTGCGGACCTTCAGCCTCGATTCGATCGAGGAGCTGGAAAAGATCGTCCGCGCCACCCGCGCGGCGACGGACCTCACCCTGTGCGTGCGGCTGCGCGTCTCGTCCGAGCACAGCAAGCTGAGCCTCGCGTCCAAATTTGGCGCAGCGCCAGGCGAGACGAAGGAATTGCTGTTCCGCACCCGCCAGGCGGCGGATGCGCTCGGCATCTGCTTCCATGTTGGCAGTCAGGCGATGACGCCGGAGGCCTATGCCCAGGCGATGGAGCGCGTGCGCACCGCGATCGTCGAGGCGGCGGTGACGGTCGACGTGATCGACGTCGGCGGCGGCTTTCCGTCGAGCTATCCCGGCATGGAGCCGCCTCCGCTCGAGCATTATTTCCAGACGATCCACCGCGCGTTCGAAAGCCTGCCGGTGAGCTATTCGTCGGAGCTGTGGTGCGAGCCCGGCCGGGCGCTGAGCGCGGAATATTCCTCGCTTGTCGTTCGCGTCGAGCGGCGCCGCGGGACCGAGCTGTACATCAACGACGGTGCCTATGGCGCGTTGTTCGACGCCGCGCATATCGGCTGGCGCTTTCCGGTCACGTTGCTGCGCGAGCCCGACAGCCGGGCCCGTGACGTCGATTTCAGCTTCTACGGCCCGACCTGCGACGACATGGATCACATGGCTGGCCCGTTCGCGCTTCCGGCGGACGTGCAGGCGGGTGACTATATCGAGATCGGCATGCTCGGCGCCTATGGCTGCGCGATGCGCACCGCGTTCAACGGCTTCGGCTCGGACCAGACGGTGATCGTCGACGACGAGCCGATGGTGTCGCTCTATGTCGCCGACGAGCGCGAGGTCGCGTCGAACGTCGTCACGCTGTAACAGCGGTCCTTCACAGACACGCGGCGAGGTGCTTTGCGCCTCGCCGCTGCTTGGGTTTTGCGCGTCCCCGTTCGAATGACGCCGACTGACTGCGGGAGTTTCCCATGAACGACACCACCATCAACGACACGCGCAAGGCCGAGCTGCTCTCGACCACGGTCGAGCATATCGACATCACCAGCTTCGACGCGCGGCCGATCGTCGACGCGATGAAGAAGATGAGCTTCACCAGCCGCGACCTCGGCCGCGCGACCGACATCTACAACCAGATGCTCGCCGACCCCGATTGCACGATCTTCCTGGTGATCGCCGGCTCGACCTCGGCTGGCGGCTGCATGGATCTCTATGCCGAACTGCTGCGCTCGAACATGATCGACGGCGTGGTCGCGACCGGCGCGTCGATCGTCGACATGGATTTCTTCGAAGGGCTCGGCCACAAGCATTATCAGGCGCTCGAAGTGCCCGATGACGACACGCTGCGCTCGCTGCTGATCGACCGGATCTACGACACCTATATCGACGAGGAGCAGCTGCAGGATTGCGACCACACGATCTACGAGATCGCGAATTCGCTCGAGCCGCGCCCTTATTCCAGCCGCGCCTTCATTCGCGAGATGGGCAAATATCTCGTCGAACATGGCAAGAAGGACAATAGTCTCGTCAAGCTCGCCTATGAGCATGACGTGCCGATCTTCTGCCCGGCGTTCGTCGACAGCTCGGCCGGCTTCGGGCTGGTCAAGCACCAGGTCGACCGCGCCAAGGAAGGCAAGCCGTATATGGTGCTCGACGCGATCGCCGATTTCCGCGAGCTGACCGACATCAAGATCAAGGCCGGCACCACCGGCCTGCTGATGATTGGCGGCGGCGTGCCGAAGAACTTCATCCAGGACACCGTCGTCTGCGCCGAAATCCTCGGTCATGACGATGTCCAGGTGCACAAATATGCCGTGCAGATCACCGTCGCCGACGTCCGCGACGGCGCCTGCTCGTCCTCGACGCTGCAGGAAGCGGCGAGCTGGGGCAAGGTCAACACCGGCATCGAGCAGATGGTGTTCGCCGAGGCGGGCTCGGTGATGCCGTTGCTTGCCAGCGACGCGTACCATCGCGGGCTGTGGAAGAACCGCACCAAGCGCCGCTGGGGCGCCAGCTTCGACTGACAATGCGCATCGCGCGCAATTAGTGCTTGCTACGCGCTGACAAATAACGATGTTCCCCCCGATCGATTTTCCGGGGGGAACATCATGTTCGGTCTGCTTCGTCTTCTGTTTGGCTTGCCGTGGTGGGCCTATATCCTTGCGTCGCCGCTGGTCCTGGCCGGCGGAATTTTCGGCTATTTCAGTGACCAGGAGGCCGAGGCGGCGAAGATGCTCGCGCGGCACCGCCCGCCCCCCGCAGCGGTGGCGATCGAAAAATTCGATCCCGCGCACAATGTCGGCCCTGCCAATGAGATCGTGCTCCTCGGCCAGCTCGACATGGCCAAGGCGATGGAACTGACCGAAACCAAGAACGGTCGCGAAATCCATCACTGGACGGTCGCGGCGATCTATCCGGCAACCGCTACGGACACGACACAGCCAGCGCTCGGCGCGATGGTCAAGGACGGCGCACTGAGTGATAGCCAGTTGGCCGGGTTCGTCGTGGGCGACGGCGCCTTTGGCCCGGTCATGAAGCTCGACGGCTTGCGGGCGGACGATTTCTCGGCGCGGGAGGCGGTGCGCAAGACGATCGCGGGCAAGATCACGATGGCATCCTCGCCGGTGCTGATCGATCCGTTCGAAAATGGCCGCAAGGCGGGCCTCGCGCCGAGCGACGGCGGCAAGATCTTCGCCGGGGTCCTCGCTGCCATCGCATTGCTTTGCCTTGGCTTCGGTCTTTACCGTCGCCGGCAAAAGCGTTCGAGCGAAGAGCCTTATATCTAGGCCCCGCTGCGGGAAGCCCGAACGCAGGTTCTGTTGCACCGCCACGGGCCGCGCGGTATAGCCCCGCTTCTCCCGCCGCTGGGGTTGCGGTGGCCAAAACATCGGGGGACGATGCCGTCTTTGCTGTTGCCATTGGGCGTGCTGCTGACGACCTTCTGGGTTAGTCGCGGCTTTCTCGCGATTTTTCGCCGAACGAGCCTAAACAGGGTACAGCGTCTGCTGCTCGGCCATGCGGCATCGATCGTTCTGCTGTCGGCGTTTCTGATCTATGTGAAGGTCAACGCGCTTTTCTCACCGATTCCCTATGTTCCAGCACAGCTCGCGTGGCTGTGCTTCGACTGGCTGCGCGAAAAATACGCCTCGCCGCAACCGGTGACGTCACGCCGGCGGCGACGCGCCGCGAAGAAGCTCCCGAAGATCGTGATTCCCGAATGGCTCGTGCTGGGCGCGTTGGGCGCCATCACGGTCGCTCATGTCACGCTTGGCTGGCTCAACTATCGCTATGATGTCGTCACCTATGACGACGTCATGATCGGCGACCCGCCACAAAATGTCATCTATGCCGTCGGCAACCCGGAAATGGCGCGCGATAGTGACGCCGCGCCCTGGACACGCGCCCAGGGCGCGCCGCACAGCGCGCAGTGGCTCTACACAAATCCCTTCATGGTGATCAGATTCACCCCCGAGCAGACCACGAAGAGCATCGTCTGCACGAACCAGGACAAGATTTCGCGCGGCGCTTGCGGCCCGACGCTCAAGGTCAATATCGGCGATTCGGAGGGGAACGTATTCAACAAGCTCGGTTTCCCGACGAACATCCTTACCACCGAAAACGGCAAGCGCATCTACAGCTATCCCGAGATCGGTCACGATTTCGTGCTGGAGCAATTCACCGTGCGGACGATCCATGTCTATCCGACGAACGGCAGCGAGTTCGACTGGTGGTGGCGTTTCCTGCTGTGGTTGCTGCCCTGAACCGAGACGGCCCGAAATAACGCGATCGGCATGGCGTGGCGCGTTCGCGCACGCCCACCATGCGCGCGTTGCGTTGCCAAGCGCGGCGTGATGCGGCAGATTTTCTCCAACAACGAAATAATGGGGGATAGCCGATCATGATCAACAGCCCGATATTGCAGCCTGTCGTCGTCCTCATCGCCTGGTCGCTGGTGATGTTGGTGTGGATGATCGCGGTGCGTATACCCGCGATGAAAAAGGCCGGAATCGATGTCAGCAAGGCGGTCGGGGGGCGCCCCGGCGGACTCGACGGCGTCGTCGACGAAAAGGCGCAGTGGCCGGCGCACAACTACATCCATCTGATGGAGCAGCCGACGCTGTTCTATGCCGTGGCACTGACGCTGGCGATCGCCGGCTTCGGTGGCGGCCTGAACGCGACGATCGCCTGGGGCTATGTCATATTGCGCATCGCCCACAGCCTGATCCAGGCGACCTTCAACAAGATCAACATCCGCTTTCTCGTGTTCTTGCTGTCGACCCTCTGCCTCATCGCCCTGACATTACACGCGGCGATCGCGGTGTTCACGCTCCACGCTTAGGGAAACAGCCGGGCCACCGCGCGATCGAGCATCACCAATTGCCACAGCGTCCGGCCATGCTCCGCGCGGCCGGCGCGGTGGTCGGTCGCGAGCGTGGCAATGGCCGCCGGATCGAACCAGCCGGTGTCGCCGAGCGTCCGCGACACCGCCGGACCCGCCGCCGCGTCGCCAAGGGGCCCGCGAAACCACGCGCTGACCGGCGTGACGAAGCCCATTTTCGGCCGATAGAGAATGTCGCGCGGGAGATAGCGCTCCATCGTCTTCTTGAGCAGCCACTTGCCCTGCCCCCGCCGCAGCCGGAAATGGTCGGGCAGCGAGGCGGCAAATTCGACCAGCTTGTAATCGAGCAGCGGTTCGCGCGCCTCGAGCCCCACGGCCATGCTGGTGCGATCCGACTTGGTGAGGATGTCGCCCGGCAGCCAGTGCTGGAAATCGGCATATTGCGCGCGGTCGAGCGCATCGCGCGCGGGGGCGTCGCGCATCGACCGGACATAGCGATCCTCGGCGCGGTGCCCGCCGATCGCACGCTTCGCGGTATCGCTGAACAACGCCGCACGCAGCGCGGGGGTGGTAACCCCGACCGAACGGGCATAGCCCTCGGCGCCATCCTCGGCGAGCGCGAGCAGGGTCGTCCTGGCGCGCAGCGGCCGCGGCGCCCAGTCGGCCTTGGGATACCAACGGCCCAGCGTGCCGAACACACGCGCGCGAAGGTCGGCGGGGAGCAGCCCGCGGACACGCTCCTCGGCGGCCTGGAACTTGTAGCGACGATAGCCGGCGAACGCCTCGTCGGCGCCGTCGCCTGACAGGGCGACGGTGACCTGCTCACGCGCCAGCTGGCTGACGCGATAGGTCGCCAGCGCCGAGGCGTCGGCAAACGGCTCGTCGAACGCCGCTACCAGCGTATCGATCAGCGAGAAGTCATCCGCCGCGACGACGCGCTCGCGGTGATCGGTGGCGAAGCGCGCGGCAACCGCATTGGCATAGGCACGCTCGTCATGCCCGGCCTCGTCAAAGCCGATCGTGCAGGTCTTGACCGCGCGTTTCGAGGATTCGGCCATCAGCGCGACCACCGCCGAACTGTCGACACCGCCCGAGAGGAACGCGCCAAGCGGTACGTCCGACACCATCCGCGATGTAACCGCAGCGCGGAGCAGAGCGAGCAATTGCTCCTCCAGCGCCGCGGCCGAACCGGTCGCGCGGCGTGAGAAATCGATGTCCCACCAGCGCGACGGCGCGGGAACCGGCTTGCCGCGCTCGACCAGCAGCGCATGGCCGGCGGGAAGTTTCTTCACCCCGGCAACGAGACAGATATCGTCAGGGACATAGCCATAGGCCAGATAATCCTCGACCGCGCGCAAATCGGGCTCACGGCGCAACAATGGGTGTGCCAGCAGGCCCTTGAGCTCGGACGCGAACGCCAGGCCACCGTCCGACAGCTCGACATAGTGGATCGGCTTGGTGCCCATACGGTCGCGCGCAAGGAACAGGCTCTGACGGTCGGCGTCATGCAGCGCAAAGGCGAACATGCCGTTGAGCCGGTCGAGCATCGCCGGCCCCCACGCCGCCCAGCCGTGCAACAACACCTCGGTATCGCCGGCTGTGACGAAGCGTGCGCCGAGCGCACTCAGTTCGGCGCGGAGTTCGCGGTAGTTATAGATCTCGCCATTATAGACGACGGTCAGCGTACCATCGCTCGTCGACATCGGCTGCGGCGAACCGGCGACGTCGATGATAGACAGCCGGCGATGCCCCAGCCCGACCCCCGGCGCTGTCCACACGCCCGATCCGTCGGGGCCACGATGCGCCTGGACCTCGGTCATCGCGACGATACGCGCCGGATCGACCGGCCTGGGGATAGCGGGATAGAAGATCCCGGCGATGCCGCACATCAGCGCCGCCCGGACGCGGCGTCGGCAATGCGCGCGACCGGTCCGGCCGCGGCAAGGAAGCGCGTCATCGCGGCGCGCGGATCGTGCCCGGCGGTCGTTTCGACCGACAGATGGACGGCAACGGCACGCTGGTCGCCGCCGAGCAGCTTGGCCTTGAGGGTTTCGAATTTCACGAGGATATCGCTTCGCGTCACAGTGTCGCCAAGCCGATACCATGTCGCGATCTGCCGCTCCACCCGCCCCGGCGCGGTAACGCGGATCACCTCCCCACCGGCGAGCTCCGGCAGATTCTCGACCCGCACCCAGCGATCGTCCTGGCGCAACGCGCCGACGCCGAACGACACCAGTTCCTTGCCTTCATGCTGGCTGCCATAGACAGCGATGGCGAGATCGACCGGATCGCCCTGCCCGTCGGCATAGCGGCCGATCAGATAATGGTCGGCGCCGGGATAATAAGGCGACCATGGCGCACGCTCGCTCATCGCGACGCGGTGCCAGCCGGGCACATCCGGCAAGCTGACATGGTCAGGAAGGACGGCCGCGCGACCGGCAATCGCCGCCGACCAGGCGGGAAAGATCGCGGCGACGGTCAACACCAGTGTCGCCGCGATCAAAACGTCGCATCGGCGCGCTACCGGCCCTTGCAGGCGCATGACGTCGATCACCGGCGCATCGGGCGCGCGGTCGAACCAACGCCAGCCGATCGCGAGAACGGCCGCCATCACCAGGCCGAAGAAAATCCAGCCATAGACGATATGGTCCATGCCCGTCGCACGCTCGACCGACGTCAAATAGGCGGCGTAGATCGTCGCGAAGGCGCGCAGGCCGTTGGCGACGACCGGCACGACCAGCGCCGCGACCATGAACAGCGCTCGCCGGCGCCACGACACGAAACAGACATGCGCGACGAGCGTGCCATAGGCGATCATCGCAATGACGAACTTCGCGCCGGAACAGGCCTCGGCGACCTCGAAATAGCCGTTGGGAATGGTGATCAGCACGCCATCGACCTGCGCCGGCACGCCAAACAGATGAAGCAGCGGCATCGTCATCGCGACCGTGACGGTCTGCAACGGTCCCTCGAGGCCCTCTCCGAACGGCACGAGGAAGAAGGCATAAGCGAGCGGAAAGAGTAAGGCCCGCGCGACATTGGGCCCGAGGATCGTCACCACGGCGCCCTGCAACATCATCACCAGCCCGAGATGCCGCGCCAGCGCGACGCCCCCGGCGTCACCCAGCAACCAGCCAAATCCGCCGGCACCGACGATCAACAGGCCGGGCCACCAGCCGACCGGCGCGACCTGCGCCAGGTCGACGCGACGCTGCCACACCAGCCAGGCGATGACGGGGGTAATGAACAGGCAATGGCCGAAAGTCGTGCTCGTCCACCAGATCGTCGCCAGCGCCAGCGCGTCGGCTCGAAACAGGGCGACGATCAGCAGCGCGGCGCCAAGCAGGATAACTGCATGGCGCCGCCAGCCGGCGTCGAACCCGGCCGCTTTCGCCCCGGCCGCGAAATCGGCCGCCGGGACGGCCATGGTCACGCGGCGCTGCGCCGCGGCGGCGCCTTGATGCTGATGCCGAGCAGTCCGTCGAGCGGCGCAAGGCACGCCTCCCAGCCATAGCGCGCCTCGACCCGCGCGCGCGCGTCGCGACCAAGTGCGGCGGCGGCGGCCGGGTTGGCCAGCAACGCCATCACTTCCTCGGCGATCTCACCGACGCTTTCGCCGACGCGGATCGTGCCGTCATGGTCGATGCCCTCGGCGGCGGCGCGCGAGGCGACCACCGGCCGCGCCATCGCCATCGCCTCGAGGACCTTGTTCTGGATGCCGCGCGCGAGCTTCAGCGGCGCAACCACGACCGATGCGGCGGAGAGCCAGCCTCGCACATCGGCGACCTCGCCAGTGACCATCACGCCGGGCTGCCGCGCCAGCGCCCTTACCCCGTCGGTCGGATTGCGGCCAACAATGGCGAAGCGCGCATCGGGATAGCGCACGCGGATGTGCGGCAGGATCGTCTCGACGAACCAGGTTACGCCCTCGATGTTGGGGCGATAGTCCATCTGGCCGGTGAACACGATCAATGGGCCGGTCGAGTCGATCCGCTTGAAACTGGCCACGGGGTCGAAGAATTCGGTGTCGATGCCGTTTTCGACGACGTGGACGCGCGGCAACCCGGTACGATCGCGAAACAGCTGCGCCTCGGCTTCGCTGACGAACAGGCTGGCATGGGCACGTTGCGCGATCGCCTTTTCAAAAGCGAACAGCAGCTTCGCTTCGCGCTTCATGAACCACGACATCGGCCCCGAGCTCTTGCGGGCATAGTCGGCGAATTTGGCCGAATCCATGTCGACGAAATCCATGATGACGCGCTGGCGCGGCCGGGCCGGCAGATATTGCGCCATCTGGCTGGAAAAGACGTAGATCGTGTCGATCGAGTGGCGCGCCAGGATGTTCTCCACGGCCTCGCGCAACGGCTTGTTATCGAACGCCGTAAGCGAGAACGGCTTGCGCGCGATCAGCGCCTGCATCGCGGCGACGGCACGCGACTTTGAGCGCCAGACGATCGAACGATTGCCGGTGAACCTGGCCAGGCCGGACTTCTGCTTCATGTCGCGACTGTCGTCGGCGAAGGCGATGAGGTGCACCCGCCCGCGTGCCGACAGATATTTCAGAATGTTGAAGCCGCGGATCTTGTCGCCGCGATCGGGCGGAAAGGGCACGCGATGCGCCAGGAAAAGAATATCCCCCATCAGCCAAGTCCTCTGGAAATCATCGGACCAATCCGGTTGGCGGCCCATAACGGAAGCCGCTTCCACGCCGCGACCTTGAGCCGATAGCGCGGGTTCAACGGATTGATATCGCGCGGTGCCTCCCCGGTGGCCGCACGACGATGATACACGAGCGAGGTCGGTTCGAAACCCCAGTTCTTCTTGAACGCCGCGGCGCCCGTGCCGGCTTTCGAGCGGCCGAAATCGAAGTGCTTGCAACCGCGTGAGCGCGCGTGCGCCATCAACGCGAAATACATGCGGTCGTTGGCCCGCAACGTACGCGCGGCCTGCGTGCCACCACCCCAATAGGGGAAGACGGTGCCGTTGAAATACAGGCTCAGGACGCTCGCCACGGGTTTGCCGGCAGCGGAAACGGTGAGGATATCGGCGTCGTCGCCAAAGGCGCGCAGCACCTCGCGGAACAGTCTCGCCGGGAAGACGGGCGTGCCGAGATTGCGAACCGATTCGGCATAGACGCGATAGTGATCGCGTGCGTGGCGCCGGTCGTTGCCGACCGAAATGTCGAGATCGCCGGCCAGCGCCTTGCGGACCTCGGCGCGTTGCTTGCGCGGAATGGCCAGCAACTCAGCGTCGTCATCCACCGCGAGCGGTCGGACGAAGTCGAGATAGGTGGTGTCGTCGACCGACCAGCCCGCGCCCGCCACGGGGCCTCCGCGCAGGTCGAGCGTCGGACAGCGGAGCCGTTCGGCCAATGCCCATGCCGCCGCACCGAGTGAAGTCACGGCGGCGGGGTCGTCGGCGAGGATGCCGCCGCCAACGCCGAACCCGGTCGACACCAGTGCGCGCCCGAACAAGGGCGAACGCGTCTCGGTCAACGGCAAAATGCCGGCGAGCGTGCCGTCGGCACGTTCCACCACGAGCATGTGCGCGGCCTGGCCGCAGCCGCGCTCGACCGCGATGCTCCAGCCGGAAAGATGGAACGGCGTCGCGTCGGGATGTGCGCGGACGAACGCGTCGATCCGCGCGCGCTCTCCGGAGTCGGCGAGATTGGCGGCACGCAGACCGAGCGGCGTCGAGACGAGCGGCATGGTCATGCCAGCCCCGCACGCTCCGCCGCCACGACGGCATCCATGCGACCCCAATCGTGCCGGCCGATCAACGTGCGCAACTTGCCCGCCATCGCACCCAGCCGGCTGTAGTGGCGCAGTTTCGAGCGCGCCGGCGCGCGGGTGACACGGGGTTGATCCGGGTCGATCTCCCAGGGATGGAAATAGAAGATCGCGGCGTGCCCCTCACCGGTCACCTGGCGGATCGCGAAATTGGTCAGCGCCGCCGGCAGCAACCGGAAAAAGCCGCCGCCGGTGGCGAGCTTGCGGCCCGCGACATCGGCCACGGTCACCGGCAGTTCGATCAGATCGGCATCGGCGAGCGGCCGAAACGCGAAACGGGGTGCCTCTGGCCAGCCATAATGGTCATGATGCACCGGCGCGACACTCGACGAATAGGCATAGCCCTGCTCGGCGAGGACGCGGTGCGCCCAGGGCGTGCGTTGATCGATCGAGAAGCTCGGCGCGCGGTAACCGGTCACCGGCGCGCCACCGGCATCCTCGAGCGTCTGGCGGGTCCGCGCGAGATCGGCCGCGAAGCTCGCGGCATCCATCGTGAAGACACGCTGATGGTCCCAGCCATGGCTGGCGAGTTCGTGCCCCTGCTCGACGATCCGGCGGATCAGGCCGGGATAGCGCTGTGCCACCCAGCCCAGCGTGAAGAAGGTCGCCTTGACCCCGCTTTCCGCAAACAGGGCGAGCACGGCGTCGGTGTTGCGCTCGACCCGCGAACTGAGCGAATCCCAGTCATCCCTGTCGATCACCTTTTCGAAGGCCCCGACCTGAAACCAGTCCTCGACATCAACGGAAAGCGCATGGCGCATGTTCGGTCGGCCTCAGCCCGTCACGCGCCGCAGCGCGGCGGCATCGGGGCGTTGATCGCTCTCGATCCAGTCGACCAGCAAGGTCAGCACGCGACGCAGCGCGGCATCCTGCTCGTCGACGCGCGCTTCCAGCGTCGCCAGTCGCGCGACCATATCGTCTTCGGTCGGCGCGTCCGCGGGCGCTGCCGCAGCGACGGGCGGGGCGGCAGCGACGGGCGTTGCCGCCGCGACCGGCGGCGCTGCGACGACCGGCTCCTGCTCGCCGCGAATCGGCAGGGGAGCGGGTTGATCGGCAACCGCTGCCGGCACGACGAACGGTTGCTGCGGCACAGTGGGAGCAACGGGAGCAGCCGGAGCGGGCGCGGTAGCGGGAATCGCCACGGGAGGCGGTGTGTCGGCGCTCGGCATGTCGCCGGAAACATCGTCGATCACGGCATTGACCACGCTGGCGTCAAGCGTGTCGAGTTGTTCAATCGCGCCGTGCAGCATCACGCGCGCGGCAAGCTGGTTGAGACGCCGGGGCACGCCTTCGGAGCCGCGATAGAGCGCCTCGAACGCGTCGGCCGTGAAACGCGGCCGGCCGCGCCACCCGACCAGCAGCAGGCGGTGGAACATGTAGGGTTCGACTTCCTCGGGGCCCATCGGCTCGAGGTGATGCATTGCGATGACGCGCTGGCGCAATTGCTCCAGCCGCCCGGCACCCTGCAGGCGCGCGCGAAATTCGGGCTGGCCGAGCAGGAATATCTGCAGCAGCGCATGCCCCCCGGCCTGCAGGTTCGACAGCATGCGCAATTCTTCGAGCGCGGCGATGTTGAGCGCCTGCGCCTCGTCGACGACGAGCAACGTCCGCCGGCCAGCGCGCGCGGTCGCGTGGAGCCCACGCTCGATCGACGCGAGCAGTTGCGACTTGGTCATGCCATCAGGGTCGAGATCGAGCCCGTTCGCCACCATCCGCAGCAGATCGTCGGGTTCGATCTGGGTCGAGGCGATACGGATCGCGAGCAGGCGTTCTCGATCGATCGTCGCCATCAGATGGCCGACGAGTGTGGTCTTGCCGGTGCCGACCTCGCCGGTGATGACGATGAAGCCCTCGCCCTGCGCGAGGCCATAGCCGAGATAGGCCATCGCCTTCTTGTGCGTCACCGTGTCGAACCAGAAACGCGGATCTGGCGTCAACTGGAACGGACGTCCGCTCAACCCATAATGTTCGTCGTACATGTCACCGTCCTCAACGCCGCGATAAGCGGCAGTTGCTTCAGAATTGATAGCGCATCCCGACCTGTGCCTGGCCGGAAACCTGATCGCTCGTACCTTCCTGACTGAACGAATAGATACCAAGCGAGGCGCTCGTGCCAAGACGACCGAAGTTCAGATAGTAGAGGCCGGTCGCACCGACGCTGGTCACTGCCTTGGTCCCGACGATGCCACTTTCGTAATAGTTGCCGAACACATTGGCACTGACACCCGAGCGGCGCGTGAGCCCGACGTTCATGAAGCCGTCGACATAGAAGCTCTGGTCGCTCGTGCCGTCAACCGTGAAGCCGGTACCGCCCGGCGCATAGAAGCGGCGATTGGCGTAGCCTGCGCCGACGCCGAAGCTGAGCGACCCGCGATGGGCGGAGATCACCGCATCGACACCGCGCGCACGATAGGCGGAGGTCGAGATCGACTGGAACACGCCGTTGAGGCAACCGCCGGGCGCGCTGCTCGACCCGCCATAGGTGCAGCCGCTGAATTGCTGGCCGAACGCATCGCGTTGCTCGATGAAGCTCGTCGGCAGGTTGGCGATGCCGTTTTCGAGTTGGTGCCCGAAGGTCTCGACGCTGTCATAGACGCCGATCTGCATCCCGACCGAACGGCTCGGCGCATAGCTGAACGAGCCCGTATAGGTCGTGCCGCCATAGCGACGCCCGACACGCGCCTGCAATGTGGTGCGCGGACTTGGCCGCCAGATCACGCCGGCATCGTAGATCAGCCCGTCGGTCTGATAGGCGATACGGCGCGGCGATGCGGGATCGGTGACGAAACGGCCGCGCGCGTCGGTGACGGGGTTGCCCGCGCCGTCGAGTTTCGCATCGCGCTGGCTGACCTCGATCTTTTCATAGCCCACGCCGCCGGTCAGCGCGATCGCCGGCGTCACCGGCAATATGACGTCGCCGCGGGCATATTTGCCGTCATAGCGTTGATCGAGCTGGCTGGCGTCGTCGCGTTCCCACGCCGCACTGGCGGTGACGCCAACCGGGAGCACGGCACCGGCTTTCACGCCGACCGTCGCCTGGGCGACCTGGCTGTGCGAATTGTCGAACCGATCGAGCTTCGGCGCGCCCGGAGCGACACCCGTCGCCGTCGGCGCCTCGACCTTGGTATAGCCGAAGCGATAGCTCGCCCCGATGCTGGCCGGGCCGGCATGCGTCGACAGCGTCGGGCCGACATAAGCCGAATAGACCTGGCTGATATTGTCGACATTGCCCGCCAGCACGCCGGGGGCCGCGCCGCGAATGTCCGACCGCGCCCGCGTCGCGAGCGCGCCGCCCTCGACGCTGAACCCGGGCACGATCTTGACCGCGGCGCGCGCCAGGCCGCTATGGATATCGGCGTCGCCGACCTTCTTGTCCCACGAGATGCGCCGTTCGTAGCGATAGCTGACCTGCACCTGCGCGCGGCGTGTCTGCACCGTCGCATCGACACCGGCGGCGACGGTCGAATAGGTCAGCACATCGCCGGTGTTGAAGTCGGCGGTCGCGACCTGACCGATCTCGATATAGGGCGCGATCGACTTGTGCCGGTCCCGGGCGAAAGCCGGCCCCGCGACGAGCGTGGCGGCAACGCCGCTCGCGATGATCAGTGTACGCGTCATGTCGCGTCCTCCTGGCCGTAATAGCTGCCGAAACGGCGCCCCCCCGGCGCGTAAGAGACAGCGTTCAGTACGAGTTGAATGTGTTCGCAGCCGTCGAGCATGGCGACCGCCTCGCGCAGGTCGCTGTCGCTGGTGCGGTCGGCGCGCACGACGAGCATGACCTGCCCGACATGGTTGGCGAGCACCGAGGCGGGCGACGCGGCGAGCGCGGGCGGCGAATCGAAGATCAGCAGGCGGCGCGGATCGGCGGCGAGCAGCGCCGCGATCAGCTTGCCGGTGCGGCGACTGGCGAGCAGTTCGGTATCGCCGATCATCTTGCGACCCGCCGGCAGCAGGCTGAGCTGCGGGATATCGGTCGGGATCACATAGCGCTCGATGTCGACCGCCGGATCGGCGAGCGCGTCGAGCAGCCCCGGGGCTTCCGCCACCCCCAGCCGCGACAACACGTCGGGCTTGGCGAAATCGGCGTCGATCAACAACACCTCGGTATCGCGCTCGGCGGCGATCGAAATGGCGAGGTTGATCGCGCAATAGGTCTTGCCCTCGTTCGGCTGAGCCGAACAGACCAGCATCGTCCGTGCCTTGCCCGGCGCCTCACCCTCGACCGTGCGGACGGTGCCGATCAACTGGCGTTTGATGAGGCGGAACTCCTCCGCGAGCGGACCGACCGGTGCGCCGGGCACGAGCAGGCCGCTTTCCGCGAGCAATGCCCGGTCGATCACCGCCACGCCGTCGCGCACGGGCGCGGGCGAAGCGGCGACAGCGGCAGGCGGAGCGATGATCGGCGCGGCGATCGGACGCGGCGTGGCGAACGGCAGGTCGTCGAGCGCGGGCGCGGCCAGCGGCGCCGGCGCGTGCTGGGCAACCGGTGCGTCGTCCCGCGGAACCGCGAGCGGCTCCGGCGCCGCAACGGGCTGATCCGGCATGCGCAGAAAATGGTTCAGGTCGTAAGCCTCGGCGGCGCGCTCGACGAGCGACCCCTTGAGCTTGCGCGGCGTCATATCGTTCATGCCGCCAGCCCCCGCTGCACCATTTCCACGCCGATCAGCGCGATCCACGCCACCACAAGCCCGGCGGCGCCACCGCCGAAATAGAGCAACTTGCGCCGCCGCAGCGCGACCTGCGCCTGCGTCACCGCTTCGCCGATCGAACCGATCACCGGCATGCCGGTGGCGCGTTCGAGCCGCCCGGCGGTCGGATAGGTCGTCCTGATCTGCCCCATCGCGAACGCGGCGCCGACACCCACCGCGAGCGCGGCGATCAACACGCCGCTGAGCAACAGCGGCCGGTTGGGCGCGGTCGGCACGCGGGGCGCGGTCGGCGGATCGATCACGCTGAACTTGATCGCATCGGTCTGGCTTTCGGCCTGGCCGCGCAGCTTGATGTCCTCACGGTCGCCGAGCAGCTTGGCATAGGCGTCCTTGAGCACCTGATAGTCGTTCTCGATCTGCGACTGTTCGGCCGCCACCGCCGGGTTGCCGGCCAGCTTGGCGGTGAGCTGGTCGAGATCCGACTGGAGCTGGTTCTTGCGCATCGTGAGCGAGGCGACCTGCGCCTGCTTCTCGGCCTGCATCGACTTGAGCGAGAGATAGAGCGGGTTGGCCGAGCCACCGCCACCCGCGCCGAGCGGTTCGTTGCGCGCCGCCACCTGCGCCGCCGCCAGCTGCCGGCGGAGCGCGATGACATCGGGGTGACGATCGGTATAGCCCTTGGCCTGTGCGTCGGCGAGCTGGCCCTGGATCGCCGCGAGCCGCGCCCGCGCCGGGCCGGCCGTACCGGCGCTGCCCGCGATGCTGGCGGAGGTCCCGGCCATCTGGCCGTTGACGGCCGCGAGGCCCGATTGCGCGGCGGCGAGATCGTTTTCGACCTGCGCCATCTGCGAACGCGCGGCACTCATCCGGTCGCTCAGCGATCCGGTCCCCGGCAGGCTGCCGAGATAGCGATTCTGGAAATCGGCACGCTTTGCCTCGGCATCGGCGAGCTGCTTCTGCCGCTCGGCGAGTTGGGCATCGAGAAAGCGCAGCGACGAGCTGGTCTCGTCGCGATCGCCGGCAAGGTTCTGTTCGACGAAGATGTCGATCAGCTTCTGCACCACGGCGCGCGCGATCTTCGGGCTGGAGCCCGTTACCGAAATTTCGAACAGATTGTCCTGCTGCGCGGTGATCTTGATCGCTTTTTGCAGCCCGGCGACGCGATCGGCGACATCGCGGTCGCTCGACACGGTGCTGGCGAGGTCGGTGCCCCGCACGACCTTTTCGAGATTGACCGAGGAGGTCAGCGTCTGGCGCACCGTGTCGAGGTCCTTGGCCTGGTCGGCCGGCGAGATGCCGACCTTGCCGGGCAGGATGGTCTGCATCTGCACGAACACGCGGGCGTGCGACTCATAACTGTTCGGAATCTGCGCCACGAGCAGCCAGCCGAGCACGGCAACGCACCACGCCGTCGCCAGCGCGATCCAGCGCCGCGTCCAGATCGCGTGCAGCGCGATCCTGATTTCGTCGTAAAGACCGTTCATTCGCCGATCCCGCTCAGAACATGCTCTCGGGGATGATGATCACATCGCCCGGCTCGAGGCGGACATTGGCGCTCGAATCGCCATTTTTGAGCAGGCTCGACAGCTTGAGCTGATATTCGACCTGCCGCCCGGTGGTCCGGTCGTACCGCACCAGCTTGGCGCGGTTGCCCGCGGCATATTCGCTGAGGCCGCCGACCGCGATCATCGCGTCGAGCAGCGTCATGTTGGCGCGATAGGGAATCGACGCGGGCTTTTCGGTCGCGCCGACGATGCGGACCTGCTGGCTGAACGTGCCGGAGAAATTCTCGACGATGACCGAGACGATCGGGTCCTTTATATATTCGCCCAGTGCGATCTTCATATCGTCGGCAAGCATCGCCGGCGTCTTGCCGACCGCAGGCATGTCGCTGATCAGCGGCGTGGTGATCCGGCCGTCGGGGCGCACCTGCACCTTTGCCGACAGTTCGGGATTGCGCCACACGAAGATGTTGAGCTGGTCGAGT
>JBAZXI010000024.1:0-4304 GCA_041659925.1 Sphingomonas sp.
CGATCAAGCACGCGTCAACAAGGAATCTGGAGCGGGCGGCGTTTCCGTCGAAACGCAGCCCGGTCTAGTTCAGGACTCCGCCAGCGTCGCGACGAACGCCGCCAGCTGGTCGAGCGTCTCGCCCATCCCGCCCGTCGCGCCGGATTCGATCTCGGCGTCGAGCGCTTCCTTCGACGGGAACAGGTCGTGGATCACCACCGTCGTGCGGCCGCCCTGCTCGCTGAAGGTCACCGTCGTCACCGCGCCATTCTCGCTTTCCTCGTTGGTCCAGCAAATGCGCGTGTCGGGCACCACGTCGAGATAGCGCCCGAAAAACGCCATCGGCTCGCCCGAGGCCGGGTGCTTGAAGACGAGGCGATAGCCGCCGCCGACCCGCACATCCATCTCGCACGACAGCAAGGTCATGCCGTAGGACGCGGGCACCCACCACTGCCGGAACAGCTCGGCCTTGCTCCACGCCGCGAACAGCAGCCGCGCCGGCGCGTCGAAACTGCGCGTCACCATCATCTCGCGGTCGGAAATGCGCTCCGCCGTCATGCCGTTTCCCGTCGCCACGGGTTCATTGCCTGCTGTCTGCGCCATCTTTTCTCTCCTGCTCTTTCAGTTCCGCCACAACCCTGTCCAACGCATCGAAGCGCGCCGCCCAGCGTTCGCGATAGCGTTCGATCCACGCCGCCTCCGCCTCCAGCCCGCGCTGCCCCAGCCGGCAGGTCCGCACCCGCCCGACCTTCTCGGTCGTGACCAGCCCGGCGCGCTCCAGCACGCCGACATGCTTCTTCATGCCGGTCAGCGTCATGTCGAACGCCGCCGCCAGCTCGCTGATCGACGCCTCGGCCCGTTCGAGCCACTCCAGCACCCCGCGCCGCGTCGCATCCGACAGCGCGGCAAAGGACAAATCGAGCGGGGCGAGTGCATGTTGAACCATATGGTTCAGTGTTAGCGCGAAACGACGCGATGGGCAAGGGGGCGATTTCCCTTTCAAATATCTCCCCGGCACGCTGAGGGTCTTCGAGCTTTGATTTGCCCCCTTCAGGCGAGCGGAGACAGGTGCCGCTCCGCGAGATCCGCTAGAGTTCTGCCCCAATCCACCACCGTCACCACCCGGCGGCACCGCCCCGCGCCACGGCAAAGTCGCCATCGACCATGAAAAGTCCCCCCGCCAATTCCCCCGGCGGCAACGATCTGGCTCATCGCCATGACAGGATGATCGCGATCCACGATTCTAGATAATTCTTTACCTAATTGCGCGATTGTCATGCGATGACGGTGACGCAGAAAAAGTATGATCTGATCAGGCTTGCGACAAACAGTCTCGATCAGGCCGTCGTCGCGACGGACATGAATGGCTATGTCGCCTTCGTCAACGCTGCCTACACGCGCCTCATCGGTCATGAACCCGCGGATATTATCGGCCGCAAGGTCAGCGAAAGCCTGCCGGACTTTGGCGACATGAAGGCCAGGCTGGCGCACGCCCTGTCCACGCTCAACACCGAGGGGGCCTATAAGGGCGACATTCTCGTCTGCGACCAGCAAGGCGAATCGAAATGGGTCACGATGACGGCCAATGTCGTCACCGACGACAACGACCAGTCGCGCTATATCGTCGCGACGATTTCCGACGTCACCTTCTCGAAGATCCACGAAACGCTGCAACACCGGCTGCTGCACGATCTCGTCCAGGGCATGGACCTGAAAGCGATGATGGGGGTCGTGTGCCAGGAAGTTCAGCAGTTGCTCCCCAACATGCATATGTCGGTTGCCCTGATCAGCGAAACCGGCCGGATGGATCTGCAGGCGGCGCCCCAGCTTCCCGCATGGTATTGTCGCGAGATCGACGGGCTTGAAATCGGGCCGGTGGCGGGGTCCTGCGGCACCGCCGCCTGGTCCGGAGAACCGGTAAATGTCGCGGACATCCGGACCGACCCGCTCTGGGCGCCCTTTCGCGAGCTCGCCGCCCGCCTCGACTACCGGGCCGTCTGGTCGATCCCGATCAAGGGCGGTGACGGTATCGTCAAGGGTGTCTTCGCTTTCTATTCGCTCACGCCGATCACGCCCAATGACTTCCACTGGCATATTGTCGACATTTGCGGGCAACTTTGCGCCCTGGTCTTCGAGCGCATGGAAGCAAAGGAGCGCGTGCACTTCCTGGCACATCGCGATTCGCTCACCGGCCTGCACAACCGGGGCTATTTCCATCAGGAACTGAACCGGCGGATCGCGGCGGCGCGGCTCTCGGGCACGCCCTTTGCGATGCACCTCATCGATCTCGACAGTTTCAAGGAAATCAACGATCGCTACGGCCATCTCGCCGGCGACGCCCTGCTGGTCAGTCTCGCCGGGGCATTCGGCTCGGTCGTCGCGGAAGGCGATACGCTGGCCCGGCTCGGTGGCGACGAATTCGCGCTGTTGCAGGCCGACGTGTCGTCGCCCGCGGCGGCGCGACGACGGGCCGCCCGGTTGATCGAGGTCGCCGGCGCGGCGCTCCACACGGATGACGGCGCGATCACGACCGGCGCAAGCATCGGCTATGCGCTGTTCCCCGGCGATGCGGGCGATCCCGAAAACCTGATGCGCAACGCCGATCTGGCGCTCTACAAGGCCAAGCACAGCGGGCGAGGCAAGGCCTGCGCCTATGATGTCTCGATGACCTCCGAAATCGAGCGCCGCCGCCGCCTCGAAGATGATTTGCGCGCCGTGTTGGCCGGCAATGGCGAGCAACTGCACCTGGTCTATCAGCCGCAATTCCGGCTGGAGGACAATATGCTGGTCGGCTTCGAGGCGCTCGCGCGCTGGCGGCATCCCGAGCTGGGCCTGGTCAGCCCCGAAACCTTCATTCCGATTGCCGAGCAGGGCGGCCTCATCGGTGAGCTAGGCGCGTGGGTGCTGCGCCAGGCGTGCCTCGCCGCCAGGGCCTGGCCGGGCGAGCTTCGCGTCGCGGTCAACCTCTCGCCCGTTCAGCTCAACGAAGGGGATCTGCCGCTTCTCGTCCATTCATTGCTGCTGGAAACCGGGCTGAGCCCGAAACGGCTCGAAATCGAAGTCACCGAGAATTTGCTGATCGAGGACAAGAACCGCGCGCTGCAGGTCCTGCGGCGCCTGTCGGCCATGGGCATCTGCATCGCGCTCGACGATTTCGGCACCGGCTATGCCTCGTTGAGCTATCTGCACTTCTTTCCGTTCGACAAGATCAAGATCGATCGCTCGTTCGTGATGAACCTCGAGGAAAATGCCCATTCGCGCGCCATCGTCGATGCGGTGCTCGGCATGTGCAAGGCGATCGGCATTCCGGTCATCGCCGAGGGTATCGAAACGCCGACGCAACTCGCCATGCTCAAGGCGCGGCATTGCGGCTACGGGCAGGGATATTTTCTGTCGCCCCCGCTCGAGGATGTCGCGCCGTTCCTGGCATTGCCGCGTCCTCTTCCCGGGCCGGCGTCTTGCGAAACGAACGTGGCGGGTCCGTCGATCGCCGCCGGGCACTTGCGTCGTCGTCGGCATCGCTGAGGCCCGAAGCCGCCCGGGCCGCCGGAACACGCTGCGCGGCGCCTGAACGGTCGGCCGGCTTTCAGCCGCGCCGCGCCTCCCCCCGCCGCCGCGCCCGCCGCCCATAGAGAAACGTCCACAGCCCCAGCGCCGCCATCGTGCCATAGCCGAGCAGCGGATTGACGATCAGGTTGGCGCGAACGCTCAGCGTGAACACCAGCACCCCCGACAGCGCGGCATCGGCAACCAGCCCCAGCCCCCACACCAAAGTCATCACCGTCATCGTCCGGCGAAAGCCGGCATGGACCTGCATCGCCGCGAACTGTTCCGCCTCGCCTTCCGACTTGCGCCGCATGCCCGCCCGCGCCAGCTCATAGACCAGCGGCTTGCCGATCGCCGCCGACCCCAGGAACGCCAGCCCGATCACCCCGGTGACCAACTTCTCGCGCAGCTGGAGGAACTGCGCGCCCCCGCCGCCGATCATCGCCAGCAACGACAGCGCGATCCCCGCCACTACCAGCACCGACAGCGCGTCGAGCCGCCGGTGCCGCGCGAACTCGCCCAGGCTCCACAGGATCGGCGGCGCCGACGAGGCAAGCAGCGCCCCGACCACGCCCAGCCGCGCCTCGGCATAGGTGTAGATCACATAGGGCAGGACGAAGTTGACCAGCAGCTCGACCAGCACCCCGCCGCCCTGTGCGCGCAGATAGCCGGTGATGCGGGCCATCGGCCCCGGTGTCGCGTCCAAGCGGTGGTTCCTGTGGTGGTGCGGCAGGATAGCGCGGTGGGGGGAGGGGGCAAGGGTGGCGATAGGGCTCCGA
>JBAZXI010000024.1:4314-82823 GCA_041659925.1 Sphingomonas sp.
GCATGGCAGGGTAAGGGCTCGCGGCGACGGTGCGTTAAATGAAAGACCCGCGCGTATGTTGGTGGGATAAGTGGGACTGGGCTGCAACTACGTAACCGGAACTAGGTCTTCGCCTTCGTACGGAGGCGGCCCGCCCCGTTAACACCGTCTAACCGACTTCGACGCCAAGCCTTTTTGCGAGTTCAGCCGCTTGATCAGGCTTCAACCAACTAGGTGGAATGAATATGCCCGGCGTTGCGCGGCAAAGCTCGACCATGCGTCGCATATCTGGGAGGTACTCCGGAAAGCGCTTCAGTTTCGGCTTCATGATGCTCGGCGACGCCCAGAATTCGGATGCCGCGAGTAGGTCAACCGCCTCTTCCGTAACATACCAATCGTCGGGATTGTCGCCGAACTCGCGCGCACTGTCATTTAATGCGGAGCCCTCGTCGGTTGTATAGCCGGGGTGCTGTGTCCACCGGACGACAGGAATGTCAGCGATTGGGAAGCCGATCGCAACGCGCTGAAGAGCTACCGCGTTCGGCAGTCCGGGCGCGACCGGCAAATCCCTTGGTTCTCCCGTCTTCTTGTCGATGAAGTGGATTGCAGCGTTGAGTATGCAACTTGGTGTGCTGATCCGAGTCGTGAACCAAGCAAGCGGCGCAAAGTCATTCATCCCACGCCGAAGATTGGCATTTAGCTCGATCTCGCCGAAATGTGGATGGATGGCGGGGCCTCCCTTGCCTTCAACCTCAATTACGCCCGACATCCAGAGTAGGTTCGTCCGCAATGTGCTTGTATGATGATAGACTGTGGGCACTGCCATCAGCTTTCGGTGCCGTGCTTCGCTCACGTCTTGTCCCTCCTTGTATCGCGCGGCGCAGATGGCCGGGCAGCATGGCAAAGCGGCTCGCTAAAATGTTCCGACCAGGAATCCACTGGTCGCTCACTCCTCTCTGGTTTGCGAGGGACGAATGGTTGGGTCATGGCTTCGCCGTGGCGTGCCATGTAAACTCCTTCCAGAAGAAACGTGCTTGGGCTTCTTTCGCGTCCATGATCTCCAAGTGCGGCTTTTTCGACAGCGCGTTGATGACCATCGCAAGCCGCCAATGTCGAGTGTTGGCGAGCATGTAAGCGTATTCACGATGAGACATTAGGAAGTGGGGGGTGGCATTTTGTGTGCCCTTCACCTCGATGTGAAGTTCCTGACGCGGATTGGCCTTGGCACGGACCAGCAGGTCGAAGCCGCACTTCGCCATTTGACGATCGTCGATGTCGAACTTTTCTTCGGGAAAGCGCGCCCTGACGGTGGCGATTGCGGCCTCCTCAACCTCCTTGCGCTTTTCAGGGTCAGAGCAAATCCCGCCCCGACCGGAACCCGCGACACCTCCCGTTACAGAGCGATACCCTTCTCCGCGGTCGCGGCGAATGGCCAGCAGCTTTTCGGCGAGTTCTTCGCACCATCCGGACTTGGCCCCATTTCCCCTCAAATAGTAGATAGGAGACCGTTTCATGTGGTCGCCCGGAAACACAAACGCTTGTACGTCAGGGTCTATCTGTACCGCATTGTCGGCGGATAGCGTGTAGGAGAACTCACGGTCATGATCATCGAGCGGCAGGGTCGATTTGTTTGAAAGATATTCAGGGCGCGAGGTGTAGACGCCCTCGAAGGTCGCATCCTCATACCAGCCTGTGAGATACAAGCCAGGTCTGCCGGGGGCTTTAGCTACCGAAAATACGAGCCACCCTGCAAGTTCTTTCGGTTTTGGCGCAACTTCAAAGCCACCGACCGGCGGCGTATAAGCGTAGAACCTTCCGTCTGGGCCGGGCAAGAAATTATATTTTTCATGGCCGTCTTTGAACGTTCGGACATGCTTGTGTGCAGCTTCTACCGGGCTTCCCATGAAGTCATCCGACCACCCGGTTTTAATCACTGCTATCCTATTAATCATCGCTCACCCCAGCCTTTTGACGATGTTATCCGATTGAGCGGCGTGCGTCTCAGGTTACATCGACATTGTACGCCAACGACAGCTGAAGGGCCCGAATGATGAGTTCGTGGACAGATTGTTGCTGAAAGTAGGCGACCATTTCACCACGCTTCATGGGCAGTCAGTAGAGATTGCACGTCCTGCGAGCTTAGTGCGAACATCGAAAATGGTGAGCCTTTGCCGACCAGAAATGCGATCACAAGAGCGAGCAAAAATCAGCGCGCCAAAGTGAACCGCAGCTAATCTCTCTTGAAGTAACGCGCGCTTTCCGTATGAAGGAACTGCGCCTTGAGGGGCGCTCCGGAAGGTGGAGTCCAAGCACCGGAAGGGGAACAACGAGTGGCGGCCTCCGTGGCTGGTGGCGATCCTACAAAAGATCGTGTTACGCCGTCACCCGTTGTTCAATTCGACTTATTTTCAGTTGACGGCATCGTCAACTTATTTCCGGCTATTCCGAAGATCGGTTTTCAAACTGATCGTTGCGTTGGCGCCGTTGAAAATATGGTGTTGAAAAACTCGGCTCACAAAATAGCTGACTTTTTCGCTGGCTCAGGTGGCTTCTCCGATGGCTTTAAGGCTGACGCTAATGGGATTTAATGTCTCGCGTTCGTTAAAGTCCGTGCGTCACGCGCATGACGGCGAGCAATATGATTGTTGAGGGGACGACGATCCAAGCCAACGCGAGGATGAAGCCGAGAATGGGATGTCCAGCGTCGATCAACGCGATGATCGCGCGAGGTTCGGGCATACGGAAGCTGAAAAGCGGCCTGTGCATCACATGAGGACTCGAAACCGACATTTCGGTTCCCAACGCAGAGTCGGCCTCCACGATAGTCAACTGTTTAGCTGCAATCCTGCCCATAATTGAGGCCTTTCCCTGAACCTCGACGGAACGATTCGTTAAAATCAGGTAAAGAATGGCACATCAGCTCTAAATCTATGGTTAACGCTCCGTCGCCCAGCATTCATAAGAAAGTCAGAATTCCTGCTGCGACGCAACATGAGTTGCGACGAGCGGAGCCGCAAAAAATGGCTAATTTCGTCATGCCTAGTAAGTGATTGATTCTCAGTCACTTAATTCTTGTTGCGATGGAACATGACTTAGGGTCAGTCGTGTACGGGACGTGAAATCCGGCATCGACTTTAGAGTTTCAGTCGAAATTGGAATCCTAGCACCGTTGCTCGCGCAAACTCCTCCACGCAAAGCCGGCGACAATCACCGCGCTTGTGATATTGCAAATGGCCCAGACATCGCGATTGAGGTGCAAAGGCCAAACCGGATTATAAAGGATCGCTAGCGCCCCCCAGATGCCCGCGAGCTCGACACGCTGCTTGCGCCATTCGCTGACGGCGCTCCAGGCTGCGAGGCCGCATGTTACAAGCCTGAGAAACTGATAATACCCATAGGGCATTGGCAGGATCGCGAGACCTAGCAACGCGGCAAGCACGGCGAGGAAAGGCCATGGAGGCCGGTCATCAGCGCCCACGAATTGCGCCCATGGCGAAGCCAACGAGTTGCGCGAGCACATGAGGGATTACGAAGGCCAAACCTGGCGCCACAAAGAGCGCAGCCCAATACCACGCCCATCCCCAGACCATCATCGCTCCTAGAAAGCCGAAGATTGTGAGGGGTAGGGTGAAGCGAAGCATTAAACAGGCGATCACAATTACGCCGCCCCAAAAAGTGCTCGTGTAAAAGGCCGCCCCCGCGAAGGCGGCCCAAATCTGAGCAACTCCGTAAATCAAGATGACGATGCAGCCGACAGCTTGCATGATTTAGCCCTCCCGGTTGGTGCGCATCTCAACCAATGTTAACAGTACTCCAATCGCGACCATGCGCAAATTTGTGCGGTTTCACTTCACCCGGCGCATGAAGCAGTAGAGAAAAATTACGGCGGCACGTGCAAAAATCCCCAATTAGATCAAGAGATAATTGCACGTATCACCGTAATTCGATGGTCCGGGGTTGTCGTGGCGACCTATCGTGCTGGCAACGGAGCCATCATCGAGCCGCATATGTGGCGCGGTGGGATAATCGACTTTGGATTACGGCGACAGGTGCTGTAGTGCACCCCTGAAATGAGACAGAGAAAAGGGTGACAGTTCTCCAGTAAGGAGGACGTTATGGCGAACGGATTCGACCAGCGGCGCTTCAGCCGGGAGTATAAGCTCGCGGTGATCGAGCGGATGGCGTCAGGCGAGCCGGTGAGCGCGCTGTCGCGCGAGTTGGGGATAGCGCGCAAATGCCTGTATCAATGGCGTGATCGGTATCGGATCGGTGGCGCGATGGCGCTGCGTAGTCGTGGTCGGATGACGAAGGCGGAGGCCGCGGCGGTACGCGGCGAGAGCGCGGTGCTGCCGCAGGCGGGATCGGCGCCGCCACGCGCGCCGCCGGATGAGTTGAAGCGGGCGCGGGCGCGGATCGCGGAACTGGAACGCAAGATCGGGCAGCAGGAGCTCGATCTCGATTTTTTTCAAAGAGCCTTGCGGTACGTCGAGGAGGCGCAGCAGCAGAGCGACGCGCCTGGCGGGACGGCGTCTACGCGGTCATCGAAGCGATGACGGCGTACGTGCTGCAAGGCGAAGGTGGATCGACGATCGAACGCTGGTGCCGGCTCGGCGAGGTGAGCCGGGCAGGCTATTACCGACGCTGGCAGGCATCGGCCCCGCGCCGTGAGGAGACGGGGTTGCGTGATGCGATCCAGCGTCTCGCTCTGGCCCATCGGCGCTACGGCTATCGGCGGATCACGGCCTTGCTCGGACGCGAGGGGTGGCAGGCCAACCACAAGCGAGTGCTGAGGTTGATGCGCGAGGACAACCTGTTGTGCCTGGGCCGCAAGCCGTTCGTGCCGGTGACGACCGACAGCCGGCATGGTTGGCGGGTGGTACCCAACCTGGCGCGCGGGATGATGCTCACGGGGCTCGATCAGTTGTGGGTGGCGGACATTACCTACATCCATCTCGCCGAGGCGTTCGTCTACCTGGCGGTGATCCTCGACGCGTTCAGCCGCAAGGTGATCGGCTGGGCGCTGGCGACACATCTGCGTGCCGAGCTGGCGATCGAGGCGCTCGACATGGCGATCGCAACACGCCGGCCGGCGCCGGGAAGCCTGATCCATCACAGTGATCGCGGTGTGCAATATGCGTGTGGCGACTACGCCGCCCGGCTGAAGGCCTATGACATCGAACCAAGCATGAGCCGGGTCGGCAATCCGTACGACAACGCCAAGGCCGAGCGGTTCATGCGGACGTTGAAGGAAGAGGAGGTCGACGGCAGGGCCTATCGCGATGTCGAGGACGCCCGCGCCAGCATCGGCGCCTTCATCGAGACGGTCTACAACAGGCAGCGCCTGCACTCCGCGCTCGATTATCTGAGCCCGGAAGAATATGAAGAAAGCATGCCGCGATCATGGCGGGGGTTAACCCCCGCCATGATCGCGGCCAACTAGGGCTGTCACCCTTTAGCGTGTCTCAGTCGAAGGGTGCACTTCACACCTGTCACCGCAATTCCACGGTAATTCATACGCCGTTGCAGATGGGGACGACCGGGTCTGGTCGTCAGCTGTCGTTCGACGCTGCGGTCGCGAATGGCAACGATCTGCGGCTGCGATCCGGAGACCTGCCGTTCGGCTGCCGTTTGGCGCTTCGGACGATCCGGAAAGGCTGCTCCTGGCTGAGCGGCGCAACGCCGGGACGGGCGGCGCGCGCGCCGATGCCCCGTTGGCGCAGCCACGCCGCCGATAAAAATACCGGGCGTTACACAAAGCTGTTGACGCGGTGAATCGGGCGGTTATATACCGCTTGGTATGGAAGCCGGGGTCCGGTTGTGGTCGCGGCATCCATCACAAGAATACCCGCCCCGCCCAGGGGCACATCATGGAGTGCTGCCGGTTTCGTCGGGCGTGTCGAGGCGCGCCCGCGCGGTCGGTTGCGCCGACTTTTCGCTGCTGCCTGCCCCACCCTCCAAGGGAAAATCCGATGGCCTATCTCGATCTCGACAATTCCTTCGCCAGCCCGGCCGGCGCGCGCCGTGCGCAGGGCGGGGCCGCGCCGGTCGACGCCCTGCCGGGCTTCAGCGCACTGGAATGGAGCGTGATCGCACTGGCCAAGCGCGACACGATCGCCAGCCTCGGCACGCCGGGCCGGCTGTCGCGCGCGCTGGGCGGCGTGTTCGGGCGGAGCACGACATCGAAGCTCGCCGACCCCAGGCTGGAGGCGTTGCGGCGGATGGCGGTGCATGCCTGGCGCTACGGCTTCGCGCTGCCGATGGCGGAGATCGACCGCTTCGTCGCGGCGGGCTATAGCGAGGGGCAGCTTGAGACGATGGTGACGAGCATCACCGGCACGCGGATCGGCGCCAACCGGCGCGTCGCGGCGCGCGATATCGGTGCGACGACGCGGATCGTGCGGACCGCGCAGGCCTGACCCGGCGGCGCGCGCTCAGCCGAGATTGACGAGCACGAGCAACGCCGCGGCGGTGATCGCGGAGAGCGCGACCGGCGCGGCGGCGCGGACACCGGCGGCGTTGCGCGCGAGCGCGACGGTGAGCACGCTTTTCAGCACGAGATTGCCGGCGACGGGCAGCGCCAGCGCCGCGCCGGCGAGCGCGCCCTGATCGGCGACCGGCATGGCGGAAAAGGCCAGCACGGCGGCATCGACATCGACGAGACCGATCAGCGTCAGCACCGGCGCGGCGCCGAAATGGCCGAAGCGTTCGATGCCCCAGCGCGACGCGACGATGCCCAGCGCGGTGAGCCCGGCGAGCGTCAGCGCGCCGCCGAGTTCGAGCGGGTTGCCGAGCCCGGCGCGGTAGCTGCGCGCCGGCCCGCGCGGGCGGCGCCATGCCCAGCCGGCGGCGGCGAGCAGCACGAGCAGTGCCGGCCCGAGCGGCGTGGCGATGGCGAGGAACCAGCCCGGCGCGAGCAGCGCGACGAGCAGCAGCACGCGCCCGACGCTGACCGCCGAGGCGAGCACGATGCCGATTTCCAGCGCGCCATCGTCGCCCGGCGTGTCGCCGAGCCGCCGCGCGAAGGCGCCGGTGACGGCGGTCGACGACACCACCGCGCCGCACATCGCCGCGATCAGCGTGCCGCCGCGCCCGCGCGTGCGCCGGGCGAGCAGATAGGCGATGAACGACAGCCCGCTGACCAGCACGACGACGAGCAGCAGGTAGCGCGGGTTGAGCGCATGATAGGGGCCGAGATCGCGATCGGGCGCGAGCGGCAGCAGCACCAGCGCGAGCAGCGCGAAACGCGCGGCGGCGCGCAGTTCGGCCCGCGTGATCCCTTTCAGCATGCCGTGGAGCGGCTGGCGCGCCGAGAGCAGGAACATCGTCGCGGCGGCGGCGGCAACCGCGACGGTCGCCTGGCCGCGCGCGGCAAGCACGCCGAGCCCGAGCACGAGCAGCCCGGCGACCGCGCTGGTCGCGCTGCGCCCGTTCGGCGCGCGGCTCTGGCGGAGATAGCCGGTGAACAGCAGCAACGCGGCGGCGGTGACGACGATGCCGCCAAGCCACCAGGGCAGCAGCGCGCCGACCCCGCCGGCGAGCCCGAGCAGCCCGAAGGTGCGGATGCCGGCGACGCGCGCGCCGTCGGGCTGGTCGCGCTCGTCCCAGCCGCGCTCGAGCCCGACGAGCAGGCCGAGGGCGAGCGCATAGCCGAGCGGCAACAATGCGGCGAGGGTCGTGCCGTCAGGGGGCGTGGCGGCAATGTTCATCGGCGATCAGTGTGACAGCATCACCGGCAAATGGGTATCCTCGATCAGCGACGCGGTGACCCCGCCGAGTATCAGTTCGCGCAGGCGGGTGTGCGCGAAGGCGCCGATCGCGAGCAAATCGGCGCCCTGGTCGAGCGCGTGGACGGTGAGCCGGTCGGCCGGATCGCCGCCCTGGTCGAGCCACAGCGACTCGGCCTGGAAACCGTGCTGCGCGAGGTAGCGCACCGCGCGCTCCTGCGCGCGCGCCTCGTCGAGCGTGGCCGGACCCGAGCCGACCGAGGCAAGCTCGATCCGCGCGCCGGGGGTGGCGAGCGCGACGAGATCGTGCAGCGCGCGCACCGCCGCGGCGACCGGCTTCCAGCCGAGCACGACATGGCCGACATGGCGCAACGTGCGGCCCGGCGGGAGGATGACCAGCGGCGTGCCCGAGCCGAGCGCGAGCGTCTCGGCGACGCGGCGGTGCAGCCACGGCACCGCCCAGCTTTCGACCGCGCCGATCATCGCGATGTCGGTGACGACGCGCGCCTTGCGCAGATCGCCGACCAGCCAGGCGACATCGTCGTGCAGGCCGAGCAATTCGACCGCGACCGGCGACTGGCCGATCGCGGCGCGCAGCTGCTCGACCTGCTCGGCGGCGCGCGCGTCGCGTTCGGCGGGCAACATGTAGAGCGCGCCGAGCGGGGCATATTGCGGCAGCAGCAGCGGATCGGGCGTGAGCAGCTGGAACACGACATCGGCGCCGCCATATTCGGCCTGGGCGAGCACCGACGCGATGAAGCCGCGCGACTTCTCGACATCATCGAGCACGGCGAGGATCGACCTGGTCATCGCGACAACCTCCCTTCGCCCGCGACGCCATCGCGCGCGGTTCCGACGCCTTGATGGATCGCCGCGCGGGCGCAATCGATACGTAGAGTTACCGGGCCGCTCGCTCAGTCCGCGTCGAGTTCGTCCGCGCGCGCCTCGTCGGCGGCGGCGCGACGGGTCTCGCCGCGCTGGCGGAGCAATTGCGCGCGCTGGCGATAGCCGCCTGGATCGCGCGGCGCGAGGCGTACCGCGCGGTCGAGATCGGCCAGCGCACGGTCGAGATCCCCCTTTTGCTGCCAGGCGAGGCCACGGTTGAGCCAGGCACGCGACAGGCGCGGATCGCGCGCGATCGCCTGGTCGAAGGCGGCGATCGCGCCATCGGTGTCGCCGCTCCACGCGCGCGACAGGCCGTCGGCGAGATCGCTCGCGGCGCCTCCCCTTGCGTCGCGCGCGAGCGAGCGGCGGCACGCGGCAAGGCTGCGGTTCGGGTCGTTGACGGTGCAGGCGTTGCCGTCGCGGGAGGCGGGCGGCGGCGCACGGCGGACCCGCGCGGCGGTGACGACGATGTTCTCGCTGTCGGCGCTTTCGGCGGCGGCCCGCCCCGCGACGACCGGTGCGGCCACTATCGCCGCGGGCGGCGGTGGTGGCGGAGGCGGCGGAGGAGGAGGAGGAGGTGGTGGTGGTGGTGGCGGTGGTGCGGCAGGTTCGTCACGCGCGGCCTTCATGGCCGGCGCGGCGGCTTCGCTGTCGATGGTCGCGCGGCGGTCGGGCGCGGACGCGCAGTCGGCACCGGCGCAGGGTGCGGCGACCCGTGGCACCGGCGCGCCGGTGCCTCCTTCGCCAGCCGGCGCGGCACGTGGCGCGACCGGCGCGGTCGAGACGGTGCCGGAAACAGCCGGTGCGGTGACGGCGGGCGGCGGCGGCGGCGCGACCGGGAAGCGATCCTTCAGCGTGACCAGCGCGGCGGGCGCGCCGATCAGGGCGATCAGCGCGACGGTGGCGACGAGGCCGAGCTGGCGGCGGGTGATGCGCGGCCGGCGCGGCGCGCCTGCCGGGCGACCGGCGACCGGCGGCGCATCGCTGGCACCGTCGAAGCGCCGCAACGCCGCGGCGATCGCGGCGTCACGCGCGGCCGGCCGGGGTGGCGGCGCGGCGGGCAGCGAACGGGCGATGTCGTCGTCGGTCGCCATTCACCGGGCGCGGCTGGAGGAGGGGCGGGGCATGAGCGGGCCTTATAGCGGCATTTGCGTCCGGGTCGAAGGCGCGATCGTCGGCATGGCATGGCCGGCACGGGTCGGTGGCCGGTCGGGAGAACGTCCCCCGACCGGCCGTTCCGACCCGGCCTAGCGCTCGAGCGCCGCCATCGTTGCCGCGCTCCTGGCGGCACGGACCAGCTGGATGAATTCGGACCGGTAGCCGAACTCATCCGCGCCGCGCGCGGCGGTGGCGATGCGCAGCACGTCGTCATAGCGCATCGTGCCGCTGTATTTTCCGCCGCGCAGCAGCTCGGCAAAGGCGGCGACGCTGGTGGCGAAGCGCGCATCCTGCGGGGCGGCGGCGAAGCTGGCATATTCCGCGGCGCGGTCGATCGGCGTCGAGATCAGCCGGCTGGTGTCCGATTTTGGCAGCTTGTAGCGGATCTTGACGAAGCCGAGCTCGCCGCCGCGGCTGGCGGCGGCGCGCGCGGCGGGCACGCCATAGCGCAGGTCGCCGATCGCGCGCGGGCCGCCGACGGGCACGACCTCGTACAACGCGGTGACCGTCTGGCCCGAACCGACGTCACCGGCATCGACCTTGTCATTGTCGAAATCGTCGCGGTTGAGCATGCGCGTCTCATAGCCGATCAGGCGATATTCGGCGACGGTGGCGGGGTTGAACTCGACCTGGATCTTCACGTCCTTTGCGATCGGGAACAGCGTCGAGCTCGCCTCGTCGACCAAAGTCTTCCGCGCCTCGTTCAGCGTATCGATATAGGCGGCGGTGCCGTTGCCGTTCTGCGCCAGCGTCTGCATCAGCGCGTCGTTGTAATTGCCCATGCCGAAGCCGAGCACGGAGAGGAACACCCCCTTGCTCCGCTCGCGCTCGATATAGCCCTTGAGTTCGCCCTGGCTGGTGATGCCGACGTTGAAATCGCCGTCGGTGGCGAGGATGACGCGGTTGACGCCGTGCGGATCGAGATTTTCCTCGGCCAGCGCATAGGCCTGGCGGATGCCCTCCGCCCCGGCGGTGCTGCCGCCGGCGCCGAGCCCCTCGATCACCGCGCGGATGCGGCCCTTCTGGCTCGCCGGGGTCGGGGCGAGCGCGGTGCCCGCGCTGCCGGCATAGGTGACGATCGCCACGCTGTCATTGGCGTCGAGCTGGTCGAGCAGCATTTCCAGCGACTGCTTGACCAGCGGCAGCTTGTTGGGGGCGTACATCGAGCCCGAGGTGTCGATCAGGAAGACGAGGTTGGCGCGCGGCCGCGTCGCCTGCTGGATGGCATAGCCCCTGATGCCGATGCGGACGAGTTTGCGCCCCGCCGTCCACGGGCTGGGGAAGACCGCCACATTGGTGCTGAAGGGCAGCGCCGCGCTGCGCGGTGCGACGTAATCATAGGGGAAATAGTTGACCAGTTCCTCGGTCCGCACCGCAGCGGGTTGCGGCAGCGTGTTGCGGTTGAGCGAGGCGCGGACGAACGCGTAGCTCGCCGTGTCGACGTCGATCGAAAAGGTCGAGACGGGTTCCTCGCGGACCAGCCGGAAGGGGTTTTCCGCGGTGGCGGTGAAGCGATCGCGGCCGACATCCTGGTAATAAGGCGGGGCATAGGGGCGCGGTTCGGCGATCGGCATGGCGACGCGCGGCGCCGCCAGCTTCGCATTGCCGGCGATCATCGCGGGTGGCGGTGGCGGTGGCGACGGCGGTGGTGGTGGTGGCGGCGGTGGCGGCGCGGCATAGTCGGTGACGGCGGCGACGTCGCCGGTCGGGCGGGACGCGCGGTCGATGCGGCTGGCGGTGACGACGATGGCGCCGTCGGCGGCCCTGGCGTCATTCGCGGCGGTGGCCGGCGGCTGATCCGTGCCCGACCGGGCACAGGACGCGACCAACATGACCGACAGCCCGGCGGCGATCGTTCGAAGGAGCGGCGTTCGGTAAAGACGGGGCATGAGAAACTCCCTGATGACTGCGGCGCACCATCGTCCGCATGTCACTGGGACGTGCCGGCTCGGGATTTCCTTGGGTGCGGTCGCGAAATTATTTTCACGCGAAGCCGCGAAGGCGCAAAGATCTCGTTCCGCTTCGCGCCTTTGCGTGAACCGGTTTTTCCAGCGCGGCCAGTCGCGTTGGCGCTACGCGCCCGACAGCAGGCGGCGCACCTCGTGCATCCGCCACGACACCGTCGCCTCGGCGATACCGAGAATCGCCGCCGCCTCGGCATGGGTGAGCTGCTGGCCGGCGACGAGGATGGCGGCGTCGCGATAGGGCGGGGCGAGGCGGGCAATCGCGCTCTTCACCCACATCGCGTCATGCAGGTCGCGACCGTCGGGGCCGCGCGTCAGGCCGACCAGCACGGCAAGCCGGTCGGTGAAGCCGCTGAACGAGCGTCGGCGGCGGCGCAGGTCGCGGCAGGCGTTGAACACGATGCCGCACAGCCAGGTCGAGAATTTCGCCTCGCCGCGAAAGCCGCCGATCTTTTCGACGAGCGTGCAGCAGACGTCCTGCGCGATGTCGTCGGCGTCGGCGCGCGTGCCGGTCAACTGCCAGGCGAGGCCGTGAATGCGATCATAATGGCGTTCGAGCAACGCGGCGAAGGCGTCGCGGTCGCCGGCAACGGCGGCGGCAAGCAGGTCGGCATCGGGATCATCACCGGTCCGCGCCATGCGTCACGGTCGCTCGTCGGCGCGCGCGGCGATCACGCGCGCTCGCGCCTTTGCCCAGCCTGTCGCGATATGCCCTGACACGAACCTCATGTGCCCGATCCGCGAGCGCGATGCCACCGTCGAGGGGTTCGTTGCGCATTGACCCGTTGCGATCTTCGATCACCGCGTTTCGATCGTCCGCCGCTCCCCGATTGACAAACCCATAACTCGCTGATTATTGATTCGTTCGATAACCAGCGAGTTATATATTGAAATGATCCACAGCCATGAAGCGCTCTTCAAGACGCTCGCCGACCCGACCCGGCGCGGTATCTTCGAACGGCTGTGCCGCGACGGCGAGCAGACGGTCGGCGCGCTGACGGCGCATGCCGGGGTCTCGCAACCGGCGGTCTCGAAGCATCTCGGCGTCCTCAAGCAGGCCGGGCTGGTGCTCGATCGCCACGAAGGCCGCCAGACACATTACAGCGCACAGCGCGGCGCGCTGACGCCGCTGATCGACTGGACGAGCCAGATGACGGGCTTCTGGCAGCGCCGGTTCGACGACCTCGAAGACATACTCAACAGGATGGATCAATGAACGATATCGCGACCGACACGCGCTCCGTCATCGTCGAGCGGGAGATCGCGCATCCGCCGGGCAAGGTGTGGCGCGCGCTCACCCAGCCGCATCTGATCGAGGAGTGGCTGATGGCGAATGATTTCGCGCCCACCGTCGGGCATCGCTTCCAGCTGCGTGCGGCGTGGGGCGTCATCGACTGCGAGGTGCGGGCGGTCGAGCCGGGCAGGACGCTGACCTACAGCTGGGAGGCCCAGGGCCTCGAAAGCGTCGTCACCTGGACGCTTACCCCATTGGCGACGGGAACCCATCTGCGCATGGAACAGGTCGGCTTCGGACCCGACCAGCAACGCGCCTTTCATGGCGCGAGGACCGGGTGGCCGCGTTTCCTTGCCGCGTTCGAAGCGCTGCTCGCGCGGGTGGACTGATGCCTTGCCGTGGTCGCGCGCCGTTTCGCTGCAACTTCAAGAGGAGGTCCTGAACATGACCATGGTGATACGCCGGACGCATCGCTGGCTGTCGATCGTCTTTACGCTGACCGTGATCGCCAATTTCGTCGCCATGGCGCTGGGGGAACCGCCCCGGCTGGTGGTCTATGCGCCGCTGGCCCCGCTCTTCCTGCTGCTGTTCAGCGGCCTGTACATGTTCGTGCTGCCCTATGCCGCCAGGCGGCGCGCAAGCGTGCAGGCGTAGCCGCGATGGCCGGCAACGAAACCGCGGGCGGCATGTCGCCATCGGCGATGATCGATGCGCGGATCGACGAGCTGGGCGACTGGCGCGGCGCGATGCTCGCCCGGCTGCGCGCCGTGATCCGCCGGGCCGACCCCAACATCGTCGAGGAATGGAAGTGGCGCGGCGTGCCGGTATGGTATCATGACGGCATGGTCGTCACCGGCGAGACCTACAGGAAGGTCGTCAAGATGACCTTCGCCAAGGGTGCCGCGCTAGACGACCCGGCGGGGCTGTTCAACGCCAGCCTCGACGGCAACACCCGGCGCGCCATCGACTTCCACGAAGGCGCGGAGATCGACGAGGCCGCATTGACCGCGCTCCTGCGCGCGGCGGTGGCGCTGAACATGTCGCGCGCCTGATCGGTAAGAAGCGAACGAGCGGGCGTCGTGCCGCCCCGACGCGATAGTCGCGGGCCAGCCGTGTCACCCCAGGCTGATCTTCACGCCTTCGATCACCAGCTGCACCGCCAGCGCCGCCAGCAGCACGCCGAGCAGGCGCGTGATCACGGCCTCGATCTTGGCACCGAGCACGCGCATGATCGGCCCCGCCGCGAGCAAGGCGACGAGCGTCAGCAGCAGGATCGTCGCCAGCGCGGCAAGCACCACCGCGACATTGCCGAGGCCGTGGTTGCGGCTCATCATCAGCATCACGCTGGCGATCGAGCCGGGGCCGGCGATCATCGGCATCGCCATCGGGAAGATCGACACGTCCTCGACCTCGGGCGTCGCGGCGATCTTGGCGGCGCGGTCCTCGCGGCGTTCGGTGCGTTTCTCGAACACCATTTCCAGCGCGATCAGGAACAGCATGATCCCGCCGGCGATGCGAAAGCTCGCCAGGCTGATGCCCAGTGCCGTGAGCAACGTCTCGCCGAAGCCGGCAAAGGCGAACAGGATGAGCGCCGCGACAACCACCGCGCGGATCGCCATCGCCCGACGATGCGCCGGCGTCGCGCCCGCCGACAGGCCGGCATAGATCGGCGCGCAACCCGGCGGATCGATCACCACGAAGAAGGTGATCAGCGAGGAGATGTAGAGCTCGAACATCAGGGCTTGGGGGCCGGGGGCGGTGGTGCGGCAACCTCGTTGTTGATGACACGCGCCCATTTGCGGCCGTCCCACATGAAGGCGGCCACTTCGCGGCTGCCGTCGGGCATGACCTGCCACGCCCAGTTCAGGCTGTGATCCGCCGCCTCGCCCGAGTGCAGGCCTTCCGGGTCGGGTGACCTGGTGAAATGCGGGACGTTGCAGGCCGCCTTGCGCTCAACCGGCGGGGCATCGGCACCTCGCTGCGTCGCCAACGTATCGCCATGATCGAGAATCCATTTCCAGCGGCCATCGGGCTCGCGACGCCACACCGTCGTGAAATAGCCGGCGCTACCGTCGGGTCGCTGCCATGCGCCGGTGTTGATCGCGACCTTGCCGTCGCACGAGACATAGCTCGTCTCGGGCTGCCATCGCACCGGCTCTGGCGGATCCCGCCGGTCCTTGAGAAAGCTTTGCGCGTTGACGGGCTGCGGCACGAACATCACCGCGTCAGGCGCGGCGAATTCACGAAATGCGGTCCATTGTCCCTTGTCGGCGGCAGCCAGATCGAACGCCCGCTCGGCATCCAGCGCGCTCATCGCCTGTGGTGCCGCGGCCGCCAGCAACAGCAGCGGCAGCATCACAACGCGTCGCTGTCGAACGCCACGCCGGCGCGGCGATGCGCCGACACCAGGGTATTGCGCAGCAGGACGGCGATGGTCATCGGCCCGACGCCGCCCGGCACCGGGGTGATCGCCCCGGCGACGCTCGCCGCGCCGGCGAAGTCGACATCGCCGACCAGCCCGTCCTCGGTGCGGTTGATGCCGACATCGATCACGGTCGCGCCGGGCTTGATCCACTCGCCCCTGATCATTTCGGGGCGACCGACCGCCGCGACGACGATGTCCGCGCGCCTGACGACGCTCGACAGGTCGCGCGTCCGCGAATGCGCGACGGTGACGGTGCAGCTTTCCCTGATGAGCAATTGCGCCATCGGCTTGCCGACGATGTTCGACCGCCCGACCACCACCGCGTCGAGCCCCGACAGGTCGCCGAGCACGTCCTTGAGCAGCATCACGCAACCCAGCGGCGTGCACGGCACGAAGCCGTCGAGCCCGGTTGCCAGCCGCCCGGCATTGACCGGGTGGAAGCCGTCGACATCCTTGTCGGGGTCGATGCGGGTGATCACCACCTGCTCGTCGATATGTGACGGCAGCGGCAGCTGGACGAGGATGCCGTCGACCGCCGCGTCGCCGTTGAGCGTGTCGACCAGGTCGAGCAGCACCTGTTGCGGCACGTCGGCGGGCAGGCGGTACTCGAAACTCTCCATGCCGGCGGCGACCGTCGCCCTGTGCTTCGACCGGACATAGACCGCCGAGGCGGGGTCTTCGCCGACCAGCACGACCGCCAGCCCCGGCGCCCGCCCGGCGGCGGCGCGGAACGCCGGCACCTGCGCGGCGATGCGTTCCCTGAGATCGGCGGCGAACGCCTTCCCGTCGATGATGCGTGCGGTCATGCGTGCCTCAAAACACCGAGCCGCCATGGGCGACCGACTGGAGATAGGGAAGGATGATGCCGCTGATGATCGAGATCAGCAGCAGCGCGACGAGCGGCGACAGGTCGAGCGGGCCGAAATCGGGCAGGATGCGGCGGATCGGCCGTTCGATCGGGTCGACGATCTTCTGCAGCGCCTGATAGATGGCGCGGACGTTGTCGTTATAGTGATTGATCACGTTGAACGAGATAAGCCAGCTCATGATCGCGTGGATGAACACCACCCACCACAGCAGGTTGAGCACGACCTGGACGATCCGGAACACGACGTCGATCAAAGGAGCCTCCGCTTTGGCTGAATTCACGGCCTCGATATAGGAAAGGCGCGGCCGGCGACACCCTTTGCGGTCAGCGCCGGATCAGCGTGCCCGCACCGCGCTTGGTGAACACCTCGAGCAGCATGGCGTGCGGCACGCGCCCGTCGAGGATCACCGCCGCGTCGACCCCGGCCTCGACCGCGGCGACGCAGGTCTCGATCTTGGGGATCATCCCGCCGGTGATCGTGCCGTCGGCGCGCAGGCTCGCCACGCCGGCCGGGTCGAGATCGGTCATCAACGCGCCGGCCTTGTCGAGCACGCCGACCACATCGGTCAGCATGAACAGGCGCGAGGCACCGAGCGCGGCGGCGATCGCCCCGGCCATGGTATCGGCGTTGATATTATAGGTGTGGCCGTCATCGCCGATCGCGATCGGCGCGACCACCGGGATGATCCCGGCGTCGGACAGCGTATCGATGATCCGCCGGTCGACCCCGACCGGCTCGCCGACGAAACCGAGATCGACATGGCGCTCGATGCCCTGCAACCGATCGGGCGTATCGCGGCCGACCTTGGCGGCGCGGACGAAGCCGCCATCCTTGCCCGAAATGCCGACCGCGCGGCCGCCGGCCTGGCCGATCCAGCCGACGATTTCCTTGTTGATCGAGCCGGCCAGGACCATCTCGGCGATCCTGGCGGTCTCGGCATCGGTGACGCGCAGGCCGTTGACGAAGCTCGATTCGACCCCGAGCCGCTTGAGCATCGCGCCGATCTGCGGCCCGCCGCCATGGACGACGACCGGGTTGATGCCGACCGCCTTCATCAGCACGACATCCTCGGCGAAATCGCGCGCCGCCTCGGGGTCGCCCATCGCATGGCCGCCATATTTCACGACGAAGGTCGCGCCGGCATAACGCTGCATATAGGGCAGCGCCTCGACCAGCGTTTCGGCCTTGTTGAGCAGGGTGGGATCGGGTGCGTAATCGGTCATGATGCGGGGCGCTTAAGGCCGCGCGGACGTGCCGTCCAGCGCTCGCCCGATCGCAACCATCACATAGATCATCGGCGGTACCAGCACCGCCGACAGCAGGACCTTGACGATCATCTGCCCGAGCAGGATCTCGCCGATCGGAAAGATGCCGACAAACGCGATGGTGACGAACAGCAGCGTGTCGACGATCTGGCTGAGGATACTCGCGGCGCCGGCACGCAGCCACAACAGCTGCTGACCCTCGCGACCCTTGAGATAGGAGAATACCGTCACGTTCAGCGTCTGGGAAATGCCGTAGGAAATGATCCCGGCGATCCAGATGCGCGGTGTCGCCCCCATCATCAGCGCGAAGGCATCGCGGCGCGCCGGCTCCATGTCACCCGCGGCCGGAATGGCCAGCACCACCAGCGACAGCAGGATCGACATGATCAGCGGCACGAAGCCGAACTGCACCAGCTTGTTGGCGGTCTTCGCGCCGTGCAGCTCGGCGATCGCGCTCGACGTGATCACGAGCAGGAGAAAGGCGAAGATGCCGGCCTCGATCGCGAGCGGGCCGAGGCCGAACATCGGGCCGAGCGCCGAGAGCGGCCCGAGCGCGACCTGCTTGTTGCCCAATACCCCGGCGATGCACACCATGCCGCCGTAGAAGATCGAGAAGGCGAAGAGCGAGCGCGGGATCGCGGGCATGGTTTGGTTCATAGATCCCGTTGCTAGCGTAGAATGTGCCGGCGTCAAACCGACACTAGCCCAATGCGTTTCGCCCTGTATGGTGTGCGGCCGCACCGGCATTGGCCGGGCGGGCTATCCAAGGGGGCCGGTAAGCGTCAATGAATCGAATCCTGATCGGCATCGCGGGCATCGCGGTCATTCTCGGCATCGCGTTCCTGCTGTCGACCAACCGCCGCGCGATCCGCCTGCGCGTCGTCGGCGCGGCGTTCGCGCTGCAAGCCGGCATCGCGTTTCTCGTGCTCTACGTCCCGGCCGGCAAGAGCGTGATCGAGGCGATGGCGCGCGGCGTGAGCAACCTGCTCGGCTATGCCCAGGCCGGTATCGATTTCATCTTCGGTCCGCTCGCCGGCCCGAACATGGGTGGCCACAGCTTCGCGCTCGCCGCGCTGCCGGTGATCATCTTCTTCGCCTCGGTAATCTCGATCCTCTATTACCTGCGCATCATGCAGTTCATCGTCCGCTGGATCGGCGGCGGCATCCAGTACGTCACCGGCATCTCCAAGGTCGAATCGCTCGGCGCGGCGGCCAACATCTTCGTCGGGCAGAGCGAGGCGCCGCTGGTCATCCGGCCCTATCTCGCCGCGCTGACCCCGTCGCAGCTGTTCTGCGTGATGACCGTCGGCATGGCCGGCGTGGCGGGGACGATCCTCGCCGCCTATGCCTCGATGCTCGGGGCGCAACTGCTGCCCTATCTGCTCGCCGCGAGCTTCATGTCGGCGCCGGGCGGCATCCTGATGGCCAAGCTGATCATGCCCGACGACCCCGCCGACTGGGGCAAGGAGCCGGCGGTCGAGGGCGACATCCCGTTCGGCGAGGAGCGCCCGGCCAACATCATCATGGCGGCGGCCGAGGGCGCGCAGACCGGCGTCAAGCTGGCGGTCGCGGTCGGCGCGATGGTGCTGGCGTTCGTCGCGCTCGTCGCGCTGGCCAACGGCATCCTTGGCGGCATCGGCGGGCTGTTCGGTTATCCCGCCCTGACCTTCCAGGCGATCATCGGCCATGCCTTCGCGCCGGTGATGGTGCTGCTCAACGTGCCGTGGAGCGAGGCGACCACCGCCGGCGGGCTGTTCGGCACCAAGGTGGTGATCAACGAGTTCGTCGCGTTCAGCTATCTCAGCGGCGCCAAGGCGGCGCTGTCGGCGCATACCGTCGCGGTCGTCACCTTCGCGCTGTGCGGCTTCGCCAATTTCTCGTCGATCGCGATCCAGATGGCGGTGACCGGCGGTCTCGCGCCCAACCAGCGCCCGACGATCGCGCGGCTCGGCCTGCGCGCGCTGGCGGCGGGCAGCCTCGCCAACCTGATGTCGGCGGCACTGGCGGGACTTTTGATCGTCTGAGGCGTTGGCGCCAACAAGGAGAGAGATGATGGACGGCGTGATGGAAGCGGGAACCGACTGGGGCGCGGCGGCCGAAGCCGAGCTCGACGACGTGGTCGAACTGCGACGCGCGATCCATGCCGACCCCGAGATCGGGCTGCACTGCGACCGCACCACCGCCAAGCTGCGCGCGGCGATCGCCGGGCTGCCGCTCGAAATCCATGAGAGCAAGACGACCAGCGGCTTCGTCGCGATCCTGCGCGGCGGGCGCGACAATGGCCGCACCGTGCTGTTGCGCGGCGACATGGACGCGCTGCCGATGCAGGAGGAAACCGGCCTGCCCTTCGCTTCCAAGGTCGCCGGCGCGATGCACGCCTGCGGGCATGACGCGCATTCGGCGATGCTGGTCGGCGCGGCGCGGGCGCTGTGCGCGCGGCGCGACAGCCTGCCCGGCACGATCGTCTTCATGTTCCAGCCCGGCGAGGAGGGCTATCACGGCGCGCGCTACATGATCGAGGACGGACTGCTCGACATCGCCCGGCCCGAGGCGGCGTTCGCGCTGCACATCTCGCCCAATGCGCCGGCCGGGACCTTCGTCAGCCGGCCGGGGCCGCTGCTCGCCTCGACCGACACGCTCTATGCGACGGTCCGCGGGCGCGGCGGCCATGCCGCGATGCCGCACGACACGCTCGACCCGATCCCGGTGGCGTGCGAGATCGTCACCGCATTGCAGACCTTCCTCGCGCGGCGCGTGCCGGTAAGCGACCCGGCGGTGCTGACCATCGCGCAGATCAACGCCGGTTCGGCGCACAACATCGTGCCGCAGGTGGCCGAGATGACCGGCACGCTGCGCACGCTGTCCGAGCGCACCCGCGAGCTGATGCGCGACGCCTTCAAGCGCATCGTCGAGAACATCGCCGCCGCGCACGGGCTGGTCGGCGAGGTGAAGCTCGAAAGCGGCTATCCGGTGACGATGAACGACGCGCGCGCCTATGGCCTGATGCGCGGCGCGGCCGTGGCGCTGGGCGGCGACGCGGCGTGGCAGGTGATGCCCGCGCCGATGATGGGCGCCGAGGACTTCGCCTATGTGCTGCGCGACGTGCCCGGCGCGATGGCGTTCATCGGCGTCGCGGAAGACGGCAGCGACCCCCACACCAACCCGCCGCTGCACAACACCCGGATGACGATCGACGAGGCGACGATGGCGCGCGGCGTGGCAATGCACTGCGCCGTCGCGGCGAAGTTCCTCGAGGACGGCTTCGACTGACCTCTTCTTAAGCCCCTCCCGCTTGCGGGAGGGGTTTGGGGAGGGCAGTGCCGCACGATAGAAACCCCTCCCCCGACCCCTCCCGCAAGCGGGAGGGGAGAAGATCACGCCGCGCGGTGGTTCGCCACCACGGCTTCGACCACCGCCTGCATCAGCGCCTGGCGCTCGGGGATCGGGCGCGGGGTGTCGCCGATCATCACCGCGATCGAATAGGCCTTGCCGTCGGGCGCGATGAGGAAGCCGACATCGTTGTAGCCGGCGGTGCGCCGGCCGAGATCCTGGCCGGTCCCGGTCTTGTGGCCGAAGGTCCAGCCCGGCGGCACCGCGCCGCGCAGCCGCTGACGGCCGGTGTGCGACAGCTCCATCGTGCCCATCAGATATTGCGTCGAGGCCGGCGACAGCAGCTTGCCGTTCTTGAGCTTGGCGAGCGCGCCGGCGATCGCCAGCGGCGCGGCGCCGTCGGGCGGGTCGGCGACGTAGCGCTCGAACGCCTCGAGCCGCGCCGAGGGCGCGAGCCGCGCGCGGGCGCGGGTGAAGGCATTGCCGAAGGCGAATTCGGGCTTCCATTCGAGCCCGGCGGTCTTGCTCTGCAACAACCGCTCGCCGGGGCCGAAGCGGATGTCGCCGAGCCCCTTGCGGACGATGAAGTCGCGCACCGCCGCAGGGCCGCCGACATAGCGCAACAGGCGATCGTTGCAGGTGTTGTCGCTCATCGTCAGCGCGCGCTGGAGCAACTCGCCGACCGTGGTGTGGTAGCCGTCGGCCTTGATCAGCGCGGCGACCGGCTGGTGGAACAGCGTGATGTCGTCGCGCGTCAGCGTGATCGGGTCGTCGAGCTTGAGGCGACCGGCATCGCGGAAATCGAGCACGGTCATCGCGACCCACAGCTTCGACACGCTCTGCTGCGGCATGCGCTGGTTGCCCTGGCTGTCGACGCTCCAGCCCTGATCGATGCTGCGCACGGCGATGCCGACGCGACCGTCGAACGACTTGCCGAGCGTGGTGATGCTGGCGACGAGCGGCTGCGGGGCGGGCGGCGTGACGTGGACCACCGGCGGCGGGACGGCGATGACGACCTGATAGGCTGGCGGCGGCGGCGGGGCGGCGGCGACGTGCACCCGCGTATCATGGCCGCAGGCGCACAAGGCGGTTGCCATCACCAACCCCGCGACGGGCCTGTAAGGATTCACTGGAAAGATAGGCTGCACCACCGCTGTTGTCCCCATATCCCCTCAGATCATGATAGACGCACAGTTTGATTGAGAAATAGCGTATTATCCGCAGCGCGGTGAAGCGCTCCCGAAGCGGGACGAGACGCGGAACGCAGGCTTCTGATTCGGCACGATTTTCCGTTTTTCGCTAGGGCACGAGCACGGTGTCGACCGCATTCGGCAGCATGTCGGGATAATCGAGCGTGTAGTGCAGGCCGCGCGATTCATGGCGGTGCAGCGCCGAACGCACGATCAGGTCGGCGGTCTGGAGCAGGTTGCGCAGCTCGATCAGGTCGGGCGTGACGCGGAAATGGCCGTAATAATCCTCGATCTCGGCGGTCAGCAGCTTGATGCGGTGCTGCGCGCGTTCGAGCCGCTTGGTGGTGCGGACGATGCCGACATAGTTCCACATGAAGCGGCGGATCTCGGTCCAGTTCTGCTTGATGACGACCTCTTCGTCGGAATCGGTGACGCGGCTCTCGTCCCAGCCGTGGATCGGCGGGACCGGCGGGAAGCTGTCCCAGCGCGCGGCGATGTCGCGCGCGCACGCCTCGCCGAACACGAAGCATTCGACCAGCGAATTGGAGGCGAGGCGGTTGGCGCCGTGCAGGCCGGACTGGGTGCATTCGCCGGCGGCATAGAGCCCGGGCAGGTCGGTGCGCCCGTCGCGATCGATGACGATGCCGCCGCAGGTATAATGCTGCGCCGGCACGACCGGGATCGGCTCCCTGGTCATGTCGATGCCGAGGCCGAGCAGCTTCTCATGGATGTTGGGGAAATGCTCGCGGATGAATTCGGGCGGCTGGTGGCTGATGTCGAGATGGACGTAATCGAGCCCGAAGCGCTTGATCTCATGGTCGATCGCGCGCGCCACGACGTCGCGCGGCGCGAGTTCGGCGCGCGGGTCGATGTCGGGCATGAAACGGTGGCCGGTGTCGGGATTCCTGAGCTGCCCGCCCTCGCCGCGCACGGCCTCGGTGATCAGGAAGTTCTTGACGTCGAGATTGTACAGGCAGGTCGGGTGGAACTGCATGAACTCCATGTTCGACACGCGGCAGCCGGCGCGCCACGCCATGGCGATGCCGTCGCCGGTCGCGCCGCGCGGCGCGGTCGAGAAGAGATAGGTCCGCCCCGCCCCGCCCGTGGCGAGGATCGTCGCGCGCGCGGTGTAGAGGCCGACGCGGCCGGTATTGCGATCGACCGCATAGACGCCCCAGACATTGCCGGCGCCCGAATAGCGCTCCTCATGACGTGAGGTCGCAAGGTCGATCGCGACCTGATCGGGCACGAGCGTGATGTTGGGATGCGCCTCGGCGGCGCGTTGCAGCGCTTCCTGCACCGCCCAGCCGGTCGCGTCGGCGACATGGACGATGCGGCGATGGCTGTGGCCGCCCTCGCGGGTGAGATGCAGCGCGCTGTCCTTGTCCCCGGTCTCGGTCGCGAAGGGTACGCCGAGTTCCTGCAACCGCGCGATCGCGGCGGGCGCGCGCTCGACGACGAACTCGACCGTGGCGCGGTCGTTGAGCCCGGCGCCGGCGATCATCGTGTCCTCGATATGGCTCTCAAAGGTGTCGCCGGGTTCGAGCACCGCGGCGATGCCGCCTTGCGCCCAGGCGGTCGAACCCTCGTTCATCGCACCCTTGGCGAGCACCATGACGGTGAAGCGATCGGCGAGGTTGAGCGCGGCGGTGAGCCCGGCGGCGCCGGACCCGACGATCAGCACGTCGGCGCTGCGCGTCTCACCCATGGCGATCGGCAGCCTTGCTCCGCTTCAACGCGGCGCGGATGCCGAGGACCAGCGCGACGACGACGACGAGCGTACCGATATTGACCGCGGCGAGGCCGAGCCACGCGGTCGACCGCGCGACCCCGAAGCCGTAGCGTTCGAACTGGAGCGCGCCGACATACCAATAGAGTATGGCGGCCAACAGCAGCGCGAGCGCGGCGGCGAGTAGCTTCCAGGCGAGGCCGCGGTTACGCATTGGCGGCGCGCGTCAGGTTGAGGAACACGTCTTCGAGATCGGGCTCTTTCGTCGTGACCTCGACGATGCCGAAGCCGCCGGCCTGCACCGCCGCGAGCACCTGGCCGGCATTGGCCTCGTCCTTGCGATAGGTGATTTCGAGCACGCGCTCGCTTTTCAGCGCGATCTTCTGGAAGCAACTATCGGCGGGCAGCGTGGCGACGTCGCGATCGACGGTGACCTCGACGAGCTTTTCCTGCGCCATGCCGACGAGCTCGCGGGTCGGCTTGTTGGCGATGACCGTGCCGTGGTTGATGATCGCGATGCGATCACACAGCTCCTCGGCCTCTTCGAGATAATGCGTCGTCAGCACCACGGTCACGCCCTGTTCGTTGAGGCTGCGGACATAGGCCCAGAGTTGCTGGCGCAGCTCGATGTCGACGCCGGCGGTCGGCTCGTCGAGCACCAGCACCGGCGGGCGGTGGACCATCGCCTTGGCGACCATCAGCCGGCGCTTCATGCCACCCGACAGCGTGCGGGCATAGGCATTGGCCTTGTCCTCGAGATGCACCGCGCGGAGCAGTTCCATGGTGTGGCGCTTGGCCTTGGGCACGCCGTAGAGCCCGGCCTGGATCTCCAGCGTCTCGAACGGCGTGAAGAACGGATCGAACAGGATTTCCTGGTTGACGATGCCGATCGACGCCTTGGCGTTGCGCGGATGCGCGTCGATGTCGAAACCCCAGATCGCCGCATTGCCGCTGGTCTTGTTGACGAGCCCGGCGAGGATGTTGATCAGCGTCGACTTGCCCGCGCCGTTCGGCCCGAGCAGCCCGAACACCGAGCCGCGCGGCACCTCGAAACTGACACTGTCGAGCGCGCGCTTGCCGCCCGCATAGGTCTTGCACAGCTGGTCGATCACGATCGCGGCTTCGGTCATGTCCGGCCTGTAGGCGGGAGCGCGGACAAGCTCAATCCTTGGCTGCGCGTGATGTTGGCGACGCGCGGGCGGGGCCGGCGCGGCCAAATTCCCTGCCATGAGCGCGCCGGCAGGGAATTTCGAACATATCTGACGCGTGGTGGCAGGGAATTTTCGCGGCGCGGTGTTGGAGATTCTGGCGGAGGTGGCGGTAGCCGTGGCCGGGGCGGGCGGCGGCGTTGCGGGCGCGATGCGGCGGGCGATGGTGAGCGAATCGGGCGGAGCGATGGTGCGCATGGGCCGCGCATCGCGCCGGTTGGCGGGGATTTGAATCAGCGTGTGCGGCCGAACACGCTGCGACCGTTGAAGCGGCCGACAGAATCGCAGACCATGACCATGTCAAATGCCGCCTTGAAGCGCCGCATTTGGCGGCGGCGCCCCTACCGATCCGCAGCCAGGTCGCGGCTCCCCGCGCCGGACGTCGGGGTCGCCCCCGCCTCGCTGACAAAGGCACCGATCTCCGCGATCACGTCGCGTCCGCTGCGGATCGCCTGGGAGAAGAGGACGAAGGCGTGGATGGTTCCTTCCACCAGCCGCCAGCGCACCGCGCAGCCGGCATTCTCCAGTCGCTCTTTGAAAAGACGGGCCTCATCCACCAGCGGATCAAGCGATGCCGCCACGATCATCGTGCGCGGCAAGGCGGCGAGCGCGGCCGGATGCGCCGACAGCGGAGAAAGCGCCGGGTCGTCGCGTTGCTGGCCGGCATCGAAGAATTCGGTCTCGGCCCGCATGATGGCATCGAGCTCCAGAAAGAACCTGCCGTCGCCCAGATGCCGGCGCGACGGCAAGTCATGGCCGTGGCCGACCGCGAGTACGGGGTAGACCAGCACAAGCCCGGCCAGCTTCACCTGCGTGGCAAGCGCCGCCCGCGCCGCGAGATAGCCCCCCGCGCTGTCGCCCGTCAGAACGATGCGCGCCGGATCCCCGCCCAAAGTTTCGGCATTGGCATGCGTCCATGCGAGCGCGGCCAGACCGTCCTCGAGCGCGCCCGGATAGCGGGTTTCGGGCGCACGGCGGTAATCGACATCGACCACCACGCAATCGCCCGCCGCCTGATATGCCTGCATGACTCCGGCATAGGTGTCGGGGCCGCCGAGCACCCAGCCGCCCCCGTGAAGGTTCACGAGTATCGGTCGCCCGGCTGGGCCGTCGGCACCATGGATGTGCAGCCCGATCGGACCGCCAGGGCCCGCGATCGTGCGTTCCTCAACGGGCATCGCCGGATCGACGGGCGGGCCGTAAAGCCGCGCCATCCGGTCGAGCGCCGCCCTACGGTCATCAATCCCGGGTTCGGCGGGATCGCCTGCAAAGTCCGCCGCAACGCGATCAAGCAAGGCGGCCGTGTCGAAATCGGGCTCCTCGCGCCGGACATCGGACATCAGAAATGCGTTCCGATCGTCGCGCGAAATACGCGCGGTGCGCCATAATAAGCGAGTTGATAGCCAAGCGAATCCGACAGATCGAAGCCTTGCTCCTTGTAGCGCTTGTCGGTGAGGTTCTTGACGCCGAATTGCACGTAGAAGTGGTTGCCGACATCGGCCCAGCGCGCGAACGCATCGACCAGCACATAGCCGTGCTGCGCGAGTATCTCGCTGCTGGAAACGGTCGGATAGGTTTTGGAACGAAAGTTCGCATCGCCGCCCAGCGTCAGGTTGCCGCCGCTGCCCAGATCGACTTCATAAGTGGCGCCCGCACGCCCACTCCATTTGGGGGCGTTAACGAGCTCGCGCTGATGACTGATGTCGACGCCACCAGGCCCGATATAGCGATCATAATGCGCGTCGAGATAACTCAGCGTCAGGTTGAGTGTCAGCGGCTTGCTCGGCCGCGCCACCAGTTCGAACTCGGCGCCGCGCATCGTTGCCGCGCCCGCATTGGTGAAGAGTGCCGTAAAGGCGCCGGTCGACGTCGCGGTGAAGCTGGAAAGCTGCAGGTTCTTATAATCGTTCCAGAACAACGCCGCGTTGAGGGTTACCCGGCGATCGAGGAACTGGGTCTTCAATCCCGCTTCATAGGCCCACAGCGTCTCCGGATCGTAGGGCCGCGCGGCTGCCGTGTCATTGGCGCGCCCGTCGAACCCGCCCGATTTGAACCCGCGGCTGATCGACGCATAGGCGAGCACCGCTCCGCTCACCTTATAGTCCAGACCGACCTTGGGGGTGAACGAATCCCAGCTCTTCGCCGTGTCGATATAGGTGGCGAACGGTCCCTGATCATAGGGCACGGGCAGGGTCGTGCTTGCGGCGAAATATTTCTGGGTACGCAGGAAGTCTTTGGATTCATGCGTATATCGCAAGCCCGCCGTCAGTGAGAGCCGATCCGTGACCTTGTATGTTCCCTGGCCGTAAGCCGCGGCGCTCCGATTGTGCTGCACATTGAGCGAGCCGGTAACGAGCGCGATGGCGGGGCCGTAAAGCCCGCTGAACGTGTCATCATGCTCGTCGAAATAGAACAGGCCGGCGACCCCCCGGAAGCGGTCGCTCGTTACGACCAGCTGCAATTCCTGACTGAGCTGATGCTGCCTCTCGTCGTCGTAAACGCCAAAGATCGAATCCGGTGTCGCGTCGAGATCGAGGTCCGCCTTGAACCGCATTTTGCGGTAGGCCGTGATGGAGCGCAGCGTGAATGCGCGCGACAAGTCCCAATCCGCGGTGAGCGACGCGCCGAACGTGTCCAGGTGGTTCACGTCATTGAAATTGGCGTCGACGCTGAACGGGGCGCTGGTCGTTGCGGGGTAACCGAACACCGCGGTCGCGCGTGCCGGGGTGCGCGACGTATCCGGTCGCGCACGCGATCCGTCGATGTTCAGCCGCAGCCGCAGATCGGACGAAGGGCGATATTCGAAGGCGAGGCGCCCCGCGATCTCGCGCTTGTCGCCATCGTCCTGTCCGTTGAACGCGTTGCGACTATAGCCATCCCGCCGGACGAACGACACGGCGGCCTTGGCGAGCAGCGTGTCCTCGACCAGCGCACCGCCGACACTGCCCTTCAGCTCCAGCGTGCCGTAGCTGCCGCCGGTCGCCTCCGCGCTGTAGGTCAAGGCATTGGAGAGCGGCGTGGAGACAAATTTGACCGCGCCACCAATCGTGTTGCGGCCATAGAGTGTGCCCTGGGGCCCGCGCAGCACCTCGACCCGGTCGACATCATAAACGGAAAGGAAGGCGCCTTGGGCACGGCCAAGATAAACGTCGTCGACATAGACGCCGACGCCGGGGTCGGCGAAGGCAAGGCTGTCGATCTGGCCGACGCCGCGGATATAGATGACGGCGTTCGACGCGTCGCCTTCGTGCAGCGTGAGGTTGGGCACCGCGCCCTGAATGTCACCGATGTCGCTCGCCTGCAGATTTCTCAGGCTATCCGACGACAGTGCGGTCACCGCCAGCGGCACATCCTGCAGCCGCTCCTTGCGGCGCTGCGCGGTGACGACGATGTCGGCTTGATCGTCCATGGAGGGATTCGGCGCGATGGCCTGCGGTACGGACGGTGCCGTTTGCGCCATGCCAGGGCTGCCGGTGACGATTGCCAGAACGGATACCGTACAACCAAAGACAGCATTTCGGTGTGCGCGAGCGCGCGAATGTCCGGGCATTCAATGTCCTCCCCCTTCGCCGCTTCGGGCGATATGCGAGGGCGCACCAGACACGACGCCGGAGAACTATAAAAGCGAAGAGCTGTCGGCAGATTTATCCGCAGCTTCTGCGGGTAAGCGCACGGTCCCGAGCAACGAGAGCGTCGTCGCCAGCGTGCGTTCGAGATGCGCGACGATCAGTTCCTCGAGCATCGGCGTAGGTCGCACGATAGCGGCACGACCATCGTCGCTGGTTCGCTCCTTGGTCAGGAATCCGTCGTCGACCGCACGCTTGATCCGTTCTTCTCGGGTACGGTTCGAGCCGCTCTTCATCGCCTGGCAGGCCGCGCTCATCGTCATCGGCCGCCCGCGCCAATCCGCGATCATGCAACCGACCAGCAGGTACCAGAACTCCTGGGTGAAATAGCCGGGCCGGTTGCCAAAGGCGTCGTCCCAATCCCGCGCATAGGCTTCCAGCGCTTGCGCCCAAGCCGTTATTTCACTGCGTCGCCCCTCATCCATCCCGTTGACCTAGCGCTACTGCCGCTCGCGCGCCATATTACCGCAATATCCGCGATCCGGATATCGATTGGGTCACGATCGGATCGTGTCCCGCGCGGTGGTGTAGCTGGCCGCCGCGGCGGTGTCGCGGATGGTGTGCGGCACGAAACCGGCATCCGCAGATTGGCCGATCGGTTGCCGCGATGGCGCCGAACGGCCACCACCTCTTGCGACGTTCAGCGCGCGCCGTCGTTCATGAGCGGCTGAACCCGCAGGCGGGGGAAAACCGCCTCGAGCGGCCTGGTGTCGGGCAGAATGTAGACATAGCCACCCTTCTTCCGGAAAAGCGGCCGCACGCCCTTGTTGTAGAAGGCGGTGGGCACGTTGATGCACCCGAAGGTTATGCGGTGGTCGCCCGGTGTCGGCGAGCGCATGCGCTGGCGCCGGCGTTCCTTCGGGCTGGCGCCGGGCGGGATCGGGTGGAGCGCCACGGACGTGGCATAATCGACCCACAGCACCTGCTGCCCGCCGAACGCCAGGCCATATTTCGCAAGGAAACGCCCGGCAGGCGTCGTCTTCTCCGCGGGGCCGATCTCGGCGAGCTTCTTGCTGCCGATGCCGGGGGTCGCCTCGTCGCCGACCGCGACGCCGACCAATACCGGCGCCCTGCCGAGCGATTTCCCCTTCGCATCGAACAGAAAGAGCGAGGCCGCCCGTTTGTCGACGATGATGTAAGGCAGGGCGGCATTGTCCCCCGACGCCGCGATCCAGTCGGCGACGCGGGTCGCCGCTACCGACCGGCTCGCCTCAGCCGCCACCGGCGGCGGCCGCGACGGCGCCGTCGCTGACAGCGGAGCGCCGGTCGCCGCCGGCACGGGAGCGGCAAGCGCCGCCCGTACCTGCACGGGGACAATCAGCACGAGTCCGGCAAACGCCAGAAGGACATTGCCCGGCGCGCGGGGCATCCGTTGTCGGTCGCTCGTCGCCCCAAGGGAAGAGCCGAGACGGGAAATCACCTTCATCTCAGCATTTGCCGCCGTGCGGCATCAATTGCGCGGCCGCTTCGGCTTTTTCTCCTGCGCCTGCATCCGCTGCTCGATGCCATCCACCCGCGCATTGAGCTGATCGAGACGCTGGCCATTGTTCTGCGCCTGCCCGGATGCGGCCTGCGCCTGTGTCAGGGCCGACTTCGCCGTACCGTCGGTCGCCTGCACCCTTGCCTCGAGCGCATCGATGCGCTGGCTCACCGGCGCGATCTGATCTCTCACATACCCCTTGGTGGCACAGCCACCCAGGCCCAGCGCACCGACCAAAACCACGATCGCAGGGGCAATTTTCGTAACAGACGGCGACATCGCATTCTCCTAACGGTCAAGGACCGGTGCAACCCGGACCGGGCGGTCGGGTTCCGACGATCCCGCCGGGCTGTGCATCCGCGCCGGTGAATCGAAGATTCCGCCGGCTTCGCCCTCGCGCGGCGCGGCGATTTTCCGCCGGTGCCGCGGGGTTCGACAGGGTGAATTCACACGCCGCAACCGGAACAGTCGGCGGCTCCCGGGCGTTTTATCGCTTTCGTCCCGGCGTATCGCCCTCCCCGATCGCGCGGCGCCGGGTGCCATGGGAGAATCGATGATGAACCAGCCATCCACGGAACAGGTGATCGAGCGGCCCGCCCGCGCCGACCACCAGCTCATCCTGTCCAGCCGCGTCAACGGCACACCGGTCTTCAACGACGACGGCGAAGAGATCGGCCATATCGACGACCTGTCGATCGAGCGGGTCGGCGGCAACGTGGTTTATGCGATCATGTCGTTCGGCGGCTTTCTCGGCATCGGCGAGAAATTTCATCCGCTGCCCTGGGCGCTGTTGAAATATGACCCGGCGCGTGGCGGCTATGTCGTCTCGCTCGACAAGGCCGTGCTGACCGGCGCGCCGCATTATGAACGCAAGGAGCTGGAGGCGCTGGGCGGTGCGAGCCGGGAATCGGCCGAGCGGATCTTCGCCTATTACAGCCCCTATGGCGGCGTCATCTACTGACCGGCGCGTCGGGAAATTTCAAGGAACGCGCCGCCAGGCCGCTATGCTCTCAGCGCGCGCGTTCGACAGCGACCGCCGGATTTGCCGCGACGGCGACGCCGTAATTCGCATCGGCAACGGCATCGCCGATCAGCATCAGCGTCGGCTTGTCGTCGCTGATCGCCTCGACCGCGAGCGGCAGCAGATCGAGCCGGGTGCGTAACAGGCGTTCGCCGGGCAGGCTGACGTCGCACGCGATGAGCACCGGGGTCGACCCGGCAAGGCCGGCGCCGGTCAGCCCGCGCGCGATATCTCCGGCCGCCGCTCGCCCCATGTAGAAAGCGAGGGTCGAGCGGCCGTCGGCCAGATCGCGCCAGGCGAGATCGAGTTGCCTGCCGTGCGCGGCGTGCGCGGTGACGAACTGCACGCGGCGCGCCAGCCCGCGCAGCGACAGCGAGATGCCCGCCGAGGCGGCGGCGGCGCTCGCCGCGGTGATGCCTGGGCAGATGCGCGCGGTGATGCCGGCGCCGGCGAGCGCCTTCAGCTCCTCGGCCGCACGGCCGAACATCGACGGGTCACCGCCCTTGAGCCGCACCACCCGCTCACCGCGCTCCGCGGCGCGCACCAGCAACTGGTCGATCGTCGCCTGATCGCGCGAATGCCGGCCGGACCTCTTGCCGACGGGGACGCGGACGACGCCGTCCGGGATGAGGTCGAGCACAGCCGGACCGACCAGCGCGTCGTAGAACACGATCGTCGCGCCGCGCAGCAGCCGCTCGGCGCGGCGGGTCAACAGCTCGGGGTCGCCGGGCCCGGCGCCGACCAGCCACACGGTCCCGGGGGCGAAATCATCGGCTGGCATGGATCGTCTCCTCGACAGGTCGTTCGGCGAGAAACCTCGCCAGTGCGGGGCGGCACGAGCCGCAATTGGTGCCGGCGCGAAGGGCGACGCCGATCGCCGCGACGTCGGTCAGATTCCGGTCGCGGATCGCGGCGGCGATCGTCTTTGCGCCGACGTCGAAGCACACGCAGATGATCGCGCCGTGATCGACCGTCGCACCGGGTGCGCGACCGGCGAGCAGCGTCGGCGCCACCGCCGGTGCGGAGAGCTGGGCGATCAGCCAGTCGCGCGGTGGCAGCGGACCATCTGTGGCGACGAACAGTGCCGCGGCGAGACGACCATCGGCGAGGATCGCGACACGGCGCGATCCGCGCGCGCGATCGATCGCCTCGATCCGCTCGCCACGCGGCAACAGATTGTCGAGCGCGACGGGATCGTCATGGCCGGCCAGTTCCCACAATACCCCGTGCGGCACCGTGATGCGCGTCGCCCAGGCGCAGCGCGGGCGATCAGCGAGGTCGTCGCGCGCGAGCAGGAAGCCGCGCCATGCGGTGTCGACGCGCTCGACCCGCGCCGGCGTCGCCTTGAAACCGGGCTGGCCCGAATGCGGATCGGCAAGCGGGCGCGGCAACAGGCCCGCCCGCCCGCCGCTCGCGGTGCGGTCGGTCCAGTGGATCGGCACGAACAGCTCGCCGGGGCGCTGTGCGGCCGAAACCGAGACGCGAAACAGGCTGTCGCCCTGTGCCGTCGCGACGCGGGCCAGCCCGCCATCGGCGATGTCGAGCCGCGCGGCGTCTTCGGGGTGGATCTCGACCAGCGGCTCTTCGCGGTGCCGGGCGAGCCGGGGCGACAGGCCGGTCCGCGTCATGGTGTGCCACTGGTCGCGGTAGCGCCCGGTGTTGAGCATCATCGGCCAGCGCCCGAGCGGTGCCGCCGCCGGCACCTGGCCGACCGATATCATCCGCGCGCGGCCGTCCGGGGTGGAAAATTTCCCGTCGGCAAAGGGGGCGTCACCCCAGCGGAACGGCACCATCTCTTCATAGGCGGCGTTGCTCAGCGCCGCCTGGCCGTCGAGCCGGAAGCGACGCGCCCCATCATTCTGGTAATTGCTCAACCGGGCATGCTCGCGCCAGATGTCGGCCGGCCGGTCATAGGCGAAGCTCGTCCGCCAGCCCATCCGGCAGGCGACTTCCTTGACGATCCACCAGTCGGGTCTCGTCTCGCCGGGCGGCGGCAGGACGCGGCGCTGGCGACTGACGCATCGTTCCGAATTAGTCACCGTGCCGTCCTTCTCGCCCCAGGCCGCCGCGGGCAGGCGGACATGCGCGAAGCGCGACGTGTCGGTGTCGGCGATGACGTCGGAGACCACGACGAACGGGCAACGCGCCAGCGCGTCGCGCACCATGTTCGCGTCGGGCATCGACACGGCGGGGTTGGTCGCCATGATCCACAGCGCCTTGATCCGGCCCTCGCCGACCGCGCGGAACAGGTCGACCGCCTTGAGCCCCGGCTTCGTCGCCATGGTGGGCGCCGCCCAGAAGCGGCCGACGCGCGCGACATCGTCGGGTGTGAAATCCATGTGCGCGGCGAGCGTCGAGGCGAGCCCGCCGACCTCGCGCCCGCCCATCGCATTGGGCTGGCCGGTGATCGAGAAGGGCGCCGCTCCGCGCTTGCCGATCCGCCCGGTGGCGAGATGCAGGTTGATGATCGCGTTGACCTGGTCGGTACCGCGCAGCGACTGGTTGATGCCCTGGCTGAACAGGCTGACCATGCGCGGGGTGGCGGCGACCATTTCGTAGAAGCGCCTGAGGTCTGACGGCGGCACATCGCACGCCCGCGCCGTCGACCACAGGTCACTCCCCTCTCCAAGCTCGTCCCAGAAACCATCGGGTACCGCGACATGCGCGGCCATATAGGCGTCATCGAGGGCGCCATGGTCGCGACACCAGGCCAGCGCGCCGTTCATCAGCGCGACGTCGCTGCCCGGGCGGATCGCGAGGTGCAGATCGGCTTCCTCGGCGGTCTCGGTGCGGCGCGGGTCGATCACCACCAGCCTGGTGCCGCGCGCGGCGCGCGCCGCCTGGATGCGCTGATAGACGATCGGGTGGCACCAGGCGGTGTTCGAGCCGGTCAGCACGATCAGATCGGCCTGGTCGAGATCGTCGTAGCTGGCCGGCACGACATCCTCGCCGAACGCGCGGCTGTGGCCGGCGACCGCGCTCGACATGCACAGCCGCGAATTGGTGTCGATATTGGCCGAGCCGATGAACCCCTTCATCAGCTTGTTGGCGACGTAATAATCCTCGGTGAGCAACTGACCCGAAACGTAGAAGGCGACGCTGCCCGGGCCATGCCGTGCGATCGTGGCGCGAAAGCGCTTCGCCACCAGATCGAGCGCGCGATCCCAACCGGCGCGCCTTGTACCGATCATCGGATGGAGCAGCCGCCCCTCCAGCCCGACGGTCTCGCCGAGATGCGTGCCCTTGGAGCAGAGCCGCCCGGCATTGGCGGGATGCGCGGGGTCGCCGACAATCTCGACCGAGCGCTCGCCGGTGCGACGCGCGACGATACCGCAGCCGACCCCGCAATAGGCGCAGGTGGTGCGGATCGGTTCCACCTCAGGCGGCCGCCGCCAGCGTGGCGGTGCGGCACAGCAGGACGCGACCGGCATCGACGCGCACCGGAATCGTCGGCGTGCAGCCCTTGTCTTCGCCCTGCGCGTTGCCGGTGGCCAAGGCGATGGTCCAGTTATGCAGCGGACAGGCGACGCTGTGCCCGTGGACGATGCCCTGGCTGAGCGGCCCGCCCTTGTGCGGGCAGCGATTGAGCAGTGCGAAGACGCGGTTGTCGGCGGTGCGGAACACCGCGACCTCCTCGCCGCCGGCGACCGGCACGGTGCGACTGCCGCGCACCGGAATTTCGCCCAGCCAGCCGATATCGAGCCATTCGCCGTTCATCGCCTCACTCCGCCATATTGGGATGGAAATGCGCCATATGCGCATGCTGCTCACGCGCCGCGCCGGCGGCACGCCCAGCCCAGGGATCGTCCTGGCTGAACGATTGCGAGAACAGGAAGCGCGAGCGCAGCGCCTCGCGCCCGACATCGTCGGCGACGATCCGCGCCTTGATGAACGCGACCCCGACACGCTCGATCCACGGCGCGGTGCGTTCGAGATAGCGCGCTTCCTCGCGGTAGAGCTGGATGAAGGCGGCGCAATAATCCATCGCCTCCTGCTCGGTCGCGACCTTGCACAGGAAATCGGTGGCGCGGACCTTGATGCCGCCATTGCCGCCGACATGCAGCTCATAACCGCTGTCGACGCACACCACGCCGAAATCCTTGATCGTCGCCTCGGCACAGTTGCGCGGACAGCCCGACACCGCGATCTTGAACTTGTGCGGCATCCATGAGCCCCAGCTCATGCGTTCGATCTTCACCCCCAGGCCGGTCGAATCCTGCGTGCCGAAGCGGCACCATTCGGAACCGACACAGGTCTTCACGGTACGCAGTGCCTTGCCATAGGCATGGCCAGAGACCATCCCGGCGGCGTTGAGATCGGCCCAGACGGCGGGCAGATCCTCCTTCCTGATGCCGAAGATGTCGAGCCGCTGGCCGCCGGTGACCTTGACCATCGGCGCGTGATATTTCTCGACCACATCGGCGATCGCGCGCAGTTCGCCGGGCGTGGTGATGCCGCCCCACATGCGCGGCACGACCGAATAGGTGCCGTCCTTCTGGATATTGGCGTGGAGCCGCTCGTTGACGAAGCGGCTCTGCTGGTCGTCGACATAATCGCCAGGCAGCGCGCAGAGCAGATAGTAATTGAGCGCCGGGCGGCACGAGGCGCAGCCATCCGGGGTCGACCAGCTCATTTCCTGCATGACCTGCGGGATCTCGCGGAAACCGCGTTCGACGATCGCACGGCGCACATCGTCATGGCCGAAACTGGTGCAGTTGCACATCGTGCGCGTGGTGCGCTCGCCGGCATAATCATCACCGAGCGTGACTGCGAGCAGGCTCTCGACCAGGCCGGTGCACGAGCCGCACGACGCCGACGCCTTGCACCCGGCGCGCACCGCGTCGAGCGTCGTCGCGCCGCCCGTGATGCAGGCGACGACCTTGCTTTTGCTGACGCCGTTGCAGCCGCAAATCTCGGCATCGTCCGAGAGCGCCGCAACGGCCAGTCTAGGGTCCGCCTGCCCCCCTCCCGAGGCGAAGGACTGACCGAAGATCAGCATGTCGCGGATCGCGGCGATATCCTCGCCGCGCTTGAGCAGGTCGAAATACCAGCCGCCATCGGCGGTGTCGCCATAGAGCACCGCGCCGACCACGCGGTCGTCGCGCACCACGACGCGCTTGTAGACGCCGCGCGAGGCGTCGCGCAGCACGATGTCCTCGCACCCCTCGTCGCCGCCGAATTCGCCGGCCGAGAAGACGTCGAGCCCGGCGACCTTCAGCTTGGTCGAGGTGACCGAGCCGCGATAGCCGCTATGCCGTTCGACCAGCCCGTCGGCGAGCGCGCGACACATGTCCCACAGCGGCGCGACGAGGCCGTAGACATTGCCGTCATGCTCGACGCATTCGCCGACCGCGAGCACGTCGGCGTCCGAGGTGACCATGTGATCGTCGACCTGGATGCCGCGGCCGACCGCCAGCCCGGCATCGCGCGCCAGCGCGACCGACGGGCGAATGCCGACCGCCATCACCACCAGGCTCGCCGGAATCCGCCGGCCATCCTTGAGCAGCACGCCCTCGACCTTGCCGTCACCGATGATCTCGGCGGTGTCGGCACTGGTCAGGATCGTCTGCCCGCGCGCCTCCAGCGCCGATTTGAGCAGCCAGCCGGCCGCCTCGTCGAGCTGGCGCTCCATCAGCGTCGGCATCAGGTGGATGACGGTGACCTTCATGCCGCGCAACGTCAGCCCATGCGCGGCTTCCAGGCCGAGCAGCCCGCCGCCGATCACCACCGCGTCGCCGCCGCCTTCGGCCGCCGCGAGCATGCGGTCGACATCGTCCATGTCGCGAAAGCTGATTACCCCGGGCAGGTCCTTGCCCGGTACCGGGATGACGAAGGGATCGGAGCCGGTCGCGATCAGCAATTTGTCATAGGAGGTGACGCGGCCCGAGCGCGCGGTGACGGTCTTCGCGGCCCGATCGATCACCACCACCGGATCGCCCGCGACCAGCTCGATGCCATTGTCGGCATACCAGGCGCGGTCGTTGATGACGATGTCGTCGAAGCTCTTCTCGCCGGCCAGCACCGGCGAGAGCATGATGCGGTTGTAATTGACCCGCGGCTCGGCGCCGAAGATCGTGACGCGGTAGCGCCCGGCGTCGCGCGCGATCAGTTCCTCGACCGCGCGGCACCCGGCCATGCCGTTGCCGATGACGACGAGATGCGCGGGCGCGGGGCGACAGGCATCGGAGACGCCGTCGAACGTCACCGTATCGTTTCCGGAGGCGAAATCCATCACAGGCTCCAGTCCATCTGTACCCAGAATTTCCGGGTGTTCGTGGCGAAGTTGCCGGCGTGATAATCGGCGTAGCGCAGCGCGATGACGGTCCTGGCGACCTTCGCGCTGGCGAGGAGGTCGATCTCGTCGCCATATCGCCGGCTCGCCCGGTCGCTGGCGAAGCGATGATAGACCGCCTGCAGCGCGAGCATCTTGAGCGGGCCCGCCACCTTCCAGCCATAGCCGGCACTGCCATACAGGTCGCGCACGCCATCCGCCGGGGTGGTGAGGAACTTGTCGGCCCAGCCCTGAAACTTGAATCCGGTAGCAAAGGGCGTCTGGAACGAGGTCAGCGCGACACCCTTGTCGGCGCCGAGCACCTCATAGCCGGCACCGAGCCTCAGCGAGCGCAGCTCCAGCCCGGCATCGGCCAGATAATAGCCGGCACGATAGCTGTTGGGGTTGCGGTGATAGCCCGACTGGGTCGCGTAGCTCAGCTGGTAGCTTAGCTTGACCGCCGTGGAGAAGGCATGGGCACCGGCGACGCGCGCGCCATAGCTCTGGCTCGACAGGCGATAGCCCTGCACGGCATTCTCGTCCTGATCGACCAGATAGGCGAAGCCGGTGAGCGTACCGAGGGCGGTGGCGTAGCTCAGATTGGCAAAGACGTCGTTCCCGCCGATCGCCCCCGGTCGCGCCCCGACACCGTCCACCCCCCAGATCGTCCGCGCGCTCCAGGCGTAGCTCAGATCGGCCTTGAGCCGGGGTGTCAGCTGCCATTCGCCGCGCACCGCGTCGAAGGTCTGGCCATTCTGGCGAAAGCCGACATTGCCGACGAAGCGCTCATCGTCGAGCATGATGCGCTGGCGCCCGGCGGTCAGCGTGAGGCCTCCGCTCTTGTACCGCAGATGCGCCAGATAGAGCGCGACATTCTGCGGGTCGGCGACGAGCGGTCGCGTCGCCGCGCCGTGCAGCCCGTCATGATAGTCGCCGATCGCGGCAAGGTTGCCCTGCGCCTCGACGGTTGCCGACCATCCGCCGCGGCTCGCCTCGAGCCCGGCGCGCAGCCGGATCGTCGCGGCGTCCGCGGCGGCCGCGATTCCCGCCTGGTCGACATGCTCGTAACGGACACGTGCCTCGGCGAGCGGCTTGAGCTTGACCTCCTGGGCGGCGGCGGGGGTCGCGACGGCGACCCCGGCGACGAGCGCGATGCGGTATGACATGATCCTGCCCCCCGACCGCCCCATCAGATCCGCACGCCGGCCGCGGCGCCCCAGTTGTTGCGCCATGCGCGCTTGACCAGCGCCAGACCGATGCAGGCGATCACCGCCAGCCCGGCGAAAATCAGGAAGCCGGGGACAAAGCTGCCGGTCAGCTGCTTGGCGAAGCCCAGCGACGAGGCGAGGTAGAAGCCCCCGATGCCGCCGGCCATGCCGACCAGCCCGGTCATCACCCCGATCTCGGCCGAGAAGCGCTGCGGGACGAGTTGGAACACCGCGCCATTGCCGGTGCCGAGTGCCAGCATGGCGAGCACGAAGAGAGCCAGTGCCGATGTCACCGTCGGCGCCGCGCTCACCCCGATCAACGCGACCGCGGCGACGAGAAAGACGACGGTCAGCGCCTTCACGCCGCCGATCCGGTCGGCGAGCGCGCCACCCAGCGGCCGCACCAGCGACCCGGTGAACACGCAACCCGCCGTGCAATAGCCCGCCATCACCGGCGTCAGCCCGAAATGGTCGGTAAAGTAGATCGGCAGCGATGCCGCGAGTCCGACGAAGCCGCCGAAGGTCACCGCGTAGAAGCCCATCAGCGCCCAGGCGTCCCCCGACCTGAGCGGGTGGAGATATTCGACCAGCGACTTCGGCGCCGGCGCGTTGGGCGCGTCCTTCGCGATCGACTGATAGACGATGAAGACGAGGGTGAGCGGGATGCAGGCGAGGCCGAGCACGGCATTCCAGCCGAACAGCTTCGCCAGGGTCGGCGCGAACAGGGCGGCGAGCACCGTGCCCGAATTGCCCATGCCGGCGAGGCCCATCGCCTTGCCCTGATGCTCGGGCGGATACCAGCGACTGGCCAGCGGGAGCGCGATGGCGAAGCTCGCCCCGGCGAAGCCGAGGATCACCCCCAGCGCGAGCGTGCCGCCGAAGCTGTCGACACCGAGCAACCATGCCGACAGCAACCCGCCAATGACGATGATCTGGCTGATCGCGCCCGATTTCTTCGGGCCGATCCGATCGACCAGCAGGCCGTTGACGACACGCAGCACCGCGCCGGCCAGCGTCGGCGTCGCGACCATCAACCCCTTCTCGGCGGGCGTCAGCGCCAGGGTCTTGGCGATCATCGGCGCAAGCGGCCCGAGCAGCACCCAAACCATGAAGGCGAGGTCGAAATAGAGGAACGCGGCGATCAGCGTCGGCGTGTGCCCGCTGCTCCAGAAGCCGCCTGCCGGTTTGCTCTTTCCGTCATTCCAGAATGCCGTTGCCATTGTCGTTCTCCGAAGCGCGATGGACAAGAAAAAAGCCGCCAGGACGGCGGCCTATCGGCGCGTCCTGGCGGCTTCGTTGCCGTTGGCGGATCCCCCGGGGAACCACCCCGCGATCGTCCCCGTCATTGGAGAGGTTTCGCGGCTATTTCGTGCCGGGCGCCATTGCCCGACGGCTGAATGATGCGTGATTCGTCGCCGCGATGCAAGGTTATTTCGCAAGTGCAGCAAATTCTATGGCAAGTCTTCGAGATAGCCCGGAATATCGTCGGGATCGAAGGCCCGCCCGTCGAAGAACCGGTCCGCGCCGAGCATCAGCCGGCCCTGCACCGACCCGGCACCGAGGGCACCACCGATCGCGCCCTCCAGCTTCGAACTCGCGCCGGGCAATACGGCACCCGATCCGGCGAGCGCGGCGCGGTACAGATCGGGGCGGAACACGCCCTCGGCGCGCGACGCCTCGGCCGGCGAAAAGGGCGTCGCCTCCCAGCGAATCATCTGCGAATAGAGCCACGCCGCCTGGCTGCGCCACGGGAAATTGGCCGCCTCGCGATACTGGAACATGAAATCGGGGATGTGCACCGGCGGCTCGCCCTGTGCGAGCCGCACCCGATCGGTGATCGCGCGCAGCACGGCGTCCTCCGGCGCATCGAGATATTCGGGTCGCGCGAGGATGGCGGCGCATGTTTCGGCCGTGCCCGGCGCGACGAACGCCGCCGCCGCCGCGTGCAGCGCGCGGATCAGGCGCTGGACCATGTCGGGCGCGCGCTCGGCGGTCTCGCCGCGCATCGCCAGTACCTTTTCCACGCCGCGCCGCCAGATCTGTGCGGTGACGAGCGCGATCCGGCCAACGCCGCGATCGACCGCGACGCTGTTCCACGGTTCGCCGACGCACAGCCCATCGACCACCCCGGCGGCGAGCGCATCGGCGGCGAAAGGCGGGCTGATCGTGACGATCTCGACGTCGGTGCCCGGCCGGATGCCGACCGCGGCGAGCCAGTAACGCAGCATGTAATTGTGGCTCGAATAGCGATGCACCACGCCGAAGCGCAGCATCCGTCCGGCCGCGGCGCGCGCCGCCGCGACGGTGCGAAGCCGCGCGCCCACGACCAGCGGATCGCCAAGCCCCTCGCCGACCAATGTCTCGGCGGCAAGCGTGACCGAGAATGTCACCGCGTTGCCATTGAGCCCGAGCACGAACGGCACGGTCATCGCTTCGGCCGGACGGCCACGGCCCAGCGCGGTGGCGATCGCCAGCGGCGCGAGCATGTGCGCGGCGTCGGTATGTCCATAGAGCAGCCGGTCGCGCACCGTCGCCCAGCTCATGTCGCGAACCAGTTCGATGTCGAGCCCCTCGGCCTCGCCAAAACCCTGCTCGCGCGCGAGAATCGGCAGCGCGGCGTCGACCAGCGGCAGGAAGCCGATACGGATGCGGTCGAGCGTCACGGCGCGTCCCCCAACAGCTTGTCGCTCGTGATGATCGCCTCCGCTACCTCGCCGATCCGGCGGTTGGACTGCATCGCGTGGCCACGCAGCAGCGCATAGGCCGCGGGCTCGTCGATCCCACGCCGACGCATCAGGATCGCCTTCGCCCGGTCGATCGCGGTGCGATCGGCGAGCGCGCTCTTCGCCTCGTGCAGTTCGGCCTGCAGCCGCGAAAAGGCGTTGAAGCGACGCACGGCGAGGTCGATCACCGGCATGATGCGCTGCTTCGACAAGCCGTCGATGATATAGGCCGAAACGCCGGCATCGACCGCCGCGGCGGTCGTCTCGGGGTTGCTCTGGTCGACGAACATCGCGATCGGCCGCGCCAGCGCGCGCGACACCGCGAAATATTCCTCGAGCATGTCGCGACTCGGGTTTTCGAGGTTGATCAACACGACCTCGGGATTGGCCGCCTCGATCTGCGCGACCAGCGGGCCATGGCCGTCGATCAGCACCAGATCGTCGAGCCCGGCCTCCTTCAGCCCTTCCGAGATGATCGCGGCACGCGTCGTGCTGGTGTCGATGATCGCGATCCGCATGCGCCTTATGCTGCGCTGCACCATACAAACAGTCAACCGCTTTGGCCCTGACGCCTCGTCCGTGACGATGCGCGCGACATTCGCGATGGCGTGTCGCCGGTGCATGGCCGCATGCCCACGCCCCTTGGCCGAGAGCACCGATCGACGAACGGGGTTGATCAATGTGACGTTACAACATACGACGCGCCGATGCAGTGGCAGGTTCCTCCGTTGATGATCGCGTGACGAAATGACGACGTCGGATCAGATCGGCGCGACGGTAGCGCGGCACCGGACGACGTGGCGCGGCCGCTGGTTCGCCGTGGTTGTCGCCACGCTGCTGGCGTTCGTCGGTCAGGCCTTCGTCACCCAGACCCATCTGCATGTCGCTTCGAGCCAGCGTTCGGACGTGCTGGCCAGCCTGTCGGGCGGCGCGACCGACCTGAAGACCGGCCCCACCTCGCCCGACCTGCCGATCTGCCCGATCTGTCGGGAAATCGCGCATGCCGGCGCCTATCTGGCGCCAACACCGATCGCGTTCCCCGCGCCAGAGCCGGTTGCGGTCGGGCGCGTCGTCCTGCCCGCGCTGGCGTTGACGCCGCGCCAGGATTCGCATGGCTGGCGCAGCCGTGCGCCGCCCCTGAACCTCCACGCCTGAACGATGATGATGACGGAGCGGGAGCGCGGGTTCGCGCTCGCTCGCGTCACTTTGGATCGCGCGCCCCCGCGCGAATCCGGCCAAGGTCCTGGAGCTTTTTCATATGCGTATTCACTTCCTGCTGGGCACCGCGACCGTCGCGCTGTCCGCCACGCTGTTTCCTCTCGCCGCCACCGCGCAGACCGCCTCCGCGCCGGCACCCGCTGCCGCCGCAGAAAGCTCGGCGAGCATGCCCAAGGATATCGTCGTCACCGCGCAGCGGCTCGACAGCGCGCGCGATGCGATCCTGCCGTCGCTCGGCGCGAGCGACTATCAGATCAACCGGCGCATCCTCGAAAGCCAGCCCGGCGGCGTCGACCGCAGCCTGGTGCAGGTGCTGTTGCAGGCGCCCGGCGTGACGCTGGACAGCTATGGCGCGATCCATGTGCGCAACGAGCATGCCAACCTGCAATATCGCCTCAACGGCGTGATCGTGCCCGAAAGTATCTCCGGCTTCGGCGCGACCTTCGACCCGCATATCGCGGATTCGGTCGACCTGCTGACCGGCACGCTGCCGGCGCAATATGGCTATCGCACCTCGGGCGTGATCAACCTGAAGACCCGTTCCGGGTCGTTCGAGAATGGCGGCGATGTCGGATTCTACGGCGGCAGCCGCGGCAACATCGAGCCGAGCGCCAGCGTGCACGGCTCCAGCGGCAACCTCAACTATTTCGTGTCGGGCAGCTATCTCGAAAACGATCTCGGGGTCGAAAACCCGATCGCGTCGCGCGATGCGATCCATGACCATACGCGGCAATATCGCGCGTTCGGCTATCTCTCCGACATCCTGTCGGACAGCAGCCGGCTGACCGTGTTCGGCGGCACCTCGATCGGGCATTTCCAGATTCCGAACAATCCCGGGCAAAGCGGGACTGGGCCCGGTGACACGACCTACAGCCTCAACGGCAATGCGACGTTCGATTCGGCGAAACTCGACCAGAACCAGCGCGAGATCACCCATTATGGCGTGCTGGCCTATCAATATGCCGGCGGTGCGCTCAACCTGCAGATCGCGCCGTTCGTGCGCTATTCGCAGACGCGCTTCACCCCCGATCCGCAGGGCGGCGACCTGATCCTGAGCGGCGTTGCCGACACGTCGCGGCTGTCGAGCCTGACCGCCGGGGTGCAGGCCGATGGCAGCTACAAGCTGTCCGACAGCCACACACTGCGCTTCGGGCTGTTCTTCCAGAACGAGCGGACGCGGTCGAACGTGACGTCGCGGGTCTTCGCGGTCGATGGCGACGGCAAGCAGACATCGGACGTGCCGCTGACGATTACCGACAGCGGCGGACGCAACGGGCAGCTCTACGGCATCTATCTGCAGGACGAATGGTCGCTGACGCCGACGCTGACGCTCAACTATGGCGCGCGCTTCGACGCGGTGCGGGCCTATACCAACGAGCAGCAGATCAGCCCGCGGGTCAACATGGTGTGGAAACCCACCGCCGACACGACCTTCCATGTCGGCTATGCGCGCAACTTCACCCCGCCGCCGCAGGAGCTGATCGCCGCGCCGACGCTGGCGCTGTTCGCCAACACGACCAAGGCGACCGACATCACCACCGCCGATCCGGTGCGCGCCGAGCGCGAGCATTATTTCGACGTGGGCGTGCAGCAGGTCGTCGCCCCCGGTTTCAGGATCGGGCTCGACGGCTATTACAAGATCAAGCGCAACCTGCTCGACGAGGGGCAGTTCGGCCCGTCGCTGGTGCTGTCGCCGTTCAACTATGCCACCGGCTTTGCCTGGGGCGTCGAGCTCAGCAGCAGCTATACCCACGGCCCGGTCGACCTGTATTTCAACATCGCGCGCGGCAAGGAGAAGGGTCGCAACGTCATCTCCAGCCAGTATTTCTTCGCGCAGGACGAGCTGGATTACATTGCCGGGCACAGCATCTACACCGACCATTCGCAGCACTGGACGGCGTCGGGTGGCGGCAGCGTGACGATCAAAAACGCGCTGGGCAAGCTCGTGCCGACGGTCGACTTCCTCTATGGCGACGGGCTGCGGGCCGACGATACGGTCAACAACGTGCCCAATGGTGGCAAGCTGCCGTCCTATTTCACGGCGAATTTCGGCATCGCGCAGAATTTCGACGGGCCCGGCATCCTCAAGGGGCTGTCGATCCGCTTCGACGTGACCAACATCGCCGACAAGATCTATCTGATCCGCGACGGATCGGGCGTCGGGGTCGGCGCGCCGCAATATGGCGCGCGGCGCGGCTTCTTCGGCGGGATCCGCAAGACCTTCTGATCGGCACGTCTGCCGTCGCCGGCAACCCCGGCGGCGGCGGATGCGCCTCGAAACATCACGACTTGCGGGAGATCGGCATGACCAGCGGTCAGCGGAACGCCGGCGCGCAATTGGTGCGGGTGCGGCATCCCGGCCACCCGCATGGCTAAAGCCAGGCGGCACGCCGGCTTCCTGCACGAGACCGTGCTGCGGCTGTTGCGCGACCAGCCCGGCGCGGTGAGTGGGTTGCGACTGGCGGAAATGATCCAGGGCGAGGGCCATGCCATTCCGCCCAGCCTCGTCTTCCGCGCGCTGCGGCGGCTGAGCGATCGCGGCGCGGTGCGCAAGGTCGCGCTGGCCAGGGGCTATGTCGTCACCGACGCGGCGGCGCCGATCGACCTGATCTGTCGCGCATGCGGCGGACTGGCGACGATCTCGGCGCCCGAAGCGCGCACCGACCTGCACCGCGCGGTCGCGGCGACGGGATTCGCCGGAACGCACCTCATGGTCGAAATCTCGGGCCTGTGCAGTCGCTGCGCCGCGCGTCAGGGCGGCCCCCGGTGACGCGCGCGACGGCGGGGCGATCGGCGCGACGCGCGGAGCATTGTCCCCCGCGCGCGCTCTTGCTATCGCCACATCCATGCAGCCGCCACCCGAACTCGTCCGCACCTCCCATGCCCGCATCGCCTGTGACGGCGCGAGCGACATTCCCGGTGGCGCGGCGCTGGGGCATCCGCGCGTGTTCCTGCAGATCGACGAGGCCGGCTATGTCGATTGCGGCTATTGCGACCGGCGCTTCGTGCTGATCGGCGGGCCGGCGGATCGCCCCGATGTCGCGACGCTGCACGACCATGGGGATGGTCAGGACAGCTGAAGCACCTATATTCGGGCGCATGACCCATCACGCCGACCCCCGCGCCTATCTCTACCATGACGGCCAGCTCTCCCCCGAGGAGGCGCAGCGCCTGACCGCCGCCGCCCTGGCCAAGGCCGATGACGGCGAACTCTACCTGCAATATCGCAAGACCGAATCCTTCGGCTTCGACGACGGGCGGCTGAAGACGGCGAGCTATGACACGCAATCGGGCTTCGGCCTGCGCGCGGTGTCGGGCGAGATGACCGCCTTTGCCCATGCCAATGAGCTGAGCGGCGCGGCGATCGTCCGTGCCGGCGAGACGATGGCGCTGATCGATCCCTCGGCGTCGGCCAAGGCACCGCCGCCACAGCACACCAACCGCCATCTCTATACCGATGCCGATCCGCTCGACCTGGTACCGTTCGCGGACAAGGTGAATCTGTGCCAGACGATCGACGCCGCCGCCCGCGCCCGCGACCCGCGCGTCGCGCAGGTCTCGGTCTCGCTGTCGGGCAGCTGGCAGGTGGTCGAGATCGTCCGCCCCGACGGCTTCGTCGCGACCGACATCCGCCCGCTGGTGCGGTTGAACGTCTCGATCGTCGTCGAGCAGAATGGCCGGCGCGAGACCGGCACCTTCGGGCTGGGCGGGCGCTATCTCTATGACGAGCTGATGCAGCCGGCGACGTGGAACCGCGCGATCGACGAGGCGCTGGCGCAGGCGGTGGTCAATCTCGATTCGGTCGCGGCACCCGCCGGCGAGATGACCGTGCTGCTCGGGCCGGGCTGGCCGGGCATATTGCTGCACGAGGCGATCGGCCACGGGCTCGAGGGCGATTTCAACCGCAAGGGCACCAGTGCCTTTTCCGGCCGGGTCGGCGAGCGCGTCGCGGCGCCGGGCGTGACGGTGGTCGATGACGGGTCGATCGCCGACAAGCGCGGCTCGCTGTCGATCGACGACGAGGGCACGCCGACGCAGGAGAATGTGCTGATCGAGGACGGCATCCTGAAAGGCTATATCCAGGACCGGCTCAACGCGCGGCTGATGGGCGTGGCGCCGACCGGCAATGGCCGGCGCGAGAGCTTCCAGCATGCGCCGATGCCGCGCATGACCAACACCTTCATGCGCGGCGGCAAGGACGATCCGGCCGAGCTGCTGGCCCGCGTCAAGAACGGCATTTTCGCCAAGGCGTTCGGCGGCGGGCAGGTCGACATCGTCTCGGGCAAGTTCGTCTTCTCGTGCACCGAGGCGTACAGGATCGAGAACGGCAAGCTCGGCGCGCCGATCAAGGGCGCGACGCTGATCGGCGATGGCCCGACCGCGCTGACCAAGGTGATCGGCATCGGCAACGACTTCGCGCTCGACGAGGGCGTCGGCATGTGCGGCAAGGGCGGACAGAGCGTGCCCGCCGGCGTCGGCCAGCCGACGCTGCTGATGGAAGGACTGACGGTGGGCGGGACGGCCGTCTAGCGCGGTTTCCTCGGCTGGCGGCGAATAAGAAGAAGGTGATTTGTTCGCGCGGAGGCGCGGAGGCGCGGAGATTTCTCGCGCGGCGCGCGCAGACTCATCTCCTCCACTTGCGCATCGCGGCACGCTGGAAATGGCATGCGGCTTTCGCCGCGAACGCTGAATCTCCGCGCCTCCGCGCGAACAAATTTCCTCTTTCTGGATGAGGCCCCGTCCGGGCGAGGTGCCGCGACAACTTACCGGACCGACCCAAGACGTCTATATCCCGCGCGCTGACGGCGGGAAGGATCGGACATGGACGGCAGAAGCGATTGGCCCGCACTCGACTGGCCGGCCTGGCGCGAGACGGCGATCGGGTTGCAGTTGCGCGCCCAGATCATCGGCAAGTTGCGGCTCGCGCTGACGCCGTGGCTCAACCATAGCTGGCACGTGCCCTTCTACCTGTCGGCGCGCGGGCTGACGACCTCGGCGATCCCGCTGGGCGATCGTATCCTGCAGGCCGATTTCGACTTTCTTGCCGACCGGCTGATCCTGTCGGTCAGCGATGGCGGCGTGCGCGAGATCGCGCTGGCGGCGGGGAGCATCGCCGCTTTCCACGGCGCGGTGCTGGCCGCGCTGGACGAACTCGGCATTGCCGTGGCGATCAACCCGACCCCGAGCGAAATGCCCGACGCCCTGCCCTTTGCCGAGGACGTTGCCACCCGCCCTTATGACGGCGAGGCGGTGCGGCGTTTCTGGCGCGCGCTGATCCAGGCGGGGCGGATATTCGGCGAGTTCCGCACCGGCTTTCTCGGCAAGGCGAGCCCGACGCATTTCTTCTGGGGCAGCTTCGACCTCGCCTCGACGCGCTTTTCCGGGCGGGTCGCGCCACGCCATCCCGGGGGACTGCCCGGCCTGCCCGACGATGTGACGTGCGAGGCCTACAGCCACGAGGAAGCGAGCATCGGCTTCTGGCCAGGCAGCGATGCCTATCCGCAGGCGGCGTTCTACGCCTATGCCTATCCCGCCCCGGACGGATATGCGGCGGCGCCGATCGAGCCTGCCGGCGCGGCCTTCGATGCGACGCTGGGCGAGTTCCTGCTGCCCTATGACGCGGTGCGCGGCGCGACCGACCCCGACAGCGCGCTGCTCGCCTTTTGCCGCAGCAGCTATGACGCGGCGGCGACGCTCGGCGCGTGGGACCGGGCGAGCCTCGAATGCCCGCTCGGCCGGCCGCGTGTGCCGCGCGCCGTATGAGCGACGATCTCGCCGCCTATCTCGCACGGATCGGCGTTACCGGCCCCGTGACGCCCGACCGCGCGACGCTGGCACGGATCGCGGCGGCGCATCCGGCAGCCATCCCGTTCGAGGGGATCGACGGGCTGCTCGGCACGCCGGTCGATCTCGGGCCCGAGGCGCTGGTCGCCAAGCTGGTGCATGGCGGGCGTGGCGGCTTCTGTTTCGAACATAATCTGCTGTTGCGCGCGATGCTGGAGGCGATCGGCTTCACGGTGACGGCGATCGGCGCGCGGGTGTTGTGGCATAATGGCCCCGACGCGCCGAGCGCGCTGACGCACATGCTGCTGCGCGTCGACCTGCCCGAGGGGCCGGTGATCGTCGATGCGGGCTTCGGCGGCAACTCGCTGACCGGGGTGCTAGACCTCATCGCCGACCGCGAGCAGCCGACGCCGCACGAGGCCTTCCGACTGACCCGCGCGGGCGATTACTGGGTGCAATGGGTGGCGATCGGCGGGGAATGGCGGCCGACCTATCGCTTCACGCTCGAGCCGCAGCACCGTCCCGACCAGGAACTGGGCAGCTGGTACATGTCGACCAGCCCGGCATCGCACCTTGTCTACGGCCTGACCTGCGCGCTCGCGCTGCCCGACCGGCGGCTGGCGCTGCGCAATTTCGACCTCGCGGTGCATCACCTCGGCGGCGACACCGAGCGGCGGCGACTGGCCGATGCGGCGGCGGTGTGCGAGGTGGTCGAGCGGGATTTCGGCATCCACCTGGCCGATCGCGACGCGCTGATCCGCCGGCTCGAACGGGGTATCGCCTGACGTGGGCGCGCGATAAGCTGCGGCCATGGACTTTTTCGATGCCATCGCCGACGACCACCGCGCCTTCATCGCGAAGCAGCCGATGTTCTTCGTCGCCACCGCCGCCTCGGATGCGCGGATCAACCTCAGCCCCAAGGGCATGGACGCGTTCCGTGTGCTCGGCCCCAATCGCGTCGCCTATCTCGACCTTGGCGGTTCGGGCAACGAGACGCAGGCGCATCTCGCCGCCGACGGGCGCATCACGGTGATGTTCTGTGCGTTCGACAACCCGGCATTGATCCTGCGACTCTATGGCCGGGGCAGCTTCGTGGTCGCCGGCGAACCGGGCTATGACGCGCTCGCCGCACATTTCCCGCGGTTGCCGGGCGCGCGCCAGATCTTCGACATCACGGTCGAATCATTGCAGACCAGTTGCGGCTGGGGGGTGCCGCGCATGACGCTCGACAGCCAGCGGCTCACCCTCGCCAAATATCACGCGCAGCAGGCACCCGAAAAGCGGCTCGCCCAGATCGCCGACCGTACCCGCAGCATCGACGGTCTGCCGGTGCGCGTGCAGCAGGTCATGCCCGGCTTCGATCCGTTGCCCTTATGAGCCTGGTCGAGGTGGGGCGCTTCGCGCGCAACGAAGCCAATATCGTAATCGGCCGGCTGGAGTCGGAAGGCATCCCGGCGATCGCCTTCGACGAGGGTGCGAGCATCGCCGACGGCAGCCAGTTCTTCATTCCGGTGCGCGTGATGGTCGATGACGAGGATGCCGACGCGGCGCGCAGGATCATCGCCGACGCTGCCTGAGAATCGGGCACCGCCTTCGCATCTGCACAAAAATTTACCTCTCGCTAACCTCTGGCCGCATTTTCACGCACGCTGAACGCCCAAAAACGCGTGCGTGACCGATTTGTTGCGCAACTGGCACGGTGATTGCTCTGTATCCCCTTGCAACAACGGAAGGGGGCGCGGGTGAAGCTAGTTATCGCCATCATCAAGCCATTCAAGCTCGACGAAGTCCGCGAGGCGCTTACCGAAGTCGGTATCGCCGGCATGACTGTCAGCGAGGTGAAGGGCTTTGGCCGGCAAAAGGGCCAGACCGAAATCTACCGCGGTGCGGAATATTCCACCAACATGGTGCCGAAGATCAAGATCGAGGTGGTCTGTGCGGCCGACCTCGCCGCCAAGGTCGTCGAGGCGATCCAGGCTGCCGCCAACACCGGCGCGATCGGCGACGGCAAGATCTTCGTGCTCGACGTCGGCCAGGCGGTGCGCATTCGCACCGGCGAGACCGACGAAACCGCGCTGTGATGAAAGGGGCGACAATGAAGCAAGGATTGAAATATGCCGGCTTCGCCGGCCTGGCTATGGCGGCGCTGACCGCCGCCATACCGGCCTGGGCGCTCGACGCGGCGCCGACGGTCGACAAGGGCGACACCGCCTGGATGATGACCTCCACGCTGCTCGTGCTGATGATGATCGTCCCGGGCCTGGCACTGTTCTATGGCGGCCTGGTCCGCACCAAGAACATGCTGTCGGTGATGACGCAGGTCGGCGCGGTCGCCGCCCTCGCGATGATCATCTGGATCATGTACGGCTATACAGAAGCCTTTGGTGACGGCGGTAACGCGTTCATCTCCGGCTTCGGCAAGGCGTTCCTCAGCGGCGTTACGGCGTCGACGACATCCGCGACCTTCACCTCCGGCGTCGCCATTCCGGAATATGTGTTCATCTGCTTCCAGATGACCTTCGCCGCGATCACCATCGCGCTGGTCCTGGGGTCGGTCGTCGAACGCATGAAGTTCTCGGCGGTGATGGTCTTCGCCATCGTGTGGCTGACCATCGTCTATTTCCCCGTCGCGCACATGGTGTGGGCCGGCAACGGCTTCTTCTTCGCCAAGGGTGCACTGGACTTCGCCGGCGGCACCGTGGTGCACATCAACTCGGGTGTGTCGGCACTGGTCGCCTGCATCATCCTCGGCAAGCGCATCGGCTATCCGACGCAGCGCATGGCACCGCATTCGCTGACCATGACCGGCATCGGCACCGGCCTGCTGTGGGTCGGCTGGTTCGGCTTCAACGCCGGGTCGGCACTTGAGGCCAATGGTTCGGCGGGCCTGGCGATGATCAACACCTTCGTCGCCACCGCCTCGGCCGGTCTGTTCTGGATGCTCGCCGAGCGGGTGATGGGCCACAAGGGTTCGGCGCTCGGCTTCTGCTCGGGTATCGTCGCCGGTCTCGTCGCGGTGACGCCGGCCGCGGGCAACTCCAGCCCGTTCGGTGCGGTCGTGCTCGGCGCGGTCGCGGCGATCATCTGCTTCTTCGCGGTGACCGTGATGAAGCCCAAGCTCGGCTATGACGATGCGCTCGACACTTTCGGCGTGCACGGCGTTGGCGGCATTATCGGTGCGCTCGGCACCGGCATCGTCAACGACGCGATGTTCGGCGGCCCAGCCAATGGCGGCAAGGCACTGGCCGAGCAGATGCTGGTGCAGGCCGAGACGGTCGGTGCAACCATCCTGTGGGCGGCTACCGGCACGGTGATCGCGATCTACGTCGCCAAGCTGTTGACCGGCCTGCGCGTCAAGGAAGAGGTCGAAGTCGAAGGCCTCGATCTCGGCGAGCATGGCGAACACGCCTACAACTACTGACAAGTTCGGGGGCGGGGCCAACCCCGCCTCCTCCAGACGTTCCTCCTGCGGACGACCTAAGGCCGGTGCGGCAACGCACCGGCCCTTTTTTATCCGGCGCTGGTCAGGGAGTCAGGCTCCGCTGCCATCGTTCGCGGCCCTGGTCCGCCGGCGATAGGCACGCCAGGCCAGCAGCCCGCCGAGGATCAGGCCACCGGGGGCGAGCACGACGACGGCGGCAAGGCCGGCCTTGTTGAGCGTTTTCTTTTCCACCCCCCACCCTGTAGCGGCGAAAGCTGAACGCGAGCTTGATCTCTGCCCCTGCCCGGGAGAGCGGCGCGGATCGTTACGCCAGGTCGGCCAGCACGAAATCGGCGCAACGCTCACCGATCATGATCGACGGCGCGTTGGTGTTGCCCGAAACGAGTTTCGGCATGATCGAGGCATCGGCGACATAGAGTCCCTCGACGCCGCGCACGCGCAGCTTCGGGTCGCACACCGCCTGGTCGTCCGACCCCATGCGCGCGGTGCCGACCGGGTGGTAGATCGTGTCGGCGCGCGCGCGGATCAGCCGCTCGAGCGCGTCGTCATTGTCGAGGTCGATCGGGTAGCGATCCTTGCCCTGGTGGTTGCTGAGCGGCGGCGTTTCGAGGATGCGGTACATCGCACGCACGCCGAGCTTGAGCAGCGCCATGTCGCGCGGATCGGTGAGGAAGGCCGGATCGATCAGCGGTGCATCGCGCGCATCGATCGAGGCGAGCCGCACCGTGCCGTGGCTTTCCGGCCGCAGCACGCAGACATGGCACGAAAAGCCGTGCGACTTGAGCTTGGTGCGGCCATGATCCTCGAGCACCACCGGCACGAAATGGATCTGGATATCGGGCGCCGGGGCATCGCGGTTGAGCGTCAGGAAGCCGCCGGCCTCGGCAAAGGGCGAGGTCATCGTGCCGCGCCGCCGACGCAGCCACTGCACCAGCGATCCGGCAAAGCCGAGCGTGCCGAGCAGCGAACTGCCGAGGAAATAGCGCCCCCTGGTCTCGAACGCCGCGATGTAGTCGAGATGGTCCTGCAGGTTGCTGCCGACCGCCGGCCGATCGATATGCACCGCGATACCCAGCTCGCGCAGATGGCGCCCGGGCCCGATGCCCGACAGCATCAGCAGCTGCGGCGTGCCGAACACACCGCCGGCGAGCACCACCGCGCGGCGCGCGCGGATCTCGCGCGATTCACCGTCCCGAAGATAGGCGACGCCCCAGGCGCGGCCTTCGTCGAACAGCACGCGCTCGGCGACCACGCCGGTCAGCACGGTGAGGTTCTCGCGCTTGGCCGCGCTCTCGATATAGGCGCGGCCCGAACTCCAGCGCTCGCCACCTTTTTGCGTCACCTGGTAGAGGCCGACGCCTTCCTGCCGCGCGCCGTTGAAATCGTCATTGGCGGGAATCTGCAGCTGCCGCGCGGACTCGACGAACTCGATCGAGCCGGGATGCGGATCGCACTGGTCGGAGACGAACAGCGGGCCGTCGCCGCCATGGAAATCGTCGGCGCCGCGCATATTGTGCTCGGCGCGTTTGAACACCGGCAGCACCTCGTCATAGGACCAGCCGGGGCAGCCCATCGCCGCCCAATTGTCGTAATCCCATTTGTTGCCGCGCAGATAGAGCATCGCGTTGATCGCGCTCGACCCGCCAAGCCCGCGCCCGCGCGGCTGATAGCCGCGCCGGCCGTTGAGCCCGACCTGCGGCACGGTTTCATAAGCGTAGTTGGTCGCCTCGTTCTGCATGGCGATGAAGCCCGGCACACGCGTTCGCAGACCGGTGTTGCGCCCGCCGGCCTCGAGCAGGGCGACGCTGTACTTGCCGCCCTCGCTCAGCCGCCCGGCCGCCGCGGCCCCACCCGAGCCGCCGCCGACGACGACGATATCCGCTTCTTCCACTAGCGACCTTCCCCCTTGCGCTGGGTCTCCGCCCAGCGCGCCTTGATCGTCTCGGATGTATCCCGGCTGCCATCATGGCTCCACCCCGGAGGCATGACGAGGTAACCCAATTTGGCACGCAGGCCGGGCGCCGACCACATGTCGCGCGCGATGCCGACCCATTCGTGGAATGCCGCCCAGAGCAGGTTGAACGAGCCGAGATTCTTGACGATGCCATAGCGCGGCCGCTCGTCGTCGCGCTCGGGCGTGAAGGTGCCGAACAGCCGGTCCCAGACGATGAACACGCCGGCATAATTGGTATCGAGATAGCGCGGGTTGGTGGCGTGATGGACGCGGTGGTGCGACGGCGTGTTCATCACCGCCTCGAACCAGCGCGGCATGCGTCCGATCACCTCGGTGTGGATCCAGAACTGGTAGATCAGGTTGATGCCGGCGACGAACAGCAGCATCTCGGGCGGAAAGCCGATCAGCGCGAGCGGCAGGCGGAACAGGAAGGACAGCGAGAAGAAGCCGGTCCAGGTCTGCCTGAGCGCGGTCGACAGGTTATAATGCTGGCTGGAATGGTGGATGACGTGGCTCGCCCAGAACCAGCGGACGCGGTGCGCGGCGCGGTGGAAGACATAATAGGCCAGGTCGTCGACCACGAAGGCGAGCACGAACCAGTACCAGGCATAGCCGATGTCGAACAGGCGATACTGCCACACCCAGACCGCCAGCGCATAGGCGAACCCCGCAGTCAGCGCGCCGGCCACGGTGCTACCCGTGCCGAGCGCGAGCGACACCAGCGTGTCCTTCGGCTCATAGCGTTTGCGGTCGCGCGCCCAGGCCACGAGCATCTCGGCCAGCACCAGCAAGATGAAGGCGGGTACGGCGTAATCGACAGGATTCGGCAGCGTCATCGCGGCTTGCTTACATCAATGTCAGTGGTGCTTCCAGTACCTCGACATCGACCGGCAGCACGCCAAGCAGGGTCACCGCGCCGAACAGTCGCTCGCCGGTTTCGATCGTGACGCCCTCGACCGCCTCGCGGAAGCGCAGCGGCGGCAACAGCCGGCGCACCGCGACCTGTGCGCCGTGGCGCTTGAGCACGGCGATCGCACCGTTGCCGGCGACCAGCGCGGCATTGCCGTCCTGTCCGACCAGCGCATGGCGCGCTTCGAAGCCGACAAGCGCCTCCTCGGCAAGGCGGCGCGCATCGGCGGCGCTGGCGATCTTGCTCTCACCGAGCCGCAACATCCGCGCCACGCCGGCGAGAATGAGGATCGCGACGATCGATCCGCCGAGCTGCAGCCAGTTCATGCCGCGCCAATCCGCATCGTGCTCCTGCGAACGCAGGAGCCCAGCGTTACGGACGGCGCGCTCGTGGCTCTGGGTTCCTGCTTTCGCAGGAAAACGGTGGCTGACGCGCCGCTCATGACTGGCCCGACAGCTGGTCGAGCAGCGGCCTGATCCCCGACAGGTCGTAGCCCGCGCCAGCGCCCTTGGCGACGAGCTCGGCCGGGTCGCCGCCGGCGGTGGCCGAGGCCAAAGCCCAGAGATTGCACGAGCGCGTGCCCGAGCGGCAATAGGCCAGCACCGGGCCGCCGGCCGCATCGAGCGCCGCGACCATCGCCGCGACCTGCGGATGCGAGAAGCCGGCATGGGTGATCGGGATTTCGGTATAGGCCAGCCCCGCCGCCTCGGCCGCAGCGCGGATCTCGGCACCGTCGGGCTGGCCGGGCTCCTCATCGTCGGGGCGGTTGTTGACGATCGCGACGAAGCCGGCGCGCGCGATCTCGCTCACGTCCCCCGGGGTGATTTGCGGCGCGACCGAGATGCGGTCGTCGATTTTCCTGATGTCAGCCATATGCTCGCCTTACATCTCTTCCGCCAGGATCGGGGATCAATGCTCGCGTATCACCGCAAGGAACGCGTCGCCATAGGCCTCGAGCTTGCGCGTGCCGACGCCGGTGATGCGCGACATCGCATCGCGATTGGCGGGTCGCAGCTGCGCCATCTCGCGCAGCACCGAATCGTGGAAGATGACATAGGGCGGCACCTGCGCCTCCTTGGCCAGTTCGCGACGGCAATTGCGCAGCGCCTCGAACAGCGGATCACCGACCGGGTTGGCACCGCCAGCGCTGCCCTTGCCGCGCCGGCGCGCGCGCTTCGGCGGGATGATCAGCGCAACCTCGGCCTCGCCCTTGAGGATTGCCTTCGCCGCCGGGCCGAATTCGAGCCCGCCGAAATCATTGGCGCGCAGCGCATCGCGCAGCAGCAGCGCGCGCGCCGTGGGCTTGATCAGCGCGGCCTCCTCGGCGTCCGAGACGATGCCGAACACCGACAGCGCCTCATGCCCGTTCATCAGGCTGCGCTCGCTCGACTGGCCGGTCAGGATCGATTCGATATAGCCGACGCCAAAGCTCTGCCCCGTGCGAAACACCGCGGAGAGGAATTTCCTCGCCACCTCCGTCGCGTTCGCCAGCGCGCCGGGAGGGTTCAGGCAATTGTCGCAATTGCCGCAATTTTCCGGCGGGTCTTCGCCGAAATGCTTGAGCAGGATGCGCCGTCGGCACCCCGCCGTCTCGACCAGCGCACCGAGCGCATTGAGCCGTGTGCGTTCGCCCGGCTGGCGCGCCGGCTCGACCTCGCCGATGCGCTGCCGCGCCTTGGCGAAATCCTCGGCGCCCCAGAAGAGATGCGCCACCGACGGGTCGCCGTCGCGCCCGGCGCGGCCGGTTTCCTGATAAAAGGACTCGATCGACTTGGGCAGGCCGGCATGCGCGACGAAGCGTACATCGGGCTTGTCGATGCCCATGCCGAAGGCAACGGTGGCGCAGATCACCATGTCTTCGGAAGCCACGAAATCGGCCTGGTTGCGCGCGCGCACGGCGGGGTCGAGCCCGGCATGATAGGCGCGCGTCGGGCGTCCGGTGCGGCCGAGCTGCTCGGCGAGCTTCTCGGTCGCGGCGCGCGTCTGGGCATAGACGATGCCGGGGCCGGGCTGCTCGGCGATGAGGTCGGCGATCTGCCGCGCGACATTGTCCTTCGGGCTGATCAGATAGCGGATATTGGGCCGGTCGAAGCCGGCGACGATCAACCCCTCGTGCGGGATGCCGAGCTGATCGAGAATGTCGGCGCGGGTATGCGCGTCGGCGGTGGCGGTGAGCGCGAGCCGGGGAACATCGCCAAAGGCGTCGAGCAGCGGGCGCAGCAGGCGATAATCGGGGCGGAAGTCATGCCCCCATTCCGACACGCAATGCGCCTCGTCGATCGCGAACAGCGAAAGCTTCGCCTGACCGAGCATATCGCGAAAGCCGCCGCCCGAGGCACGCTCCGGCGCGACATAGAGCAGGTCGAGCGCACCGGCACGGAAGCGCGCGATCGTTTCGGCCTGGTTGGTGTCGACCGAGGTCAGCGTCGCGGCGCGAATGCCGATCGCCTCGGCGGCGCGCAACTGGTCGTGCATCAGCGCGATCAGCGGGCTGACCACGACACAGGTGCCGTCGAGCACGACCGAGGGCAATTGATAGCAGAGCGACTTGCCCGCGCCGGTCGGCATCACCGCCAGCGTATTGGCGCCGGCCAGCACGCGATCGACCACCTGCCGCTGGACGCCGCGGAAATCGGGAAAGCCGAAGGTCGATTGCAGGGTGGGAAGCGGATCGAGCGACATCGCGCGCAGATAGCGCGATCGGCGCCGAAAGCCACGCCTAGCTTGTGACGGACGGCGATAGCAGTGCGGCGGTCTGATCGTCGATGATCTGGACGATCTGCGCGACCGGGATCGTGAAGACGCCGCCATTGTCCTGCCGCCATTGCGCGATGCCCGGTTCGACATCGGGCCACGCGATGGCGCTCTGCCCAAGCCGGGTGACGCTGGCATCAAGCGTTTGCTGCGAGACGGGCGCGTGGTGGAGCGCCGAACCCGCGGCCGGGTTGCGCAGGACCAGCCCCACGATGGTGATGTGATAGATCACGCCCAGCTTGCCGCCATCTTCGACCTTCCGGATCTTGAGCAGCGACGCGACATCCTGCGGGCGGTGGCGATATTCCCATATCTGGCCGGCGGCATAGCGCGGCGACGACGGTGGCGGCGAAGTCGCGGCGCCGGACAGCACGGCGCCAAGCAACAACATGAGCGATTTCAGCACCAGGCGCATCGTCAGCCCCCTATCGTCGCATCACTCTTGCACGTGGCGCCCGGTCCGGTGCAAGCGTCGCGGATGGAAATCGTACGCGACAACAAGGCCGAGCAGGAATTCGAACTGGTGGTCGACGGCCACCGCGCGCTGGCCGCCTATCAGATCGAAGGCGACACGATCGTCTTCACCCACACCATCGTACCCAAGGCGATCGAGGGGCGCGGCGTCGCCAGCAAGCTGATCCGCGCCGCGCTCGACAGCGCGCGCGACCAGGGGCTGAAGGTCGTGCCGCAATGCCCGTTCGTCGCGGCCTATATGCAGCGCCACCCCGAGACGCGGGATTTGCTGGCCGATGGTCACCGCCTGTGAAGGGCGCTGTCGCGCTCCCTGTCGGGCGTGACGATCAGCTCGCGATTGCGTCGACAAAACTGGCGGTGACGGCGTCCATTCTCGCCAGCTGCTGATCGACCCGGCCGAACCCATCGCCAAGGCGCACGACGTCATCCACCGTATGGCGCGTACGTCCGGTAATTGATTCAACGAGATGTGACACGGTGCGCACGGTAACCGCGGTCTCGTCGACCGCTTCCGCGATATGCGAGACCTGCCGGACCTGACTCGAAACCTTTTCCACCATCGCCTCGGCGGTCGCGCGGACCGCAGCGATCGTCTGCTGGACCTCGGCGACTGAGGCGACCGATTGCGCGTTCGCGGCCTGGATCGCCACGATCTTCTGAGCGATGGCGTCGGTAGCGCGCGCGGTTTGCGCCGCGAGCGATTTCACCTCCTGCGCCACTACCGCAAAGCCGCGCCCGGCGTCGCCCGCGCGCGCCGCCTCGATCGTCGCATTGAGCGCGAGCAGGTTGGTGTGGCCCGCGATTTCCCGGATCAGCCCGACGATCGACGTGATCGCCTGTACCTCGTGCGACAGCGTGCCCGACATCTCGACCGTCTGGTTCATTTGATCGTCAGCCAGCAGCGTGATTTCGGTCGCACCGGTCAACTGTTCGTTGAGTCCCGTGAGAACGTCGTTCAGGCTGGCCGCGGTCCGCGCGGCACTATTCATCGCCGTGGCCGATTGTCCCGCCGCGACAGCGATCTCGGCGATCTGCGCTAGTGTTTCGCGCGTCGACGTGATCGTCGTCCCGGTAAGCTCTTGAAGCGCGCGAGCATCGTCCAGCGCGACGACCAGCGTTTGCGAAACATCGCGGTGGAACGCCTCACTTTGCTGCACGCGTTCGGACGCGGCCGCCTGCCTGCGCAACTCGCCGATTTGCCAGAGCATGATCTCGATTTCGTAGGTGGAGAGCGTGCACAAGGTCGCGATAGCATGCGCGGCAATTTCCGAGTCGCCCAACGCCTCGCGAATGCGCGTCACCGTAATGTTGAGTATATGGGCCTTGCTCCTCGCAATGAGGGCGACGGGCACGGACCGACGCGCGATGCTGATGCCTTCTTTCGCGATCCGCCGTACCCACTCGATGTCGACCGGTCGTTCGAACTTGTCGCGCAACAGGTCCATCGCCTCATCGAGGATGGCACGTCCCTCGGCACGCATCTTCGCCTCGTCGAAGCCATGCGGATCGGGGCGGCTCAGCAGCTTCGACAATGTTTCGCGCTGGGTTTCGACGATGATCGGCCCCGCGGCTTCCCAGGTTTCAGCCAACGCCCGTTCAAACGCGCCGCCGGGATTATAGACGCCCAGGCGCAACGCAATTTCGGGATCGGATAGCTGGCCGGTTTCCACGGCGCCTTTGTGTCTGCTCACTGGCCTCGCCCGTTTCCATTTGAATCGGCCATCGCACGAATTTCGTTAACCACGGCCTCCGCGAAGCCTAGGTAGAATCCCGGGTCCGTTACACGAAGCGCGCGCTTACCCGGGCGCGGGACGGCGAAGGCGTCGGTCCGCCCTTGGCGCCGAGCGACACTGCGGCGACACCGTGCAAGGGAGGTGGCGCAAGCCCGGCGGCAACCCGGCGCCGGTCAATTCTACTCCGCCGCCAGCGCCTGCTCGCGCTCCTGCGCCTGGCGCGACCACATCTCGGCATAGAGGCCCTTCTTGCGCAGCAGCGCGGCGTGGCTGCCGCGTTCGACCACGCGGCCGGCCTCGAGCACGACGATCTCGTCGGCATGGACGACGGTCGACAGGCGGTGCGCGATGACGATCGTGGTGCGACCACGCTCGATCGCCTGCAGCGTGTCGAGAATTTCGCTTTCGGTGCGGCTGTCGAGCGCCGAGGTCGCCTCGTCGAGGATCAGGATCGGCGGGTTCTTGAGCAGCGTCCGCGCGATCGCCACGCGCTGCTTCTCGCCGCCCGACAGCTTCAGGCCGCGTTCGCCGACGCGGGTGTCATATCCCTGCGCCTGCCGCTCGATGAAGCCGGCGATCGCGGCGCCCTTCGCCGCGCGCTCGACTTCGTCCTGCCCGGCACCCTCGCGGCCATAGGCGATGTTGTAGCCGATCGTGTCGTTGAACAGCACGGTATCCTGCGGAACGATGCCGATCGCGCCGCGCAGGCTGGCCTGCGTCACCTCGGCTATGTCCTGCCCGTCGATGGTGATGCGCCCGCCGGTCAGGTCGTAGAAACGGTACATCAGCCGCGCGAGCGTCGACTTGCCGGCGCCCGAGGGCCCGACCACCGCCAGCGTGTTGCCCGCAGGGATATCGAGGTCGATGCCCTTCAATATCGCGCGATCGGCATCATAGCCGAAACAGACATTCTCGAAGCGGACATGGCCGTGCCCGACCTTGAGCGACGGTGCGTCGGGCAGGTCGACGATCTCGCTCGGCGTATCGACCAGGTCGAACATCGCGCCCATGTCGATCACGCCCTGGCGGATCGTGCGATAGACCATGCCGAGCAGGTCGAGCGGGCGGAACAGTTGCGACAGCAAGGTCGAGATCAGAACCACATCGCCGGCCGAGAAATGCCCCTGTCCCCAGCCCCAGGCGATCAGCCCCATGCCGAGCCCGAGCATGACGTTGGTGATCAGCGACTGGCCGACATTGAGCCAGGCGAGCGAATTCTCGCTCTTCACCGCGGCATCGGCATAGGCGATCATCGCCGCCTCGTAGCGCCGCCCCTCGCGTTCCTCGGCGCCGAAATATTTGACCGTCTCGAAGTTGAGCAGCGAATCGACCGCATGCGCGACGGCACCGGTATCGAGGTCGTTCATCCGCGCGCGCAACGCGGCGCGCCAGTCGGTCACGGTGCGCGTGAAATAGATGTACAGCGCGACCATCACCAGCGTCGCGGCAACCAGCCAGGCGCCGAAATGGCTCCAGAAGATCTGCAACACCATGCCGAGTTCGAGGATCGTCGGCGCGATGTTGAACAGCATGAAATAGAGCATCGTATCGATGCTCTTGGTGCCGCGCTCGACCACCTTGGTAACCGCGCCGGTGCGGCGTTCGAGATGGAAGCGCAGCGAAAGCTGATGGAGGTGGCGGAACACGCTCGACGCGAGCCGCCGGGTCGCTTCCTGCCCGACGCGCTCGAACACCGCATTGCGCAGATTGTCGAACAATGTCGAACTGAAGCGCGCCGCCGCGTAACCGAGCACCAGCGCGACGACGAGCAAGGCGACACTGCGATCGCCATGCGCCATGCGGTCGATGGCATATTTGAGCGAGAAGGCCGCGCCATAGACTTGCACGACCTTCGACGCGACGACGAAGCTCATCGCGCCGACGATCCGCGCCTTGAGCGCGGTTTCGCCGGCCGGCCACAGATAGGGCAGGAAGCGACGGAGCGTCGGCAGCAGGGGGCGGTCGGCGGAGGGCGTTTCGGTCAATGGGGGCATCGTCATGCCATGTAGGCGTGGTCAAGCCCATCCGAAAGCGCTCCATGGAACCTTGCGGGCATCTCATCGCTTTTAATCGTCAGGAAACGGGAGTCAGGGCATGGAGCCGCTCTTCTACGTCATGGCGATCATGGGCTGCGGCGATGGGTCCGATCAGTGCGCTCAGGCGCGTGTGGAACCAGTGCATTACCGGTCGATCCGGGCGTGCCAGGTCGCGATGCCCGCCGCTCTCCAGCGCAACAGCGACCTGTCGTTTCCGGTGATCAGCGCCGCCTGCCGCGCCAGCGGGCAGTTGCTGACACAGCGGCAGGGCAGCGCGCATCGTCGCGGCTAGGCCGCCTCGCAATCTGTCGCTAAGAGCCGGGTGTTGAAATCACCGGGGGCGCGATGATCCGCAAGATTCTGGGTGTCGTGGCGGGTATCGTCATCGGCTATATGATCATCCTGGCCGCCGACGCCCTCAACCAGTGGCTCTATCCGATTCCGGTCGATCTCGATCCTTCGGACGACGCGGCGATGAGCGCCTACGCTTTCGCGCTGCCGCTGCCGGTGCGGCTGATATATGTCGGTGGCTGGTTCATCGGCACCTTTTGCGGCGCCTGGCTGAGCATGCGGATTTCCGACTGGCGCTACGGCGGCTGGATCATCGCGCTGCTGGTCATCGCGGATGGCGTGCTCCGCAACCTCCAGTTCGCCGAGCCCTTGTGGATGGAGGTCGCCGCGATCCTGGCACCGCTGCTCGGGGCATGGCTCGGCGCGCGCTTGCACGCCAAGCCCTATCCGGGCGAGCCTTTACTCGGTTAGCTCGGTCTCGCGTTCGGGTGCGATCATCGGCAATGCCCAGCGGATCTGGTCGCGCAGCAATGCCTCCAGATCCTCGGCACCGACATTGTGCGCGGTGGCGCGCTTGCGCAACAGCGTCGCGAGCAAGCTCGCGCGGGTCGAAGGAGGCGGCGTCGTACGCCTGCCACCCGACAAGGCACGCGACAGCTTGACGGACAATACGGTCATGGACCGGACCCTTTGGTCGGAAAACAGATTACCGCACCACCATGGCGCCGCGCGGTAACCGGCGGGTGACCGGCTATGGTTAGCGCCCGTTTCAGGACGTCGGGCGACACCACAGGTCGGGGTCGCGGGCCTCGGGCGGGTAAAGCGTGCGCCGCCGCGCGGCATCACTCGCCGCCCTGGCGATGAAAGCGAGCTTGGCGACGGCGCTCGTCGACACGCGGTCATCCCAGGCGTGCGCGCCACGCGCCGCGACGATCCGGCCGATCGCACCGTAGATCTCCGCCGCCGACAGCACCGCCCAGGCCGAACGGAACGAGAGCGCCGGCGTGCCGTGCCGCGCACTCCGCTCGAACGCCGCCGCGCGCGATGCCAGGCGCGCAGCGAGCACCGCGAGGCGCGATCGGAAGGGCGGCTTCATGTGCTGGCCCGGCGGGATATCCATCTCGACCAGCCACTCGACCGGCAGGTAGCAGCGCCCGACGCGGCCATCCTCCTCGATGTCGCGCGCGATATTGGCGAGCTGGAACGCCATGCCGAGATCGCAGGCCCGATCGAGCGTGGCGTCGTCGTCGGGCGATACGCCCATCGCCACCGCCATCATGCAGCCGACGGCACCGGCGACGTGGTAGCAATAGCGATAGAGGTCGTCCTCGCTGCGCGGCCGCCAGTCCTCGGCATCGAGTGCGAAGCCGGCGACGAGGTCGCGCGCATAGCGCGGTGGCATGGCGGTTTCGGCGGCGACGATGCGCAGCGCGTCGAACGCCGGGTCGCCGACCACCTGACCTGCCAGGGCGGCTTCGGTCATCGCCGAGAGGCGGACAAGGCGCGCCGGCGCATCGTCGACGCGCGACATGCCATGGCCATGGTCCTGCCCATCGGCGATGTCGTCGCACGCGCGGCACCAGGCGTAGAGCAACCACGCCCGCTCGCGCGTCGTGCGATCGAACAACAGGCTGGCGGCGGCAAAACTCTTCGACCCGCGTGCGATCGACTCGCGCGCTGTCGCCACGATCGCATCGCGAGTGGGTATTTCCACTAGCGTTCCCCGGCGCAGGCCGGGGCCCAAGCGGTGTGGCCCTGGCAGGGAAGACCCGCGCCTGCCGCTTCCCTTACGGGACTCCTCGCAACTGGGCCCCGGTCTGCGCCGGGGAACAGATTGCGCAAAAGACCCCTCAAAGGTCGCTGGCCTTCATCTTGGTGATCGTCTCGATCGGCTCGAACGACGCCATTTTCGCGAGCAGCCCATCAAGCTCGGCATCGATCAGCAAGATGCCCTGATGTTGCGGACGCAGGAAACCGACCTCGCCCATCCTGACATAGAAAGCGATCAGGTGATCATAATAGCCGGCGGTGTTGAGCAGCCCGACCGGCTTGGCGTGATAGCCGATCTGCGCCCAGCTCAGCGCCTCCCACAATTCGTCCATCGTGCCGGTGCCGCCGGGCAGGTTGACGAAGCCGTCGCTGAGATCGGTGAAGGCCTGTTTGCGCTGGTGCATCGTGTCGACGACGTGCAGCTCGGTCAGCCCGCGATGCGCGACCTCGGCCGCGACCAGCGCCTGCGGAATGATGCCGATCACCTCGCCGCCCGCCGCCAGCGCGCTGTCCGCGACCGCGCCCATCAGCCCGAGCCGCCCGCCGCCATAGACGACGCCGATGCCGCGCTCGGCCAGCGTGCGCCCGACGGCGCGCGCGGTGTCGATATAGACCGGGTCGGCCGGCGTGGCCGAACCGCAATAGACAGCAAGACGTTTCACTTATTTTCCTCCGGGAGCGAGAGCGCCGAACGCAGCGGAGGGGAAAGCCCCGCGCGCATCGCCTGCGGCATTTCCCCTCCACCAGCTTCGCTGGCACCCCCTCGCCGGCGCGCCGACGTGGAACAAGAACAAATTCATCGCGGTCCCTCCAGCATCAGCGCGGCGGTCGCCTTGGCGCTGCCGACCACGCCGGGAATGCCCGCGCCGGGATGCGTGCCGGCGCCGACGAAATAGAGGTTGGAAATATGGTCGTCGCGATTGTGGACGCGGAACCATGCGCTTTGCGTCAGCACCGGCTCGAGGCCGAAGGCGCTGCCGAGATGCGCCTTGAGGTCGTGCGCGAAATCGTTCGGCGCATAGTGGAACTTGGTCACGATCCGCTCATGGATGTCGGGGATCAGCCGCCGCCCGACCTCGTCGAGAATGCGCTTTTCGAGGATCGGCCCGATCTCGTCCCAGTCGACCGGGAACTTGCCCATGTGCGGCACCGGGGCGAGCGCGTAGAAGGTCGAATGCCCCGCGGGCGCCATGCTCGGATCGGTGACGGTCGGGTGATGGAGGTAGAGCGAGAAATCCTCCGACAACACGCCGTGATCGTAGATGTCCGACAGCAGCCCCTTATAGCGCGGGCCGAACAGGATCATGTGGTGCGGGATGCCCGGCCAGGTGCCCTTGATGCCGAAATGCACCACGAACAGCGACGGCGAATAGCGCTTGCGCTCGAGCCTGGCGCGGCTGCGCTGCGCCGAGCCCGAATCCTTCAGCAGGTCGCGATAGGCGTGCATGATATCGCCATTGACCGCGACCATGTCGGCGTCCGCCGACCAGCCGCTCGCCGTCGTCACGCCGGTCGCGCGGTCGCCGAGCGTGGCGATGTGCGTCACCGCGTCGTTCAGCCGCAATACGCCACCGAGCCGCTCGAAATGCGTCACCATGCCGGCGATCAGCTTGTTGGTGCCGCCCATCGCGAACCACACGCCGCCATCGCGTTCGAGCTTGTGGATCAGCGCATAGATCGCGCTGGTCGTGAACGGGTTGCCGCCGACCAGCAGGGTGTGGAACGACAGCGCCTGGCGCAGATATTCGTTCTTCACGAAGCTCGACACCATCGAATAGACCGACCGCCACGCCTGGTATCTGGCGAGCGCCGGTGCCGCCTTGATCATCGAGGCGAAGTCGAGAAACGCGACATGGCCGAGCTTCTCATAGCCCTCGTGGAAAACCCCGGCCGAATATTCGAGGAATTTGCGATAGCCGTCGACATCTTCCGGATCGAGCTTGGCGATCTCGGCCATCAGCACGCTGTCGTCGTTGGTATAGTCGAAGCTGGTGCCGTCGGGCCAGTTGAGCCGGTAAAAGGGCAGCACCGGCGCCAGCGTCACGTCCGCTGCCATGTCGTGACCCGACAGCGCCCATAATTCCTGCAGGCACGGCGGATCGGTGATGACGGTCGGTCCGGCATCGAAGGTGAAGCCGTCCTTCTCCCAATAATAGGCCCGCCCGCCGGGCTTGTCGCGCGCCTCGACCAACGTCGTCTCGATCCCGGCGGATTGCAGGCGGATGGCGAGCGCAACGCCGCCGAACCCCGCGCCGATGACGATCGCGCGGCGGCTCATGACTGGCCCCGGATCGCGCGGATCGCCCGGCCGATCGGTACGGGCGGCTTGCCGGTCAGCACGCGTAGCTTGTCGAGCATCGTCGATTGTCCCGCATAGAACCGGCCGATCAGCCGGGGGTTGAGGCGATAGAAGCGTTCCAGCACCTGATAGCGCTCCTCGGGTTCGGCCGCACGGAAAAGCATCTTGTCGAGCATCCGGTAAAAGCCGCGCGCGCGCCATGTCCGCGTCGCGACGCGGTGGGTCAGGTCGTGCAACGCCACCCCCGACAGATCGGAAGCGTCGGCGATCAGCGCGGCGAGGCGGACGGCATCGGGCAGCGAATAGCCGGTGGTCGGGTGGAACAGCCCGGCGCGCATCCCCGCCTTGGCCACCTTGTTGCCGCCGCTCCGCCAATAGGCCGCGAAATCGCCGCCCAGCGCGACCGGCAGCACGCCGGTTTCCTCGCGCACCGCCTGTTCGACCTGCCAGCCGCGCGCGGCGACATAGGCATCGACGCGACCGCGCAGCACATCGGCGGCGATCGCCGGGGTATCGCTGTAATAGGTATCTTCGACGAAGATCCGCGTCGCCGCCAGCGGCAGGCAATAGACGAAGCGATAGCCGTCATGCTGCGGCACGGTCGCGTCCATCACCATCGGGCGGGGACCATCATGCGGCTCGGCGAGGCGAAACTCGCGACCGAGGAATTTCTGCCAGCCGAGCTCGAGACAACCGAGATCGCCCGGCCCGCGCGCGTCGATCACCCCCCTGGCCTCGACCCGGTCGCCATCGGCCAGCACCACCGCGCGCGGCCCGGCCGCCAGCACCTTGCGCCCGAACATCACCGCGCCTTCGGGCAAGGCGCGGCGCACCACCGTATCGAGCCGCTCCGACTCGATCGAATAATAGCCCATGCGGAAGGTGCGGGCATGCGCGGGAAAGGCGATATCGTACGCCTTCCAGCCATAGCTGATCAGCGGGGCGACGATCCAGCGCTCCTCCGCCGCGACATCGGCGGCGAAGAACGACCAGATATGGTTGCCGCCAAGCGTGCGCGACGCCTCGACGATGCGGATGTCGAGATCGGGCCGCCTCTTCGCCAGCGCCAGTGCGATCAGCGACCCGGCGAGACCGCCGCCGACGATCGCGAGGTCGCAGTTGATGGTGGACGGCATGCCATAGCCCTAGCCGAAATGGCGGTCGCTGCAAGCGTCCCAAAGGGCTTGTCGCGCGCCGCGCGGTGGCTAGGATGGCGCCACGGGGGATCGCGACATGCGCACTTTGGCACTGGCATTTTCGCTCGCGACGATCGCCTGCCCCGCCGCGGCGCAGCACACCATCCCGAGCACCGATCTCGCCACGGTGAGCGCACGCGGCACGGCGATCTACGACTATGATCAGGCGGCGTGGCACACCACCGACACGATGGTCGCGCGGCATCTGCCCGACGCGGTGATGGGCGCCATTCGCGGCTGGGTGGTCGAGCCACGGGGCGATGTGCTGCGGGTAACCTATTTCGGCCTCGCCGACGGCACGCCCTATGCGATCTATGTCGCGGACTATGGCAACGGCGCGGTGTCGAACGAGCGCGTGCCGGAAGCCGGCGGCGATCGGGCGCTATCGCCGCTCGGACTGCGCCTCGCCGCGGCGCGCGTCGCGGCAACGACCGCCGGCGAGTCGTTGCTCAAATGCAGCGACCGTGCCTTCAACACCGTCGTGCTGCCACCCGACCCAGGCGGCATCATCCCGGTCTATCTGCTCACGCCGCAGACCGTGAACGACCAATATCCGATGGGCGGCCATCACGAGATCGACATCGCCGCCGATGGCGGCATTGTCGCGCAGCGCGATTTCACCCGCTCGTGCCTGACCGTCGGCGAGACCGACGCGCCGGCCGGCGGCAAGCCCGTCGCCATTCTCGTGACGCACCTGCTCGATCCGCATCCGACCGAGATCCACGTCTTCACCTCGCTGACCGCGCATCAGCCGATCTTCGTCGCGACCGCGGATGGCGCGCTGTGGACCGTGGCCGGCGCACGGATCGCAAAAGAGCCGCCGCCAAAGGCCGCCACCCGGCACTGAGGCGGGATCACGCCGCGTCGCGCAGCGGCATCTCCTCACGCATCGCCTGCGCGACCGACGGCCGGGCGCGCGTCTTCGCCCGCCACGCGGCGAGCACAGGCCATTCGCCGATCGCCACGCCGGCATGTTCGCACCAGTTGAGCACGGCGAGCAGATAGGCATCGGCCACGCTGAACGATCCGACGAGGTAATCCTGCCCGGCGAGATGATCCGACAGCAGCGCGAAGCGCTTGTCGGCCAGCGAACGTGCCCAGTCGCGCGCGCCCTCGCTCGACCGCGACGTCATCAACGGCGCGAACACCGCCTTGTGGACTTCGCTCGATACGAAATTGAGCCATCGCATCATCTGATAGCGTTCGTCGGTATAGGGTGGCGGTGCGAGCACGCCCTCGGCGGCGAGGTCGGCGATATAGGTCAGCACCGCCGGCCCCTCGGACAAGGCCAGCCCGCCGCGCGTCTCCAGCGCGGGAACATAGCCCATCGGGCTGACCGCCGCGAACGGGCGGCCGTCGGGCAGGTCACCGCCCGGCGCCACCGCGACGAAGTCACAATCGAGCTCGGCCTCGATCAGCGCGATCCGCGCGGCGAGCGAGCAGGCGAAGGGAATGAAATACAGCTTCATGACGACTCCTCCTTGATTTTTATACTATCTCGCACATAAATGGCCGGATCAAGATTTATTTTTTGCGAACTGGTACATAAATTGAACAAGGCTGCGCCTGAGCGGGAAAAACAGGAGAAGGCGCCTCGCGGGCGCGGGCGACCGCGTGGCTTCGATCCCGAGCAGGCGTTGAAGGCGGCCGGGGAGCGCTTTCGTACCCAGGGCTTCGCCGCCACCACGCTCGACGATCTGGTCGACGCCACCGGCCTTGCCCGACCGAGCCTGTACGCCGCGTTCGGCGACAAGCGCGCGCTGTACCTCGCCGCGCTGGCGCGCGTGTCGGCGCGCCTCGAACAGACGTTCGACCGGCTGGAAGCCGCGCAACTGCCCAAGGGCGCCTTGCTCGAGGCGATCTTCGCCAACACCATCGACGGGTATCTGACCGGCGAGCGCGCGCCGGCGGGTTGCGTCATGATCAGCACGGCCGCGGCCGAGGCGGTCAACGACGCCGAGATCCGCGCCGCGCTGCTCGCCTTCCTGACGATGCAGGACGATCGCATGACCCGGCTGTTCGAAAAGGCCTGGATCGCGCGACCGCGCGCCGCGGCGCGGCTCGTGATATCGGTGCTCCACTCGCTCAGCGTTCGCACCCGTGCCGGCACGCCGCAGGCCGAGCTCGAAGCGATCGCCGCCGACTGCATCGCATTGATCGGCTGACGCGGACACCGCGAACGGCTAAGGGGGGCCATGTCCCCCGCCATCGCCATCGCGCTCTCCGCCGTCGCCATGACGTTGATCGTCGGCGTGCGCTATCTCGCCGCGTCGGGCGGCTTCGCGCTGGCGACACGGCTGCGCCATCCCGGCCTCTATGTCGGGCTCGATGCGCAGATGCGCCGCGAGATCGGCTGGAGCCTCGCCTCGGCGGCGATTTATGGCGTGCCCGCCGGGGTCGTCGCATGGGGCTGGCAACAACATGGCTGGACGCGGATCTACCGCGACGTGCACGCCTTTCCGCTGTGGTATCTGCCGCTGTCGGTGCTGCTCTACCTGCTGGCGCACGACAGCTGGTTCTACTGGACGCACCGCTGGATGCACTGGCCGCGACCGTTCCGCCTCGCCCATGCCGTCCACCATGCCAGCCGGCCGCCGACCGCCTGGGCGGCGATGGCGTTCCACCCGATCGAGGCGCTGACCGGCGCGGTGGTGATTCCGCTGCTCGTGTTCCTCATTCCGATCCATGCCGGCGCATTGGGGGTGGTGCTGACGATAATGACCGTTATGGGTGTCACCAATCATATGGGTTGGGAGATTTTCCCGGCGTTCATGTGGCGGGGACGGCTGGGGGGTTGGCTCATCACCGCGAGCCACCATCAGCGACACCATGAGCGGTACGGGTGCAATTATGGCCTTTATTTCCGGTTCTGGGATCGCCTGTGCGGCACCGACGGGGGGATTGGCGGCTTCGCCGACGCGCACCGGCGCGCGGCTCGCCCGGCGCATGGCGCTCGCCGCGGTGGCGATGGGGCTGCTGGTCGGGGCGGCACCGACCTGTGACCTGACGATCGACATCGCCAGGCTGCGCTCGAGCAAGGGCATGATCCGCCTCTGCCTGACCGCCGCGCCCGACAACTTCCCGTCCTGCGCCGACGAGAGCCGCGCGGTGAGCCGTTCGGTCCCGGCCAATGTCCACGAGTTGCACATCGCCGGCCTGCCGCATGGCGACTATGCCATCGCCGTGATCCATGACGAGAATGGCAACAAGAAGCTCGACACCTTCATGGGCATCCCGCGCGAGGGGTTCGGCTTTTCGCGCAATCCGGCGATCGGCTTCGGCGCGCCGCGCTTCGCCGCCGCGCGCTTCACGCTCGACGGTGATGCCGAAACACAACAGGTGCTCATGCACTATCTTTTGTAGCGGAGCGAAATGCGTCACACGACGTTGTCCGCGAAACGATCCCGTGGAGTGATGTTGGTGAAATTTCCGTTGCCGCTTGTCGCCGTGCCCGCCCTTGCCGTTCCCTTTGCCCTCATCGCCCAGCCCGCCAGCGCGCAGGACCAGCCCGCGCCGCGCATCGCCGTCACCCCGGACGACACCAGCAACGACACGCTGACGATCGGCGCCGGTGCCGCCTATATGCCGACCTATCAGGGCTCGAACGACTATGTGCTGACCCCGGTCGTCGCGGCGCGTGGGCAATATCATGGCATCTCGTTCTTCACGCGCGGCGCGCAGCTGTTCGTCGATCTGGTGCCGACCCCGCCGGGGCCGACGTGGAATTTCTCCGCCGGTCCGGTCATCGCCGCCGACCTCAACCGCACCGGGCGCGTCGGCGACGCGCAGATCAAGGCGCTCGGCAAGCGCAGGATCGCGATCGAGGCGGGTGGCTATATCGGCGTCGGCAAGACCGGCGTGATCACCAGCGACTATGATTCGCTGTCGCTGCGCGTGTCGTACATCCACGATGTCGGCGGCGTGCACGGCAGCTATATCGTCACGCCGGCGCTCGACTATGCGACACCGCTGAGCAAGTCGGTGCTGGTCGGGCTGACGCTGTCGGCCGACTATGCCGGTACCGGCTATGCCCGCACCTATTACGATGTCGACGCGCCCGGCGCGCTGCGCAGCGGCCTGCCGCTGTTCGTCGCGCGCAAGGGGTGGCAGGACGTCACGATCGGCGGCATCGCCGGCTTTTCGCTGAGCGGCGACCTGCGCCACGGCGCCGTGCTGGTCGTCGGCGCCGGCTATAGCCGGATGGAGGGCGATTTCGCGGCGAGTCCCGTCACGCGGATCGCCGGCAGCCCCGATCAATTCTATGGCGCGGTCGGCCTCGGCTATACATTTTAGCCCGCCCGGCGCCGTGCAATGACCTGATTCGTCGCAATTTTGGCGCGAGACCCCGTTCGGCGCATGACGGCGGTTGATGTTTGCGTGCCAGTTCGGCTACCTCGCCATTCGACGTGTCGTCCGGTGCCCGCTTCTTTGCCCTCCTTTCGGCAAAATGTTGAACCCGGTGGACGCGAACAACACCGCCTCCGCCTGACCGCGGACGACAATGCATCCAAGGGAAGGTCCGCCCCGCATGACCGACGACCAGCAGCCGATCGATTCCCTCGTGGCCGAGCGGGCGAGCGAACGCCGCCAGTTCTTCCGCACCGCGCTCGGCGCGGCGGCGGTCACCGTCGCCGGCGCCGCCGCGCTGACGGTCGGCCCGCGCGCCTTCGCCGACACGTCCAACGATGTCGATTCCCTCAATTTCGCGCTGCAGCTGAAATATCTCGAGGCGCAATTCTACAGCTTCGCCGCGACCGGCGTCGGCCTGCCCGCCGCATCGCTCACCGTCGGCAGTTCGCCGACCGGGACCAATGTCGCGGGTGACGCGACCGGGGCGCGCCAGGTCAGCTTCACCGATCCGGTCGTCGCGCAGCTCGCCCACGAAATCGCGCAGAAGAGCGCGGCGCATGTCGCATGGCTGCGCAACGAGCTCGGCACCAACACCTCGGCCCAGCCGGCGATCGACCTCGGCACCGCGGCGAGCGGCGCGTTCAGCACCGCGATGCGCGCCGCCACGGTCATTTCCGGCGCCAGCGCGACCTTCGACCCCTATGCCAGCGACGAGAATTTCCTGCTCGCCGCCTTCCTGCTCGCCGATATCGCCATCACCGGCTTTGTCGCCGCCGCGCCGCTGCTCGTCGACAAGACCCATATGGAGGTCGTCGAAGGCGCGATGCTCAACGACGCCTATCATTCGGCGGCGATCCGCACCCTGCTCTACGCCAAGGGCGCGACGACCGCGTCGCTGCGCAGCAACGCCGACAAAATCGCCGGCCTGCGCGACGCGCTCGACGGCACGACCAAAGACGACCCGGGCATCTCGCCATCGACGGACGCGAACCCGGTGTCGAACGTCGTCCCGACCTATGCCGACGGCACGATCTATGCCCGCGCGGCAGGCAATGTGCTCAACATCCTCTTCCTCAACTCCGCCCAGGTCACCAAGGGTGGCTTCTTCCCGAACGGGGTGAACGGTACCGTCACCACCAGCACGGCCAATTGATCGCGGCGACCCGCGCAGGAGAACTTTCCGTGACCGACACCCCCTCTTCCGAGCAACTCGTCGCCGCCATCGCGCAGAACCGCGCGGAGCGTCGGCGCTTCCTCGTCGGCGCCAGCCGCACCGGCCTGGCGCTCGGCACCGTCGCGTTGCTCGACGCCTGTGGCGGCGGCAGCAGCGGCTCGGGCACCGCGACCCCGACGCCGACCGATACGAGCGTGACGCCGACGCCGACCTCGACCTCGGTGGCGATCGACCAGAATGCGTTCAACTTCCTGATCAACCTCGAATATCTCACCGCGCAATTCTATGCGCTGGCGAGCACCGGCACCGGCCTTTCCGCGACCTTGCTGACCGGCACCGGCACGCAAGGGAGCGTCACCGGCGGCCGCGCGGTGACCTTCACCGACCCGATCGTCGCGCAATATGCCCGTGAGCTCGCCGCCGACGACCTCGCCCATGTCGGCCTGCTGCGCTCGATCCTCGGCGCCGCCGTCGTCGCCCAGCCGGCGATCAACATCGATGGCGGGGCGAGCGGCGCGTTCACCACCGCGATGCTCAATGCCGGGGTGATCGGCAGCGGCACCTTCGATCCCTATGCCAGCGACGAGAATTTCCTGCTCGCCGCCTATTTCCTCAGCGACGTCGTGGTTACCGCCTATAAGGGCGCGAGCCTGCTCGTCACCGGCGCGGCGACGCTGCCGCCGCTCGTCGGGATGATGGCGGCCGAGGCCTATCATGCCGGGCTGATCCGCACGACGCTCTACGCCAAGGGCGTCGCCACGCCGTCGCTGCGCACCAATGCCGGGCTGATCAGCGATTATCGCGACTCGCTCGACGGCACGACCACCGACGACGACCAGGGCATCACCGGCTCGGCGACCGCGTCGAACATCGCGCCGACCGATGCCAACGGCTTCGCCTTCACCCGCACCGCGGGCCAGGCGCTCAACATCTTCTATCTCACCAAATCGGCGGTGGTCGGCGGCGGTTTCTTCCCGGCCGGCCTCAACGGCGTAACGAAGACCAGCGCCGCGAGCTGAGCCCGACACCCTTTCCCGGGACGCCGACGCGGGGCGGCGGGGCCGGTGCGCTTCCTCCCTTGGGCGCACCGGCCTTTCCTTTGCGCAGGCGCGAACCGCCGTCCGCGATCGAACGCAGCCGTTCGTTCGTACCGCTACGTCCGCCGGAAAAAATTTGGTTCACGCGGGACCGCGGAGGGGTCGCGCACCACGCGACGGCACCGCGCCGCATCAAAAAGCGGCCAACGCTGCACCGCGAACGACATGCGCGCTAACGCGCAACAGCCGCGCGAGATGCAGCATCTCCGCGCCTCCGCGCGAACCAATCTTCTGCTTGTTCGCACGGAGCCGCTCGCGCACCGCTTCACCCACCCCGCTCCAGCGTCGCGGCGCGTCCGTTCCATGGGGCATACCGGCCTTTTCTTTGTCCGGCGCCAGGCTAGTGTTCTCGGCCAGAGGAGAGAAGCGTGTCCTATCGTGACCGGGAAATCAGCGGCATCGGCGGCGCGCTGCTGGTCTTCCTGGCATGGCTGGCGCTCGTGATGCCGCTCGGCATCGTTTATTGGCTGACCATCGGGCTCGCCGATATGGAAGGGGTACTGGAGTTCGAGAGCTATGGCTGGGTCGGCGATCTGCCGACATATCGCCTCGCCACTACCGTCATCGGCGTGGTCCATATCCTGATCTGCTGGGTCCTCACCTTTCGCCTGGTCAGGATCAGGAGATGGCGCACGATCCGCGAAACCATCGTCGCGATCCTGATAACCGGCCCCGGCCTCGTTCTGCTCGATATCGCCGCAATCTTCATATTGTTGCGCAAGTCGCTGGACAGGATCACCTTCATCAACATCCCGAATGCGCTGGCTGCCGTCGTCATCCCCGGCATGTTGATCTGCTATCTACGCATGTCGCGACGCGTGGCCAATACATATCCCCGCCCGGTCGAAACCGAGCGGCTCGCCGCCGTCTTCGACTAGCGCATTTTCGCGCCCTCGCGCCTTCGCGTGAATCAGACTTGCTCGCGCGGGCGCCCTGAACCGCACGAAACATCTCCGCGCCTTCGCGCCTCCGCGTGAACCAATCTTCTTCTTGTTCGCACGGAGACGCTCGCGCACCACGCCACCCACCCCTTTCCTTTGTCCGCCCAAGCGCCTAGCGTGACGTCATCCCCGGGGTGCCGCTGACGCGCGGCTGAGAGGGAGGTGCAAGCCTCCGACCCGCTGAACCTGATCCGGTTGACACCGGCGGAGGGAGGGCGAGACCGCAGCCAGTCCGGGGGACTGGCGAGGACCGAGCCCGGCTTCCGAGCTTGGAGAATGACGAATGGCCGATATCCCCGCCCGCACCGAAATTGGCGTAACCACCGGCCCGATCCGCGGCAGCCGCAAGATCCATGTCGGCCCGTTGCGCGTCGCGATGCGCGAGATCGACCTCGAGCCGAGCTGCGGCGAGCCCCCCTTGCGCGTCTACGACACCAGCGGCCCCTACACCGACCCCAGGACCAAGATCGACATCATGGCCGGCCTGCCCAATATCCGCCGCGACTGGATCATGGCTCGCGGCGATGTCGAGGCCTATGACGCCCGCGAGACCCGCCCCGAGGACAATGGCCTGTCCGGCCCCGATCGCTCGGCCGGCGCGCCGCAATTCCCCAAAGTCGTGAAGCGCCCCTTGCGCGCCAAGCCCGGCATGAACGTCAGCCAGATGCACTACGCCCGGCGCGGCATCATCACGCCCGAGATGGAATATGTCGCGATCCGCGAGAATATCGGCCGCGCGGCGGCGAAGGAAAAGCTGATCCGCGACGGGCAGGATTGGGGCGCGAGCATCCCTGATCATGTCACGCCCGAGTTCGTCCGCGACGAGGTTGCGCGCGGCCGCGCGATCATCCCCTCGAACATCAACCACCCCGAGAGCGAGCCGATGGCGATCGGGCGCAACTTCCTCGTCAAGATCAACGCCAATATCGGCAATTCGGCGGTCGCCAGCGACGTCGCCAACGAGGTCGACAAGATGGTGTGGTCGATCCGCTGGGGCGCCGACACGGTGATGGACCTGTCCACCGGTCGCAACATCCACGACACGCGCGAATGGATCATCCGCAACAGCCCTGTGCCGATCGGCACCGTGCCGATCTACCAGGCGCTGGAAAAGGTCGGCGGCGTCGCCGAGGACCTGACCTGGGAGATTTTCCGCGACACGCTGATCGAGCAGGCCGAACAGGGCGTCGACTATTTCACCATCCATGCCGGCGTGCGCCTGGCCTATATCCCGATGACCGCGAAGCGCGTGACGGGCATCGTCAGCCGCGGCGGCTCGATCATGGCGAAATGGTGCCTCAGCCACCACAAGGAGAGCTTCCTCTACGAGCGCTTCGACGAGATCACCGAGATCATGAAGGCGTACGACATCGCCTACAGCCTCGGCGACGGCCTGCGCCCCGGCTCGATCGCCGACGCCAATGACGAGGCGCAGTTCAGCGAACTCTATACGCTCGGCGAGCTGACCCACCGCGCCTGGGCGCAGGACGTGCAGGTGATGATCGAAGGCCCCGGCCATGTGCCGATGCACAAGATCAAGGAGAATATGGACAAGCAGCTTCAGGTCTGCGGCGAGGCGCCCTTCTACACGCTCGGGCCGCTCACCACCGACATCGCGCCGGGCTACGACCATATCACCAGCGGCATCGGCGCGGCGATGATCGGCTGGTACGGCACGGCGATGCTCTGCTACGTCACGCCCAAGGAGCATCTGGGGCTCCCGGACCGCGACGACGTCAAGGTCGGCGTGGTGACCTACAAGCTCGCCGCCCACGCCGCCGACCTCGCCAAGGGCCACCCCGCAGCCAAGCTGCGCGACGATGCGTTGAGCCGCGCGCGCTTCGAATTCCGCTGGCGCGACCAGTTCAACCTGTCGCTCGACCCCGACACGGCGGAGCAATATCACGACCAGACGCTGCCGGCGGAGGGCGCCAAGACGGCGCATTTCTGCTCGATGTGCGGGCCTAAATTCTGTTCGATGAAGATCACGCAGGAAGTTCGCGATTTCGCGGCGAAGCAGAATGCGCCAGCGGATACGTTCTTGGCGGCCAATCCTCCCCGGCGCGGGGAGGGGGACCATGCGCAGCATGGTGGAGGGGGGCTAGCCGCAAGCGAAGCGGATGCCGCTCGTGCGGCCTTTGCCAATCCGGCGGCGATTGCGGAGGCCGAGGCTGGGATGGCCAAGATGAGCGAGCTGTATAACGAGACCGGTCGCGAACTGTACATCGGCGCCGGCGGACGGGAGCACGATTGATGACTAGGTCGCAGGCACTTTAGGGTTCAGCGATGGCGAGCGCGATTGCGGTCGCTTAACCTTTGGCAACCCATTCGCGGTCGCCAGTGCGGAGACGGCCATTGCCGGGTAAGTGAAATACTCCGAAAGCGGCGGGATATTTGCCTGCAGGCGGAATAGTCGCGTTCGGGTATTGCTTGATCAAACCGGCGATAATCCTAAACTGCCCCCCCAGCAGGAGGGCGGCATGGGGTTAACTAATTCTTGGGTGGGTGCATCAAACCGAATTCCGGAAGTCTTTAACAAGATCAGAGATGGGCAAGCTCCCACTCAGGTGACAACGCAGCTCCTAAGAGACTGGGGGTTCGCTTCATCGAATGATCGCGCCTTTATTCCACTGTTAAAGTCGTTAGGCTTTTTGACGCCCACCGGGCAGCCAACACAACGCTACCACGACTACCGTGACCACTCTCGATCAAAGGCCGTAATGGGAGAGGCGTTGAGAGATGCCTACCAAGACATATTTTTGATAAAGGCGAAGCCAACAAAGTCGGATCAGAGTGCGATTACCGGTAAATTTAAAAGTTTCCACAATGCAAGTGACGATGTTGCCCAGAGAATGTCTAAGACGTTTTTTAGTCTTTTAGATTTAGCTGACCTATCAGGAGTTGAAAAATCCCACTCCAAGGTGAACAGTGAAACGACAGCGACTGAACCACCGATCTCAGTATCACAAAGTAACAGCCATTTATCCTCAGCGAATTTATCGGGCCTGCATTATAATATACAGATACACCTACCCGCGACAAAAGACGTAGAGGTTTATAACGCAATATTTAAGTCTCTTAAGGAACATTTCGTTGAATAAGGATCAATTAAGGTCATTTTTGTTTCGCGGGCTGTTATTTGAATCGGAAGCAGGCGTTTTTCAGCGTGCGGGAATTCAGATTGGCGCGAGCGAAACTGCTACCGAGGAGTCTCTCCTCGCTCAATCGCTCGCTCCCTTTGGTGTTCAGCGTCGCAATGCTGCGTTGGAGATGTCACGCCTCTATGCCCTCTTGTTCTGTTTTGAGAACGAGATTCGCGATTTCATAAGAGAGCGATTGGAAGAAAATGAGGGCGCGGATTGGCTGTCGAAGCTACCGACGAAAATTCTACAACACGCGGAAAGCAGAAGGAATACAGCGCTAAAAGATTCATGGCTTGAAGGTCAGAAAACGGACATTTTGGGATTCGCTGATTTTGGGCAACTTGGTCAAATAATAATAGCAAAATGGGATTATTTTAAAGATATAATTCCCTCTCAACACTGGCTTTCACAAAGAATGGATGAAATAGAAAAATCCCGGAATTTCATAGCGCACAATAGACTTCTATTGCCAAGTGAATTTGCACGACTTTACATGTATATATCAGATTGGAATAGAGTTATAGGACTATAATCAGAATTTTTTGAGTTCCGGGGTTCCGGTGACACTCCTGAAGTGCACCCTTCGACTGAGACACGCTAAAGGGTGACAGCCCTAGTTGGCCGCGATCATGGCGGGGGTTAACCCCCGCCCTG
>JBAZXI010000025.1:0-75073 GCA_041659925.1 Sphingomonas sp.
CTCCGGGCAATCCGCACTCGCCGCCATCCGTGACCTCGTCGATGGAAACTTCGCTGTCGCCTGATCACCCTGCCGCAGGACAACCCCGTGAGTAGTTACTCGACTGGGGCATGTTTGACGCGCGTTACAGTGCTGGCACCGATCGCCGTGGTCTTCGGGGGGCTTTCATCCGATGTCGATCTGCGACCGATTCTTTGGCCCGCCGCCATTGTCACGGCCCTCACACTCGGGCTGCTCGGCGCTTTTGGACAATTGGCCTGCGGCCCGAAAAAAGCATGAGCGCGAGCGGGCTATTTTAAGCAGCCGGGACCGGTCGCCCCGATCCCCCGGCACCCGCATTTGGGCAGCCTGCGCCATGCCGCTTCGCCGCTGCCCGGAGAGATGGTTGGCGCCGATGCCGGCGTGATTCAACTGTGGATTCCCCAGCCTACTCCCGGTCCGCCCGCCACTTGCGGGGGGCAGATGAGGAGTTCGGCATGGCGATGTTGGTCCCGGGGAACGAGGATGAGGGTAGCGCGGTTGGCGCGGGTGACGGGCAGGGCGGCGACGACGGCAATGCGCTGACGGCCTCGCGTGCCGCGCCGGCGGGGCGCGGCGTGGAGGACGCGGCGGCGATCGTCCCGTCGGATGACCGTCCCGACCCCCATGGCGACGATGGTCTGCTGGCGCCGCCTGAGCAAGCGGCGCCCATGCCGGGCCGGCGGCTGGAGGCGGCGCTGGCCGCCGCGCGTGCGCACGCCGTACTGCAGGAAGCGGTGGCGCAGGCGGTCGCGGGTCGCGCGCCGTCGGCACGCAGCCGCGCGGCTGCGCTGGCCAATACCCACGACCGGGACCTGTTCGATCGTCACCTCGTAAACGGCACCGAGGCACTGCGCCGCGAAGGCATGGCGGCGGGCAAGGCGCCGGCGGTAATCGCGCAGGAGGCGAGCGATTATCGTTCGGGCATCGTGCGCGACCATCTCGACGCGCTGGGGATGCGCGACCCGGTGCATGCCGCGGCTGATCTGGCCCGGCTGCGCGACGGGATCAGCCCGGCGGCGCGGATGCAGATCGAGGACGGGCTGGCGCCGTCGATGGCCGATCACCGCGCGATCGCCGATGTCGATGCGGCGGCGCGCGCCGGTGCCACCGCCGCACCGGCGACGCCGCCGCTCGATCCGCGCGTCTTGCTCGGCAAGATGCAGGTGATTGCGCCGACCGCCGACGCCGCCGCGCTGCCCGACCTGATGCAGCGCTATGGCGGCGACGCGGCACGGGCCTGGGCGGCGACACGGCTTGGGACCAAGGCGGTCGATGGCTTGATCGCGCAACGGGGCGAAGGCTGGTACGCCGCGCTGCCCGAGGATACGCGGCAACTGGTCGAACACCATATGGCGATGCTTGCCGCACCGGGTTCGACCCGCGATGCGCCCGATGACGTGGCGGGCGCGGCGGCGCGGATCGCGGAACAGGATTGGCCCGACGACCGCAAGGCCGCGGCAACGCGCGAGCTGCTGTACCGCGACCACCGCGCCGGGCAAGTCCGTCGCGACGCCGAAAGCGCGGCGACCGACCAGGCCTATGCCATGGCGGAGAAGCTCGGCCCCGACTTCACCTCGCTCGCGCAGATCGACCCGGCGACGCGGCGCTTGCTGCCGGCGGACGCCGTCGCGACTCTGACGCGGCAGGCGGATGCCAATGTTCATCCGGCAATGGTGGAGACACCAAGGGGCGTGGCTGGTGGGAGTTTGTCTCCGGCCTCGCGGTCGCGAGGCGCCGGCATAGTGCCATCCCCATCCGGGCCTTTAGTCTCCGCCGACATTGCCGATGGATCGCAACGAGGCATCTTTTCTCCGGCCGGTTCCACTCAGGGCGCGCCGGCAGCTAGGATCGTGGGAGCAGACCGCAACGACTCTTATGAAATAGCCGACACAGATTCGACCAACGAGGGTGCTGGCGAAGAATTGAGGCGGCCCGGCGGTGAAGCACTCTCCGACGCGCGCGACGGTGATGAGAAGCCAGCGCGCGCCGGCGCCGCTGTTCCGAACGGTGCGCGCGGTGCCGGATCGAATCGCGACGTGCCATCGCCTGTATCGCCGGAAGCAATCAGCCGGAATCGCGCCCAAGCCGAGAGCGACCTGCGCGACCCGTATTTTCGGGCATTGATGACGTTGATTGGCCGCTACGAAGGGCCTGACGATCCGAACTTTGGCAACGGATATTACACGATCAACGGGCATTATACGAAGGGAGACGGCTTGAAGGACCTGTCCGTCTTCCCGCAAGACCTCGGCAACAAAGCCGTCGGGCGCTATCAGATCCAGCATGACAATGTGTGGTCCTACGCCGCTCCCGCGCTTGGGATCACCGGCTTTACCCCCCATGATCAGGATCTGCTGGCCGCTTATGTCATTCGCCGCCGAGGCATGTTTGCTTCCTTGCTTGCCGGTGACCTGGAAAAGGCGGCACCCAAGATCAACCGGATCTGGGCATCGTTTCCCCTCAAGAACAAGCCAGGCGGAAGATACGGGCAGGCTCACGTCAGCTATGAGGATTTCGTGCGCGACTTCGCCACCGAATTGGCGAACGCTCGCGCGCATCCGCCACAAGTGAACGATCCCTATCTTCAAGAGGCGGCCAATCCGTATCTTCAAAAAAGGCCGATGGGATTGCTGGAATATTATATACCCGGCGGCACGAAATGAGCGATGTGAAAGGCGGCTAAATGGCCGCTTGATCGGCGCCACGAATTTGGCATATTCTCTTTTTGTTCCATCAATGGGAAATGTCGCCGATGCTCCGTGCAGCCATTATTTTGGCGTTTGCGATTGGTGTCGTCTGGACGGGTGAGGCGTCGGCCGCCGCCTGGCCAGGCGATGCGCGGCTCGAACGCCGCCGATTTCTCGCCTTTGCGTCGCGAGAATTTGGTTGTCATCACCCCACGCCAACCAAAGAGTTTGGCAAATTCTGGTACAGTCTCGCCTGCGACTATCGAAAGTCGGGGATGCACTGGCTCGACTTCGGTCTGTCGCCGGATCGGCGGCGGGTGGTCGCCGTTGATTTTTTCGTGCTCTTGTACACACAAGATCGGCGTGTGCCGGCATGGCAGCCGCCACTGGCGCGTCGGTCGGCAACGCGCCTTTTGCGCTATATAGTTCGAGACCGGGGGCAAAGTGCCCGGTGGACCAATCTCGCGCTGGAACGCACGATGACGGGGCATTGCTCGCAACACCGCCGCGCGGGGGGATTTTTGATCGAGGTTGATCGCATGTCGCCCGTCGATCTTCTTATCAGAAATGCCGAGGTCAGGATCGCGAGGGAGAAACTCCCGCCCGTGTTCGGCGATGGTAATTGTTTCTGAGTCGCGGCCATTGTCGCGATCGCGTGCGGCCCCTAGCCTGCGCCCCATGAACAAGCCGCTCCTGCTCGCCGCCGCCGCGTTCGTCGCGCTGTCCGCCACCCCCGTTTTGGCCAAGGGCGCCGCGCCCGGCACCGATTATGCCGCCCGCGTGGCGCGCGTCCTGAAGGACACGCCGCTGATCGACGGGCATAATGACTGGGCCGAGACGCTGGCCGACCGGGCGGGCGACAGGCGCTGGACGATCGACCTGCGGCGCCTGCCGGGCAGCGGCGACGAGCGTTACAACACCGATATCGAGCGGCTGCGCAAGGGCGGGGTCGGCGGGCAATTCTGGTCGGTCTATGTCCCCGCCGACCTGCCGCCGCTCGAACAGGTCAAGGCGACGCTCGACCAGATCGACCTCGTCCGCGACATCGTCGCGCGCTACCCCGAGACGTTCGAGCTGGCGCGCACCGCCGCCGATGTGCGGCGCATCCACAAGGCCGGGCGGATCGCCTCGATGATGGGGGTCGAGGGCGGCGGGCAGATCGCCGACGACCTGTCGGTGCTGCGCGCCTATCACGGGCTCGGCGCGGGTTACCTCACGCTGACGCATGCGCTGACGATCGACTGGGCGGATTCGGCGACCGACAATCCGAAGCATGGCGGGCTGACCGCGTTCGGCGAGGCGGTGGTGTATGAGCTCAACCGGCTCGGCATGCTGGTCGACCTCAGCCATGTCAGCGAGGATACGATGCGCGATGCGCTGCGCGTGACGAAGGCGCCGGTGATCTTCTCGCATAGCAGCGCGCGCGCGCTCGACGACCATCCGCGCGACGTGTCCGACGACGTGCTCAGGCTGGTCGCGGCGAATGGCGGCGTGGTGATGGTCAATTATGCGCCCAATTATGTGTCGGAAGCGGCGCGCCACTGGTCGGCCGACCGCGCGGCGGAACGCGCGCGGCTCAACACCCCGCCTTATGGCGGCCTGTTCATCGGCCAGCCCGACAAGGCCGAGGCGGCGATGAAGCAGTGGGAGGCGGACCATCCGCGCCCGGTGACGACGCTGGCGATGGTCGCCGACCATATCGACCATATCGCGCATGTGGCGGGGGTCGACCATGTCGGGATCGGTTCCGATTTCGACGGACTCGGCAACGAGCTGCCGACGGGGCTGGAGAATGTCGACACCTACCCCGCGCTGCTCGCCGAGATGATGCGGCGCGGCTGGAGCGACGCCGATGTCGCGAAGCTCGCCGGCGGCAACGTCCTGCGCGTGATGGAACGCGCCGAGGCGGTGGCGGCATCGATGAAGGCCGAACTGCCGGGGACGGCGACGGTCGCTGGGTTGGATAAGCCTGCCGCGAAATAGCAGGCTAGATTCACGCGAAGGCGCGAAGGCGCCAAGCCGGCACGTACAGCCGCGATCGCATCGCCAAGGGCCAGGTCAAAAAGAATTGTTCGCGCGGAGGCGCGGAGGTGTTTCGCCCCGGGCCGGCGCGCCGCGCCTTCATGAACCAGGGTGCGGCGGGCGATGAGGTCGATTGGCTGACGCCGATGTCGCGGCGCGCGGAACACCTCCGCGCCTCCGCGCCTCTGCGCGAACAAATCACCTTCTTCGGGCGATAATCGCGCCGCAAGACCAACGGCGCATCGATGTGATCGCGGGTGCTCTCGCGCGGTGCACAATCTCTTCGCGCCTTCGCGTGAATCGATAATTCGGGTCTCGCGAAGGAGCGGTTGGCGAGAAGAAGAATTTGTTCGCGCGGAGGCGCGGAGAGTTTCGCCTCGGGCCGGCGCCCCGCGCTATCATGAACCAGGGCGCAGCGGGCGATGAGGTCGATTGGCTGACGCCGACGTCGCGGAGGCGCGGAACACCTCCGCGCCTCCGCGCCTCCGCGCGAACAAATCACCTTCTTCTGGCGATGATCGCGCCGCAAAAGCAACGAACCGCTCGGCCGCGCCGTCCTCCCCCAACCCCTCCCAAAAGGAGGGGAGTCTAGGACGCCACCCCGTCGTCGCGATACTTGATCTCGAGATAGCGCCCGCGCGTCGCGAGGCCGTCAAGGTCGCCCTGCGCCAGCTTGGCGGTCATCTCGGCGATTTCGTCGTCGATCACCTTGAGGCCGTCGGCCAGTTCGGCGTCGGGCGTCTTGCCGTTGCGCGGCACCTTGCGCAGCGGCTCGGGCACGCGGGCATAGCCCTTGAGGAATTCGGGCAGCTGTTCGCCGACCAGCTTGCGCACCTCGACCGCCGCCGGATCGTCCTCGCCGAGCGTGGCGAGCTGCGGGGCAAGCGTGTCGAGCCGCACGCCGATGCCGTCGAGCAGGGTGCGCGCCGGGGCGGGAAGCGCGGGGCGCTGCGTGTCGATGAAGCGCGCGGTCTGGCCGGGCAGCGCCTTGAGCGGCACCTCGCGCAGGCGCTCGGCCGTCGGCTCGGGGCCGGTGGGCATCAGCGCGAAGAACAGCGTGGCGAGGATCAGCGCGCCGATCAGCGCGGTCGCACCGAGGATGCCGAGCGGCACGACCAGCCCGATCGCGACGGCGATCGCGAGGATCACCGCATCGGCGACGATCACCCGGGTCAGCCGCGCGCCGGCCTCGCCGACGCGCGCGCGTTGCCGCGCGCCCATGCGGCGCTCGTCCGACACGCGGTGCAGCAATTCGCTGGCGCGGGCGACCGCGCGGTCGACTTCGCTCATCTCACACCGACTCCAGCTTGAACTGGTCGGTCGCGGCCTTGCCGGCATTCTGCGCCTGCCCTTCCGCGCGGGCGATATAGCCCTTCGACTTCTCGACCTCGGTGGTCAGCGCGCCGACCGTCGTCTTCATCGAATCGAGCGCCTTCAGCTTGAACACGTCGATCGCATCCATCGTGTCGTAGATGTTCTGGAAGGCGCGCTGCAGCACCTCGACCGGAATGGTCGAGGCGGCGGCCTGTTCGTGGATCGCCGCGGTCTGGCTCTTCAAGAGCTTGCCGGTCGAATCGATCAGCCCGGCGGTGGTGGTGTTGAGCGCCGTCACCTGGTCGAGCACCAGCTTCTGGTTGGACAGCGCCTGCGCCACGGTGACGGCGGTGCGCAGCGCGGCGACGGTGGTGGTCGAGGCGCGATCGACGCCCTTCACCAGCTCGACATTGTTTTTCTTGACGAGGTCGAGCGCGAGATAGCCCTGCACCGTGACCGCCATCTGCGTCAGCAGGTCCTGCGTGCGCTGGCGGACATAGAAGAGCGCGGTCTCGCGCAGCGCCTTGGCCTTGGCCGGGTCGCTATGGTCGAGCTCGTTGGCCTTGTCCTCGATCCTTTCGTCCATCGTCTTCGACAGCACGATCATCTGTTCGAGCTTGCCCATCGAGGTCCACAGATTGGCGCGCTCGACGTCGATCGCGGCATTGTCCATCAACAGCTCGTCCTTGCCGCGCCCGAGCGCCTTGAGGATCGCGTTGATGTGCGACTGTGACGATTTATACTTGTCGAAATAGCCGGTGATGCGGTTGCCGAAGATCTTGTCGAAGAAGCCGCGCGAGGTCAGCGCGCCCGACGGATCGAGCTTCTCGACCGTGCGGCGCAGCTCGATCAGGTCGGCGCCGACGCCGCCCTCCTGGTCCATCGCCTTGACCGGGCGGTCGAGGAAACGGTTCGACTGGCCGGCGGCGTCGCGGATTTCCTTCTGGCCCATGGCGGCGATGGCATCGACGCGCTTGCCGAATTCGGGGCTGTTGACGTCCTGCGCGATCAGGTCGTCGACGAAGCTGTCGACCTTCGCCTCCAGCTGGGTGCGCGTGCCGGCATCGACCGGCACCAGGCCGATCGCCTGCGTCGCGGTGACCGCGGGCACGGGCTCGGGCGGGGTCAGCACCAAGGGTGCCTCGGTCGGGGCAGTCATCGTCTCGGGCGTCGTGGCCATGCCGGTCTCCGTGCGGTGCGCGAGATGCGAGTCTAGTGCAGTCGCGCGCCGGTTCAAGTGTGTCATTCGTGTAATACGCTTGGTGGCGGGGCGCCAGTGCTTGTTTCGCCTGGCCACCACGCGGGCGATCAACACTTTCGTCACCCCGGACCAGTTCCGGGGTCCACCGACCCGCATGAGCAAAGGCCGGTTGGTTTGCGGCACGGTGGATGCCGGAACTGGTCCGGCATGACGATGAGCAAACGCCTGCGCAGTCACCCCGGGTGCCCGCGTGCGCGGGAACACGACCGCGCGCGAAATTGCCCCTGTCCCAACGCCGCGCCGTGCGGCATGTATCCGCCATGACCCGATCGACTCCGCGCCGCGCGCTGCTCCTCGCCCTTGCCCTCTTCACCGCCTCCGCCGCCTCGGCGAAAACCGTGGTGGTCAGCGCCGACCATATGATCGACGTGCTCGCCGGCGCGCGGGTCGACAATGTCCAGGTGACGATCGTCGACGGGCGGATCACCAAAGTGGGCCATCGCGGCGATGCCGTGCCGACCGGCGCCGAGACGATCGATCTCGGCACGCGCACGTTGCTGCCCGGGCTGATCGACATGCACGTCCACCTGACCAGCGACCCGCATCTCGGCGGCTATCGCCAGCTCGAATTCACCGACAATCTCGCCACTGTGATCGGCGTGGCCAATGCGCAAAAGACCATCGAGGCGGGTTTCACCACGGTGCGCAATGTCGGCTCGGAGAATTTCGACGACGTCGCCCTGAAGCAGGGCATCGAGGGTGGCTACATCCCCGGGCCGCGCATCGTGCCGGCGACCTATGCGCTCGGCGTGACCGGCGGGCATTGCGACGCGACCGAGTTCCCGCCCTCGGTCACCGTGCCGCATCCGCAGATCGCCAATTCGCCGGACGAGTTCCGCGCGCTGGTGCGCTGGGTGCGCAAATATGGCGCGCAGGTCATCAAGGTGTGCATGACCGGCGGCGTGCTGTCGAAGACCGATTCGGTCGGCGGGCAGCAGCTCAGCTTTGACGAGATCAAGGCGGTCGTCGACGAGGCGCACATGCTCGGCATGCGGGTCGCGGTGCATGCGCACGGCGCGGCGGGGATCAACACCGCGCTGCGCGCCGGCGTCGACACGATCGAGCATGCCAGCCTCGCCGATGCCGAATCCTTCCGCCTCGCCAAGGCGAGCGGCGCGTGGTTCGACATGGATATCTATGACGACGACTACATCCTCGCCGAGGGCGCGAAGGACGGCCTGTTCCAGGAGAATCTCGACAAGGAGCGCGCGATCGGCCGCTTGCAGCGCGAAACCTTCCGCGCCGCGCATGCCGCCGGCGTGAAGATGCTGTTCGGTACCGATGCCGGGGTCTATCCCAATGGCAACAACGCGCTGCAATTCGCCACGATGGTACAATGGGGCATGACGCCGATCGAGGCGATCGAGGCCGCGACACGCAGCGCCGCCGAGGCGCTCGACAAGACCGGCGATATCGGGGCGATCGCGCCGGGGCGCTATGGCGACATCATCGCCGTCGACGGCGACCCGCTGGCCGATGTCCGCGCGCTGCAGACGGTGGCGTTCGTGATGAAGGGCGGCGTGGTGGTGAAGCCGGCGAAGTAAGCGGCCTCGGGAACCCTTCTCCCGCGGCAGGTCGCGTAATCCGCACGGCGAGCACCCCGCCAGCCCGTTTTCTCCGTGGCTCCCCGGCGAAGGCCGGGGCCCAGTTGGGATAGCGGATATGATGGGCGGCAACGCCCGTCGCAGCGTCCCCCGGCTGGACCCCGGCCTTCGCCGGGGAACCGGGAAAGACGGCGTAGTCGAGATTCCGCGCCGTCAGCCCACCCCCAGCAACGCCAGCGTCCGCGCGTCCGGCCCCGCGCACCAGCGCGCAATCGCCGCGTCGAGCGATGCCGACGGCCGCGCCGCCGCGAACAAGGTCAGCGACGAACACAGCTTCAGCGCATCGACCTCGCCGAACACGCCGCGCGCCGTCGCTTCGGGCGGCAGCGCGGCCAGCGCCGCCACGCACGCCGCATAACGCGGCCCGAGCAGCGCATGGTCGAGATAGGCCCGCGCCTCGTCGAGCGAGCCGATCGCGAAGCGCCGCGCCATCGCGCTCGACCCCAGCCCGGCAAGCTGCGGAAAAACGAACCACATCCAGTGGCTGCGCTTCTGCCCGGCGGCGATCTCGGCCAGCGCGGCATCGTAGCCGCCGGCCTGCGCGACGACGAAGCGGTCCAGGTCGAAACGGTCTTCCATCGTCGATACCATGCCATGATCGTCGCGCCCCGGCGATATCGCGCGCCCGCTTTGCCGCATTGCGAACGTCGATGCCGCATGCGACAGTCCACGCCGTGGCCAGGCCGGGACAGCGTATCGTGACGATTCCGTCCGCCAATTTGCTCGATCGCATGGCCTTCACCGGCGAGTGGCGCGACTATCAGGCGCGCGTGCTCGCCGCGCTCGACGAGCTGATCACCGATGATCGCGTCCATGTCATCGCCGCGCCGGGTTCCGGCAAGACCGTGCTCGGGCTCGAGATCATGCGGCGGCTGGGCCGCCCGGCGCTGATCCTCGCGCCGACCGCCACGATCCGCGACCAGTGGCGCGCGCGGCTCCACCCGCTGTTCCTGCCCGCGCCACCGGTCGCCGCCGACGTTTCGTGCGATCTCGATATGATCGGCGCGATGACGGTCGCGACCTATCAGGCGCTGCACGCCCGCTGGAACGAGGCGGACGAGGACGTCGGAGAAAGCGAGTCCGCCACCAACGCCCGCCCGCGCTTCGATGCATTGCTCGCGGCATTGCGTGCCGCCGGACCGGTCACGCTGATCGTCGACGAGGCGCATCACCTGCGCCGTGCCTGGTGGAGCGCGCTGCACGAACTGACCGCGGCATTGCCCGACCTGCGGCTCGTCGCGCTGACCGCGACGCCGCCTTATGACGCCGCCTTTGCCGAATGGACGCATTACGAGGCCTTGTGCGGCCCGGTCGACGCCGAGATCAGCGTGCCCGAACTGGTCCGCAACGGCGAATTGTGCCCGCATCAGGACCATGTCCTGTTCTCGCTGCCGGACGAAGACATCGTGGCCTTGCTCGATCGGCGGCGGCGCGCCATCGCCGACCTGGTCGCGCGGCTGCGCGGCGACGTCGCGTTCCGTCGCCTGTTCGAGGAGCATGGCTGGCTCTGCGAACCCGCACTGCACGACGAACAGATCCTCGACGCGCCCGAGATGCTCTCGGCGATCCTCGTCTTCCTCGCCTCGTGCGGGCGGCCGCTGCCCCGGGCGCCGCTCGCGCTGCTCGGCGTGGCGCGCGACGAACTGCCGATGCCCTCGGCCTTCTGGCTCGAACTGCTGCTCGACGGCCTGCTGTTCCGCTTCCGCGACATCTTCCCGCTTGGCGATACGGTGCCATGGCTCCGTGCGACCTTGCACGAATATGGCCTGATCGAGGGCGGCCATGTCCGGCTGCGCGAGAACCGCGAGATCTTCGCCTTGATGGCGGGCTGCATCGCCAAGCTCGACAGCATCGCCGATATCGTCCGGCGCGAGGCCGAGGATCTCGGCGATGCGCTGCGCATGGTGATCCTGACCGATCATATCCGCGCCGGTGATCTGCCGCGCGCGACAGATGCCGCGTTTCGGCCCGCCAAGCTGGGCGTCGTCCCGATCTTCGAGACATTGCGCCGGGGTGGCGGCGACCGCGCGATCGGCGTGCTGACCGGTACGCTGGTCATCCTGCCACGAACCGCGCTGCCCGCGCTCGATCGCCTCGCGACCGAACAGGGCATCGACCCGGCACGATTGCGCCGCACCGCGCTGCCGGGCGCGCCCGGCCATGTCCGGATCGACGCCGGCGGGCTGGCCGGCGAGCGGCTGGTCGATCTCGTCACCACGCTGTTCTGTGCCGGGGCGGTGCAGGTGCTGGTCGGCACCCAGGCACTGCTCGGCGAGGGGTGGGACGCGCCGGCGGTCAACAGCCTCGTCCTGGCGAGCAACACCGCCGCCTTCATGCTGTCGAACCAGATGCGCGGTCGCGCGATCCGGGTCGATCCCGCCGCGCCGGGCAAGGTCGCCAATATCTGGCACCTCGCGACGATCGACCGGCTGCCGAACAGCCTGGCTGAGGCGGTGGCGGCGCGGGTCGACTGGGCGGGCCTCGACGACGGGGCGACGGATGGCCGGTCGGAGCTCGACCTGATGGTGCGGCGCTTCGCCCTGTTCGAGGGGATCGCCAATCACGGCCCCGACCGCATCGAGAACGGGCTCGGCCGGCTCGACCTGCCCGGGCCGGGTGACGTCGGCGCGGCCAATGCGGCGACGATCGCCGCCGCGCATGATCGCGCCGCGATCGCGCGCCGCTGGTCGACCGCGCTCGGCGCGGTGTCGCCGCGCGCGCATGTGCGACAGACCGCCTCGCCCAATTACGCGCCGCGCCGCCTGTCGTCGTTCGATACGCTGCGGTGGCTCGGCATCAGCGCGACCTCGTGCGCGATGTTCGCCGTGGCCGATGCGCTGCGCCACGTCGAAGCCTATGCCACGCCGGCGACGCTCGCGACCGGGCTGGCCGGCGCCGCGACACTCGCCGCCTTTCCCAAATTGCTGCTCGCCGCACGGCTATGGTATCGCAATGGCTCGCTGGAGCGCAGCCTCGACCAGGTCGCGCATGTCGTGCTGGCGAGCCTCGCTCATGCCGGGCTGATTACGGAGGCGGATTTCGCCGCGACGGTAGTCGAGATCCGCCACGGTCTCGCCGGGCGTAGCGACGTCATCCTGCACGGCTGTTCGCGTGCCACCGAACGTCAGGTGTTGACCGCGCTCGCCGAGGTGCTGGGCCCGGTGCTGAACCCGCGCTACCTGCTGGTGCGGCGCAGTTGGCTCGGGCTGCGCCGCCGCACCGATTATCACGCGGTGCCGGGCGCGATCGGCAAGCGGAAGGAATGGGCGGCCTTCTTCGCGCAGCTGTGGCACCGGCAGGTCGGCCCGTCGAAGCTGCATTTCGTCCGCACGCCGCAGGGCCGCCGGCTTTTGTTGCGTGCCCGCGCCCGCTCCTTTGCCGCCGGCTTTCAACGCAACGTCGAGCGCCGCTCGGTCTGGACCTGACGGGTGCGCTAACGGCGGCCGTGCCGCCTCGGCCCGCCCTTGTGGCGCAGCGCATCGGGCTCGGGCAGCGCGTCGAGCGTCAGATAGCCGCGCTGCTTCTGGTCGAGGATGCCGAAACGCCGCACCGCCGCGGCGTGCAGCTCGCGGCGCGTGATCGTGCCGCTCAGGTCGGTGTCCATCGCCGTGACCGGCTCGGGGATGGCGATCAGTTCGAACCGCGTCGCGCCGCCCTCGGGGATATAGAGTTGCGGCGCGTGCGTGCCGGTATCGCTTTCGCCCTCGTCCTGCCCGCCCGCGCCGCCATCGTCGCCATGATAGCCGCCCGCGCCGCCACCGCCGCCGCCAAAGCCACCGCCGCGCCCCGCGCCGCCGCCGCCGTGTCCGCCGCGATGGCGCCCGCCACCGCCCGGCCGCCCGCCGCCGAACCCCTCGCTGGCAAAGCCCCCACCGCGCAGTTCGGGCACCATCCGCTCATAGCGGTTGATCTCGTCGGAGCGCAGCGTGCCGTCATGGTCGGTGTCGAGCGTGTCGAAGAAGCGGTCGAAATCCCAGGTGAATTCGCTCAGGTCGATGCGCCCGTCATGATTGTGGTCGGCACCGGCGAACCATGTCGCGAGCGGATAGGGCGCGTCGGCCGGCGCGCGGAACGGCTCGCCCGACGGGGCGATGAACAGCTGCGTCATCGCCGGTCGCGGCGGCGGCGCGCCCTGCGCCAGCGCGGCGACGGGCACGAGGATCGACAGCAACGGCAGAAAACGCATGGCAAGGTCCTTGCAACCGGAAATATGCAGACGGGGCCCGCGCGGGAGGAAGGCACGGAAGACGGACGAAAAGGGTAACGATCGTCGTCCGTGCCCACACGACATCCTAGGCGTGCCAAGCTGACGCGAACATGACGATCGGATGGCGCGCCCGTGAAGGCAAGCACGAACTTGACTATGAGATATTTCTCATATAATGACCGGGATGCTCGCATGTCGCCCGATTCGCCCCGCTCCGGCGCAACGCCCCAACTCTTCCACCTGGAGGCGTTGCGAGCGGCATGCGAGCACGCCATGGCCGATGCCGCGCGCGGCGCGCTGTTCGACGGCATCGCCGGCATGCGGCTGTGCAACGCCGCCTATGACCTGTTCGAATGCGACGCGCTCTACGACATGGCCGGCGAGATCGCCGCGCCGATGGGCCTGGCGGCGGACGGCGCCGCCATCCTCCACCTCGCCGATCGCCGCCACCGCGACGCGGTTGCCTGGGGCGATATCGCGCCGTAAAGCGCATTCCAGCCGGCACGACCCTTCTTTTAGCCCCTCCCCTTCAGGAGTTGCGGGTCGGTCATGCCCCCGGCATGACCTGAACGGCGTGGGGCGCCGTTCACCCGCAACTGGGTTGGGGGTGGGGCAGTACCGCAAGCGCCACGCTCGGGGAGGGGTTGGAGCGTGTGCGTCACCGTTAGTTCGACCGTTTACATTCCGCCGGAGCAATGGTGCTCCTGCCACCGACCGCCGAGAGAGTGACTTACCCATGGCCTATTGGTTGCTGCGATCCGAGCCCGACACCTATGGCTGGAACGATCTGGTGCGCGACGGCACGACCGAATGGGACGGCGTGCGCAACTATACCGCGCGCAATTTCCTGAAGGAGATGGCGGTCGGCGACCGCGCGATCTTCTACCACAGCAACACCGAAAAGGCGGCGGTCGGCGTGATGGAGATCACCCGCGCCTGGCGCCCCGACGGCGACAAGGACCAATGGGCCAGCGTCGCGGTGAAGGCGGTCGAGAAGCTCCCGCGCCCGGTGACGCTCGCGCAATTGAAGGCCGAACCGCGCCTCGCCAAACTCGAGGTGCTGCGCCAGAGCCGGCTGTCGGTCACCCCGGTGCGCGACGACGAATGGGCGGTGATGATGGAGCTGGCGGGGGCCTGACTCAGCCGAACCAATCTTTTCCGTTCGTTTCGAGCGAAGTCGAGAAACGGCCGGATAAGCTGCCGCCGGACGTCAGAAAATACCGACGCCAGCATTTCGGTCGACACCGGCTCGGGCTGGCGCGGGTCATGGTTCAGGAGGGCAACCAGGAGACACTAGCCCTCACCACTCTAATCTCTCGGTCGATATTTGATTGCATCTCACATCTGTTCTTGTTATGTTCTAATTAAGCCGGGGAAGTCCCGAGTCGGAAATTTGCGCTGAAACCGACCACAGCTTTCTCCACAGTTAGTTTGCATGGTCTGTGGATATCTTAACATTTCGTGGCCAATGATGCGCGAACTGTCGTTGCGCCGAGGGCCGACCTTGCCCCAAAGTGGGGGTCTTAGATTCGGTTGGGCGCTTAATCGATTCGACTCAGCCCGTCTCGAGGCTCGACTAAGCGACAAAGCGGCGCTCTTTAGCTAGGTTTATGAATCGCTTGGCGGCGATTCACATCGGGGGTGAGTTGTTGGTACATGGCGCGTAGCGATCTTCTTGTTTCTTTGGTTCGCGCGGGAGCATCCGGCGACAAGCAATTGTTGCGCGATGCTGCAGAAGCCATGATCGCTGACGAGCGCGCTAAGAAGCATTTCGCGGTTGCTGACCGACTACAGCGCGCGCTATCGACCGTGAGCGTGACGCCACCGGCGCTGACCAGCTCCGCCCAATTCGGCGCTCACTCCAATGGGCGTGACGCGATCCTCGAGCTGGAGCCTAGGGTCAGACTCGACGACCTGTTGCTCCCGCTGCCAGCGCGCGAAAGTGGCCGCCAGCTCGTCGAGGAGCATCGTCGCGCCGACGTCCTACGCGCGAATGGATATGAGCCTCGCCACCGCGTGCTGCTTTCTGGCCCTCCGGGCAACGGTAAAACTTCCTTCGCGGAAGGGCTCGCTGAATCACTGGGTCTGCCACTGTTCGTGGTACGCTACGATGCACTCATCGGAAGCTTCCTTGGCGAGACTAACGCTCGGCTCCGGCGCCTGTTCGATTATGTACGTACCCAGCCGGCGGTGCTGTTTTTCGACGAGTTTGACGCGATTGGTAAGGAACGCGGCGATACGCACGAGACTGGCGAAATCAAGCGCGTCGTTTCGTTCCTGCTCATGCAGCTCGATCAGCTTCCTAGCTATGTAATCGTCTGTGCGGCGACAAACCATGGCGAGCTGCTCGACCGGGCCGTGTGGCGGCGATTTCAGATGCGGCTTGCGTTCCCTTCTCCCGATCGCAAGTCGATTATCGCCTTTTTGGATAGGATCGTCGGCAACTGGCCGGAACATCCAAGGTTGCAGATGAGCAAAATCGCGGGCAAGCTTGGTAACATCAGCTACGCCGAGGCGCTCGACTTCTGTCAGAATGTTCGCCGGCGACAGATATTGGGATTGGGGGATATCGGTATCGATGCAGCACTTGGCGCCGAACTTGACCTCTGGGTATCTCGAGTAACCCCCGAGGGCCTCAATGCCAAGCGATCCGACCAAGCCCCTGCTGCGGCTGACGCCTCAGAATAATCGCCCGCGCCCCGTCGGGGCTCCGCGCTATGTTCCGCCTCCTCCGGCCTATGATCTTGCGCGGCAACGAGCGCAAATCGGCCCGAAGTTCAATCGCCTTCGCGAAGCCCTTGCCCGCGGCGATCCGCTCGAATTGCGGGCCGACCCGTCAGCGCTCGCGCCCGAGCGACTGCTGGTCTTCGAAGTGCGTGGTACCATCAACGAATTCGCCAATGCGATCCAACGCGTCCCCGGACTGGAGTTGGTCGATGAAGAAGAGTTGGTATCCGAAGAAGGCGACAAGGATCCGGTCGCCTACCTACTAATGCCAGATGTCGAGGCGCTGAGACAGCTAGAGTCCCTTTGGGCGCGCTGGCAGCGGAACCGGCTTATCGTCGGCGAGACGCCTTGGCGCGCCGTCTTCTCGCTGCTCCGCGACCTCCGCCCATGGGGGCCGCAGGATCGCGTGCAGCCGCTCGACGCAGTCGAGCTAGCCGAAGAGATCGGGAGCCTTGGGCCGGACGCGCTGGTGCGCCTGGAAATAGAGCTAATTTATCGCGTCCGCGCTGCGAACGGTACGGAGGCGGAGGACGAAGTGCGCACCGCGGTCGCGGCGCGCCGCGGTCAGGTCGTGTCGCGCGCACGCATCGACGATATCGCGTATCATGCCTTACTCGTCGACTTGCCCGCCTGGGCTGTCCAGCAGATCGTGAACCGGGAAATCGAGGGAATGGCCGGCCTCGACCCGGTGTTGCACATCCGGCCACAAAGCCTTGCGACCTCGATCCCACTAGCCGATCCGGAACCTGCGGATGAAGTTCGCTCCGGCGTGTTGCCCGTTGCCTCGCCGATCCTTGCGCTGCTCGATGGCGTCCCGGTAGCGGCGCATCCCCTCCTCTCAGATCACGTCATTGTCGATGACCTTTTCGAGTTAGAGCCCGAGGCGCTCGTGGCCAACCGCCGACACGGTACCGCCATGGCCTCGCTGATCGTCCATGGCGATCGCAACCGCGGCGAAGCCGCTTTGCCGCGTCGGATTCATGTAGTGCCAGTGTTGGGAAACCATGACGCATTCCCGGCCAATCGCCTGATAGTGGATGTCATCTATTTGGCGCTCTCGCGAATGCGCCAAGGGGAGGAGCCGACCGCACCGGGTGTGCTGATCGTCAACCTCTCACTCGGAAATCGCCGCCGGCCTTTCCATGGTCAGCTTTCCGCTTGGGCTCGCCTGCTCGACCGACTCGCCTATCATTTCGGTTGCCTCTTCCTGGTAAGCGCAGGCAATAATGATGGACCATTTGGCGTCCCGGCATTTCTGACAGGCACCGCGCTTGAGGACGCCGATACCGAGACGCGCACCGCCGCGATGATCGAAGCGCTTGGTGCAATCGTTGCCGACCGTCGCCTGTTCGCGCCAGCCGAGACCATCAATGGCCTAACTATCGGTGCCTGCAACGAGGACGCGATTGAGCCGGCCGCCCGAGGCGGCGCAAGCATCCATGTCGATCCGTTCCCAGCGCTGCGCACCGCCAATCCTTCAAGTGCTTTCGGCCCCGGCTTCGCCCGTTCAGTCAAGCCAGACATCCTTATGCCCGGCAGCCGCGAGCACGTGCATGTCGTGCGTACGCACGATCATGTCGATGTTCGGCCTTCGGGCGCATCGCGTGTCGCAGGCCTTAAGGTCGCGGCACCACCTTCGAGCGGGATCGAGAACCAACAGGGCTATACCAGCGGAACCAGCGCCGCGACCGCACTCGCTTCGCGGACCTGTCACCGCATCCATGATGCGCTCGAAGCCGCCTATGGCGAGAATTTCACCAACCTCACCCATATGCAGCGCTCGGTGCTGCTGAAGGCGCTGCTGGTCCACCCAGCACATTGGCCGCAGGATACAGCAGCTGCGCTACGCTCTGTGTTGGGTCCAACCGACAATCGCCGGCATGCTCAGCAAAAGGACAATATTCGCAGGTTCTTGGGCTATGGCTGGGTCGATGCCGATGAAGCGATCGCTTGTGCGGAGGACCGCGCGACCTTCTGGGCGGTCGGCACGCTTGAGCGTGATACGGTCGCCACTGTCCATGTGCCCGTGCCGCAATGCATGAGCGGCCAAGCTCGGCTGCATTCGCTGTCGGCAACGCTCGCTTGGTTCACACCGGTTTCGCCCGGGCGTAAGCGATATCGCAATTGCCGGCTGAAGATATTGGAGCCGGACGCCCTAGACGCGCTTGCGGTCAGGGCGCATGGGGACCAGCCCGACATGAATCAAACCAATCGCGGTACATTATATACTCGCACTTGGCGCGGCGAGCGCGCTCCGGTCATAGGGCCGAACATGCGTGTCCCGCTTCATGTACAGCGTGACCCCGACCAGAGCGGCGCGATAGATGATCCGATTCCTTTTGGGCTGGCCGTTACTATCGCTATGCCCGGAATGGTCGGTCTCTATGAGGAAATTCGCCAACGTCTCCAGCCTCGTATTCCGGCGGCCGGCGGCCTTGGCCTCGGCTAAAGCGAGTCTCTCCCCGATTCAATCCCGCGCCCATCCTCGCCAAACTCGCCGCGTCCCGACAGCCCGCACCATCCCGGTTGCGTGTTGGATCGGCGGCGGCGAACGCGACGGAATGGCCAATGCTTGCGCAGATAAAATCACCGCGCCTCCAAAACTATTCGAAAATCGAGGCTATTCGCGACGTGATTTCGGCGTGCGCGCCACGATCAGCGTCACTAACGCCTGTTGGCGTTGGCGCGATGTTCGTCGCGCGACTTGGCGCGGGCGGCGGCGCCGAAGTCGAGCGAAAACGCCCCATGACGGTCGTCAAAAGTCCTGAATACTTGCGGTTTCCCGTGGCGAATACTTGGCCGTTACTCGAACGAAGAAGCGCGCCGGGTCCAACACCCGACGCGCCTCTCTTCGGTCCTGCAAGGCTGGGGCCGGGCCTGGGCCTGCGCCCGCCGGCCTGCCGCCGCTTACGCCGCCTGCTTCGCCCGGCTCGCGCGCTTGCGCTCATTGGGGTCGAGGAAGCGCTTGCGCAGCCGGATCGACTTGGGCGTCACCTCGACCATCTCGTCGTCGTCGATATAGGCGATCGCCTGTTCCAGCGTCATCTTCTTCGGCGGGGTCAGGCGGATCGCGTCGTCCTTGCCGCCCGAGGCGCGGAAGTTGGTGAGCTGCTTGGCCTTCATCGGGTTGACTTCGAGGTCGTCCGGCTTGGCGTTCTCGCCGATCACCATGCCCTCGTACAGCGCCTCGCCGTGCCCGACGAACAGGATGCCGCGCTCCTCGAGCGGGCCGAGCGCATAGCTGTTGGCCTCGCCCGAACCGTTGGAGATCAGCACGCCGTTCTTGCGGCCCTCGATATTGCCCTTGTGGGGCCCGTATTTCTCGAACAGCCGGTTCATGATGCCGGTGCCGCGCGTGTCCGACAGGAACTCGCCATGATAGCCGATCATCCCGCGGCTCGGCGCCGAGAAGGTGATGCGGGTCTTGCCGCCGCCCGAGGGGCGCATGTCGGTCAGTTCGGCCTTGCGGATCGCCATCTTCTCGACGACCGTGCCCGAATATTCCTCGTCCACGTCGATGATGACGGTCTCGTACGGCTCGGTCTTCTTGCCGTTCTCGTCCTCGCCGAACAGCACGCGCGGGCGGCTGATGCCGAGCTCGAAGCCCTCGCGGCGCATCGTCTCGATCAGCACGCCGAGCTGCAGCTCGCCGCGCCCGGCGACTTCATAGCTGTCGCGGTCGTCGGCCTCGGTCACCTTGATCGCGACGTTCGACTCGCCCTCGCGCAGCAGCCGGTCGCGGATCATCCGCGACGTCACCTTGGTGCCCTCGCGCCCCGCCATCGGCGAATCGTTGACCGCGAAACGCATCGACAGCGTCGGCGGATCGATCGGCTGGGCGTGGAGCGGTTCGGTCACGCTCGGGTCGCAGATCGTGTTCGACACGGTCGTGGTGGTCAGCCCGGCGATCGAGATGATGTCGCCGGCCTGCGCCTCGTCGGTCGGCACGCGCTCCAGCCCGCGGAAGGTCATGATCTTCGACGCGCGGCCGGTCTCGACGATCTTGCCGTCATTGTCGAGCGCATGGATCTGCTGGTTGGTCTTGACCGAGCCCGAAAAGACCAGGCCGGTCAGGATGCGGCCGAGGAAATTGTCGCGGTCGAGCAGCGTGACGAGGAACTTGAACGGACCGTCGGGGTCGGCCGAGGGCGGCGGGACATGGTCGACGATCTTCTGGAACAGCGGCTTGAGCGTGCCCTCGCGCAGCTCGTGATCCTCATTGGCATAGCCGTTGCGGCCCGAGGCGTAGAGCACCGGAAAGTCGAGCTGCTCGTCGCTCGCGTCGAGGCTGACGAACAGGTCGAACACCTCGTCGAGCACTTCCTGGATGCGCTCGTCCGGGCGGTCGACCTTGTTGACCACGACGATCGGCTTGAGGCCCAGCGCCAGCGCCTTGCCGGTGACGAACTTGGTCTGCGGCATCGCGCCTTCCGACGCGTCGACCAGCAGGATCACGCCGTCGACCATCGACAGGATGCGCTCCACCTCGCCGCCGAAATCGGCGTGGCCCGGCGTATCGACGATGTTGATCCGCGTGCCCTCCCACTCGACCGAGGTGCACTTGGCGAGAATCGTGATGCCACGCTCTTTTTCGAGGTCGTTCGAATCCATCGCGCGCTCTTCGATGCGCTGGTTGTCGCGGAACGTGCCGGACTGACGGAACAGCTGGTCGACGAGGGTCGTCTTGCCGTGATCGACGTGGGCGATGATCGCCACGTTACGGAGGTTCATATGATATCCTGATTGTCGCGGGTATGCGGGTTCGCGGCGCCCTTAGCCGAATTTGTGCGATGCGGAAAGAGGCCAGCGCGATATGGACATGGCAAAGGCGTGTGTTATTAACACAACACACATGGCGGAGATGCGGCAATGAGGATGGTTTCTGGGCTGGTCGCGACGGCGCTGGCCATCACGCAGGCCGGTTGCGGCAAGACCGAACGCAGCGCGATCGCGCTCGAGGTCACCGGCGATCTCGCCAATGGCGCGGCGACCGTCAGCTGCACCAGCTCGACCAGCGGCACCTGCCATGTGCTGTTCCTGGCCGGCGACGATACCAGGGCCGCGTCGGCAGCGGTCGGCGCCAGCACCACCGTCACCGGCCTCAAGGCGGGGGTCGGCTTCTGCACCGGCACGACCGCCCCGCAACCGGGCGCGTGCAAGCCGACCGTGCTGGTCGACGGCCGCCAGATCGTCCGGCGCGAGAGCAAGGTGACGCGGGACTGACCGGCATCGTCGACCCGGTGCTAGCCGTTGGGGTAGAGTTCGTATTCCTTCAGCTGCGACAGCAGCTTGAAATACTCGCTCTCGCTGATCCACTTGTTGGAATAGGCCTGCTCGATCCCCGGTTTGAGCAGCTCGTTGAACGCGGCTTTGCTCCCATATTGGGCATAGGCGACGTTCGACTTGTCGGCGAGTTCGAGCCGCAGCGCCGAATAATAGTCGCCCTTCTTCAGATGGTCGTGGAGCTGCGGCGTGTAACCCTTCTGGACGAAGGTCGAGTTGGTCGTGCTGACATGCCCGCCATAGCCATATTCCTCGCCCTGTGCCGGCCGGTGTCCCTCGCGATTGCGAATCGGGAAGGCCGGCCGTTCGCCATAGGAGGCGGACTCATATTTGGTGCCCTTGTACGCGGCGTTGGGCGGGAAATGATCGACCTGTTCCTCGGGCCGGACGACGAGGCGCCAGTCCTTGTAGGTGCCGGAGGACTCGTTGGGCTCGGTATATTTGTCGGTGCTGTCCTCATGGATCGTGCCGACCGGGCGGGTGCCCGACGGCGCCGTCTTGGTCGTGCCGCGATTTTCGGGATCGATTCCCTCCCAGCTGTCCTGCGCGGTCAGCTTCCAGCGCGCCAGCTGCGCCACGGCGCCCGCATTCGCGCTGGCCGCCAGCGCGGCGAGCCGCTGGACCGGCTGCGCGCCGCCGAGCCCGGCCTGCACCCGGTCGAGGCGCGCGCCGTTCGGCCCGCCGGTCGTCCGCGCCGCGCGGTCGGCGCGGGCCGCCGGCAGGGGACGACGCTGCTCATGATCCGCCATGCCCGCATGATATCATTCCGGCGCGGCGCGGCAACGGGAAGTCGCTTGCCTTTCGGTGCGATTCCGGCCGCTTTATCCTTCGAAATAGCGCCCCGGCGTCGTCCCGAACGCTGCACGGAACGCCGCGACGAAGGCGCTCGGCGTGGCATAGCCGGCCGCCGCAGCGACCGCCTTGACCGGCGCGCCCGCCGCGACGCGCTCGAGCGCGGCGAGCAGCGCGTGGTGGCGCCGCCAGCGCCCCAGCGTCATCCCCGTCTCGTCGCGAAAGCGCCGTTCGAGCGTCCGCGTGCCGAGCCCGACGGCGCGCGCCAGTGTCGCGACGCTCGCCGCCTCGCGTCCGCCCGCCGCGATCAGCGCCGCCGCGCGGCGGGCCTCGTCGCTCTCGGGTTGGGGCAGGGTGAACGGCGGCACTGCGGCCTGGACGAACTCGTCGACGATCAGCGCCGCCATCGCGCCCTCGACCGCATCGCGCCGGTCGAGCGCGCCGCGTTCCGTCGTCCGCACCACCAGCGCCGCGAGCAGCGGCGACACCGCCACGACGAGGCACGCCACGGGCAGCCGTTCGCGCCAGCCGGGCATGAGGTAGAGCGTGCGGAAACGGCTCTGCCCGGCAAAGCGGATCGCGTGGCGCGTCCCCGCCGGCACCCATACCGCGCGATTGGGCGGCACCACCCAGCTGCCCGCTTCGGTGGTGACGGTCATGACGCCGGCCGAGGCGTAGATCAGCTGGTGCCAGTCATGCGCGTGCGGGGCGATCGTCGCGCCGCCCGGCAGGTCCGATGCGGCGGCGCGGATCACCAGAAAGGGCTCGTCGGCCACGCTGCGACGTTTTCGCGACATCGATTGCCGGAATATCGCGATTGCGGCGCCCGGCCAAGGACGGGATATTTCTGTCGAACCGGAACAGGGAGCCCACCATGCCCGCCAACCTCGCCTCCTTCGCCATCCATGTCGACGACATCGACCGCGCGCGCGCCTTTTACGAGGCCGTGTTCGGCTGGGCTTTCGAGCCCTGGGGGCCGCCGGGCTTCTACCTGATCCATACCGGCGACGAGGTCTCGCCCGGCATCCAGGGCCTGATGCACAAGCGTCACGCGCCGCGCAGCGGCACCGGCCTCAACGGCGTGGAGGCGACCTTCGCGGTCGATGATGTCGATGCGATCGCCGCGCTCGTGGTTGCCCATGGCGGCACGATCACCTTTCCCAAGGGCGTGATCCCGACCGTCGGCGCACTGATCCGTTTCCTCGATCCCGAAGGCAACGACATCGGCGCGATGGCCTATGAGTCGCCGCCGCACACCTGAGGCAGCGGTGCTGCGCGCAGTCCCATGACGATAATCGCCATTGCCCGTCGTCCAATTGTCTGAGTATTAAAGTCAATGCCGATCGACGGCATGCGGGCGAGGACAGCGGGAGGGGCACCATCATGATCGGGGATCGCGGGGGACATGCGCGACAAGGACGGCGCGGTATCGCCGGGCGGCTGGCGCGGCTGGTTCTGCCCCTCGGCGTGCTGGCCGTCGCGCTGCCGAGTGCTCGGGCGCAGACCGCCGAACCGCCGCTGGTCGTGACGATCGCGCCCGACACGCCCGGGCCGACGATCGACCGCGATATCTTCGGCCAGTTCGCCGAGCATCTCGGCACCGGCATCTATGGCGGGGTGTGGGTCGGGCGCGATTCGCCGATTCCCAATGTCCGCGGCATTCGCAGCGACGTCGTCGCCGCGCTACGCGCGATCCACGTGCCCAATGTGCGCTGGCCCGGCGGCTGCTTCGCCGACGAATATCACTGGCGCAAGGGTATCGGCCCGGCCGACAAGCGCCCGGCGACGCTCAACGCCGGCTGGGGCGGGGTGATCGAGCCCAATGCCTTCGGCACGCACGAATATATGGATTTTCTCGATCAGATCGGCGCCGAGGCCTATCTGTCGGTCAACCTCGGCAGCGGCACCGCCGAGGAGGCCGCCGACTGGCTCGAATATATCACCGCCGACCAGCCGACCGCGCTCGCCCGCGAGCGCGCCGCCAACGGCCATGCCGCGCCGTGGCGGATCAAATATCTCGGCCTCGGCAACGAGAATTGGGGCTGTGGTGGCGCCATGTCGACCGAACATTATGTCGAGGAGATGAAGCGCTTCAGCCATTACGCCCGCAACCTCGACACCGCGCAGACCGGCGCAAATGCGATGCGGCGGATCGCGGTCGGCTCGGACGGCGGCAAGCTCGACTACACCGAAGCGGTGATGAAGGCGTGGGCGGACAAGGTCTATAGCTGGGACATCGAGGGCGTGTCGCTGCACAATTACACCGTCGGCGGCTGGCCGCCGCATCTGCCGAGCACCGGCTTCGGCGAGGACGATTACGCCGCCTTGCTCGACGAGACGCTGAAGATGGATGCGCTGATCGGCAAGCAGAGCGCGATCATGGATCGCTACGATCCGGCGAAGAAGCTCGCGCTGGTGGTCGATGAATGGGGCGCTTGGCTGGCGCCGACGCCGGGCTCCAACCCCGGTTTCCTGCAACAGCAGAATTCGCTGCGCGACGCGCTGCTCGCCGCGCTCAACCTCGACATCTTCATGCGCCATGCCGATCGCGTGCGCATGACCAACATCGCGCAGATGGCCAATGTCCTGCAGGCGATGGTGCTGACCGACGGGCCGCACATGGTGCTGACGCCGACCTATCATGTCTATCGCCTCTACGTGCCGTTTCAGGATGCCGTGCGTGTGCCGGTGAGCTTTGCCGCCGGGACATATCGCCACGGCGCGATCACCCTGCCGCGGCTCGACGCCGTCGCCGCGCGCGATCCGTCGGGCAAGCTGTGGCTGGCGCTGACCAACATCGACCCGGTGCGCCCGCTGACGATCGCCCCGACCATCGCCGGCAAGCGCATCCGCGCGATGGCGGGGCAGGTGCTGACGGCGGCCAGCGTCGCCAGCGTCAACACGGTCGCGGCGCCCGATGCGGTGACGCCCAAGCCGATCGCGGCACGTTCGGTTGGGGGCACGCTGACGCTGGTGCTGCCGCCGAAGTCGGTCAGCGTGGTGGAGGTGACGCTGGCGCCGTAGCGGTGACGGAAGTCTTCAGCATGAGGGGGCGAAGCGGCTGATTTCGCCGGGGAACAACAAGGGGCGAGCAGGGGAAATGGTCCGGCTTTCGGCATCCCCACCGCCATCGGCTCAAAGCAGGTAGCGCCGCGCATTGCCCCGCGCCGCCGTCCGCGCCAATATCCGCCGCAACCACAATGAACATGGAGAGACGGGCATGGCGCACGACGAGAGCGCGAACTGGGATGCGACCGAAATGGCGGCGGCGATCCGTTCGGGGGCGGTGTCGGCGCTCGAAATGGTCGATGCGGCGATCGCGCGCGCCGAGGCGCTCGACCCGCAGCTCAACTTCCTCGTCACCGAGGATTTCGCGAACGCGCGCGAGCGCGCAAAGGCGCCGCTCGGCGACGGGCGGTTCGCCGGGGTGCCGTTCCTGATCAAGGATCTCGACGACCAGATTGGCCTGGCGACGCGCTCGGGCTCGCGCGCGACCGCCAGCCTATCGCCGGCGACGCGGCAGGCGCCGCTGGTCGACGGGCTGTTCGCCGCCGGGCTCAACCCGATCGGCAAGAGCAGCACGCCCGAACATGGCTTCCTGCCGACCACCGAGCCGCTCGCCTTCGGGCCGACGCGCAACCCGTGGGACGTGACGCGTTCGTCGGGCGGGTCGTCGGGTGGCGCCGCCGCGGCGACGGCGGCGCATGTCGTGCCCTTCGCGCACGCCAGCGACGGCGGCGGCTCGATCCGCATTCCGGCGTCATGCTGCGGGCTGTTCGGGCTGAAGCCGTCGCGCGGGCGCACGCTGGCGACCGATCCGGGACATTTCCCGATGCCGCTCAGCGTGCAGCTCTGCGTATCGCGCAGCGTGCGCGACAGCGCCGGCCTGCTCGCCGCGCTCGAGGGCAATGGTGCGGGGTTGCCGCCGGTCGGGCTGGTCGCCGGGCCGTCGAGCAAGCGGCTGCGCATCGGCATGGTGCTCGACAGCGTGTCGGGCGGGAAGCCCGATCCCGAGGTTGCCGGCGCGATCGCCGCGATGGCGGCGCTGCTCGGCGACCTCGGTCATCAGGTCGAGCCGACCGCCTGGCCGGCGCCGATCGTCGGCATGTCGGACGCGTTCCTGCTCGCCTGGTCGAAAGGCGCGGCGGACATTCTCGCCGAGGCCGCTGCGCGGCTCGGCCGTGCGCCGGGGCCGGACGATGTCGAGCCGTTCAGCCTCGCCATGGCCGGCATCGTCGCGATGGCGCCCGACGGCGCGGTCGACCAGGCGGTCGCCTATCTCGAAGGGCTGCGCGCGCCGTACGATGCGTGGCTGGCGCAATATGACATGATCCTGTCGCCGGTGCTGTCGGCGCCGCCGCCCGAACTGGGCTGGGTGGCGCCCGATTTGCCGGTCGAGACGATGGCCGAGCGGCTGACCAGCTATGTCGGCTACACCACCCCGGTCAATGTCGTCGGGGCACCCGCGATGAGCGTGCCAGGGGCATGGAGCGCGACCGGCCTGCCGATCGGCGCGCAGTTCCAGGCCGCGGTCGGCGACGAGGCGGCATTGCTCGCTTTGGCCCATGAGATCGAGGCGGCGCGGCCCTGGGCAGGGCGGCGGCCGGCGGTTTGTGCGTGAGATGGGGAGGGCCGGCGGCGATCGGCCTTCTGCCGCTCCTCCCCGGCGAAGGCCGGGGTCCAGCCAGGGGCGATGGATAACGAAGCGCAGCGCCGGTCAATCACGACCTTCCCGACTGGGCCCCGGCCTGCGCCGGGGAAGAGTGGTGGTCAGCTACCGACCGCTGAAGTTGTCGCCCGTGCTTCCAAATCGTCCACTGCTTGGTCAAAATGCTTTGCCAGTTCGCTTAGCATCGGCTTTTTGCGGGAGATCAACCTCGCAAGCCTGCGAAGGCGCTTCACCCTCAGCATGATAGCTTCTCTGTCTTCGGCGATCGGGCCGGCGGCAACCTCAGCAGAACGGCCTTTGCGACCGCTCCGGCTCTCCCGAGCGGCAATGGCGCTGGCGACGACCTCTTCTAACGACGCGTCAGAAGATTTCTTCCAGCCACCAATCCGGTGGACATCGTGGAGGGCAGAGCTTTCGATAAGATCGGCGACCTCCTCCGCTACTCTGGTGATGACGGATAACCCTTGTGCGACTTTCCGCCGATCTTGGCGGCTATCCTGAGCCTTTCGCAGCGGGATCAACTTGCGAGCAGCTTTGTTGTTTTGGCCGTATGCGCTTCGCCGATCGTTGGCGTAGCTAAGCGCCTTTTTCTCCTGCGGTGACCGGTCTCTCTTCTTAGTCATCCCGGCTTTCTGCCATGACCGGGCAATGACCGCAATCGAGGCGCGCCGGTCGGCTATCACGCATAGCGCTCGCTGATCGCGCCCTTGGACCGGGAAAACGGTTGGCGGGCGACCAAAGCGTGGGCATGAACCCGGCATGCGAGCGACCAACCCCGTTCCCGTCCTGAGTGTCGCGGACCTTCCCGATCCTGCGCACTTCCGGACCTTCCACCCCTTCATAAAGGGGGTCTTCAGCCAGTGGCATACCACACCGTTCGAGCTGGACGGCCGCGGATTTGTGACGGCGGAACAATGGATGATGTTCGCCAAGGCCGCGTTGTTCGAGGATTCGGTCCGCGCCAGGCAGATTCTCGAAGCCGACGATCCGGCTGTCCAGAAGCGGCTCGGCTCCCTGGTTGCGCCGTTCGACCAGGTGGTGTGGGACCGCTGGAAGCTTTCCATCGTCTATCGTGGCAACAAGGCCAAATTCTCCCAAAATCACGGCGCCGCGCGCCAGTTGCGCGCGACCGGCGACGCGATGCTCGTCGAAGCCAATGTCCGCGACTGGATATGGGGCGTGGGCCTTGGCATGAGCGACCCGGGCATTGCCGACCCGGGCCAGTGGCGCGGGACGAACTATCTCGGGCGCATCCTGACACATATCAGGTCCGAACTGGGCTAGCAGGTTGCGCATGCCGGTTTTTTGAAGCGCTCGCCGTCGGGCGACTTTTCGCCCCGACTGCTGCCCGGCTGGTTTAACAAGGCCACCGCCTGAACAACCACCATTCCACCGATCGATCCTTCGCGGCCTCCCGCCGCGGAAGGCGGATCTACCGAGCATTTGCGATCGGCCCGCGGTCCGCAACCGATCGACCGACGCCAGCGCCCACACAAAAAAGGGGGCGCCCGAAACCGGACGCCCCCCAATCACGCGATGTTCGTGCGACCGCTCAGAAGCGGAAGCCGACGCCGCCCGCGACGTGGCGGCGCGCCAGGTTGACGCCGGCATAGCTGCCGTAATCGGCGTAGTTCAGCTCAGCCATGAGATAGACATGCTTGCTCAGGTTGACGTCGACGCCGAGCGCGCCCTGCACGCCGTCCTTGCCGTCGGAAGCCGAGATGCCGGCCGCCTTGGCGTTGAAGCTGATCCGCGCATAACCGCCCTTGGCGTAAACCACGACCTTCGGCGACACCGCGAAGCCGAGGCGTAGGCCGGCACCGAGATTGCCCTGCTCGTTGAGGCAGGCACCGCCGCCGCACAGGCTGACGCTGGAGAACTCATAGACGGCATAAGGGCCGGCCTGGACCGTCTTGCCGAGCTTGACGTCATAGCCGATCTCGCCGCCATAGGACACCGCGCTGCCGATCTTGTAGATCCCGCTATTGTCGCTGACGGTTGGCGTCTCATAACCGAGGCGTGCTTCGGCGCGAACGCCGTCGAGCTTGGCCTCGCCATCCTGCGCCATCGCGACGCCAGGAACGAACGCCAGCGCAGCCGCCATCGCGAAATATTTCTTCATTATTCCCCCATTTGATCGATATTAATAAGCCCCGCTATCATTATGATTCCGGGGCGAAGCGCCGGTAACGAGCGGCCTGCATGGTGTCCAGCGAAACAAGAACCGGAATAGCGCTATTTCACCAGCGCCGGGCGCGGCGGCGGAAAGATGCCCGCGCGCGGCCGCGCGCCACCGCCGCGATTCTCTTTTCGGCCGGTTGTTTCGTGGTACCGCCCGGCGCGCACCGGGCGCTGGTCTACGCCGCGATCCTGAGCCGATCGGCCGGCACCAGCGCGCCATAACGCGCGAACAGCGCCGCGAAATGCTGGTCCATCGTGCGCACCTCGGCGGCGGCGATGGCGCGGCGGCGCTGCAGTTCGACGCCGCGATCGGCGAAGATGCGGATCGCGTTGGTCAGCGCGCGCTCGTCGCCCGACCTGTACGACAGGCCGGCGCCGGGCAGGCGCTGGTCGTGCGCGCCGCCGCGATCGGGCACGATCAGCGGTAGGCCGCTGGCGCGTGCCTCGCTCGCCACCATGCAGAAGGTCTCGGCCTCGCAGCCATGGACCAGCGCGTCGCCGCTCGCCAGCACCGCGGCGAGCTCGCCGCGATCGGACAGCGGGCCGCCGATCGCGACATGGCCGGCACCGGCGGCGATCTTGTCGAGCCGCGCGCGGGCGCGGTCGCTGCCATTGCCGATCAGCATCAGCCCGACCGGGCGACTCTCGCCCGCTGCGGCGGCGGCGCGAACGACCATCGGCCAGCGCTTCTCGGCGGCGAAGCGGCCGACGCCGAGCAGCAGCGTGGCGTCTTCGCCCAGGCCGCAGCGCGCGAGCATGTCGCGGCGCAGCGCGGCCGAGCGACGCGCCGGCGAGAAGATGCCCGGCTCGACGCCCATCGGCTCGGTGATCACCTTGGCCAGGCCGCCGGCGGTCAGTCGGTCGGACAGGCCGCCGCTCGCGCTGACGACGAGGTCGAATTGCTGATCGAGCTGGCGCAGATGGCGCCAGAAGCGGTCGAAGCCGCGGTCGATCGTCGCGATGCTCGCGACGCGGCCGAACCAGCGATAGGCATAGGCGGCGAGCGGATCGCAATGCATCACCAGCGCGCGCGGTGCCGAACCCTGCCAGCGGCCGACCATCGCCGCGCTCGACCAGGGCGAGGACGCCTCGACCAGATCGGGCTGCAACCGGTCGAGCGCGGCGTGGAGCCGGCGCTCGTCGTCGAACCAGCGATATTTGCGATCGAGCGGAAAGGTCGGCGCGGCGATCGTCACGAGGCGCCCGCCGCGACCGATCTCGGTCACGCTGTCGCTTTCGCCCGGGGCGAGAATGATCATCTCATGGCCCAGCGCCGGTGCCGCGCGCAGCTTGCGCTCGACATAGGTTCTCACCCCACCGCCATGCGGTGTGTAGAAGGCACAGACATCGACAATCCGCAAAATTCTGTTCCTGGATAGGCGCCGCCCCCGGGCGCGACCTTTGGTACCTGTCGCAGCTATGATGCCGCGCCGCAGCGAAACCGCAGTTGGCGCCTCTGGCGGGGGAAATTGCCCGTGCCGTGCTCGCTTCGCGGCGGAATTGCGGCACGGGCGGCGCGCTTGCCGCCGCCGGGCGGCTGGTGCAAGGCGGCCGCCCCAAGCAATGAACGACACCGCGCCCACGCCCCCCGGCGGCCTGCTCGCCACCTATGAAGCGCACCGCGCGGCGTTGCGCCGTTTTCTCGCGGCGCGCTCGGGCGACCCGGCCGAGGCCGAGGACCTGATGCAGGAATTGTGGCTCGCCGCGCGGGGCGGGGCGAGCGGCCCGGTCGACAATGCGCGCGCCTATCTGTTTCGCATGGCCAATAATCTCATGCTGGCGCGGCGGCGCGCGGCGTTGCGCGGGGCGGCGCGCGACCGGGCGTGGATCGCGCTGCGCCACGGCGAGGTCGCCGAGCCGGCCGACGACGCCCCGGCCGCCGACACGGCGTTGATCGCGCGCGAGGAGGCCGCCGCGCTTTCCTCGGCGATCGCCAATCTGCCGCCGGCGGCGGGGCGCGCGTTCCGGCTGCACAAGTTTGACGGGCTGTCGCACGAACAGGTCGCGCAGCGGCTCGGAATCAGCCGTTCGGGGGTCGAAAAGCATATCGCGCTGGCCATGGCGCATCTGCGCCGTGCGTTGCATGATGATCGCGATGACGGCGAACTGCGGTGATGGCACCGTGGCGGCATCTATAACGTGAATCGACGGCGCGTGGCGTTTGCCGTCCGGGGTATGACATGAACGAAGGCGATCAGATGCGGGAGGCGGTGGCGTGGCATGCATTGCTGTCGCGCGACGACGCCGATTGGGATGGCTTCACCGCCTGGCTCGAGGCCGATGCCGCCAACCGCGCCGCCTATGACGCGGTCGCGCTGGGCGATGCGCTGGTCGACGAACATCGCGACACGCTGATCGGCCTGCTCGATCCGCCGGCCCCCGCGCCGTGGTGGCGCCGCCCCCGGATCGCGGCCGGCGCGCTGGGCGGGGCGATCGCCGCGACGCTGGCGGCGGTGATGGTCATCCCGGCGATGCAGGCGCCCGTCGCGGCAACGAGCTGGCAGACCGGCGCGGGCGAGCGGCGCACCGTCGCCTTTGCCGACGGTGCCGAGGCGACGCTCGCCCCGGCGACGCGGCTGGCGTCGCAGGGCGGCAAGCTGACGCTCGACGGCACGGCGTATTTTTCGATCCGCCACGATCCCGCGCGCCCGGTGACGATCGTCGCCAATGGCGTGACGGTCAGCGATGTCGGCACGCGCTTCGAAATGGCGACCGACCGCAATATGGTCCGCGTCGCCGTCGTCGAGGGGGAGGTCGCGGTGGCGCCGAAGGGCAGGGCGGCCGTGCCGCTCGTCGCCGGGCACAGCCTGCTCGTCGCGGACGGCGCGATCGAGACCGGTGTGGCCGCGCCGAACGACGTCGCATCGTGGCGTGGCGGGCGGCTGGTCTATGATCGCGTGCCGTTGGCGCTGGTCGCGGCGGACATCGCGCGCTACGCGGGGGGCCGGGTCACGGTCGATCCGCGCGATCGCAACCGGCGTTTTTCCGGCGCGATGGCGATCGGCGACCGCGTGACGATGGCCAGGTCGCTGGCGGTGCTGATGGGGCTTGATGCCAGGGTCGATGGCGAGAACATTACTCTGGGCGATCGTAGCGGGCACTAGCCTTGCGCCGGCGGCGCTGCACGCCGCCGATCGCGATATCTTCATCGACCTGCCGGCCGCGACGCTGGCCCAGTCGATCGCCGCGCTGTCGACCCAGGCCGGCGTCAGCATCGGCACCGAGGGCGCGCTGCCCTATCTCCGCACGCCCGACGTGCGCGGGCGGATGAGCGTGGAGAAGGCGCTCGACAAGCTGCTCGCCGGCACCGCGTGGCACGCCCGGCGCGTCTCGCCGATCGCCTATCGCATCGTCATGCGGCACCATTACAAGCCGCCGCCGCCGTCGATCGCGCCGGTTTACCCCTATCCCTCGCCGATCCCCGACGTGGTGGTCACCGCGCGCAAGATCGCCGAGCCCGAATCGAGCCTGCCCGGCCCGGTCGCGGTCTATGTCCCGGCGCGCGCCGATCGCAGCGGCGCGAGCGCCGGCGCGCGCGCGGTGGCGCGCACGGTGGAAGGGCTGACGGCGATCGACACCGGGCCCGATGCCGGCCGGCTGTTCATCCGCGGCGTCGCCGATACGCCGTTCAGCGGCTATGGCCAGTCGCCGGTCAGCGTCGAGATCGACGAGGCGCGCGCGACCTTCGACGCGCCCGACCCCGACCTGCGGCTGGTCGATGTCGCGCGGGTCGAGTTGCTGAAAGGGCCGCAGGGGCCGCTCTACGGCACCGGCGCGCTGGGCGGGGTGTACCGCGTGGTGCTCAACGCCCCCAATCCGGCGGCGCCGGCGGCGCGCTTCCGCTACGATCTGACCGGCGTCGAGGCCGGCGGGCCGGGCGCGTCGGCCGAGGCGATGGTCAACCTGCCGGTGGCGGATGGGCGCGGCGCGGTGCGCGCGGTGGCCTATGGCGAGCTGGCGCCGGGCTGGATCAGGGACACCAGCGGACGCACCGCGCTCAACCAGACGCGCACCTGGGGCGCGCGGCTCGCCGGGCGGCTCGACCTCGGCGAATGGCGCGTCACGCTGACCGGGCTGACGCAATCGGTCGGCGCGCGCGACAGCCGCTATATCGACCGGCTCGGCGAGGATCTGGTGCGCACGCCGCGGCTGCGCGAGCCGCGCCAGGGCGACATCCACCAGGCGGCGGCGACGATCACCGGGCCGCTCGGTGCCGCGACGCTGACCTTCGCGTCGAGCTTCACCGCGCAGCACATCGCGCGCACCGACGACGCCTCGGCCTCGGCGGCACTGCTCGGCGCCGCCGCCCCGCTCGGCTATCACGAGGAGCGCGACTATGCGCTGGTCGACGAGGAACTGCGCATTGCCAGCACCGCCGACCGGCGGCTGAGCTGGATCGTCGGCCTGTCCTATCTCCATTCGACGATCACCGTTGCCGGCGCGCTGACCCCGCCGGTGGGCGCGAAGATCGATGTGCTCGACCTGCACCGCAACGTCAGCGAGGTTGCCGCCTATGGCGAGGCGACGCTGCGGCTCGCGCCGCGGCTGCGTGCGGCGATCGGCGCGCGCGTGTTCCACTCCGCCGCCGAGGACGGTCGCGCCGACAAGGCCGACAACAACGCCAATGCCGCATCGAGCGTCGGCGTCACGCCGAGCGCCTCGCTGTCGCTGGCGACCTCGGGCGGCGGGCTGGTCTATGCGCGCTTCGCCACCGCCTTCCGCCCGGGCGGCCTCGACCCGGCCAACAGCGTGACGCACCGCTATGACGCCGACGAGCTGAACAATATCGATGTCGGCGTGCGCGGCACCGCGCTGCGCGGCTCGCTGACGCTCGATTTCGGGGCCTATCGCACGCGCTGGCTGCACGTGCAGTCGGACTATCTGCTGCCCAACGGCCTGCTCGCGACGCACAATGTCGGCGATGCGCTGATCATCGGGATGGAAGGCTCGCTGGCGTGGCATGCCGGTGGCGGCTGGACGCTGAGCGGCGGCGGCACGCTGCAGCGCGCGCGGCTGACCCGGGCCGAGGACGGCACCAAGCTGCTCACCGACCTGCGCCTGCCGGTGGTGCCCGACGTGGCGGGGCGGCTGGCGCTGGCGTGGCAGCATGACTGGCGCGGCTGGAGCTTCGAGCCGAGCATCGCGGCGCGTTATGGCGGCCCGTCGCGGCTGAGCTTCGACCCCGGGCTAGACCGGCGCATGGGCGGCTTCGGCGAGGCCGACATCGCGCTCGCCGTGACGCGCGGGCGGATGCGCGCGACGCTGTCGATCGACAATCTGTTCGACGCGCGCGGCGACAGCTTCGCCTTCGGCAACCCCTTTTCGGTACGCACCGAGACGCAATATACCCCGACCCGGCCACGCAGCGCGACGCTGTCTTTCGCGGTCGATTTCTAGCGGGCTGCGTTCATTCGATGCCGGGAAAAGGACATGTCTCAGTCGTCGTAGATATATCGACCCTCGGTATAGATCCCTTTCGACACGACACGGTCGTCTCGATCGAAAATAATGGCAAGTGTCTGGCGTGGCGGTTCTCCATAAAAATATACCGTAGGCCAGAAATCGCCTTCGCCCTCTCTGCCGATATACCAGTCGGTATATCGGCGTCGGGCGGCTTTGAACTGCGCGGGCGTCAATTTCTTCGGGTCGACACCCGCGCCGGCGGTGACCTCGTCGCTAGTTGGCTTGCCGACCAGGGCAAGGACAGTGCGATAAGGCATGCCGGTGGTGATACGAGCGGAAACGTCGATATAGTCACGCGTTGTCCGGGGCTGTCCGCCACGATGACGACGCGTCCGATCGACAAAGATAATGACGGATGCTGTGGATATCAGAAACAGCAGGCCGAGCAGGAACCTTTTGCGATACAAGGCCGATCTCCGTTGCGACAGCAGGGGACATGCCTGTAGATCCTAACGCGCCGGCGGGCTTGTTTCCAGCCGCGCGCAAGGCCTCATTTGGCGCGCGGTTCAGGGCGTGTAGCTCTCGCCGCTCATCGGGAGCATCTTGCCGCCTGCTTTGCTGCCGGGTGTCGGTGGCGTGAACCCATGTTCCGCCCACCTGACCTTGTCGCTCCACGCCAATCGCCCGTTCTGATTGATCACGACCAGTTTTCCCCGGCGAAGCGCGTCTCGCACGAGAATCGCCAGTTGCTGGTCCGAGGCGTCAGGATGATCCTCGGCGATCTTGCGGCCCACCTCGTTGTTGTACAGGTCCATCGCTTCGCTCACGTGGGGGGTGTTCGGCCCGCCCTCATGCGCAGTGCCATAGGACTGAGCGAAAACGGGGCCGAAAGCCCTTGCCATGAGGGCGTTCCAATAGGCGTGACGAAAGGCGTCGCTGTGTCCGTCAGTGTTGCGCCACAAATCGATCTGCGCCTTTACGTCCTGCGGATAGGTGCGCTCGATATAAGCCCGGACTTTCGCCGGCACCTGTTCCGGGGTAGGTAAGCCGATAAAGCTGCCCGTCATGTTGACGGCTTGGTGACCGATCCTGGAGAATTGCTCCCAACCCGAAAGGCCGTTCCTGATCGGCAACTGGGCGATCAACCGCCGCTCTTTCGCTGTGACCAATCGGAAATGGAGCTCCCATTTTTTGTCGAGAACATGCACCAAACCGCCGGGGTCGTCCGGAACCTGATAGTCGCGTGTGATCCGCCCCAGCGTCGCGTTCCATTCTGCTGCGGCATCGATTGCCTTCTGGGTGCGATAGGAATCATCCAGAGCGGCGTCGAGGTCCTTCCCGCGCAGCCCGTCGTAGCGAGAGCCAGCGAGAATATCCGATTGCCGCGCCGCGCTGCTCGGTTTGCGATCCGCGGGCGCCGCAGGAGAGGTCGGCAAAGTTGCTCGCGGCGGAGTTGCGGTCTGCTGCGCTGTGATATTTGCATTTGTGAGAGGTGCAACGGGTGCCGGTGATGGGAGTCGCGCCGGCCTGACGGTCGGTGCGGCCGTTGGCGTCGGACGCGGTGCCTGTACGCCTCCGGATAAGGCCGGCACCATCTGCGTAGCGGCAGGAAAGGCTGCCAGCGCTACGCCAGGTCGCAACGAAAGCGGCGACCCGGCAGCGCCAGGATTGATGGGTGCCGCATTGGGATTTGCGGCGAGGTGAGTGCGGAGGTTGGGTGTACACATGTCCGGAACCTGCCAGTGACGAGCGCAAAGTTGAATCACGCTCGAACCGTAGCCGCGCGTCGCTGACGAACTGGGCCAGCGCGCCCGAAGATTGGGGGCAGCGGCGCTGCTCCCAATATCGTTGTCGCGCCCTTTCGACCTTCAGACGCTTTACCGCCCCCGGCTACCTCACCCCGATTTCCGCCAGCCACCGCTCCACCAGCGCGGGCCACATCGCGACGGCATGCGGCGTTCGGCGCAGCGCGAAGGCGTGGCCGCCTCTGGCGAACAGATGCACTTCGCTCGGCACGCCGGCATCGTCGAGTGCGCGGGCATAGAGCGTGCTGTTGCAGATGTCGTCGACCGGATCGTCCCATGCCTGCAACAGGAAGGTCGGCGGGGTGTGGCGGGTGACGTGGATGCCGGGATCGAGCCGGTTGCCGGGGCGGCACAGATGGCCGGGGTAGAAGGCGAGCGCGAAGTCGGGGCGGCTGCTGATGCGATCGATCGCGTCGACGGGTTTATAGGCCGGGGCGAGGATGTTGCTGGTCTGGGCGACGAGATAGCCGCCGGCCGAGAAGCCGATCACGCCGATTTTGTGCGGATCGATGTGCAGCGATGCGGCTTGCGACCGGACGAGCCGGATGGTGCGCTGGGCATCCTGCAGCGCGAAGGCGACCTTGGGAGTGACGCCGCATTTGCACTTGGCGTCCCAATGGTGGTTGCTGTTGGGGACGCGGTATTTCGACAGGATGCAGGTGATGCCCTTCGCCGTCATCCAGTCGCAGATCTCGGTGCCTTCGATGGTGATCGCCAGCACCTGAAAGCCGCCGCCGGGAAACACCACCATCGCCGCGCCGGTGTTGCGACCGCGCGGTGGATATACCGTCATGGTCGGCGCGGTTACGTCGAACACCACCTCGGACGTCGTGCCGCCGATCGCCTCGGGGGTCTGTTTGATCAGCAGGTTTTCCGCAGGGCGCGCAACGCCTGCCATGTCGGGTGCGGCGCCGGGCCAGATCGGAATCTGCTTCAGCCCCGACGGCGGCTGCCAGATGCCGATCGTGCGCGTCTCCGTCGCTTGCGCGGGAGGTGTTGCCGGTGCCTGGGCGGGCGCGGCGACGGTGTTTCCCGCCATGACGAAAACCGCGCCCGACAGGCCCAGGGCAGCGGCGAGGATCAAGCAAATCCGGCGCATCATCATTCCCCTGCGTCTCGCCCGCGCTGGGGTTGCGTCCCCGGGGGCATCCTCGTTTCGCAGCGAGGCTAACGACGCGCGCGGCGCGCAACAAAGCACGAATAGTCGGCGCTGCCCGGACATTTTCTCATGGCGTCACGGCGACAACCCCGCTTCCCTTCCGCCGCGCCGCATGCTCCAATCGCGCATCACGCAGGCAAGGGGGCAAAGATGCGCAAATCCATATGGCTGGCCGGAATCGCGGCTCTGGTGTTGCCGCTCGCGGCGCAGGCGCAAAGCAGCCCGCTGACGCCGGATGAGAGCCGTTTCCGCGACCTCTATCGCGAGCTCGTCGAGACCGACACCAGCGCGACCACCGGCAGTTGCACCGCGCTGGCCGACAAGGTCGAGCGGCATCTGCGCGGCGCCGGCTATGGCGATGCCGACATCACGCGCTTCGCGATCCCCGAGCGGCCGAAGGAGGGCGGGCTGGTCGTCATCCTGCCCGGCACGTCGAAAACATTGAAGCCGCTGCTGCTGCTCGGCCATCTCGACGTGGTCGCGGCGAAGCGCGCCGACTGGACGCGCGACCCCTATGTCATGGTCGAGGAGAATGGCTATTTCTACGGCCGCGGCACCGCCGACATGAAGGCGATGGACGCGATCTGGATCGATGCGATGCTGCGCTTCCGCGAGAGCGGCTATCGCCCCAAACGCACGATCAAGCTGGCGCTGACCTGTGGCGAGGAGGGCGGATCGCCGTTCAATGGCGCCGAGTGGCTGGCGAAGAACCGGCCCGAGCTGATCGCCGCCGGCTTCGCGCTCAACGAGGGTGGCGGCGGGCGCACCGACGGGCATGGCAATCTGCTCACCGCCAGCATCCATGTCGGCGAGAAGGCCTCGCAGCATTACCGCATCGAGACGACCAACCCCGGCGGGCACAGCTCGGCGCCGGTGCGCGACAATGCCATCTATCAGCTCGCCGACGCGCTGGTGAAGGTGCGCGCTGGAGTTCCCGATCCGCTTCAACCCGACGACGCGGGCCTTCTTCGCCAGGGCCGGCGCGGCGCGGGGCGACGATCTCGGCGCGGCGATGGTCGCGCTGGCCAACAACCCGGGCGATGCGGCGGCGGAGGCGGTGGTCAATCGCGACAAGAGCTTCCATTCGATGCTGCGCACCACCTGCGTCGCGACGCTGATCGATGGCGGCCACGCCCCCAACGCGCTGCCGCAGCGCGCCGGCGCCAACATCAATTGCCGCATCGTCCCCGGCGAGACGATCGAGACGACGCGCGCGGCGCTGGTCGCGGCGATCGGCGATCCGGGCGTGACGGTGACGGCGGTGGGCGAGCGCGGCCCGCTGGGCGTGCCGCCGCCGCTCGACCCCAAGGTGATCGGCCCGGCGGAAAAGCTGGTCGCGAAATATTATCCCGGCGTGCCGCTGATCCCGACCATGTCGACCGGCGCGACCGACGGCATCTATCTCGAGGCGATCGGCATTCCGTCCTACGGCCCGCCGGGCCTGTACGGCGACCCCGACGGCAATGGCACGCACGGCCTCAACGAGCGCGAGGCGGTGAAGGCGGTGTTCACCGGGCGGGCGCTTCTGACGGAGTTGGTGAAGGTCTATGCGGATGCGGGGTGAGCGGGAGTGCCACCTGAATACCTCCCCGGCACGGGGAGGGGGACCGCGCGCTTCTTCAGCGCGTGGTGGAGGGGCTGCCTTGGTGGGGCCTGGCCTGCGCCGGTCCGGTGCTACCTGCGGCAATCGAAGCCGGGTCGCGTGCCGCCCGCTCCCGTCCGACCAGCCCCTCCACCGCCTTCGGCGGTCCCCCTCCCCGTGCCGGGGAGGTATTAGGGAAGTGCCGAGTCACGCGTCGGCGCCTTGCCGCTCGGAAGTGGGGTGACCCTCCATCGTCGCCGACAGTCGGTGAACGCCTACGACCTCGCGATCTTCGACTTCGACGGCACGCTGGCGGACAGCGCGGAATGGTTCTTCGCCGCCTATGATGGCGTGGCGGCGCGCTTCGGTCTGCGGCGGGCGTCGCGGGTCGAGCTGGAGGGGATGCGCTCGCTCGGCACGCGCGAGATCATGCGGCGGCTCGACGTGCCGATGTGGAAGCTGCCGCTGATCGCGCGCGACATGCGGCGGCGGATGGCGGGCGACATTGCCGGTATCGCGCTGTTCGCCGGCATCGGCGACGCGCTGGCGGCGTTGCGCGGGCGCGGCGTGACGCTGGCGATCGTCAGTTCCAATGCGGAAGCCAATGTCCGCGCGGTGCTGGGCGACGATCTGGCCGGGCGGATCGCTTATTGGGGCTGCGGCACCGCCTTGTTCGGCAAGGCGAAGAAGCTGCGCCAGGCAATGCGCGCCTGCGGGGTCGCGCCGGGTCGCACGATCCTGATCGGCGACGAGACGCGCGATGTCGAGGCGGCGCAAGCGGCGGGGATTGCGTCGGGCGTCGTGCTGTGGGGCTATGCCGCGCCCGCCGCGCTGATCGCGGCGGGGCCGACGGTTGTGTTGGCGGAGGTGGGGGAAGTGGCCTCTCTCTAAAAATACCTCCCCGTGCCGGGGCGGTATTTAGGGAAGGATCCCTTCCACCCATGCGATCAAGTCGGCGGTCACCTCGTCGCGGTTCACCTCGTTGAGCATTTCGTGGCGGCCGTCGGGGTAGATCCGCGTCGTCAGGCGGGTCAGGCCCGCCGTGCGGTAGCTGTCGATCAGCCCTTGCAGCTTCGCGCCGACCGGATCGCGTTCGCCACTGAAGATGTAGAGCGGCAGGTCCTTCGGCACCCGCTCGGCGAGTTTGGGCGAGCCGAGATCGGCCAGCGCGCCGGCGACATCGCGCGCCAGCTGCGCGGTCAGCGGGAAGCCGCACAGCGGATCGGCGGCATATTTGTCGACCTCGGCCGGGTCGCGCGACAGCCAGTCATAGGGCGTGCGCGCCGGCTCGAACGACTTGTTGAGTCCGTCGAACATCAGCGTCTGGATCAGCTTGCTGTGGCCGCGCGCGCCGACGCGCAGCCGTTCGATCGCAAGCAGCAACCGGCCGATGCGCAGGATGCCCGGCGGCGGGCCGGCGCTGCCCGACAGCACCGCGCCGGCAAGCGCGTCGCCATGCTCGGCGATATAGCTCTGGCCCATGAACGAGCCCATCGAATGACCGAAGAAGATCAGCGGCAGCGCGGGGTGCTCGCCGCGAATCGTTTGCGCGACGGCATCGATATCGTCGAGGCACGCGCGCCAGCCATCATGATCGGCGAAAAAGGCCAGATCGGCCGGCGGGCAGGCCGGGCCGTGGCCGCGATGGTCATGCGCGTAAACCACGATGCCGATCGCGGTCAGCGCCTCGGCCAGCCGGGCGTAGCGCCCGCCATGTTCGGCGAGGCCGTGCGCGATCATCAGCGCGGCGCGCGGCGTGCCGGCGGGCGACCAGCGCCGCGTGAAGATGCCGCGTCCGGCGCGCTCGACGGCGATGATCTCGGGCTTCATGGATGTTCCTCCCCCGCCACCGTCGGATGCGGAAGCCGGCCAGTTATGCCGCACACGTCGCCGCTGTGAAACGCCTTTCGGTGCGCGGCTTCAGCCCGCCGCGCGTTGCCGGCCGAGCAGCACGGCCTTGATGTCGCCCCCAACCTGAAAACTGGCGATGAGCAGATAGGCGCTGAGAAACAGCCCGCCACCGAAGAAGGCGACCACCGCGAGGCCAAGCCCGGCGGCGGAGAAATGGTGGCGCCATGCCACCCACAGCGCCGACAGCGTCAGGAAGCTGGTGAAATCGACATTGAACTGGCCGGGCCAGGCCAGCGCGGCGATGTCACCCTGAAATATCGGTATCAGGTCCATGCCGTGATGCGTTGCAACGACGCCTGTGTAGCCGGCAATGACGACGAAGATGGTGATCAACAAGATGCGAAATGCGGTCATGGTCCTGCCCCTGTGTCGTATGACGGCTGTTGTGACGACCGCTGCGAACTATGCCAAGGGAGGCCGCGCCAGTGCGTGTCGCGTGGTGTCGCGCAGCAGCGCGACCATCGCGCCGAACGCCGCGCCGAGCGTGGCGAGCATCCCGGTCGCGGCGAGCGCGATGACGGTGACGGCGTCGATCGCGACGATCAGCCGCGCGCCGCCGAGCATCGCCGCGAAGGTCGCGAACAGCGCCGCCGCGAACAGCGCGGCCAGCGCCAGCCGCGGCATCGATCGCGCTGCGCGGTGGCGCGGCGCGGCGAGTTGGGTCAGCGCGCCGAGCCAGATGATCACCACCATCGTCACGTCCTGCATCGCGCGTCTCCCTATTTCGCGGGCGGCGGTCCGGCCGGCACGACAATCCGCCCGATCATCTTCGCGCCGTTGCTGTCGCGGGTCAGCTCGATATCGACGACCTGCTCCTGCTGGTTGGGCCGGCCAAAATTGCGGAACAGGTGCGCGGTGAGCACCGAAGCGCCATTGGGATCGAGCCGGTCGGCCGCGAAGACATTGGCCTGCACGGTGTAGCTGCCGGCCGGCGCGCGGTGGAGAAGATATTCCTCCGGGCCGTAGCCTTGCGTCATGTCGTTCGAGAGATGGCCGCCGATCGCGGTCAGCGGGTTGTTGTAGATCGAGCGTTCGCCGGTCGGCTCGTCGACCCACAGGTCGAGATCGCTGGCGTCGGTCGACCAGTCGACCACGACGCGGATGTCGGTATCGAGCAGCGCGATCAGCCGCGGGTCGAGATCGGGCGTGCCACCGAGCGCACGCAGCTTCGGGATCAGCGCATTGGCCTCGATCAGCGAGATCATGTCGATGCCATCCCAGCGTGTGTCGTTGGCCGCCACCGCGACCTCGCCGAGCAGACGGATCGCGCGCGTCAGGTCGGCGCGGGCGTGCGCGGGCTGCAGCGCGGCGCGGCGCGCCAGCGCGAGCGCCAGCAGGCGCCTGGGTTGCGGCCGGTCAGGGTCGAGCGCGGCCTGGCGCGCGCGCAATTCCACCGCGCGGTCAATCTGGCCATAGCGTTCGAGCCGGTCGGCGACGATGCCGAGCGTCACTTCATTGGCGCTCGGCAGGTCGAGCGCCGACAGCACCATCTCGGCCGCCTCGCTGGCGCGGCCATGCTTGCGCAGCCACTCGGCGGTGTCGAGATAGAAGGCCGGGATGCCGCCATGGCGCCGCTCGGCCTCGAGGAAGCGCTCGTCGAAGGCGGTGGGCTTGCCGTCATAGAGTTCGAGATAGGGGCGGTCGGGCTGCCACGCGTCGATCTGGATCGCCGGGCCGGCCGGGCTGCCGGTGGCGTTGCCCGCGCGAATGCCATCGCCGCGGCGCTGAGCGGTAACCGCGATATCCTGTGCTGACGACGCTTGAACTGGCGACGACACGATTGGGGGTGCCACCATCGGGGGTGGCGAAGGCGGAGGCGGTGGCGGTGGCGGTGGCGGGGCGCCCGGTTCGGTGCGGTCGAAGCTGCGCGAGGTGGCGACGCGCTTTGGCCGGGCATTGAGATCGAACGGCTTTTTCCACCACGCCACTTCATCGGCCCAGTCATGGATGACGCGCGTCAGCCGTTCGCGCCTGGCATCGTCGCGCTCGCTGGCGCGCGCCTTGAACGCCTGGTTATAGGCGTCGCGCAGCTCGGCGGGGTAGTTGTCCGGCGGCGCCACATCGGCATTGAGATAATCCTGCGGCGCCTCGAGCACGAGGAACGACAGGCTCGGGCTGGCGATGCCGTAGCGGCGGCTGATCGCGAGATAGTCGGCGCGGCGCTCGGTCGCGGTCAGCGTGGCGAGCTGGTCGCTGGCGATCAGCGCGCCGGCGCCGTCGAACGAGGCCGCCGCAAGGTCGTCGGCGCCGTCGATCGTCAAGCGGCGTGTGTCGGCGCCGATGCGGACCAGCAATGGCCCCGCCTCGGGCGCGCGGGCGAGGATGCGCCAGTGGCCGGGTGCGGCGTCGAGCGCGACGAAAGGGAGGGTGACGCCATCCTGGTCGGTCACCATGCGGACTCCGGGCGCCGCCCCGGTCAGGCCGCGCAACGCCGCATCCGTGTCGCCAGCCGCGGTCAGGCGGAAGGCATGTCCGCCATGGGCGGTGGCGAGGTGGGCGAGCCAGCCGGCATCGGCATCGGGCGCGCTGCTCAGCACGTCGAGCCGGCAGGCCGGGGCGAAGGCGGTATCGCGATCGATCGTCGGGCCGCCGAACCCGACCAGCAGGCAGCGATCGGCCGGGCCATCATGCGCGATCGCCGCGATGCTCGTCGCGCCGCGATAGGTCAGCGCGCCAAGCCAGGCAGCCGCTTCGGCGCCGGTGGTGACATTGCGGCGCAGTGCGCCGCTGCTGTTGAACGCGACCAGTTCGATCGCCTCGGGGCGGACCGTGTCGAGCCAGCGCGCGACCAGCGCGATCTCGGCATCGTGCCGGCTGTCCTTGCGGGCGCGGGCGCGGTCCCAATAGATCCGCACGCTCGCCGGGCGGGTGGCGCCGCCGGCGGGCAGTGCGCCGGCGATCTCGACGTCGCGCTCGCCGCGCGCATGGCGGCTGACGACGAGATCGGCCGCCGCGGGCGCGGCGATGGCGAGCGTGCCGGCGAGTGCCGTGTCGCCCGCGGCCTGCGCGGCGTAGCCCGCCGGCGCGCTGGCCAGGGCGAGCGCCTTGCCGTCGGGCAATGTGACGAGCGGCGCGGCGGTGGTGCCGCTCGCGGCAACCGAGATCGTCCAGCCACGCAGCGGCGCGTCGAGCGCGAGCGGCAGCGCGAGGCCGCCGGCGCCGAGCGGCACGACGTAGCGCACGCGGATCGTCCGGCCGCCGCCGGGTGGAATCGGGAAGATGTGGGTTTCGAACAGCCCGTCGCGGCGCACCTCGGCAAGCCCCGGGTCGACGCGGGCGCGGACGCGATCGGCATAGACGGCGCGCGCGCGGGGGCGATCGACCAACACGCCGTCGACCAGCTTGCCGCCGATATCGAGCGCATAGCCGGTCACCACCGCGCCCGGCGGCAGTTGCAGGCGGAAATCGCCCTCGAGCACTTCTGACAGCGGGTTGGCGAAGGTCGCGGTGACGGTCGTCTCGGCGACGCTGCCGCGCAGGTGCACGTCGATGGCGAAGCGATCAAGGCCGAGCGCGCGGGCATGGGCGGCGTCGTCGATGCCGCGAACATGCGCGATCAGGCTGGGATTGGCCGGCGGCGACGCGACCTGCGCCGGTGCGGCGGCGACGGGGAAGAGCAATGCCGCCAGGGCGACGACGTTTCGCAACCAGCCCGACATCCGCATTCTCTCCCGAACGTGACGCGTCGGGTATATATCGTTATATTATATCATGCAATGGGCGCGAACGCGGTGCCGCCGAAAGCGCCCGGCATCCTCAGCGATTGATGCTGTCGTAAAGCCCCTCGAGCCGGTCGACATCGGCGACGACGGTCTTCTGCTCGCTCAGCCAGCGCGCGGTGGCATCGTGCATCGGCGCGCCGGCGCGGCCGTCATGCAGCGTGGCGCCCTGTTCGATCAGGAAGATCATGTCGCGCGCACGCGTCCGCTGGAGCCGCAGATGCGTCATCCATTGCTCGACGATCTCGGCGGGAACGGGCCTTTGCATCTTTGTCTCCTGTCGGGTGCGATATGGGGAGCCGGGTCGCCACATGACAGGGGCACCCGCACGGCTGATCGGGAGAATCGGTGCGGCCGCGACGAACTGGCCCGGCATTCCGGGCGAGTTCGCGCGGGATATGCTACGTCGTTACGGCCGTTCCACCCTTCAGCCACGCCGCGCAGGCCGTGCCGAGCTCGGCGGTTGCCCGCGCCTCATAGGCGGCCGACTCTTCGGCGCTGAGCGTGTCGCGCCAGCGCCCGTTCACGCCCTTGTTGATGAAGGTCGCCGCGCCGCCTTCCCAGAAGGCGCCGCCGAGCGGTGCCGACTTGCCGGCATTGGCCTTCATCCAGTCGAAGGTGCAATATTCGACGATATCGTCCCAGCGCGCCTCATCGACCGATATGTCGAGAAACCGCGCGAGACGGCGCATTTCGCCCGGCAGGTCGCGTTTCAGGTCCTCGAAATGCAGCAGCATGACATTGGGCTGGTCGCGCAGCGCCCACCATGACCGGATATTTTCCCAGAACGACCAGAAGGGAAATCCGTCGCCGTCGAACCATTCGCGCCAATATTGCCGGATGTCGGCGGGCGGCGGCGCGAGCGGCGGACCGACCCGGCCGGGGCTGTCGTTGAGCGCGGCGTAGAAATCGGCATTGGCATAGGCGTGGTGGTTGTACATGCTCCACACGACATCGCGCGCGTCACGCCCGATATAGACATATTTGGCCTGCGGCGAAAAAACGAGCGCGTCGACCGGCAGATGCGTCTTGATGAAACGGCGATGGCGCTGCGCCTCGAGCGCCTGCCATTTGACCTCTTTCGGCGGGACGCGAAGATCGAGCCAGGGCGACATTTCGGCGACGGCAAGCTCCGGGTCGCCGCCGAAGATCAGTTGGCCGACGATCTGCTGCAACCATGTCGTGCCGGATTTGCCATAGGTCGCGATGACGATGTCGTCGTCGCGAAACGCGAAACCGTTCCACGTCGTGGAATCGAAATGATGGCTGTGGAGTTCGCGCGTCTTGCGCGGCAAACCGCTCGCTTGCGTCATCGGATGGCGCCCCCCGCTCCTGTCTGCCTGATGGCGTGGGCACGGACTAGGCTATTCCGACACCGGCGACAACGCCGACCCGCCGCTTGCACGGCGCGCGGCGCAGCACCTCAGGCGGGTGCCGCGCCAGCCTCGCCGATCGCCACCGTTGCCTCCTCGTCGCGCGAATAGGTGCCGGTGAGCAGGCCGAGCCCGACGACCTTGCCGGCCATCGCCGCGACCAGCGCGCTGCGACCGGGATTGGCGTCGAGATCGAGTTGTTCGGATAGTGCGAACAGCTGGAAGATATATTCGTGCTCGCCGTGGCCGCGCGGCGGATCGGGCGGCAGCCAGCCTTCGACGAAGCCGCTGTTGAGCCCGACATCGCCGCGGTCGTCCGAGCCAGACCCATCGGGCACGATTGTCCCCTCCGCCAGCCGCCGCGTGTCGGGCGCCATGCCGGCGACGATGGCATGGACGGCAGGGCGCAGCGCGGGTGCGTCAGGATCTTCGACGATCAGCACCAGCGTGCGCGTCGCCGCCGGCACGTCGCCCCATACCAGCGGCGGCGAGATGCCGGCGCCATCGGCGGTGAAGCGATCGGGCAGGCGCGCGCCATTGCCAAAGGCCGGGCTAGAAAGGTCGATGAAGCTGTCGGTGGCGAGGCTGTCGTCGACCGCCGTCAGCCGGGCGTGGCCGGCGCGAACATTGTGCAGCAGCGCACCGAGCCAGGTAGGAACATGTTCGAGCATTGCCGGTCTCCCTCGTGTCTTTTGCCTACACAACCCGCGAGCGCGCCGGGGTATCCGTGATGATGCGTAGCACGGGCCTCAGGCAACCGCATCCGCCGCCGTGCCGACCATCGTCCGGCGTCCGCCCGGGCGGCCGCTCGCGACATCCCGCCACGCGACGACCGCCAGCGCGGCCCCATGGCCGGCGGCGGGTTTTGCTGGCAGACATGGCGATGATGACCAGTCCGTTTCTTCGATGACCGCGCGCCGCATCGTCTATCTCCACGGCGTCCCCGGCGGCCCGGACGAGCTCGCGCTGTTCGACGGCACGCCCTTTGACGGCTGCGACCTGTTCGCGCCCGATCGCATGGCGGCGACATCGGGCGACATCGCCGCGCTGGCGGCGGCGATCGATGCGCGCTTTGCCGGGCAGTCCGTCGCGCTGGTCGGCTTTTCGCTCGGCGCGTTCGTCGCGTTGCAGCTCGCGGCGCGGCTGGGCGAGCGGGTGACGCGGATCGATCTCGTCGCGGCGGCGGCACCGCTGGAGCGCGGCGACTTTCTCGGGTCGATGGCCGGCGCGCCGGTGTTCCGCGCCGCCCGTGACGCGCCGTGGCGCTTCGCGGCGCTGCTCGGGGTTCAGGCGTTGCTCGCCCGCGTCGCGCCGGGGCTGTTGTACCGCATGGTATTTGCCGGCGTCGCCGGTGCAGACCGGGCGCTGGTCGGCCAGCCGCGCTTCCGCGCCGGGATCCGCGCGATCCTCGCCGCGGCGCTGCGCGACGGCGCGCCGGGCTATCGCTGCGAGCTGCTGGCCTATGTCGCGCCATGGTCGGCACTGCTCGGCACGGTGACGGCGCCGGTCACGCTGTGGCACGGCAGCGAGGATAATTGGGCGCCGATCGCGATGGTCGAGGCGCTTGCCGTGGCGCTGCCCAATGTCGCGGCGGTCAACCGGCTGGCAGGGCTGTCGCATTATTCCGCGCTGGCGCATGTGCTGGGCGAGATCGGCTAGGCAGGGCGGCCGGTCCCGCGCCGCGATTGACCCGCCGCGCACTCCGGTTCAGTCTGCGCGGACCATAAGGATGAGGGGTAACCAATGGCCTTTCTCGACAATCGCGCGGCGCAGTTGCGCGCCTTGCTGCGGATCATGGCGGCGCTGCTGTTCATGGAACATGGCCTGATGAAGCTGTTCGCCTTCCCGGCGGCGCAACCAGGCGTGCCGTCACCATTGCCGACGCTGCTCGTCGCCGCGGCGGTGATCGAGGTGGCGGGCGGCGCGCTGATCGCGCTCGGGCTGTTCACCCGGCTCGTCGCGTTCCTGTGCGCGGGTGAGATGGCGGTGGGCTATTTCATGGCGCACGCATCGAAGAGCTTCTGGCCGGGCATCAATGGCGGCGACGCGGCGATCCTGTTCTGCTTCGTCTTCCTCTACATCGCCGCGGCGGGGCCGGGGGCGTGGAGCATCGACGGGATGCGCGGCGGCAAGACCGGCGGCTGATCGCGACATGCCGGGCGTCGCCGGTCGCGGCGACGCCCGGCACCGCTTGGCGGTGGGGCCGATGACCGATCATCGGATCGGCCGGTCGGGGCCATTCAGGACGAAGTGCTGGCGCGCGCCATCGCGCCGCAGCGTCGGGAACAGCGCATAGCCAAGCTGTGCGACGAGCCCGATGGCGCCGGCAAAGTGGCGATAGGCGGCGAAATGCTCGCCGGCGGTCTGGCCGAACAGCGCCACCGCCAGGCCCAGCTCGGCGGCCATCACCAGCGCGAAGGCGAGCAAGCCCATGGCGAGGCGCGCCGGGGTGCGCGGCGGGACGGCAAAGCGCCGCACGCACCAACCCGCCGCGACCCAGCTTGCCGCAAGCATCACCGGCAGTTCGAGCAGCACCGCCGCCGTCTCGCCGATGCGCGGGATGACGAACAGCACCCGCAGCGCGCCGAGCGCGAAGCCAAGGCCGAAGACGGTGAGGAAATAGGCGAGCGCCGCGGTGATGATGCGTGTCATTGCCGTCCTTCCTCCCCGATTTCCCGTGGGTCGCCAGTGGCGCGGATTGTGGGCGCGGTGTGCGCTCCGGACAATGGGCTCCTTATCCCCGGATGGCCGTTCGTCGCGGGGAGCGCGCAGGAAAATTCCTAGACGCGTTGGAGTTTGTCGAACATAACGGGAACATGCCAGCCGCCCCGCGAGTCGAGCCGATCACGCTTCAGGAACCGCAATGCGAGGTCGGGTGTCGCACCTGCCTGCTCGAATGCGCGATCATGCCCGAGCGGCTGGCGTGGTGGCTCGGCGAGATCGAGCGGCTGTATCGCGAGCGGGCGCTGGCGGCGAATCGCCTTCATTATGATGCGCAGCTGCAAATTGCCGAAGCCGCGTCAGCAACGCTGGCCCGACGAATCGCGGATAGTCCGCGAGCGCGGTGCCGGCCGGCAACTCGCCCTGCGCATCGGCGAGCATCTGCGCGAGTTCGGCTGCACTAGGCAGCCTGTCCGCCGCGACCGGGGCCGGGGCGCGGCCACCGGCGAGCAGCGCGGACAGGCTGAGCCCGGCGGTGCGCGCGAGTGCCTCGACCGTGTCGATGCGCGGCATCGTGCCCTTGCGCAGATCTCGCCAGAAGCCGGTATTGACCCCGGCATCGAGGCACCAGCGCCGGTCCGAAAGCGGCTTGCCGGCGTCGTCATGCGGGCGGGCCGCTTCGAGCAGGGCGACGATATTGGCGGCGGGCGTGTCGGACATGTGCGAAGGATCGCACATTGCCGGCAGCGGCGCTATTTGAGATATTTCGCATATTAATATTGCAATGTGAGAAATATCGCAATATTTGCATGTGATGCGAAACACTGAATCAAGCAGCGGCGCCCCGCTCGACCGGGGTGGTTCTCCCAATGGCTATGTCCGCATCCATCGAGCGCTGCTCGGCCACCCCGTTTTCCGCAACGATGCCGAGGCGATGGCCTTTGCCTGGCTGGTGCTGCGCGCCGGCTGGCAACCGGGGCGCGTGCGTTACAAGGACCGGGTGATCGGTCTGCGGCGCGGGCAGCTCGCGCTGTCGATCCGCGATTTCGCGGCGGCGATGGACCGACCCAAGGGATGGGTCGAACGGCTTTTCGCACGTCTCCGCAATGAGACGATGATCGAGACCAGCGTCGGACACGGCGTGTTGCTCATAACAATATGTAATTACGACTTTTATCAGGCGAGTAGCGAGGGTCGTGAGACAGGCGCCGGGACGCGCGGCGAGGCACCGGCCGGACAGCGGCCGGACACAGATAAAAGAAGGGAAGAATCTAAAAAAGGGAATCCCCCGCTGGAACCAGCGGGAGGGGTCGCGAAAATCTTCCTGCCGAAGGATTGGGAGATTCCCCCGGTCGCCGATTTGCCGCCCAATGCCCGCGCCTGCGCCACCCAGTGGAGCGCCGAAAGCTATGCCGCGCACGGCGAGGCGTTCGCCGGCTATTGGCGCGGGCGGCGCGGGCGCAATGCCGACTGGGACGCGGCCTGGGCCAATCGCGTCGTGACGATTCATGGGCTGGTGCTGCGCGACGAGAAATATGGTCGCGCCGCGCCGGCCACCGACGCCGCGCCGGCGCGACCCGCGATGAGCGCGGACGATCGCACCGCCTATCTCGCCCGGCTCGCCGCCCAGCCCTGGGCCGCCGCCACGCCGCGATCCCCCGCATCGGGAGCAACGACATGACCGATCAACGAGCCGTTCCGCCACCCGCGCGCGTGCCACTCCCCGGCACGCTCTACCCCTCGCACATCCTGGCGTTTCGCTGCATCGAGGCGGCGGCGAATGAGGGGCGCTATGTCACCGCCGCCGAGCTCGACGCGGCGATCGGCAGCGAGAATATCGCCGGATCGACCCAGGCGGCGGCGTGCCGCGCGCTCGAACGCGCCGGGTTGATCGCGACCGCCAAGTTCCAGCGCGGGCGGCAGTTCACCGTGCTGGCGACGGGCCGCAAGACCGCGCCGCCGCGCAACACCACGCCGCACTGGCGCACGGTGAAGCCGCCGAAGCGGTTGCCCTCGCTCGCGACCGAGGCGCTCCGCCGCAGCGAGCCCGATCTCGCGCGCCAGATGCTCCGCGCCGCGCGCGAGGAGGGGATGAGCATGCCCGAATTGCTGCTCGAGCTGGTGTGGGTCGGGTGGCGCTTCCGCAACAAGGGGCGGTGAGGGGCGCGCCTTGCTTGCGGCCCCCCGGCGAAGGCCGGGGCCCAGCTGGGCGACGGGCTCAATGGGCCACAGCATATCTTTCACTGATCTTTCCCAACTGGGCCCCGGCCTTCGCCGGGGAGCAAAAAATGGAGGAATAACAATCATGCCCGCGACCAAACGCCCATCCGCCCGCCTGCTCACCGACCTCGCCCGCGCGCAGACCGAGGCGGCGGTCGCGGTGCTGGTGACGATCATGAGCGAAGAGGCGGTGACCGCCACGGCGCGGATCGCGGCGGCCAACGCGCTGCTCGATCGTGGCTGGGGCCGCCCGCGCGGCGAGATCGAGGCCGAGCCGGCGGTCGATATCGCCGCGATCATCGCGCAGCGCCGGCGGCAGGTGGCGGAAGGGCTGAAGGACGACGCGGCATGACCGGCGCCACCCCGGCCACCATCGCCCGCGACATCGCCGGCTACACCCATGATCCGCTTGGCCATGCGCGCTACGCCTATCCGTGGGGCATTGGCGCGCTGGCCGGCGAGAAGGGCCCGCGCGCGTGGCAGCGCGACGTGCTCGCGGCGATCGGTGAGCACCTTGCCGACCCGGCGACGCGCCACCGGCCGTGCCGCGTCGCGCGCGCCAGCGGGCACGGCATCGGCAAGTCGGCGCTGATCGCGATGATCGTCAAATGGGCGCTCGACACCTGCGAGGACACGCGCATCGTCATCACCGCCAACACCGAGAGCCAGCTGCTGACCAAGACCGCACCCGAGCTGGCGAAATGGTCGAACCTGGCGATCACCGCCGACTGGTTCCGCCCGACCGCGACCGCGCTGATCGCCACCGCGCCGGGCCGCGACAGGAGCTGGCGCGCCGACCTCGTCACCTGGTCGGCGACCAACACCGAGGCGTTCGCCGGGCTGCACAACAAGGGCCGGCGGCTGGTGCTGATATTCGACGAGGCGAGCGGTATCGACGCGCGGGTGTGGGAGGTGGCGCTCGGCGCACTGACCGATGTCGAGACCGAGATCATCTTCCTCGCCTTTGGCAACCCGACGATCAACAGCGGCCCGTTCCGCGAGATTTTCGGCCGCCACCGCCATTTGTGGAACGCCGCCCAGATCGACAGCCGCACGGTCGAGGGGACCAACAAAGCCTATCTCGACGAGTTGGTGGCGACCTATGGCGAGGACAGCGACATCGTGCGGGTGCGCGTGCGCGGGCAATTCCCCAGCGCCTCGTCGATGCAGTTCATCGCGGCGGACGTGGTCAGCGCGGCGCGGACGCGCGAGCCGCCGCCCGGGCTGTCGGGCGACCCGGTGATCTTCGGGGTCGATTGCGCGCGCTATGGCGACGACCATTCGACGCTGGCGATCCGCTGCGGCCGCGACGCGCGCAGCCGGCCGTGGAAACGCTGGCATCACCAGGACGCGATGACGCTGGCCGGCGACATCGCGCTGGAGGCGGCGCGCTGGCACCCGGACGCGATCTTCGTCGATGCCGGCAATATCGGCGCGGCGGTGATCGACCGGTTGCGGCAATTGTTGCCCGATATTCTGGTCGCCGAGGTGTGGTTCGGCTCGACGCGGGTGCGCGAGGCGCGCTGGGCCGGCGAGACGCGCATCCGCGTCGCCAACAAGCGCGCCGAGATGTGGACCAACATGCGCGCCTGGCTCGGCGGGGCGGGGGATGGGGCGTGGGACGAGCCCGGCAGCGGCGGCTGCATCCCCGACCATCAGGGCCTGACCGACGACCTGACCGGGCCGCATTACGGTTTCAACGCCGACCAGGCCGTGCTGCTGGAGGAAAAGAAACACATGAAGGCACGCGGCCTCGCCTCGCCCGACGACGCCGACGCGCTGGCCTGCACCTTCGCCGAACCGGTGCTGCCGCGCGCGACGCCGGCCTATCTGGATCGCACGCGGTGGAGTGGCGCTGGGCGAGAGAGCGGGCGCGGGGAGGAGGGGGATTTATATGCGGAGCTCAGGGGATGAGGGGCGATGAGCGCGCGCGTGACACGGCAGTCCGCTGTCGATAGTTTGATGCGATGTCGCGCAACGATTGGACCGATGCCCAGAACGATGCGCTCGTGGCCGACTATTTCGCGATGCTCGTCGATGATCTGGCGGGGCGCAGCTACAACAAGGCGGCGCGCAATCGTGCCTTGCAATCGGTCATCGGTCGCCCGCGGGGGTCGATCGAGTTCAAGCACCGTAACGTCAGCGCGGTACTGAAGGGACTCGGTGAGGCGTGGGTCACCGGCTATCTTCCGGCATTCAATTTTCAGGACAGCCTGATCGACGCGGTGGCGCGTTGGCTGGCGATAAACCCGGCCTGGTTGTTACGCCCGCCGGCAGCTGCCAGCACCGCGCGTGTCGCAGAAGTGGCGCCCTTGTGGATCGGTCCGCCTCCAGCGCAGCGCAATGCACCGCCGCCCGACGAACTGGCTCAGATGACGGGTATTGCGCGCCGCTTCGATGTCGCCGAACGCGACGCCCGCAATCGCGCGCTCGGTCGAGCCGGCGAACAGCGCGTGTTGGCCCATGAGCGCGCAACCCTCGCCAGCGGCGGCCGTGCGGATCTGGCACGCGACGTGCGCTGGATCTCGGAGGAGGAGGGCGACGGTGCGGGCTACGACATTGCCAGCTTCACACCGACCGGCGCCGCCAGGCTGATCGAGGTCAAGACGACGAATGGTTGGGAGCGCACGCCGTTCCACATCACCCGCAACGAACTGGCGGTGGCCGAAGCGCGACGCGACGACTGGTGCCTCGTGCGGCTTTGGGACTTTGCGCGTGCACCGCGCGCCTTCGAAATCCGCCCGCCGCTCGATGCGCATGTCGCGCTGACGCCGATGAGCTTCCAGGCGAGCCTGTTGTGACCGCCATCAATATTGTCGGCACTTCGCGCATCCCCCGCTCTGGGGGGCATGTCTCGGCAAGAACTTATACAAATTCGCATTTATTCGAATCGGTATAACCACGCCGGCCACCCCGCCACACCACCCTAGCGCAGCGCCGAGACCCGCCCGAGGATGACGCTGTCGTCGTCATAGTCGCGCACGCCGGTGCGCGGGCGGATCAGCGCGATCGACAGGGTTTCGCCCAGCGCGACCGGTAGCAGGCCGTAGCGGCGCAGCGCGAGCGCGGCGAAGGTGGCGCAGGCCAGCGTCACCAGTGCGAGCAACGCGAGGATGACGAACGACACGCGACCGCCGCCGATGCCGTAGAGCGCGAGCGAGGCGCCGCCGCCGATCGCGCAGGAAATCGCCACCTCATTGGGCGCGACGACCGCCAGCCACAGCAGCGACAGCGCGAACAGCACGATGCCGGCCTGGACCCGGCGGCTCCACACAAATGCTTCCTGCGACGGCATGAATATTTCCCTGTTTACGCCCGGGACTTCAACGCCACCATGTGGGCATTGTTCCGTTACTGGCAACCATCGTGGATGAGATTCCGGTGGATAAGTCGGTTTCGGCGCGGTTGCCGGCGCCCGGCACATCACCCGTCACAGCGGCGCGCGCGTTACAGCAGCAACGCCTGCTCGCCACGACTCGCTAGGACAGCGCGGACATGCTGTGCCGCGCCGACCGCCTGGCGGTAATGCACCGTGCCGTAACGCTCGGCCTCGTCGAAGCCGAACGGCGCCCAGTCGTCGCTCGGGTAACAGGCGTCGTAGATCGCGCGCGCGGCGGCACGCAACGGCAGATCATGCTCCATGCGGGTTGCTCCATTCCCATCGAATCGCCGCGTGCGGCGTGAAGGACCAGCTAGAACAAAATGGGAACAAATGGCAAGCCGTGGATCGTGCGCGCGCGCCGCGCGCGATCTGCGTCACGGTCGTCGCGTCGTCCTCCGGTAACGGGTCGCGGCGAAGAATGAGGCCGACGATATAGTTAGGTGGCACCCACCTAGTATGTTAGGCCGTAGACTCATAAACTCGCAGCCACAGGCGCATTGACGCGAGTTGGACCATGGCGAGGAAGTTCTCGGCCAGCTTGTCGTAGCGGGTGGCGACACGTCGGAAGTGCTTGAGCTTGGAGAAGAATCGCTCAATCAGATTGCGCTCTCGATAAAGCCGTTTGCTGAAGCAGGGCTTCCATTTCCGATTGGATTTGGCCGGGATGTTGGGCGTAGCGCCCTGTTCCTCGATCAGCGTGCGGATGCGGTCTCCATCGTAGGCCTTGTCGGCGAGCACAATCATGTGCGGTCCAAGATGGTTCAGCAGTTCATCCGCGATTTGGCCATCATGCGCCTGCCCAGCGGTCAGGCGGAGCCGGATCGGGAGGCCTTGCGCATCGACGACGGCATGGATTTTCGTTGTGAGCCCGCCGCGCGATCGACCGAGACAGTGATCTCGATCCCCCTTTTTGCCGTCGCAGCCTGTTGGTGCGCCCGGATGGAAGTGCTGTCGATCATCTGGATGTCGCCGTCGTGGGCGGCGGTGATGGCGTCCATCATCCGATCCCAGACACCTGCTTTCCGCCATCGCACGAAACGATTGTAGCATGTGGTGCGCGGGCCATAACGCTCCGGCAGGTCACGCCAGGGCGCACCGGAACGCAACACCCAGAAGATGCCGTTCAGTACACGCCGGTCGTCGACGCGCGGCACTCCCCTAGGCTTGTTGGGCAAAAGCGGCTCGATCACGCGCCATTCGAAGTCGGTCAGATCATATCGGCTCATGCCGACGCTGAATCAGATTTTCACGCGATAGAAAAGTCGCCAGTCGCCCAAGATTCAATGAGGCAATCCGAACCATTCCTCCGGATGCATGGCCTTGGCTAAAGGTAGCCCAACCGCCTTGCGCACCGGCTCCCACATTTTAACGGGTATATTTTCGCCGAACCATTCAAACGCCGACAGATTGGGATGATCGCGCATCGCTTGCACATCGTCGGATGAAACACCGACGTGATTATGTAGCTGAAGCTCTTGCAGGTTTGGCGCGGAAAGAACGGCACCGATCGACGGCAGGGATTTCATTTGCCCAAGCTGAGCACGGCGAAGCTTTGAGAACTTTGACATCGATGGCAAGCTGACTACTTTGGAAAGCCCGTAAAAATTGATCATCTCCAAAGCTGTTAAGTTCATAATGAAAATCAGATCTGACAGCCCCCTGATTTGATTGAGCGCAAGATAACGAAGCTTCTGGCACGACTGAATATGCGAAATGCCCTGCTTGACGCTTCCGCCACGCCAATCGATCCACCACAGTGATGGCAAGCGCGCGAGGAAATCGGACGGGACGGATACATCCCATAGAACGAGCCGTTCGACCGTGGCGAGCCAAACCAAATCGGCTTCGGTCAACGTCGCATGCTCGATGAAAACCCCGCCGGAGCCTAGATTGCGTGATTGGGCTTGCGCTGTCGCTGTCATGATTCATTTCTAGGGCGCAGCGGCATCTCTGAAAACTGCCAATCGGCCACACCGCTTTATAGGTTCACAGCCTAATCCGTATCAAGTCGCGGGTGGTGCGGTGCCGCGAAGGTGTCGCCCGCCGATTCGCAACTACCGGGTAAGGCTTTCACTGCGCGAGTCTCCGGCCCCGAAAGCTATGGTCATGGAATTTCATAGGTCCATCACCCATTCGGCCGGGACCAGCCTCGGACTTGCCTTGGTCACGTCGTCCACCACGCCGTTGTTGCTGCTCGACGAAGAACTCGTCGTGCGCGCCGCGAGTGGTTCCTTCTGCGCCGCGTTCGATCTCGACCCCGGCACCGTGGTTGGCGCGACGCTGCCCGAGCTCGGCACAGGCGAATGGGGCGGACGACAATTATGCTCGCTGTTGCGCGCCACCATGGCGGGGGAGGCGGCGGTGGCGGGCCATGACATGGACCTGGTGCGGCTGGGGCGCGACACGCGCCAGCTGGTCGTCGCCGCGCATCTGCTCGATTATGCCGGCAGCGACGCGCGGATCGCCATCGCCATCCAGGACGTCACCGATGCGCGCCGGATCGAAAAGCAGAAGGACGATGTGCTGCGCGAAAAGCAGGTGCTGATGCAGGAGCTGCAGCACCGCGTCGCCAACAGCCTGCAGATCATCGCCAGCGTGCTGATGCAGAGCGCGCGCAAGGTACAATCGGACGAGGCGCGCGCGCATATCAGCGACGCGCATCTTCGCGTCATGTCGATCGCGACGCTGCAACGCCAGCTTGCCGCGACCCAGGCCGGCGCGGTCGCGCTGCGGCCCTATTTCACCGACCTGTGCAGCAGCATCGGCGCATCGATGATCTTCGACCATGACGCGCTCACGCTCCAGGCGATCGTCGATGACAGCGTCGCCCCGTCCGAGGTGTCGGTCAGCCTGGGGCTGATCGTCACCGAACTCGTCATCAACGCGCTAAAGCACGCCTTTCGGGAGCCCGGCCGTACCGGCGCGATCACCGTCGAATATTGGTCGCGCCCGACCGGCTGGCGGCTGACGGTCGAGGACAATGGCGCCGGCATGCCGAGCGATCCGGCGGATGCCAGACCCGGCCTCGGCACCGGCATCGTCGATGCGCTGGCCAGGCAGCTCGACGCCAGCGTGATCGTGACCGGGCTGAACCCGGGGACGCGGGTGGCGATCATCCACACCGGGGCTCCCGTCGCGACCGTTTGAGGCGTTGCCGGCGAAGGCCGGTGTGACGATAGCGCGTGCGGGCTTGCCCGCGCCGCCGATGATGGCCACAGCGCGACGGTGATGCGCTGCCATGATTTCACCCACGCGATCGTGCGCGCCCCCGGACATTCGGTGGTCGACGGGCTGCGCGCGCATGACGGGCCGGCACCGGTCTTCGCTGCGGTCGCGGCGGAGCATGACGGCTATGTCCGCGCGCTCGCCGCCTGCGGGCTCGACCTGACGATGCTCGATCCGCTCGAAGACCATCCCGATGCGCTGTTCGTCGAGGACCCCGCCTTGGTGTTCGCCGAGGGCGCGATCCTGTTGCGGCCGGGCGCCGCCAGCCGCGCCGCCGAGGCCGCGCATTTGCGGCCCGTGCTCGAACGCCATTTCGCGCAGGTCGCGTTGCTCGCCGAGGGCCATGCCGACGGCGGCGACGTGATGATCACCCCGCACGCGGTGCTGATCGGCCTGTCGGCACGGACCGACGCGGCGGGTGCCGAGGCGCTGGCGGCGGCGCTCGCCCGGCTCGGCCGGCGCGCCGAGATCGTCACCCCGCCCAGCGGCGCGCTGCACCTCAAGACGATCGCCAGCCTGATCGACGAGGAGACGATCCTCACCACCGCGGAGGGCGCGGCGAGCGGGCTGTTCGCGCGCTATCGCCAGGTCGTGCTCGACCCCGAAGAGGCGGCGGCGGCCAACGCGCTGCGTATCAACGACACGCTGCTGCTCCCCGCGCACCACCCGCGCATCGCCGACCGGCTGGCGGCGCTGGGCTATGATCCGGTGCTGCTCGACACCACCCATGTCGCGCGGATCGACGCCGGCCTGTCGTGCATGTCGCTGCGCTGGTAGGGCGGCGAGCGCGGCCATGATCGACGCGCCGACGCCGCCAATTCCAGCACTGCCGGCGGCGCGCGATCCGGCGCACGAGCCGGGCGCGAAGCAGCCGCGCAACCAGGCGATCGAGCTGCTGCGCATCGTCGCCTGTTTCGGGATCGTCGCCTTTCACGACGGCGCGCCCTTTCAGGACCTTGCCTATGCCGGGTTGATCGTTTTCCTGATCGTCGCGCCGTTCGTCGACCTGCATTTCAATGCCGCGCGGGTGCGGTCGATCGCGGTGCTGGCGCGCGTACTGCTGGTGCCGTGGCTGTTCTGGCTGGTCTTCTACGGCGTGTTGAAGGTGCTGCGCGGCTATCCGTTCGTGCCGCGCGGCAATGTCGTGCTGGCGGTGCTCGAGGGGGCGACGCCGCATCTGTGGTTCATGCCCTTCATGTTCGGCGTGCTGGTGATGCTCAACGCGATCAAGACGCGGGTCGCGCCGGCGCTGCTGTTCTGGGCGGCGCTGCTCGCCGCATCGGCGCTGTTTGGTACGGTCGCATGGTGGCGGCCGCTCTCCGCCGGATGGACGCCGCCGCTGGTGCAGTGGATGCACGCCGCGCCGGCGGTTTTCGCCGGCATCGCGATCGGGCTCGCGCCGCGCCTCGCGCATGGCCGGGCGCTTGCCGCCGCGCTGCTGCTCGTCGCGCTCGCCTTCGCCGCCGCCGCCAACCTGCCCGGCGTCAGCCTGACCTATCCGGTCGGCGTCGTCGTCACCGCCGCGGTCGCCTGGTGGGGCGCGCGGCTATGGCCGGCGCGGTGGAACGTCCAGCCGGTCGCGGCGTGCACGATGGGCATCTATCTGTCGCACATCGTGTGGCTGTCGTTCGTGCGGCATTATACCGGCTCGTCCAACTATCTGACGGTCGCCGTTACCTTCGCCGCCGCGCTCGCCTCGACCTGGGCGGCACGCCGCTTCGTGCCGGTGTCGCGGTGGGTGCTGGGGTGAGGGTGGCGGGGAGAGCGATGACAGGAGGTGGCGTTAGCCGAAGATCTCGATCGCGAGACTTGCCGCGCCAAAGAGCATCGCGCTGCTCACGACGAGCCATAAGAGAACGTGCAGCCAAAACATGATCGGCCGGTCGGCGCGACGATAGCTATCGCCGCGTCCGTCGATTTGTCCGGTTGCCAGCCCACTGCCGGCCAAGCCGAGGCCGATCATCCCGAACAGCAGAAGCACGGGCAATAGCAGCATGTCGTTGCGCCGCTTTTCCGCCGGCAGATCGCGCGGGACATGATGGGTGACGGCGCGCAGCGCCGCCGGGCATGGCGTGATGCGGTACCAGCCGATGCCAAGCAGCCCGTGATGGAGCAGCGGGCAGACATTCGTCCCCGCGGTGACGGCGTCATAGGTCGCCGGGTCGACGTTGACGGCGCGTGCCGGCTGCTTGCCCCAAGGAGCGAGATTCAGCGCGTAGACGGCCTGACCCTTCCTGTTGTGCCATATATTCCGGGCATAGAGTTCGGCGACGAACCTTTGCGGCGTGGCGCGGTCCTGTGCCTGATCGATCGTCACCGCGACCGCCCAGCCATAGCCCGCCAGGGCCGCGATCAGCAGCAGCGCGGTCAGCAGGTTCTGAATCATCGAGCGGTCGATCAGCGCTCGCACCGTGCCGGCGGGCAGCCGCCACGCCATCGCGGTGCCGAACAGCGCGCCGAGCCACAGCGCCGCGACCGCTGCGGCGCCGGGCGACGCGATTGGCGCGGCGACCTGATAGACGAGGAGGATCCCGGCCACGCCGAGCGCGGCCGCCAGGCAGGCGAGCGGCCAGGTGAGGCGGCCGGCGACGGTGATGAAGGGCGTCATCGCCGGCAGAACGAGAACGATCGCGAACAATATCAGCGAGCCGAACACCAGCGCATGCATCAGGCCGATCGATGGCGGCAGCAGCAAAGCGGGCACGAGGAAGGCGGCCACGGCGATCAGCCCGGTTATCCCGATCCGCGCGCTACCCCGCGCGGCGTTATTCTCGCGAATGCGCCCGTTGCTCATGCGGCGGTATGCGCCGCAATGGGCGATATGTTCGACATGCCGCTGCCCCCGCTTCGTGTCGTTGAGGCTGGCGCAACAACGCCCCGGATGCAATGGCTTGCGAGCCGACGCTATGCGCTGTGCCGGTGATTGGCTAGGCCGCCTGCGATGCGCATAGCCGCCTTTCAACGCCGCCCGATCGCGGGCGCAGCGCGGCATGCTGGCCGCGAGGGGGATATCGCATCGTGACCGGGACAAGCACGCGCAAGCAACGCCTGGCGGAGTTCATCCGGCTGGTATGGGACGAGGGGCGGGACGACGTCGTCGATGCATTCCTCGCGCCGCGCTACACGATCCACCACGACCCGGGCGATCCGTGGCACGGGCAGACGCTCGATCTCGCCGGCTACAAGGCGCGGCTATCGCAGTCGCGCGCGCCCTTTCCCGACCAGCATTTCGCGGTGCAGGCGATGTACGCCGACGGCGATGCGGTGGTGATGACCTGGCTCTGGTCGGCGACGCATCGCGGCGACATCCCCGGCTATGCCGCGACCGGCCAGCCGATCACGATGTCGGGTGCGACGGCCTATTTCTTCGACGCCGGGGACCGGCTGACCGGCCATTGGCAGATCACCGACCGGCTCGGCGTGTTCCAGCAACTGGAGCGCAACAAGGCGGGGTGAGGGGGCGGCGTTGTCGGGCCGTCGACGAAATGGCACAATGACGCATGCACACTGGCTTTTTGGCGAGCCTCGTATCGGTGCCGATCCTGTTGGGTAGCTGTCATCAGCCCGCGGTAATGCCGCCGGCGACAGCATGCACGCCGCCGCGCGCCGATTGGCAGGCGCCGCATTTTATCGGTGGGCTGGATGCCCTTTATTCCCGGGTCTCCATCGATCACGCCAGCAACCTCTATCTCGACGGTCGCCGCGTTACATTGGCGGGGTTGAAGAGCGCGCTCGGGCCCGTCTGGTCGGCCCCCCGCGCTATGACGTTTTCCTTGAGGCGAAAATGGGCGCGCGCTGCCAGACGGTAGACGCGGTTCGCAACCATATGGCTGAGGCGCTGAACTGTCCGCAATCGGGATGGTGCGCGGAAGGCAATCGTGCGGTGTGGTTCCGGTGGCCAGTGCCGCCTGGCACGTCGCCGAGTTAGGTCGTTAACCCTTGCCGGCGCGAATGACGGCGGATGAGCTCATAAATCATGGTTCCTCCGCCAAACCGCGAAAACGGCGTTGCCTGTCGAGGCCATGGCCTTGCCCATCTCGCCGTGGTCGAACGACGGAAGAGCAGAAAAATAGTCGATCACGGTTTGCTCGCCGGTAGCCCCTTGAGGAACCGCGCATGCCAATGCGCCGGCGCCGTCGAATAGCAGCCACCATAGATCTGCGCCCCATGGCCCGCTGTCGTTGGTCTCTACCGCGACCCCTGATAGATCGGATTTCGCGATAGATTTGACCTGTTCGGCGCCGTCGCAGATTTTGATCCGGTCGCCTTCGATGGCGACAACCCACTTGCTCTCGGGCTGCAGCGCGGGAGGCTTCTTTTTGAACCAACCAAAGATGCTTCGCTCCTTTCTCAGTGGCACAGCAATCTGGATGAAGATCGTCCGCAAGTCGATCGGTGATCGACCGGTGGATCTTCGGTAACCTCTAGGCGCCGAAGCGGCCACTTACCGAAGTGCCGATCCCGCGCTAGACGATGATTCAGCCGTTCCTCGGGGGAAATCACGCGTGCGCCTTACCCTGCTTCTCGCCGCCGCTCTGAGCATGTTCGGCGTCGTGACGGGAACGCCGGCCTTCGCCGCCGACGAACGCGTTTATGAAGGCACCGCCGGGAATGTCCGCCTCGTCATCGCGATCGACGAAAGCGGCGGTGCGGTGGACGGTCGCTATTTCTACGACAGCACGCGACGTTCCATCGCCCTGGCGGGCCAACGCCAGGGGGCCACGCTGAACCTCGCTTCCGACATGACGGGAGACAAGATCATGATGACGGTTTCCGGCGTCAATTTGACCGGAACGCTGGTGACGGCCAAGGGGCGCAGCCTGCGGATCAGCCTGCACCCGGCGACGCTTCCCGGCATCCTGCCCGCGGATATGTCCCCTGACCTGGGCCTTTACGAAAAGCTCCAGCTTTCCGGGTTGAAGTTGGCACCGCAACAGGCGGCGACGGTCGATGGCAGAGCGATCCGCTGGTACCGCGAGGAGCGAAGCGGCCTGCGCCTGTTTCGCGTCGAAAGCGGCTATGCCCCGGCACCGAAGGGCATAGCTTCGATATGGTGGCCGGCCGCGAATTGACGCTGGAGGATCTATTGTACTTCGGCGCCAGGCGTCCGCCGAGGGAAAACAGCGATGCCTGGTCCACCTATCGTGACAGAGTCTTCGCGCGCTCGGTCATCGCCTTGCTGCGCCGCTACCATCCTGAGGAAATGGCCCCGCCCAAGGCAACCGATGACGAGTGCGATTACACCGACGCGGAAGCCTGGAAGTTTCCAAGCTGGGCACTGACGGCCAAGGGCCTTTGGGTCGGCGCGATTTTCGCGCGCGTCGAACGCGCGTGCGACGGCCCCGACTGGGCGATCATTCCGTGGAGCAGGTTGTCGCGCAAGCCCTGATCGCGATGGCGCCATGCCTCCGCACATCCCCGTGGCGATGAACCGTCTCGCCGCCATGCGGAACGAGTCCTGGAGATCTGACGCAGTTGCGACGATCAGGTCGCAAAAATGACGACCCAGGGAGCCAGCGCCAGCCCGATCAGTGCCCAGGGCGTCCCCTTGCTGGCCCTGATTTGAAGCAAGATGCTCGCGATCAGGAAGAGGGCCACCACGCCGATACTGGCGTTCCGGCCGAATGAAACTCTGTCGAAACAGCCCTGAATTTCAGACTGGGTGCGGCTCATTTGGCATTCGGGCATCGCAAACACCGCAAGCAGCGGCGCCGCCATGCAGAGGGAAACGACCAACCCGACAGCAAAGTGCGTCCCTTTCATCGATGTTTTCGATAACGCGGCTACGCCGTGTCGGCAACGGGGCCGGTTCCTGCCCGACCGGCTTCCCACTGTTCTCGTCCACCGGCCGCCAGGCGACCGACCCGCGTCGCCCGAGCTCGGCACCCGGACAGGCGACCCCGTCACACTGCCAAGCCGATGGCACCCTGCGCAATTTCGGCGCAATTTAGTATTGTGTCACTGAAATCGTTTTATCCCAAGAGTTTGCGCAGCTTCTCTTACCTTTGCAACAACATCCGGCGCCGGATCGGCGCGAGCCCGGCCGGGCGTCGCGACGCTGTCGGGCGAACGGTCTGGCGAACGGCGCGTCAGTTTCATACAATGTCGCCAACCGCTCTCCGTCCACGCCAGGGATGCCGGATGCACCATCGCCCGTTTCTCGCTGCCGGCCGTGTCGTCACGTTCGCCGTTGCGCGATAGGGCCGGCATCATGACGCGCGCCAACCAGAGCGAAATCCGCCTGCGGGTCGTCATCGAACGGCCTGTCATCGGGGTCATGCACAGCCTGCAATCGGGTGACGACCGCGCGCTCGATCCGAAAGCGTCGCGCGCGGGGGAGCCGCTGGCGTTCGATTTTCCCGTCCGCGTCGCGCCGGGGCCGAAATTCTTCGGCGATCAGGTCCGCCGCGAGGGGCCGGTGCGGCGCTTCGTCTATATCCGCATCGGGCAATCGGCCGGCGACCCGGGCTCGCCCTGGACGCGGCGGATGAAGATCGACATCCATGATCTCGATGCGGCGTTGCTGGCCGGTGCGGCGGCGGGCGGCGTGATCGAAATCGTCGTCGACGGCACGGGCAGGGACGGCACGCCAGCCTGTGCGACGGTGCCGCCGATACGGCGCGCGCTCGTCGCGGGCTAAGTCGGGAGTGCGGGCGCCGGATCGACATTCGCGCGGGCGCGGTGCATCTTCGTCGCCGGCGGGTGCGATGATCCCGCGCGATCAGGAGGAACCGATGGCCAAACCGCCCGCCACGACCAGCGCGAAACCGGCCGTGTCACCCTTGCGCAAGGCCGCGAAGAAGGTTGCCGCCGCGTCGAAGCCCGACAAGGCGACGCCGCCCGCTGCCGCCGCCGCGCCGGCAAAGACGCCGCGCGCCGCCCGGGCCGTCGCCAGGCCGGCCGCCCCGGTCGCGCCGAAACCCGACACGCCAGCAGCGCCCGCCGCCGCACCGGTGAGGAAGCCGCGCGCCGCGAGGGCCACGGCGCCCGCCGCCACGGCCGCGGCGCCCAAGGCCGCCACGCCAACGCCCAAGCTGAGCGCCGCGGCACCGCCGGTGCCGGTCGCGGCCGAACCCGCCAGCCCCGCCAAGCCGCCCAAGGCCGCCAAGCCGCCGAAGGACAAGGCGAAGGCGAAGCGCAAATCGGCCCTGAAGGAAGCGTCGGCGCGGATCTCGCAACTCGCCGCCGACATCCTCGCCGATCGCATCGTCCCGACGATCGAGCAGATCAAGGCGCTCGCGGCGTCGGCGCTGGGCCATGAGAGCAAGGCGAAGAAGCCGCGGCGCAAGAAGAAATAGCGCGGCCCGGTTAGCCGGCGGCCCCGGTTGCGGGAATGCCGAGCTCCTCCAGCCATGCCCGCGCCTGTTTCGGCTCGCCCATCTTGCTCGACGCGACCGGCCCGCGGCTGGCGAGGAAGGCGTGGTGCAGCGCGAAGGGTTCGATGCCGAGCTGCGCGCGCATCGCGTCGATCGCCGCGCCCGTCTCGGTCAGCTCGGCGACGACCGGTGCGTATCTGGCGGTGGCGGCACGGTCGTTCCTGTGCCCGAACAGCCCCCACATGCCACCCGCCGTGCGTTGCAGCGCCGCGATCAGCGTCGCGGCATATTCCTCCTCGAGCGCGGCGCGCTGGGCATCGAGGCGTTCGAGGCGATCGGCTTTGGCCATGCCCCCGCCTGCGCGCCGCGCGCCGCCGCGTCAATGCCACCGCGCCGCGCGCCATGCTCAACCCACTGGCGCGGTCGCGGCGCGGTCGGTCGTGACCCACGATGTCCCGCCTTATGCGATCGTCGGCGGGACCCCGGCGAAAAGCATCCGGTTCAGGTTCGAGCCCGGGATCATCGATGCGCTGCCGCACCTTCGCTGGTGGAACGACGGGCTGTCCGCCATCAAGGGGGCCGACTTCGCGGACGCTCGTCAAGATCGGCGCGGACGGGGAGGCGAGCGTGTGGCGCTACGATCGCGAAAAGAACGAACTGGTCGCCTGCGGCTGACGGCAACGACGCGGTCCTGAAACGCCCGCGGCGGGACGGACCTGGGCGACGTCACGATCGATAACCAAGCCCGACCGACGACAATCGCGAGCGGTGACGACCGGGGCGGCATGTCGCCCTGACATCAAGCTGTCATATCGCCGTCGCAACCAGCGATATGCATCGTGGAGCGTGCCATGCACATCCTTATCGTTGAGGACGACCGGGTCATCGCCAACAGCATCGGGTCCCGGCTGACGTTGCAAGGGCATGTGACGACGCTGGCGCACACGGGCTCCGAGGCGCTGCGCCTGCTCGACGAGCAATCGCCCGACGCCGTCGTCCTCGATCGGCTGCTGCCCGATATCAATGGCCTGACGGTGATCGATCATGCGCGCGGCCAGGGCAATCGCGTGCCGGTGCTGATGCTGAGCGCGCTGGGATCGGTGAAGGACCGGATCGAGGGCCTGCAGAGCGGGGCCGACGATTATCTCGCCAAGCCCTTCGATATCGACGAACTCGAGGCCCGGCTGGGCGCGATCGCGCGCCGCAACGCCACGCACGCGCATGGCGCTGGCCTCCAGGTGGGGAATCTGAGGCTCGATCCGAGCACGCACCGCGCGACCCGTCTGGACGCCTGGGTCGATCTCAATCGCAAGCAATATTCGCTTCTCGCCTATCTGCTGGGCAAGGCGGATCGGCTCGTAACCCGATCGATGCTGCTCGAAGGGGTCTGGGCCTATTCCTTTTCGCCCACGACCAACATCGTCGAGAGCAACATGAGCAGGTTGCGCACGGCGCTGCTGACGATCGGTTGCGACCCGATCGAGACGATGCGCGGGGCGGGCTATGTCCTGCGGTCGGAACGATGCGCCTGAGCGGCGGCGCCCCGCGCTTTCCCCGGATCGGGCGGCTCGCGATCCAGGTCGGCGCCGCCTTCGCCATCTCGATGATCGCGGTCGGCCTGATCGCGTTCAGCGTCGCCGATTCCTGGGTGGCCCACCGCATCGATGCCAAGCTGCGGCACCATACCGAAAAATATCTCGCGCCGGTCGACGGCCATCCCGTCACCGATGCGATTCTCGCCCGCGAGATCGGCGATTGGCAAGGCCGCAAGACCTTGAGCGAGCGAACCTATGTCCTGTTCGACCGGTGGGGCCGGCGGATCGCGGGTCGGCTCGATCTTTCGCCGCCGCCGGAAGGCCTGTCCGACGTGACGTTCCATGGCGGCTCGAGCAAGCTCCAGAAAGCGCGGGCGATCGCGACGCGCCTGCCCGGCGGCGGCCTGTTCGTCATCGTCCAGGGCAATGCGGCGGCCGCCGGGCTCTACGCGCTCATTCCCCAGGTCGTGCTGGTCATTTCGTTGATCTCGCTGGCGATGGGGGTCTCCGCGACGCTGCTGTTCGCGCGCCTGACCGCGCGGCGGCTCGCCGAAACCCAGGATGCGGCCGATGCGATCGCGGCGGGCGATCTCAGCCGACGCATCTCGACCGATCGCCTCGACGGCATGTTCGCCGTCCAGGCCGAAAGCCTCAACCGGATGATCGACCGCATGGAAGGGCTGGTCGAGGCGCAACGGCTGTTTTCGAGCAATGTCGCGCATGACCTGCGCACCCCGCTGACCCGGCTGCGTACCATGCTGGCCGAGGGTTCGGCCGATGGCGACCCGATCTTCGCCAGCATGTTCGAGCGTGCCGAGCTGGAATGCGCGTCGATCATCAACATCTTCGATGCGCTGCTCCGTCTCGCCGAGATCGAGACCGGCCAGCACCCCACCGCGATGGGGGCGCTGCGGCTGCGCCCGCTGATCGAGGACATCGCCGATACGATGGAACCGGTGATGGCCGATCGCGGCGGCCGGCTGGCGGTGAGGCGGCTGGACGACGTCACCATCACCGGGGATCACGATCTGATCAACCAGCTGCTCATCAACCTGCTCGAAAACATCGCCACCCACACGCCGATCGGAACATGCGCCACCCTGTCGCTGGAGCGTGCCACCGGTGGCGCGTTGATCACCATTCGCGATGACGGCCCCGGGCTGGCGACGATCGATCTCGCGCGCGTGACCATGCCGTTCGTGCGCGGCTCGCAACCATCGGCCACCGCCGGCAGTGGACTGGGCCTCGCCATCGCGCGGGCGATCGTCTGCTTCCATCACGGGCGGCTCGATCTCGCCGATGCCGCGCCGGGCCTCGAGGTGCGCGTGTGGATACCGGCGAACGATCCGGCGCCGGGCGCCGTGACCCTCGACGCCGCCGCCGCCTGAGTCGGGCGAAGCGCGCCATCGGGCTGGCGGCGTGATGCCATCGGCGCGGCGATGCGACGCCGCGATGACGCGAACATTCTAAGTTTGCAATGTTGGCCGATTTCGGGGCCGCCAGGCCGCGACTGTCACAGATCCGTCATCGCGAACACATAGCCGAGGTCACGACCAGGCGTCGCCACGGCGCCGGTCGGGACAATCATGGGGGACTTCTCGAATGATCGCCAGTCATCTGGCGGCACCCGTTTTTGCGGGCGGCCTTGTCGCGCCTTGCGCATGCGCGCGCCACCCCGCGTCGCGACGCTGCCCGGCCCCGAGCACCATCCGTCACCCGATGAGGAAGATCATGAAAACACGCAACATGTTGATCACACGCGCCGCGCTGCTCGCCGCGGCCGGCACCGCCGCCCTGCTCGCGCCGACGGCGGCGATGGCGCGCCCGGCGGATCCCAAGCCACGCGCCGTCAGCGCCGATCAGGCGACAAGCGCCGATCAGGCCGGCCAGGCCAATGACAAGCAGTCGCTGACCTCGGCGGATGTCGTGGTGACCGGCTCGCGGCTCGCCGAAAGCGTGCCGACCGCCTCGCTCGCCACCACCCAGCCGCAGTCGGTGGTCGACCGCGCCTATATCGACAAGGTGCTCTCGCCGATCGCCGACTTCACCAAGATCGTCGCCATCACGCCGGGCGTGGTGCTGACCGGCACCGGCAACGGCACTGGCCTGCAGGAATCGAAGCTGTCGATCCGCGGCTTCAAGGACGGCCAGTTCGGCATGACCTATGATTCGATCCCGTTCAACGACACCAACGACCCGACCCACCACTCGCTGAGCTTCTTTCCGTCGAACACCGTCGGCACGGTGATCGTCGATCGCGGCCCGGGCAATGCGAGCCAGCTCGGCCAGGCGACCTTTGGCGGCGACGTCAACCTCTACTCGCGTGCCGTGACGGACCATATGGGCGGTCAGCTCGAGGCTGGTTACGGCTCGTTCAACACCCGGCTGGCGCGCGCCGAGCTGCAGACCGGGGCGATCGACAGCCTCGGCGGCGCCCGCTTCGTCGTCGCCGGAAACTATACCGCCAGCGACGGCGCGATGAGCTGGGAAGGCACCTTGCTGAAGAACATCTTCGCCAAGGGCGTCATCCCGATCGGCGCGCACAACACGTTGACCGTGCTGGCGACCTACACCCGGATCCGCTATTATCAGCAGGATAATGACGGCACCTGGTGCGGCAGTGCCAATGGCCAGCCGCTTACGGCATTGACCGGCCAGAACTGCAATCCAGCCTCGGAAATCGGCAAATACGGGATCGACTACGGCCTCAGCGGCCCCGGCATGCCCACGCCTGCCGACAATCTCGCGCAAAATTACTATAAGTTCAACGCGACCAACAAGAAGACGGATTTCGAATATATCCGGCTTCAGTCCGATCTCGGCGGCGGCTTCACGATGGACAACCGGCTGTACCTTTACGGATACACCAACCACACCGATTCCGGCCTCGACGGCCTGGGCCAGATCGTCGATGGCGCCGGGAAAGTGGTCGCCGGCACCGCCAACACCGTGGTCCTGACGCCCGGCGGCACCAAACAGGCCGGCATTCCGGGCTATCACAAGCTCAACCAGTACCGGACCTGGGGCTATATCGGACAGCTCGACTATAATTTCTCGCGGGGCCGCGTCCGCGTCGGTGCGTGGTATGAGGGGTCGAACAGCAACCGCTTCACGCACGATATCGACTGGGTGACGGGTCAGCCCAATTACGACCAGAAGAACACCTCGACGACCAGCGTCAGCAACGCGGACCGCGCATATGACCAGGGTTCGAGCTGGAACCAGTATCAGCTGTTCGGCGAGTTCGAGTTCAGGCCGCTCGACACGCTGTCGATCACGCCCGGCGTCAAATATGTTCACTTCACCCGCAAGATCGCCGCGCCGGTCAACCAGAAGTCACGCAATTCGCTCTATCTCGAGCACACCTGGACCAAGGCGCTGCCGTTCCTCACCGCCAACTGGAAGGCCGCGCACAACTGGAGCGTCTATTTCCAGTACGCCCAGGGCTTTTACGTGCCCGACCTCTCCTCCTTCTATGTGAAGGACCCCAATCTCGGCACCGCGCTCGGCAGCCTCAAGCCGATGACGACGACCAACTATCAGCTCGGCACGGTCTATCATGGCGAGCGCTTCTCGATCGATGCCGATATCTACAAGATCGACGTCAACAATCTGATCGTGAGCTGCGACGGCTCGACCTGCCCGAAGAACGAGCAGTACAATGCCGGCACGATTCATTTCAAAGGCATTGAGGGCCAGTTCAACGTCCTCGCGACGCCTGGCCTGACGCTGTTCGTCAACGGCTCGATCAACGACGCGATCGACCAGTCGACCGGCACCCAGCTCAAAAATGCGACGCGCGCCACCGCCGGCGCGGGCGCGCTCTATTCCGGCCACGGCCTCAATGTTTCCTTTTCGAACAAATATACCGGAATCACCTATGCCACGGATTATAATGGCGATCCCAACCGGCGGCTTTATGAAATCCACCCATATTGGACGTCGGATTTTTCGATCAACAAGAAATTCGGCAAGCATTGGCGTGTCGGGCTGAGCATCGACAACCTGTTCGACAACCGCGCCATATCAGGGATAAAAAGCGACAAGACCGGCGCGCCGAAGGACGCCAATGGTTTCCAGAGCGGTTACGGGCAATATGACCTGCTCTACTTCACGCCGCCGCGTCAGGTCCTCGCGGATGTGCGGTTCATGTTCTGATTGCAAATATCGCCGGGTGCGACGCACCGCCCCTTCCCTTCCGGGGGAGGGGTGGGGGCGGGCTCGGCGATTTCGGGGTCGATCTCATGCACCTGCCGCCAGGCGCATGGTCGAGCCAGCGCCACGGGCATTCGCACGAGTTCGTCTATCTGCTCGAAGGCGAGCTGGTGCTGGTCGAGGATGACGGCGAGACATTGCCGCGCGCCGGCGATTGCGCCGCCTTCCCCAAGGCGAGCGGCAACGGCCATCAGCTGGTCAATCGCTCGGACCGGGCGGCGCGCCAATGCCGATGGCCGTTTCGTGCGCAAGGATGGCACGCCGCGGTCGCCGATATAGCCGCGGTGCGCCGGTTTCGAGCGCGCAATGCGGCTCGGATATCCGCCACGCTCCCGCTTCGACCCGCGCATCGCCCCTAGGCCAGCCGGCCCACGCCCCGGGCGATCGTCAGCGCGAAGACGAGGCCGATGATCGCCACGCCTGACAGCCATGCCGGGCTTCGGCGGAGCGTGCCGTCGCCGGGCGCGATCGGCGCCCGCGCCACCGCCCTGATCGCCAGCAGATAGCCGAGCGGCGCGATCCCGAAGCTGAGCAGCCCGTCCCACGCCGACGCGGCCGCGGCGCCATGCCACAATGCGCCGAGCGCCACGGCAAAGCCGCAGGTCGCGATATAGGGGATGAGCAGCCGCGCGGGTCTTCCCCCCGCCAGCGGACGGCCGAGCGCCGCCGCGATGCGGATCGTCGCCCCATAGCCGATCGCCCCCAGCGCGATCGCCACCGCATGCCATCCGGCGCCCCATCCAAGGTCGCGCGCGACATGCCCCCAATCGTCGCTGCCATCGATGCCTTCCCTAACCAGCTGGGCGAATACCCACAGCATCGTCTGGACACCGAATGCGTAGGCGAACAGGCTGGCGATCGATGGTCGGGGCCTCAACCGCCAGAGCGCGGCAAGGCACAGCCCGGCAACGACAAACGCCCCGACCGGCCCGCCGCCATCGGCAAGGACCCCGGCGCCAGCGCAGCGGAAAACGAGGAAGGTCAGCAACGTCACCGTGCCACCATCGGCAAGGCAGCCAAGGCCGTGCCCCAACGCTTCATGGGCAAGCGAGGCACAGACGGCAACGGCGGCGCCGACTGCGACGAGCGTGGGCAGGTCGTCGTCCATCGGCGCGATCATGCGGCACATTGGCGGCGTGGCCAAGTGGCACCGCGATGGCCCCATCGCGGCTCGTTGCGGCAATCGGCAAGGTAACCAATGCCGCGCGCCAATGCCTCATGGACAAGCGAAGCGCGGAGGGCGATGCCGGCGCCGGCAGGGAGCGGCTTGACCTGGGGTTGTCGTTCGTCAGCTTTCGCAGCAAGAATGCAACAAGCTGATGGTGGAGGCTTTCCCTTGGTGCAGAAGCTGTTCCTGGACTCGCTGGCATGAGTACCGATTTCTACGTTGCTGTACCCGCTGCAAATTGGCCGACAGCCGCTGCCGTGCAGCAATGCATGGTGGACCACGCTTATCCCTTGCAAATCAAGCGCTTCCCCGCATTGGTGGAGGGGCACGTCGCAACCGGTGGAGCCCTTGCCGAGGTCGACGGCAAAGACGCATATCTCGAAGGAGAGCTGGCGCCCGCATCCGCAATGCCAGCTGACGTAAAAAGCATGAATGATCGGCTGAGTGCTTCGACCCCGCTCGAGAATATTAAGCCGAATGATCTGATCATGTCTGTTCGGGTCCGCTCTCCAACCGAGATGCGAGCCGCGAGCTATATAATTTCCGCGTTGATCGTCTGCTTTGATGGATTTGGCTTCGAACCGCAGGGCAATACACATGGTCGCGCCGACTTCGCCCGATCCCTGATTTCGGGCGCCGAAGCACTCAAGGGCTTCTGAGCGAAGGGCTGCCCCTCAGGGCTGAGCGTCGCTCCATGGCGACAGCACCACCAGCTTGTAATCGGAACGCTCGGCGGGGCTCAATGTGTGCTGCGCATAGGCCAGCGGCCCGTCGGTCGGGTGCAGGAAGGTGCGCGCGCCGCCCTCCCGCGCCATCACCGACTGGGCGTCCCACGCCTGCGCGAAGAAGGCGGATTCGCCTTTCAGGCCCTCGACCAGTTCGCCCAGCGCCGGGTCGCCGAGCATCCGCCCGTAATCGGCGCGGAACTCCGCCAGCACCCGCCGCGCGCGCTCTTCCCAGTCGGGCAGCAGGTCGCGGGCGGCCGGCGTGGTGAACATGTAGCGCAGCAGGTTCCTTTGCCGGCCCGCGTCCAGCCAGCCGACGAACAGATGCTCGGCCGCGCCGTTCCAGCAACAGGCGTTCCATAACCGGTCCAGCCCATAAGCCGGGCAGGGCAGCGCCGCGACCAGCGCGGTGATCGCCTCGGGGGCTTCGGAGATCGGTGCGGCGCGTGGCGCGTCGGGGTCGCGGCGCCCGGCCAGCTCGAACAGATAGGCCCGTTCCGCCGGGGTCAGCGCCAGCGCGAGCGCGAGGCGGGCGAGCGTGGCGGCCGACACGCTGACATCGCGCCCCTGCTCGATCCATGCGCACCAGGTCGCGCCGATGCCGGCCCGCGCCGCCAGCTCCTCGCGCCGCAGGCCGGGCGTCCGCCGTCGGCGCGCCGGCAAATCCGGCACGACGCGCTCGCGGTGCGAACGGACGAATTTCCCCAGCAGCCGGCGCTGTTCCTCGCTGTTCATGGGTCGTCTTATAACAGGATAAGATTGTCCATTGTAACAGGGTATTTGCTGGTGTTGGAGCGGGCCACAGGAGGAATGATCCATGACCCGTTCGCACGAAGCCATTGTTGACGATCAGTTCGGCGCGCAGGCGAACGCCTATGTGCTCAGCGCCGTCCATGCCGCGGGCGACGATCTCGACGCGCTGGAGGCGCTCGCCGCGCGCGAGAAGCCCGACCATGCGGTCGATGTCGGAACGGGCGGCGGGCATGTCGCCTACCGGCTCGCGCCCCATGCGCGCCGCGTCACCGCCGTCGATCTTTCCGCCGCGATGACGGAGGCGGTGATCGACACCGCGCGGCAACGCGGCCTGTCGAACATCGAAACCCGCGTCGCCCCCGTCGAAGGGATGCCCTTCGACGACGCGTCGTTCGACTTTCTCGCCTGCCGATTTTCCGCCCATCATTGGCGCGATTTCGCGGCCGGGCTGCGCGAGGCGCGGCGCATCATGAAGCCCGGCGCCACGGCGGTGTTCATCGACGTGGTGTCGCCGGGCCATGCCGGGTTCGACACGCATCTGCAGGCGGTCGAGATACTGCGCGATCCCTCGCACGTCCGCGATTACACCGCGGCGGAATGGGCAGCGGCGCTGGATCGCGCCGGCTTCCGCGTGCGCAACACCCACACCCGCCGCTTGCGCATCGATTACCCGACCTGGATCGAACGCATGCGCACGCCCGAAGCACACCAGGCCGCGATCCGCTCGCTCCAGCGATGCGCCTCCGCCGAAACGGCGGCCTATTATGCGATCGAGGCGGACGGGTCGTTCACGCTCGACACCTTGCAGATCGAGGCGTCGGCGTGCCGAGCAAGGGCCTGACCGCGCTCCTGTTCATGGCGGGAGATTCGGGGGGGCTGGGGACGAAATACTCATGGGATCCCCGCTCCCTTTGGCTTTCAGTCCACGCGTCGCTGACCGGCCGGTTCGATACTCGGCGCGTGTGAACGGGGAGAAGTGGTGGTTTGCGGAAGGGCAGCTTTGGCCGATGGCTGAAACGTAGCTGTCGTTAGATTAGCTCAGTCATACTCCTTCCAAGGGCGGCCTCGTCGAATGTCGCGGGCAGCACCGTGAGGGAGGCGCACTTCAAACCGGCGCAAGCTCAGCGCTGCATTCTTGTTGCCTGCCCGCGCAGCACGAGCAAGCCAATACCTATATCCGATGAGGTCTCGTCGGTTAAACGCGGTCATCGCTAGATGCTCGGCACCGAGCGCGTCGCCGCGACGATACGCTCGATAGGCAAGACCCGCTTGGCTCGATGGATCGGCAATCCGGCCCTCCCGCTGAAAGAGATTGCTCAAGACCAGCATCGCGTCAGTATGCCCTCGGAGCGCGAGGTGCCACAAGATCGGGGTGGCATAACCGTTACCGTGTCTGTCGACGATATCCCAGTGTCGCTGCCAAAGTGTCTCAAAATCCTGCATGACCGCTTCATGCCTCCCGCCACAGGCAGGTGCAACTACGCCTATAAGCCCTGCTTATAAGCGACTTGAACGTCCGGAACTGGGGCGCTTGCCGCCCGGCTACTTTTGCTGCCGATATCTGCCGGTCGGCTTTCCGGCGGATCGTGTCGATCGAGGGAACGGGAACGGCTCGACGTGGTGGCTACCTGCCAGTCCGGTTAGGATTATCAGGATTAGACGCACGGCGCCTGTAGAGGCCGCAAAGGGTCTGCGAGATGTTGATGACAGCGACTATCCCGACAATCGGCCATAACCACTTATCTGACACTCCAATGGGCCATTGGAAGTGGAGGGCGGCCCAAAACAGGCCGAAGAAAGCTAGCCCACCCACCCACAGATAAATTGAGTTCCGCGCGTCTTCGCTCATGGCGGTGCTCCTCATTCGCCTGTTAGGCTGCGCTTACGCGCGGGCGTCCGCAAGTGGTGGATTTGCGACTGACCGCTTTGCGATGGGGAAAGTGGATTGCGGAGGTTCGTCGGCAGCGTAGGTTGCTTGAATGAGCGACCAAGAGATGCTGACCTCAATCGACGGGACGATGCTAGCCGAGGCATTTTCCTTGGAATATCGGTCTGAGGCAATGTCGGCTGGGAACGCCACGGCTCGCCTGCTTGCGCCACGGCAGTGGACGGAGCGCTTTCCTGTGCAAGTTGAGGCTCAACATATTCTGATC
>JBAZXI010000026.1:0-72425 GCA_041659925.1 Sphingomonas sp.
CCCCGCCCTTCACCCTGACAGATCACCATGGCCAGCCACCACAGCAGCATCACCGAGCCGAGCATCGTCGCGGCCGGCCCGGAACGCCCCAGCCCGCTCAATCCGAATGCCGCATCGGCACGCGAGATAAGATTGCGGCTGCCCGATGCGGCGACACTTGCCCGCAGCCTCTGCTCGACCTCGGCTTCCTGGCCACCGCTGCGTGCGACAATGTCCTTTGCCTCATCGCGATACTCTCGTTCGAGCGATTCCCGCGCGTCGCTGGCTATCTCGGGTGCCACCCCGGTCGCCGCTTCCAGAGCCTTCACGTTGCTGAGAAACCAGCTATGGACGATAAAGGTGCCCGGGCGTTCGATCGCAAGCTGCTGGCCGGCCTCGACACCCGACATCACCGCGAAGGCGGCGGCTCCGTGCAGAATCGCCATCATGAGGATGGCAAAGAGGGTGGCAAGCGATTGCCAGTTCGTCGCGCCGCGGTTGTTCAACAACTCCTGCTGGCGCTGCCGGCGCCCTTCGGAACGCCGTCGCGACGCCTTCAGCAACAGGCCGACCGTTTTCCAAAAGCCGAGCGTGGCCTGATCCGTCATGACCGTTACGGCCGTATCGTGAGCTTCAGAAACAGCGCTTCGAGGCTGTCTTCCTCATAACGCTCTTTCAGTTCCGTGATCGGCCCCTTCGCGATCAGCGAGCCCTGGTCGATGATCACCGCGTGCGAACACAGGCGCGTCACATGATCCATCAGATGGGTGGAAAACAACACGGTCGCGCCGCCGGCGGCGGCCTCCCCGATCAGATCATAGAAGAGACGTGTCGATTCGACATCGAGCCCGTTGGTCGGCTCGTCGAGAACCAGCAGGCGTGGCCGATGCAGCATGGCGAGCAGCAGGCCGAGCTTCTTCTTCATGCCGCGCGAGAAATCCTCGGCATAATTGTCGAGGTCATCCGCGAGCCGGAGCCGTTGGGCGAGGGTGTCGATCCAGTCCATCGCCTCATCCACGTCGAGCCCGTGCATCCCCGCGCTCAATTCCAGCAGCTCCCGCCCCGAGAGATAGGAATAGAAGACGGGCTCATCGGGCAGAAAGCCGATCAGGCGCTTGACCGCGACGCGATCTTCGAACGCGTCCAAGCCGGCAATTTCGAGAAGCCCCGAACTCGCCTTCAATATGCCCATCAGCAAGCGGAACAGCGTCGTCTTGCCTGCACCATTTGGCCCCAGCAGCCCGCATATCTGGCCGCTGGGAACGCTGAACGACATGTCGTGCAAGGCAATCTTGTCACCGAATGTCTTGGTGGCGTGCCTGATCGTGACGATGTCTTGGGAATCATCTTCACTGCGTAGCGGCGGCACTTCCGGCATAGAAACAGGTTGTCCCCCACCTGATATTCCGCGCGTCATTGCGTAGATGTGCAATCGCTTCAGCGACATATCTAGCAAATTAGCGCAAAGCGAAAGAGCGGCGACGCGTCCGCCGTTCGCGCGCCACCAAATTGCCGGTGGCGGATAATGCGTCAGTCGCGATACAGCGCGGCATGGATGCTGCCCTGACAATCTGCGACGCGCCGACCGACGCCATTCGCGACGCGATTCTCGCCCCGCTATCGGCCTTCAACGCCGAACAGGGCTACCCCGCCGACCCGCTGCCGATCGCGATCACGCTGACGGATGACGATGGCAAGATCGTCGGGGGGCTGTGGGGAAAGACGGTCTATGACTGGCTGTTCGTCGATTATCTCGTCGTGCCCGCCGCCATGCGCGATCAAGACATGGGCGCGAAGCTGATGGCGACGGCGGAGCGCGTCGCGGTCGAGCGCGGATGTGTCGGGGCGTGGCTGACCACCTTCACCTTCCAGGCGCGGGGCTTCTACGAGAAGCTAGGCTATGAGATATTCGGCGCACTCGACAATTCGCCGCGCGACAATGTGCGCTACTTTCTGCGCAAGCGCCTGAACACCCAGGCCCGCGAACTCCCGGTCCCGCACTTTCCCGCTTCATGGGTTCATCACCCAAACCCGTAGCCGCATCCACGACCATCGTGCATGAGGCGATTCATGCGCGTCCGTGATTTCCTGCTGCTGGCGACGGTCTGTATCGTCTGGGGGTTCAGCAACGTTCTCAGCAAGATCATCGTCGGCCAGTGGGCGGTGCCGCCGCTCTTCTATGCCGCGCTGCGCTTCGCGGTCGTGCTGCTCGTCACGCTGCCCTGGCTGCGGCCGGCGCCGAAGCCGCTGTGGCGCATCGTCCTGATCGGGCTGCTGATGGGCGGGGGCAATTTCGCGTTGCTGTTTATCGGGCTGCAAACCGCGTCGCCATCGTCGGCGGGGATCGTCGTGCAGGCGAGCGTGCCGATCACCACCTTGTTGTCGATCGTCATGCTCGGCGAACATATCCATTGGCAGCGTTGGCTGGGCATCGCGCTGACGCTGTGCGGCGTGGTGCTGGTGATCTGGAACCCGCATGGCGTGGCGCTGTCGGTCGGGCTGTGGTTCGTGCTCGGCGCCGCCTTTGCCGGGTCGCTCGGCGCGATCCTGATGAAGCAGATGGAGGATGTCGCGCCGCTGCGCTTCCAGGCGTGGGTCGGGCTGGCCTCGTTCGTCCCGCTCGCGCTCGGCTCGGCCCTGGTCGAGCACGGCCAATGGGCGAGCGCGCTGGCGGTCGGCTGGCCGTTCGTCGCCGCGATCCTGTTCGCCGCCCTGGTCGTCTCGGTGTTCGCCCACACCGCTTATTACTGGCTGATCGGCCGCTACGAGGCGACGTTGCTCGCGCCGCTCACGCTGATGACGCCGCTCGCCACGATCGCCTTCGGCGTGGCGATGACCGGCGACCGGCTTGGCGGCCGCACGATTCTCGGCGCCGCGCTCGCGTTGCTCGGCGTGCTGGTGGTGGCGTTGCGGCCGAGTCGCGCACCCGTCGTGCAGGTGCAGGAGCACGGCTAGTTAGGTGACGAGGATCGCCACGCGGAGCAGGTGGTTCAACCCCTCTCCTGCGCCGGTTCAGTAAGCCCGCGCCACCGCGAACTCCACTGCCTCGACCATTGCGTCCTTGGCCTGGCCTGCGGGGAAGGGGCCGAGCGCGTCGATCGCGCGCTGGCCGTAATGGCGCGCGCGGGCGAGCGTGTCGTCGACCGCGCGGCTGCCGCGGATCAGCGCGATGGCGTGGGCGAAATCCTCGTCGCGGGCGCGGTGGCCTTCCATCGCCGCCTTCCAGAAGGCGCGGTCCTCGGCATCGCCCCGGGCATATGCGAGGATCACCGGCAGCGTCGCCTTGCCCTCGCGGAAATCGTCACCGGCATCCTTGCCCATCGTGCCGGCATCGGACACGTAATCGATCGCGTCGTCGACCAGCTGGAAGGCGATGCCGAGATTGCGGCCATAGGAATCGAGCGCGAGCTCCTCGCTCTCGGGGCGCTCGGCGACCACGGCCGCGATGCGGCACGCGGCGGCGAACAGGGCGGCGGTCTTCGCGCCGATGATGTCGAGATAGCGCTCCTCGCCGATATCGACGCGCCGTGCGGCGGTCAGCTGGTTGACCTCGCCCTCGGCGATGATCGCGCTGGCGCCCGACAGGATCTTCAGGACCTTGAGACTGCCATCCTCGACCATCAGCTCGAACGAGCGGCTGAACAGGAAGTCGCCGACCAGCACGCTTGCCGGGTTGCCCCAGATCAGGTTGGCGGTGCGCTTGCCGCGCCGCAGGTCGGAGCCGTCGACGACATCGTCGTGCAGCAGCGTGGCGGTGTGGATGAATTCGACCGCCGCGGCGAGCCGGTGGTGGCGTTCGCCGGTGTAGCCGAGCAACCGAGCGCTCGCCAGCGTCAGCATCGGGCGCATGCGCTTGCCGCCGCCGGCGATGAGATGGCCCGCCAGCTCCGGGATCAGCGGGATCTCCGACTGCATGCGGCCGAGGATCACGGCGTTGACCAGATTGAGGTCGCCGGCGACCAGCTGAACCATCGGTTCGAGCGAAGGGGTTCGTGACGCGTCTAGGCGGTGGATCGTGGCGCTCATGGTGCGGTGCGATGTGGCGACAAGACAGCGCTAAGGCAAGGGTACATCATTCGCCGAGGGGGCGTTGCGTGACCATGATGAGGTTGTCCGAAAAAAACCGCCCCTTCAACACGCCGAACGAAATCTTCTGCCATGTCAGATCCGGCTTCCTGGGCAGGCCGCCATCGTCCGTAAAGGAAAAGACAGGTGCCGCGAATCCCGTTTCCGCGCAAATATGCTCGAGATCGAGCCTGAGCAGCGCGGTAATATGCGCGGGGTAGCTTGGCCCGCGGAACGCCACGAAATGGCCCTCGATGATCAACGAGAGGTACGACCGCAAGCTTTCCTGGTTGGGGGTCGACAGAACCAGCCAGCCGCCCGGCCGGGTCAGGGCGAACAAGTTGCGAAATACCGCGCGCGGGTTCTCGAGATGCTCGATGACCTCGGAACAGATGACGAGGTCGCAGGGTTCGGCCTGCAGTGGTTCGTTGAGGTCGCCGCTCGCCCAGCTGATATGATCGGGCAAGCCTTCTGGTCGCCCGAGATAGTCTGCGCCATTGAGTGTGCAGCCAGGGAAGATCGACGCGAGCTGCATCAGCAATTCGCCGCGTCCGGCACCGAAATCAATCAGCGACGCTGGCGTTGGAAGTGCGGCAACGCGCGCGAGAATGGCGTCCTTGATCTGGCCATAGCTGGTGCCTCCTGCGGCCGCGACGGCGGCTTCCCTGAATTCATGAAGGCTGCGGTTGTTCATCTTGGGCATCTCCTATGGTTCGAAAGCGATGGAAGCAAGGTGGGGCGTTCGCTATGGCGCCGATTGGGGTTGAGGAAGGGACGGAGCCGAGGTGACCGACGACACGCTGCGCGGATATCGCCAGAGCATCGACAATATCGACGCCGCGCTGGTCCATATGCTGGCCGAGCGCTTCAAGGTGACGCAGGCGGTCGGGCGCTACAAGGCGACCTCCGGTCTGCCGCCGGCCGATCCCGGTCGCGAGGAACGGCAGATCGCGCGGCTGCGGCGCCTTGCCGAAGAAGCCGATCTCGACCCCGAGTTCAGCGAGAAATTCCTGCGCTTCATCATCGACGAGGTGATTCGCCACCATCAGCATCTGCGCGAGTCCGTGCCGCCGGCGGCGGAAACGTGAAGCGGCGCGGCGCCTTCGCGCAGGCGGGATGACGGGCCGGTCGCTCGCTCGCCGGCAGGCCTGGGTCCTGCCGGTCGTGCTGGGTCTCGCCCTGCTGCTCGTCGCGCTGTTCCAGGCCGCCGCCTTCTGGCCCGGGATCATGACATGGGATGCCGTGCGCCAATATGGCGAGGCGCTCACCGGCCATTATGACGATTGGCACCCGCCGGCGATGGACTGGCTGTGGCGCCAGTTGCTGTTCGTCCATGCCGGGCCGGCGCCGATGCTGGTGCTCCAGATGGCGCTTTACTGGGCCGGCTTTGCCGGGCTGGTCGCCTGTGCCTTGCGCCAGCGTCGCCGCGCACTGGCGGTCGCGCTTACGCTGGCGGCGATGATGCCGATCCCGCTCGCGCTGATGGGCGCGGTGCTCAAGGATTGCCTGATGGCCGGTGCACTCGTCGCGGTGGTCGCGCTGCTCGCCTGGCTGCCCGAGCGGCGCGGCTGGGCGTTGCGCGGCGCGGCGCTGGTGCTGCTGGTCGGGGCGGCGACGTTGCGCTTCAACGCGCTGCCGGCGTGCCTCCCGCTGATGATCGCGGTGCTGCCGCATCGCTGGTGGTCGCGGCGCTGGCGCTTCGCGGCGGTGATGGTCGGCTGCGCGGCGGTCCTCGCGCTGGCGATGCCGGTCGCCAACCGCCTGCTGCGCGCGGAGCCGAGCGGGGTCGGACTGTCGCTGGTGATCTTCGATCTCGCCGGCATCACCTATCACAGCGGCGTCGATGTGTTTCCCGACATCGACGTGCAGAACCGCGTCGCGGTCAACGCGACATGCTACACGCCGCTGCAATGGGACCATTATGCCTGGTGGTCGCCCGAGGCGTGCCCGATCCAGTTCGAGGACATCGGCGATGCCTTCGACGACGCGCATGAAAGCCCGTATCGCCACTGGCTCAACGCCGTTCTCGCGCATCCGCTCGCCTATGCCGAGCACCGCCTGGCGCATTTCAACCTCAACATGCGCTTCCTCGTCCATGACGAGGTCGAGCGCGCCGCGCAGATCGAGTCGGCGCCCAATGACTGGGGCTATCATATCGCCCATAACCCGTTGCTCGACGCGCTCTACTGGCTGGCGCTGTGGACCGGGCGTACGCCGCTCGGCTGGCCGATCTGCTGGATGGCGCTGGCGCTGGGCACGCTGACCGTCGCGCCGGCGCTGCCGTCACGGCGGATCATCGTGCCGGTCGCGCTGTCGGCCTTGCTCTACGGCCTGGGTTATCTGCCGGCGAGCGTCGCCTCGGAATTGCGCTACAATTTGTGGACCATGCTCGGTGCACTCCTCGCCGCGGCGATTGCCGTCGCCGATCTCCATGGCACCGCGCTCGTCACCCGCGCGCGCCTCGCGGTCGCCGCGATGCCGTTGGTCGTCGTGACGTCGCTCTGTATGATCTGGCGACTGACCTGACGGCGTCGCGACGGGGTTGCATCGGCGGCGCGAAAGGCTCAACCGCAGCCGCACGCCCGCCACCATATCCAAGACCGTGAACCCGATCAGCACGCCCACGCTCCGCCTGTCATCCGCCTGGTTGCGCCGCCGCGTGCGCGCGAGCGAGGCGGCGTTCATCGCGCTGGCGATCGGCGTGGGCGCCGCGTCGGGCCTGTTGAGCATCGTGCAGGGTGCGCTCGCCCGCACGCTCCAGCACCTGCTTTTCGCGCTCCCGCGCGCCGTCCGGTTGAGCGACAGCGGAACGCTTGCCGCGCCGGTGCTGCTCGTGCTGCCGGCCGGTGGCGCGGTGCTCGCGCTATTCTCCTATGCGGTACGATCGCGTCGACGGCGGCTGGTCGATCCGGTCGAGGCCAATGCGCTGCACGGCGGCCGCATGTCGGTCGGCGACAGCCTCGTCATTTCCGGCCAGACCGTCCTGTCGAACGGCTTCGGCGCCTCGGTCGGCCTGGAAGCCGCCTATACCCAGCTCGGCGGGGCGCTCGGCGCGTGGGTCGGCAGCGCGCTGGCGCTGCGCCGCGCCGATCTGCGCAACCTGGTCGGGGCGGGGGCAGGGGCGGCGATCGGCGCGGCGTTCGGCGCGCCGCTGACCGGTGCCTTCTACGCCTTCGAGATCGTCATCGGCGCCTATACGCCCTCGGCGATCGCGCCGGTGGCGGGCGCAGCGCTCGCCGGTGCGCTCGTCGCGCAGATGCTCGGCGTGCAACCCTATGTCATCAATGCCGTCGCCGGCGCCCCCGTCGAGACGCATCATTACATGATCTATGCGCTGCTCGGCGCGATCTGCGCCGGCTATGGCATCGTGCTGATGCGCGCCGTCGCGCTGGCCGAGCGCGGGGTGCGGCGCATCGGCCTGCCCGATTGGGCACGGCCGGCGATCGGCGGCATGCTGCTCATCCCGGTCGCGCTGATCTCGCCCCAGGCGCTGTCGGCCGGGCATGGCGCGCTCCATGCCGATCTCGCGGTGGGTGCGTCGCTCGGGTTCATCGTCACGGTGCTGCTCACCAAGTCGGCCGCGTCGATCATCTCGCTCGGTTTCGGCTTTCGCGGCGGGTTGTTCTTCGCGTCGCTGTTCCTCGGCACGCTGCTCGGCCACCTGTTCGGGGTGATATTGAACATGGCGGTCGGCTATCAGCTGGTCGATCCGCACAATGCCGCGCTGGTCGGCATGGCGGCGCTCGCCGTGTCGGTGGTCGGCGGGCCGATGACGATGGCGATGCTGGTGTTGCAGGCGACGCACGACTTTTCGCTGACCGGCGCGGTGATCGCCGCCGCGCTGGTCGCCTCGACGATCGTGCGCGAGACCTTCGGCTATTCCTTCTCGACCTGGCGGCTCCATCTGCGCGGCGAGACGATCAAGAGCGCGCGCGACGTCGGCTGGGTCAGGATGCTCACCGCCGGGCGGATGATGCGGCACGAATCGCGCGCGACCCCCGACACGCTGACCATCGCCGAGTTCCGCCATCGCTTCCCGCTCGGCTCGACCAGCCGTGTCGTGCTGTGCGACGGCGAGGGCCATTATGCCGGGCTGGTGCAGACGGCTTCCGCCTATGCCGAAGGCCGCGACCCGACCGCCGCGATCGCGTCGCTTGCGGTCAATCGCGACGTCGCGATCGGGCCCGAGGCCAATGTCGTCGACGTGATGGCGATGTTCGACCGTGCCGGCGGCGACGAACTGGCGGTCGTCGCCGCGGATCGACACGTTCTCGGCATTCTCTCCGAGACCTATGTTCGTCGCCGCTACGCCGAGGAACTCGAGAAAACCCAGCGCGATCTGTTTGGGGAGTGACGGTGCGGCGAACGACTGCCGGTGGTGGGTTTAAAACCGCCAGCTTCCGGAGGCGCAGATAGCCGCCACTTCGGTTGGGTGAAATCCAGCCAAATCGGGATGATGATGCCTATTGTGGGGCTGCTGCGCGTTGAGTCTCCGAAGCAGGGTGGGGGATGCTCCAGCGCACTTTGCTCACATATGTAGATTTGATCGGTCGACCTGTCGGGTCGACAGCCGGCTTGAATCGTCCCGTCTGCCGAAGCTGAACGCAGGTTTGTTTGTCGAGGTCAGCGTTGCCGCTTGTTTGCGTAGTCTTACACTTGCTGACCTTGCCATCTTTGGTAACCTCGACTTCAAAGGTTACCACCCCCTGGATGCCGGCCTTGAGCTCGGCAGGCGGATAGATCAGCGCAGCAGATACAAGCTGGGCGGCAGCTGGTGCAGCTGTAACAAACAGAATCGCCCCAATTATGCCTGCTCGATGCATCGCCTGCTCCTCGTCGGTCCGCGATAAAGCGGTGGGGCTTGCTGTGCCAGAGTGTGGGTCGAATGCAATCGGTCGCTGATCGTTGAACCCCTCGGCCATGACAAACGGAAAAGGGGCCCGGCATTGCTGCCGAACCCCTTCATCCTCTCCGCTATCCTTGCGGATTTAACTGATTAATCGCGATCGCCGGTCAGGAAGGCCGGGGCGAACTCGGGCGCGGGGCCGTTGTCGTCCGTGCTTTCACGGCGCGGTGCGCGCTCGGCGCGCTCGCCGCCGCCGTCGCGGCGCGGGCCGCGATCACCGCCATCACGGCGGGGACCACGATCGCCACCGTCACGACGCGGGCCGCGGTCACCGCCGCCATCGCGGCGCGGGCCACGATCGCCGCGCGGGCCGCGGTCGCCGCCCTCACGCGGTTCGCGTGGCGGGCGGGTGTCTTCCAGCTCGGCGCCAGTCTCCTGATCGACGACGCGCATCGACAGGCGAACCTTGCCGCGCGGATCGATCTCGAGCACCTTGACCTTCACTTCCTGGCCTTCGGAAACGACGTCCGACACCTTCTCGACGCGCTCGTTGCGCATCTCGGAGACGTGGACGAGACCGTCCTTGCCGCCCATGAAGTTTACGAACGCACCGAAATCGACCAGGTTGACGACCTTGCCGGTGTAGATCTTGCCGACCTCGGCCTCTTCGACCAGTCCCTTGATCCACTTGATCGCAGCTTCGATCTGCGCGGGGTCGGACGAGCTGACCTTGATCACGCCCTCATCGTCGATATCGACCTTGGCGCCGGTGGTGGCGACGATCTCGCGGATCACCTTGCCGCCGGTGCCGATCACTTCACGGATCTTCGACTTGTCGATCGTGAAGGTCTCGATGCGCGGCGCATGCGCCGACAGCTCTTCACGCGTGTGGTCGAGCGCCTTGGCCATTTCGCCGAGGATGTGCGCGCGGCCTTCCTTGGCCTGCGCCAAAGCGACGCGCATGATCTCGTCGGTGATGCCGGCGACCTTGATGTCCATCTGCATCGTGGTGATGCCCGCGGAGGTGCCGGCAACCTTGAAGTCCATGTCGCCGAGATGGTCCTCGTCGCCGAGGATGTCGCTGAGAATCGCGAAATCCTTGCCCTCGAGGATCAGACCCATCGCGATGCCCGACACCGGGCGCTTCAACGGCACGCCGGCATCCATCATCGACAGCGAACCGCCGCACACCGTCGCCATCGACGACGAGCCGTTGCTCTCGGTGATGTCGGACAGGACGCGGATCGTATAGGGGAACTCTTCCTTCGACGGCAGCACCGGGTGCAGCGCGCGCCAGGCGAGCTTGCCATGGCCGATTTCGCGGCGCCCCGGGGCACCGAAGCGACCCACTTCACCGACCGAATAGGGCGGGAAGTTATAGTGCAGCATGAAGTGCTCGTAATTGAGCCCGTTCAGGCCGTCGATCATCTGCTCGGCGTCGCGCGTGCCGAGCGTGGTGGTGCAGATCGACTGCGTCTCGCCACGCGTGAACAGCGCGGACCCGTGCGCGCGCGGCAGGAAGTGCACCATCGCCTCGATCGGACGGATCTGCGTGGTGGTGCGGCCGTCGATGCGCTGGCCGTCCTTGAGGATGGCGCCGCGAACGATCTCGGCTTCCAGCTTCTTCATCAGCTTGCCGGCGGCCATCTGGTCCTGCGGGGCGGCATCGGCGAACGCCGCCTTGCCCTTGGCGCGTGCCTCGTTGAGCAGGCCCGAACGCTTGGACTTGTCGGTCACCTTGTAGGCGGCGGCGATGTCCTTGCCGATCAGCTTCTTCAGCTTGTCCTTGGCGGCCGTCAGGTCGGCCTGCTCGGCCATTTCCCACGGATCCTTGGCAGCCTGCTCGGCCAGGTCGATGATCGCGTTGACCGCCTCGCGGCAGGCCTTGTGCGCGAACTGCACCGCGCCGAGCATGACCTCTTCGGAAAGCTCCTTGGCTTCGGATTCGACCATCATCACCGCGTTGCCGGTGGCGGCGACGACGAGGTCGAGCTCGCCGGCCTTGATCTGGTCGTTGGTCGGGTTGAGGATGTACTCGCCATCGACATAACCGACGCGCGCGGCGCCGATCGGGCCCATGAAGGGCACGCCCGAGATGGTCAGCGCGGCGGACGCCGCGACCATCGCCAGCACGTCGGGCTCATTCTCGCCATCATAGCTGAGCACCTGGCAGATTACGTTGATTTCGTTGTAGAAACCTTCCGGGAACAGCGGGCGGATCGGGCGATCGATCAGGCGGCTGGTCAGCGTTTCCTTTTCGGTCGCGCCGCGCTCACGCTTGAAGAAGCCGCCGGGGATGCGGCCGGCCGCGCTGTACTTTTCCTGATAATGGACGGTGAGCGGGAAGAAATCCTGCCCTTCCTTGACCGAGCGTGCGGCCGTCACGGCGCAGAGCACCACGGTCTCGCCGAGCGTCGCCATCACGGCGCCGTCAGCCTGGCGGGCAACGCGGCCCGTTTCCAGCGTGAGGGTCTGGCCGCCCCACTGGATGTCTACTTTCTTGGTGTCGAACATTTGTTTTCCTTAACACCGGCCGCCCAATGCGTGCCGGGGCCTATGCGAGCCATCAGTGGCTCTTTCGTTACCTTCCCAACCCGTTCGGGCTGAGCTTGTCGAAGCCTCGTTCTTTCTTCCTTCTTCCGGATTGAAGAAGTGCGGCCCTTCGACAAGCTCGGGGCGAACGGGGAAGGCTTGGCCGGAGGGCGGGCCGAATTGCCCGCACCCCGGATAGAGAAACGGCGCCCATAGGGGCGCCGTCCCGGTTACTTGCGAAGGCCGAGCTTCGCGATGATCGAGGTGTAGCGCTCGCCGTCCTTGTGACGGAGATAATCGAGCAGGCTGCGCCGCTTGTTGACGAGCATCAGCAGACCGCGGCGCGAGTGATTGTCCTTCGCGTGGATCTTGAAATGCTCGGTGAGGTTGCGGATGCGTTCGGTGAGGATCGCGACCTGCACTTCGGGCGAACCGGTGTCGCCGGCGATGCGGCCATGTTCCTTGACGAGCGCGTCCTTGCGCTCCTGCGAAATCGTCATTCTGTTGTCCTCGACATCGTTTTACAGGTTGAAGCCGCGCACGACATGGACGTTGCCGTCCTGAACCTCGGCGAGCGCGACCGGGACATCGTCCAGCATCGCGAAGCAAAGGCCATCGTCCGAGGCGATCCCGATCAGAACCCGCCCCTGTCGGAGCAGCCCTGCCTGTTCGGGGGTGAGGGATAGAGCCGGGATGTCGTCCAGCCCCGCCCTCAACGGCAGAAGTAGGTGTTCAAGCTCGCGCGCCATAGCGGCTTCGTGCAATTTGTCCAGCGATATCGCGTTTTCCAGGCCGAACGGACCGGCCTTGGTACGGCGCAACATGGTGACATGGCCAACCGTCCCGAGCGCCAGCGCGATGTCGCGCGCAAGGCTGCGGATATAGGTGCCCTTGGAGACATGCGCGGTGAGCGTGGCCTCGCTCAATCCCTCCCCGGCACGGGGAGGGAGACCATCCGAAGGATGGTGGAGGGGGGCTTCCTCCCGCGGATCGCTCGCAGTACGCCCCCTCCACCGCTCTTCGAGCGGTCCCCCTCCCCGTGCCGCGGAGGAGCTTAAGGAGTGCACCGTCACCGCGCGTGTCGCGAGCACCACCTCTTCTCCGGCGCGCGCCAGGTCGTATGCGCGCTCGCCATCGACCTTCAGCGCGGAATAGGCCGGCGGCACCTGTTCGATCGGCCCGGTGAACTGCGCGAGCACGGCTTCCAGCGCCGCCGCCGTCGGCCGCACGTCGCTGGTCGCAATCACCACTCCCTCGCCATCCAGCGTGTCGGTCTGCTCGCCGAAGCGGATCGTGAAGTCATACACCTTGTCGCTGTCGAGCATCCGCCCGGCGAGCTTGGTCGCCTCGCCGAGCGCGATCGGCAGCACGCCGGTGGCGAGCGGATCGAGCGTGCCGCCATGGCCGACCTTGTACTTGCCGTAACCGCCGGTGCGTAGCGCGCGCTTGACGGCGGACACCGCCTGGGTCGAGCCGAGCCCGAGCGGCTTGTCGAGGATGATCCAGCCATGCATCGCGCGGCGCTTAGGCCGCACGGCGCCGCGCGGCCAGCGTCAATGCTTGCGCTTTGCCTTTTTCGGCGGCGGGCCGCTCGTCACGAGCTTTTCGATCATACAGCGGTCATGCCCGACCAGCAGCGCGCCGGTCGAATCGAGCGTGTCGCCGTTGAACCGCGTATCGACTGCGATGCGATTGGTGAAGGGCAGGTCGGTGCACGGTCCGATCAACGTCGCATAATACCAGCGGCGATGCTGATCCTCGAGATAGACGCCATGATCGCCATCGGCCTCGAAGTTGTAGATCTGGCCGAAGCGGACGAACGGAATGCTCGCTGGCTTGCCGACTTCGGGCGTCGGTGTAGGCGTGGGCGTGGGCGTGGGCGTGGGCGTAGGCGTTTGCGCCTGAGCCGTCGCAGTGAGCAACATCAGGGGTATCGCGACCAAGGGGTATTTCATCATGACTTCTTCCTCATGCCCGTCCGCCTCACCCTTCTAGGCGGGCGAGGCTGAATTCAGGATGAAGCGACTAAAGCATGGCGCTTGCGAGGCGCAGGAACAGGCGTGTGACACCATCGGCGACCGGCCCGATGATCCGCCCCACCACATCGGCACCGGGCGCGACGGTCGGGAGGATGACGAGCAGCCCGAGCATGATCAGCAGGCCGTAGCGTCCCAGCTTCGCATAAGGCGCGGCAAGTGAGGCCGGCAGCACCGCCGCGACGACATGGCCGCCGTCGAAAGGCGGCAACGGGATCATGTTGAAGATCGCGAGGAAGACGTTGATCAGCAGGAAGTTGTAGAGATTCTCGACGAGGAATCCGGCGAGGCCGGTTTCGGGCACGACGCCGCCCTGCGTCACCGCCACCAGCGTGAGCGCCAGTGCCGCGACGAATCCCAGCACCAGGTTGCTCGCCGGTCCGGCCATCGCCACCAGTGCCATGTCGAGTTGCGGGTTACGCATCCGCGAGGGGATCACCGGCACCGGCTTGGCCCAGCCGAAGATCGGCGTATGGGCGATCGCCAGCATCAGCGGCAGGATCACCGTGCCGATCGGATCGACATGGCGGATCGGGTTGAGCGTCAGCCGCCCGAGCCGCTGGGCGGTACGATCGCCGAGCAGCCAGGCGACATAGCCGTGCGCGACCTCGTGGAAGACGATCGCGATGACCAGCGGGATCACCCATGCCGCGATCTGGTAGACGATGTTGTCGGGGCTCATCGCGCGGCGGCCTCGTCCAGTGCCGCGGTGAAGTGCCGGCGGCACAGCGCGATATAGCGGTCGTTGCCGCCAATCTCGGTCTGCGCGCCCTGTGCCACGGCGCGGCCCTCGGCATCGACGCGCAGGTTCATCGTCGCCTTGCGCCCGCATTCGCACACCGATTTCAGTTCGACGAGCGAATCGGCGATGGCGAGCAACCGCGCCGAGCCGGGGAACAGTGCACCCTGGAAATCGGTGCGCAGCCCATAAGCGAGCACCGGGATGCCGTCGCTATCGGCGAGCCTTGCCAGCTGGTCGACCTGCCCGGCGCTGAGGAACTGCGCCTCGTCGACCAGCACGCAGGCCGGCTTGGCGTCACTGGCGCGGACCAGCGCGGCGATGTCGGTGTCGGGGCCGAACATGATCGCGTCATGCTCCAGCCCGATCCGCGACGATATCGTCCCCGCCGCAAAGCGATCGTCGATCGCGGCGGTGAACAGCATCGTCCGCATGCCGCGCTCGCGATAGTTGAAATCGGCCTGCAGCAGCGTGGTCGATTTGCCCGCGTTCATCGAGGCATAGTAGAAATAGAGCTTGGCCATGGTGTCGGGACTACCGGAAAGCGGTCGTGAATCTGGGCTTCACTCGGCGTCGCCGCCCAGGTCCTGCGCAACATGCGGGTTACGCAGCAGCGTGTCGATATGACTGCCCTCGTCGAAGCTCTCGTCGCCGAGGAACTTGAGCTTCGCGGCGTATTTCAGGTTCACGCGCCGCGCGACCTCGCGCTGGAGATAGGCGGTGTGGGTGCGCATCGCCTTGAGCACCTTCTCCTCGTCGGCGCCGAGCAGCGGCTTGGCGAACACCGTGGCGTGGCGCAGGTCGGGCGACATGCGCACTTCGGTGACGGTCACCAGATGGCTGGCGAGCGTCTCGTCATGCACGTCGCCGCGCGCGAGGATGTCCGATAGCGCGTGACGCACCTGCTCACCCACGCGCAGCGTGCGGACTGACTTGGTCTCGGGCGTGTCGGTCTTCTTCATATCCCCAAGCCCCTCTCCCCGCCGGGGAGAGGGTACCTCGTCACAGCGTACGTTCGCGCAACTCGACCTCGAAGGTTTCGAGGAAGTCGCCCGGTTTGATGTCGACGAAGTTCTGCGTGAAGGTCACGCCGCATTCGAGGCCGGCGCGCACTTCGGCGACATCGTCCTTGAAGCGACGCAGGGATGCGATCTCACCCTGGTAGATGATGACATCGTCGCGCGTGATGCGTGCCTTGAGCGCCTTGCGGATCGTGCCCTCGGTGACCAGCAGACCGGCGGCCTTGCCATGCTTGCCGGCGGAGAAGACCTCGCGGATTTCGGCGCGGCCGACGACCGTCTCGAAGGCTTCCGGCCCGAGCTCGCCCGCCATGCCGGCGCGGATCTCGTCGATCAGGTCGTAGATCACGTCATAATATTTGAACGCGACCTTCTGCCGTTCGGCGATCTCGCGCGCCTTGGCGTTGGCGCGGACGTTGAAGCCGATGATCGGTGCGCCCGAGGCACCCGCCAGCGTCACGTCGCTCTCGGTGATGCCGCCAACGCCCGAATGCAGCACGCGGGCCTTGATGTCGGCGGTCGAGATCTTGTTGATTGACGCGACGATCGCCTCGACCGACCCTTGCGTGTCGGCCTTGACCACCAGCGGATATTCGATCGCCTGCTTGTCCTTGAGCGCGGAGAACATGCTCTCGAGGCTGGCCGGCACCGACGTGGTGCGCTTCTGCGTCAGCACGCCCTGGCGATAGGCGGCGACCTCGCGGGCGCGCGCCTCGTTCTCGACGACCGACAGCGGATCGCCGGCACGCGGCACGCCGGACAGGCCGAGCACCTCGACCGGCATCGACGGCCCGGCTTCCTTGATCTGCTGGCCCTTGTCGTTGACCATCGCGCGGACCTTGCCGCTTTCGGCACCGACGACGAACACGTCGCCGACCCTCAGCGTGCCGCGGCTGACCAGCACCGTCGCGACCGGACCACGGCCCTTGTCGAGCTTGGCCTCGATCACCGTGCCCTCGGCCATGCGGTTGGGGTTGGCGCCGAGGTCGAGCAATTCGGCCTGGAGCTGGATCTTCTCGACCAGTTCGTCGAGCCCGGTCTTCTTGAGCGCGGAGACGAGCACGTCCTGCACGTCGCCCGACATCTCCTCGACCACGACCTCGTGCTCGAGCAGGCGTTCGCGGACCTTCTGCGGATTGGCGCCTTCCTTGTCGACCTTGTTGATCGCCACGATCATCGGCACGCCGGCCGCCTTGGTGTGGTTGATCGCCTCGATCGTCTGCGGCATCAAACCGTCGTCCGCCGCGACCACGATCACGACGATGTCGGTGACGTTGGCACCGCGCGCGCGCATTTCGGTGAAGGCTTCATGGCCCGGCGTGTCGAGGAAGGTGATCTTCGACTTGTCCTTCAGCGTGACCTGATAGGCGCCGATATGCTGGGTGATGCCACCCGCCTCGCCCGACGCGACATCGGTGCCGCGCAATGCGTCGAGCAGCGAGGTCTTGCCGTGATCGACATGGCCCATGATCGTGACGACCGGCGGGCGCGGCTGCAGCGTATCCTCGGCATCGACGTCGGTCTCGACCACGAGGTCGATATCGGAGTCACTGACGCGGGTGATGTTGTGGCCGAATTCGGTCACCAGCAGCTCGGCGGTGTCCTGGTCGATCGTCGCGTTGATCGTGACGGGCATGCCCATCTTGAACAGCGCCTTGACCAGGTCGGCGCCCTTCTCGGCCATGCGGTTGGCGAGTTCCTGCACGGTAATCGCTTCCGGCACGACGACGTCGCGGACCTGCTTGGCCTGCGCCTCGCGCGGGCCGCCCATGCGGCGATGTTCCTTCTCGCGCGCACGCTTGAGCGCGGCGAGCGAGCGGGCGCGGGCGCCCTCGTCGGCGCCGAGCGCGCGGTTGACGGTCAGCTTGCCCGACTGGCGACGATCGTCGCCCTTGCGGTCGCGCTGCTGCGGACGCGGCGGCTCGCTGCCGGCCGGGCGACGCGCGACGGCGCCGGATGCGGCGGAGCCGCCGCTCGGCGCGGCGCTCGCCGCCGGTGCCGCCGGTGCGGCGGGCGCGGGCGCCGGGCGCGGCGCGGGCCGTTCGGGGCGCGCGACCGGCGTGAAGCGACGCGGCGCGGGCATCGACGGGTCGAGCTCGATGCTGATCGGCGCGGCCGGCGCAGGTGCGGGCGGCGGTGCCGGCGGTGCGGCGACGGGTGCCGGGGCCGGTGTCGGCGCGGCCACGGGTGCCGTAGCGGCGGGCGCGATCGGCTCGGGCGGCGTAGCGACGGGCGCAGCGGGCTCGGGCGGCGCTTCGGCGGCCTGGGCGCGCTCCTCGGCGCGACGACGCTCTTCCTCGGCGGCTTCGAGACGCTCGCGCTCCTCGCGGCGCCGCGATTCCTCCAGCGCGTTCATGCGCGCCTCATCGGCTTCGCGCAGCAGCTTGGCTTGCAGCTCCTGACGCGACAGCAGCGAATTGCCGGGCGACTGTGCGGGCGCGCGGGGTGGCTCGGGCGCGCGCGCCTGCGGCGCCGGGGCGGCCGCCGGTGCGGCTTCGACGGGGGCGGGCGCCTCGGTGGCCGCGCCACCGGGGCCGAGGATGCGGCGACGCTTCACCTCGACCACGACGGTGTTCGACCGCCCATGGCTGAAGCTCTGCTTCACCTTGCCGGTCTCGACGGTGCGCTTCAGCCCCAGCGGCGCGCGCATGCCCAGTTTCGGCTTTTCGTTGTCGGTATCGCTCACTCGTGTTCCTCGTCGATCAAAGTCTTGCCGGCCCGTTCCGTCCCGCTGGTGCGGGACGCCGATGCGCCCTGCGAGGCGGTTTCGCAAGGCTCGGGGTTCGGGTCGGGGCCGATAAAGTGCAGCCACCGGGTAAGCGCTTCGCGCACCCGTGCGGCGGCGTGGGGGTCCGTCAGGCCGACATGTACCACATTTTCGCGGCCTAACGCCAAGGACAATATGGTGCGGGGCAACGGGATTACCATGCCCCGCAAATCCTCGCCCTCGCGGTCGCTGCCGACACGCCAGGCCTGGTCGAGCTTGCGGTTGCCGTCGGTGCCGGCATCGGCGGCGTGCAACAGCAGATGAAGCTTGCCCGAACGAGCCGCGTCGGCGATCCGATCCGAGCCGGTCAGCACGATGCCCGAGCGCGCTTCGAGCCCGAGACGATCGAGCATCGCCCGTTCGAGCGCGCCGGCGATCGACGCCGGCAGGTCGGCCGGGATGGTCGTCGCCTCGCCCTTGAAGGCACGGCCGAGCGCGCCCTTGAGCTTGCCCTTGGCGATGGCGGTTTCGAGCGCGGCGCGGTTGACGCCGATCCATGCACCGCGACCCGGCGCCTTGGCACGCACATCGGGATGCACCACGCCGTCGGGCGACAGCGCGAGACGGATCAACGCGTCGCGTGGCGCGGCATCGCGGGTGAGGATGCAGGTGCGTTCGGGCTCAGCCATGAGGCGCCCTTCCCGTCATCCCGGACTTGTTCCGGGATCCACCGTGCGGCTGGCTAGGGCGAAAGAGGCTCGCAGCGCCACGCATGCGGCTCCGTGGGCCCCGGAACAAGTCCGGGGTGACGAAGAGGGTAGTGCCGCGATTCCCCAACGATGCGCGCGCGATTTTCCCTGCCGCCGTCCCCGTGGCAGGGAATTTGGCAGGGAAAGGCGATAAAATGTCGGGTCCAACAGAGCTGGGTAGGGTGCGTGCCATGTGGTCGGAAAAGCATGAGTCGATGGTTGGTTGAATCATTCCGTCGCGGCGATCAGGCCGCGCCCTTGTCGTCATCCCGGGCTTGTTCCGGGATTCGTCGTGTGACTGAGGACGGCGCAAGAGGTTCACGGCACCGCGCACGCGGCCGTGTGGACCCCGGAACAAGTCCGGGGTGACAGAGGGGGTGCGGACGTGTTGGCCAATCGAGCGGTCACCGCGCGCGCGGTTTCGCCATCCCCGGAGCAGCTCCGGGGTGACTGAGACGTTCAGAGGCGCAAAACTCAGCGGGTCATTGTGAGGATTCCGCATGCGCGTCCTCCCCGGTGGTCGCTTCGTCGGTAAACCAGTGCGCGCGGGCGGCCATGATGATCTCGTTGCCCTGCACTTCGCTCAGGCCATATTCGCCGAGCACGCCGCCCTTGTGCTCGGGGCGCTTGGGGGCGTCCTCGGCGCGGCGGCGCGGTTCCTGGCGCTTCTTCTCGATCAGTTCGTCGGTCGCGAGATCGGCGAGATCGTCGAGCGTCTTGATACCGGCCTTGCCGAGCGTGACCAGCATCGCCTCGGTCAGATAGGGCATGGTGGCGAGGTCGTCCTCGACGCCAAGCGCGCGGCGCTCCTCGCGATTGGCCTGCTCCTTGCGCTCGAGCGCCTCGGTCGCACGGTTCTGCAACTCGGCGGCGAGATCCTCGTCGAAGCCTTCGATGCTGGCGATCTCGTCGACCTCGACATAGGCGACCTCTTCGAGGCTGCCAAAGCCCTCGGCGACGAGCAGCTGGGCGAGCGTCTCGTCGACGTCGAGCTCGTTCTGGAACAGCTCGGAGCGCTCGACGAATTCCTTCTGGCGCTTCTCCGAGGCATCGGCCTCGGTGAGGATGTCGATCGCCTTGCCGGTGAGCTGCGAGGCGAGGCGGACATTCTGGCCGCGGCGGCCGATCGCCAGCGACAGCTGATCGTCGGGCACCACCACCTCGATGCGGTCCTCTTCCTCGTCGATCACGACGCGGCTGACCGAGGCCGGCTGCAGCGCGTTGACGACGAAGGTCGCGGTGTCGGGCGACCACGGGATGATGTCGATCTTCTCGCCCTGCATTTCCTGGACCACCGCCTGGACGCGGCTGCCCTTCATGCCGACGCAGGCGCCGACCGGGTCGATGCTCGAATCATGGCTGATCACGCCGATCTTGGCGCGCGAACCCGGGTCGCGGGCGGCCGCCTTGATCTCGATGATGCCGTCGTAGATTTCCGGCACTTCCTGCGCGAACAGCTTCTTCATGAAGTCGGGATGGGCGCGGCTGAGGAAGATCTGCGGACCGCGATTCTCGCGGCGCACGTTGAGGATCAGCGAGCGGATGCGGTCGTTGACACGCACCACCTCGCGCGGGATCTGCGCGTCGCGGCGGATGACGCCCTCGGCGCGACCGAGGTCGACGACGACATGGCCGAACTCGACGCGCTTGACGACGCCGGTGATGATCTCACCCATGCGGTCCTTGAATTCTTCATACTGGCGCTCGCGCTCGGCGTCGCGGACCTTCTGGAAGATTACCTGCTTGGCGGCCTGGGCGGCGATGCGGCCGAACTCGATCGGCGGCAGCGGATCGACGATGTAATCGCCGACGACGGCGCCCTTCTGGAGCTTCTGCGCTTCCTTCAGGTTGACCTGCTTGAAATAGTCGTCGACCGCCTCGACCACCTCGACGACGCGCCACAGGCGGAGATCGCCGGTCGTCGGGTCGAGCTTGGCGCGGATGTCGTTCTCGGCGCCGTAGCGCGCGCGGGCGGCGCGCTGGATCGCGTCCTCCATCGCCTCGATGACGATGCCCTTGTCGATCATCTTCTCGGTCGCGACGGCGTTGGCGATCGCGATCAGCTCGGCGCGGTTGGCGGTAACGGCAGTGGCCATCAAATCTCTTCCTCGGTCTCGAATTCGTCGGTGCCCTCGGCGGGCATGTCGGTGTAGGAAAGTTCGTCGGCGCCGGCCGGCGAGAGCGGCGCGGTCGCGGCAATGAGCTTGTTGGTGATCAGCAGCTTGGCGTCGGCGACCTGGTCGAAGCCGATCGTCATGCGTTCATGCTTGCGCACGTCGATCATGATGCGATCGCCATCGAGCCCGGCGAGATCGCCGGTCAGCTGCTTGCGCCCGTCGACCGGCGCGGTCAGGTTGATGCGGGCCTCATGCCCGACCCAGTCGGCGAAATCGCCGAGCCGGGTCAGCGGCCGGTCGATGCCGGGCGAACTGACCTCGAGGCGATATTCATGCTCGATCGGATCGATCTCGTCGAACTTGTCGGAGATGCGTCGCGACAGCTCGGCGCAATCGTCGATCGTCAACTGCCGAGTCTCCGGTCGCTCGGCCATGATCTGCAGCGTCTGGTCGCCGGCACCGCCGAACATCTTCACGCGCACGAGATCGAACCCCAGAGCCTCGGCTTCGGGTGCGATCAGTGCGGTAAGTGCGGCGATATCGGCCATCAATGCTCCAGCCATGTGGGTTCGGCGCCGGAACCGGTTGGCCCCAGCCTCTTCATCTGGCGATGTAGAGAGTGAGCGCGATATAAGCCGGTTGCGTCGGCGTGGCAAGCGGGCAACCTTGCATGCCGTCCGGGCGTTCGAACCGGCGCATCTGATGACGGAGAATGCGATGCGTGCCTGCCTGCTGACGACCGCGATCATGCTCGCCGGCACAGCCTGCTCGGCTTCGCCGCAGGCCGGCGGGCAGAATGGCGAGGCAAATCCCGCGCCGCTGACGAAACTGCCGCGCAACGCGCCGGACAGTGCCATCGCCAATGTGCCGGCGACGACCGGGCGGGCCAATTTGCCGGACAGCGCGCCGCCGTTCAGCCTGACCCCGATCGGGCAGTATGACGCGCCCTTCGCGATGGCATTCCTGCCGCGTGGCGACCTGTTGGTGACCGAGAAAGCTGGGAGGCTCAAGCTGCGCACGACGGGCGGCGTGGTTGCCGATGTCGGTGGGGTGCCGAAGGTGGCGGTAGGCGGCCAGGGCGGCCTGCTCGATGTCGCGGTCGCGCCCGATTTTGTGCAGAATAGTACGATCTATCTCAGCTATTCGGAGCCCGGCGCCGGCGGCAGCGCCCTGGCCCTGGCCCGTGCGACGCTCGATATCGAAGACGAATGCGTGGCGGCACCTTGCCCGGTGCACGTTGCGCGGCTGACCGGCCTGAAGGTGATCTGGCGATCGGGTTCGAGCGGGATCGGCGGACAGTTCGGCGCCAACATCCTGTTCGCGCCCGACGGCAAGTCGCTGTTCCTGTCGTCGGGCGAACGGCAGCGCTTCACCCCGGCGCAGGACCCCGATCAGGCGCTCGGCAAGATCCTGCACCTCACGCTCGACGGCAAGCCCGCGCCGGGCAATCCGATGGCATCGGCGGGCGGGGTGAGGGCGGCGACCTGGAGCACGGGGCACCGCAATCCCTATGGCATGGTGTTCACGCCCGACGGCCGGTTGTGGGAGGAGGAGATGGGGCCGCGTGGCGGCGACGAGCTCAACCTGATCCTGCCGGGCAGGAATTATGGCTGGCCGATCGTGTCCAACGGCGACAATTACAGCGGCCAGCCGATTCCCGATCACCCCAGCCGACCCGATCTCGAGGCACCGAAACTGTGGTGGAACCCGTCGATCTCGCCGGGCGGGATGATCGTCTATTCCGGGTCGATGTTCCCGGCCTGGCGCGGCTCGCTGTTGATCGCGGCGCTGGGCGGCGAGGCGATCGTTCGCGTCACGCTCGACGGCGACAAGGCGACACCGGCGGCGACCTATGCCGTTGGCATGCGGGTGCGGGATCTGGCGCAGGCGCCCGATGGCGCGGTGTGGTTGATCGAGGATGGAGAACGCGGCAGCGGCGGGCGGTTGTTCCGGCTGACGCCGAAGTGATGGGCTGAAGTTCCTCCCCGGAACGGGGAGGGGGACCATCCGGAGGATGGTGGAGGGGGCGTGCAGCGCGCGTATCGCCCGTGGCACGCCCCCTCCACCACGCCGCTTCGCGTCGCGGTCCCCCTCCCCGTGCCGGGGAGGTGTTTTTACCCCCGCAGCGCTTTGATCCGCGCGTCGGCCTCGGCGACGCCGGGGTTGCCGGGTTGGCCGGTCAGCTTTTCGAACAGATCGTCGAGTGCGGCGTAACGCTGTCGCGCCTTGAGCCAGAAGGCCTCGGCGGTGTCACTGTCGCCGATCGCCTCGGCCTGCACCGCCGCGCTGCGCAGCGCATTGGCGATATCGAGCGGCGGCGCATCGCGACAACGGGCGTAGAGCGCGATCATCTCGGCAATCGGTTGGCTCGCCTCGCTGGCGCGACCGGCTTCGACGAGCATGTCGGCGATGTGGCGCACGGCATGGGCCAGCGATGCCGTGTCGCCCACCTCGCGCCACAGCGCGACCGCGCGGCGCTGGCGAGTCAGCGCGGCGTCGAGGTCGCCGGCCTTGCGGAGGCGCTCGGCCTCGGCGTGATAGCCGGCCGCCCGATCCGCCCGGTCGCTCATTCGCGCGCGATCAGATAGTTCATCCGCGCCGCCGAAATCGGCCTGGTCGGGTCGTCCTGCCATGCAAGCGCCTCGACATTGGCGACGCGCTTGCCCAGCCTCGTGACGGTGGCGCGGCCATAGGTCGGCTTGTCGCGCCCGCCGCGCATATAGTCGATCGTCACGTTGATCGGCTTGATCCGGGCACGTGGCTGGTCGTCGCCCTCCTCGTCGAGCGCCTTCCACAGCGCGACGATCGCCGCCATCTCGAGCAGCCCGCCGATCGCGCCGCCGTGCAGGAAGCCGGGACGGCCGACGATCGCTTCGCCGAACGGCATCACGATCAGCGTCGGGTCGTCGCCGGGTGCGACCGACAGGCCGAGCAGCTGGGCGTAGGGAGGCAGCGGCATCAGCGATACCCCTCGGGCGCCATGAAGGTGCCGGCGGCATGGGCAAGCGGATCATCGGGATCGCCGTCATGTGCCTGGCCGCGGATGAAGGCGATCGAGCGGGTGATGCGATAGCATTCGCCGCGTGCGATCACCGTCTTGCCCGGGGTGGCCGGTCGCAGATAGTCGATCCGCAGGTCGAGCGTCGCATGCGCGCGAAACGTGCCGAGCCGGGTCCACACCGACAGGCTCGTCGCCATGTCCATCAGCGTCAGGATCGGGCCCGAAGCCAGCACGCCGCTTTCCGGATCGCCGACCAATTCGGGGCGATATGGCAGCGCCAGCTCCACCCAGTCCGGCCCGTGCGTGTGATATGCGATGCCGATGGCATTGCCATGCCCGCCCATGCCGAAGCGGCGGAAGCGTTCGGGGTCGAAACGGGCGGGGTCATGGGTCATTTCGCCCGTGCCTAGCGATTCGATCGCATCGTGCAAGGTCGCGGGCGTTGCCGCCGTCGTTTTGCACCGCTAGCATCGGTTGCAAAGAGAAACCGGAGAGGATTCGCGTGCATCCCAGTCATCACGCACAGAGTCACCCTGAAAAGGCGGCGTTGATCGTCGCCGAGACGGGCGAACGGATCAGCTATGCCGAGCTCGACGCGCGCTCCAATCGCGCGGCGCAACTGTTCCGCGCCGAAGGTCTGGGGGCGGGCGGCACGATCGCGCTGCTGCTCGACAATGTGCCGGAATATTTCGACGTGGTGTGGGGCGCGCAGCGCGCCGGGCTGTTCTACGTCTGCATCTCGTCGAAGCTGACCGCGCCCGAGGCGGAATATATCGTTCGCGACAGTGGCGCGACGCTGGTCATCGCCTCGGCATCGCTCGGCGCGACGGTCGCCGGCATGTCGCTCGGGGACGTCACGGCCTTCGTGCTGGGGGGTGAGGTTGCCGGGTGGCGCTCATGGGAGGAGGCGGTCGCGGCGATGCCGTCGACGCCGATCGCCGACCAGCGCGCCGGGGTCGACATGCTCTATTCGTCGGGTACGACCGGCCGCCCGAAAGGCGTGCGCGTCGCGCTGCCTGAAGATCCCGACGTTGCCGCCCCGTCGGTGCTGACGACGCTGGCGCGCGGCCTGTACGGCCTTGGACCCGACACGATCTACCTCAGCCCGGCGCCGCTCTATCACGCCGCGCCGCTGCGCTGGTCGATGACGGTGATGCGGCTCGGCGGGACGGTGGTGATGATGCGCCATTTCGATCCGGAAGCCGCGCTCGCCGCGATCGAACGCTATCATGTCACCGCGAGCCAATGGGTGCCGACGCATTTCGTGCGCATGCTCAAATTGCCCGAGGAAGTGCGCGCACGCTACGATCTGTCGAGCCTCAAGGTCGCGATCCATGCGGCGGCGCCGTGCCCGATCCCGGTCAAGCATGCGATGATCGATTGGTGGGGGCCGGTGCTGTACGAATATTATGCCGGGTCGGAGGGCAATGGCCTGACCGCGATCGACTCCGCGCAGTGGCTCGCGCATCCCGGTTCGGTCGGCAAGGCGGCCTATGGCGTGCTGCATATCTGCAACGAGGCGGGCGAGGAGCTTGGCCCCGACGAGGAGGGGCTGGTCTATTTCGAGGGCGGTAGCGCGTTCGAATATCATAACGACCCGGCAAAGACCGCCGAGGCGCGCAACGCCCGGGGCTGGTCGACGCTCGGCGATATCGGGCGGATCGACGCCGAGGGGTTCCTCTATCTCACCGATCGCAAGAGCTTCATGATCATCTCGGGCGGGGTCAACATCTACCCGCAGGAGATCGAGAACCGGCTGATCACCCATCCCCGCGTCGCCGATGCCGCGGTGATCGGCGGCCCCGACCCGGAAATGGGCGAGCGCGTCATCGCGGTGATCCAGCCGGTCGACATGGCCGAGGCGGGCCCCGCGCTGGCCGAGGAACTGATCCGCTGGTGCCGCGCCGAACTGTCGGGTGTGAAGACGCCGCGCCAGATCGATTTCGCCGAGGAACTGCCGCGCCATGCGACGGGCAAGCTCTACAAGCGGTTGTTGCGCGACCGCTATTGGGGCGAGACGGGGAGCCGTATCGTCTAGCTGTTCTCCTGCGCCCGCAGGAGTCCGGGGTTAGTGAGCGCAGCATTTATGGTCCTGGGTTCCTGCGTTCGCAGGAACACGCAGGAAGGCAGGAGACAGAGAATGAACGACCGCGTTACCATCACCGTCGCCGAGCAGATCGCCGATGTTCGCCTGTCGCGCGCCGACAAGATGAACGCGCTCGACCCGGCGATGTTCACCGCGATCGGCGCGGCGATCGATTCGCTCGCCGACCGTGGCGATGTTCGCTGCGTCGTGCTGTCGGGCGAGGGGCGGGCGTTCTGCGCCGGGCTCGACATGGCGAGCATGGCGGGCGGCGGTTCGGGCCTCGGCCGCGAGCGCAACGAACAGGGATCGATCCTGCCGCAGCATGTCAGCTGGGGCTGGCGCAACCTGCCGATGCCGGTAATCGCGGCGGTGCACGGCGTCGCGTTCGGCGGCGGATTCCAGATCATGTCGGGCGCCGACATCCGCATCGCCGCACCGTCGACGCGCTTCGCGATCCGCGAAAGCTATTGGGGGCTTGTGCCCGACATGGCGGGCTTTCCGCTGTGGCGGACGCTGGTGCGCGACGACGTGCTGCGTGAGCTGGTCTATACCGCGCGCGAATTCGACGCGGCCGAGGCGCTGGCGCATGGTTTCGTCACGCGCCTTGCCGACGAGCCGCATGCCGCCGCGATGGAGCTGGCGCGCGCCATCGCCGGGCGCAGCCCGCACGCGATCCGCGGCGCCAAGCGGCTGTGCAACATGGCGCACGACGCCGACCCGCGCACCATGCTGGAAGCCGAGACCGACGAGCAGATCAAGGTGATCGGCAAGCCCAACATGATGGAGGCGGTGGCGGCCAATATGGGGAAACGGGCGGCGGTGTTCGTGGACTGAGGGCGGGGGTCGCTTGTTCTCACTTCCCCGGCGAAGGCCGGGCCCCGGTTGGGGGACGCTGCGACGGGCGTTGCCGCGCATCATATCCGCTATCCCAACTGGGCCCCGGCCTTCGCCGGGGAGGCAGAAAGATAGCACTGCTAAAGTGTGTCACGATTCAGATTTCGCGCGACCACGCTCCAGCGTCGCCGAGCGGGGCCCGAGCCTCAGCTGCCGCGCGTCATCCGGCTCTCGAGTTGCGCGCGAACCTCCGCGCGCAGCGGCTTGGCCTGGTCGTCGGTGCGGCACACCACGACGGTGTCGCAGGTCGCGATGCACTGGCCGGCCTGGAACATCGCCTGTTCGATCGTCCAGCTCGAATTGCCGATCCGGCCGATGCCCGAACAGATCGTTACGGGGTCGGGAAAACTGCCCTCGCGCAGATAGGCGATGGCGACGCTCGCCACCATCGTGCGCTCGTTCGATGGCCGCGCGTCCGGGAGCCGCGTCGCGCGGTTGATCTGCACGCGGGCATTTTCGAACAGCGCGGCGAAAGCGACGTTGTTGAGGTGGCCGTTGGGGTCGAGATCCTGATAGCGCGTGCCGAACTCCGCGGTGACCGGATAGGCCGTCGCATCGAGGCGCCATGGCGCGGGGCGGGTCATGCCGACACCGACGCCGCCATCACAGGCCGCCGGCGAACAGGTCGATCTTGCCGATCGGCACGCCCTTCATGCGCAGGATCGCATAGGCCATCGACAGGTGGAAATAGATGTTGGTCGTGGCGAATACCGACAGCCACTGTTCGGCCGGGAAGGTCGGTTCCAGCGTGTCGGTGATCTGGACGGTGAGCGGCACATCGTCGCGGCCGGCGAACTGGTCCTGGGTCAGCGTGGCGAGGAACGCCCTGGCCTCGTCGATCGCCGTGCGCATGGCGGCGACGCCGCCGTCCGCCGTGATCGGCTCGGGCGGTGTCAGGTCGGCGATACGCGCGGTCCAGGATTTCGAGAAATTGACCACCACCATCAGCTGAAAGGCGAGCGGGTGCATGTCCTCGGCCAGCCGCCAGCCGAGCATGTCCTGTTCGCTGACGCCGTTGGCGGCGGCGAATTCGGTCGCCTTGTCGAGCAGGTGCGCGGCGGTGTCGAGCTGGCGGCGGTAGAGATCGACGAAGCCGAACAGGGTGAAGGTCATGGGGTGGTCCTTGGGTCGGGTGGGGGTCGGTCGTTGCGGCGGGCGCGACCCGGAAGTTAATTCCGGGTCGTCGGACGAAGCCGTTGGCTTCGCCGGCCGCGCTGGCGCGAGTCAGCGTGCAGCGTGCACGCTGCCGCGCTCAGCGAGGCGCCATGCGGATCGCGCCGTCGAGCCGCACATCCTCGCCGTTGAAATAATCATTCTCGATCATCGTCAGCGCGAGGCCGGCATATTCCGCCGGATGGCCGAGCCGCTTGGGGAAGGGCACCGACGCGGCGAGCGCGTCCTTCACCGCCTGCGGCGCGCCCTGCATCAGCGGGGTGTTGAAGATGCCGGGCAGGATCGTGTTGATGCGGATGCCCTCGCTCATCAGGTCGCGCGCGATCGGCAGGGTCATGCCGACGACGCCGCCCTTCGATGCGGAATAGGCCGCCTGGCCCATCTGGCCGTCCTCGGCCGCGACGCTCGCGGTCATCACGATCGCGCCGCGTGCGCCGTCCTCGCCGGGCGGGAGCGTCAGCATGCCGGCGGCCGACTTGGCGACGCAGCGGAAGGTGCCGACAAGGTTGATCTGGATCAGCCAGTTGAACGCCTCGAGGCTGAAATGCTTGATGCTGCCGTCTTCCTTGGAGCGGCTCGCGGTCTTCATCGCATTGCCGGTGCCGGCGCAGCAGACGAGTACGCTTTCCTGGCCGTGGGCGGCACGCGCCTTGGCGAAGCCGGCGTCGACGCTTTCGTCGCTGGTCACGTTCACTTCGCAGAACACGCCGCCGATATCGGCCGCGACGGCCTCGCCCTTTTCCGCCTGCAGGTCGAAGATCGCGACCTTCACGCCCCTGGCGGCCAGCGCGCGCGCGGTGGCCTCGCCGAGGCCCGATGCGCCGCCGGTGACGACGGCGGAAACATTGTTGTCGAGTTTCATGTGTCTTTCCTCCTTTGTGTCCCCGCGAAAGCGGGGATCCAGGGTACGAAGCACGGCGCTTGCGGCCCTGGGCTCCCGCGTTCGCGGGAGCACGGGTTGGTGATTAAAGCCGTTCGACGATCGTCACGTTGGCGAGCCCGCCGCCTTCGCACATCGTCTGCAGGCCATAGCGGCCGCCACGCTTGTGCAGCGCGTGCACCAGCGTTGCCATCAGCTTGCTGCCCGAGGCGCCGAGCGGATGACCCAGCGCGATCGCGCCGCCATTGACGTTGAGCCTGGCGGGGTCGCCGCCGACATGCCTGAGCCAGGCGAGCGGCACCGGCGCGAACGCCTCGTTGACCTCGTACAGGTCGATATCGGCGATGTTCAGGCCGGCACGCTTCAGCGCCTTGTCGGTCGCGAACAGCGGCTCTTCGAGCATCACGATCGGGTCGCCGCCGGTCACCGTGAGATTGTGGATCCGCGCGAGCGGCGTCAGGCCATGCTCCTTGAGCGCCTTTTCGCTGACCACCAGCACCGCGCTCGACCCATCGCAGATCTGGCTGGCATTGGCGGCGGAAATCACCCCGCCTTCCTGGAGCAGCTTGACCGAGTGGATGCCCTCGAAGGTCGCGTCGAAGCGGATGCCCTCATCGACGGTGTGGAGCATCTCGCCCTCGGGCGTCTCGATCATCAGGCCGACGATCTCGTCCTTGAAGTCGCCGCGTTCGGTCGCGGCGGCGGCGCGGCGGTGGCTCTGGAGCGCGAAATTGTCGAGATCGTCGCGCGTGAAGCCATATTTGTCGGCCATCATCTGCGCGCCCATGAACTGGCTGAACTGGATGCCGGGGTAACGCGCTTCCTGGCGCGGGGACTTCGCCTTGCCGAGCCCGGCCTGGGCGAACAGCATGGCGGTCGAGCCCATCGGCACGCGCGTCATGCTCTCGACGCCGGCGGCGATCACCACGTCCTGCGTGCCCGACATCACCGCCTGGGCGGCGAACTGGATCGCCTGTTGCGAACTGCCGCACTGCCGGTCGATCGACACGGCGGGGACGCTTTCGGGCAGCTTCGAGGCGAGCACCGCGCCGCGTCCGATCTGGAAGCCCTGCTCGCCGGCCTGGCTGACGCAGCCCATGATGACGTCTTCGATCGCGGCCGGATCGATCCCCGTACGGTCGAGGACCGCATCGAGCGTCGCGCCGGCCATGTCCGCCGGATGCCAGCCGGCGAGGCGCCCGCCACGCTTGCCACCGGCGGTCCGTACTGCTTCGACGATATAGGCTTCAGCCATGTCCACTCTCCATCAGGTTCGTCTTTGGGAAGCTCTCTTGCCCAAAGCGTAAAGCTCGGCAAGGGTGTGCCGATACCGCGCGGAAGGGCCTTTGATGAATGTCACGCAAGCCGTAGCGGCAAGGCGATCGGTACGTGCATTTCTCGATCGCCCGGTCGACCCGGCGATGCTGCGCGAGATCGCGATCAAGGCCGCGCGGGCCGCTTCGGGCGGCAATTTGCAGCCCTGGCACATCGATATCGTGACCGGCGAGTCGCTCGCCACGATCGAGGCGGCGATGGCGGAAAAGCTGATGCGCGGCGAGGTCGAGACGCCGGCCTATGCGATCTACCCGCCGGAACTGCACGCGCCCTATCGCGACCGTCGCTTCGCGGTCGGCGAGGCGATGTACCGCGAGATCGGCATCCCGCGCGAGGACAAGGCGGCACGACGGCTGTGGTTCGCGCGCAACTTCCGCTTCTTCGATGCGCCGGCGGCGTTGTTCTGCACGGTGGATCGCCGCATGGGGCCGCCGCAATGGAGCGACCTCGGCATGTATCTGCAGACGGTGATGCTGCTCGCGGTCGAGGCCGGGCTCGCCACCTGCGCGCAGGAATGCTGGGCGATGTATCCCGAGACGGTGACGCAGCTGATCGCCACGCCGCCCGAGCGGATGCTCTTCTGCGGCATGGCGATCGGTTATGAGGATATCGAAGCGCCGGCCAACCGCCTCAGGAGCGAACGCGCGCCCGAGGGGGAATGGTTGAAGATGCGCGACTGAATTCCTCCCCATCTGCGATGGGGAGGAAAGTTAGGTTACGCGTTGGCCTGCGAGCGGCCACCGCCGCCGGTGCCACCACCGCCACGCCCGCCGCGACGCGGGCCGCGGCCGCGCGGTGCGTAGGGACTGGTCGGCCGTGCGGCATGCGTGGCGCGCGGACGGGCCGGGCCACGCTCGTGGCGCGAACGCTCCTCGCGCGGCGCCGGATCGGCACCGATCGCCGTGACGCGGACCGCCTTCAGCGCATTGGCGCGCTGCTGGAAATCGGCCGGCAAGGGCAGCACGGTGATCTTCTGGCGCGTCACCTTCTCGATGTCGCGCAGATAGGGACGCTCATCCTCGGCACAGAAGCTGATTGCCGCGCCCGATGCGCCGGCGCGCGCGGTGCGGCCGATGCGGTGGACATATTGCTCGGGCACGTTGGGCAGCTCGAAATTGAACACATGGCTGACGCCCGACACGTCGATGCCGCGCGCCGCGATGTCGGTCGCGACCATCACCCTGACCTTGCCCGACTTGAAGTCGGCCAGCGCACGCTCGCGCTGCGGCTGGCTCTTGTTGCCATGGATCGCGGCGGCGGCGATGCCGTTGCCGGCGAGCAGCTTCACGACGCGGTCGGCGCCGTGCTTGGTACGCGTGAAGACCAGCGCGCGCTCGACCTCGAGGTCGTTGAGCGCGATGGTCAACAGCGCCTGCTTCTCCGACTGGTTGACGAAGGTCACCGCCTGGTCGACGCGCTCGGCGGTGGTCGCCGCCGGCTTGACCGACACGGTGGCGGGGTCCTTGAGGAACTGGTCGGCCAGCTCGCGGATCGCGTTGGGCATGGTCGCCGAGAAGAACAGCGTCTGGCGCTGCTTGGGCAGCATGCGGACGATCTTGCGCAGCGCATGGATGAAGCCGAGATCGAGCATCTGGTCGGCCTCGTCGAGGACGAGGATTTCCAGCGTCGCGAGGCTGACGAAACGCTGCTCGATCAGGTCAAGCAGGCGGCCCGGCGTGGCGACGAGGATGTCGACGCCGCGCGCCATGTCGGTGCGGTTCTTGTTGATGCTGGTGCCGCCGAACACGGTGGCGACCGACATCTTCGAGAACTGCCCGTAACCACGCGCGCTCTCGGCGATCTGGCCGGCAAGTTCACGCGTCGGCGCGAGCACGAGCATGCGGCAATGCGTCGGCAGGACGCGCTTCGCGTCTTCGGTCAGGCGCTGGATCGACGGCAGCACGAAGGCGGCGGTCTTGCCGGTGCCGGTCTGTGCGATACCGAGCAGATCGCGACCGGTCAGCACCGTCGGGATGGCGTCGCGCTGGATCGGGGTGGGGGTGATATAACCCTTGGCCTCGAGCGCGCGAACGAGTGGTTCGGCAAGGCCGAGATTCTTGAATGACATGTAAGTGGAGTCCGATATTGGCCATGCACGCATGTCCGGTGGACGCACGTGTGGCGGGGGTAAGTGACACCCCGCGTGACTTGGGAAGTCTGTTGAACGACCGAGGCGGAGCCTGTGCCCTTGCGGACACGATCACGCTGCATGACGCCTCGATGGGCGCCCTATGCTTGCTGCGCTGCAAAATGTCAAGCATTTGCGCCAAGCGCTTCCATGTTCCCGCGAACGCAGGACCCCGAAGCCGCAAACGGCGTAGCCTGAAACCCTGGGCTCCCGCGCTCGCAGGAGCACGGGCGATTAGCGCTGGTACGCCTTGGGCAGCGCGCCTTCCTGCGGCTGCATGTAGCGGTCGCGCAGCATGCGCTGGCGTGTATCGAGCGGTTGCTTCACGCCGTCGATCCACACCGCTTCTGCCGCGGCATCGAGTTCGAGCGGGTCGTTCGACCAGATCACCACATCGCCGTGCCGGCCCGGCCGCAGCGAGCCGATCTCGCCGCCCATGCCGATCGCCTCGGCCGGTGCCGAACTGATCGACGCGAACGCCGCGTTCCAGTCGAGCCCGGTCGCACCCGGAATCCGCGTCAGCGCGACGAGGTTGCCGGCATATTGCTTTTCGAGCCGCGCCTGGCGCGCATCATTGTCGTTGATCATGCCGAGCCCGACGAGCACGCCGGCCGCCTTCATGCGCCCGACATTGGACTGGGTCGCGGCGAGCTGTTCGAAACTTGCCGGCAGGTCGTTGAGCGCCGAGGCGATCACCGGGACATGCGCGGCGGCGAGTTGCGATGCGACCATCCAGCCCTCGCTGACGCCGACCAGCACCAGCCTGAGCGCCGGCATCTCGCGCTTGAGGTCGAGCAGCGCGAGAATGTCCGAAGCGCGTTCGACATGGACCAGCAGCGGCACCCTGCCGGCGATCACCGGTTGCAGTGCCTCGGCGTCGGCGCGCGTCAGCAGCGCATCCTTGCCCTGATCGGCATAGCCCGCCGGATTGTGGGCGTAGAGCCTGGCCTGCGCCAGCGCGTTGCGGAACGCCGCGATCGCCGCCGGGCGGCTGCCGCCGGCGGCGCGGCCGCCATCCTCGCCATATTCCATGAACTGGAAGGCGCGTGGGCGGGTGATCGGGTCGAGATCGGCACCGAGATCGATCACCGCGCCCTGGCCGGCGAAGATCGAGCCGCGATTGTCGGGTGCGACGATTGCCCGCGTAATGCCCTCGGCGCGGTTGAGCGTCACCGCGCTGCTACGCGGGTTGACCGCCGGCGCGACGTCGATCGCGGCATGGAACGGGCTGGTCGATGCGCCGCTGTCGTTGGTCGCATCGACGCCATCGACCTCGACGATGCCGAGCCGGGTGAAGCCGGCGACGATCCCCGGCGTGACATAATGCCCGCCGGCGTCGACCGTCTGGATCCCCTGCGGCACGGCCACCTGCGCGCCGGCGGCGACGACCTTGCCGTCACGGATCAGCACGGTGCCGCCGTCGATCGGGGCGGAGCCGTCGCCGATGACGAGCCTGGCATTGACGATCGCGACCGACTGCGCGGTGGCGGGGAGGGCGACGAACGCCGCGGCGGTGGCGAGGAGCGGGAGCAGGCGTTTCACTTGACGTCTCCCGCGCCGGGCTGGCCGAGTTCGAAATCCGATACCGGTCGTCGCGTCGGATCGTTGGCGTCGTAGAGCAGCGCGCCGTCGATCCACACCTTTTCGGGTCGGGTATAGACGCTGAACGGGTTGCCGTTCCACAGCACCAGATCGGCCATCTTGCCGGGCTTGAGGCTGCCGGTCTTGTCGGCGATGCCGAGCGCGCGGGCGGGGTTGATCGTCAGCCATTCCCAGGCGGTGGCGTCGGAAATCTTGATGCCGGCGCGCCGCCCGGCGGCGAGCGCCTTGGCGACTTCCTGGTTCAAACGCTGGATGCCGTTCTCGTCGTCGCTGTGGATCATCGCGCAGGCGCCGGCATTCTGCAGCAGCGCCAGATTCTCGCTGATCGCGTCATAGGCTTCCATCTTGAAGCCCCACCAGTCCGCCCACACCGCCGCGCAGGTGCCATTGGCCTTGAGCAGGTCGGCGATCTTATAGGCTTCCACCGCATGGTGGAAGGCGCTGACATGATAGCCGAATTCCTTCGCCATATCCATGACGATGGCCATTTCGTCGGCGCGGTAGCAATGGTTCTGGACAAGGATCTCGCCGGCCAGCACGCCGCGCAGCGTGTCCATCGCGATGTCGCGGGCGGGCGGGTCGCCGCCGTCCTTTTCATATTTGTCCCATTTGCGCTTGTACTCGACCGCGCGCGCCCAGGTCTGGCGATCGACCGCGATATTGCCCATCCGGGTCGAGGGCTCGCGGCCCTTGCTGCCATAGACGCGCTTGGGGTTCTCGCCGCAGGCCATCTTCAGGCCATAGGGCGCGCCGGGGAATTTCATGCCCTGTTCGGTGCGGGCATAGACATTCTTCACCACGACCGAGCGGCCACCCATCAAATTGGCTGAGCCAGGCAGGATCTCCAGCGTGGTCACGCCGCCATTGACGAGTGCGCGGCTGAAGCCGGGGTCCTGCGGCCACACGCTGTGCTCGGCCCAGACGTCGGCGGTGACCGGTCCGGTCGCCTCGTTGCCGTCGCTATTGGCCGGCACGCCGGGCGAGGGATAGTCGCCGAGATGGCTGTGGATGTCGATGATGCCGGGGGTCAGCACCTTGCCGGTACCGTCGATCACCGTCGCGCCGGCCGGCGCGGCCAATGACTGGCCGATCGCGACGACCTTCCCGTCGGCGAACAACGCCGATCCGTGATCGATCCGTCCGCCCTCGCCGTCGAAGATCGTGACGTTGGTGACCAGCGTCGGCACGCCGGGGTAAGCATGATAGGTCGAGGGATAAGGGTCGTGGCTATAGCCCTTGCCGATCCCGGGCGCGGGCTCCTTGGCGGGCGTGCTGCTCGCGCTTCGCGGTGGTGCGCCGTCGCTTGCACACCCGGCCAGCATCGTCGCGCCGGCAAGTGCCAGCAAGAAACCCTTTGTCGCGCGCATGATTCCGCCCCGTCTTTCGCTTCCCGTGCAGGAAGATGTCCGGCAGTGTGTTGCTGATGTCAACCGCCCGCGCGGTCGCAACGGCGATTATGTCGTCAGGCGATCACGCCGGATGCCCAGTCCTCGGCGGCGGCCAGCGCCTTGGGATCGTCGACGTCGATCCAGGTCAGGTCGCTGCACTCGACGACCTCGGCGAGGCCGTGCGCGGCGAGCGCGCGTACCGCCTCGGTGATCGATGGCGCGTCGAGTTCGGCCAGTGCCGCGAAGAACGGTGCGCCGACCGCGAACACGCCGGTGTCATAGGCGTCGTGCGGTGCCATGCCCTTGCCGATCGCGACGATCCGCACACCCTCGGTGGCGACAAAGGTGACATCCTCCGGATCGACCCAGGGATGGCCGAGCCGCCGGTCGACGCCAAGCCGCAATCCCGCGCCGGCGCCCGCCGCCGCCATGCGCGCGTAGAGCGCCGGCTCGACCAGATGGTCGCACATCGCGAGCAGGGCGGGCGCACCGGCCAGCGCGTCGACCGCCGCCAGCGCGGACACGCCGTTCGGCAATTGCCAGTCGCGCGTGCGCACCGTCTCGACCGTCAGCGGCCAGTCGCGCGCGGCGACATGCGCCTCGATCGCCTCGGCGCGATAGCCGGTCACGACGATCGCGCGCGCGATTCCGGCCGTCGCGAGCCGTTCAAGCGCGTGATCGAGCAGCGTCTTGCCGGCGACGAGGCACAGCGGCTTCGAATCGGCCGCCGCACGCAGGCGTGTGCCTGCGCCGGCTGCCAACAATATCGCCGTATCGATCGGCTTCACGCCGCGATGAACTGCTCGACCGCCAGCTGTGCGAGGTCGTCGGTCATCTGGACCGGCGGGTGCTTGCAGAAATAGGCCGATGCCGGGTGGATCGGGCCGCCAAGGCCGCGATCGCGGGCGATCTTGGCGCAGCGGATCATGTCGATCGCGACGCCGGCCGAATTCGGGCTGTCCTCGACCGACAGGCGCAGTTCGAGGTTCATCGGCACGCCGCCGAACATCTGGCCTTCCATGCGCAGGAAGCAGACCTTGTTGTCGTTCTGCCACGCGACATAGTCGGACGGGCCGATATGGATGTTGTCGTCTTCCATGCGCTCGGCGGCGACGGACTGCACGGCCTCGGTCTTCGACACCTTCTTCGAGGCGAGCCGCTTGCGGTTCGACATGTTGAGGAAGTCGGTATTGCCGCCGGTATTGAGCTGATAGGTCCGGTCGAGCTTGACGCCGCGCTTGTGGAACAGGTCGGTCAGCACGCGGTGGACGATCGTCGCGCCGAGTTGCGCCTTGATGTCGTCGCCGACGATCGGCACGCCGGCGTCCTCGAACTTCTTGGCCCAGGTTTCGTCGCTGGCGATGAACACCGGGATATTGTTGACGAAGGCGACGCCGGCCTCGATCGCGCATTCGGCGTAGAATTCGGTCGCCTTCTGGCTGCCGACCGGCAGATAGTTCATCAGCACGTCGGCGCCGCTCGCGCGCAGCACGGCGACGACTTCCTCCTTGCTCGGCTGCGGCAGGTCGGCGACGACGAAGGTGCGGTCCTCGGCATAGTCCTGCATATGCTCGGCGACGCCGTCGAGGATATTGCCCATCGCGACCTCGACGCCGCTCGCCGGTACGTCGGCACAGAAGATCGCGGTGCAGTTCGGCTTGGCGAAGATCGCCTCGGCAACATCGGTGCCGACCTTGCGCGCGTCGATATCCCATGCCGCGACGATACGGATGTCGCTCGGCTTATAGCCACCCATCTCCCAGTGCATCAGCCCGATATGATCGTTCGAGCCTTCCCGGTAATGGGCGAGGCCCTGGACCAGCGAGCTCGCGCAATTGCCGATCCCGATGATCGCGATGTTGATGGAATTCATGGTGTAACGACCCTTTCGACTTCAATGAATGTTGGGGAGTGCCCGGCCTAGCCGGGGGATCAGGTAGGAAGCGCCGAGGTTCGGTCGGGATGGGTGAACCATCCCTCGACGCGGCGATGCCAGATCAGGCCGACGACCAGGACAATGGTCAACGGCACGATCTCGAACCACCAGAAGAAGCGCGGATTGCCGAGCAAACACGCCAGAAAGATGGCGTAAACCCGCATATTGGCGCTTTCGAGCGCCATCAGCTTCATTGCCGGTGCCGCTTGCGCGCCATAGGCGGCGCCGAGACGCTGAGGATCGTCGCTGTCGCGCAGCAGCCGGTCGAACGGTTCGGCGAGGCGATCGACGCCGCGCGAGATGTTGTCGTACAACCATTCGACCACCCCGCCGGCGCGCGGCGGTCGCGCGGTGCCCGAGTCGCCGCGCACGCGGCGGTGGAAGCGCGCGCGCTCGGCCTCATAGGTGCTCGATTGCACGATATGCGCCGCGCCTGCGGTCAGCGCCAGCGCCCAGCCTTCGCCGGTGCCGATATGCGTCGCGATCAGCACGTAGATCAGGATGAAGACGCCATGGTCGCAGATGCCGTCGAGCAACCGGCCGAACGGACTCGCGGTGCCGGTAGCGCGGGCGACCATGCCGTCGAGTCCGTCGGCGATCAGCCAGGCGATCGAGAGCAACAGGCCGATGAACGCCGCCAGCGGGCTGGCCCAGTTCCAATAGGCGATCGCCGCGCCGATGCCGAGCGCGAGACCGATCAACGACACGGCATTGGCCGACACGCGCCAGGCAAGCGCGATGGGCAGCAGGCGCCGGGCCGCTGGGTGGATCAACCAGAGATTGGTGGGATCTTCTATCCGCCTGTCTCGGGACCCGTCGGGCGGTGGTGATGTCATCGGAATGTCATGATGCCAAGATGGAGCAAATGACGCAAGGTATTCAGCGCATCAGCGCCCGGATTCGGGACAAGTAGCGCCGCCGAGCCCGGCGGCGCCCCTTGGTAGTCGCGGAAAATTCACTGATTTTCTCAGAGGCTACGTCCGATCAGCTCCTTCATGATCTCGTTCGTGCCGCCATAGATTCGGCTGACGCGCGCGGCGCGCCACATGCGGGCGATGGGATATTCGTTCATATAACCCGCGCCGCCGTGCAACTGGAGGCACTTGTCCATCACTTCCCATTGCAGCTCGGTGTGCCACAATTTGGCCGCCGCGCCCTCGGTCGGGGTCAGTTCGCCCTTCAGATGGCGCTGGATCGCCCAGTCGAGATGCGCCCAGCCGACCTGCAGCTTCGATTTCAGATCGGCGAGGACGAATCGCGTGTTCTGGAAATCGAACACCATGCCGGCGAACGCCTTGCGCTCCTTGGTGAAGGCGACGGTCTCGTCGAACGCCTTTTGCGCGCTCGATTGCGTGCCGACCGCGATCGACAACCGCTCCTGCGGCAACTGGCTCATCAGATAGATGAAGCCCTTGCCTTCCTCGCCGAGGCAATTGGTCATCGGCACGCGTACGTCCTCGAAGAACAGTTCCGAGGTATCAGCGGCGTCCTGGCCGATCTTGTCGAGCTTGCGCCCGCGCTTGAAGCCCTCGCGGTCGCTTTCGATCAGGATGATTGACATGCCCTTGTACGCCGGCTTGGCGTCGGGGTCGGTCTTGGCGACGACCAGGATCAGGTCGGCATTCTGGCCGTTGGTGATGTAGGTCTTGGAGCCGTTGACGACATAATGGTTGCCGTCCTTTTTCGCGCTGGTGCGGATCGCCTGCAGGTCGGACCCGGTGCCCGGCTCGGTCATCGCGATCGCGGTGATCGTCTCGCCCGAGACGAAGCGCGGCAGCCACTGCTTCTTCTGCTCTTCCGAGCCATAGGCGACGATGTAGTCGCACACGATGTCGGAGTGGAGCGTGAAGCCGGCGGGCACGCCGTTATACGCCATTTCCTCGTTGACGATCGAATTATAGCCGAAGTCGAGGCCGAGCCCGCCATATTCCTCGGGCACGGTCGGGCACAGCATGCCGACCTCGCCGGCCTTGCGCCAGAATTCCTTGGGGACGAGTCGGTTGGCTTCCCATTCGTTGACGTGCGGCACGCCTTCCTTCTGCAGAAAGCTGCGCACCGTCTCGCGGAACGCCTCATGGTCCTCGTTATAGGCAAAGCGGCCCTGCACGGTATCGAGCGACATTCCAGTTCTCTCCTGCAACCTTTCGCCGTGCTCTGCGGACGATTGACGCGAACGTCAAGCTGGACCCGCCTCGACTTGTCGTGAAGATGGTGGGTATGGGTGGGTGAAACACAGGAGAGAATGCGCGTATGAAACTCGCCAGCCTCAAACATGGTCGCGACGGCAAGCTCGTTATCGTGTCGAACGATCTCGCCTGGTGCGCCGATGCCGGCCACATCGCCCCGACCCTGCAGGCGGCGCTCGACGACTGGGATCGCCTGCTGCCCGACCTGCGCAATCTGGCGACGGATCTCGAGCATGAGATGATCCCGCGCGAGCGCTTCCATGAACATGCCGCCGCATCGCCGCTGCCGCGCGCCTATCAATGGGCCGATGGCTCGGCCTATGTGAACCATGTTGCGCTGGTGCGGCAGGCGCGCGGGGCCGAGATGCCCGACAGCTTTTGGCACGATCCGCTGATGTACCAGGGCGGCTCGGACGGTTTCCTCGGGCCGCGCGATGCGATCCCGCTCGCCGATGAGGCGTGGGGCTGCGATTTCGAGGGCGAGGTCGTCGTCGTCACCGGCGACGTGCCGCTCGGCGCGAGTCGCGAGGAAGCGCTGGCGGCGATCCGGCTGATCGGCCTGACCAACGACGTTTCGCTGCGCAACCTCATCCCCGGTGAACTCGCCAAGGGCTTCGGCTTCTTCCAGTCCAAGCCGGCCAGCGCCTTCTCGCCGGTGTTCGTCACCCCCGAAATGCTCGGCGACTGGTGGCAGGGCGGCAAGCTCCACCGCAAGCTGATGGTCGACCTGAACGGCCAGCCGTTCGGCCGGGCCGACGCCAGCGTGGACATGACCTTCGATTTCGGCACGCTCGTCGCGCATGCCGCGAAGACGCGCGCGCTCGGCGCGGGCACGATCATCGGCTCGGGCACCGTCTCAAACCGTGACAGTGATGGTGGCCCGGGCAAGCCGGTCGCGGCGGGGGGTGTCGGCTATTCCTGCATCGCCGAACTGCGCATGGTCGAGACGATCAGCGGCGGCGCGCCCGTCACGCCGTTCCTGAAGAAGGGTGACACGGTGCGTATCTGGGCCGAGGACGACAGGCACCATCCGATCTTCGGGGTGATCGAGCAGACGGTGGGCTGACGCGTCTTCCCGGATGCGGTGCATGGTTCGACATGCAATTCCGCCGCCCGGGATTGCGGTTCCGGGCGGTTCTCGTCGGCGTGGTGTCGTCAGCGCGCGCGGGTCCGCCGCGCTTTCAACAGATCGAGCTGGCGATCGGTGAAGCCGGCGGCCCTGAACGCGGACTCGTCGTCGGCGGTAACCGGACCTTGGGAGCGCAGCAGCACGTTCATCCGACGCAACATCTCGAGGCGGGGATTGGCCAGCCGGTTCTTGCGCGACGCTCCCAAAAGCCCGTGAAGCGCCCGCAAGATTGGGCCGGGCTCTTCAAGCGTCGATCGATCGTCGGCGTCGCTCGCCTGGATCACGCTCCATTCGAGCATCGAGAAGGTCTCGGTAGCAGCCGTCTCCGGTCGATCCGTCGCCGATCGGGCTGTCGTCGCGGCCGCCATGTCGAATGCGATGAAGGACATCGTCATCGTCTCCACCCGCGTTCGAGGTCAGTGGGCGAGGCCGGCTTCGACGACGCGGGCGGGCTTCGGCGACAGCCAGATGATCATCGCCGCGCCACCGAAAATAATCGCCGACAAGAGGAACAGATGGTTGATGGCCAGGGCGGCGCTTTCCTGCGCCACGCTCTGCTCGATCACGCCCCTGACCTGATCGAGCGAAAATCCGCTGTCCTGAAGCACCTGGCGCGTGCCGTCACTGTTGAGCTTCGACACGATCTCGCTGCGCGAGACCACGCTGCTGTTCTCATAGAGCGTGGTCGACACCGACGTGCCGATCGCGCCGGCGATGGTCCGTATGAAGCTCATCAGGCCGGCGGCCGAGGCCGTTTCATCGGGGTCCACCGCGGCCAGCGCGATCGTCGTCAACGGAATGAAGAAGAACGGTATGCCGATGCCCTGAAGGAGCTGCGGCATTGCCAGCGTCCAGAAATCGGCGCCGCTCGACCAGTAGACGCGCAGCAGCGAGGTAAGGCCCAGCCACAGGATGCCGAAGCAGACCAGCCCGCGCGGATCGACCTTCTCGATCAATATCGCCACGATCGGCGACATCACCACCGCCCCGACGCCGGTGAAGGCGGTGACATAGCCCGCATAGGTCGCGGTGTACCCCATGCTGGCTTGCAGCCACAGCGGGATCACCACGGCGGAGGCGAAGAAGGTCGCGAAGGCGAAGGCCAGGCTGATGACGGATATGGTGAAGCCGCGATGGCGGAAGACGCGGAGATCGACGATCGGCTGTCCATCCGTCACCTCCCAGGCGACGAACAGGGCCGCGCCGATCGCTGCCACGGCGGCCAGCCCGACGATGAAGCCGTCTTCGAACCAGTCATGATCGCGGCCGAGATCGAGCATGATCTGCAACGCGCCGATCCACACGACCAGCAGCGCAAGGCCGATCCTGTCGACGCCGACCTTCGCGGTGCGGGTTTCCGCCGGAACGAGCAGGCGGAGCGCGCCGAACCCGCATAATGCCGCGATCGGGATGTTGATGAAAAAGATCCAGTGCCACGACCAGCCGTCGCTGATCGTGCCGCCGAGAATGGGCCCCAGGACCGGCGCCACGACGGTCGTCATCGCCCATAGCCCCATCGCCTGCCCGTGCTTTTCCCTGGGGAAGATGCGCAGCAGCAATGTCTGGCTGAGCGGCATCAGCGGACCGCCGCAAAGGCCCTGGCCGATCCGGCATGCGACCATCATCGTCAGGCTGGAGGACAGCCCGCACAGGGCCGAGAAGATGCCGAAGCCGATAATGCTCCAGGCAAATGTCCTGACCGTCCCGAACCGGGTGGCGAGCCAGCCGGTCAGGGGAACGCAGATCGCCTCCGCGACCGCATAGGAGGTAATGATCCACGTCCCTTGCGTGGACGAGATTCCCAGCGACCCGGCGATATGCCCGACCGAGACGTTGGCGATGGTGGTGTCGAGCACCACCATGAAGTTGGACAGCGCCAGTACCAGACCCGCAAGCAGCAGGGTCGGCCCGGTCAGAGGCTTGAAATCGTCCGCGACGGCCATGGCGGCGCCACTCCTGCTTGGTGTCTAGTTGGCCGAAGTGTCGATCTCGGCGGTCATCGACAGACCGACGCGGAGCGGGTGCGCCGCCAGTTCGTTCGGATCGAGCGAGATGCGGACCGGCAGGCGTTGCACCACCTTGATCCAGTTGCCCGTCGCATTCTGCGCGGGGATCAGGGCGAACGCCGATCCGGTGCCACCCGAGAAACCGGCGACGCGGCCGTGATATTCGACACCGCTGCCATAGAGATCCGAGGTGAGCGTGACCGGCTGTCCGGGCCTGACCTTCTCGAGCTGGCCTTCCTTGAAGTTGGCATCGACATAAGCGTGCGCGATCGGCACGATCCGCATCACGGTGGCGCCAGGCGCGACGCGCTGGCCCACCTGGATCGCGCGGTTTGCGACCACGCCGTCGATCGGCGCACGGACCACGGTCCGCTCCAGATCGAGCCGCGCCTGGCGCACGCGCGCTTCCGCGGCGAGCACGTCCGGCGCACTCGCGACGGTCGTGCCGTGGATCAGCGCGTCGTTCGCCGCGAGATTGCCCGCCGCGGCGCCGCGCTGCGAACTCGCCTGGGCAACGGCTGCCCGCGCCTGTTCCAGCGCCGCGCGCGCGCCGGCAAGCGCATTGGTGGCGGCGGTCAGTTCGTCGCCCGACACCGCGCCATTCGGCGCGAGTGCGCGGCGGCGGTCAAAATCGATTCTCGCCTTGTCATAGGATGCCTGCGCGGCGACCAGCTGCGCGCGTGCGCTGAGGATGTCGGCGCCACGCGCCTGCACCTGGGCGGACAAGGCGTTGCTCGTCGCGGAGGTCTGGCCGAACTGGCGGCGCGCCTTGGCAAGGTCGGCTTCCGCGCTCGCCAGGGCGATCCGGGCGTCGCTGTCGTCGAGGCGGACCAGCACGTCGCCGCGCTTCACCTCGTCGGTGTCGGACTTCAGAACGGCAATGGCCTGGCCGGACACCATCGGCGTCACCTGCGCGGTATCGGCGCCGACATAGGCGTTGTCGGTTTCGATGTGGTGGCTGCCAATGAGCGCGTACCAGCCACCATATCCGGCGCCGCCGAGCAGAACCATGGCGGCGATGCCAGCCAGCAACCGCTTGCGTCTGGCCGGGGAACCCTGTCCGGGCGACGGCGCCATATCGGCGGTGTCGGTGGTGTTGAACTGACGTGCGGAGGGATCGGCATCAGCCATGAGTCTGGTCCTTGCTGGTCTGGGTGACGGCGGCCGTGGCGGGGGAGGCAAAGCCGCCGCCCAGGGCGCGCACGAGAGAGATATCGATGGTGAAGGCTCGCGCCTCAAGATCGGCGACGGTACGTTGCGCCTGCAGCACCCGGTCCTGCGCGGTCAGCACGTCGACGAAGCGGGATAGTCCGCCGGCATAACGTTGCCTTGCGATCGCATAGGCCGCCTGCGCATCGGCAAGCGACTGGCGCCGGTCGGCCAGCTGGATGGCGAGCGCGCGCTGGCTGACGATGGCGTCGGCGACGGCCCGATAGGCGTTGGTGACGGCATTGTCGTAGCTCGCCACGGCCTCGTCATAGCTGGCGCGTGCGCTGCGGTAGCGGCCCTGAAGCTCGCCGCCGCGAAAGATCGGCAGGCTGACGGCGGGCCCGACATTGCCGAACGTCGACCCTCCCTGCAACAGGTTGCCGAGGCCGAGCGACTGGAAGCCGAACACCGCACTCAGCTTTACGGCCGGATAGAAGTCGGCGCGGGCGACCTTGATGCGACTGGCCTCCGCCTCGACGCGCGTTCGCGCGGCGACGATATCGGGGCGGCGGCCGATGAGATCGGTCGTGACGTCGGCGGGCAGACCATGCGCCGCGATCGTCGCGGTCGGCGGGGTGATGGCCAGCCCGCGATCCGGTCCCTGGCCAAGCAGCGCGGCGAGGCGGTTGCGCGTGAGCGCGATCTGCTCGTCGGTCGCCGCAAGATCGGCGCGCGCCGCCGGGACCGCCGACTGCGCCTGCTTCAGCTCGGCCTGGGTGTCGAGGCCCGACGCCACCCGGTCGGCGGTGAGTTGCCGCGTTTGCTGGCGGATATCCAGCGCCGACACCTGCACGGCGCGTTCGGCGAACAGCCGGGCCAGGTCGGCATAGGCGTCGGCAACGTTGGTCGACAGCGTCAGCACGGATTGCGCATAGTCGAGGCGGGCGGCCTCCGCGTCGGAGCGAGCGGCGGCATAGGCGGCCTTGTTTCGGCCCCACAGATCGAGATCGAAGCCCAGATCGGCCTCGACCCGCCCGCTGTCGTTCCAGCTCTTCGGGACGAAGGCCGCGGGAATGCCGTTATTGTAGCTCTGTTTCGCTTCGGCGACGTTTCCCGACGCGTCGAGCGTCGGCAGCCGCGCGGCGCCGGCCTGCTGCACATAGGCATCGGCCTGCCGCACGCGCGCGGTCGCTATCGCGAGGTCAGGCGCGCCGGCCAGCGCTTCCGCGATGAGGACGTCGAGCTGTGGATCGCCATAGCCGTGCCACCATGCCGTGTCGGGCCATGCGGTGATGGAGGAATCGCCCGCGAGACTGCGATCCGACGCATAGGCCTGGGGCGGGGTGATCAGGGGTGCGGGACCGAGGTCGGGAACGCTTGCGCACGCGGATAACAACAGGATGGCGAGCGGCCCTGCCGGGCGAATCGCCGTGGAGATCGATGATCGTGCCATGATAAAACCGTACTAGTGGGTACGGTTTTGCAATTGGTCGAAGCCTGTTCGCTTGTCAACGAAAAAATGTACCCTATAGTACTTTTATGAATACGGAGAGGATCGAGCCGGTGATCGGCCGACGGGAGGCCCGCAAGCAGGACCGGCGCGAGGCGATCGTGGCGGCGGCGCGGCGGTCGTTCCTCGACAACGGTTACGCGGCAACGTCGATGTCGGGACTGCTCAAGACGCTGGGCGGATCGAAGGCCACATTATGGGGCTATTTCCGTTCCAAGGAGGAGTTGTTCGCGGCCGTTATCGAGGACGTCACGCTGGTGCTTCGCCTGCAGCTGGAAAGCGAGCTGCTCGCTTCGGCCGAACTGAGGCCGACACTCGTTACCTTCTGTCGCAGCTTCATGAACAAGATGGCCAATCCCGATGCCGTCGCGACGTGGCGACTCGTCGTTGCCGAGAGTGGCCGCTTTCCCGAAGTCGGCAGGATTTTCTACGAACGGGCGGCGCGTCATGTGGAGCGTGCGCTCGCCGACTATCTTGCCGAGCAGGTTCAGGCCGGGCGGATAGGCGGCGAGGCCCCCGACAGGATGGCGCAACTGTTGATCAGCATGTGCGCTGCCGAGCAGAACAAGTTCCTCTGGGGTGTCGCGCTGGTCGATGCGGGCGACCAGGCCGCCGACGCCGAGCGGTACGCCGACTATTTCCTGCGCCTGTTCTCGCCCGCCTAGCTGAAAGCCGGCTCGCTATCGGCCGGTCGTCAATCCACCAGCTAATGAAAGTCGTGACTCTTGATCGGGATGTCGTCCTCCCGGTCGCCCCTGTCGCGATAATGATAGTCCGAGCGCAGTTTCGGTTGCCATCCCGGGTCGCCGCGATCGGGTGATCCGCCATGCGTCGCGCCGTCGCCGTGCGACACCATGCGCGGCAGGTCGATCTCGCCGACCTGGCGCAGCAGCGGCGTCAGGTCGGTGACGCGCTCGGTCACGACATGGATCACCAGCCCCTCGCGCTGCACGCGCCCGGTCAGGCCGACCATCGCCGCCGACATCACCGTGCGGCGCTGCGCCTCGAACCGGTCGGGCCACAGGATGCCGTTGGCGATGCCGGTCTCGTCCTCCAGCGTCATGAACAGCACCCCCTTGGCGCTGCCCGGCCGCTGCCGAACGAGGATGATCCCCGCCACCGCGACGCGCGCGCCGTCCTTCATCGTCTTGAGGTCGCCGCACGGTCGCATGCCGCGCCGTTGCAACTCGGAGCGGAGAAAGGCGAGCGGATGCTGGCGCAGCGACAATTGCGTCGCGCGATAATCCTCCACCACCTCGCGCCCGGCGGTGAGCGGAGCCAGCGCTACCGGTACCTCCTGCGTTTCGGCGACGATCGCGCCGGCGCGCTGGTCGGCCGCCGCGAACAGCGACAGCGGTGCCTGGCCGAGCCCCTTGATCGCCCACAAGGCCTGGCGCCGATCGAGCCCGAGGCAATGAAAGGCGTCGGCCCGCGCCAGCCGCTCAAGCGCCGCCGGCTTGACGCCGGAGCGCCGCCATACATCCTCGATCGAATGGAACGCGCCGTCGCGCCGCGCGTCGAGCAGCGCCTGCGCTTCCTTTTCGCCCAGCCCCTGGACGATCCGCATGCCCAGCCTGAGCGGGAGCATCGCCGCCCAGTCGGCGTCGCTGCCGCGAAACAGCGCCGGGCGCGGGCGCGCCGGTGGTGACGCCTCGGTCAGCACATCGGTGTCCCAGCCGCTGCGATTGATGCACACCGAACGGATCTCGACGCCATGCTCGCGCGCCTCGCGCACGATCTGCGCCGGCGCGTAGAAGCCCATCGGCTGGGCGTTGAGCAGCGCCGCGCAATAGAGGTCGGGATGATGGCACTTCATCCAGCATGAGGCATAGGCGATCTTGGCGAAGCTCGCCGCATGGCTCTCGGGAAAGCCATAGCTGCCAAAGCCCTCGATCTGCTTGACCATCCGCTCGGCGAAGTCCTGGGTGATGCCGTTGGCCAGCATGCCGCCGATCAGCTTGTCACGAAATTCGCCAACCCCGCCGGTCGCCTTGAAGGTCGCCATGGCGCGACGCAGCCGGTCGGCCTCATTGGCCGTGAAACCAGCACCGATAATGGCGACCTGCATCGCCTGTTCCTGGAACAGCGGCACACCAAGGGTCTTTTCAAGCACCGCACGCAGCGCCAGGCTCGGATAGACGACAGGTTCCTTGCCCTCGCGACGTTTGAGATAGGGATGCACCATGTCGCCCTGGATCGGGCCGGGGCGGACGATCGCGACCTCGATGACGAGATCGTAGAATGTCGCGGGCTTCATGCGCGGCAGCATCGACATCTGCGCGCGGCTCTCGATCTGGAACACGCCAAGCGTATCGGCCTGCTGGATCATCGCATAGGTCGCGGGGTCGTCGTCCTGCATCTCGGGCGACGCCATGGTCAGTGCGACGCCCTTGCGGTTTTCGAGCAACTGGAAGGCGCGGCGCATGCAGCCGAGCATGCCGAGCCCGAGGATGTCGACCTTCATCAGGCCGAGTTCCTCGACGTCGAGCTTCTCCCATTCCACCACGCGGCGCTCGACCATCGCCGCCGGCTCGATCGGTACGAGTTCGTCGAGCTGGTCGTGCGACAGCACGAAGCCGCCGGGATGCTGCGACAGATGGCGCGGCGTATCGACCAGTTCGCGCACCAGTTCGAGCGTCAGCGCGAGGCGCGGATCGTGGCGATCGAGGTTCAACTGGTCGACATGCGCGTCGCGCACGCCCTCGTTGGAGATGCCCCAAACCTGTCCGGCGAGCGCGGCGGTCATGTCTTCCGACAAGCCCATCACCTTGCCGACCTCGCGCAATGCGCCGCGCGTGCGGAAGCGGCTGACCACGGCAGTCAGCGCGGCATGCCGCTCGCCATAGGTTTCGTAGATCCACTGGATCACTTCCTCGCGCCGTTCATGTTCGAAATCGACGTCGATATCGGGCGGCTCGTGACGATCCTCGGAGATGAAGCGCTCGAACAGCAACTGGCGGATGACCGGGTCGATCGAGGTGATGCCGAGTACGAAGCAGATGATCGAATTCGCCGCCGAGCCGCGGCCCTGGCACAATATGTCCTGGCTGCGTGCGAAGCGCACGATCGAGTTCACCGTCAGGAAATAGGGTGCATAACCCATCTTGCGGACCAGCTTCAGCTCATGCTCCAGCAAGCTGGCATATTTTTCGGGTGGCCCGGCCGGAAACATCTCCGCCAGGGCGGTGCGGGTCATCTTCTCCAGCGCGTCCTGCGGCGACCTGCCGCTGATTACCACCTCGTCGGGATAGCGATATTGCTCCTTCAGCGTGCGCAAGGAGAAGGTGCAGCGCTCGACGACCGCCGCGACGGCGCGCAACGCCTCGGGATGACGGCGAAAGCGTCGCGCCATTTCCGTCGGCCCCTTGAGGTGCCGGTCGGCGCTGCGCTCGCGCCGGAATCCGAGATCGTCGATCGTGCATCGGTTGCGGATCGCGGTGACGACATCCTGCAACATGCGGCGTTCGGGCACGTCGTAGAGCACGTCGCCGGTGGCGAGCGGGGTCAGCCCGAAACGCCGCGCCATGTTGTCGAGATCGTAGAGCCGCAGCGCGTCGCCCGGCCGGCGATGGTGAGTCAGGCAGACATGGCCGCGCTCCGCAAAGATATCCGCCATCCAGCGCATCGCAACCGGATCGCCATGGTCGGCAAGGGCGGGGACCAGCGCACCGACCATCCCCGCGGCATGTTGCGCGACATCTTCCCAATGCAGGAAGCATTGGCCCTTCTCGCCTTTCTGCGCATTGGCCCGCCCCTTGCCCAGCGTGAGCAGGCGCGTCAGCCGGCTCCACGCCGCCTGGTCCTCCGGCCAGACGAGCAGCGAGGTGCCATCGACCAGGTCGAGCCGGCACCCGACGATCATGCGGATCGGGAACCCCAGATCGGTGAACTTCTCCGCCGCGACCAGCGCGCGCACCACGCCGCCGACCGAGTTGCGGTCGGTAATGCCCAGTGCCGGCAGGCCCAACGCCGCCGCGGTCGCGAACAGCTGGTCCGGTGACGACGCGCCGCGCAGGAAGCTGAAATGCGTCGTGACCTGGAGCTCGGCATATGTCATTGGCGGATGCGCGTGAAATGACTATATGAGATGTACATCTCAGGAGATCGTGTCATGACCAAGATGGTCGGTGCCGCCGAGTTCAAGGCGAAATGCCTCAAGCTGATCGACGAGATGCAGCGCGATGGTGAATCGGTGACGATCACCAAGCGCGGTAAGCCGGTGGCGACATTGTCGGTGGTCAAAGCCGAAAAACCGAGCCTGAAATCGATCTTCGGTGCCTTGGCCAACCCGGCATATCGTTTCGATGATCCCTTCAGTCCGGCATATGACGGACCATGGGATGCGGAGCGGGATGGGCCTTGGGAACCCCATCCTTGATCCTGCTGGATACCCATGTGCTGGTCTGGCTGGTCCAGGGGGATGCCAGGCTGGGACCAAAGGCTTTTGCTGCACTGGATGAGGCGGTTGCCGACCAGCAATTGCTGGTCTGTGCCATTACGCCCTGGGAAGTCTCGATGCTGGCCGACAAGGGCCGTCTGGACTTGGGTATGCCGACAGCGAGATGGATTGCCGAGGCGTTGTCGATCCCGGGGATCACGCTCTCCCCGCTCGAACCATCGATAGCGGTGGCGGCGGGGGAATTGTCCGGCGGTATCCATGGCGATCCTGCCGATCGTTTCATCGTTGCGACGGCGCGACATCTTTCGTGTCCCGTCGCAACGGCTGATCGCGCGATTCTCGATTATGCCAAAAAGGGGCATGTCACGGTGATCAACGCGCGCAAATAATCTGGCGGCGAGCGGCCTCACCCGAACACCCCGTGCATGAACCAGGCGAGGTCGCCGGTCTCGCCGCGCTCGCCGTCGCCGCGGCGGAACAGCCAGAAACGCTGGCCGGCCTCGTCCTCGACCTGGAAATAATCGCGCACGCCGTGTCGCTCCGAGGCGCGCCGCCACCATTCGCCCTGCACGCGCTCGGGTCCGTCGGCGCGTACCACGCGGTTCATCCCGCCGCGCCAGCTGAAACGGCGCGGCGGCTGGTCGGGCAGTTCGGCGATGACATGGTCGAGCTGTTCAGGGCGGCGCAACAGCCGCACCGGGCGCGGCCAGCGATGATGCCATGGGTGTCGTTCGGGCGAGCGATCGAGCTGACGGACGTCGTCGACCTTTAGCCTGGTCGCGACCGGTGGCGGCGCGTCGAGCGGCGGCGCACTGGCGACCGATCGTTCGGGCACCTCGCTCTCGACCGGCCGGCTGCGCCACAGCCGCCGGTCGCCGATGCGGTTGGCCAGCGCATCGACCAGCGGCGCGAGATCGGTCGCGCGTTCCTCGAGCCGTTCGGCAAAGGGCTGCGGCCCGAGCGGGTCGGCACGCCGGACATGCAGTGCCAGCGCGTCGATGCCGAAACCCGGTGCGATCTCCTCGATCCGTCGCACGATCAGTCGCAACAGATGCGCGCCGTCGCGGCTCGGCCGCGCCAGTCCGATACGCAACCGCTGCGGCACGCCGTCGATCCGGTCCGCCACCAGTTCGACGACCCGCGCGCCGCGTCCCGCCTCGGCCAGCGCGGTGACGAGTTGGGGGATCAGCATGCCGAGCCAATGTTCGATCGCCTCGGCGGTGGCGATCGGTTCGGCGAAGCGTTGCGTCACCGCGACGGCTTCGACCGGAATGACGGGGTCGAGCGGCTCGTCGCGCCGCCCCAATGCCTGGTCGAGCCGCGTCACCAGCGCCGCGCCGAAGCGGCGCGCAAGCGGTGCGCGCGGCATCGCGGCGAATTGTCCGATATGCTCGATCCCCAGTCGCCGCAGCAGTTCGATCGCGACCTGGTCGGCGCGCAATGCGGCGATCGGCAGCGCTGCCAGCGCGGCTTCCTGTGTGCCCGTCGGGCAGATCGCGATCCCGTCTTCGGCGCGGCCGAAACGCGCCAGCGCCCAGGCCGCACCGGCACTGTCGGCGATGGCGATGCGCGCGGTGAAGCCGATCCGCGCCAGCAACCGTACGATTCGCCGCGCCATGCGTGCCTCGCCGCCGAACAGATGCGCCGTGCCGGTGATGTCGAGGAACAGCCCGTCATCGCCCGACAGCGCGGTGAGCGGTGACCAGCGCCGCGCCGCGACGAGCGCCAGCCGGGCAAGCTCGGCACGGTCGCCCGCCGGATCGGCCGGTTCGATGGCGATGTCCGGTACCTGCGCGCGCGCCTGTGTCACCGCCATGCCGGGGGTCAGGCCGATCGCTCGTGCCGCCGGGGATACGGCGGCGATCACGACCTTGCTGCCCTCGCGGAACGTGGTGACGACCAATTCCTCCCCGGAACGGGGAGGGGGATCATTTGCTCCTTCAGCAAATGGTGGAGGGGGTGTGCCACGAGCGTTACGTTCGCGACATGCCCCCTCCACCACGCTCTTCGAGCGCGGTCCCCCTCCTCGTGCCGGGGAGGAATGCGAAGGCCTCGCCCAGCGCGCGCCGGGTCGCCAGCCATCGCCGCGCGCTTGCAGCGCCGCGACCGCCGCCGTGCCGAGGTCAGGCCGCGCGACGATGCGCCCCGCCCGCCGCAGCCGGTCGATCGACCAGTCGGGCAGGTAGAGCGAGGCGACCCGTTTCATCGCATGCCTCCAATGTCCATTGATGGGATTCGCCGCCGCGCTGGCGGGCGAGCTCGACGCGCCAGCGCGGCCGGCCGATTCCCGCGACCGGCAGCGGCGTCGACGGCGCTGCGGCAATACGCCAGCGCGTCACCGCCGCCGATGGCACGGCGAGCGGATTGCCGCCCTCGCGGGCATGGCGTTTCATCAGCAGCGCGATCGTTCGCCCGCCCTCCGCCGCCAGTTGCAGCCGCCGCGTATTGGCCATCGAGGCGCGCTTGACCTCACCGATCACCGCGCCAAGCCCGCGATGCCGCAAGCCTTCCTCCATCAGCGCGAGCAATTCGGCATCGTCGTTCGCCTCGGCATAGAGCAGCCGCTCGGGTGCGAGCCCGACCTGGTACAGCCCGGGTGCGAACAGGTCGCGGCGTCTGACCACCCACAGCACCGGCCCCCAGGCGCGTGCCGCCAGCCCGGCGGTGAACAGTGTCGCGGCGGCATCGTCGCCGAGGCCGGGGCTGCCCGGCGCGATCTCGTGCAGCGCGTCGAGCCGCAGGCCGCTCGTCGCCAGCCGCTCGTCGACCGCGGCGATGCCGAACGGCAGTACGGGGCGACGCTTGAGGCCATCACCCTCGATGGCGCGCAAGGTTTCGCGCAAGGCGTCTAGCTGGCAGGACGGCACGGGCACGACTCGGTAAAGGACTATGTTCCTATTTTGTTCCTTTTACCGGCGGTGAGTCAACAGCCGATGGGAACATCCCGGTCGAAAAAAGACTAGCGCGAGAACACCCACCAGCGGTTGAGCGCGAAGCTTGCCAGCGGCGTCACGAACAGCATTGCGGGCACCGGCGTCCAGTCCGGCAGGGCAAGCAGGTTGGTGCCGATCCACACCCAGAGCGAGTTGAGCGCAAAGGCCAGGATCGACGCGGCGGCGAAGCGCCACAGGCTGGTCGCGTCCTGCGTCGCGGATTCGCGAAAGCTCCAGCGGCTGTGCAGCGAATAGCCCGCCGCTACGCCGGCGATATGGCCGACGGTGTTGGCGAGCAGCGGTTCGACATGAAGGCTGGTGGCATAGAACAGATACACCACGACCGAAAAGGCGGTGACGCCGAGCCCGGCCAGCGCGAAGCGCAGCAGTTGCACGACTGCCTCATTCTGAAACACTGCACGCATTGGTCGATCAGTCGCCGAGGACGGCGGTACCGGCATAATCGATCATCTGGAGAAGCGCGCGCGGCGCCTTGGCGACGCCATGTACCGCCAGCACCGTGCCGGCATAAAGCCCGTACAACGCCAGCCATGGGAGCATGAACAGCATGGCGAGCGGCATCACCACGCCACCGGACAAGCGCCGCCGCATGATCGAGACGGGTGCCTTGGCGCGGACGATCGGGGCCATGTACATGGTCGTGCTTCCTTCTCTGCCGCTCCACCATGCCGCCTAATGGTTAACGGTCCGTCATGAACGGCACATTCCGCCCCTCGCCAAAGCTTTTGAAATTTTATAACAAGGATGCGAACGGCGAATCCGGGCTTTCCCTCACGGAATGCCTTTGCCGATGAAGTGGAGAGACCATGGCAGGCGATCCGGTACGCCCCAACCTGCAACCCCTGTCGCTGCACGTGCCGGAGCCCAAATTCCGTCCCGGCGACACGGCCGACTTCACGCAAGTGACGATCCCGCCCGCCGGCGACGTACGCCGTCCCGACACCGCCGACCGTGCCGAGGGTTTCATCGACCTCGCCTATGAACTGATCCGCGTGCTCGACGACGATGGCCAGGCGGTCGGCCCGTGGAATCCGCGCCTCTCGCCCGACACGCTGCGCGCCATGCTGCGCTCGATGGCGCTGACCCGCGCGTTCGACGAGCGCATGTTCCGCGCCCAGCGCCAGGGCAAGACCAGCTTCTACATGAAGTGCACCGGCGAGGAGGCCGTCGCGACCGCCGCCGCCTTCGCGCTCGATTATGAGGATATGTGCTTCCCCTCCTATCGCCAGCAGGGGTTGCTCGTCGCGCGCGGCTGGAGCCTCGTCGACATGATGAACCAGATCTATTCGAACACGGGCGACCGGCTGCAAGGCAAGCAGTTGCCGATCATGTATTCGGTGCGCGAGGCCGGCTTCTTCTCGATCTCGGGCAACCTCACGACGCAATATCCGCAAGCCGTCGGCTGGGCGATGGCGTCGGCCGCCAAGGGCGACACGCGCATCGCCGCGACATGGTGCGGCGAGGGTTCGACCGCGGAAGGAGATTTCCACTCCGCCTGCACCTTCGCCAGCGTCTACCGCGCGCCGGTCATCTTCAACATCGTCAACAACCAGTGGGCGATCTCCAGCTTCTCGGGTTTCGCCGGCGCCGAATCGACCACCTTCGCGGCGCGCGCGATCGGCTACGGCATCGCCGGCCTGCGCGTCGACGGCAATGACGCGCTGGCGGTCTATGCCGCCACCGCCTGGGCGGCCGAACGCGCACGGACCAACCAGGGGCCGACGCTGATCGAGCATTTCACCTACCGCGTCGAAGGCCATTCGACCTCCGACGATCCGCTGCAATATCGCTCCGCCGGCGAGGCCACCGCCTGGCCGCTCGGCGACCCGATCAAGCGCCTCAAGGACCATCTCATCGCGATCGGCGAATGGGATGAGGAACGCCACGCCGCGCAGGATCGCGCGGTCGCCGAGGAAGTGAAGGCGGCGCAGAAGGAAGCGGAGAAGAACGGCATTCTCGGCCACGGCCTGCACCAGCCGCTCGACAGCCTGTTCGACGGCGTGTTCGAGGAGATGCCATGGCACCTGCGCGAACAACAGGCGCAGATGCTCGCCGAGGAAACCGCCTCGGGCCGCCCCTGGGCACGGAAGTGAGCGAGATGCGCACCGCTCGGATCGTGCAGTTCCACTCCCCCTTGCGTCACCCCGGACTTGTTCCGGGGTCCACCGTGCCGCACGAGAAACGAGTGCTGCTCTCGCGGTACGGTGGATGCCGGAACAAGTCCGGCATGACGGGTTGGCTGACGGCGCCTCGGGAAACAATGATGGAGCTTGGCGCGTGACCGAGGCGATCGAAACCAATGCTCCTGCCGAAGCGACCGACGGCACCACGCGCATGAACATGATCCAGGCGATCAACTCGGCACTCGACGTGATGATGGAGCGCGACCCCAACGTCATCGTCATGGGCGAGGATGTCGGCTTTTTCGGCGGCGTGTTCCGCGCCACCGCGGGCCTCCAGGCCAAGTTCGGCAAGACCCGCGTGTTCGACACGCCGATCACCGAATGCGGCATCATCGGCGTCGCGGTCGGGATGGGTGCCTATGGTCTCAGGCCAGTCCCCGAAATCCAGTTCGCCGACTATATCTATCCCGCGCTCGATCAGCTCGTTTCCGAGGCGGCGCGGCTGCGCTACCGCTCGGCCGGCGAGTTCATCGCGCCGATGACGGTGCGCTCGCCTTTCGGTGGCGGCATCTTCGGCGGCCAGACGCACAGCCAGTCGCCCGAGGGCATCTTCACCCATGTCTCGGGCATCAAGACCGTCATTCCCTCTACGCCCTACGACGCCAAGGGCCTGCTGATCGCCGCGATCGAGGACAATGATCCGGTGCTCTTCTTCGAGCCCAAGCGCATCTATAACGGCCCGTTCGATGGCCATTGGGATCGCCCGGCACGGAACTGGTCGGCGCACCCGGCGGGCGCGGTGCCCGAGGGCTATTACCGCATCGATCTCGGCACGGCGGAGATCGTCCGACCGGGCGAGGCGCTGACCATTCTCGCTTATGGCACGATGGTGCATGTCTGCCAGGCGGTGATCGCCGAGGCCGGTGTCGATGCCGAGATCATCGACTTGCGCACGCTTGTCCCGCTCGACATCGAGACGATCGAGGCCTCGGTCAAAAAGACCGGCCGCTGCATGATCGTCCATGAGGCGACGCGCACCTCGGGCTATGGCGCCGAGCTTTCCGCGCTGGTGCAGGAGCGCTGCTTCTATCATCTCGAAGCCCCGATCGAGCGCGTCACCGGCTTCGACACGCCCTATCCCCACAGCCTCGAATGGGCCTATTTCCCCGGTCCGGTGCGCATCGGCGAGGCGCTCAAGAAGATCATGAAGGACGCAGCATAATGTCGCGGTTCACTTTCAAGCTGCCGGATATCGGTGAGGGCATCGCCGAGGCCGAGATCGTCGCCTGGCACGTCGCGGTGGGCGATCGTGTCGAGGAGGATCAGGGCCTTGCCGACATGATGACCGACAAGGCCACCGTCGAGATGGAATCGCCGGTCTCCGGGATCGTCGTCGAGCTGGCCGGCGAAGTCGGCGATCAGGTGTCGATCGGTGCGGCGCTGGTGGTGATCGAGACCGACGCGGTCGAGAGTGAGGCGACGAACGAGTCGGTTGACACTACCGCGGTTGAGACAAAGGCCGAGCAAGCCGAAGAGCAGTCCGAGGCCGAGACGCCCGGCGCTGAAATCCTCCCCGAAACGGGGAGGGGGACCGCCGGCGAAGCCGGTGGTGGAGGGGGTGCGCCGCAAGCGCCCGCGCCCGTGGAAGCCCCCCTCCACCAGCCCGCGGCTGATTCTCCTCCCCGTTCCGGAGAGGATCGGAAGCGGCACGTCCTCGCCTCGCCCGCCGTCCGCGCCCGCGCGGCCGACCTCGGCATCGACCTCGCCCAGGTCAAGCCGGCGGAAGGCGACCGCATCCGCCATGCCGATCTCGACGCGTTCCTTCGCTACGGCGCCGGCCAGGGTTACCAGCCGCCGCACGCCAGCCACGCCCGCCCCGACGAGACGATCAAGGTCATCGGCATGCGCCGCCGCATCGCCGAGAACATGGCCGCATCGAAGCGCGCGATCCCGCATTTTACCTATGTCGACGAGATCGATGTCACCGCGCTCGAGGCGATGCGCGCCGACCTCAACGACAATCGCGGCAGCCGCCCGAAGCTGACCATGCTGCCGCTGCTGATTGTCGCGATCTGCAAGTCGTTGCCCGATTTCCCGATGATCAACGCCCGCTATGACGACGAGGGCGGCGTGGTCACGCGCTACGGTGCGGTGCATCTCGGCATGGCGACGCAGACGGGTGCGGGGCTGATGGTCCCGGTGATCCGCGACGCGCAGGACCGCAATGTCTGGCAACTCGCCAGCGAGATCGCCCGCCTTGCCGAGGCGGCGCGCACCGGCAAGGTCAGGGTCGACGAACTGTCCGGCTCGACCTTGACCATTACCTCGCTCGGCCCGCTCGGCGGCATCGCCACCACCCCCGTCATCAACCGCCCCGAGGTCGCGATCATCGGCCCCAACAAGATCGTCGAGCGTCCCGTCTTCCACGGCGACGACATCGTCCGCGCCAAGCTGATGAACCTGTCGATCAGCTGCGACCACCGCGTCGTCGATGGCTCGGATGCGGCGCGCTATGTCCAGGCGCTCAAGAAATATCTCGAGACGCCGGTCCTGCTGTTCGCCGAATAACGTGTCCGCCGGCCCGTCATTCCCGGTCTGGCGGGAATGACGGGCTCGTTGCTGTGGGCAACAGGCTGCGGCGGATCATCGCGCGGCCATTTTCCATCACGGCCATGCTTTCGCGCATCAGGCTCGTCGCCTCGTCGGACAGGTCCTGCTCGTATTTCGCATGGGTCTGGAAGTCATGCAGATCGGACGGACTGGTAAAGGCGATACGGCCATATTGTTCGACCCAATGGCGTCGTGCGAGAACCTGGCACATCGCGACGAGCTCGCCGATCTGGCCATGCTCGTTGGCGGCGGCACGATCGAGCAGGCTGGTGAAGCGTTGCCCCGCCTGCTTGTTGCCGGCGATGACGCCACTGCGGAAATTCTCGCTAATATCGAGCCTGTTGATGTCGGTGCGAAACTTTTCGAACGCGGCCCTGCGTTCGGCATAATAGGCCTCGATCATCGGTGTCACCGTCGCGCGCTGGTCGCAATGCGCCAGCAGTCGCGGATTCTGTCGCAGGGCATAAGGCGATACCATGGCGTCGTAACCCAGCGCCTGGATCGCCGCGCGATGCTTGGCCGCGGCGGCGACCACCGCCTTGAGATAGGCGAACGTCGCCTTCGAGATCGGCCCGCGTGCGCCGCCTTTCGGTTCCTCCACGCCGAAGCTCGGACTGACCCTGACCTCCGAGACGGCACGCAAATCGTCCTGCATCGCGGTGATGGCGGTGCCGATCACGATCAGACCGGCGGCCAGGCCGACCACCAGCATCGCCACGAAAGAACCGATCTTCCAGCCGATCTCGGCGTGACGCACGGTGATCAGGAAAACCACCGCCCACACCGCCAGCGCCACGACCGTCCCGATGCCAAGCGGCGTGACGAACAGGTCATGGTGGTGGATCAGGCTGTTGGCGAGCAATACCACGATCAGGATGACGATGCTGCCCGCGATCGTCGCGGCGAGTGGGAAGCTGTCCTTGCGGGTCAGCTCATAGGCCCATTCCTCCATTTCCTCGTCATTGTCGTGACGCGGCCCGAACAATCCCATGATCTGCGCTCCCCCCGGAATGGCGTGAGACTGGCACCGCGGCTTCCTGCGCCGCAAGAGAAATCCGCGCGTCAATTCCGGCGAGAAGACGATATTAAACTCATCGGTTGACTAACCCGCGTGGCATCGGCTAAATTAAACCACATGGTTGAACGACTCGACATGACCTTCGCCGCGCTGGCCGATCCCACCCGCCGCGCGATGCTCGTCCAGCTCCGCCACGGCGAGCGCTCGGTCGGTGAACTGGCCGCGCCCTTCGCGATGAGCTTCGCCGGTGCCGCCAAGCATCTCGGCGTGCTCGAACGCGCCGGGTTGGTCGAGCGACGCAAGGCCGGGCGCCACCAACTCTGCCGCCTGCGAGCCGCGCCGATGGCCGAGGCCGATGCCTGGCTGCGGCAATGGGAAAGCTTCTGGAACACGCGGCTCGATCGGCTCGAGGTGCTCATCGGGACACAGGAGGACAAGCCACATGACTGAACATACCAGCATCACCGCGCGCGAACTGCGCTTCGAGCGTCTGCTCGACGCGCCGGTCGAAACCGTCTGGCGCTATCTCGTCGAGCCCGACCTGCGCGCCCGCTGGCTCATGGGTGGCCCGACCGAGCCGCGTGTCGGGGGCGCGCTCGGCATGACCTTCGACCACGCCAACCTCTCGGACGGCGACGTGCCGACGCCGGAGAGATTCGCCGCCAATGTCGGCAAGAGCTGGCACGAAACGATCACGCGGATCGAGCCGCCGCACCTGCTCGCCTTCACCTGGAATGGCGGCGACGCCGGCGAGGTGACGATCGAACTTGATGCCGAGGGAGGCCGCACGCGACTGGTGCTGACCCATGCCGGACTGCGCGGCCCCGCCGATGCACGCAATTTCGGTGGCGGCTGGCATGCGCATCTCGCCGTCCTGCAGACGCGGCTGGCGGGGGGGACGGTGCCCGATTTCTGGGCGCTGCATCGTCGGTCCGAGGTGCTGGCGGCGGCGTCGCTGGAAGGATAAGGGCCAACGCGTCGATATCGAGCGATACATTGCCGACGATGCTGCGAACCGGCCAGGGGTATCGGATCGCCTGTGCGTTCGCGGCTGCGTTCATTTCCACGACACTATCGTTCTTGAGGCGAATCCGGATGTTGCCCTTCGTGCCGGGCAGTTGCGGCCCCCGTCGGGCCGTTTTGTCGCTCCTCATGTCGCAGGCGGGTTGGCCCGATGCGATAGCGACGGCGAAAAACCGTGTGACTCTCTCGGTCCCGCCCCATAGACGCTGGCAGTGGAGGAGACGCGCAATCCGTCCCGCGGCGCGCCACGAACCGCGCGCACGGGGAGTGGTTTTCTCCGCCTAAACCCGGACCATGGGGCGAATTCATTGCAGCACGTGAAACCCCGACGAAGCGCCAGTGAAAGCGAGGCTCCGGACCAGGGCGGCAATATACACAAATTGCGGCGTCTGCCCGGCTACGCGGCGCTCAGCTGGCTGCGGCAAGTGATCGTCGACCGGAATTTTCGCGAAACGGCCCGGCTGCGTGCCTCGCCCCCGCCGGGTCTGTTCCAGCCCACCGGCCACACCAAGCTCGATCGTCATCCCGCCCTGTTCTCCTTCGCGCGTGAGAGCGTGGGCGACGGCCCCGATCGGCAGTTGCTATCGTTCGGCTGTTCGACCGGCGAAGAGGTTTTCTCGCTGCGTCGCTACTTTGCCGAAAGCCGGATTACCGGCATCGACATCAGCCCGCGCCGGATCCGCGAGTGCCGGCGCCGCGCGCGGCGGCTTGGGGCTGATCCGGCGCTCCGGTTCGCCGTCGCCTCCTCCGCGGAGAAGTTCGCTCCGCAAAGTATCGACGCGATCTTCGCCAACTCCGTGCTTCGACATGGCGATCTGGCGCTCGCGCCGCCGCGCTGCGACCACCGGATCAGCTTTGCCGATTTCGAACGCATCGTTTCAGGCCTCGCGCACTGCATCAAACCGGGCGGGCTGCTCGTCCTGCGCTATGCCAATTTCCGCTTTGCTGACACCGCGGCCGCCAGCAATTTTGCGCCAATTTTGCGCATGCCGCGCGACCGAGCCACCCCCATCTACGATTCCGTCAACCGGCTGGCGCCGCAGGAGCCGGAAGAGACGGTGGTATTTCGTCGACTGGGATAGCTGTCACGGCGGCCGATCGACGCTCGCCGCCCGACAGGAAGCTGCCAACATTGCGCCTCGGACGGGCCAGGAGGAGAGAGCGATGCGCCGAACCATGACGTTCCACAATGCCGACGGCATCAAGCTCCGCGGCGCGCTCGAACTGCCGCCGGGGCGCATCCGTGCGGTCGCGCTGTTCGCGCATTGCTTCACCGGCAGCTCGGCGCATATCGGCGCGCGGCGCATCGCGACGGCACTCGCCGCCAACGGCATCGCCACGCTGGCGTTCGATTTCACCGGCCTCGGCAAGAGCGAGGGCAGTTTCGCCGACAGCGACTTCGATGCCAATGTCGCCGACCTGATCGCCGCCGCCGCGCATCTGCGCACCGAAATGCTCGCACCGGCGATTCTCGTCGGCCATTCGCTCGGCGGCGCGGCGGTGATCGCGGCGGCGGAGCACATCCCCGAGGCCAGGGCGGTGGTAACGATCGGCGCGCCGTTCGACCCGGCGCATATCCTCCATCAACTTGGCGACGCCGTCGAGCGCGTGCGCGAGCAGGGCGCCGCCGAGGTTGCGATCGCCGGACGACCTTTCACCGTCACCCGCGAATTCATCGAGACGGCCGAACATCAGGATCAGGCCGCGCGTCTCGCCCGCCTCAAGCGCGCCTTGCTGGTGATGCACGCCCCGACCGATACCGTTGTCGGCATCGAGAATGCCGGCCGCATCTTCGTCGCCGCCAAGCACCCGAAGAGTTTCATCGCGCTGGACGGTGCCGACCATTTGCTCACCGCGCCCGGCGCCGCCAGCTACGCCGCGTCGATCATCGCCGCCTGGTCGGAAGCCTATCTGCCCGCCGCGACCAGCCCGGCGGCAATGCCAGAGGGCCATGTCACCGTCACCGGCGCGGAAGGCAAGTTCCTCCAGATCGTCGACGCCGGCGGGCACAGCTTCCTCGCCGACGAACCGCTGTCGAGCGGCGGCACCGCGCTCGGCCCGACGCCCTATGACCTGCTCCTCTCGGCGCTCGGCAGCTGCACCTCGATGACGATCGAACTCGTCGCCGCGCGCGAGAATATGCCGCTCGAGGGCCAGACGATCACGCTCGAACATCGCCGCTGCCACGCTGCCGATTGCGGCGCGCAGGGCGGCGAGCACCCGAAGCTGGAAATGATCGATCGCGTCATCACGCTGTCCGGCCCGCTGACCGAACAGCAGCGCGATCGCCTGCTCGTCGTCGCCGACAAATGTCCCGTCCACCGCACGCTCGAAGGCGGAGTCACGATCAGGACGCGGCTGGCGACCTGATCCGGTCGCTGCACCATTTCTCCATATCGGCCGGATCACGCGCCAATATCGACGCGCCATAGCGCGCACGACATTGACCCGCGCCGGAGCCGCCCGCACTGATGCACGCCATGACCCATCATATCCTCGTCGTCGACGATGATCCGCATATCCGCGAGCTGCTCGCCTTCGCGCTCGGCAAGGCGGGGATGACCGTGGCCGAGGCCGGCGATGGCGAGGAGGCCGCGACGACCATCGCCGCGCGCATGCCCGACCTGATGGTGCTCGACATCAACATGCCGCGCCTCAACGGCCTTGATCTGTGCCGGCGGTTGCGCGGCGCCGGCGGGGCGGGGGCGGCATTGCCGATCCTGTTCCTGTCGTCGCGCGAGGACGAGATCGACCGCATCGTCGGAATCGAGGTCGGCGGCGACGATTACGTCGTCAAACCCTTCTCGCCGCGCGAGGTCGTCGCGCGCGTCGGCGCGATCCTCAAGCGCAGCGCGCCGCCGGTGCCGCAACCCATGACCATCGTCCACCACCGCCTGACGCTCGACACCGATGCGTGGGAGGCGCGCTGGGACGATGCGCCGGTGCCGCTCACCGCGACCGAGTTCCAGCTGCTCCAGCTGCTCGCCGGGGTGCCGGGCAAGGTCTTCTCGCGCGACGCGATCATCGACCGGCTCCACGGCCCCGGCTTCGCGATCACCGACCGCACGATCGACAGCCATGTCCGCAACCTGCGCGCCAAGTTCGCCGGGCGCGGCGCCGGCGACGTGATCGAGACGCGCGCCGGCATCGGCTACCGCATCGGCGCGTGCGATTGATCGCCGCGTTCAAGACCTTCGCCAAGGCGCACTGGCCGGCGCTCAGTCTGCGCACCATCCTGTTCGGCACCTTGCTGTTCGTCGCCGCCTTGCCTGGCGTCGCGGCGCTGTTCCTGCGCGTCTATGAAAATACCATCGTCCAGCAGACCGAGGCCGAACTGATCGCGCAGGGCGCGGTGCTCGCCTCGGCCTACAAGTCGGCGTGGCGCGACGGCGTGCCCGATCCCGGCCCGCGCTACCTGTCGCCCGAGCCACCGACGATCGACCTGCGCACCATGCCGATCCTGCCCGCCCGCGTGCTCGCGCCGCGCCACGCCGTGGCTGATCCCCATGCCACGCACGTCGCGCATCTGCTCGCGCCGATGGCCAGCGACGCCGCCGCGATCACGCTCACCGCGATTCGCCTGCTCGACGCGCACGGCACGATCGTGCTCGGCCGCGACGATGTCGGGCGCAACGTCGCCGCGCTGCCGGAGGTGCGCGCCGCGCTCGCTGGCGCCCCGCGCACCGTGCTGCGCGAGCGCGGCCAGGGCGATGCCGACACCTGGCTGGCGATGATCAGCCGCGCCTCGGCGATCCGCGTCCATCATGCCCGGCCAGTGTTCGATCAGGGCCGGGTCGTCGGCGTGGTCATGGTGTCGCGCACCCCGCGCGGCCTGTTCGTCGGGATCTATCAGGATCGCGGCAAGATCCTGCTCGGCATCGGCCTGATCCTCCTCACCCTGCTCATCTTGGCCGGCCTGTTGTCGCGCGGTATCGCCCGCCCGATCGACGCGCTCGCCCGCGCCAGCGAGGATGTCGCGCGCGGCCATGTCACCATTCCCGAAACCCCCGCCACCGCCGCGATCGAGATCCGCGCGCTCTACGCCAATTTCGCCGCCATGGCCGCGCGGATCGAGCGTCGCTCGCGCTACCTCCGGGATGTTGCCGCCGCCGTCAGCCATGAGTTCAAGACCCCGCTCGCCGGCATTCGCGGGGCGATCGAGCTGCTCGACGAACATGGCGACACGATGAGCGCGGCCGATCGCCACCGCTTTCTCGGCAATGCCGGCGCCGATGCCGAGCGCCTGTCGCGCCTCGTCCAGCGCCTGCTCGACCTCGCCCGCGCCGACATGGCGACGATCGACGCCGACGCCCGCGCCGACGTCGCCGCCGCCGCCGCGCGCGTCGCCGACTCGTTCCGCTCGGATCGCTTCGCCGTGCAGGTCGCGGGGCAGGGTGCCTTTGCCCGCATCACCCCCGAAGTGATCGAGACCGTGCTCGAAACCCTGGTCGAGAACAGCCGTCAGGCCGGCGCCACCGTGGCGACGATCGCGGTCGATGCCGGCGATGGCATCCGCATCATCGTTGGCGACAATGGCCCCGGCATCGCCGAGGCCGATCGCGAGCGCATCTTCGAACCCTTCTTCACCGGCCGGCGCGAGAGCGGCGGCACCGGCCTCGGCCTCGCCATCGCCCGCTCGCTGCTTGCCGCCAGCGGCGCCACCATCGCCGCCGAGCCGGTGGGCACGGGCGCGCGCTTCGTCATCACGCTGGTGACGGCGTGATGTGCCCTTCGCTCCCCGCGAACCTCGGTTGTTTCAACAGTTCCCCGGCCTTCACCGGGGAACTGGAAGTGCTGGTTCACGCGGAGGCGCGGAGGCGTGGAGATTGCTTTTGCGGCGTCGGATCGAATCCCCCGCGAACGGCCCGTAAACGGCCGGCGCAGCTTTCTCTTCGCGCCTTCGCGCCTTCGCGTGAACATTTTAGCGAGTGCAATCGGAGCGGCAGACGTGACATCTCCGCGCCTCCGCGCCTCCGCGCGAACCATTCTTCTTCTTCTTCTTCTTCTTCTCCTTCTCCTCCTCCTCCTCCTCCCACCCCGGCCGCCCACCCCGCGCCCAACCGGGCGACCCACCCATGACCACCGCGACACCGTACGACGTGATCATCCTCGGTGCCGGCGCCGCCGGGCTGATGTGCGCTGCCACCGCCGGCCAGCACGGGCGGCGCGTGCTGTTGCTCGATCACGCCGACGAGCCCGGCAAGAAGATCCTCATTTCGGGCGGCGGGCGTTGTAACTTCACCAACATCCACACCGCGCCCGATCGCTACCTCTCGGCCAATCCGCATTTCGCCAAGTCGGCGCTCGGCCGCTACACCGCCGCCGACTTCATCGCGCTGGTCGACGCGTATGGCATCGCCTGGCACGAAAAGACCCTCGGGCAATTGTTCTGCGATGGCTCGGCGCGCCAGATCGTCAATTTGCTGCTCGACGAGTGCGCCAGGGGCCAGGTGACGATCGGCCTCGGCCAGCAAATCCGCGACGTCGGTTATGCCGACAATGAATTCCGCCTCACCGTCGGCAATCGCGAGGAGCGTGCTGCCGCGCTGGTCATCGCCACCGGCGGCCCGTCGATCCCCAAAATGGGCGCGACCAGCTTCGCCTATGAGGTCGCGCGCCGCTTCGGCCTCAAGATCGTCGAGCCGCGCCCCGCGCTCGTGCCGCTGACGCTCGGTGGCGACGAAACCCTGTTCCGCTCGCTGTCGGGCGTCGCCGCCAACGTGGTCGCGCGCGCCGGCAAGGCAAGCTTTCGCGAGGCGGCACTGTTCACGCATCGCGGGCTCAGCGGCCCGGCGATCCTGCAGGTGTCGAGCTATTGGCACCACGGCGAACCCGTCGCAATCGATTTCCTCCCCGACCGCGCCCCCGGCTGGCTGATCGAGGCCAAGCGCGCCAGACCGCGCGCCTCGCTGACCGCGACGCTGGCGACCGCGCTTCCGGCCAGGCTCGCCGAAACCCTCGCCGATCGCCTCGCGCTACCCGGCGGGCTCGGCGCCGCGACCGACAAGCAGCTGGATGCGGCCGCGCGCAAGCTCGCCGACTGGCACTTTCACCCCAACGGCACCGAAGGCTTCGCCAAGGCCGAGGTCACCGCCGGCGGCATCTCGACCGAAAGCCTGTCCTCGCGCACGCTCGAGGCGCGCCAGGTCCCCGGCCTCTACGCGATCGGCGAGGCGGTCGATGTCACCGGCTGGCTCGGCGGTTATAATTTCCAATGGGCCTGGGCGAGCGGCTGGGCGGCGGGGCAGGTGGTGTAGGCCAACACTGATTCCTCCCCCATCGGAGGAGGAACTGAACGAGGCGCGTCAGGGAAGCCTCACCCCAATCCCGCCAGCGGCATCCGCAATACCACCGTAAACCCCCCGGCCCCCGCCGACGCGGTGCAGGTTCCGCCAATCTCGCCGAGCCGCTGCGCGATATTGCCCAGGCCGTTGCCGCTGACCGGGAGGCGGGTCTTCGCACCCGCGCCGTCATCCGCGAGCGTCAGCGCCAGTATCGCATCGTCCGCCGTCACCGACACCACCAGCGTCTCCGCGCCGGCATGCTTGATGACGTTGCTCACCGCCTCGCGCACCGATGAGGCCAGCGCCTTGTGATGCGAATAGTCGAGCACCGCCGCAGGTATCGCCGCGCCATCCCCGATCGGCCAGTCCAGCGCGATCCCCGCCGCCAGCAACCGCTCCGCCGTCTCGTATCGCAGGTCGGCAAGCGCCGTCTCCAGCGGCAGCGCCGGGCCGGCCATGCTCGACACGATCGTGCGGATTTCGGTCAACGCCTGCCGCACGTCGCCGCGCACCAGCGCGACGTCGCTGCGGTGCAGCCCGGTGAGCAGATGCGCCGATACATCGTCATGCAGGTCGCGCGCGATGCGCGAGCGCTCCTCGGCGACGCCGCGGCCATATTCGGCGCGCGTCCGCTCGGCTTCTTTCATCAGCGTGATCAGTTCGCGCGCGGTGCTCAGCTCGGCCGCCCCGAACAGCCGCCGCCCGCCGCGCGCGAAGCGCAGGCACAAGGCGCCATCGTCGGCGATCGCCGGCAGTTCGAGCATCTCGCCGCCGGCGCGGATCGCCGGCACCGCGATGCCATCATCACCGGGCGCGATCTCCAGCGGCTCGAACACCCGGTCGAGCAGCGCGCGCCACCCCGCGCGCCGCGCCTGCGCGCTGCCCGAAAAGGCCACCACCGCCGCCTCGCGGAACAGCGCATCGCTCGACAGTTCGCGTGCCCCGCTCACCCAGCGCCATAACAGCGCACGCAGCGGGAAATAGAGATAGCCCACCGCCAGCACCGACAGCGCCAGCGCCACGGGCTGTTCGAGCCGCACCACGCTGACCAGCGCGGCATCGCCCAGCACCAGCAGCAGGATCGCCAGCGCGCCGAGCACCAGCCGGTAGGCCCAGCGGTCGAGCTCGAACACGCGGAACCCCGCCACCCCGAAGGCGATGCCGCCATAGATCAGCAGTAGCGGCACGATGATCATCCCGTCCGAGGCGATCGGCGCGATCCCGAACAGGATCGGCGCGGCCATCGACAGGCCCATCTGCACCGCGCCGAAAAAGGTCCATGCGCCGTTCCAGCGCAACACCGCGCGGCCCGCCGGGTCGTGCCGGCTGCGCCGCCATTGCACGATGAAGATCGCCGGAAAGGCGAGCGTCGGCAGCAGCAGCCCGAGATAGAAGCCCATCCGCGGAATGATCGCGGGCCCCTCCAACACGCCCAGCACCACCGCGACCACCAGCAGCGCAACCGTCGCGCGGCGCGGTACGATCGCGTGCGGCACATGCAGGAACAGCGCACACAGCCCCGCCGCGCACAGGTTCGAGCCGATGAAGTTCACCCCCTGCATCGCCTGCAACAGCGTGCCGTCGGCGACCAGCTCACGCGCGTCGAAGATCGCGCCCGAAAGTCCCGCCAGAAAGACGCCGTCGCTGCTCGCCCCGAACAGCCAGGCGCGCAGGTCGCGTGGCCGTGCCAGCCGCACGCCGATGCCGAGCAACCCGATCACGATCGCCTGCGTCAGCAGCAGCCAGAAATCGATCGGCAGGTCGCCCACCGTGCGCGACCGCGGGACGAGCGGTGCACGCACGACATGGCCGGCATCCGCCACGCTGATCGTCGCGCCGGGTGCACCGGCTATGCGCGTCACCGCGTCGCGCCAGCGATACCAGCCGCGCACCGCGCGCGGCCCGCCATCGGGCACATAGTCGGGCACCATTTCGCCGGCCGGCGCGGTGCGGCTGCCCGCATTGCTCGCGATCGTCACCACGGTCTCGGGCGGCATGATCGCGACCCGCCCATCGGCCAGGAACAGGCCGATATCGTCCCCGGCCTGGTCGAAGCGCGCGCCGAACGCCGGCATGTGCAGCGCAATGAGCAGCGCGAGCACGCACAGCCCGGCAAAGACGTAGGCCGCCAACCCGATCGTCACCGCCGGCCGCCGCCACAACCGCGACGCCACCGCCATCGCGCGCGGCGCGGCGAGGTCGGGCGGTGCGGTCACTTCGCCCTCGTCACGTCAGCCGCCGCCGTGTCGCCTCCAGCGCGGCTTCCGCGCGCGAGGTGACGCCGAGCTTGCGATAGACCGTCTTGACATGGCTCGCCACGGTCGAGCGCGAAATGCCCAGCGCCTTGCCCGCCTCGACCAGCGTCAGGCCGCGCGCGATCATCCCCAGCACGTCGTTTTCGCGCGCCGTCAGCTCGGGTTCGTCATGCTCGGCCGCGCCCGCCGTCATGAAGGTCGCATGACGCCGGAAATGGTCGAGCAGCCGTCGCGCCACCGGTGGCGACAGCGCCGCCTCGCCGTCGCCGATCCGCCGCAGCAGCGCGACGATTTCCTCGGCCGGCCGGTCCTTGAGCAGATAGCTGTCGGCGCCCGCCGCCATCGCATGGAGCAGATTGGCATCGTCGTCATAGATCGTCGTGACGACGAGCTGAACCTCGGGGTGTGCCGCGCTGACCTCGCGAATCAGGTCGATCCCCGATCCGTCGGGCAGGCCGATGTCGACCAGCGCGATCGTCCTGCGCCCCGCCGCGCCGCCATCGGAGAACCACGCGCGCGCCGTGCGCAGGTCGCTGGCGAAATATACCCCGGCGCGTTCGAACGCGGCATGCACCAGCCCGGTCAGCCATTCGCGCGTCGCGAGAATGTCCTCGACGATCAGCGCCTGTTCGAAACTGCTGCCCGAGGAAACCATCGCCGCCCGTCCTAATTCAGGCGCACCGCGATTGATACGGCGCGTGCCGGGCACGGATCATGACCGATCGCCACGGGCGGGGCTTGGAGATTCGCGACGGGCGCGCCACAACCGCGCGGCGCACGTTCGCGACGCCGGGGAAATCTCATGTGCTTTTCGGCCACGGCCAGCTTCGTCGGCGCGGGCGTACTCGGTGTCATCGGCGTGGCGACGCTCCGCCATGTCCGCGAGCCGCGCGCCTTGCTGTTCGCCTCGGTGCCGCTGCTCTTTTCCTTTCACCAGCTTGCCGAAGGGATGGTGTGGCTCGGCCTCCACGGCCAGATCGGCGCGCGCGCGCTCGATCATGCCGTCTTCCTGTTCATGCTCTACGCGCACGGCCTGCTGCCCTTGTTGATGCCACTGGCGATCCTGCTACTGGAACCGCCCGGCCGGCGCCGCACCGCCATCCGCGTGCTGACGGGCATCGGCGCGGCGGTGTGTCTGTGGGATATCCACGGGCTGCTCCTCTATCCCAACACGGTGCTGATCTCGCATCACTCGATCGCCTATCGCAATCCGGTGATCGGCAATCTGGTGATATCCGGCCTCTACGTGCTGGCCACCTGTGGCGCGATGCTGTTGTCGACGCACCGCGTGGTTCGCGCTTATGGTGTGCTCAATGTCATCGGTCTGACGATCGTCGCGCTGGTCAAGGGCAACGCCTTCGCCTCGGTGTGGTGCTTCTATGCCGCCGGGCTCAGCATCATGCTCTACTGGCAGTTCGCCCACCGCAACATCGATATCGAGACCCCCAACGGTGCCTCGCCGGTCCTTCGTCCGCTGCTGTTGCCATGGCTGCGCCGGCGCCCCGCGGAGGACTAGCCGGCCGGGGGGCGGAAGCGCCCCCGCTCAGGCGCCGCGCGCCGCCGGGAACAATCGGCGCTGGTCGGGCGTTATGGCCGGATCGGGATTAGCGAAGGCAGAAGCGATAGCGATGCGTGCAAGCACCGAACGACCCCCGCCGGATCGGGCGCAGTATGAAAGCTGGGCTCGTCGCGCTCGCGATCTCGCCGCGGAGGCGACCACCGACACCGCCCGCATGATCCATATCATCATCGCCGAGGATTATGAGGCCAAGGCGGCGCGCAGCGCCCGCCGCGAATCCGACGTAGCGGCGTCATCGCCCGCGACCGGCTGACTTATCACCCGACGCGAGCGATCACTGCCGCGCTAGCGCCGATAGCCGTAGCGGCTGTTCTCGAACGACACCACCGCCTCGCCACGCTCCCCCAGCGGGATCGCCGCGACGCCATAGATACCGCGCGTGCCGTTCGTCCCGATCATCACGCCAACCTCGCCATGCACGCCGCGCGCGGCACGTTCCGCCCCACTCATCTCGCCGCGCGCCGCGGCGGCGCTTTCCACGGTGTTGCCGGCCAATATCGCATTGCGCTGCTCGTCGCTCAGCCGAACGATATCCGGGGCGGCGTCGGGCGCGGGCTGTGCAACCATCGGTGCCGCCGCGGATTGCGCAAGGCCGCCCACCGGCCAGCCGACGGCGGCCAGGCCAAGCGCGATCGGGAGGGTGCGCAGGCACCGCGACATCATCCGGGTCATGCGTCCTTCTAGGCCGGACGCAGCTGACCGTACAATGAACGAAATGACAGGTGAGCGAATCGAGAGGATCGCGGCGCGCCGACCGCGTGCCTCTGTCCCGGCGACGGTCCTGTCGACAGGCGCGCGTTCGCTCATGTCGCCTTTCTCTTCACCGCCCGCGCACAGGGGATATTCCCGGGCCGGTTTTCCTTTTCAGATTGCCTCGCGCAATCGCCTGTCGAGAGCCGCAGACCGCTGGTGTGGCGAAGCCCTGCCCGTTTGCCCTCGCTATCCGCGGCGCGATGCCGCCGTTGATCCGCCGCGTCCTCATTACGGTAACCGTCACGATCGAAGAGCTTTCGGGATGTCGCTTTTCGCCAATTTTGGCGGCCAATCATCGGCTATCTACCCCAAAATGACTAGAGGATCGTCTGTTTCCGGTGCTGCACGCTGCTTGAACGGACTCAAAAAAAAGAGGGAAATCACATGACGCGCACTCCCCATTCTTCGCTCTCTCTCGTTTCGGGCACCGCCACACCATCCTCGGTCGCGGCGCGGCGCAGGAGCCTGTGTTCGCAGGCCAGCCGGTTGACGCTGCGCTCGGTGATCGCCACCGCGACCGTCGCGGGCGTCAGCCTGATCGCACCGGGCCAGGCCTGGGCGCAGTGCCTCGTCGGCGCCACCACGGTGACCTGCGGCAACACCTCCACGACCGACACGACATTTCCGGCCAACACGCCCGACGACCGCAACTATCAGGGCTTGTTGCCCGTGCCGGTCGTCCTCACCGTCGATCCGGGAACGACGGTAAGCGGAAATGGCCTTGCGGTTTCGAACACCGGCACGGGCGGCGTCACCGTCACCAACAATGGCGCGATCAGCGTCGATGCCGGCAATACGCCGACGGCGGGCGGCACGGCGGCATTGTCCGTTCGCGCATCGGGCGGCCCGATTGTCTACACCGGTGGCAACATCACCAACAACGGCAATGGCAATGCCTTCGATGCGACGCAAACCGGCGGCGTCGGTTCGGTCAACATCAATGTCTCCGGCGGCGTCGTCGCGGCGTCGGGCAATGGCATCGTCGTGCGTGACGTTGCAACGAGTACGGGGGTCAGTGTCACGACCGGCGCGGTGACCGCGCTGACCGCGGGCAAGAACGCGATCGACGTGCAGAGCCAGTCGCTGACCGGCAACGTCACCGAGGTGGCGAACGGCAACATCCAGGCCGGCAATGCCGGCATGGTGGCGGCACTTCTCAACGCCGGGGCGACCGGCAACATCGACGTGACCGCCAACGGCTCGATCGACGCGCGCTTCGGTGTCGATGCCGAGAACTTCGGCAGCGGCTCGACCAGTGTGACCACCGTTGGCCCGGTCACCGCGACCAGCGGCAACGGCATCTTCGCACTGACCACCGGCGGCAACGCCACGGTGACGGCGGGCGATGTGACCTCGACCGGCAACACCGCGATCATCGCGCGGCAGACCAAGGTGGCCGGCGCCGGCGTAATCGATGTGACCGCGGGCAATGTCTCGGGCACGACCGGTATCGATGCCACCAACAGCGGCACCGGCGCGACCAACGTGACCACGCATGGCACGGTCACCGGCACGACGGCCGAGGGTATCAAGGTGACCGGCAACGACGCGGTGAGCGTTGTGGTCGACCAGACGGTGACCGGCGCGACGCGCGGCCTGAGCCTGATCGGCGGCACCGGCGGCGCTGGCAACATCAGCGTCACCGGGACCGGCGGGTTCGTCGGCGGGACGGGCGACGCGGCCAACATCCTGAACAACGGTGCGGGCACGACGACCGTCAACATCTCGGGCGCGAGCAGCTCGACCGGCGGCAACGGCATCGTGGTTCGCGACACCGCGGCGGGCAGCGGCATCAGTGTCACGACCGGCGCGGTGACCGCGCTGACGGCGGGCAAGAACGCGATCGACGTGCAGAGCCAGTCGCTGACCGGCAACGTCACCGAGGTGGCGAACGGCAACATCCAGGCCGGCAACGCCGGCATGGTCGGCGCGATCCTCAATGCCGCGGCGACCGGCAACATCGACGTGACCGCCAACGGCTCGATCGACGCGCGGTTCGGCGTCGATGCCGAGAACTTCGGCAGCGGCTCGACCAGCGTGACCACCGTTGGCCCGGTCACCGCGACCAGCGGCAACGGTATCTTCGCGCTGACCACCGGCGGCAACGTCACGGTGACGGCGGGCGATGTGACCTCGACCGGCAACACCGCGATCATCGCGCGGCAGACCAAGGTGGCCGGCGCCGGCGTAATCGATGTGACCGCGGGCAATGTCTCGGGCACGACCGGTATCGAT
>JBAZXI010000027.1:0-70767 GCA_041659925.1 Sphingomonas sp.
CGGTCGCGCCGTTGCGGCACAGCCGCTCGGCGATGCCGGCGAATTCGGGCTTGTAGGCGGTGGGGCGTCCGATCGTCATGGGCGGCGCGGATAGCGCGCGACGCGCAACGATTGAATCACGCCATGCACAAGATCGCAAAAGGCGGAAACATGGCCCGGCGCGACGTTGGAAAGTTTTGTCAGGGGTCCCTGGCGCCGGCTGGATGCGGTTGTCGCCTGATCGTTGGCCGCCCCGCTTGTCGGAAATTATAATATTAAAATACAAATAGTTAAAGTGATTTTCTGGTAAATCGATGGCCGCCGAATTTCACGGAGAGCGAAATGCCTGAAGATCGGGGGACGGACCTTTCCCAGGCCAACAGCCTGACCTGCCATATCGCACCGGCGCGGGTAAGCCATTGCGGACGGGGGGCGGGCAGCGTCATCACCCCGGTGGATGCCGGCCGCGCGCCGCGCTAAACCCGGGCATGACCGACCTGTCCCGCATCGTTGCCGAGATTGCCGCCGAAATCGCCGCCATGCCCGATCGCGGCGTCGTCGCCGACTATATCGCGCCGCTGGCCGAGATCGACCCGGCGCGTTTCGGGATCGCGGTGGTCGAGGCCGACGGGACCTGTCACCTCGCCGGCGATGCCGAGGAACCGTTCTCGATCCAGAGCGTCGGCAAGGTGTTCGGGTTGACGCTGGCGCTGGGCCTTGCCGGGGACGGCTTGTGGAAGCGCGTCGGGCGCGAGCCGTCGGGGACGGCGTTCAACTCGATCGTCCAGCTCGAGACCGAGCACGGTATCCCGCGCAATCCGTTCATCAATGCCGGGGCGATCGTGGTGTCGGACCTGATCCTGTCGGGGCATCAGCCGCGCGAGGCGATCGGCGAGATATTGCGCTTCGTGCGCTCGCTGGTCGGCGAGGACGGCATCTTCATCGACGAGCGCGTCGCCGAGGCCGAGCAGCGCAGCGGCTTTCGCAACATCGCGCTGGCCAACTACATGCGCGCGTTCGGCAATCTCCACCACGCGGTCGACCTGGTGCTCGGGGTCTATTTCCACCAATGCGCGCTGACGATGAGCTGCCGCCAGCTCGCGCTGGCCGGGCGCTATCTGATGGCCGGCGGGCGCAACCCGGCGACGGGGCATTCGGTGGTCTCGCCGCAACGCGCGCGGCGCATCAACGCGCTGATGATGACGTGCGGCCATTATGACGGATCGGGCGAGTTCGCCTTTCGTGTGGGCCTGCCGGGCAAATCCGGGGTGGGTGGCGGCATCCTCGCGGTGGTGCCGGGGAGGGCGAGCGTCGCGGTGTGGTCGCCGGGGCTCAACAAGCGCGGCAATTCGCAGCTCGGGACGGTGGCGCTGGAGCGGCTGGTGCAGCGCACGGGCTGGTCGGTGTTCGAGGCGTGATGTGCGGCGTCCGGGGCATGCCCCGTCGTCATTGGTCCCCCTCCGACCGGCAATGGCGGGTCGGAGGGGGTAGGGGGTCGCTAGTCGCGTGCGATAACGGTGCCGCGTGTCTCTTCGCGCGCCAGCCGCGTGGCGCAGTCGGCGCCCTTGGCGGGAACGGCGGCCATCGTCGTCTTGCCCGACAGATGGAGCGGGGTCGCGGCAGCGCGACAATTGTCGGTGATGCGCTGATGGTCCTTGCCGCGATAATGCCAGGTGACCGACGGTGTCTTGCCCGACGGCGCCCAGCGCATGTCGTGGGTGTCGCCGAGCGACTGTGCGGCCAGCGGGAGCGGCGCGATGGCGAACGCCAGCAGGGCGAGGGAAAGCGGCTTCATGATCATCTCCAGGACGGGGAAAGGCGATGAACCCGATCTATGCAGGCGATATTTCCGGTGGCTGTCCGCTTCGTGAAGAAGCATGGCCCGGGTCTGGCCGAACGATTGCCGCTTTGTAACAAATCATTGCCGGGCGCCGTCGAACGCGTCTGTCGGTTGAACCCGCCCTGCGCGACGCCTAACTGCGCCGCATGATCGATTGCAGCCCCGCGGGTACCGCGTGACCGAACCCACCATCGTGCTGGTCGAGGACGACCCTTCACTTCGTACCCTGATCGGCCGGGCGCTGCGCGAGAACGGCTATGCGGTGCGCGTGGCGGCGACCGCGCCGGAAATGTGGCTGGCGTTCGATGCCGGGCCGGTCGACCTCGTCGTGCTCGACATCATGCTGCCCGGCACCAACGGCATCGACCTGTGCCGCCAGATCCGCCGCACCAGCGACGTGCCGATCATCTTCGTCAGCGCGCGCGGGAGCGAGATCGACCGCGTGACGGGGCTTGAAGTGGGCGCCGACGATTACCTTGCCAAGCCGTTCGGCACGCGCGAGCTGATCGCCCGGATCCGCGCGGTATTGCGGCGCGGCGGGATGGACCGTGCGCAGGGCGAGGAGCGCCAGTCGGAGGCGCATTTCGACGGCTGGACGGTCAATTTCCCGCGGCGCGAGCTGCGCGCGCCGAGTGGCGCGACGATCGATGTGACCGGCGCCGAGTTCGACTTGCTGGCAACCTTCATCGCGCAGCCGCAGCGGGTGATCGCGCGCGAGCGGCTGATCGAGCTCTCACGCACCCGGCTGGGGGACAGTTCGGACCGCAGCATCGACGTGCTGGTCAGCCGCTTGCGCCGCAAGCTGTCGGCCGACGGGTGCGACGCGCCGATCGCGACGGTGCGCGGCATCGGCTACATGCTGCGTGCCGAGGTGAGCAAATCCTGAGCTGGCTCCGGCGACATTCGTTCGGATTGCTCGGGCGCCTGCTGATCATCCTGCTGCTCACCGTGCTGGTCGAGTTCAGCGCGAGTACCCTGCTGTACGAGCGGGCGTCGGAATTCTCGGTGCGCGAGGACGAGGCGCGGCGACTGGCCGAGCATCTGGTCGTGGCGAGCCAGCTGCTCGACGAGCAACAACCGGCGGCGCGCGCGGCGATGGCCAATGCGCTCGACACCGATCGCTATCACGTCACGTGGAGCGCGACGGCGCCGGCGCATTCCTCCTTCACGCCGGACCTGGCGAACATGCAGCGCCAGATCCTTGCCTGGGAGCCGACGCTGGCGCATGCCGACCTGCGCCTGCGGCTGGCGCCGCTGCATGACGGCGCTCCGGTGGCGGGAGAGCTGAAGCTGTCCGATGGCAGCTGGATGAGCTTCCAGATGCGGACCGAAACGGGTCAATGGGGCTTCGCCGTGAGCCGTGTGCTGCGCGCGCTGGTGCCTGCGCTGCTGTTGCTCGGATTGAGCGCGCTGCTGATCCGTTCGACGCTGCGGCCGTTGCGCACGCTGATCACGGCGACGCGCCAGGTCGGCATGGCGGGGAGCGCGCAGGTGCCCGAGGCCGGGACGGCGGAGATCCGCCAGCTGATCCATGCCTTCAACGAGATGCAGGATCGCATCCACGACCTGATCGACAGCCGCACCCTGGCGCTTGCCGCAGTGAGCCACGACCTGCGCACGCCGCTGGCACGGCTGCAATTGCGGCTCGACGCGGTCGACGACGCGCGGTTGCGCGACGAACTCGGCGAGGACGTCGCGGAAATGGGCGACATGATCGCCTCGCTGCTGGCGTTCCTCGCCGGCGACGACGACCCCGAGCCGGCGGCGCTGAGCGACCTCGCGGTGATTGTCGCGACGCTGGTCGACAATGCCGCCGATCGCGGCGCCGACGCGGCCTACGATGGACCCGAACATCTGGAGACGATGATCCGCGCCTCGGCGATGCGGCGCGCGGTTTCCAACCTGATCGAGAACGCGCTGCACTATGGCGGGCAGGCACGTGTGACGCTGGCCGGGAGCGCGGCTGCCGGGGTAACGCTGACGGTCGCGGATGACGGCCCCGGCATTCCGGCGGAGCGCGTCACCGAGGTGCTGCGGCCGTTCGTGCGGCTCGACGAAGCGCGGGCGCGGAACACCAAAGGGCTTGGCCTCGGGCTGGCGATCGTCGCCAAGGTGGTGGCGGGCGAGGGCGGGACGCTGTCGCTGGTCAATCGCGCCGAAGGTGGGTTGGACGTGGTGATTGCGTTGCCGGGGCGGGGAGGCATTTTGAGCTGAGCGGGGCATGGCCCGGACGACGGGGCAGGCGGCTGCCGCCCCAATCGCAGTCATTCGCCGACCATCGTTGGCTTCTCAATTGCGGACATTGGAAAAACCAACGATCATCGGAGAATGACTCCCGGCAGCACATTCAACTGGATACTCGCGGTGGTGATGCTGGGCTTTGCCGTCTGGGTCGGTTTGGCTGGCCGCTTAAGCTTAAGGGGTGGCGAAGTACTCGATCGAGCCGAAGGACCTATTCGCTTTTGGGCGTTCGTGATCGTGTGCGGTATGGTTGGCGCTGTGTTGCTCGGTCAGGCCGTATTCCATTTCCGCTGACCCGTTCGGATCCCATCGGTCGAGACAACACGTCCGAAACTCGACCGGCGGGAATCAGGACGCAAGGCAGCCCGGGCTGAGCCACTCCATTCTCGGACATTGCGCCGCTGGCATACCCGTCACGATTGCAGACATTGCTTCGGCGGCGCGACGGCGTAGGCTCCAGGTATGCTGCTCTCCGCCCGATCAAGAAGAGTTCTTCAAACCGTCAGGTTAGTGACCGCGCTCGCCCTTACCGTGCTGGTCATTGCAATCTGGACAATACCGTCCGCTCTCAAACCTTGGTGGGTATTAGCGGCATTCATCGTGTTCGGGCTGCCGGGCGCTGTCGCGACCTTCATGGTAAAGGCTGACAACGAACGCCGCACGAGCGGCAGCTAACCTTAGCTATGGTCCAAAAGCAGCGGGACCGCTTACCACCCCTTTCCCCGTTCAAGCGCCATCGGTTTTGCAGGCCTGCTCACCCCCGACCAGCCCCTCCACCGCCTTCGGCGGTCCGCCTCCGCGTGCCGGGGAGGAGTTGAAGAAGGCCACAGCAACAAATCCTTACAGTCGCGCTGCATCGCAGCAAGGCATGCGGCTTATCTGGTCCGATGACGGCGTGCCTCCGGTGCGCGCGGCAAAGGAGTTTGATGATGAACGAGTTGATCGGCCGGGTATTCGGTTTCGAGAAGACCATCTTCCCCAACCAGAGCGACCTGTTTTCGCGCCTCGTGCGGCACGGCCAGAGCCCCAAGGCGCTGATGATCTCGTGCGCGGATTCGCGGATCGTGCCCGAGCAGATCATGCAGGCGGCACCGGGCGACCTGTTCGTCTGCCGCAATGCCGGCAACATCGTCCCGCCTTACTCGCAGGCCAATGGCGGGGTGACGTCGACGGTCGAGTTCGCCGTCATGGCGCTGGGCGTGCGTGACATCATCGTCTGTGGTCATTCAGACTGCGGGGCGATGAAGGCGGTGAGCAAGCCCGAGACGATGGCGGGCATGCCCAATGTCGCGGCGTGGCTGCGCCATGCGACCGCTGCCGAGTGTGTCGTGTCGTCGGGTTATCCCGACCTCGACGCCGGCGACCGCGTCCATGCCATCGCGCTTGAGAATATCGTCGCGCAACTGGCGCATCTGCGCACGCATCCGTCGGTCGCGGCGGGGATCGCGCGCGGTGACATCTCGCTGCACGGCTGGTTCGTCGATATCCATGCCGGGCAGATCCTTGGCCTCGATGGCGAGACCGGGCGGTTCATGCCGCTGCGTGAGGATATGCCGCTGCCGGTCGCGCATGCCTCGAGCCAGCGCTTTGCCGCCGACATCGCCTGGCCGGAGGCGGCGGAATGAGCAGCGCCGTGATGGCTGAAGCCCCCGCCGCACGCGGCTGGGTGATGCGCGATTTCGCCGCATCGGTCGTCGTGTTCCTCGTCGCGATGCCGCTGTGCATGGGCATCGCGATCGCCTCGGGCCTGCCGCCCGAAAAGGGGCTGGTCACCGGCATCATCGGCGGGCTGGTGGTCGGCTTCTTCGCGGGCTCGCCCTTGCAGGTCAGCGGCCCCGCGGCGGGGCTGGCGGTGATCGTGTTCGAGCTGGTGCGCGACCATGGCATCAGCGTACTCGGCCCGATCCTCGTACTGGCGGGGGTGCTGCAATTTGCCGCCGGCGCGCTCAAATTCGGTGGCTGGTTCCGTGCGATTTCACCCGCGGTGGTCCACGGCATGCTCGCCGGGATCGGTGCGCTGATCGTGATCGGCCAGTTCCATACGCTGTTCGACGCCAAGCCGCTGGCCAATGGCCTGGAAAACCTCGCCGCCATTCCGGGCCGGATCATGGGCCTGTCGCCGACCAACGCCGCCTCGACCGAGATCGCGCTAATGATCGGCGTGATGACGATCATGCTGATGGTCGGCTGGGAGCGTTATCGCCCGGTCGCGTTGAAGTTGGTGCCGGGCGCGCTGATCGGCGTGGTCGGCGGGACGCTTGCGGCATGGCTGTTCGGACTCGACGTGGTGCGGGTCGACGTGCCGGAATCGATCGTCGCGGCGATCGATGCACCGGGGAGCGGCTTTCTCGCGCCACTCGCCAACCCCACGCTGCTGCTGAGCGCGGTGGCAATCGCCTTCATCGCCAGTGCCGAAACGTTGCTGTCGGCGGCGGCGGTCGACCGGATGCATGACGGGCCACGCACCGATTACGACAAGGAGCTGCGCGCGCAGGGCATCGGCAATTTGCTGTGCGGCGTGGCCGGCGCGCTGCCGATGACCGGCGTGATCGTGCGCAGTTCGGCCAACGTTCAGGCCGGGGCGACGACGCGCATGTCGACGATCCTGCACGGCGCGTGGATCCTCGGATTCGTCGCATTGCTGCCGTGGTTGCTGCGGGAGATCCCGATGGCGGCGCTGGGCGGCGTGCTGGTGGTGACCGGCGCGCGGCTGGTCAGCCTCAAGCATATCCGCCACCTGTTCGACCATTATGGCCTGTTGCCGGCGGCGGTATGGGGAGTGACCTTCATATTGGTGGTCTCGACCGACCTGTTGACCGGGGTGCTGGTCGGCCTGGCGATATCGCTGCTCGAACTGGTGCCGCATGCCCGGCGACTGCGGCTGAAGGTCGACATGGTCGAGCGGGACGGGCGCTGCCATGTCCGGCTCGACGGCGCGGCGACCTTCCTCGGCTTGCCGAAGCTCAATCGCGTGCTCGACGCCGTGCCCGACGGGACGGCGTTGACGCTGGAATTGCTACACGTGCCGGCGATCGACCACAGCGCGGCCGAGACACTGCGCCAGTGGCTGCAGCGTGTGCGGCAGCGCGGCGGCAGCGTCGAACTGGTCGGCAGCGGCCGGCATTTGCGGCGGCTGGCGGTGTAATTTCAGCCAGCAACACTTCGTTACGATCGGGCAACGCGCCGGCCCGATCGCTTCGGCAAGACGAAGGCCTCGGCAAGGATGACCGCACCGCCAGCCCCTCCCCGGCGAGAGGCGGTCACCTTGCCGGGCGCAGGTGGGAACGTTCGTCATACGAAAGGATGTTCCCGATGAAATTGTATCTCGCGCCGGCCGTCGCCTTGTTGTGCGCCGCACCGGCGTTCGCCGAGGAGACCGCACCGCCCAAGCCGATCACGGTGACGGGCGGCGTGGCACTGGTTTCCGACTATCGTTTCCGCGGCGTGTCGCAAACCGACAAGGGCTTCGCGATCCAGGGCGGTGTCACCGCGACGCACAAGAGCGGCCTCTATGGCGGCTTCTGGGCGTCGAACCTGGCGGGCTGGGGCACCTTTGGCGGGCCCAATGTCGAGCTCGATCTGTTCGGCGGCTACAAGCTGCCGCTCGGCGGCGGCACGCTCGATCTCGGGGCGACGTGGTACATGTATCCGGGCGGCGCGAAGAAGACCGATTTCGTCGAGCCCTATGTCAAGTTGGGCGGTACGCTCGGCCCGGTCGCGCTGCTGGCCGGTGTCGCCTATGCCCCGTCGCAACAGGCGCTGGGGAACTGGAGCAACACGCCGCAGAGCCGGATCGGCGACAAGGAGGACAATCTCTATCTGTGGGGCGATGCGAGCGCCGGGATTCCCGGAACCGCGCTGACGCTCAAGGCGCATCTCGGCTATTCCGACGGCAATCCCGGGCTCGGCCCGAACGGCACCAGCATCGCGCCGACCGGGCGCTTTGCCGACTGGTCGCTCGGCGTGGATTATGTGATCAGCCCGGTGACGCTGGGCATCTCCTATGTCGATACCGACATCAGCCGGGCCGGCTCGGCCTATCTGTTGCCGAACTTTTCCAGCACGAGGGACGGCTCGCCGATCGGCGGCGCGAAGGTGCTGTTTTCGGTTTCAGCGTCATTCTGACAGCCGACGCGACCCGCCCGCGTGGCGGGTCGCATTGCTTCGCTCGCCGTTGCGCGGTGGACGCGGCGCGACCTCTTCCGGGATTCGCCGCAATCACGCGTCGTCCGGTCGTTGCATCGGGCGCGCCGCGCCCTGCCAGTCATCGGCGGTTCAGGTTCGGTAGATAGATTTTCCGCTCCAAATACCCTTGAGGAGGACGATTGATGCGAACGATTCGTATGGCCGTTCTTGCCGGTGGCGCGACGGTGCTGCTCGCTGGCGCGGCGATGGCCGCGAGCCATGACATGCACGTGATGAAGGTCGCGCTGCCCGACGGGAGTGAGGCGCAGATCACCTATCAGGGCGATGTCGCACCCAAGATCAGGATCGCCGGCGGGCCGAGCACGCCGGTCGCGTTCGTTCCGTTTGCCGGCTTCGACTTCGCGCCCTTTGCCGAGATGGACCGCGTCGCGGCGATGATGGACCGGCAGGCCGACCTGGCGATGCAGCAGGCCGCGATGATGCAGCGTGCGGCACAGGCGGGCGAGGCGCCGATGACGCTCGCCGGCGCGAAGTCGGTGCCGGGCATGGTGTCGTACAGCTATGTCTCGACCACGACGAGCGACGGCGGTTGTACCCGGACGGTCGAATGGCGCTCCGACGGCACGAATGCCCAGCCGAAGATGACCAAGGCCAGCGCGGGGAATTGCGACGCGACGAGCGACGGTGGCGCTGCGAAAACCGTGAAGACCGCGACGCCGGAGCCGGCTACGCCCGCACCGGTCACGCGCACCTGAGCAATATGGGCGACCGGCGCCTCGTTGCGCGCCGGTCGCCCCTGACTCGCACCTGTCGCGACTCCGGGCCGCGCCGCCCGATGCGCTCCGGTTCAGGAAAAATACGGAACCGCCTCTCTCCATATTGCTAAGCTCGCGCCGCTAGCCTGTTTCGCGACGATCGGTGCGGAGAAACAGATGCGCAAGCGAGACGAGCGCCAGAAAGTGATGCTGAGCGCGCGCATGCTTTCCGACAAAGGCTGGAGCGATGTGGCGGTGCGCGATCTGTCGCCCGGCGGCATGATGATCGTAGCCGACACGCGCCTGAAGCCGGGAAAGTGCATCGAGATCAGGCGCGCGCCCTATACCATCGTCGCCCGCATCGTGTGGACCAATGGCAAGCGAATCGGCCTGCGTGCCCAGGACCCGATCGATGTCAGGGGCCTGATCGCGGTCGCGACCGGCGGATCGCCGGACGGTTTGGGCAAGATCGCCGAGCGCAGGGACCCTGGCACAGGCAGGCTGAACGAGCGGCGCGCGCCCGATCGCCCGATCGATGCCCGCGTCATTTCGTCGCGCTTCCAGTTCGTGCTGCTGATCGCGTCCATGGCGATCAGCGCCTGGCTGATCGCCGACAGCATGGGCACCTGGTTCGCAGCGCCGCTGAAACTGGTACGGCAGGCGCTGGGCGGCACCGAATAGCCGCATATCGCTTGAATAGGTTGCGCTTGCGATGCGCGCGATGCTAGCCGCCCCGCATCACGTCCCCGTGACCAGCAAAGAGTGGGCATGTCTGTAGATACCGCAACCGTGAAGAAGGTCGCGAGCCTGGCGAGGATCGCGATCAGCGATGCCGATGCCGAGCGGCTCGTGCCCGAACTCAACAATATCCTCGGCTGGATCGAGCAGCTCGGCGAGGTCGACACGTCGGGCGTCGCGCCGATGACCGCCGTCATCCCCAACCATCTGCGGCTGCGTGACGACGTCGTCACCGACGGCAATGTCCGCGACGCGGTGCTGGCCAATGCGCCGGTCGCCGAACATGGCTTTTTCGCCGTACCGAAGGTGATCGAATGAGCGACCTGACCGATCTCGGCGTCGCGGCGATCCGCGACGGGGTGCGCGAGGGCGATTTCTCGGCGCGCGACGTGGCGGAGGCATTTTCCGCCAGGGTCAGCGCGGCGAAGGTGCTCAACGCCTTTCTGGTCGAGACCCCCGACCACGCGCTGGCCGCCGCCGATGCCGCCGACACCGCGCGCGCCTCGGGCGAGGCGCTCGGGCCGCTGGCCGGCGTGCCGATCGGCATGAAGGACCTGTTCTGCACCAAGGGCGTGGCGGCGACGGCGGCGAGCCATATCCTCGAAGGCTTCACGCCGCCGTACGAATCAACCGTGTCGGGCAATCTTTGGAAGGCCGGCGCGGGCATGTTGGGCAAGCTCAACATGGACCAGTTCGCGATGGGCTCGTCGAACGAGACCTCGGCGTTCGGCAACGTCATCTCGCCGTGGCGGCGCAGCGATGGCGGCAATGCGCCGCTCGCGCCGGGCGGTTCATCGGGCGGCAGCGCGGCGGCGATCGCGGCGCGGCTGTGCCCGGCGGCGACCGGCACCGACACCGGTGGGTCGATCCGCCAGCCGGCCTCGTTCACCGGCATTTCGGGGATCAAGCCGACCTATGGCCGCTGCTCGCGCTGGGGCGTGGTGGCATTCGCCTCGTCGCTCGACCAGGCCGGGCCGATGGCGCGCGACGTGCGCGATTGCGCGATCATGCTCGAGGCGATGGCCGGGTTCGACCCGAAGGATTCGACCTCGCTCGACCTGCCGGTGCCGGCATGGGAGCAGGGGCTGAACGCCAGCCTGAAGGGCAAGCGCATCGGCATCCCCCGCGAATATCGCGTCGACAACATGCCGGCGGAGATCGAGGCACTGTGGCAGCAGGGCATTGCCTGGGCGAAGGACGCCGGCGCAGAGATCGTCGAAGTCTCGCTGCCGCACACCAAATACGCGCTGCCGGCCTATTACATCATCGCGCCCGCCGAGGCGTCGTCGAACCTCGCGCGCTATGACGGCGTGCGCTACGGCCTGCGCGACCTGCCCGAGGGCGCGAACCTGCAGGACATGTACGCGGCGACGCGCGCCGCCGGGTTCGGCGACGAGGTGAAGCGCCGCATCATGATCGGCACCTATGTGCTGTCGGCGGGGTTTTACGACGCCTATTTCACGCAGGCATCGAAGGTCCGCACGCTGATCGCGCGCGATTTCGAACAGGCATGGGACAGCTGCGACCTGCTGCTGACGCCGACCGCACCGTCGGCGGCGTTCGCGCTGGGCGAGAAGAGCGCCGATCCGCTGGCGATGTATCTCAACGACGTCTTCACGGTGCCGTCGAGCCTCGCCGGCCTGCCGGCGATGTCGGTGCCGGGCGGGCTCGACAAGGACGGTCTGCCGCTCGGGCTACAGATCATCGGCAAGCCGCTCGACGAGCAGGGCGTGCTCAACGCCGGACTGGCGATCGAGGAGCGGGCTGGGTTCACCGCGCGGGCGGAAGCTTGGTGGTGATGGCGAACGCGGATCTAAAAGAGTTGCAAGACCCTTTCGATCTCGATCCGCGATATTATAATTTCAAGTCAATGATTAATGTAATTTTCGGTGCCGCAGCTGGAGCATATATCGGCCTGCAATTTTCGAATGCCAGCAATAATTTTCATACGTTTTGGACATTGGTGCTGATCATTATGCTTCTCAACGGATTTGTGTTGAGCATGCTGATGCTTGGTTCTAAGTTGTCGAAAGAAGGACCTGCAAAAAGCTGGGTCGGTTTGATCATCAACACCGCGTGGTTGGGTGTCTTAGTATGGTTAGCTCAGAGATATCTGAATCAGGGTTGGGTTTTTGCGGCTTTCTTGGGGCCGTGGTATTTCGTGGCGATGATTTATGCCAGCCTCCTTTATCTTATTTACGGTGCTCTCCCGAAGAGAGTGAATAAGTGAACGACTGTCCCGTGCGGGCGGAGGCCTGGTGGTAATTGCCAATCGCGCCTGCAAGTGTTACCTGCGGTAACACTGGAGTTCGCGCCATGAACATGCCCGAGAAAATCGAAGGCGGTACCATGACCAGCAAGGGTCAGGTGCTGATTCCCAAAGCGATCCGTGACGCGGTCGGCTTGGTGCCGGGCAAGCCGGTCCGCATTTTTCTGAACGATCGTGGCGAAGCTGTCGTGCGGCCGCTTGGTTACGGACCGGAAGACGCCGAGGAGCGGCGGCGGCGGATGCGTGATGGTCTCGAATCGATCATCGGCATCGGGCGCTGCGGCAAGACGACGGACGAAATCATGCGCGAATTGCAGGGCGACTACGAACCGTGATCCTGGTCGATTCGAATGTCCTGATCGATGTGACGGCCGATGATCCGCTGTGGCGGGAATGGTCTGTTGTCAGGCTGGCAGATGCCGCAGCGCAAGGTGAGGTGGCGATTGATCAAATCGTCGTCGCGGAGGTCGGTCCATCGTTCGACTCGCTCGATCGCTTTCGGCAGCGCCTCGATATGCTGGGTATCGTGATCGTGCCGATGACCGAGGATGCGGCGTTCCTCGCCGGACAGGCCTTTCGTCGCTACAAGGCCGGTGGCGGCGCGGCGAAGATGATTCTCGCCGATTTTCTGATCGGCGCGCACGCGGTGACGCTCGACGCGACGCTGCTCACGCGCGATAGGCGATTTTACGTGAAATATTTCCCCGACCTTCCTCTCATCACACCCGAGACCGACAATGGCTGACGCAGCGACCCCTTATCGTATCCACGGCGCGACCGGCGAATGGGAGGTCGTGATCGGCCTCGAAGTCCATGCCCAGGTCACCTCCAACGCCAAGCTGTTCTCGGGCGCGGCGACGGCGTTCGGGGCGGAGCCCAACACGCAGGTGTCGCTGGTTGACGCGGCGATGCCGGGGATGCTGCCGGTGCCCAACCGCGAATGCATCCGCCAGGCCGTGCGCACGGGCATGGCGATCGACGCGCAGATCAACAAATGGTCGCGGTTCGACCGCAAGAATTATTTCTACGCCGATCTGCCGCAGGGTTACCAGATCAGCCAGCTCTACCATCCGCTGGTCGGCGAGGGGCGGCTGATGATCAGCCTCGACGACAAGAACCCGGACGAGAACACCAAGGAGATCGGTGTCGAACGGATCCATGTCGAGCAGGATGCCGGCAAGCTGATGCACGACCAGCATCCGACCCAGTCCTATGTCGACCTCAACCGCTCGGGCGTGGCGCTGATGGAAATCGTCAGTCGGCCGGACATGCGTTCACCCGCCGAAGCAGGGGCTTACCTGCGCAAGTTGCGGGCGATTCTGCGCTATGTCGGGTCGTGCGACGGCAATATGGAAGAAGGCTCGATGCGCGCCGACGTCAATGTCAGCGTGCGCAAGCCGGGCGGCGAGCTCGGCACGCGCACCGAGACCAAGAACGTCAATTCGGTGCGCTTCGTCATGGCGGTGGTCGAGCAGGAGGCGCGGCGCCAGGTCGATGTGCTCGAAGAGGGCGGCCGGATCGTCCAGGAAACGCGGCTTTACGACCCCGACAAGAATGTCACGCGGTCGATGCGCTCGAAGGAAGACGCGCATGATTACCGCTACTTCCCCGACCCCGACCTGTTGCCGCTCGAACTCGACGACGCGTTTCTCGAGGCGTGCCGCGCGAGCCTGCCCGAGCTGCCCGACGCCAAGCGCGCGCGCTACGAGGCGCTCGGTATCACCGCCTATAACGCCGCGGTGCTGACCGCCGAGGTCGAGGCGGCGCGCTGGTTCGATGCGTTGCTCGATCTGGGCGCCAAGCCCGCCGCAGCGGCGAACTGGGTGACGTCGGAGCTGTTCGGTGCGCTCAACCGGCTCGGCAAGGGGATCGAGGACTCGCCGGTATTGCCGGGGCAGGCGGCCGAGCTGCTCGCGCTGGTCGCTGATGGCACATTGTCGGGGACGCTCGCCAAGCAGGTGTTCGAGATCATGCTCGAAACCGGCGATGCGCCGGGCAAGATCGTCGCGGAGCGCGGATTGAAGCAGACCAGCGACACTGGCGCGATCGAGGAAGTGATTGCCGGGGTGCTGGCCGCCAACCCCAGCCAGTTGGAACAGTATCGCGGCGGCAAGGAAGCGCTGTTCGGCTTCTTCGTCGGCCAGACGATGAAGGCGATGGGCGGCAAGGCCAATCCGGCGGTGGTCAACGAACTGTTGCGCAAGGCGCTGGGCTGAACGGAGACGGGAGCAGGGCGATGGTGGCGATGCGACGGTTGATGGTGCTGGCGCTGGGCCTGATGGCGGCGCCGGTGATGGCGCAGACCGACCCCGTTGCCACGCCGACTCCCATTGTCGCCCCGACGCCGACCCCCGTCATCCCGGCGGCGCCGCCGTTGCCGCGCGTCGCGGTCGTCACCACGGCTGGGCGGATCGTCATCGAGCTGGAGACGAAGAAGGCGCCGATCACCGCCGCGAATTTCCTGCGCTATGTCGATCAGCGCCGGCTCGATGGCGTCAGCTTCTACCGCGACGTGAAGGTCGCCGACCATTTCGGTTTCGTCCAGTTCGGCGTGATGGGCAACCCCAAGCGCATCCTGCCGCCGATCAAACATGAGCCGACCACGCTGACCGGCCTCAAGCATTTCGACGGGACGATCTCGCTCGCGCGGCTGGCACCGGGAACGGGACGCGGCGACTTCACGATCAGCGTCGGCGATCAGTTCGGCCTCGACGCCGATCCGACCCAGCCGGGGGACAATCTCGGCTATGCGACCTTTGGCCGGGTGGTCGAGGGCATGGACGTGATCCTCGCCATCTTCAACGCGCCGATCTCGCCGACCAGGACCATGCTCGGCACCTTCAAGGGCGAAGTGCCGGTGGCGCCGGTCAAGGTGATCTCCGTGCGGCGTATCCCGGCGGCGAAATAGCCGACGGCCGCACGGCCTCGCTACTGCGCGTCTTTGCCCTGATTGCGCGTTTCGCCACCGGTGCCGCTGGGGGCAATGCGGCGCTGGCAAGGATTTCCGGCTCGCGCCCGCCTTCGCCACGCTCGACCGCGTCGCGGCGCGCCTCGACTACTTGCTGGATATCGCTGCGCGAGTCGGTCGATGGTGCGGGCGCCGCCGGTGAGGGAACGTCCACGTCCGGCGACGGTGGGGTGAATTCGGGGGGCACCTGCTCGGGCGTCGGCGGGGCTTCGGGCGGCGGCGTGGTGGCCATGATCATCTCCTGAGAACGAACCAACATATGGCCGCGCGGATGGTTGCCGCGACTTTCGCTTGCTCGACCAAATGCCGTCGCTATTCAGACGGCTAGACCTGACTGCGTGGGGGCGTGGTAATGCGAAAACTGATCGATGGTGCCGTGGCGACGGCGCTGGTGCTGGCCTCGGCTTCACCAGCCGCAGCGGGGCAGGCGGTGCCACCGGCGGTGCAGCAGGGCAGCGCGGCGGCACCCACCGCCGCCGCGCCCGAAACGTCGGCTACCGGCGAGGGCGAGGCCGTATCGGTCGAGTTGCTGAGCGCGGTGCCGGACCCGGCCACGGTGGCGATGCCCGCGCTGGCCTTCAGCGCGACGCCCGAGATCGAGGCGACGTACGACAAATATTACTATTTTCATCGCGCCGACACGACGTTCGAGACCGCGCTGGCCGACATCCGCGAATGTGACGCATTCGCGCGCGGGCTGAACATCAATATGGGCTACACCCAGGTACCCTATCCCTATGCCGGCACCATGGCGGGAGCGATCGGCGGGGCGATCGGCAACGCGCTCGCCTTCGCGATCTTCGGCTCGGCCCAGAAACGCAAGTTGCGGCGCACCAACATGCGGCGCTGCATGCATTACAAGGGCTATGAGCGTTACGGGTTAAAGCGTGACCTGTGGGAGACTTTCAATTTCGAGGAGGGACTGTCGAGCGTGAAGGAAGTGGATCGCCAGCGCTTTCTCGCGCAGCAGGCGAAGGTCGCCTCGACCCCCGGCGTGACCGGCAAGGATCTCGGGCTGTGAGCGGCCGGCACATGCTGATCGCGGCGCTGCTGATGATCGTCCCGGGGATGGCGGCGGCACAAGCCGTAAAGGACAAGCCGCAGGTGACGCTGGATGCGGGCACGGCCTATGTCATGTACCGCTCCGCTGCCGGCGCGCCGCTCGAACTGGTTCGCGACGCGACGCCGGAGGACATCGCGACATATCAGGCGAAGCGAACCAAGGCATTCGAAAAGGCGCACCGCAAATATCTGAACGCACTGAATGAATGGCAGGGCCGGGCGGACCTCCATCGCCGCAACGCGACATTTGCCGATCCGGGACCACAGCCGGTTGAGCCGAGCGAGGCCAATTTCGCCTTCCCGCCGATCGAACTCGATCTGGTCATCGCCATGGGGCCGATGGATCGCTTCTCGAAGGCCAATGGCGAGAGCGTCTATCTGCAGGCGGTGCCGGCGGGCAACTACCGCGTCTATGGGCCGATCATGTTCGACAGTGAGGCCGGGACGGTGGGCGCGTGCATGTGCATGGGGACGGTACAGTTTCGCGCGGAAGTCGGCATGATCACGAACCTCGGCACCCTGCGTTTCCCGTTTCTGGAGGCGATCAAGCAAGCCAAATCGAGCGGCGGCGTGAGGCCAAAGACCGCGCTCGATCTCCCCGACGGCAAGACGAGCATGATGATCGAACCAGCGGTGGCTGGCGCGCCGGTCGATTCGCGCGTCGGCGACTATCCGGTCAAACCGGCGACCTACCGGCCGGCGGGCAAGATGCCGAACTGGTACGGGATCGAGGTCGATCGGCTGATGGCGATGCCGGGTGTGTTTTCCTATGATCGCGACAGGATCGTCGACCTGACGGCTGCACCAGTCGCCAGGCAATAGCCTCGCCACCTTTTTTCGTGGTACCGAAGTGGTGGAATGGTGCCTCGTGAGATGGTAAGGTCTCTCGGTGCCTATTTGACGGAAAAGTCGAAGATCCGTGCGGTCGCCGCGCCCCCCATACCATTGCCGCTAACGGCGTAGATGAAGCCATACTCGCCAGGTTTTAGCGCTTCCGACGGGCTCACTTTGTAGACACCGGGACGAACCATATCATAGGTGAAGTTCAGGCGGTCCTTGTCCATCACACCCGTTTTGGCCCCACCGATGTTCATGCTGCCGACGCGGGCTTCGCGCCGTCCTTTCTTTTGCGTGAGCTGGATCAGCGTGAATTCACTCGGCGAAGCTACTGTCGCGGCTGTACCGGAGAGCCATGCACCGGCAACCTGACCATCTGCGGAGTTCGCCTGGTCAAAAAAGAAATAGAAGGTGGGCGTATGGCTCTGCGCGGCCACGCGCGCTGTCTCGTTTTGAATTGAGGCCTTGATACTTATCGAGGCAATCCCGCCAGTTAGTGCATAGCCAAAGATACCACCAGTCTTCGCCTGGTTTGAAATTGTTGCATCCATACGCAGCATGCGTGGGTTGGGTACCCAGTCTTCAAGAATATATACGCCTGCCGGATGGGGAATGCCGGGGTCAGCCGAATCCATCGACATTGCGGCCGGCTTGCTGGCATGGCCGGTGCCAGCAGAAAGCATCGCGGCGATGACTTTGCTCGACACCCCTTTGGCCTTCAAGTTGATGATATCGTCAGTGGTCAAGTCAAAGGCGGTGTCACTGGCGTTGATCTTCGCGATGATCGCCTCGTCGCCAAGGCCGGCGCCGACCAAGGCCAAAATTGTATCGTTGTGAATCGTTTCGGACAGTGCCGGCGACGCGAGCACAAGGCCGACAAAACCGCATATCAGGCCAAGCTTCTTTGCCATCGCATCCCCCGTTTTGTTTTGGTTCAATTCTTCGAATGCATAGATTCACTAGCGGATTTTGCCAACGCCCAATGTTTTCATCCTATACCATATACGCGTTTGACGCTTGGCATGCTGATGTTAAGCGGGACGCTCGAAATCGGTGCGCGCGTCGAGCCGTCGGCGAAATGATCGCCGCGCTTGCCCCCGCGCCCATCACTGCTATAGAGCGCCGCCACCGGCGGTGTCCCATGCGGGCGTGGCGGAACTGGTAGACGCGCCTGGTTTAGGTCCAGGTATCGAAAGATGTGGGGGTTCGAGTCCCTTCGCCCGCACCAGTCCCGTCGCGCAAGGCGGGACATGGCAACTCCATTCTTTTCAAGGCTTCGAGCGAGATCATGCAGACTGTCGAGACGTTGAACGAAGGCCTGAAGCGTGCCTACACCCTGAAGATCACGGCCAAGGATATCGACAAGCGCGTCGATGCCGAGCTGAAGAAGGTCGCGCCGCAGGTGCGGATGCCCGGCTTCCGCCCCGGCAAGGTCCCGGCGAATCTCGTGCGCAAGATGCACGGGCCGTCGCTCATGCAGGATGCGCTCAACAGTTCGATCCAGGAAGGCATCCAGCAGCTGATCGCCGACCAGAAGATTCGTCCGGCGATCCAGCCCTCGGTCAGCCTCGACGACGGTTACGAGCTCGGCCAGGACGCCGACATCAAGATCGAGCTCGAAGTGCTGCCCGACGTGCCGACACCGGCGATCGAGGCGCTGAAGCTGGAACGCCTGACGGTCCCGGCCGACGACAGCGCGGTGGCCGAGCAGCTGCAGAAGTTTGCCGACCAGCAAAAGCGCTGGGACGATGCCAAGGCGACCTACAAGGCGAAGACCGGCGACCTCGTCGTGATGGACTTCATCGGCAAGGTCGATGGCGTCGCTTTCGATGGCGGTACCGGCACCGACATGTCGGTCGAGATCGGCACCGGCCGTCTTATCCCCGGTTTCGAGGATCAGGTGATCGGCGTGAAGACCGGCGAAGAGCGCCAGATCAACGTGACCTTCCCGGAAGATTATCAGGCCAAGGAACTCGCCGGCAAGGCGGCGACCTTCGACCTCGTCATCAAGGCGGTGAAGACCGCGGCCGAGAGCAAGATCGACGATGAGCTGGCGACGTCGCTGGGCCTGACCGACCTCGAGCAGCTCAAGGGGCTGCTCAAGGGCCAGGTTGAGCAGGAACTCAACGGGCTGACCCGGACGCACATGAAGCGCAAGCTGCTCGACCAGCTCGCCGAGGGCCATGATTTCCCGGTTCCGCCGTCGATGGTTGCGGCCGAATTCGACCAGATCTGGCAGCAGCTCGAGCACGAAGCCACCCACGAGCCCGATCCCGAGGCGGCGCTCAAGGAAATGGAAGCCGAGCGCGACGATTATAAGGCGATTGCCGAGCGTCGCGTGCGCCTGGGGCTGTTGCTGAGCGAGATCGGCCAGGCCAATGGCGTCGAGGTCAGCCAGCAGGAAATGAACCGCCTGATTGCGCAGGCCGCGCAGCAATATGGCCCGGAAGATCGCCAGCGCTTCATCCAGTATGTCCAGCAGGAGCCGATGGCGGCGGCCCAGCTGCGCGCGCCGCTGTACGAGGACAAGGTGGTCGACTGGCTGTTCGAAAAGGCCGAGATCACCGACCGCGAAGTGACGCGCGAGGAACTCGAAGCGGCGATCGAGAGCGAGGAGGGCTTCTCGACCGGCACGCACAGCCACGACCACGAGAACCACAAGCCCAAGGCCAAGAAGGCTGCCGCGAAGAAGCCGGCCGCCAAGAAGGCCGATGCTGAAGAAGCGGACGCCGTGGCTGCGCCGGCCGAGGACAAGCCCGTCGAGGCAAAGCCGGTCGCCAAGAAGGCTGCCAAGCCCAAGGCCGAAGCCGCCGCTGAGGCGACCCCGGCACCGGCCAAGAAGCCTGCCGCCAAGAAGGCCGCCGCGAAGAAGGACTGAGTTCCTTCGTCTTCGGGAAGCAAAAACGACGTCGCTGCCCTGGTGCAGCGGCGTCGTTTTGATTCAGGCGAATACCTCGGAAAGCGACGCGCCGCCGAGCTGCTCCTGACTTCTTGCAATCCCCCGAATCATCATGATTGCCGTGACCGCGGTGGCGATATCAACGCCGCAGCTTACCCATATGATAGCCGGGTTGTTCCCGCTGGGGTTGGCGATCACGCCTGTGGCGTAACCAACCATGTTCGCCAGCAGCCACAGCCCCCACCATGTCGCCACCAGACTGCTCGACACGTCGCCGGGATAGATTCCGTGGCTCGCATTCCACAATTCGCGCATGCCCTGAAAGGGTTTGAACAGGCTGGCGATCGGGACGAAGAACCACCAGATGCGCGAAGCCGGGGTGAATTCGAGGTCCATCACATCGGCGTCGACGAGATTGCTCCCCGCTACATAGATCCAGCGGGCGAACACGATCATCGTCGCGATCTTGAAGCACAGAGCGGCGGTGTCGACCGCCGAGGCGATCGGCGCAATGACGGTCTGGAACGCAACGGGGAGCGCCGCCGCCCACAGCAAGATGACCGGCGTCCAAAGCGCGTCGGCCATCACCATGACCGCCACGACAAGCGTCAACGTGCGCAAATTGCGAAATTCCATTCACCGGCTCCCCCACGACACGACGGGATGATCACGAGAGAGACGCGCGCCGTCAAACAACAAAAGGGTCGAACCGGCGCGAATTCCCGCTTAAGGCAAGCCGATGACCTCCCGCATTGCCGTCCTGTTGCCCTGCTACAATGAAGAGGCGGCGATCGCACGGACGGTCGCCGACTTTCGCGCCGCGCTGCCCGGCGCCGTGGTCTACGTCTATGACAATAACAGCCGCGATCGCACGATCGAGGTCGCGCGCGCCGCCGGTGCCGTGGTGCGGAGCGAGCGGATGCAGGGCAAGGGCAATGTCGTGCGGCGGATGTTCGCGGATATCGATGCCGACATCTATGTCATGGCCGATGGCGACGCGACCTATGACGCGGCCTCGGCGCCGACGCTGGTCGCGCGGCTGCTCGATGAGCAACTCGACATGGTGGTCGGGTCGCGGGTCACCGAGGCGGATGCCGCCTATCGGCGCGGCCACAAGTTCGGCAACGCGCTGCTCACCGGCATGCTCGCGCGACTGTTCGGACGGAGTTTCACTGACATTCTATCCGGTTATCGGGTGTTTTCACGGCGTTTCGTGAAGAGCTTTCCGGTGCTTTCCTCGGGCTTCGAGATCGAAACCGAGATCAGCGTCCATGCGCTCGAGTTGAAGATGCCCGTGGCGGAGGTCGAGACGCCTTATTTCGCGCGACCGGAAGGTTCCGAGTCGAAGCTCAGCACCTATGGCGATGGACTGCGCATCCTCAATACGATCGTCCAGCTCTACCGGCTGGAGCGGCCGTTGCTGTTTTTCGGCGCCGCCGGGGTGGCGCTGGGGCTGGTCGCGGTGCTCCTTGCGGTGCCGCTGGTACTGACCTATCTCCACACCGGCCTCGTGCCACGCCAGCCGACGGCGATCCTCGTAACGGGGCTGATCATCCTCGCCGCGCTCAACGCTTTCACCGGATTGATCCTCGATACGGTGGTGCGCGGACGGCGCGAAGTGCGACGGCTCGCCTATCTAGCACATGGGGCACCGCAGCGCGGGGCTTGAACTCGTTTCCGCCAGCGCCGATGTAGGGCGCATCCACGGGGCACAAGGACCAGAATTTCACATGCATAATCCGTTCGAGACCGGCGACTTCTCCAGCCCTCTGGCCCAGGCCGGGCTTGGCTTGCGGCAGACCCAGGCGGGGCTCGTGCCCATCGTCATCGAGCAATCGAACCGCGGCGAGCGCAGCTTCGACATCTATTCGCGGCTGCTGCGCGAGCGCATCATCTTCGTCACCGGCGGCGTCGAGGACCATATGGCCTCGGTGATCACCGCCCAGCTGCTCTTCCTCGAGTCCGAGAACCCGAAGAAGGACATCTACATGTACATCAACTCGCCGGGCGGGGTCGTCACGGCGGGCATGGCGATCCACGACACGATGAAATACATCCGCCCGCGCGTCGGCACGGTGTGCATCGGCCAGGCCGCGTCGATGGGCAGCTTCCTGCTCTGCGCCGGCGAGCCGGGCATGCGCGTCGCGCTGACCAATGCGCGGATCATGATCCACCAGCCCTCGGGCGGTGCGCAGGGCATGGCCAGCGACATCGAGATCCAGGCGCGCGAGATCCTGCGCATCCGGCACCGCATGAACGAGCTTTACGCCGAATATACCGGCAAGCCGATCGGCGAGATCGAACATGCGATGGACCGCGACAAGTTCCTGTCGTCGCATGAGGCCAAGGAGTTCGGCCTGATCGACGAGGTGTTCGACAAGCGCCCGGCATTGTCGGAAGACCCCGTTCCGCCGATTCTGCCGGGCTCGTAAACGCGATATTGAGGCTGTCATCGTTAGATGAATTTGTTGATTGTCGGATGTAAGCTGGGCGGTCTAGGATACGCCCCTGTAACAGCGCGCCTCTCCCGGGCGGGCGAAGGATGGTTTGAATGACGAAGCTCAGCGGCGGCGACTCGAAAAGCACGCTCTATTGCTCGTTCTGCGGGAAGTCGCAGCACGAGGTGCGCAAGCTGATCGCCGGTCCAACGGTCTTCATCTGCGACGAGTGCGTCGAGCTATGCAACGACATCATCCGCGAGGAGACCAAGTCAGCCCTGGTCTCCAAGAAGGATGGTGGCGTGCCGACGCCGCAGGAGATCTGCGACGTGCTCGACGACTATGTCATCGGGCAGAAGCGCGCCAAGCGCGTGCTGTCGGTGGCGGTGCACAACCATTACAAGCGCCTCAACCACGGCCAGAAGGGCGCGGATGTCGAGCTTGCCAAGTCGAACATCCTGCTGGTCGGACCGACCGGCTGCGGCAAGACGCTGCTCGCCCAGACACTGGCACGCATCCTCGACGTGCCCTTCACCATGGCCGATGCGACGACGCTGACCGAGGCCGGCTATGTCGGCGAGGATGTCGAGAACATCATCCTCAAGCTGCTCCAGGCCTCCGACTATAATGTCGAGCGGGCGCAGCGCGGCATCGTCTATATCGATGAGATCGACAAGATCAGCCGCAAGGCCGAGAATCCCTCGATCACGCGCGACGTGTCGGGCGAGGGTGTGCAGCAGGCGCTGCTCAAGCTGATGGAGGGCACCACCGCGAGCGTTCCGCCGCAAGGTGGCCGCAAGCATCCGCAGCAGGAATTCCTGCAGGTCGACACCACCAACATCCTGTTCATCTGCGGCGGTGCGTTCAGCGGCCTCGAAAAGATCATCGGCGATCGCCTGCAGGGCAAGTCGATCGGCTTCGGCGCCTATGTCGCCGCGCCAGAGGAACGTCGCACCGGCGAAACACTCAAGTCGGTCGAGCCCGAGGATCTGCTCAAGTTCGGCCTGATCCCCGAATTCGTCGGCCGCCTGCCGGTGATCGCGACGCTCGAGGATCTCGACGTGCCGGCGCTGGTGACGATCCTGACCGAGCCGAAGAACGCGCTGGTCAAGCAGTATCAGAAGCTGTTCGACATGGAGTCGGTCAAGCTCGGCTTCACCGACGACGCGCTGGTCCAGGTCGCCAAGAAGGCGATCGATCGCAAGACCGGCGCGCGCGGGTTGCGCTCGATTCTCGAAAGTATCCTGCTCGACACGATGTTCGACCTGCCGGGCATGGATTCGGTCGACGAGGTGATGATCGACAAGGACGTGATCGAGGGCCGCAAGGAACCGATCCGCGTCTATGCCAAGAAGGAAAAGACCGGCACCGGCGCGGCATAGCACTGTCCCGTGACCGACATCGTCCCGATTCGCGTCGCCGGCAATGCCGAGCGGACGTCGATCGCGGCGATGCTGGCACGTGCCTTCGCCGTGGATCCGGCGATCAGCTTCATTTTTCCGGATCCGGCGGTCCGCGCGCGCAAGCTGCCGCGGCTGTTCGCGTTGCTGTTCGACGAGGATGCCGGTGGCATGCGGCTCGTTACGGGCGGGGGCGAGGCGGCGACCTTGTGGCGTGAGCCGGGGGGAGCGCGCACGAGCCATTGGGACATGGTGCGGCAGGCGCTACCGATGATCGCGACCTTCGGCACCGCGCTCGCACGTGCGCTGGCGGTATCGAACGCGATCGACCAGCATCTGCCGCGCGGTGATTACTGGTACCTGCACATCGCCGGCTGCGATCCGTCCGCGCAGGGCAAGGGCTTTGGCGGGGCGGCGGTGCGCGCCGGGCTCGATCGCGTCGCCGGCTCCGGGCTACCGGCCTATCTCGAGACGCCGCTCGAGCGAAACATCGGCTTTTATCGAGCGATCGGGTTTACGGTGATCGGCGATTGGCAGGTCGGCAAGGACGGACCGCGCTTCTGGTCGATGTGGCGCGAAGCCCGCTAGCCAGGGCGCTATCATCGGCCTTAAGCTGGCCGCATGAAGAGATATCTCGCCGTTGCGCTGCTTGTCCTGGTTCAGCCGGGCGTCGCGCTTTCCAAAGACAAGCAGGCCGACCGTATCGCGTCGTTGATCGCCGCCAGCGATGGCGCGACGAAGGAAACCGCCTTCAAGGTGAAGAGCGTCGCCGAGGAATATCAAATCGTTCGGGCGTTGCATTGTCGGGCGGGCGGGCCGAGCCTGATCATCGGCGACGACAACCACCCCTATGATATGCTCGACGTGACGACACAGGACGGCGCCAAGCGGCAGCTGTGGTTCGATATCAAGAGCTTTTTCGGTCGCGAATTCGGCTTGTGAGCGCCAACCGGTTCAGAACACACCCGGGACGAAGCGCTTGACCCGCTCCGCATAGGCATCGAACGCGGTGCCGAACATCTCGCGCAACAGCCGTTCTTCCTGGCGGATCCGCAACCAGGTGCCGAGCGCATAGATCGGGATCGCGACGATCAACATGCCAGTATGGCCATAGGCGGTCGCCATCGCCAGCATGAAGAGAAACAGCGCGACGTAGATCGGATGGCGCACCAGCGCGAAGGGGCCGGTCTGGACGAGGCTGTGGTCGCTCCGGGTCCGCGCGACCAGGCTCCAGTTCTTGCCCATCGTGCGCGACGCGGAATCGAACAGCCAGATCGCCGCCAGCATCAAGGCGATCACGATCGCCGCGCGCGCGAGCGTCGCGGCCGTGGGCGGTCCTAGGCGGATGTCGATCGCGCCGAATCCCACCAGGCCGATGCCGATGCCCTGCACGCCGATCCACAGCCAACTGATCATGGCGCGTCCGCTATCGGTGACCCTGGCCGCCTTGTTCGCGCGCAGCCGCGCCAGCAACAGCGTGACGAGGGCGATCAACACGCCCAGGCCGAATGCAGCAAGGCTTGGCCAACCAACCGGGTCGCGATGAAAAAGCAGGTTCATGCAGCGCAGAATAATCGTCGTGTGTTGCACATGCAACACGCCTATTTCGTGACCGCCTTGCGGCTCTCGCTGTCTTTCCACGCCTGATACGCCTCCACCGCGCGCGAACGCTTGAGGATGCGGCTGAACGGATCGGTCACGACATGGGCGCGGCGCGGGACGACGAGGCTCCCGGTCCCGCCGGTCATCGGCAGCCGGATGACGCGCCCGTCGACCTGCACCTCGACCGGCATCGGGAAGGGATGGCCGCCGGGCGCCTCCCAGCGCAAATCGAGCCGGGTGCCCTGTCGCGTCTCGATCAGCTCTGGCAATGCCGCCTGGCGCAGATAGACGTCGAAGAACCAGCTGAAGTCCTTGCCCGTCACGCGGCGGACATTGCGTTCATATTCCGCCGTCGAGCCGTAACGCGGATGAAAATTGCCCGGTCGGGGATCGATCCGGCCATAGACTTCCAGCCGCGTCACGTCGCGAAAGGCGCGGTCGCCGATCAGGTTCCTCAGCGTGTGGAGCATCCACGCGCCCTTGTAGTAGATGTCCGAGCCGGGGCCGCCGCGACCGAGTTCGTAGACGTCGTCCTGGGTGCGCGGTTGCCCCGAGACCATCGGCTGGAGATTGAGGATCAGGTTGCGTTGTACGTCGAGCATCACGGCATAGCGCGCCTCGCCCTCGCGCCAGCGGCCGTAGAGCGGCTGCATATATTCCGCATAGCCTTCGTGCAGCCAGTAATCGTCCCAGTCGGCCGCGGTCAGCTGGTTGCCGAACCATTCATGCCCGAATTCATGCTGAAACAGCCAGTCGAAGCCCTCCGGCGCCTTGCGATAGGCGTTGCCATAGGCGTTGATCGTCTGGTGCTCCATGCCGAGATGCGGTGTTTCGACCACGCCGACCTTCTCGTCGCCCCACGGATAGGGCCCGATATTGGCCTCGTAGAAATCGAGTGTCGGGGCGAACTCGGCGAACAGCGCCTTTGCCTTGGCCTCCTCGCCCGGGAGATACCAGTAATAGAGCGGTATCGTGTTGCCGTAGCGGCTCTTGTAGCTGCCCGAGATCACCTCATAGGGCGCGACGTTGAGTGCGATGGCGTAGGTATTTGGGTGCTTCACTCGCCAGTTCCATGTCGTGCGGCCATCGGCGAGCGTGTCGACTCCCAGCAGCACGCCGTTCGACGGCGCCTTCAGGCCTTTGGGCACCGTGATGTGCAGGTTGACGACGTCCGGCTCGCCGGTCGGAAAATCGAGGCACGGCCAGAAGATGTCGCAGCCCGATCCCTCGGAGGTGGTGGCAAACCAGGTGCGGCCGTCGGGCGTCTTCGACCAGATCATGCCATCGTCCCATGGCGGACGTACGGCGATGTGCGGGGTGCCTGCATAGCTGATCGTTGCCGTTACCGTGCCGCCGGTGGCGACGCGGTGGGGCAGGGTGATAGTCAGCCGCCCTTCCGGGTTGGCATAGGCCGAAGCGGGCAACGGCGTACCATCGATCGCCACCGCGCTCGGCCCGAGATTGCGGTCGAGATCGATCACCAGCCGGTCGAGCGGCGCCCTGGCGGTGAAGCTGAGGGTCGCCGTGGCGTTGAGCGTCTCGGTCTCGGGCAGCACCTCGAAACGCAGATCGGCGGCGTCGAAGTGCAGCTTGGCCTGCTCCGGGTCGACCGCGCCGCCCGAGTGTCGGGTCTGATCGGTAAGTGGCGGTTCGCCTCTGCCGGGCAGGCGGCCGGGGTCGGATGCGGCGGTCAGCGCGGCAAGCACGGGAACAAGCAACAGGCGCTTCATGCGACGGACAGTTCCACGGTGAGTTCGTCGATGGTCAGGTTCTGGAAGGGCTTGCCGTTCCGCGTGATGGCGATACGCCGGGGCCAGGTGATGCCCTGGTCGGATACGCTGCCGGCAAAGGTCAGGCGTTCGCGGATCGTCGCCGCGCCGTCGGGGGCGTCGAGCCGATAGTCTGCCGTCGCGAGCATGCCGTTCCGCCCGAGCGTGAACGATGCGTCGGGATAACCCGCCTTCGTTGACATGAAGCCGTTGCCGCGCGCCACGGTGACGCCGGCCAGCAGCATATGGCCGTAGATCCCGAACTGCTGGCGTTCATGCTCGGCCTGTGCCGCCGCCAGCGCGATCTGCTTGCCTTCCACCACCGCGAAGGCGGCATGTCCCTCCACCATCAGCGTCCGCTTGGTCGAGCGATCGCCGCTCGCCAGCCAGCTGTCCGACCGGGCGCGCACGAAGGGTTCGATCCGCGTCTCGACCTGCAGATCGATCGCCCGCCCGGGCGCGAACAGCGTGGCCGAGCCGCTCCAGCCGATCGTCCTGACCCGCGCGAGCACGTCGCCGCCCATCGCGGCGCGCGCGCGCGCGACCGGGTCCGGCGTGCTCGCGATGGCGTTGCGGGCACGCGCTGGCAGGGCGAAAGTCGCGCTCGCGGCGAAGATCAACGCTCGACGATTGATGCAACCGTCAGCATCACCATATAAGGAAGGAATGGCGCTGCGTTCAGGCGCCTCCGGAGCATTCATGACCAACACCTACCCCGTTCTGCCGTTGCGCGACATCGTCGTCTTCCCGCATATGATCGTGCCGCTGTTCGTCGGCCGCGACAAGTCGGTCGCGGCACTGGAAGCGGCGATGGCCGCTGACAAGGAAATCTTCCTCGTCGCCCAGCTCGATCCCGCCGAGGACGATCCCGAGCGCGATGATCTCTACGACATCGGCGTCACCGCGTCGGTGCTGCAGTTGCTCAAGCTGCCCGACGGCACGGTGCGCGTGCTGGTCGAGGGCAAGCTGCGCGCGCAGCTCGAAACGGTCGCACCGAAAGACGGATATCTCGCTGCCGAGGTGAAGATGCTCGAGGGCGCCGAGGGCAAGGAAGAACTCGTCACCGCCGGCCACGAGATCGCGGCGCTGATGCGCTCGGTGATCGACCAGTTCGAGAATTATGCGAAGCTCAACCGCAAGCTGCCCGCCGAAACCGCGGTACAGCTCGGCGAGATCGAGGATCCTTCGCGCCTTGCGGATGCGGTCGCCGGCAACATCGCGATCAAGGTTGCCGACAAGCAGTCGCTGCTGGTCGAGCCCGATCCGGCCAAGCGGCTCGAGATGGTCTTCGCCTTCATGGAAGGCGAGCTCGGCGTTCTGCAGGTCGAGAAGAAGATCAAGAGCCGCGTCAAGCGCCAGATGGAGAAGACGCAGCGCGAATATTATCTCAATGAGCAGTTGAAGGCGATCCAGCGCGAGCTCGGCAACGAGGGCGAGGAAGGCGAGGCCGACGAGGTTGCCGAGCTGACCCAGAAGATCGCGACGCTCAAGCTGTCGAAGGAGGCGCGCACCAAGGCCACGGCGGAGCTGAAGAAGCTCAAGACGATGGCACCGATGTCGGCCGAGGCGACGGTCGTGCGCAACTATCTCGATGTCCTGCTCGGCCTGCCCTGGGGCAAGAAGTCCAAGCTGAAGAAGGATATCGTCGCGGCACAGGCGGTGCTGGACGAGGACCATTATGCGCTCGAGAAGGTCAAGGACCGGATCATCGAATATCTCGCCGTGCAGGCGCGCACCAACAAGCTGAAGGGGCCGATCCTGTGCCTCGTCGGCCCGCCCGGCGTTGGCAAGACCAGCCTGGGCAAGTCGATCGCCAAGGCGACCGGCCGCGAGTTCGTGCGCCAGTCGCTCGGCGGCGTGCGCGACGAGGCCGAGATTCGCGGCCACCGCCGCACCTATATCGGTTCGCTGCCGGGCAAGATCGTCACCAACCTGAAAAAGGCCGGTACGTCGAACCCGCTGTTCCTGCTCGACGAGATCGACAAGCTCGGCCAGGATTTCCGCGGCGATCCCGCTTCGGCGCTGCTCGAGGTGCTCGATCCGGAACAGAACGGCAAGTTCCAGGACCATTATCTCGAGATCGACATCGACCTGTCGGACATCATGTTCGTCACCACGGCGAACACGCTGAACCTGCCGCAGGCGCTGCTCGACCGGATGGAGATCATCCGGCTCGAAGGATATACCGAGGACGAGAAGGTCGAGATCGCGCAGCGCCACCTGATCGCCAAGCAGATCGAGGCGCACGGGCTGAAGGAAGGCGAGTTCGTCCTGACCACCGAGGGCCTGCGCGCGCTGATCCAGGGCTATACCCGCGAGGCCGGCGTGCGCACGCTGGAGCGCGAGATTGCGCGTCTCGCGCGCAAGGCGCTGCGCCGCATCCTTGAAAACAAGATGGAGAGCGTGACGATCACGCCCGACAATCTTGCCGAATATGCCGGCGTGAAGAAATTCCGCCACGGCCTGTCCGAGGAGGACGATCAGATCGGCGCGGTCACGGGCCTGGCCTGGACCGAGGTCGGCGGCGAATTGCTGACGATCGAAAGCGTCACCGTGCCCGGCAAAGGCGCGGCCAAGGTCACCGGCAAGCTCGGCGACGTGATGAAGGAATCGATCGAGACCGCGCTCAGCTACATCAAGGCGCGCAGCCCGACCTACGGGATCAAGCCGAGCATCTTCAACCGCAAGGACATCCATATCCATCTGCCCGAGGGCGCGGTGCCCAAGGACGGCCCGTCGGCGGGCATCGGCATCGTCACGTCGATCGTGTCGACGCTGACCGGTGTTTCGGTGCGGCGCGACGTGGCGATGACCGGCGAGGTCACGCTGCGCGGCCGCGTGCTGCCGATCGGTGGCCTGAAGGAGAAGCTCCTCGCCGCGCTGCGCGGCGGCATCAAGACCGTGCTGATCCCGGCCGAGAACGAGAAGGACCTGGCCGAAATACCGGCGAATATCCGCGAGGGTCTTACGATCATCCCGGTGAGCCATGTCGACGAGGTGCTGCGCCTGGCGTTGACCGCGCCGCTGGTGGCGATCGACTGGAGCGAAGCGGACGATCTTGCGGCCCAGCCACCGGCAGGCGTTGCACCGATCGGAGGCGGGGTTCACCATTGATCAATGTTCGGTCAACGGTGTTTTCACACCAGTAGCGGTTTGAATCAGGACATTTTGCTTTGACACCGCGTTATTGACCGGCCTTATTGAAGGTTCGGCCAAGTGCCGCGACTCATTCTAACGGCTACGTCAAACGGGGGTCCCAGGGCATGAACAAGCAGGAATTGATTGCGTCGGTCGCGGATGTCTCCGGGCTCGGCAAGGGTGACACGAGCAAGGCGGTTGAAGCGGTTTTCGATGTGATCTCCGCAGCGCTGAAAAAGGGCGATGAGGTTCGCCTCGTCGGCTTCGGGACCTTCTCGGTGTCGAAGCGCAAGGCATCCACCGGGCGTAACCCGCGTACCGGCGAGCCGATGACGATCAAGGCGTCGTCGCAGCCGAAGTTCAAGGCCGGCAAGGGCCTGAAGGACGCGGTGAACTGATTTTTGCCCGGTAGGCGGGCAGGGGCTGGACAAGCCTTCGCCGCCTGTCCTAAGGCGAGCAAACAAGGGGCGGCGGCGACGCCGCCCCATTGCGTTGGTGAACAACCAGCGACAACGTCGCGGCATGCTTCTGATGTGGAGCAGCAAGGCGATGGGCGCGTAGCTCAGCGGTAGAGCACACCCTTCACACGGGTGGGGTCACAGGTTCAATCCCTGTCGCGCCCACCATTGCCGGCAGGGCCCGGAGCGCACGGCGAACAGGTGGAAGCCGGCTGTTCGCGATCGGGCGCGCGACCACAAGAAATCTGGCGCCGATTGATCACGCTATCTGGTGAGGAGTCGCGCCACGAGGCGGTTTCGCCCCACGCACTGCAACGTCCGCGCGACGCTGACCGAGGCACGTAGCCAGGGTCAGCGTCGCGGGTCGATCAGAAGTTGACGCTCAGGCCGAACGTCGCCGTCGTGCCGACATTGTACAGATTGTAGAATATCGTGTTGGCACCACTCTGCTGATATTCCTGGTATTTCGTCCCGGTGATGTTGCGCACTTCGAGCTTCATCTCGGTATTTACACCGGCAATCCTGACCCCCTGGCGCGCCACGAAATCGAGGTGGAGGCCCGGCTTTTCGTAGATGTCCGGCTGGCCCGATGGCCCGCGCCGCGTCACGCGCTTGCTGGCATAGGAGAGCAGGAAGGTCTGTTGCGAGAGATGGCCGGTTTCCTCCAGGCCGAACTCCAGATTGACCAGATGGTCCGACTGGCCGGTCAACGCGCTGCCATCCTTGAACAGCTGGTTGGCGAGCGTGACCGACAGCGGGTAGGCCGCCACCGGGTCGTTCGGGCCGACTTTGATCTTCGACGCGGTGTAGGTGTAGTTCGCAACGACGAGCAGTCGCCGCGCGTTGAAGAAGCCGGCACCCGACAGGCCGGACAGGCCGAAATATTTCTGTGCCTCGATCTCGCCGCCGTAGAGCGTCGCACGCGGCGCGTTGGCGAAGCTGGTGAAAACCTTGTTGCCGTCGAAGCTCGCAAAGGTCTCGATCGGATGATCGATGCGCTTGTAGAAGCCGGCAACCTCCAGCCGCTGGTCACGACCGAAATACCATTCGTAACGCGCCTCGGCATTATAGAGCTGGCTGTCGGTCAGCTGCGGGTTGCCGCGATAGGTGCTGTTCGATTCCGGATCATAATAGGTCTGGAAAACGAGTTCGCGGAATTGCGGGCGCGCAATGGTCTTCGACGCGCTGACGCGAAGCTGCATGTCCTGGTTCAGCTTGTAGGTGATCGTCGCCGCCGGCAGCCAGTAATTGCGCTGGAGACTGGTGCCGGGCGGCAGCGACGGCAGCGTCGTATAGACGGCGATTGGCGATACCGATTGCGTGGCGGTCTCATAGCGAACGCCGGCATTGATGCTCAGGGTCGGCGTGACGTTGGCCTGGATCTGCGCATAGCCGGCATGGTTGCGCAGCTTTGCCCGGAAGGCGGGGTTGCCGCCTTCATTGTCGACCAGCCCGATACCGAAATAGTTGATGACGGTCGGTTCGAGCAGCAGGTCGGGGCGGAGAAGCGAAACGCCAAGCGGGATCGTGTTGTTGCCCTGGAACAGGAAGGCGCGTCGATCTGTCGTCCGATTGGTGTCCGAATAGGCATAGCCCAGCGTCGCGGTGACGTCGGGGGTGATCTTGTAGGAAAGATCGACACCACCCGACCAGAGATCCTCGTTGAGTTTCGAGAAGGCGGTCGTGGCGTTGCCCGGACGCTGGCCGGTGTTGAGCGTATTGGTGAAGAGCGCGCCATATGGGTCGTTCGGGTTGTTGCTGCGCGTATAGGTGAAGCTGATCTCGTCCGGCGAATCGCGCCGCGAATTGGCGAAGCCGCCGCGGACGTCGAGATTGAGCTCTGGCGTGAGCTTGAACTCGCCGACCAATTGCGTGTCGATCAACTGGCGCGCGAACCAGGCGGTGTCCTGTTGCTGGAACGTGACGCCGGGGCTGTCGGTGATCGAGCCGATGCCGAGCCGCGCCTGTTTGAGCGTGTCGTGAATGTAGAGGTTGGTCCAGCGCACCTTGCTGCCGCCGAATTCGAGCGACAGGCCGAGCAGGCCGTTCACCACGACATGGTCGTCGGTGATCACGCGTTCGAAGCCGTCCGCCGACGACAGGTCGAGCGCGTTGGCGGTCTGCTGCGTGACGTCGCGGGTACGCCATTTGTTGCTGTAGCCCGCCGTCGCGATCACGCCCAGGGTCACGCCGCCGAGGTCGAACGACTTGCCGCCGGTCACGTTCGCCGACCAGTTGGGCGGCAGCGCCTTGTTGCGCTGGATCACCGCATTGCGACCGTTGATCAGTTGGGCCGCGATCGCCTGTTGATCCACGCCGGTGTCGCTGATGCGCTTTCCGCTGTCGAAGAAGGCCTGTAGCGCCGGCGGCACGTTTCGCTGGCCGTTGTCGAAGCCGGTCCAGTCGCTGGCGCTGCCATAATAGGTATAACCGAGCAGCCCGGTCGTGCGGGAATCCGCGCCGATGCTGCCGCCGAACGACAGGAACGGGGTCTTTGGCGTGGCCTTGGTGGTGAGATTGATCAGGCCGCCGCCGAATTCGCCGGGGAAATTGACCGAATAGCTCTTCTGCACGAGTGACGATGCGATCACGTTCGTCGGGAAGAGATCGAGCGGCACGACGCGCTTGAGCGGCTCCGGGCTCGGTAACGGTGAGCCGTTGAGCAGCGCCGACGAATAGCGATCGCCGAGGCCGCGGACATAGACGAAGCCGTTGCCGACGACGCTGAGGCCGGTGACGCGACCGAGCGCGCCGGCAATGTCGCCTTCACCGGTGCGCGCGATGTCGGCGCTCGACAGGATCGATACCACTTGCGGGGTCGAACGCGCGATGTTGGGATTGCGCGTGCCGACGACGACGATATCGCTGGCGCCCGGAATCGAGACTTCGGTTTGTTCCGGCGCCTGCTGTTCGGCGGGCGCGGGCGCCGCTTCCTGGTCCGGCGCCGTGGTGGCGGGCGCTGCTGGCGCCGCCTGCGCCAACGCTACCGATGGTGCGACCAGCGCCGTTGAGAAAAGCAACAGGCTCGCAAGCTCGAACGGCCTCGACATATCAACCCCCTAGGTAAGTACGGAAAAGACCGGGGCGGTGCTTTTGCAGCAACGCCCCGGCCTCACGTTTCGCGATCGATCAGGACGTCGGGAGCGACGTGCAGAGATTGCCTGCGTTGCCGAGATCGGCAACCGAGCTGTTGCAGGTCCACCCCTTGTACCACGTGTCCGTGGCGTCCTTGACCGCACCGATATAGGTCGTCTTGTCGAAGAACCCGGCCGGCGTGACGGTGATGCCGTTGAACACGAAGGCGTTGAGCGTGCTGGCATCGAACGCCGGCACCGCGGCTTCTTTTGCGCCATTGATGAACAGGCCGGTCAGCGACGAGGCGAAGTCGTCACTGTTGTTGTTGGTGCCGCTGCCGAAGATCGCCTGGACCTGCGCATCGGTTACGCCGTTCGATCCGATATATTTTTGTGTGGCGCAGTTGGTGAACGCGACCGACTTGAACACCGGCGCGCCGAATTCGTCGATCGCCGCGTTCTGGGTGGTCGACGCGGTCTGCGTGCGGCTGATGCGGAGGCACGGATTGGCCGAGGAATTGACCATGACGCTATTGACCAGCGTATAGTCGAGGCCGCCGCGCAGCAGGATCGACGCCTGGTCCGCGCTCGCATTGGGCGAGCGATCGATGAAGGTTGCGTTCGCGACATGCGTGTTCTGCCGCGGATTGTCGCCATCGACCGAATTGTCCGTGTCTCCCTCGATCATCGCGTCACCGACGCCCGGGCGCTGCACGACCAGCACATACTGGAAGTTGCCCTTCAGTCCCGTATCGCTGTCGAGATTGTCGTCCTCGGCGCCGATCGAAACATAATATTTGAAATTGACATGGCCGCCGAAGAACTCGGCGCCATCGTCCGAGCTGTTGAACGACATGATGTGGTCGATCTTGGTGCCCGTACCCACGCCTTCGGTGGTCAGCGACTGGAGTTCGCTGTTCGCCGAAAGGACGAAGCCCGAATAACGGATCTGCACATAGCTCATCTGGCCGCTGCTGTCGGCGTTGTTGGCACCGCCATAAAGCGACGGGTCGACCGCGCCTTCGGTCTGGCGCTCACAGGCGACGGTGCCCGGCGTGGCCGCTGGCGCGGCGCAATCGGTGATCTGCGCACGGCCGAGCAGCACGACGCCACCCCACTGGCCGGATGAGTCGTCGGTGTTGAGGCCCGTGACGTTCTGGCGGCTGGTAAAGATGATCGGCTGGGTCGCCGTGCCGATCGCGCTGATCTTGTTGCCGCGGTTGACCGCGAGCCACGATGCGCCGGGCGCACCATAGATGATCACGCCGGGATCGATCGTGAGCGTCACGTTCGTATCCGCGGCCGATGCGGTCGGGCCGCCATCGGTCCCGACATCGACCCGGCCGTTGAGCTGGTAGAGGACGCCGGAAACCTTGGACAACGCCATCGTCTTGTTGATGCGCGCGGGCAGGTTGCAGACCCGGTAGGTGCCGGTCGGGCCCGTGATCAGGCCGCCATCGGCGAGGCCCTGCGGATCGGCGATCGCCGGGCAGGCCGCCGCGGGGGTGACCAGCGTCGATGTCGGCGTCGGCGTCGGTGACGGCGTGGGCGACGGGTTGTTGATGATGCTGATGTTGCCGCCCGTGCCGGGCGATGCGATGTCGTTGGCGCCGCAGCCGGCAAGGACAAGCGCCGAGGTGCTGAGCAGCAGCACGTTACGAAGAATCTTCATGATCGCCCCTTTTTTGATCGCCTGGACGCGCCAGACCGAAAGTCACACAGGCACGCGGCGGCGTTTGGCGTCGCCGCGTCCGGTGGGGGTTCTCTATGAGGGCCTGGTGATAGTTTTATGACAAAAACTTCAGAACCCGGTTTTTGATCTAATGTCTGATATTGTTACAAAAATGAGACGGATTTGTCATATTTTTGTAATGAACGCGCCGAGCCGGGGCGCGTCACCGCCGTGGCCAGGTCGCCAGGCCGCAACGCGCATGTCCCGCCTGCGCCTAGTGCTTCTCTCGGATGTCGATGCCCCAGAGGTGCCACGCGCCCGGGGCACCCGCGTCACTCTCTCGGGTTATCTGCCGCCGCAGCAGCACGGGTCCTTCACGCTCATTTTCGCGGCCCGAGCGCTTCTCCCTGACCTGTGCCTTCACCGCGACGGCAATATATTGCGTCGTGCCGACGGTCTTGATCTCGGTCGGGCTGCCAACGGTGGGGTCGTATTTGCTGAAGGCCGCATAGGCGGCGGCGAGCGCGGCCGCGTCGCCGCCCGAGTCGGCGCCGTCATGGTCCCAGAGCATTCGTGCCTCGGCGTATTTTTTTTGTACGATGAGCGCGAAATAGCGCTCGACCGTCCGCTTGGCCGCGAGCGCATCGGGCGATGTCGCCGAAACCGTCGCATTCGCGGCGGCCGATGGCGCCGTCGTCGGCGCGGACTCATTTCGGGCTGTTGGCGGCTGCTGGGAACATGAAGCCGCGAGCAGCAAGGAAAGAACGAGTGGACGTCGCATCGGGATACCTCGCTATCGAGTCGCGCGGGCCTCTGGGACAGAGCGTGCCGGTTAGCAAGCGATTCGCCAGCCGCCAGCATCCGGTTTGTAACCGGCAACGGCCGTCATGTTGGAACCGACGCGGCGATGCGGGCGGAACGCCGAAAATGATTGGCGGCTCGGACGGGGCGTGGCCGATGGCAGAACGATAATCACCTTTTGTGGCGGTTAGTTAAGCGATGCTGACCGTGACGCAGGCGCGGCATCGGCCGCTGATGGCCGAGCCGAAATTGGGGTTTTTGCCGCCAGTGCGGCGAACCGCGGCGGTGCTGGTTAAATGACAGTTTGATGAAGATTTCTTCACGCCCGGGCGTTGTAACCCAAGTGTCTTTTTCCTCCCCTAGCGGCCCCGGCATCGGGAACGACCTCCCGAAAAAGAGGGAATCACTTAAATGCGTTATGACACGGGCTTCCGCCTGCGGTTGCTGTTGGGCAGCGCCTTGCTCGCAACCATCGCTGCGCCGGCGTTCGCCAAAGATGTACCTGCCGCGCCGGAACAGCCGGCTGCGGATGCCGCTCCCGCCGACGAGGGACAGGTTGCCGACGTCGTCGTCACCGCGACCAAGCGCGAGACGAACCTGCAAAAGACGCCGATCGCCATTTCCGTCCTGGATTCCTCGGTCATTTCCGACCGGCATGTCCAGAGCCTGATGGACCTGGCCGACGGCGGCGTGCCGTCGCTGCGCGTCGCGACCTTCGAGGCCCGCCAGTCGGCGCTGACCGTCGGCATCCGCGGCATCGTCCCGTTCGACCAGAACCAGACCGCGCGTGAACCGGGCGTTGGCGTCTATATCGACGGTGTCTATCTCGGCCGCTCGCAGGGCCTCAACGCCGCGCTGTTCGACGTCGAACGGCTCGAAGTGCTGCGCGGCCCGCAGGGCACGCTATTCGGTCGCAACACGGAGGGCGGCGCGCTCAATATCGTGACCAAGGCACCGACCGGCGCGTTCGGCGGCTCGATGAGCGCCGGGGTCGGCAATTTCGGCAGCTATGACGGCCAGCTTCATTTGAACCTGCCGAGCTTCGCCAACATCGCGATCAAGGCGGACGCGGTGATCCAGCACCAGGATCCGACCGTGAAGGATCCACTCGCCGGCCAGATCGGCTGGAATGCCTATCACCGCGTCGGCGGCCGCATCGCCGCGCGCTGGACGCCATTCGATGGCTTCACCGCCGACTTCGCTTTCGACAAGGCGAAGGACGAGAATACGCCCTTCTACAGCCAGTTGGTGAACTACAACCCGCTGGGTCGTACCATTGGCGTGTATACGGGCACCTCGCTTGGCGCGCCCGCGGGTGGCACCTGCACCCCGGCCTGCATCGCTCCGCTTGCGCCGCTGGTCGGCGTGCATCCGGAACGCCAATCCGTCGCCGATGTCGGCGTGCCGCAGCAGTACAGCGTCGACAAGACGCAGGGCTTCAGCGCCAACCTGAAATATCATGTCTCGTCGGCGATCGAGCTGCGCTCGATCACCGCGTGGCGCAAGGTTTCGACCAACCAGTGGGACAATTCGGGCGGTCCGGAGCGCGTCCCGTTCGTGCCCAACGGCAAGACCAGCCGCTACAGCCTGTCGGATCTCTACCAGAGCCAGTTCAGCCAGGAGCTCCAGCTGGTCGGCAGCGTGCCGCAGTTCGACTACGTCGCCGGTCTCTATTATTTTCACGAGCAGGCGCGCGAATCCGCGGCGACCCCGTCGTCGATCCAGTGGAATGCGGACGGCACCGCCTACACCATCCTGCCATCGCAGGTGTTCGGGGCGGTTACCTCGAACAACCAGGGCTGGGACTATAATTCGCGCTTCCTGCAGCGCGCCAGCTTTGCCCGCGCCAGCAGCTATGCGGCGTTTGGCCAGGTCACCTACACGCCGGATTATGCGGACTCGCTGCACCTGACGGTCGGTGGACGCTACACCAAGGACAAGCGCAACGGTGTTCTGTACCTGGTATCGGGCGTGCCGACCAACTGGGTGCTCAACTATAACCGCAGCCGGTTCGACCCGATGGTCACGCTGGCATGGGACGCGGCGCAGGGCATCAACCTCTACGCCAAATATTCGACCGGCTTCCGCGCCGGTGGCGCGAACGACCGTTCGTCGAGCTTCCAGGCGTTCGGCCCGGAAGCGGTGAAGGCCTATGAAATCGGTGCCAAGCTGGACATGTTCGACCGCAAGGTTCGCCTGAACCTCGCCGGCTACATCATGGATCGCTCGGGCACGCAGATCGATTTCGACAATGTCGACACGCGCCAGTATCTCGCCGACGGGGTGACGCTGAACCCGACCTACAACCTGCACACCGAGAACACCGCGAATGCGCCGGGCATTTCAAAGATCCGGGGCTTCGAGGCCGACCTCACGGTGCGTCCGGTCGATCGGGTGACGCTCGGCGCGTCCTACGCCTATACCTACACCAACGTGCCGACGACGCCGAACCCCAATCCGGGCCCGACCTTCGGTGTCCCGACCGCGGTCTATGTCGTCTATACCCCGCGCAACGCCGCGTCGGGCTATATCGACTATGAAATGCCGATCGGTGATGGCGGTGCGCAGCTTCGCTTCCATCTCGATGCCAATTACGCCGACGCGCAATACAGCTTCCAGTCGGAGAGCGTGAAGGCGGACTCGAGCTTCATCGTGAACGGCCGCATCGCCGTGGCCGACATCGCGGTGACCGACCATAACAAGGTGACGCTGTCGGTATGGAGCCGCAACCTGTTCAACGAGTCGCACATCTATCGTCGCTCGGCCTCCAACGCCGCGTCGCTGGGGGACTATGCGAACTTCAATACGCCGCGTACCTTCGGCGCGCAGATCAGCACCAAGTTCTGATCCGCTAAAGGGGGGAATTGGGCTTCGGCGTTAGCGCGCCGGAGCCCATTTTCCGTCACCAGCCCCAGGGCTTCTCGCGAAACCATTTGGTGATGACGTACTTCACCCCGGCGCGCACCTTCATGCCGTGGTGCAACGTCGCGGGATTGGGGGTGCCGTCGGGACGGCGGTTGTTCCAGGCGAGCAATTTGCCGGTTTCCGGCTGGACGATCTTGTCGATCGTCTTGAAGCGCGTCGCGCCGCCCGCTTCGGGCTCGTTGAGATAAAGCATCACCGTCCAGGTGCGCTGCCCGGCGACACTGCAGAAGCGCTCGTAATCGACGCCGAGCGGCTCGAAATAATCGGTATGCTGCTTGAATTCTTGGCCAACCGCATAGCGCTGCCCCTGCATCGGCTCGCCGAATTGCGGGTCGAGCCCGGTGAACGCGCAGATGCTGGCGTCGAGCGCGGCGGTGACCGCGTCGGTCGGGTCGAGGTCGCAGGTCTCGCTGGTCCGATAAGAGGCATCGCCGTTCGAATCCGAGATCGTCGAGGGGCGCCGTATCGCATCGATTCGCGCGATCAGCGCGGCGCAGGTCGCTGCGTCGAGAAAATTGCGGCGCAGGAACAGCGTCAGCTTGGGACTCGGGACGCGCTGCACACCGGGCAGCGCCGACAGCGCCGCGACCATCTCCTCGGCGGGCAGGCCCGAGCCGAAGCGGCCGGGTTGCAGGTCTGAAACGGTGGACATGCTCCTCGAATGCCAGCGCGACGAGCGATTTTCCAGCCCGGCGTCATAGCGGGCGCGGCAACGAGTCGCGCCGGCATGGTTCACATCGCTGACGCACGACTGTAACAAAGGCCACCTAGCAGGCTCGTGATCGGGGACTTCGATGCGGTTGGTTCTGGATGCACGAGCGCGCGCCTTCTTCAGGCGGCTCCCGAGCACCACTATCTATTCTCTGGCTGAACTGGCGTTGCTGGCCCTGCTCGCGGTGCAGGGCGCGCGGCTCGTGTGGGCGATCGTCACGCCGACCGGCCCGCTCGGCGACTGGCGCCCGGCGACGGCGGGCTTCGCCGGCTCACCGACCGCGATGCTGCGCGACTTCGATCCCTTCTTCCGCTTGGGCGGCGGCAGCGAGGCGCCGTCGGTCGTCACCTCGTTGCAGCTGACGCTGTTCGGCACCCGTGTCGACGAGGCGATGGGGGGTGGCTCGGCGATCATCGGCGGGGCCGACAATGTCCAGCGCAACGTCCTGGTCGGGCAGGAGATCATGCCCGGCGTCAAGCTCAAGGCGGTCGCGTTCGACCATGTGACGATCGATCGCGGCGGCACGGTCGAAGAACTCTATTTGCCGCAGGACAGCGTCCCGGCGTCGCAAACCTCCGCCACCCCGCCGCCCGCCCCGGCGAGCGGTGGCGCGCCGGACAGCGCGCCGCCGCCGGGTGGTGCGGGCGGCGTCAGCATCGCGCAGCTTCGTGCCGATATCGGCTTCATCCCGCGCGTCGATGGTGGACGAATCAGCGGGCTCGTCGTGCGGCCGCAGGGCGCGGGCATGGCCTTTCGCCAGATCGGCTTGCAGGATGGCGACGTCGTGACCGCGATCGGCGGGCGGGCGGTCAGCGGCCCCGGTGACCTCGATCGGCTCGCCCAGCAATATCCGCATGGCGGCAATCTGCCGATCACCGTAGAGCGCGGTAACCAGACCGTCCCCATCGTCATCACGATCGCGAGCCCATGAAAAAGCTGATTCGAGGTTCTCTTCTGGCCCCCATCCTCGCGCTGGCGCTGGCGGGTCCGCTCGTCGCGCAGACGACGATCAACGTGCATGATGCCGATATCCGTGCGTTCATCGCCGATGCCGCGCGGGTCACCGGGCGGATCTTCATCATCGATTCGCGCGTCAACGGCAAGGTCACCGTGGTGTCGGAGCGGCCGCTGTCGAAATCGGAATATTTCGAGATTTTCCTCTCGACGCTGCGCGCCAACGGCCTCGTCGCGGTGCCGACCTCGAACGGCGCTTTCCGCATCCAGCCGCTCGACAACGTGTCGTCGCAGCCGAGCCGGGTCGGCGCGGGCAATGCCGGGCGCAACGCCTTCGTCACCGAAGTGGTGCGGCTGCGCGCGATCGATGCCGCCTCGGCGGTCGATACGGTGCGCACGCTGGTCAGCCCGCAAGGGACGGTCACCGCCAATCGCGGCGGCAATTCGATCGTCATCGTCGATTTCGCCGACAATGTCCGTCGCGTCCGCCAGGTGCTCGCGCGGATCGATACCGACAATGCCGCGACGCGTGTCGTCGCGCTCAAAAATGCCGGCGCGCGCGAAATCGCCACCGCGCTGCAGTCGTTGATCGGTACAGGCGGGCAGGGCGCCGCCGGTGCCGCGACCGGGCCGAGCGCGAGCGTCGTCGCGATCGTCAGCTCCAACTCGATCGCGCTGCGCGGCGACCCGGCAACGGTGTCGCGGCTCGCCGGCGTCGCCGAGGATCTCGACCGGCGCGCCAAGAACGGCACCGAGATCAAGGTGATCTTCCTCGAAAATGCCGACGCCGAGCAATTGTTGCCCGTGCTGCAGCAGCTCGTCGGCCAGCCGGCGACCCAGCCGGCGCAGACCCAGCTCTCGCAGACCAGCCTCAGCGTCTCGAGCAGCAATGGCGGCACCACCAACACCAATATCGTGCCGCCGCAGAACCAGGCCGCGCAAAGCCAGTCGGGCCGCGCGTCCGGCGGGCAGGCGGCGGTCACCGCAGAGGGCGGGCGCACCGCCTCGGTCGTCACCCGCTTCGCCGGGGCCAACGCGATCGTCATCGCCGCGCCGGCCGAGGTGCAGCGCCAGCTCGCCGAGGTGGTGCACCAGCTCGACACGCGTCGCGAACAGGTGCTGGTCGAGGCGATCGTCGCCGAGGTGTCGGATTCGACCGCCGACAAGCTCGGCGTCCAGTTCCTGCTCGCCGGCCTGCCGGGCAGCGGCATCCCGACCTTCGCGACGACCTACAGCAACTCCGCGCCCAATTTGCTGACCATCGCCGGCGCGATCGGCGCGCGAAAACTCGACACGACGACGACGACGGTCAACGGCACCACCACCGTCACCACGACCGGCAGCACGACCAGCGACACGCTCGCCCAGTCGGCGATCAGCTCGATCCTCGGTGCGACCGGTGGCTTTGGCGGCGGCGCGTTCAACATCGGCAAGGACGCGATCTTCGGCACGATCATCAACGCGGTGAAATCCGATACCACGTCGAACCTGTTGCAGAGCCCGCACGTCATCACGCTCGACAACCAGCCGGCGCGGATCCTCGTCGGGCAGGAAATCCCGATCACCACCGGCCAGGCGCTGTCGACCAATTTCGACAATGCCTTTCGCACCGTGCAGCGCGAGAATGTCGGCATCGAGCTCGAGGTGCGGCCGCAGATCAACGCGTCGGGCGCGATCAAGCTGTTCCTTCACCAGCAGGTCAGCTCGATCGCCGGGCCGGTGTCGAGCGACAATAGCGACCTGATCCTCAACAAGCGCGAGGTCGAGACGACGCTGACCGTCGACGACGGCCAGATCGCGGTGATCGGTGGCCTGCTCGACGATAACGAACGGCGCACGATCGAGAAGGTCCCGCTGCTCGGCGACCTTCCCGGCATCGGCGCGTTGTTCCGCTCCAAGGCGAAGACCCGCACCAAGACCAATTTGATGATCTTCATTCGCCCGACCATCCTGCGCACCGCCGAGGATACGCGCCGCGTCACCGAACAGCGCTATGGCTATCTGCGCGTGCAGCAGGCCGGGCAGCGCCCCGACGAGGAGCCGAGCATCGACCAGCTGGTGCGCGACTATCTCGGCGCCGCCGCGCCGTTGCCGCCGGCCGGCATGCCCGGCAGCATCGAGGATCCGCGCGTCGCCGTGCCGACCCAACCCGCCACCGGCGCCGCGATCCGGCGCAAGCACCGCAAATGACCGATTCGCGCGCCGACATCAGCGACGATACGGTCGGCTTCGGCGCGCCGCCGGTTGCGGCGATTCCCTATGCCTTTGCGCGGCGCTTCGGCGTGGTGCTCAACGCGGTCGAGGGTGGCGAGCCCGCCGTCGCGATGCGCGAGGGCAGCGACCCCAAGGTGCTGCTCGAACTGCGCCGCCACCTCGCGCGGCCCTTCGATGTCGGCTTCGTCTCGGCGGAGGCGTTCGATAAACTGCTCTCGGAACGCTACGCGATGGACGGCCAGGCCGCGGCGATGGCTGCCGGCTCGCTCGGCCTCGGCGACGAACTCGATCTGCTCGCCGATCATTTGCCGACCGCCGACGACCTGCTCGACACCGCCGACGACGCGCCCGCGATCCGCCTGATCAACGGCATCATCGCCGATGCCGCGCGCAACGGCGTGTCCGACATCCATGTCGAGCCGTATGAGACCGGCCTCGTCGTGCGCATGCGTATCGACGGCGTGCTGCGCGAGACGTTGCGCATGCCGCCGCATGTCGCGCCGGTGGTCGTCAGCCGCATCAAGGTGATGGCGCGGCTCGACATCGCCGAGCGCCGCGTGCCGCAGGATGGCCGCATCGGCCTGACGCTCGGCGGCAAGCTGCTCGACGTGCGCGTCTCGACGCTGCCGAGCCGGGCAGGGGAGCGCGTCGTGCTGCGCATCCTCGACAAGGAGAATGCGGGGATCGACCTGACGATGCTCGGCATGAAGCCCGCGACGCTGGCGATGCTGACCACCGCGCTGGCCGAGCCGAACGGCATCATCCTCGTTACCGGCCCGACTGGCTCGGGCAAGACCACCTCGCTCTACGCCGCGCTGCGCCTGCTCAACGATGGCAGCCGCAACATCCTGACGGTCGAGGATCCGGTCGAATATGCCATCGAGGGCGTCGGCCAGACCCAGGTCAATCCCAAGGTCGGGCTGACCTTCGCCGCCGGGCTGCGCGCGATCCTGCGGCAGGATCCCGACGTCGTGATGGTCGGCGAAATCCGCGACCGCGAGACCGCCGAGATCGCGGTGCAGGCCTCGCTCACCGGTCACTTGGTGCTGTCGACCGTCCACACCAACGACGCGATCGGCGCGATCACGCGGATGCGCGACATGAAGGTCGAGCCGTTCCTGCTCGCCTCGACGCTACGCGCGGTGATCGCACAGCGGCTGGTGCGGCGGCTGTGCGAGCATTGCCGCCGCCCGATCCCCGCGCCGCCCTCGGTGAGCAAGATGCTCGGCCTGCCCAAGGGGGCGGTCGTCTACGAACCGGTCGGCTGCGAACATTGCCAGGGCAGCGGCTTCAAGGGCCGGATCGGCGTGTTCGAGGCGGTGCGGATCGACGAGCCGATGCGCCGCATGATCAACGACGGCAGCGACGAGACGGTGATGGCGCGCCACGCCTTCGCGCACTCTGACGATCTCGGCGCGGCGGCATGCGCGCTGGTCGCGAGTGGCGAGACGACGCCCGAGGAAGCGGTGCGCGTGTCGCGCCGCGACGCCACCGAGCCCGAGCCCCTGGTCCCGGCCGATGGCTGAGTTCGACTATCTCGCGATCGACACGCGCGGACGCGAGACGCGCGGCCATGTCAGCGCGCCGTCGCTCGACGATGCGCGTGAGCTGCTCGATCGCAAGCGGCTATTCGTCGTCAAGGTCGAGGCCGGCTCGGGCACGCCCGCGCGCGGTTCGCCGTTGCTGGCCGATCTCCGCTTTGGCCGGCGCAAGATGAGCGGCAAGCACCTCACCCTGTTCACCCGCCAGCTCGCCACGCTCAACCGCGTCTCGCCGCTCGAGGAATCGCTGCGCACCATCACGCGCCAGACCGAGCAGCCGCAGGTCCGCGAGATCATCGAATCGGTCCATGCCGGCGTCGTCGAAGGGCGGCGACTTGCCGAGGCAATGGGCCGCGAACCAAAGAGCTTCCCGCCGCTCTACCGCGCGATGGTCTCGGCCGGCGAGAGCTCGGGCTCGCTGCCGACGATCCTCGACCGGCTCTCGGTGCTGCTCGAACGCCAGGCCGAGATTCGCGGCAAGATCATCACCACCCTGGCTTATCCCGCGATGCTCGCGTTGGTCGCGGTGTTCGTCGTTACCGCGCTGATGATGTTCGTCGTGCCGCAGGTCGTCGCGCAGTTCGACACCGTCGGGCAGCAACTGCCCTTGCTGACGCGGCTGGTGATGGGTCTCTCGGCATTTCTCGTCGGCTGGTGGTGGGCGATGCTCATCGTCATCGGCGCGCTCGCCGTGCTGGCGTGGCGCGCGCTCAGGGAGCCGGCGATCCGGCTGGCGGTCGACACGCGGCTGCTCAAGCTGCCCCTGCTCGGGCGCTTGCTGCGCGATCTCCACGCGGCGCGGATGGCGCGGACGCTGTCGACGATGGTCGCCAGCCGCCTGCCGCTGCTCGAAGGACTCGCGCTGACCGCGGGCACGATCCACAATCGGCGGCTCCGGCTCGCCTCGGATGAGATCGTCGAATCGATCCGCGGCGGCGGCAGCCTGTCGGCGGCGATGCGCCGCGCCGCGGTGTTCCCGCCCTTGCTCGTCTATCTCGCCGCATCGGGCGAGGCGGCCGGGCAACTCGACTCGATGCTGGAGCGCGCCGCCGATTATCTCGAGCGCGAGTTCGATCGCTTCACCGCGACCGCGCTGGCGCTGCTCGAACCGCTGATCATCATCGCGATGGGCGGCATCGTCGCCACGATCGTGCTATCGATTCTGCTGCCGATCCTGCAGCTCAACACGCTGGCGGGACAATGAGGATGGTTATGGAACGGCCAAACGACACTACCCGTCATGCCGGACTTGTTCCGGCATCCACCGTCCCGCAAGAGCCTCGGCTACCGGTTTTGCGGCACGGTGGGCCCCGGAACAAGTCCGGGGTGACGAAAGAAGAGAGCGGCTTCACGCCTCGGCGTTCCGCCGAACACGGCTTCACGCTGGTCGAACTGATGGTCGTGATCGTGATCATCGGCCTGCTCTCGGCGATCGTGGTGATCAACGTCCTGCCGCTCGGCGACAAGGGCCGGATCGCCAAGGCCAAGGCGGATATCTCCGCGATCCAGGGCGCGCTCGATCTCTACAAGCTGCAAAATGGTGCGTATCCCACCACCGCCCAGGGGCTCGAGGCGCTGGTCGCGGCGCCCGCCGGGGTCGATGCCGCGAAATACCAGGCCGGCGGCTATCTCAAGGGCAAGCTCCCGGTCGATCCCTGGGGTCGGCCCTATCTCTATGCCTCGCCGGGCCAGCATGGCGAGGAAGATGTCTGGACGCTCGGCGCGGACAACCGCGAAGGCGGCGAGGGTGCCAATGCCGATATCGGCAGCTGGGAATAACCGCTGGAGCAATGAGGGGTTCACCCTCGTTGAAATGATGGTCGTCATCGTCCTGATCGGCGTGGCGTCGGCGGCGGTGGTGTGGGCGCTGCCTGATCCGCGCGGGCGGCTGGCCGGTGAGGCCGAGCGTTTCGCCGGGCGCGCCAGGGCGGCGCACGATCTTGCCATTGCCGGTGCGCGGCCGGTCAGCCTGTGGGTCACGGCGAGCGGCTATGGCTTCGACGAGCGGCGCGGCGGCATGTGGGTGGCGATCGGCGACAAGCCGCTGCGCGTCGCGCAGTGGAGCGAAGGCACGCGCGCGCAGGTTGCCGGCGCCCGCGAGCGGGTGATTTTCGATCCCACCGGCCTGGTCGATCACGAGCTTGCGGTGCGGCTGGAGCGCGGCAGCGCGACGGACGCAGTGACGATCGGCGGCGATGGCAGCGTGAAGGTCGGCGAATGAACGGGGCATCTCCCCGTGATCGGAGCCTGTCGGCGGTCAGGCGTTCCGCCGAACACGGCCTCACGTCTCCGAGGCGTTCCGCCGAACACGGCTTCACGTCTTCGAGGCGTTCCGCCGAACACGGCTTCACGCTGATCGAGATGATGGTCGCGCTGGCGGTGTTCAGCCTCGCCGCGCTGGCGCTGATCCGGCTTGAGGGCGCCACGATTCGCGGCGCCGGCATCCTCGATTCGACGCTGACCGCGCAGATCGTCGCCCGCAACGTCGCAATCGAGGCGGTGACCGATGCCCGGCCGCCGACGATCGGCGACACCACCGGCACCGAGAATAATGGCGGTCGCACCTGGCAATGGACGCGTCATGTCGAGCCGACCGGCGACACGCGCATCATGCGCATCGACGTGACCGTGGCCGACGCTGCGGGTGCGCGGCAGGGACATATCACGATGGTGCGGGCGTCGGTGCCCGACCCCGCACCGGCGGCGAATTCGAAATGAGGATCGCTCAAACCCTGTTGCTTCCCCGGCGAAGGCCGGGGCCCAGTTGGGAAAGGCTCGTAACTGGGCCCCGGCCTTCGCCGGGGAAGGCATTTTCACCTGCTCGTTTCCACGCACTCTCATTGCATGGCGAAGCCGGTTTCACCCTCGTCGAGGTGATGATCTCGCTGCTGATCTTCGGCCTGCTCGCCGGGGCGGCGGTCGGCTTGCTCAGCTTCAGCGTCCGTGCGCAGTCCGCCACGGCGGCGAAGCTCGACGATATCGCGGCCTTCAACCGGCTCACTTCGGCGCTGTCCGCCGATCTTGCCCAGGCGCTGCCGCGCCGGACGCGCGGTGAGGGTGGGGAGGCGCAGCCGGCCTTTTTCGGCGCGGCGGGGTCGGGCACCGCGCCGATGCTGCGGCTGGTACGCGGCGGGTGGAGCAATCTCGACGAGGCGCCGCGCGCCAGCGTGCAGAAAGTCGACTATATCTTTCTCGATGGCGGCATCGCGCGCGTTTCCTATCCGATGCTCGATGGCGCCAAGCCACTGCCGGCCACACCGATGCTCACCCATGTACGCGGCGTGACCTTTCGCTATCGCTACAACGGCGCGTGGAGCGACCATTGGGATGGCGGCTCGATCGCGGTCATGCCGCAGGCGATGGAGATGCGGCTGGTGCGCGATAACGGCACCGAGTTCCGCGCCCTGTTTCTGGTCGGTGCCGATCAGGTGAACCATGCGACCAGCTGATCGCCGCCGGGTTGAAACGCGCGCTTCCGCGGGTTTCCAGAAAGACTCCGAGCGCGGTGCGGCGCTGCTCACGGTGCTGCTGCTCGTCGCCGTGATTGCCGTGCTGGCCGGCACCGCGCTGGAAAAATTGCGGCTGTCGACCAGGATCGGCGGCAATGCCGTCGCGCTCGATCAGGCGCGCGCCTATGCCCAGGCGGCGGAGATCCTCGCCGTCGCCAAGGTCGGTGACCTGCTGGCGCGCGACCCCAACCGCGTCACGCTGGCCGGCGGGTGGAGCGACAAGCCCTTTCCGCTGCCGATCCCCGGCGGCATCGCCACGGCGCGCGTCAGTGACGGCGGCAATTGCTTCAACCTCAACAGCCTCGTCGTCGAGACCGGGCCGGGCGTCTATGCCGCCTACAGCCCGGCGCGCCGCCAGTTCGCCCGGTTGATCCGGCTGGTCGGTGCCCCGACCTCGTCGCCCGACGGCATCGCGGCGGCGACCGCCGACTGGATCGACAGCGACAATGCCCCGATCGAACAGGGCTCCGAGGATGCCAGCTATACCGGCTACCGTCCGGCCGACACGCTGATGGCCGACCCGAGCGAACTGCGCGCCGTCGCCGGGGTGACGGCGGCGGTCTATGCCAGGCTCCGGCCATGGGTGTGTACCTTGCCCAGGGCCGAGCCGTCGAAGATCAACGTCAACACGCTGCTCCCCGAACAGGCGGCTTTGTTCGCCATGCTGCTGCCCGACACGCTGTCGGTCGAGGGCGCGCGGCAGATGCTGCTCAAGCGCCCGCCACAGGGATATGCCAGCACATCCGAATTCTGGAAGCTGCCCGCGCTGTCGGCGATCACCGCCGGGCCGGAGGCCGAGGCGCAGACGTCGGTGACGACGAAATGGTTCGCGTTGCGCGTCGACGTTACGCTCGGCGATGCCGATCTCGAAGATCATGGGCTGATCGACGCGACAAGACTTCCCGCGCGGCTCGCGACGCGGCAATGGGGTGAGCCGTCATGAACGATACTCTGGTCCTTTTTCTCCCCAGCGGGCAATCGCCGTGGCGCTGGCTGCGCATCGCCGGCGATCGCATCACCGCGCGCGGCGATGGCGTGCCGGGCTTCGATCCCGAACAGCGCGAGAGCGCCGTCGCGGTCGCGCCGGCCGAGGCGGTGACGCTGCACTGGGCCGATCTGCCCGATCGCTCGACCGCGCAGTCGGTCGCCGCGGCGCGACTGCTCGCCGGTGACGCCAGCATCGCGCCACTGGCCGAGCTGCACGTCGCGGTCGGGCGCGAGGCCGACGGGGTCGAGCGCCCGATCGGCGTCGTCTCGTCGCACTGGATGCGCGGCGCGCTGGCGGCGCTCGAGGCCGAAGGGATCGATCCCGACGCGCTGATCCCCGCGCCGATGCTGCTGCCGCGTCCCGAACAGGGCTATATCCGCGCCGATCTCGGCGGCGAAGGGGTGGTGCGGGGCACCAGCAGCGGTTTTGCCGACGAGGCGCGGTTGACCGAACTGGTCACCGGCGGCGTGGCGCCGACCGTGCTTGGTCGCGAGGAACTCGAGGCGGCGATCGTTGGGGCGGTAGCGGCGCCGACACTCGACCTCCGTCAGGGCGAATTCGCGCGGCGCACGCGCGCCGCGATCGACTGGGCGCTGGTCCGGCGGCTGATCTGGCTCGCGGTCGCGATCCTCACCGTCACGCTGATGATCAGCCTCGTCGAAATCGTTAAGCTCAACATGGCCGCCAGCGCGATGGAGACGCGCGCCGATGCGCTGGCCCGCTCCGCATTGCCGCGCGGCGAGACCGTCAACAATGCCGACCGTCAGCTTGGCGAGCGGCTGACGCGGATGCGCGGCGCCGGGCTCGGTTTCAGCGGCACCGCCGCCGCGGTGTTCGCCGCGGTCGGCGCGGCGCCGGGCGCCGAACTGCGCGCGCTGGCGTTCGACGGCACCGGCAAGCTGCGCGCGACCGTCGCGGTGCAGAATGAAGGGATGATCACCGACATCATCCACCGCCTCCAACGCCAGGGCTTCACCGTGACGCAGAGCACCGCCCAGAATAGCGGCGGCATTTTCAGCATCGACCTGACGGTGAGCGCATCATGATCGACGCGATGAAGGCCTGGTTCGTGTCACGCACGCTGCGCGAGCAGCGGCTGGTGCTGGTCATGCTGGCCCTGCTGGTGCTGACGCTCCTGTGGGCCGGTATCATCCTGCCCGTCACCGATGGCCTGTCCAGCGCGCGCACCCGCCACGACGCGGCGGTGGTGCTGCTCGCCGAGACCGAGGCGCGCGTCCACGACATCAAGGCGCTGGAGCGTGATCGTCCGGCCCCGCTTGGTGCGCCGCTCGACACGATCATCCGCGATCGTGCCAATGCCGCCGGCTTCGCGCTCGCCAATGTCAGTCGCGTCGGCGATGATGGCGTGCAGATCGGCATCACCTCGGCCCGGCCCGGCGCGCTGATGGCGTGGATCGCCGGGCTGGAGGATGACGGCATCCTCACCGATACGCTGACATTGACCGACAATGGCGACAAGACCGTCGCCGCGCAGATGTCGCTACGGGTGCGCGGGTCGTGAGTGCGTGCCTTTCCTTCCTCCCTTTTAGCCCCTCCCCTTCAGGGGAGGGGTTGGGGTGGGGCGGTGCCGCAAGCACCGAGTTTGCCGAGAGGTCGCAACCCCACCCATTCCCTGAAGGAGGACGGGCTGTGATCGGCACTTTGTCATGAAATTCTCATTATGAAATTCCGCCTGCAAACCCGTCCCACCGCGCTGTTCGGGGCGATGTTCGTCGCCGCGTTGCTGCTGTTCCTGCCGCTGCGACTCGTCGCCGGTTGGGCCGGGCTCGGCGATGCCGGGCTGTCGGCGCGCGCGGTCCATGGCAGCGTGTGGTTCGGCACGATGGACGAGGCGGCCTTTGGCGGAGTCGCGCTCGGCGATCTGCGCGCGCGCCTGTCGCCGCTCAATCTCCTGCTCGGGCAGGCGCGGGTCGCGGTCCATGGTCGCGGCGCCGGCCCGGCCGCGCAGGGTGCGGTAACGGTCAGCCGCCACAGCAGCGGGATCGACGACGTCTCGGCGAGTCTGCCGACCGGGGCGGTGTTCGCACCGTTGCCGATCAGCCAGCTCGATCTCAGCGCGGCAAGCGTCCGATTCGACGATGGGCGTTGCGCCCGCGCGCGGGGCACCGTGCGCGCCACGGTCACCGGCGATATCGCTGGCGTCGATCTCGGCGGCAGCATGACCGGCGCGGCGCGCTGCGATGGTGGTGCGTTGGTGTTGCCGCTGCGCAGCGCGGCTGGCGGGGCGGCGATCGACCTGCGCCTGTCGGGCGACGGCCGATTTCACGCCGACCTGATCTTGCCCGCGAGCGACGCCGCGACGATCACGCGCTTGCAGCTCGCCGGCTTCCAGGCCGGGCCCAGGGGTTATACGCTTTCCGCCGAAGGCCGCTTCTGACAGCCTTGACGGTGCCATGCCCGGCCCGCTAGGGGCGGCGGCTCTGCGGCGATCGTAGTTCAATTGGTTAGAGCACCGGCTTGTGATGCCGGAAGTTGCGGGTTCAAGTCCCGTCGGTCGCCCCATCATTTTTCCCAGGATATCGAACGTGTCCAGTGGCTGGGGTTTCCCCGATTTCGACGACCATGAGGCCGTCCACCTGTTCACCGATCGCGCGTCCGGCCTGCAGGCGATCATCGCGGTCCATTCGTCGGCGCTCGGTCCGGCCGCCGGCGGCGTGCGCTTCTGGCACTATGCCACCAGTGACGATGCGATTACCGACGCGCTGCGCCTGTCGCGCGGCATGAGCTTCAAGAACGCGATGGCTGGTCTGCCGATGGGCGGCGGCAAGGGCGTCGTACTGGCGCCCGGGCGTGGCGCCGAAATCACCACCGCGCAGCTCGAAGCCTTTGGCGACGCGGTCGAGTCGCTCGGTGGGCGCTACGTCACCGCCGAGGATGTCGGCATGTCCGAAGCACGGATGAAGGTCATCGCGACCCGCACGCGCCACGTCTCCGGCCTGCCCGTCGCGGCGGGCAGCGCTGGTGGCGACCCGGGGCCATTTACCGCGATGGGTGTCTATCTCGGCGTCAAGGCGGCGGCCCGGCGCAAGCTCGCGGTCGATTCGATGAAGGACGTCCACGTCGCGATCCAGGGTGTCGGCAGCGTCGGCGGCGGTCTCGCCCGCTTGCTCGCCAGGGACGGCGCACGGCTGACGCTGGCCGACGTCAATGTCGCCAAGGCCGCGGCGCTGGCCGAGGAACTCGACGCGGCGACCGAATCGGCCGAGGCGATTCTCTCGCTCGAAGCGGATGTGATCAGCCCCAATGCGCTCGGCGCGATCCTCACCGAGCGTTCGATCGAAGCGCTCCGCACGACCGTCGTGGCCGGTGGCGCCAACAACCAGCTGGCAACCGGACAGGAAGGCGCGCGGCTCCACGCGCGCGGCATTCTCTACGCGCCCGACTATGTCATCAACGCGGGCGGCATCATCAATGTCGGTCTCGAATATCTCGGCCAGGGCGACCGTGCCGAGGTCGAGGCGCGAATCGCCCGCATTCCCGATCGCCTGGTCGAGATATGGGACGAGAGCGATCGCAGCGGCGCACCGGCCGCCGATGTCGCCGACATGCTCGCCAGGCGGCTGATCGGACGCGGCGGCTGATTCAAGTTTTTCCGGCACGGCGATAAGCGCGCGACGGGTGCCTCGGCTCCCGTCTCTTTCTCATCGTCGATCGGTCGCATGTAACGTACGCGGCCTCTGCGCGCGGCAGTCCGCCGGCGGGTCCTTCGCGCCGCTCGGGGGCGAGAATGCGCCCGTCTCCCTGTTCTTCATCTCCCTGTTGTTGCGCGTTCTCCCTGTTCTCTCGATCGGAGGGAGCAATCTATCATATTGAAATTCAATCATAATATGTCGCGCACCGCCGCCGGCGACGGCAAAAATGTCGTTTCTTCGAAAAACAGGGAGGAACAGGGAGTAGCAGCGAGAAACAGGGAGTATCAGCGAGCGGGGGCGGGCGCGGCGCCGCGCGGTCATTTCCCTCGCCATCCTGATCGACGCTGGATTCCGCGTGGCAAAACTTCTAGCGTCACCGGCACAGTGTCCAGCCTTCACGCCTTCGCCAATCCCGCCCGCTTTCTCAAGATCGCCCGTCCGTTGACGCCGGTGCTGTTCTGGAGCGGCGTCGTGCTGGTGCTGTTCGGTTCGTGGGCCGGGCTGACCCAGACGCCGCCCGACTATCTTCAGGGCGACAGCGTTCGCATCCTCTATATCCACGTGCCGACCGCGTGGCTCGGCATGGGGGGATGGAGCGGTATTGCCATCTCGTCGCTCACCTATCTCATCTGGCGCCACCCGCTGGCGATGGTCGCCGCGCGCGCCATCGCGCTGCCCGGCGCGCTGTTCGCGGCCTTGTGCCTCATCACCGGATCGATCTGGGGTCGGCCGACCTGGGGCACCTGGTGGCAATGGGACGGGCGGTTGACCTCGATGCTGCTGCTGTTCTTCGTCTATCTCGGTTTCATGGCGCTCAACCGCGCCGATATCGACCGTGGCGGCGATGGCCGCATCCCGGCGATTTACGGGGTTGCCGGCTCTGTGCTGCTCCCGATCATCCGTTATTCGGTCGTGTGGTGGAACACGCTCCATCAGGGCCAGAGCATCGGTTTGACCAAATCGACCATCGCCGGTTCGCTGCTGTGGCCGCTGCCCTTCACGCTCGCCGGCTTCACGCTGCTGTTCGCCGGCATCATGCTGATGCGGATGCGCGCGCTGCTCGGCGCGGCGCGGGTCGAGGCGCGGATGCGCAGGATGGCGACGGCATGACCCACCTGGACCATTGGCCGTTCATCATCGCGGCCTATAGCTTGACTTTTGCCGGGACTGCGGGGCTGTCGCTCTGGGCGTGGTTGCGGATGCGGGATGCCGAAAAGAAATGAAAGCCAAACAACAGCGGCTGATATTGGCGGGCCTCGCGGTGCTGGCGATTGCCGGTGCGAGCGGCCTCGCGCTTTCCGCGCTCAAGGATCAGGCGGCGTTCTTCTACGCGCCGGGTGACGTGAAGAAGAACGGCCTGCCGCTCGGCCATGCCGTGCGCCTCGGCGGGATGGTGCAGGGTGGCTCGATCAGGAAGTTGCCCGACGGCGTGACGATCGATTTCGTCGTCACCGACGGCGTGGCGACCGTGCCGGTCACCTTTCGCGGCATCACCCCCGACCTGTTCCGCGAGAAATCGGGCGTCGTCGCGGAAGGGCAGTTCAACCCGGACGGCAGCTTCACGGCGACCAACCTGCTCGCCAAGCATGACGAGAAGTACATGCCGCCCGAAATGGCCGGCAAGATGCACGAAACCACGACGCTCGCCCGATGATCGCGGAAGCCGGTCTCGCCGCCCTGTGGTTTGCCGGGGCGCTCGCCGCCTTGCAGCTGATTCTCGCGGCGATCGGTATTGCCAAGGCAAACGCCGACGCGATGGCCGCCGTCCGCCCCGTTGCAGTGGTGCAGGGGCTGCTCGCGGTGCTGGCGATGGCGCTGCTGATCACGGTGTTCATGCGCAGCGACATGTCGGTGCTGCTGGTTGCCGAGAACAGTCATTCCGACAAGCCGCTGCTCTACAAGTTCGCCGGGGCCTGGGGGAACCATGAGGGCTCGATGCTGCTGTGGGTCACGATCCTCGGCGTGGCGGGCGGCGCGGTGGCGCTGCTCGAGCACCGGCTCGACAGGCGCACGCTGATCGCCACGCTCGGTGCGCAGGCGGCGATCGCGCTGGGCTTCTATGCCTTCCTGCTCTTCTCCTCGAACCCGTTCGCGCGGTTGAACCCGGCGCCGGTTGACGGCAACGGCCTTAACCCGCTGCTGCAGGACCCCGGCCTCGCCTTCCATCCGCCCACGCTCTACATTGGCTATGTCGGCATCTCGGTCGCCTTCTCCTTCGCGGTCGGCGCGCTGGTTACCCGCGACGTCGGGCCGGCCTTCGCCCGCGCGATGCGGCCCTGGGTGCTGGGGGCGTGGATCTTCCTGACGATCGGCATCACCGCCGGCAGCTACTGGGCCTATTATGAGCTCGGCTGGGGCGGCTGGTGGTTCTGGGATCCGGTCGAGAACGCCTCGCTCATGCCGTGGCTCGCTGCGACCGCCTTGCTCCATTCGGTGACCGTGCTGGCGACCCGCGATGGGCTTCGCGCCTGGACGGTGATGCTCGCGGTGGTCGCCTTCTCGATGTCGATGATCGGCACCTTCCTGGTGCGCTCGGGCATTCTGACCAGCGTCCACGCCTTCGCGGTCGATCCGAAGCGCGGCGCCTTCATCCTGGCGCTGCTCGCCATCTATATCGGCGGCGCGCTCATCCTGTTCGCCGCGCGCGTCGGCACGGTGCGCGCCGGCAACACCTTCGAGGCGGTGAGCCGCGAGGGCGCGCTGGTCGCCAACAACCTGTTGCTCAGCGTCGTGCTCGGCATCGTGTTGATCGGCACGCTCTACCCGATCGTCGCGGCGGCATTCGGCGTGCAACTGTCGATCGGCCCGCCCTTCTTCGACAAGACCGCCGGCCCGATCGCGTTGATCCTCGTCGCGATCATGGGGGCGGGGCCGCTGATGCGCTGGCGACGCGATGGCGCGCGCGCCGTGCTGTCGCGCATGGCCGTGCCGATCGCGATCAGCGCGATCACCTTGGTCCTGTTCCTGGTCTTCGCGCGCGGTATCGGCATCCTGCCGTTGCTCGGTCTCACGCTCGCCGCCGGGCTGGCCGCCGCGAGTGTCGCGCCGCTGTGGAAGCGCGATCTGCGCCGCACGCCCTTGTTCACCTGGGGCATGGTGATCGCCCATCTCGGCATTGCGGTGAGCCTTGCCGGCATGGCGTCGGACAGCGCCTTCACGCAGCAGGTGCTGATCGCGACGAAGCTCGGCGAGCCGCAGCATGTCGGGCCCTTCACCATCACGCTCGATTCGATCGCGCCGGTGGTCGGCCCCAACTACTCGGCGCTCGAAGCGACGCTGATCGCGCGACGCGGGGACGGCACCGCTTTCACGCTCAAGCCGCAATCGCGCTTCTTCGCCACGCCGCCGACGGTGACCAGCGAGAGCGCGATCGCGACCAAGCTCGACGGGCAGCTCTATACCGTGCTCGGCCAGCAGGACGAGCAGGGACGCTGGCAGCTGCGGCTGTGGTGGAAGCCGTTCGTGACCTTCATCTGGCTCGGCGGCGCGCTGGTCGCGCTCGGCGGCGCGCTCTCGCTGCTCGGTCGCCTGTGGCGCGAGCGGCGCACATGGAAGCGTGAAGAGGAGGCGCTGGCATGAAGCGCTGGCAACTCTGGCTGCCGTTCGTCGGCTTCGTGTTGCTGTTCGCGGTCGTGGCCTTCGGGTTGAAGCGACCGGCGGAGCGCACGGTCAAGTCGGCGATGGTCGGGAAGACCTTGCCCGACTTCGCCTTGCCGCCGATCGTGCCGGGCAAGGAAGGCGTGGCGAGCAAGGACATCGCCACAGGCAAGCCGCGGCTGCTCAACGTCTTCGCGAGCTGGTGCCTGCCGTGCATCGCCGAGGCGCCGCAACTGATGGCGCTCAAGCAGGCCGGGGTCGAGATCGACGGTGTGGCGGTGCGCGACACCACGTCGGCGCTGCAGGATTTCCTCGCGCGCAACGGCGATCCCTACACCCGGATCGGTGATGACAAGCAGAGCAGCGTCCAGCTGTCGATCGGTTCCTCGGGTGTGCCGGAGACCTTCCTGATCGACGCGAAGGGGCGCATCGTCGAGCAGCATATCGGCGACATCCGCGCCGAGGACGTTCCCGACATCCTTGCCAAGTTGCGGGCGGCACGATGAGGCGCGCGCTTCTTCCGCTGCTCGTCATGCTCGCGGCACCCGCGCTCGCCGACAGCAACCTGCCGCCGGCGGCGCTCGCCAATACCCAGCTCAAGGATCCGGCCAAGGAGGCCAAGGCACGCGAGCTGATGTCCACGCTGCGCTGTCTCGTCTGCCAGGGCCAGTCGATCGCCGACAGCGACGCCGAGATGGCCGGCGACATGCGCGCGCTGGTGCGCCAGCGCATCGGGCAGGGGGAGAGCCCCGAAAGCGTGCGGCGTTGGCTGGTCGCGCGTTATGGCGACTATGTTACCTATGATCCGCCATTCAGCTGGGTCACCGCGCCCTTGTGGCTCGCGCCTTTCGTCATGCTGGCGATCGGTGCCTTGCTTGCGCGCGGCAGTTTCAAACGGAAGAAGCGCTGATGGGTTGGCTTGCTCTCGCCCTGATCGGGATCGCCGCGGCCGGCGGGCTGCGGCTGATCGGCGTGAGCCGTGAGATGTGGTGGTTCGTCGGTGCCGCGCTGATGCTCGGCGCGACCGGCTATGCGCTCCAGGGCAGCCCGACGGTGCCGTCGCATCCGGTCAAGGCCAATGCCAAGCCGATCGATGTCGATGCCGGCCTCGTCGCGCTGCGCGGCAAGATGTTCGGCATCGCAACCGGCGAGGCCGCGTTCATGGGCACCGCCGACGCCCTGATCCGCGGCGGTGACCTGCGCAGCGCGAGTTCGTTGATCCTGTCGGGCATCCACCAGTCGCCGCGCAGCGCGATGCTGTGGACCGGGCTTGGCGAGGTTCTGGCGCAGCATGACGGCGACACCATGTCGCCGGCGTCGCTGTTCGCCTTTCGCCGCGCCGTCGCGCTGGCACCCGAGCATCCCGGGCCGCCCTTCTTTCTCGGTGTCGCCTTCATTCGCGCGCGGCAATTGCAGGCGGGACGCGCCGCCTGGGCGCGCGCGCTGCAACTGACCCCGCCGACCGCCGACTATCACGACGAACTGGCCCAGCGACTCGCGTTGCTCGACCAGTTCCTCGCCGAGAACAGCGGCGCGCCGGGCGCGCCGGCGCCTTAGGCCACCCAGGCTTCGAGCGGCAGGTCGAGCGCCTCGGCGACGGCCTGGTGACGGATCTTGCCACCGGAGACGTTGAGCCCGTTGGCGAGATGCGGATCGGCCTTCATCGCCGCTTCGGCGCCGAGATTGGCCAGTCGCAGCGCAAAGGGCAGCGTCGCGTTGTTGAGCGCGAAGGTCGAGGTGCGCGCGACCGCGCCTGGCATGTTGGCGACGCAATAGTGGATCACGCCATCGACCTCGAACACCGGATTGTCGTGCGTGGTGGCATGGCTCGTCTCGAAGCAGCCGCCCTGATCGATCGCGATGTCGACCAGCACAGAGCCGCGCTTCATCGTCTTGAGCATCTCGCGCGTGACCAGCTTGGGCGCCGCCGCGCCGGGCACCAGCACGGCACCGATGACGAGGTGCGCGTTCCGCACCGCCGAGGCGATCGCCGCCTTGGAGGCATAGGCGGTCTTGATCTGGCTCGAGAAGAACATGTCGAGCTCGGCAAGCCGCGCGTTGGAGATGTCGTAGATCGTCACGTCGGCGCGCATGCCGACCGCCATCTGCGCGGCGTTGACGCCCGACACGCCGCCGCCGAGGATCGCGACGCGGGCAGGGGCCACGCCGGGGACGCCGCCGAGCAGCACGCCGCGACCGCCCTGTTCCTTTTCGAGATAGTGCGCGCCGACCTGGATCGACATGCGCCCGGCGACTTCGCTCATCGGCTTCAGCAGCGGCAGCGAACGGTCGTTGGCGGTGACCGTCTCATAGGCGATGCAGGTGGCGCCGGACTTGATCAGCCCTTCGGCCTGCGGCTTGTCGGCGGCGAGATGGAGATAGGTGAACAGCACATGGCGCGGCTGAAGCATCGCGACCTCCTGCGGCTGCGGCTCCTTGACCTTCACGATCATGTCGCTGTCGGCAAAGACCGTCTGGGCATCGGCGACGATACGCGCGCCGGCCTCGACATAGTCGCTGTCCTCGAAGTCGATGCCCATGCCGGCACCGGTCTGACGATCACCTCATGGCCGGCAGCGGTCAGTTCGGCGACCGACGGCGGGGTCAGTCCGACACGATATTCGTGGTTCTTGATTTCCTTGGGCACACCGACGCGCATGTCTCTCTCCACCATCTTCCGGCCAACAGCTATCTGGCTGCCGCACCGCTATAATCGAGAATGGGCGGGGAATCCCTGCAAAGGTCATTGTGAAGCGGGTAGAAATTGCATAAATCATGCGTGATATCGGGGGCTGGGCATCGAATTATGCAAATTGACCGTATCGACGCTGCGATCCTCAAGCTGGTGGCGCTTGATGCGCGCGCCTCGGTCAGCCAGATCGCCGCGAAGGTCGGCCTGTCGCAATCGGCCTGCTCGCGTCGCATCCAGGGGCTCGAAGCCTCGGGGCACATCGCGGGCTATGGTGCGAGACTCGGGCATCGCCGGCTCGGCTTCCATGTCACCGCGCTGGTCGACATTACGCTCGGAACGCAGGTCGAGGAGGATCTCGCGCAGTTCGAGCGCGCGGTGGCCGAGATCGACGGCATTGTCGAATGCGCGCTTGTGTCGGGCGCGCAGGACTATCGGCTCAAGATCGTCTGTCGCGATCTCGACGATTATGAGCGGATGCACCGCGAGCATCTTGGGCGGTTGCCGGGGGTGAACACGATCAGCAGCAGCTTCGTGCTGCGCGCGGTGGCGACGCGCGGTGAGGCCGAGGCGCTGTTCGGTGGTGCGGTTGCAGGGGGTGCCGTCGCGTGATAGTGCGCCGCACCGCTCGCTTCGGGGGCCTTGAGCGTAGTAGATCGTTATGCACCAGATGCAGCTATCGCATAGAAATTCCTCGCGGTGAGTGACGCCGTTGCCGACGCCGGCACCGGCGTCGACCCCACCGCGTCGCCGCACGGCCACACGCAAGACGGGCTCATCAAGCTGGCGGTTGGCGCGATCGGCGTGGTGTTCGGCGATATCGGCACCAGCCCGCTCTATGCGTTTCGCGAGACCTTCGCCGGCCACCACAAGCTGGCACTGGACCAGGCGCATATCATGGGCGTCACCAGCCTGATGTTCTGGTCGATGATGGTGGTCGTCAGCCTGAAATATGTCACGATCATCATGCGCGCCGACAACAAGGGCGAGGGCGGCAGCCTGGCGCTGCTCGCGCTCGTTTCGGGACGCACCAAGACGCGGCGCTGGTCGAACGGCATCATCCTGCTCGGCGTGTTTGCCACCGCGCTGTTCTACGGCGACAGCATGATCACGCCGGCGGTCACCGTGCTCGGCGCGGTCGAGGGCCTCGCGGTCGCCGAACCGGGGCTGGTGTCGCTGGTGATACCGATCTCCGCCCTGATCATCATCGGCCTGTTCCTGATCCAGCGCAACGGCACGTCGCGTATCGGCCTGTTGTTCGGGCCGGTCATGCTGCTCTATTTCGCGGTCATCGCGGCGCTCGGCGTCATGAGCATCGTGCAGACGCCGCATGTGCTGTGGGCATTCTCGCCGCACTACGCGGTCGAGTTCTTCCTGCTCGATCCGGTGCGCGCCTTCCTCGCGCTTGGTTCGGTCGTGCTGGCGGTGACCGGCGCCGAGGCGTTGTACGCCGATATGGGGCATTTCGGGCGCAACCCGATCCGCGTGTCGTGGCTGTTCTTCGTTCTGCCGGCGCTGATGATGAACTATATGGGCCAGGCGGCGCTGCTGGCGAGGGTCGGCCATCCCGCGCTGGAAAGCCCGTTCTATCTCCTCGCGCCCGAGGCACTGCGCTTTCCCCTGGTGCTACTGGCGACCGCCGCGGCGGTCATCGCCAGCCAGGCGGTGATCTCCGGTGCCTTTTCGGTGACGCAACAGGCGATCCAGCTTGGCTTCATCCCGCGTTTGCGGATCGAGCACACCAGTGCCTCGACGGCGGGACAGATCTACATCCCGCTGATCAACTGGCTGCTGCTGGCGATGGTGCTGATCCTGATCATGTTCTTCCGCACCTCGTCGAACCTGACCTCGGCCTATGGCATCGCGGTGACCGGCGCGATGACGATCGACACCTGCCTGCTGGGCGTGGTGCTGTCGCGGCTGTGGCATTGGCCACGCTATTATTCGATGCCCCTGCTCGCGGTGCTGTTCTTCGTCGATGGCATCTATCTGACCGCCAACATGACCAAGATTCCGTCGGGTGGCTGGTTCCCGCTGCTGATCGGCTTCATCGTCTTCACCTTCCTGACGACCTGGTCGAAGGGGCGCAAACTGATGATCGAGCGGATGCGGGAGGGGGCGATGCCGGTAAAGGTCTTCATCCATTCCGCCGCGAATTCGGCCGCGCGCGTGCCCGGCACCGCGGTGTTCATGACGTCGTCGCCCGATGGCGTGCCGCATGCGCTGCTGCATAACCTCAAGCACAACAAGGTCCTGCACGAGCGGGTCATCCTGCTCACCGTCAAGATCATGGACCAGCCCTATTGGCCCGAACTCGAGCGGTGCCACCTCGACGACCTTGGCGAGGGATTCCATCGGCTGATCCTCAAATATGGCTTCATGGAAGAGCCGGACGTGCCGGCGGCACTGGCCAATGTCGATCGCTGCGGCGCGGCGTTCCGGATGATGGACACCAGCTTCTTCCTCGCACGGCAGACGCTGCTGCCATCGGAGAAGCCGGGCATGATGATCTGGCGCGAGAAGCTGTTCGCGTGGATGCTGCGCAACGCCGAAAGCGCGATGGAATTCTTCCGCCTGCCGACCAATCGCGTGGTCGAACTGGGCAGCCAGGTCGAGATTTGAGCGAGCCGGCGGCGCCCGCCCCCGCGCCGATCATCGTGACCGCGTTGTTCGGTGCGGCGGACGCCGCCTGGTTCGACGCGCTACGCCGGCGGCACTATCCGCCCGAACGCAACCAGCTCGCGGCGCATCTGACGATGTTCCACCATCTGCCGCCGTCGCTGGCGGGCGAGTTGAAGAGCCGACTCGCGACCGAGACGCGCGGGGTCGCGGCACCACGGGCACGAATCGCCGATCTGATCTCGCTGGGGGAGGGGGTCGCCTATCGGATCGACAGCGACGAGCTTCGCGCGATTCGCGCGCGGCTGGCCGATCATTTCACCGGCTTGCTGACGCCGCAGGACCAGGCCGGCTGGCGCCCGCACGTCACGGTGCAGAACAAGGTCAGGCCGGACGTTGCACGCGCATTGCAGCGCGAACTGGAACAGGGTTTCGTCCCGCGCCCGGTCGCGATCGCCGGACTGGCGGCATGGTGGTATCGCGGCGGACCGTGGGAGCCGTTGTCGCGCCATATGTTCGCTTGACCGGAAAGGGTGGGCGCTTTTCCGGGATATGCAGGGCCGGAGCCCTCCTGCCACCTTTGGCGACCATGACATCAGGCGCGAGCAACCGGAGAACCAGGGCTTTGCCGATCATGTATTGGTAGCGGTGGCTGGACTTGAACCAGCGACCTCAGCATTATGAGTGCTGCGCTCTAACCAGCTGAGCTACACCGCCGTGGAAGCGGGCCTATGGCGGGGGATCGCCACGTGGTCAAGGGGTAGATGGCGTCCATGTCTCTCCGGCCCGGCGATGTCGAACGATCGGGCGGCCGGTCACCTTATCGGTATCGCGCCACGCCATTTCCGCACTTGGCGCGCGGCGCATTTCCGGCAAAGACGCGCCAAACAGCAGGAGACTCCCGCCATGAAGACCCGCGCCGCCGTAGCGTTCGAAGCGAAGCAGCCGCTCGAGATCGTCGAACTCGATCTGGAAGGCCCCAAGGCGGGCGAGGTGCTGGTCGAGATCATGGCGACCGGCATCTGCCATACCGACGCCTATACGCTCGACGGGTTGGACAGTGAGGGAATCTTCCCCTCGATCCTCGGTCACGAGGGCGCCGGTATCGTTCGCGAAGTCGGGCCGGGGGTGACCTCGGTCAAGCCGGGCGACCATGTCATCCCGCTCTACACGCCGGAATGCCGCCAATGTAAGTCGTGCCTCAGCGGCAAGACCAACCTGTGCACCGCGATCCGCGCGACGCAGGGCAAGGGGCTGATGCCGGACGGCACCAGCCGGTTCAGCTACAAGGGCCAGACCATCTTTCATTATATGGGCTGCTCGACCTTCTCGAACTTCACCGTGCTGCCCGAGATCGCGGTGGCGAAAATCCGCGACGACGCGCCGTTCAAGACGAGCTGCTATATCGGCTGCGGCGTGACGACGGGGGTCGGTGCGGTGGTCAACACCGCCAAGGTGCGACCGGGCGACAATGTCATCGTGTTCGGGCTCGGCGGGATCGGCCTCAACGTGCTGCAGGGCGCGAAGATGGCCGGCGCGAACATGATCGTCGGCGTCGACATCAATCCCGATCGCGAGGAATGGGGCCGCAAGTTCGGCATGACCCATTTCGTCAACCCGAAGGACGTCGATGGTGACATCGTCGCCCATCTCGTCGCGCTGACCGATGGCGGCGCCGACTATACCTTCGACTGCACCGGCAACACGACCGTGATGCGCCAGGCCCTGGAGGCGTGCCATCGCGGCTGGGGCACCTCGATCATCATCGGGGTGGCCGAGGCGGGCAAGGAGATCAGCACGCGGCCGTTCCAGCTTGTGACCGGGCGCAACTGGCGCGGCACCGCGTTCGGCGGGGCGCGCGGGCGCACCGACGTGCCCAGGATCGTCGACTGGTACATGGACGGCAAGATCCAGATCGACCCGATGATCACCCATGTCCTCAGCCTCGACGAGATCAACAAGGGTTTCGACCTGATGCACGCCGGCGAGAGCATCCGCAGCGTCGTGGTCTATTGAGCGCCATGGAGACGCTGAGCACCAACCGCGCGCATGGCGGGACGCAGGGCGTCTATCGCCATGATTCGAGCGTGACGGGCACGCCGATGACCTTTTCGGTGTTCGTGCCCGATGCGCCCGAAGGCGCGCGACTGCCGGTGCTGTGGTATCTGTCGGGACTGACCTGCACCCACGCCAACGTCACCGACAAGGGCGAGTTTCGCGCGGCCTGTGCCGAACATGGCGTCATCTTCATCGCGCCGGACACCAGCCCGCGCGGCGAGGGTGTGCCCGATGCCGAGGGTTATGATTTCGGGCAGGGCGCCGGTTTCTATGTCGATGCGACGGAAGCGCCGTGGTCGGCCAATTTCCGGATGAAATCCTATGTCGAGGACGAGTTGCCCGCGCTGATCGCGGCCGAATTCCCGGCCGCTGACCTGTCGCGGCAGTCGATTACCGGCCATTCGATGGGTGGGCACGGCGCGCTGACCATCGCGCTGCGCAATCCGGATCGCTTCCGCAGCGTCTCGGCCTTCGCACCGATCGTCGCACCGCTGCGTTGCCCGTGGGGCGAGAAGGCACTGGGCGGTTATCTCGGTGCCGACAGGCTGGCCTGGCGCGGCTATGACGCCTGCGCGCTGATTGCCGATGGCGCCCGCGTACCGGAAATTCTTGTCGATCAAGGTGATGCCGACCAGTTCCTCACAGAGCAACTCAAGCCGGAACTGCTACAGCAAGCCTGCGGCGATGCGGGTATCGCGCTGACGCTGCGGATGCAGCCGGGCTATGACCACAGCTATTATTTCATCTCGACCTTCATGGCCGACCATGTCGCCTGGCACGCGGCTCGGCTCAAGGGTTAGACGGGGCCAGCAGCTTCTCTACCTTTCCCGGCGAAGGCCGGGATCCAGCTGCGGAACGGTGTTGGTGATTGCCGTGCTTCATTACCCCTGCCTTTCCAACTAGGCCCCGGCCTCCGCCGGGGAAGTTAGGGGAGAGTAGCGCGGTGGTTGCTTCAACCACCCGTTGCGACGGCCGCGCGCACGCCCTAGATGCCGATGCTCGCTGATACGGATTTATCGATGACCACCCACACCACCCGCATGCTCATTCTCGGTTCCGGCCCGGCGGGCCTGTCCGCCGCCATTTACGGCGCACGGGCGGGCATGAAGCCGGTGCTCGTCCAGGGCATCCAGCCCGGTGGACAGTTGATGACGACGACCGATGTCGAGAATTATCCCGGCTTCGCCGACGTCATCCAGGGCCCGTGGCTGATGGAGCAGATGCAGAAGCAGGCCGAGCATGTCGGCACGCGGATGATGTACGACACGATCGTCGAGGTCGACCTGACACGACGCCCGTTCCGCCTGATCGGCGATGGTGGCGACGTCTATGAAGGCGAGGTGCTGGTCATCGCGACCGGCGCGCAGGCCAAATGGCTCGGGCTCGACAGCGAGGAGGCGCTCAAGGGCAAGGGCGTCAGTGCCTGCGCGACCTGTGACGGCTTCTTCTATCGCGGCAAGAAGGTCGCGGTGATCGGCGGCGGCAATACCGCGGTCGAGGAGGCGCTCTACCTCACCAACCATTCGCCCGACGTCACGCTGATCCATCGCCGCGATACGCTGCGGGCCGAGAAGATCCTGCAGGAGCGGTTGTTCGCCAATGAGCGCATCACCGTGATCTGGAACAAGGAAGTACGCGGATTCGTCGACGGTGGCGGGATGGCGGGGCTGGTGGCGCTCGATCTCGAAGATACCGTGACCGGCGAGCATTCGCGGCTCGATGTCGATGGCGGCTTCGTCGCGATCGGCCATCATCCGGCAACCGAGTTGTTTCGCGGGCATCTCGAGCTCGACAGCGACCATTATATCAAGGTCGAGAGCGGCACGACGCGCACCAGTGTTCCGGGCGTGTTCGCCTGTGGCGACGTGATGGACAAGGTCTATCGCCAGGCGGTCACCGCCGCCGGCACCGGCTGCATGGCGGCGCTCGATGCCGAGCGTTTTCTCGCCGAGGTGGATTTCGAAAGCGCCCATGCCGTCGTGGCGGCGGAATAGAGCGCTTTCCGATATCCGTGGTGCCGGAGCTGTTCCGGCATCTGCCGCCCGGCGAACGCCTTGCGCCCGTCTGACGTCACGCCGTGGCCTCCCGCAACCCTCCGGGGTTGGCGGGAAGGGGCGGGTCGGCCGGGAAGGCCGTCAGCCGGCCGCGCGCGCCAGCGCCGCGGTGACCTGTTCGAAGAGCCAGTCCTTGTCCTCGCCACTGGCGAAGCTGTGGCTCGCGCTGTCGCGATTCACGATGCGCACGTGATCGAGGGAGGCGTCGCGCGTGGCCGCCTCCCATGCAGCGCGAAAGCCGATCGCCGTGTTGTCGCGCGCGGCGAGCAGAATCGTGATCGCCGACCGATCGATCGCGAGACTGGCGAAGAGCCGCGTGGCGAGTTCGATGGTCGGCTCGCTCTTGCTGTCAATTATCTTTCGCAAGCCACGTGTCAGGCTGGCAAAATTCACGCCGCCACGCAGCGCCCGCAGCCATTCGCGCGGATCGCGTAGCCGTTGGGCGTAACGTGCCTTGATGGCGCTCGCTGATGGCAGGTCGTCGGTCTGGTCAGCGATCCAGGGGTTGGCGAGGATCAAGGCGTCGATGCCCGATGCCTGGCGGAACAATGCGAGCGCGGTTGCCGCGTCGCAATTGCCGAAGCCCACCAGCCGGCTGATCCGGGCCTCCGCGCAAAAGGTCGCGGCGGCGGCGGCGATATCGGGCGCCGATTCGGCGAAGCCGCGATTTTCGCCGCTCGAATCACCCACGCCGCGGCGATCGAAGCGGAACACGGGAATCCCGGCTGACGCCAGCCGCGCGGCGAGTGACGCCATGCCGCGATGCGCGCCGGCGCGAATCTCGTTGCCGCCGGAGACGATCAGCAGGCCGGTCGCGCCTTCGGCTTCGTCGAGCGAGCCGACCAGCATGTCGCCGGCACAGGGAAATTCGATCAGGCGCCGCATGCCGCGATCCAGCCGGCAATATCGTCGGCGAGCAGCGTGGCGAGCGCGATGTCGTTGCCCGGCTCGCTGCGACGCCACAACGGCGTGCCCGCGACATGGCGATCCGCCGCCGCCGGGTCGCTGGCGAGCCGCACCGTGCGCAAGCGACCGGTTGACGTCGGCTCGGCCGCCGCCAGTTCGGCAAGCAGGTCGCGGGGCAGGCGATTGCCGGCGATCTCGACCGGCGGCCCCGGTAGCGTGAGCGTCGCGGGGTCGAATGCGGTGCCGGCTTCCTTCGCCGCGGCGAGCGCCACGCGACCGAGGTCGCGGATCACCCGCGCGCCGGGCAGCGGCGCGAAGTACCAGCGGCTCTCCGCGACGGCGTCGCGGTCGACGAGGGCGCCACCGCGCAGTGCAACGACATGGACCGAGTCGTGGCTTGTCCGAAGCGTCTTGGTGGCCGCCGCAAAGCCGCTTATCCAATGCGATAGCCGCGCTTGCTCAGTCTCGATCTCGCTTTCGCCGGTGCCGGGCAGGTCGGGCAGGGCGCTGGCGATACCGCGCGCCGAGAGCAGGCGCAGGATCGTCACGACGAAAGCGCGGGTGCGATTGGCTTCTTCGAACAGCGGCAGCGCCGCAACCACGACCGGGCCATTGGCGGGGCCGAAGCGCAACATCGCCTCGTGCCCGCCGGCCCAGTCGTAACGGTCGATCAACCGACCGCTCTCATATCGGCGCCTTCACGTCAGCGCCTTTGCCGCCATGAAGCGTACCAGCGAACCAAAGGTCTCGAGCATCTCGCCATCGACCTCGTCATCCTCGATCAAAATGCCGAGCCGGTCTTCCAGCTCGGTCAGCAGGCCGGCAACGGCCATCGAATCGAGCTCGGGCAGGGCGCCGAACAGCGGGGTGTCGCTGCGAAAATCGGCGACACGCGCGGCATCGATCCCCAGCACATCTCGCAATACGGCGCGCACGGTGGCGTCGACCTTGTCATTATCGTCGGCTTGCACTGCGATCCCCGGTTCCGCGCGGTTCATGTTGCGGTGCGATAGAGGCTGTGTGAGCCGATGCCAAGAGCGGCCTTGGCAGCGCGAACGGGGCGGCTATCAAGGGGCATGATCGCGCTCGATCCCATCCCCCGGCCGATCGACACCCTGACCGGTCGGGGCAGGCCGCATGACGTCGCACTGATCGATCGTGCCGGCGCGCTGGATTATGCCGGGCTGGAGGCGATGGTCGGCGCGGTCGCGGCCTGGCTGACCCTGCTCGACCTGCCGCCCGGCGGGCGGGTGGCGACGTGGCTACCCAAGACACGACTGGCCTGTGTGATGCCGCTGGCGGTGGCGCGGGCCGGGCTGGTGCATGTGCCGATCAACCCGCTGCTCAAGCGCGGGCAGGTCGCGCACATCCTTGCCGACAGTGGTGGCGTGCTGCTGGTGACCCAGGCCGGGCGGGCAGGGACCCTGCTGCCCGGCGACGTGCCGGAGGCGTGCCGGATCGTCGCCGAGGAACTGGTGCCGGTGACGGGTGACGTCATGTCGCCATCGAGCGCGGCGCCTGACGACCTCGCCGCGATTCTCTACACCTCGGGCTCGACCGGGCGGCCCAAGGGGGTGATGCTGAGCCACGCCAATCTGTGGCTCGGCGCGATCTCGGTCGCACATTACCTCAAGCTGGAACGGGCGGATCGGGTGCTCGGCGTACTCCCGCTGAGCTTCGACTATGGCCAGAGCCAGTTGCTCTCGACCTGGGCGGCGGGCGCCAGCGTGGCGCCGCTCGACTATCTGACGCCCCGCGATGTGATCAAGGGCGTGGAGCGCTTCGCCGCGACCACGCTGGCGGGCGTGCCGCCGCTGTGGATCCAGCTGCTGGAGGCGGAATGGCCGGTCGAGACGGCGGCGCGGCTGCGGCGGCTGACCAATTCGGGCGGGGCGCTGACGCCGGCGATGGTACGCGGGCTGCGCGCGCGCTTCCCCAATGCCGATCTCTACGCGATGTACGGCATCACCGAGGCGTTTCGCTCGACCTATCTCGATCCCGGATTGATCGATTCGCATCCCGAGGCGATCGGCCGGGCGATTCCGTTCGCGGAAGTGATGGTCGTCCGCGCCGACGGGACGCGCGCGGCAGCTGAGGAACCGGGCGAACTTGTCCACGCAGGGCCGTTGGTTTCGCAAGGATATTGGCGCGATCCGGCGCGGATGCCGGAGCGGTTCCGCGCTGCGCCGGCCTTTTCGACGATGGGCGGCAGGGCGGTCTATTCCGGCGACATCGCGGTCGAGGGTGCGGACGGCCTGTTGCGCTTCGTCGCGCGCGCCGACGAGATGATCAAATCGGCCGGCAACCGGATCAGCCCGACCGAGGTCGAGGAGGCGGTGCTGGCGGGGAACGAGGCGAGCGAGGCGGTGGCGCTGGGCCTGCCCGACGTGCGGCTTGGCCAGGCGATCGTGGTCGTGGTGGCGGGCGACCCGGCCAACGAGCCGGCGCTGCGCGATCGCTTGCGGCGCGATCTGCCCGGCTTCATGCAGCCGATGCGCTATGAATGGCGTGCCAGCCTGCCGCGCAATGCCAATGGCAAGTTCGATCGCGCCGGCCTTCGCGAGGAGTTGACGTCATGAAGCCAATGGGCGCGATTCCCGCCGACTTTGCTGGCGCGGCGCCATTGTCGATCGCCGGGCGGACGGCCGGGGCGTGGATCGAGCAGGCCGGCGACACGCCGTTGTTCGTCTATGATGCCGGCGTGGTGCGGCGGCGGATCGCGCTCTTTCGCAAGGCGATGCCGGCGGGGATCGATCTGCACTACGCCGTCAAGGCCAACCCGTTCGCGCCGCTGGTCGCGGCGATGGGGCCGTGGGTCGACGGGCTCGATGTCGCATCGAAGGGCGAACTCGATCTCGTGATGGCGATCAGCGGCAAGCCGGCGAGCGCGATCAGCTTTGCCGGGCCGGGCAAGCGCGACGACGAACTCGAACTGGCGATTCGCGCCGGTGCGACGATCAACCTCGAGTCCGAGGGCGAGGCAGACCGCGCGCTGGCGATCGGCGGGCGGCTTGACGTCACGCCGCGGCTCGCCGTGCGGGTCAATCCCGATATCGAACTGCGTGGCTCGGGCCTGCGCATGGGCGGGCGGGCATCGCCCTTCGGGGTCGATGCGGAGCGCGCCGCGGCGCTGGTCAGGCGGTTGATCGCGGCGGGAGCGGACTGGCGGGGTTTCCATATCTTTGCCGGATCGCAGGCGCTCGATGCCCAGGCGATCATCGAAACCCAGGCCGCGACGCTCGCGCTCGCCGCGCGGCTGGCCGATGACGCCGGCGCGGCGCCGCCGCTGGTCAATCTCGGCGGCGGCTTCGGCATTCCCTATTTCCCCGCCGACAAGCCGCTCGATGTCGAAGCGGTCGGCGCGGCGCTGGCCGGGGCGCTCGCCGCGCGCCCGGCGATACTGCGTGACACGCGCTTCGCGATCGAACTGGGGCGCTGGCTGGTTGGGGAATGCGGCGTCTATCTGACGCGGGTCGTCGATCGGAAGGTCAGTCGCGGCGAAACCTTCCTGGTCGTCGACGGCGGGCTGCACCATCAACTCGCCGCCTCGGGCAATTTCGGTACCGTGGTGCGGCGCAATTATCCCGTTGCGGTGGCCACCGCCGCGCCCGACGCACCGACCGAGACCGTCAGCGTGGTGGGTTGCCTGTGTACGCCGCTCGATCTGCTCGCCGACAAGGTCACGCTGCCGGTGGCGCGGCCCGGTGACGTCATCGCGATCTTCATGGCCGGCGCCTATGGCGCATCGGCGAGTCCCGCGGCGTTTCTCGCACACCCGCCCGCGCGCGAGTTGCTCGTCGGCCTCGGGGGATAATCCTAACGCTATCTTCACCTCTTCGGGCGATAGCCTGACGCCAGCGGTGCGCCGTGCGTGGGAGACGTCCCGTGCGCGAAAGCCACCGCACGGAGGTGAGTCATGCGTTTTTCCACGGGTTCCAAAGGGCTGGCCGTCATTGGCGTCGTCGCGACGACACTAGGTGGCTGTGTCGGTGGTGGGCGCCCGGAACTGCCGCCCGCGGCCTATGTCGCGAACCAGGAGCAGCCGGGAGAGGAATATGTCATCGGGCCGCTCGACCAGCTCAACATCTTCGTCTGGCGCAACCCGGAACTGTCGGCGAAGGTCCAGGTGCGGCCCGATGGGCGCATAACCACGCCGTTGATCAGCGACATGCCGGCGGTCGGCAAGACTCCGGCGATGCTCGCCGACGACATGAAGATCGCGCTGGGCGAATATATCAAGGACCCGATCGTCTCGGTCATCG
>JBAZXI010000028.1:0-70535 GCA_041659925.1 Sphingomonas sp.
CCAGGTCTATGTCCTGCCCAAGCATCTCGACGAAAAGGTCGCGGCACTCCACCTCGAGAAGCTCGGCGTGAAGCTCTCGCAGCTTACGCCCAAGCAGGCCGGCTATATCGGCGTGCCGGTCGAAGGGCCGTTCAAGCCGGATCACTATCGGTACTGATTGGGACGGTCCGTCGTGGCGATTTGAGAAGGGCTGCGGGAAACCGTGGCCCTTTTTGCTACTGCGGCGCGAGCGGCCCCAGCGCCAGCTTCAATTCCCCTAGCCAAGGCTCGTAATTGCGCCATAGGTCGACCGCGTCGCGGTTGATCGGGCGCCGCACCTGCTCAGAACTGGGCGTGCGGACAGGGCGGGCGTTCTCATGGAATCGCAGGCAACGTTCCTCGAACGGTACGCCGACAGCCGCTAGCAGACGCCGCACTTGACCCTCGGGATCGTCGAGCAGCTCCTCGTGTTGCACGCGGACCAAGCGGCCTGGCAGTACGCTGTCAAAGTGCGCCAGGGTACGTACGTACAGCCTGTAATATTCGCCCACATCGGAGAGCGAGTAGGCGAAGGTCTGGCCGCGTGCGAAATGCTGCTTGAAATTGGCGAAGCAGCAAGCCATCGGTTCGCGCCGCGCATCAATAATCGTGGCGTTGGGTAGCATCAGATGTATCAGCCCGATGTGCAGCCAGTTCGTCGGCAATTTGTCGATGAAAAACGGACGGTTGGTCTTGCGATGCTTAGCCGCTGCTGCGAGGTACATCCGCCCCAGATCTGCGGCCGCATCAGGGTCAAGATTGTCAAGCAAATTTGGGTATTGCGCGTTTGGATCTTCCCAATGGTTAGCCAGAAGGCGGTGTACCATTGACGGAACGTGCGGCAGCTCCGATGTGCCTTCGATGGCGGAATGACTTGACAGGATTTGTTCGAGTAATGTCGAGCCTGATCGTGGCAAACTGACGATGAAGATCGGATCGCAAGAGTGATCGCCAAATCCAGAGGCTCGTTCGAAGAATGACCGCGTAAAAAACGCAATCGCTTTATCGACCTTTTCAGCGATCTCTGCAGAATCGTGGGGGCGTAGCGCGAGTCTCTCACGATTACCGGCGGCGTAGTGGAGGAACGACTGCTCATACTCCCGACTATCTTCCAGCGCCTTACCGAGGGCGAAATGGAGGTACATTTTTTGCTGGCCGGGTTCCGCAACGGCAATGAGTTCCTCCATGCGTAGGACGTCATTCGTGTCGAGTTGGCCGGCCTTCATGTTCGACAGCGCCCACCAGGACTCGGTACGTGCGGGGTCGATATCGATCGCATGGCGGTAAGCCGCAACCGCATCGGCGAAGCGCCCGACCGTCTTCAACGTGTTACCGTAGCTCACCCAAGATTCCGGTTGATCGGTTACAAGCTGGAGTAGTCGTTCATGGAACTCGATCGCTTGCTCATATTCGCCGATCTCGCCGAAAATCCGTATCATCGTCTGTAACGCGGCGGTATGTTCGGGGTGGTCGCGCAGGAAGCCCTCGAAAATCTGCACGGCCTCCAACGTCTGGCCGCTCGCATGGAGGACGTCGCCCAGCTTTAGCAGCGCGTCCTCAAAAGCCGGCGCTGTCTGCAGGGCGCTTCGCAGGAATTTTTCCGAGTGATCGTAGATGCTGAGGCGGTAGGTGAGATCACCGATAATGGTCAGTGCGACTGCGTCGTCGGGACGTGCGGCGAGACGTTGCCGAACCAAGCGTTCGGCCTCGGGCAAATCTCCTGCGGTCAGGTGTCGAATGGCAGCAACAATGATTGGCAACTTGATCGTCGCCATGATCGCGGCATGAGCTGCCGCATCCGCCTCGCCTTTCCGTCCGATCTGATAGAGTGCCAGGCTCAACGCGCGCAAAGCATCGTCGTCGTCAGGATTGGCGGCGGTCGCGGCGCGGGCTCGTTGAATGACCGCACTGGGGTCAGCGAACGTTGCCGCCGGGGGAATCTCGGTTCGCTTGTCCAAAGCCGGCATCTTCCTGGTCATGCGCTGGGTCCGTGGATTGTCACTCGCCGATCATTACGAGTACCGGAGCCGTAAGAAAAGATCGCCGCCCAACGGGTTGAGCGGCGATCAAGGGAAATGTGCGGCGCTACTGCCGCATATGGAGTCGGGTCACGCGGATCAGAACTTTGCCACGAAGCCCGCGTAGAAGAAGCGACCCAGATTATTGTAGATCGCGCTGCCACCGCCTGCGCCGCTAAGGCCGTAGGGGGGGAGCTTGTTCGTTAGATTATCGACGCCGAGATACATATTGTACTGTTTGTTGACGTCAATTTGCAGCCGGACGTCGTGATACAGGGCTGGGCTGTAGTAGGCGATCGGGTACCGATCTGCATTCTGAGGTGCGCGGCCTTGAACGCTATGTGTATCTTCCCAGTTGCCCGGTACCATCTGGCCAATATAGCGGAACTTATAGCCGATCGTTATTGGTCCCGTCTTAAAGGACGTGTCGATATTGAAGGCATGTTGTGGATCGCCAAGTTCACCCAGCGTCTGGTTGGCGCGGCCGGGGTTGACAGGGTCGAGGAATGAGTCGTTCTGCAACGCCATAGTGTAGACGGCGTGCAGCGCGAGTTTACCGAGTCGCCCGATCTGCCGATCGTATGAAACGTCGAAGTCGATCCCGCGGACCTGCAACTTGGCGTAGTTGAGCGGAACCACGTTCAGGCTGCCTTCCAGGATTCTGCCGACTTTTTCACCGCGCGGCCCGTTGCCAGGGCCGGTGTTACGCGAGAACAGGGCGCAAAATTGATTGTTGATCGATGCTGCGTCATAGCATGCGTTAATGATCGCCTGGGCTGAAGGCGCAGTGATCACGTTATTGACACGGATATTGTAATAGTCCGCCGAGATCGCGAAGCCCGGGATAAAACGAGGTTGCACCACCACGCCGGCCGTAAATGAATTTGAAGCCTCCGCCTTAAGCGCCGCGTTGCCGCCTGAGTTGTATGCCAGAGAACTTGTATATTGGAAGTTGTACCCTACCGGCACGCCGTCCGCTGCGCAGTTTGCTGCTCGGGTTGCTGCCCCGCTACCGATGTTTTCGCTCGAGCAGGGATCGCTAACCGTTGCAAAGTTCTGTCCCAGTGGGGTGTACAGATCGCTCAGATTAGGCGCGCGCACTGCGCGTGCGTAGTTGCCGCGGAACCGAATGTCGCGAATGGGCGCCCACTCGACACCGCCGTTGTACGCATAAACGGTACCCGTGGCGCCCTTGTAGTTGGCGACTCGACCTGCACCGCTAATCGTCAATTCGTGGAAGAAAGGAACGTCTTTCAATATTGGAAGACGAAGTTCGCCATATGCCTCCTTCACTTCGAACGCCGGCGGATTGAACTCCGGGATGGAGTTGTAAAATGTCAGACCCGCAGCAGTGAAGTCGTCTTGGATATAGTAATTGGTCTCGCGGCGATATTCGGCACCGATCGAGAAGCCGATCGGGCCACCCGGTAAGCTGAACCACTTGCCCGTGTCACCGGAGACAAATCCGCTGAGCACGAACTGGGTGAGCTTGCCCGTCGCGTAGGAGTTCTGGAGGACGTAGTTCTTCGCCGCCTCACTGATATTCCCGCTACCGAATAGGTTTAGCGGTTGGCACTGTGCCACGTCGTTGGCAAGTTGAGACGCGGCAAAGGCGGTGTTGGCGGCGGCCTCAAAAGCGACTGCTGCTGCCGGGTCGACTTTGGCCCGACAAACGATCTGTCCGCCCGAAACGACGGGATCAATCGCCAAAAGGTAGCGCTGGATGTTCACATTGCCGAGAATCTGTGTTTTCTCACGGAACTCGCCGTAATTGGCCGATACTTCATAGTGCCAATTGTCATTGAAATCGCCGCGGGCTCCGAGGACCGCGCGGTAGGTTTCACGGCGAGCGGTTTCAACCCGCTGCCCCAGATCGACGACATTCTTATAGATAGAAACGCCGCACTGTCCGCGATCCGCATCGGGAATCCCGTCGCCGCCTGTCACATATGAGCAGTTTGCGTCATATGAATCCTGCTGGCGAATTATGCCACGTGCTTGGGCGGTAAGATAGGGGTTGTCGCTGAAGAATGCCTCTCTGGGCGACCCGGTCGCACTCGTGAAGAACGGTCCGGAGGCGCTGCCGATTGAATCGGTGCGTGTATAACTTGCCTCGATGAACGGAACGAACGCTGGGCTGACATCGAAATGGCCAATAAGGTTCGCGCTGTACCGGTTGAGCTTCGGTTGAAACGCGAATTGCTTGCCATCGCGAAAGTTATCGCCATCGCCGCCGATGTAACTTGGCACAAACGATAGCGCCGGTGTGATGGTGCCGGTCTGTTTGGAAAGCGTGCCATCGGGATTGAAGATGTACGGTTGATAGGCGATCCCGAAACCGCCGCCCGAACGGCAGCAAAGCAGGAAGGTGCCGGCGTTGCTGTATGTCCCACTACGGATGTCCCGAAAGAACGTGTTGTCGATGACACCGTCGCTGCCGTTAGGCGCGCTGGCGGGATCCGAATCCGTCTGGATGAAGCCGTCAACCTGCGCGGCATATGGACGGTCGGATGCATAGAAGTCTTGCTGGTGCGCATATTCGAGATTGACTGCAATGTTACCGCGACCGTCCGCGAAATTTTTGCCCCACAATGCGCTGCCAAAATAGGATCCTGCGTCTCCATATTTGCTGACACCAGCTTGGCCACGTGCCTGGAAGCCATCGTAATGGTCCTTCAACACAAAGTTGACGACCCCGGCAATGGCGTCCGACCCGTAGATGGCCGAATTACCGCCCGTGACGACGTCGACACGTTCGATCAGATCGGTTGGGATTGTGTTGGTATCGACCGAGGTTGCGGTGTTAAGGATGTCGCCCGCAACGTGACGGCGGCCGTTGACTAGAACGAGGGTGCGTTGGGTGCCTAAGCCGCGAAGGTCGAGCAGGTTGAGACCCGAGGTGCCAAGAAAGCGGGTCGAGTTGGATTGGCTGAACGTGCTTCGCAGCGCCGGAAGATCGTTAAGCGTGTCGCCGATCGAGGTCTTGCCGGTCTCAAAGAACTGATCCCCGGTAACTGTCGTCACCGGGATAGGTGAGTCGAGATTGGGGCGGCGGATACGCGACCCGGTCACCACGATGTCGCCTGCGTCATCTGCCGGCGCAGCCGAAGGCGGTGACGATCCAGTCGGCGTCGTCTGCGCCAGCGCTGGCGTCGCGATGATGAGAAGAGTGAGCGAAGCCGCCGAGCACAAGGCACTCGACGTCAGTAAGGAGTTTCTACGCATTGTTTGCCCCTGTTGCTAAACGTTGCAGTCGCGGATTGTGAGGAAAAAAATGTCATCTAACAAGGCAGATATGTTCATGAGACATTCATGAAGCATTTTGGGTAGGGCGGCTGTTTCGAAAATGTCACATTATAGGGCCGGATCGAGCCTTCGTTCAGGATGCGATTCCGTTGCTTTTGATATTCGGCCAAGCTTGGCCTAGGACCGACCAGCGGACGAGCGGAGGCGCGGGCCGAGAACCAGTTGCAGGATGCGTTGTTGATCGAGCTTTCCGCGCTTGGCATCGTTGTGGTCGGGGCCGTGCTCGCCCTGCTCATAGCTGTTGCCTGCTGGACGTTGTTTGTCGGGATGCGTGCCCGTCGGCTTGCGACGGCGGCGACCGCGGCGAACGCGCGGCTCGAAGCGCTGATGGCGGGCGCTCCGGCGCTGGCCATGGTTGTTCGCGCCGACGGGCGTATCGAGGTGCCGGATCGCCTTGGGGATTGGCTCGGGCTTAGTCCGCTACCGCGTTATTTCGACGATATCGCCGGCGACGCCACTGGCTTGACCAGGGAAGATCTCGCCGCACTGTCCGCCGACGTCACCGCCGCCCAGAAATCCGGCCGCGGCTTCTCGCGCGCCGTTCGCGTCCAGGGTTCGGCGCGGGCGTTGATGATCAAGGGGCAGCGCGCGCCGCGTGATGTGCAGGCGCCGGGCGGCGTGGTGCTGTGGTGGTTCGACGCCAGCGAGAGCGAGGCGGAGATCGCCAAACTCAAGGCCGATGTCGCCGAGGCGCACCATGCCTTCGATGTGTTGAGCGGGCTGATCGAGGCGACGCCGCTGCCGATGTGGTATCGCGGCGACGACATGCGGCTGGCGATGGTCAACAGCCGCTATGTCGATGCGGTCGACGGTTCCGACGCCGAGGATGTGATCCGGCGCGGGCTCGAACTGGTCGAGGGATCGGGGATCGGCGGGCCGCTCGCCAGCGCGATGCTCGCGCGCGACAGCGGCACGTTGCAGATGCAGGCGATGCCGGCGACGATCAAGGGCGAGCGCCGCATGCTGCGCGTCTATGACGTGCCGATGCCGACGGGCGGCGTTGCCGGCTTTGCGGTCGATATCGAGGATCTCGAGCAGGCGCGGGCGTGGATCAAGCGCTTCGGCGACGCGCAGCGTGCGATGCTCGACCGGCTGTCGGCGGGCGTGGTCCAGTTTGCGCCCGACCGCGCGCTGACCTTCTGCAACCAGCCGTTCCGCCGGCTGTTCGCGATGAAGAGCGAATGGCTCGCCGACCGGCCCGAGTTCGATCGCGTGCTCGAACGGATGCGCGAAACCAACCGCCTGCCCGAGGTGCGCGACTTCCCCGGCTGGAAGGCCGAGCGGCGCGACTGGTTCCTCGCCGCCGGCGGGGCGATCGAGGAAAACTGGCATCTGCCGGGCGGCGTGCATCTGCGCGTCGTGGCGCAGCCGCTGCCCGATGGTGGCCTGCTGCTGATCTTCGAGGACCGCACCGAGCAGGTCCAGCTGGCCAGCGCGCGCGACACGCTGCTGCGCGTGCGCACCGCGACGTTCGAAAATCTCGCCGAAGCGATCGGCGTGTTCGCCGCCGACGGGCGGCTTCAGCTATGGAACAACAAGTTCCGCACCGTGTGGGGCCTCGATGAGGAATTCCTCGCCGGGCATCCGCGCGTCGATGCGCTCGTGGCGGCGGTCTCGTCGCGGCTGGTCAAGCCGGCGCGTGCGAGCCTGATCAGCGATCTGGTGCGCGCGGCGACGGTTGAGCGACAGGGGCGCGGCGGCAGTGCCGCCTTTGCCGACGGGCGGCATTTCGATCTCGCCGCGGTGCCACTGCCCGACGGCAACGGGCTATTCACGATGCTCGACGTCTCCGACAGTCGCCGGATCGAGCATGCGCTGCGCGACCGCAACGAAGCGCTGGTGGCGGCCGACCAGGTCAAGACCGCGTTCGTCGCCAATATGAGCTATGAGTTGCGCACCCCGCTGACCTCGATCAGCGGCTTCGCCGAGATGCTGAGCGAGGGCTATGCCGGGAAGCTCAGCAAGGACGGCGACGCCTATGTCACCGCGATCCTCGATTCGGTCGAGCGGCTGGGCATCCTGGTCGACGAGGTACTCGACCTGACACAGCATGACGGGCGCACCCCGGCGCTCGAAAAGCTCGATGTCGATCTCGAAACCGTCGCGCGGGCTGCCGCCGATGGCCTCGCCTCGGCCGCGAAGCGCAAGAAGATCGACTTCGCGATCGACATCCAGCCATCGATCGGCACCGTGCGCGGCGACGCCAAGCGATTGCGCCAGGTCGTCGAACATCTGCTCCGTCATGCGATCAGCGGCGCGGCCGAGGGTGGGCGTGTGCTGCTCCACGGTGACGGGACCGCCGCCGCGGCACGGATCGTCGTCTCCGACGACGGTGCCGGGATGAGCGCCGACGCGGTGGCGAGCGCGTTCGATCGCTTTGCCGAGCCCGGCATCACGCGCGACGGCGAGCGCGCGCTGGGGCTGGGCTTGCCGCTCGCCAGGCAATTCGTCGAGGCGCATGGCGGGACGATCGAGCTCGTGTCGGAACCAGGTGAGGGGACCTTCGTCACCGTCAACCTGCCGCGACGATAGCTTGCCTGAAACACGACGTGCGCATATTCCGTGCGCATAAGGAATCCGGCCATGACTCGTTCCCCTGTTCGTGAAGCCGGTGCGCCGGTCCGACGCCCGATCAACCTGTCGATCGATTCCGCGCTGATCGATGAGGCCAAGGCGCTCGACATCAATGTTTCGCGCGCCTGCGAGGAAGGGCTGCGGGAGCGGATTCGCGGCGAGAAAGGTGCCCGCTGGCTGGAGCAGAATCGCGCGGCGATCGACGACTGGAATGCCTATATCGCCGAACATGGTCTGCCGCTGGAGCGATACAGGGCGTTCTGATGGCGCGGTTCGATGTCTATCGGCCCGGCGGCGGCGAGGCGCTTCTGCTCGATTGCCAGGCCGACCTCTTGGCGGGCCTCGACAGCCGTTTCGTCGTGCCTTTGCTGCCCGTCGGGTTTCTCGCAAACCCATTCGACCGGCTCAACCCGTTCTTCGACGTCGCGGGCGCCCGGTTGGTCATGGTGACTCAATCGGCTGCGGCGGTGCCGGTGCGCGCGCTTGGAGACCATGTCGTGTCGCTGGCGCATGAACGGGCGACGATCTTGAACGCCATCGACATGCTGCTGACGGGCTATTGATGCGCCGGCTCGCCGATCCCGCCGCCAGCGAGGCGTTCGGCGCCGCGCTGGCCGACCGTGTCGAGGCGGGCGATGTCATCACGCTTTCCGGTCCGCTTGGCGCAGGCAAGACGAGCATCGCGCGTGGGTTGCTGGCGGCATTGGGGCTGGCGGGCGAGGCGCCGAGCCCGAGCTTTGCGATCGTGCAGCCTTACGCGCCGCCGGAGGTGCGGGTGCCGGTGCTACACGTCGATCTCTATCGCATCGCCGATCCCGCCGAACTCGAGGAACTCGGCCTCGATGAGGCGCGGAGCGATTCGGTGACGCTGATCGAATGGCCCGAAAATGCCCCCGGCCATTGGCCCGATGCGCTGGCCTTGACCCTGGCGATGCTGCCTGACGGCGCACGCGCCTTGACAGCGCAGGTGCCCCCGGCTTGGGAAGCGCGATGGCGCCAGATATGATTCCACCGGCCGGGGCGGTCGCTTTTCTCGCAGGCCAGGGCTGGGGCGGCGCGACGATATTGCCGCTTGCCGGCGATGCCTCGTTCCGGCGCTATTTCCGGATCGTCGACGGTGATCGTCGCGCCGTGCTGATGGACGCGCCGCCGCCGCACGAGGATCCGCGCCCGTTCATCGAAATTGCCCAGTGGCTCTGCGCGCATGGTTTCGCCGCGCCGAAGATCCACGGCATCGATCTCGTCCAGGGCCTCGTGCTGCTCGAGGATTTCGGCGACGACCGGATGCGCGAGGCGGTCGATGCCGACCCGGGTCGCGAAACGATGTTGTACGAGACCGCGATCGACATCCTGATCGCGCTGCACGCCGAGGATGCGGTGCCGGCCGCGCCCTATGATCATGCCGTGCTGCGGCGCGAAGCCGACCTGCTGGTCGAATGGTATTGTCCGGCGATCGGGATCAAGGCGGACCTGGCAAGCTATCATGCAGCATGGGACGCGGTATTCGATCTCGCGCTTCCGTCGCGGCCGGTCACGGTGCTGCGCGACTATCACGCCGAGAATCTGATGCTGACCGCCAGCGGGCTGGGCCTGCTTGATTTCCAGGACGCGCTGGCGGGGCATGCGGCGTACGATCTCGTCTCGCTGCTGCAGGACGCGCGTCGCGACGTGCCGGAGGCGCTCGAAACGAAGATGCTCGACTATTATCGTGCGCGCGTCGCGGCCGAGCCCGGTTTCGATCGTGCCTATCATGTGCTCGGCGCGCAGCGGAACGCCAAGATCATCGGCATCTTCACCCGGCTGTGGCAACGCGACGGCAAGTCTCGTTACCCGACGCTGTGCCCGCGCGTGTGGCGCTATCTCGACCGCGACCTCGCGCATCCGGCGCTGGCGCCCGTCGCGGCATGGTTCGATGCGACGATCCCGGCCGACAAGCGCGGCGACCCGATGGTGATTGCCGGAGCATGAGCGCCAAACGCACCCTTTCGATCCGGCCGATACCGGCTGGCGCTGTGCCGGAAACCGCGATGGTGATGGCGGCGGGGCTGGGCAAGCGCATGCGGCCGCTCACCGCGACGCGGCCCAAGCCGCTGGTCGAGGTGGCGGGACGGACATTGCTCGACCACGTGTTCGGGCGCTTGCGGTCGGCTGGCGTCAAGCGCGCCGTGGTCAACGTCCATTATCTTGCCGACGCGCTCGAAGCGCACCTCAAGAACCGTGTGACGGGGATCGATGTCGTCATCTCCGACGAACGCGGCAAGCTGATGGAAACGGGCGGCGGTATCGTCCAGGCGCGCGCACTGATTGGCGACAAGCCGTTCCTCGTGGTCAACAGCGACAATCTGTGGATCGACGGCCCGACCGACGCGATCCGCATGCTCGCCGCGCAGTGGAACGATGCCACGATGGACGCGCTGCTGTTGATGGTGCCGCTGGTGCGCGCGCACAATCATGGCGGGCAGGGCGATTTCCATCTCGCCGCCGATGGCCGGATCACCGGTCGGCGCAAGCCCGGCCGGGTCGCGCCGTTCGTCTATACCGGGGTCCAGATCCTCTCGCCGCGGCTTATCGTCGACTGGCCAGAGGGGCCCTTCTCGACGATGCTGTTCTGGGAGCGTGCGATTGCCGCGGGGCGGGCTTATGGCCTGGTCCATCAGGGCCTGTGGTTCGATGTCGGGACACCGCAGGCGATCGCCGCGACCGAGGCCTTGATCGCCGATGGATGAGCGCGACCATGGCCGTACGCGGCCCGCGCTCTACACCATCCCGGTTCATCGGGCCTTTGCCGATGCGCTCGCGGCGGGGCTGACCCGGCGCTTCGGCACCGATCCGCTCGGGCTCGCGCGTGGTCTGGTGCTGCTGCCAAACAATCGCGCCAAGCGCGCGGTGACCGACGCGTTCGTGCGGGCGAGCGGCGGCGGGCTGCTGCTCCCGCGCCTCGTCGCGATCGGCGATCCCAGCTTCGACGAGGCGGGCGGGTCGATGCTCGATCCCGCCGATGACGCCGCGCCGGTGGCGCCGGCAATCGATCCGCTGCGCCGGCGCCTGATTCTTGCCCGGCTGGTCGGCGAGGAACGCCGCCGTACCGCCCAGCCGATCGACGCGGCCGAGGCGGTCAGGCTGGCCGGTGAGCTGGCGCGCACGCTCGACCAGTTGCTGGTTGAGGACGTCGAACATTCGAGCCTCAAGGCGATCGAGTTGAGCGAGGCACTATCGAGCCATTGGGAGCGCTCGTTAGAACTGTTCAGCGCCGTGCTCGACCGCTGGCCGGCCGAACTGGCGCGGCTTGGCATGGTCGATGGCGCCGCGCGGCGCGGCCTGCTGCTCGATCGCGCCGCGCGGAGCTGGCGCTCGCGGTCCCCGGCGGGTTTCGTCTGCGCGGCGGGCATTACCGACTCCGCCCCAGCCGTGGCGCGATTGCTGCGCTGCGTCTCCGAACTCCCCGACGGCATGGTCGTGCTCGCCGGCCTCGGGACAGAGATGGACGAGAAGGAGTGGCAGTCGCTCGGCCCGCACGCGGCCGACCCGGCAACCGGGCGTCGGCGCCCGTCGATCGAGACCCACCCGCAATTCCACCTCAAGCTCATGCTCGACCGCATGGGCGTCAACCGCGGCGAGTTCCAGATCTGGCGCGAAGGTGGCGGCCATGACGCGACAATCGCGCGCGGCCGGGCGATCGCCAATGCCTTCGCACCCGCCGATTTCACCGGCAGATGGACCGCGCTCGATGCCGATCAGCGACGGCTGAGCGGGATTGCCGCCGTTGAGCTGGCAACCCCGGGGGAGGAAGCACAGGCGATCGCATTGGCGCTGCGCGAGACGCTGGAGACCGAAGGGCGCACCGCCGCGCTGGTCACACCCGATCGCGCGCTGGCGCGACGTGTCGCGGCGCATTGCGCGCGCTGGGGGATCGAGATTGACGATTCGGCCGGTCGGCCGCTGTCGCTGCTGCCATCGGGGACCTTGCTGACCGCGCTGGCCGAGGCCGCTGCGCAACGCTTCGCCCCGCTGGCGCTGCTCACCTTGCTCAAGCATCCGCTGGTCCGCTTTGGCGCGCCGCGCCTGCCATGGCTCGATGGCGTGCGCGCGCTCGATCGTGCGCTGCGCGGCCCGCGCCCGGCGGCGGGACTGGCCGGAATCGATGCGTATCTCGCCCATCCGCCCGAGCGTGAACGCGCGCTCCGCGCCCGTGCCGCTTCATGGTGGGTCGACGCCCGTGCGCTGCTCGCGCCCATCGAGGGGGTGTTCGACGCTGGCGCGCAGGATCTTGGCACACTGATCGGCGCGCTCCGCGAGGCGGCGCAGGCGCTATGCGGCGATGCGCTTTGGGGCGGGCCGGCCGGGCGTGCCGCCGCGGAGCTGCTCACGGGACTGGAGGCGGACGCCGCGCATGGCCCGGCGACGATCGACCCGGCGAGTCTGCCGGCGCTGTTACGGACGCTGATGGACGAGCAGGCGGTGCGCCCGCCGCAGGGCGGGCACCCACGGCTGGCGATCTACGGCCTGATCGAGGCGCGACTGCAGACCGCCGACCTGATGATCCTTGGCGGCCTCAATGAAGGGGTGTGGCCGGGCAAGCCGGCGCCCGACCCGTGGCTGGCGCCGCGCATCCGCAGCGAACTCGGGCTGCCGGGGCTCGATCGCCGCGTCGGCATAGCGGCGCACGACCTGTCCGGCGCACTCGGTGCGCCCCGCGCGCTGATCACGCGGGCGCGACGTGACGCGACCCAGCCCGCGCTCGCCTCGCGCTTCTGGTTGCGGCTCCAGGCGCTCGCCGGTGATCGTTTCGAGCACGCGACGACGCTCGAACACTGGACCCGGATGCTCGACGATCCCGGTGCGCCCGAGCCGGTCGAGCGCCCCGCGCCGGTGCCGCCGGCCGAGCTGCGTCCCAAACGGATCGCGGTTACCGATGTCGATCGCCTCAAGGCCGATCCTTTCGCCTTCTATGCCCGCCGAATTCTCAGGTTGATGCCGCTCGACCCCGTCGATGCCGACCCGAGCGCGGCGTGGCGCGGCACGGCGGTGCACGCGATTCTGGAGGAATGGGCGCGCACCGATGGTTGCGCTCCGGAGGCGTTGCGGCCGCGCGCGCTGGCGATGCTGCGTGACGAGCGTACCCATCCGATGATGCGCGCGCTGTGGCAGCCGCGCCTGATCGAGGCGATCGACTGGATCGCCACGCGGATCGCCGAGCAGGCGGCAGATGGCCGCACGGTTCTCGCGGTCGAACGGGACGGGCGCATCGACATTGCCGGGGTCACGCTGACCGGCAAGTTCGATCGTATCGACCGGTTGCCCGACGGTACGCTGGCGGTGATCGACTACAAGACCGGCATGCCGCCCAGTGCCGCCGCGTTGCGCGCCGGGTTTAGCCTGCAACTCGGCCTGCTCGGCCTGATCGCCGAGCGCGGCGGTTATGACGGGATCGGTGGCGTGGCGCGTGCGTTCGAATATTGGTCGCTCGGCAAGCAGCAGGATCGGTTCGGCTATGTCACCTCACCGGTCGATCCGGCGGGGAAGGGCGGCAAGGACCTGCCCGAGGACTTTACCGCGCGTGCGGCCGCGCATCTCGTCGACGCGATCGAGCTGTGGCTGACCGGCAGCGAGCCGTTCACTGCCAAGTTGCACCCCGATTTCGCGCCCTATGCCGAATATGACCAGCTGATGCGCCGCGACGAATGGTATGGCCGTGAGCGGCGCTAGCGGCGCGCTCCCGCGGCTGACCGGGCAACAGGGCCTGGCGAGCGCGCCGCACGGCCATGTCTGGCTCTCGGCCTCGGCCGGCACCGGCAAGACCCAGGTGCTTGCCGCGCGCGTCTTCCGGCTGCTGCTCGGCGGAGTCGATCCCGGCGCGATCCTCTGTCTCACCTTTACCAAGGCCGGCGCGGCCGAGATGTCGGCACGGGTGAGCCAGCGGCTCGCCGCCTGGGTTCGGATGCCGGAAACCGACCTGTTCCGCGATCTCGCCGCGCTTGACGAGGTCCCGAACGACGAGCTCGTCGCCCGGGCGCGCACCCTGTTCGCCAAGGTGCTCGATGCGCCGGGCGGCGGCATCCGCATCCAGACGATCCACGGCTTCTGCCAGAGCCTGCTCTCCGCCTTCCCGGTCGAGGCCGGGTTGGTGCCTGGTTTCCGCCCGATCGAAACGCGCGAGGAAGCGGTGATGGCGCGCGAGGCGCTCGCCGATTTGCTGCTCGATGCCGATCGTGAAGGTCGCGAACGGCCGGTCGACGCGATCGGCAAGCTCAGCGTCCGGCTCGGCGAGCAGGGGGCGGAGAATTTCCTGCTCGCCTGCGCGCGTGCCCCCGAGGCGATGGCCGCACTCCCGCTTGGTGACGGCGTCCAGCCGTTCGTGCGACGTGCGCTCGATCTGCCCGGCGGCGATATCGAACAGGCAATCGTCACCGCGTGCGGCGACGCGGCGTTCGATCATGAGGCGCTCGACGCGGTCGGCGGGATGAACGCCAGCTGGGGCACCAAGAGCGGGCTTGAACGCTCTGGCACGATCTCCGCCTGGCTCGACCGCGACCCGGCAGGGCGTGCCGCCACACTTCACGACCTGCACAAGGTTTGGGCGAAGGCCGATGGCGATATCCGCTCGTTCGGCAAGGGCCAGGCACCGCAAGTTGATGGCTATGCTCCGCTGGCGACTGACCTGTATGATTATTGCGCCGGCCTCCTCACGCTGCGCACCCAAGCGGCCTATGCCGATCTGCTCGCCGCCGCGCTCGATGTCGGACGCGATTATGCCGCGAGCTATGATCGCGCCAAGCGCCGGCTCGGTGCGGTCGATTTCGACGATCTGATCCGCGCGACACTCGAACTGCTCCGCCAGCCCGGCATGGGTGACTGGGTGCGCTACAAGCTAGACCAGAGCACCGAGCATATCCTGATCGACGAGGCGCAGGACACCAACCCGCAGCAATGGGCGATCGTCCGCTCGCTCGCCGATGAGTTCTTTGCCGGGCTCGGTAGCCATGACGAGCGCGCGCGAACCTTGTTCACCGTCGGCGACTTCAAGCAGGCGATCTTCGGTTTTCAGGGCACCGCGCCGGAGTTCTTCGCCGCCGCCGAGGCGCATTTCGGCGGGCTCGCCCGCGCGCTCGACGAAGGGCCGCCGTTCAGCCGGCTGTCGCTGACGCATTCGTTCCGCTCGACATTGCCGGTGCTCGAATTCGTCGACGCCGCGCTCGACCTGCTGCCCGAACCGGGTCTCGGCCTGATGGCGGTGCGTGAGCAGCATGCCAGCGAGGTCAAGGGGCCGGGCACCGTGGCATTGTGGCCGTTGGTCGTCGAAGGCGGCAGCGAGGAGGACCCCGAAAGCTGGGTTCCCGACGCGACACGCGCGCTGGCGACGAAGATCGCGCGCGCGATCCGGCTGTGGCTCGATCAGGGGCTGATGCTCGAAAGCAAGGGGCGCCCGTTGCGGCCCGAGGATGTGATGATCCTCGTCAAGCGGCGCGGCGACCTCGCCTCGCTGATCGTCGCGCGGCTCTATGCCGAGGGCGTGCCGGTCGCGGGGGTCGATCGACTGCGGCTCAACGCGCCGCTCGCCGTGCAGGATCTGCTCGCCGCGATCCGCTTCGTGCTCCAACCCGAGGACGATCTGTCGCTGGCATCGCTGCTGGTGTCGCCACTGCTCGGTTGGAGCCAGGAGCGCCTGATGGCGGCGGCACCGCGCGGTTCGCTCGGCCTGTGGCAGCATCTCCAGCAGAGCCAGGACGATGCGTCGCTGGCGCCGCTTCGCGCGATGCTCGCCCGTGCCGATATCGCCACGCCCTATCAGTTTCTGGAGGAGTTGCTGTCGGGCAAGCTCGATGGCCGCCGCAAGCTGCTCCACCGGCTCGGTCAGGAGGCGCGCGACCCGGTCGAGGAGCTGCTCGGCGCTGCGCTACAGTTCGAATCGCTCGGCACGCCATCGCTGCAGCGCTTTCTCGACTGGTTCGATCGCGGCGATGTCGAGATCAAGCGTGATCCGTCCGCGCCGCTCGACGCCGTGCGCGTGATGACCGCACATGGCGCCAAGGGCTTGCAGGCACCGCTCGTCATCCTCGCCGACGCGGGCGTGGACCCGACGCGCTCGCCGCGCTCGACGCTCGCCTGGCGGCCTGAGGGATTCGATCACCAGATTCCGATCTTCGCGCCGCGCGCCGCCGAGCGCGGCGCCGCGCTCGAGGCGCTCGCATCCGAGACGGCGGCGCGCGAACTGGAGGAGCATTGGCGGCTTTTCTACGTCGCGACGACCCGCGCCGAGGAGCGGCTGGTGATCGCCGGGTCGCTCGGCCCGATGGCACAGGGCGAGGCGCCGACCGAGAGCTGGTATGCGGTTGCCGATCGCGCGATGGCCGCGCTCGGCGCGGCGCCGGACGATGCCGGGGTGAAGGTCTTTCGCGGGCATCGTCCCGCCGCCGCGATCGCCGCACGGGCGCGTGACACCCGTCCTGCCGCCTTGCCGCCGCCGTTGCCCGCCTGGTCGCGAGGGCCCGCGCCGATCGAGGCACGTCCGCCACGCCCGCTCGCGCCGTCGTCGCTCGGCGACGATGCGGTTTCCGATCCGCCGCCGACCCCGGCGATGCGCGCCGCCGCCGAACGCGGGCGACTGATCCACGCGCTGTTCGAGCGCCTGCCCGGAATCGCCCCCGAAGCGCGCCGCGTGGCCGCCGATCGCTGGCTGGCGCAGGTCGGCGGGGTTGCCGACGAAGCGCAGCGTGGTGACATTGTCGCGACCGTACTCGCCATCCTCGATGACCCGGGCCTTGCCGATCTGTTCGGCCCCGATGCGCTGCCCGAGGCGCCGATCGCCGCGGTGGTTCAGGGGGGCGTCGTGGTTTCGGGCACTGTCGACCGGCTGCTCGTCGGGGCCGACCACGTCACGCTGGTCGACTTCAAGACCGGTCGCGCGGTGCCGCCGACGCTCGAAGACGTGCCGATCTATCATGTGCGGCAGATGGCGGCCTATCGCGAGGCGCTCGCGGCGATCTTCCCGCGGCGGACGATCGCGGCCCTGTTGCTCTACACCAGTGGCCCGACCGTGTTCACCTTGCCGGCCGGGCTGCTCGACGCGCACAAGCCTGGCTTGGTGCCCGAACAGCAAAGCTACGACGTGCCGGCTTGAGCCGGCGTCACCCGATCCCTAGATTGACCGCCGACACAGGAGATTCCCCCATGGCCACCAAGCAAGTTACCGATGCCAGCTTTCACGCCGACGTGATCAGCGCCGACAAGCCCGTGCTGGTCGATTTCTGGGCGGAGTGGTGCGGGCCGTGCAAGATGATCGGCCCGAGCCTCGAGGAGATTTCGGAAGAACTCGGTGAGCAGGTGACGATCCTCAAGCTCAACATCGACGAGAATCCCGACGCGCCGGGCAAATATGGCGTGCGCGGCATCCCGACGATGATCCTGTTCAAGGACGGTGCGCCGGCCGCGACCAAGGTTGGCGCGGAGCCGAAGAGCAAGCTCAAGTCATGGCTCGAAGGCGAGCTGGTCTGATTTTTCGGGCTCGCGGCAAGGCCGCGAGCCCGTTTCCCAGTTAGCGATAATAATCATGGCGTTCGGCGCCATCGAAACCGCCCCGTTGCAAGGCAGCACGCCTTGAAACCGATGACCTGATCCGCATGGGCAGGGGTCGTTGCGGCCGAGCTTTTCGATAAGCTCGATATCGCCGTGCACGAAGCGCAGGCCGCGTTTCACCCGCGTCTCGGACGGATAACCCTTACGCCGCTTCGAGCTGACCTCGAAAGCAGGGTAGGTCGGCGAAGTGATCGATGCGTGTCATGGCGGCCTCCCGTGATTGTGTGTCGTGAAAATGGAGCCGATGCGCATGACGATTTCGTGACCGTCGGTCAACGTTCAGCGGCGGTTTTGCGGTCTGCACAGTGAACAAGCCGGACACATGGTCTGGATGGGCGTAAGATGCTTTAAATGTTTGCGGGTTTCCAAATCCTTGAGTAGCTTCACTGTCGGCGCGCGGGCACTTTCTGCGGCCATAGGGGGGTTGCATGAAAAATATCATCGCTGGCGCGGTGTTGACCGCGCTCGTTTCCACGTCTTTGTCTGCACATTCGATGGCGCTCCCGGGCCAAGCCGCGGAGGCCCAGACTCCCGTTCTTGCGGCGGGTGCGGTGGCCGAACCGCTAACGTTGAACGCAGGAACGCCGATCACGCTGGTTGTGACCCACGAGGTGAACAGCAGCACGCAGAGAGCGGGCGACACGTTCCCGCTTACAGTGTTGAACGACGTGCGAATCGGGGAAACGGTCGTCATTCCTCGGGGCACCCCGGGGGAGGGCGAAATTACGTGGCGCACTGGCAAGGGTGCGTTCGGGAAGTCCGGCAAGATGGAATTCTCGCTGCGCAGCATCATCCTTAATGGCCAGCGCATCCCGATTTCCGGTGATTATCGGCAGGAAGGTGAGGGCAACACCGTCGCGACCGGGGTCGGCATTATCGCTGTCGGCGTTTTTGCGGGATTCATCACCGGCAAGCGTGCCAGGGTCCCGACCGGCCGCGAACTGCTCGCGCAAACCGTCCAGCCTGTGGCGTTCAGTGCCGATGGTCGGCTGGACCCGTCGTACGACGCGCGCGCCGCGATGACGGCCGCGGAGCTAAAAACGCCGATCGGCAAGTGCAAGGCGGAGGCCGCGGCATTGCCCGACCAGCGCAAGCAAAAGAAGGCCTTGGAGGCGTGTTTCAGCAAGCGAATGGAATGATGTCGGGGGGGGGGCGGCGAGTCGGTGGGCTCGGCCGCCCTGCCATCGAGACGTTGGGCAGGCAGGTGCTCCGTTACTTGAACGGCGCTGGAAAGAAGACGGTTGTTGCTTCGTGTAAGCGCCGCGCTGTTCGTGTCCGCCCCTTGCGTGCCGTGATGTTTATAGGCGCGCGACACATCGCAGTCAGCTGCGATAATCGGCGTTGATCGAGATGTAACCATGCGTCAGGTCGCAGGTCCACACGGTCGACATCCCTTCGCCCAGCCCGAGATCGACGCCGATCTCGATCTCGCGTCCGGCCAGATGGGTCGCCACGGGCGCCTCATCATAGCCTTCGACCGCGAGGCCCGCTTCGGCCACCTGGGTATCGCCGAAGCGGATCGCGAGCTTGTCGCGTTCGGCCGGTTCGCCGGCCTTTCCCACCGCCATCACGACGCGGCCCCAATTGGCGTCCCCGCCGGCGATCGCGGTCTTCACCAGCGGCGAATTGGCCACCGACATTGCGACGCGGTGCGCGCTTGCATCGCTGTCCGCGCCGGTCACCTGGATCTCGATCAATTTCTGCGCGCCTTCGCCATCGCGTACGACGAGCATGGCGAGTTGGTGGCACAGATCGGCAAGCGCGGCGCGAAAGGCGTCGGCACCTGCGCTGTCGTCATCGCCCAGCGGCGCATTGCCTGCCTTGCCGGTGGCGAACGCCAGCACGGTGTCGCTGGTCGAGGTGTCGCTGTCGACGGTGATGCACGAAAAGCTCTTCACATTCGCCGCCGCCAGCGCAGCCTGCAGGAAGGCGGGGGTCGCGGCGGCATCGGTGAAGATGAAGCCGAGCATCGTCGCCATGTCGGGCATGATCATGCCCGAACCCTTGATGATGCCGACCAGCGTCACCGTCTTGCCATCGACAATCGCCGTCGTCACCGCGCCCTTGGCATAGGTGTCGGTCGTGCCGATCGTCGTCGCGGCATCCTCCCAGCCGCATGGCGCCGCGCCGAAGGCGGCGTCGAGTCCGGCCTCGGCCTTGTCGATCGGCAGGGGCACGCCGATCACCCCGGTCGACGCGACGAAGACGTCGGACGGCTGGCAGCCGAGATGCGCCGCCGTCCGCGCCGCGATCGCCTCGACCGCGGCGCGCCCGCGATTGCCCGTGAAGGCGTTGGAATTGCCGGCATTGACCACCAGCGCCCGTGCCTGGCCGAGTACCAGCGCGTCGCGGCACCATTCGACCTCGGGCGAGGGGCATTTGCTCCGCGTCAGCACGCCGGCGACCACCGTCCCGGGATCGAGCGTGACGAAGGTCAGGTCACAACGGTCCCAGGTCTTGTAGCGGGCCCGCGCCACACGCGGCGTGACGCCGGCAATCGGCGGCGCGTCGGGAAAGGGTAAAGCGAGCGGCGAAGTGGCGGATGACATGGGCGGCGTCCGTGATTAGGAGTGCGCGTTGCTAAGAAGGTGATCGTAATGAGAATTCGTGGCCAATATGGATTGATCGTGGCGCTGGCAATCATGCCGACGAGCGCCCTGGCAAAAGACAAGTCGGCGCCGGCGCGGCTGGTCGGCAATGCCGGCAGCTTTTTCGGGGCGGACGCCTATCCGCCCGAAGCGATACGCGCGGCGGAAGAGGGCCGTGTCGTTGCCACCGTCGCGGTCGATGCCGCTGGCGCGCCGACGGGGTGCGCGACGGCGACATCGAGCGGATCGGCTTCGCTCGACGCCAAGACCTGTGCCATCGCCATGGCCAATCTGCACTTCACCCCGGCGCTCGATTCGGGCGGCCGCCCGACGAGCGGCAGCTACACGCTTGCGGTGCGCTGGGTGTTGCCGGCGGCGGACACGACGGCCGTGCTGAGAACGGTCGCCTTCAGCGGTACTCCCACCGCGCCGATCTGCTCGACCGTGGCGGGTGGAGTTACCCGCCAGCTTGTACCGGGCACCTGCCGGGCACTGGCCGATGCGGTCGTCGCGCAAGGTGCGAATCTGGCGGAAATCACCATCAGGGTGTCGGTTGGCGCGGACGATCTCGTGCCGCTGGTCAAATAGCGCGGCTGGACGCGCCGCACCCGACGCACTACATCGCGCGGACCGATGGAACTGATCCTTCTCCTGACAGCGTTTTTCAGCGCGATGACCGGTGTCATTACGGGCACGCGCGGGCCTGACCTGCGACCGGGTCAGGCCGTGGTGGCGAGCACCGTCGTTCGCACAGCTGCGCCGGCCGTTGCCGCGAAAGCCACGCTGCGGCCGTCGGCGAGCGTCGCCGCATTGTCGAATCGAGACGATGCCGGCGCCGCAATCGTCTTCACCATCATTGCCGCCGTGCCGCTCTACGCGAGCCGCCTGCGCGTCTAGCATCGCGTTGCGGCTGCGGCCGCACGCCCTTTCGCATTCTTTCCGGCGCCGGCCCATGACTGGGGGCGCCGATCCCATATGACTTAGGAATTCCCCATGCTCGGCGGCCTTGCCAAGACCCTGTTCGGTTCGTCCAACGATCGCTACGTCAAGTCGCTTGGCGGTTTGGTGAGCAAGATCAACGGCTTCGAGCCCGTCATTTCGGCGATGAGCGACGCCGATCTCGCCAACCAGACCGCTGTCTTCCGCGCGCGGCTCGCCAATGGCGCCGATCTCGACGACCTGTTGCCCGAGGCCTTTGCCACGGTGCGTGAGGCGGCCAAGCGCACGCTCGGCCAGCGGCACTACGACGTCCAGCTGATCGGCGGCATCGTGCTCCACCGCGGCGAGATTGCCGAGATGCGTACCGGCGAGGGCAAGACGCTGGTCGCGACGCTCGCCACCTATCTCAACGCGCTGCCCGGCACCGGCGTCCATGTCGTCACCGTCAACGATTATCTCGCCGCGCGCGACGCGGGGTGGATGGGGCAGGTCTACCGCTTCCTCGGGCTGACCGTCGGCGTGATCGTGCCCAACCTGTCCGACCAGCAGCGCCGCGACGCCTATCATTCGGACATCACCTACGGCACGAACAACGAGTTCGGCTTCGACTATCTGCGCGACAATATGAAATATGAGCGCGCCTCGATGGTCCAGCGCGCGTTCAATTTCGCGATCGTCGACGAGGTCGATTCGATCCTGATCGACGAGGCGCGCACGCCGCTGATCATTTCCGGCCCGACCGACGACAAGTCCGACCTCTATCGCAGCGTCGATATCGTCGTGAAGCAGCTTTCGCCCGAGGATTACGAGAAGGACGAGAAGCAGAAGTCGATCGTCCTGACCGAGGACGGCACCGAGAAGGTCGAGCGCATGCTCGAGAGCGCCGGCCTGTTGCAGGGTGCCAATCTCTACGATTTCGAGAACACCCAGGTCGTCCATCACCTCAATCAGGCGCTGCGCGCCAATGTGATGTTCAAGCTCGACACCGATTATATCGTCAAGGATGGCAAGGTCATCATCATCGACGAATTCACCGGTCGCATGATGGACGGCCGGCGCTGGTCCGAAGGCCTGCACCAGGCGGTCGAGGCCAAGGAAGGCGTCGAGATCGAGGCCGAGAACCAGACCATGGCCTCGATCACCTTCCAGAACTATTTCCGCATGTACCCCAAGCTGTCGGGCATGACCGGCACCGCGGCGACCGAGGCGGCGGAATTCTACGACATCTACAAGATGAACGTGGTGACCATTCCGACCAACGTCCCGATCAAGCGCGTCGACGAGGAGGATGAGTTCTACAAGTCGACCGAGGACAAGTTCAAGGCGATCGCGAAGAAGATCAAGGTCCATGCCGAGCTGGGTCAGCCGGTGCTGGTCGGTACCGTCTCGATCGAGAAGTCGGAATTGCTCAGCGACTTCCTCAAGCAGGAAAAGGTCGCGCACGAGGTGCTCAACGCGCGCCAGCATGAGCGCGAGGCGCATATCGTCGCGCAGGCCGGGCGCAAGAGCGTGGTGACGATCGCCACCAACATGGCGGGTCGCGGTACCGACATCCAGCTCGGCGGCAATGTCGAATTCCGCGTCAATGACGAGCTCTCCGCGCTGCCGGAAGGCCCGGAGCGCGAGGCGGCGATTGCCCGCATCAAGGCCGAGGTCGAGGCCGAGCGCCAGGAAGTGCTCGCCGCCGGCGGCCTGTTCGTGCTCGGCACCGAGCGGCATGAGAGCCGCCGCATCGACAACCAGTTGCGCGGCCGTTCGGGCCGCCAGGGCGACCCCGGCCTGAGTCGCTTCTATCTCTGCCTCGACGACGATCTGCTGCGCATCTTCGGGCCGGACACGATGTTCGCCAAGATGATGCGTTCCAACATCGGCGACGGTGAGGCGATCGGCTCGAAATGGCTGTCCAAGGCGATCGAGACCGCGCAGAAAAAGGTCGAGGCGCGCAACTACGACATCCGCAAGCAGGTCGTCGAATATGACGACGTGATGAACGACCAGCGCAAGGTCATTTACGAGCAGCGTTCCGACATCATGGACGCCGACACCGTCGGCGAAGTGGTCGAGGACATGCGTTCCGAAACGGTCAATGCGATCGTCGGCGATGCCTGCCCGCCCAACTCCTATCCCGAGCAGTGGGATATCGCGGGGATGAAGGCGGCGCTGCTCGAAACGCTCAATGTCGAGGTGCCGATCGAAGACTGGCTCACCGAAGAGGCGATCGATCCCGAACTGGTCGAGACCCGCGTTCGCGCGCTGGCCGATGCCATGATCGCCGAAAAGGCCGCCCAGCTCGAGCCCGAGACCTGGGTCCAGGTCGAGAAATCGATCCTGCTGCAGAATCTCGACCATCACTGGAAGGAGCATCTCGCAACGCTCGATGCGCTACGCCAGGTCGTCCACCTCCGCGCCTATGCGCAGAAGACCCCGATCAACGAGTATAAGCAGGAGGCCTTCGCGCTGTTCCAGCGCATGCTCGAGGCGATCCGGGTCGATGTGACGCGGACCATTGCCCATGCCCGCTTCCAGCTCGAGCCGCCGCCGTCGCTGCCCGACCTGCCCGACTTCATCACCCAGCATTTCGATCCGTTCACCGGTGACGATGATTCGAACGATATCGATGGTGGGTCGCTCGGGCTGGTGACCACGCGGCTCCCGCCGCTGTCGATTCCCCAGCCCGACGGGTCGGACTTCGGTTCGAACCCCGAGGAATGGGAAGGCAAGGTCAGCCGCAACGCGCCATGCCCGTGCGGTTCGGGCCGCAAGTACAAGCACTGCCACGGAGCGATCTAGAGAGAGATTCCCTCTCCCGGCGGGAGAGGGAAGGCGCGTGTAGCGGCGGGGAGGGCGATGGGAGGCGGTTTGGCAACCGCCATCGCCCTGAGAGCCGCTTCCGCGGCTTGCCCCTCTCCCGATGGGGAGAGGGGGAAGAAGCTTATTTCGGCATCACGATCGACGGACCGAGATGCTCGATCACCGCATGGGCGTCGAACGCGCGGACATTGTCCTTCGGCTTGGGGCCGTGGCCGATGAGAATCTCGGCGCTGGCCTCGTACTTGTCGACCGTCTGGATATCGACGTTGCGATCCCAGAAGGGGTCGCCGAAGAACGGGTCCCAGCTACGCCAGCCATAACCGCGCCCGAAATAACGCCAGCTCGGGCCCCAATAACCACCCCAGCCGCCATAGGGGCCGCCAAAAGTCGGCGTGGTGTAGCTGCGCGAGCTGTGGTCGGTGTTGCGATCGACCATGATGAAATAGTCGCCGCCCTGTTGCACCGTCAGTTCGGCGGCGCGGTACAGCAGATATTTCTCGACCGTGTCGCGCGACGTGTAGCTGTTCCCGCTGAACGTCACCTCGAAGCGGTTGGGCTCGATCTGGTGGTCGCTATAGCCGACACGGGCGAAGCCGGTGCCGGTTGCCGGCCGGTAGGCCGTTTCCGTCGCGCAACCCGCGAGCAGCAGCGCGCCCGAAGTGAGCGCTCCAAACAGCATGATTCGATTGGTTTTCCTTGGCATTGTCTTGAAGCCTCCGTGCGACCCGTGCGGCGAAACGGGCTATTATCACCATGTCTTGTGGAACGCACGATGAATGGAAATGCTCCTGATGTCATTTTCCGCCGCACAATCGGCGTGCGCGCCGGTGATCGGGCAGGTTCACCACCCCGAAGGCCAGCATCGCATCGGCGACTTTCTTGAACCCGGCGATGTTGGCGCCATCCGCAACCGCGACGCAGCCATTGCCGATCAGCGCGCGGGCATCGGATTCGCCCATCGGCAGGCCGGTCAGTGCGTTCTTGAAGGTCTGTTCGAACACCAGGAGCTTGAGCACGCTTTCGGTGACCGAGGGGTGGAACCTGATGGCACCCTTGTACGGACCGACGGCACTGTTGTTCTGGACGCGCCAGCCGCGCTGCACGCGGATTTCGCTGTTGTCATCCTCCCGACAAACTCGGAACGAGATGATCCGGTCGGGCGCGGCGATGCGACGGAGGATCTGATAATGATGATACTCCTGCTTGCCCTCGATAAATTGATAAATATCCTACATTACTTATTGAGTTGCTTGAATAAATACGAAATATCCCAGCTTGCGCTTTCATGAAGACCGAAAGGTCCACGTGATCGGTGATTGCCATTGCGCCTCCCTCCGTCGGCGTCTCGAGCCGCCATATTTTGGTGATCAAAGGCTATATTAATTGCGCGCTTTCTGCTCGTCTGTTGGTCAGGTCGGTGTCGTCGGCGCGGGGTGTCGGCAAGTCTTTGAGATGGAGGAGGATAAGCCGTGAAAGCATCAGATCTCTTCGTCCAATGCCTTGAGGCAGAGGGTGTCGAATATATTTTTGGCGTGCCGGGGGAGGAGAATCTCGACTTTCTCGACAGCCTTTCCCGGTCGAAGATCAGGCTGATTCTGACGCGACATGAGCAGGGCGCCGGCTTCATGGCGGCAACCTATGGTCGACACACCGGCAAGGCCGGGGTGTGTCTCGCAACGCTCGGTCCGGGGGCGACGAACCTGGTGACGGCTGCGGCCTATGCGACGCTTGGCGGAATGCCGATCCTGATGATCACCGGGCAAAAGCCGATCAAGAAATCCAAGCAGGGGCGTTTCCAGATCCTCGATGTCGTCGCGATGATGGGGCCGATCACGAAATATACCCATCAACTCGCCAGCGCCGACAATATCCCGAGCCGGGTCCGCGAATCCTTTCGCCTGGCCGAAGAGGAAAAGCCGGGTGCGACGCATCTCGAATTTCCCGAGGACATTGCCGACGAGCAGACCGACAGCAAGCCCTTCGCGCCCAGTCTGGCACGACGCCCGTCGGCAGACGCCAAGGCGGTTCGCGCGGCGGTGAAGCGGCTGGAAGCGGCGCGCCGTCCGGTGTTGGTGCTGGGTGCCGGCGCCAATCGCAAGCTGACCGGGCGCATGCTTCTGCAGTTCGTCGAAAAGACCGGCATACCCTTCTTGACCACCCAGCTTGGCAAGGGGGTGATCGACGAGACGCACCCCAAATTCCTCGGTTGCGCCGCGCTTTCCGCCGGTGATTTCGTCCACCGTGCCATCGAAAGTGCCGACGTTATCGTGAATATCGGACACGATGTAATTGAAAAGCCGCCATTCTTCATGAGGTCGGGGTCGGCCGAGGTGATCCATGTATCCAATCGCTCGGCCGAGATCGACCCGGTCTATTTCCCGCAAATCGAGGTCATCGGGGATATCGCCAACGCCATCTGGCAAATGAAGGAGGACATTGTTCCTTCGGGAAACTGGACATTCGACGAAATGGCCCGGGCACGTGCCGCCGAAGTCGAGCACACCGCGTCGCTCGACGGCGACCAGCGCTTCCCGATCGCGCCCCCCTGGCTCGTCCGCGCGGTTCGCGAGGCGATGCCCGCTGACGGTATCATCGCGCTCGACAATGGCGTGTACAAGATCTGGTTCGCCCGTAACTATCCGGCGCGACAGCAGAATACCGTGCTGCTCGACAATGCCCTGGCGACGATGGGGGCGGGGCTGCCCTCGGCGATGGCGTCGGCGATGGTCTATCCGGGCCGCAAGGTCATGGCGATCTGTGGCGATGGCGGCTTCATGATGAACAGCCAGGAAATGGAGACGGCGGTACGTCTCGGGCTCAACCTCACCGTGCTCGTCCTCAACGACGGCAGCTACGGGATGATCCGCTGGAAGCAGGCGAATATGGGTTTTGCCGATTTCGGGCTGACCTATGGCAATCCGGATTTCGTCAAATATGCCGAGGCCTATGGCGCGCACGGCCACCGGGTCGAGGGAGCGGCGCATTTGAGCAGCCTGTTGCGGCACACGCTCGCCACGCCGGGCGTGCATCTGATCGATTGCCCGGTTGATTACAGCGAGAATGACCGCATTCTCAATCATGAGATCAAGCAGTTGAGCGCGGCGCTCTAACCGCGGTCCAACCACCGTCTCAGTTTTTCCGGGGAGTCGGGCGCATGACCCAATTGCAGCAACATTATCCGCTCTACCTCAACAACAAGACGGCACAGCCCAACACCGATCTCGCGGTGACCGACAAGTTCACCGGGCAGGTCGCGTTCCGCGTCGCCCAGGCCGATGCCGCCACGATCGACGCCGCGATCGCCGGTGCGGTGCGCGCGGCGGAACCGATGGCGCGGATGGCTGCCTATGAGCGGCAGGCGGTGCTTCAGCATTGCGTCGATCGCTTCAGGCAGCGCTTCGACGAACTGGCCTATGCGTTGTGCGTCGAGGCCGGCAAGCCGATCAAGGATGCCGAAGGCGAGGTCACCCGGCTGATCGATACGTTTCGCATCGCCGCCGAGGAAAGCGTGCGGATGACCGGCGAGGTCCAGCCACTCGACATATCGCCGCGCGCCCATGGCTATCAGGGAATGTGGAAGCGCGTGCCGATCGGCCCGTGCAGCTTCATATCGCCGTTCAACTTCCCGCTGAACCTCGCCGCCCACAAGATCGCGCCGGCGCTCGCCGTCGGCTGCCCGTTCGTGATGAAGCCGGCGAGCCGTACGCCGCTCGGCGCGATCCTGATGGGCGAGGTGCTGGCGGAGACCGATTTGCCCGAGGGGGCCTTCTCGATCCTGCCGGCACATCGCGAGGGTGCCGATCTCTTCACCACCGACGATCGCCTGAAGCTGTTGAGCTTCACGGGTTCGCCTGCGGTCGGCTGGGACCTGAAAGCGCGTGCCGGCAAGAAGAAGCTCGTGCTCGAACTTGGCGGCAACGCGGCGGTGATCATCGATGCCGATGCCGACCTCGACGACGCGCTCGATCGCGTCATCTTCGGCGCCTTTTACCAGTCGGGACAGAGCTGTATCGGCGTGCAGCGGATCATCATCCACGCCAGTGTCTATGATCGCTTCCGCGACATGCTGGTCGAACGCACCGCGACGCTGAAGGCGGGCGACCCCAAGGATCGCGCGACGTTCATTGGCCCGATGATTTCGGAAGGCGAGGCGCGGCGGCTCGATGGCTGGATCCAGCAGGCGGTGTCCGGCGGCGCGCGGTTGCTGTGCGGCGGCAAGCGCGACGGCGCGATGCTCGAGGCGACCTTGCTCGAAAATGTCGATCGCTCCGCCACGGCCTATCGCGAGGAGGCCTTTGGCCCGCTCGCGATCCTGTCGCGCTTCGATCGGTTCGAAGACGCACTCGACGAGGTGAACGACAGCAAGTTCGGCCTGCAGGCCGGCATCTTCACGCGCGACCTGTTCAAGATGTTCGATGCGTGGGACCGGCTCGAGGTCGGTGGCGTCATCATCAACGACGTTCCGAGCTACCGCGTCGACAACATGCCCTATGGCGGCGTGAAGGATTCGGGGCTGGGCCGCGAAGGCGTGCGCTTCGCCATGGAGGACATGACCGAGATCCGGAATCTCGTGATCCGACGGCGCTGATCGACGCGATCATGGCCGGCCCGCATCATCGCTTGATGGAAAGCCTGGCTCCCTGAGTAGGATTCGAACCTACGGCCGCTCGATTAACAGTCGAGAGCTCTACCGCTGAGCTATCAGGGAATGCGCTAGGCAGAGGCGCTCTATAGCTTCCCGAATTTGAGATGCAACCCTCGCCTTCACGCGATGAATTGCTCCATCGTGATGCGGTCGTCGAGGGCATGATCGGGGTCGAACAGCAAGGTCAGGTCGCGTGCGCGGTCGATCATGATGTCGACGCGTGCGACATCGCGCACCTCGCGCTGGTCGGCGACCGCGCTGACCGGGCGCTTGGCCGCCTCGAGCACGCGCAGGCCGATCCGGGTCTTGTCGGGCAGGATCGCGCCACGCCAGCGCCGCGGGCGGAACGGGCTGATCGGGGTCAGCGCGAGCAGCGCCGAGCCGAGCGGCAGGATCGGACCCTGCGCCGAGAAATTGTAGGCCGTCGAACCGGCCGGGGTGGCGACGAGAATGCCGTCGCACACCAGTTCGGGCAGCACGACGCGGTCGTTGATCGTCACCTCGAACTTGGCGGTCTGGCGCGTTTCGCGCAGCAGCGAGACCTCATTGATCGCCGGCAATGCGAAAGTCTCGCCGTCGATCGTCTCGGCAACCATGCCGAGCGGCGTGACCTTGAACGGCTTGATCCGCGCCAGTCGCTCGTCAAGCCCATGGCGCTGCCACTCGTTCATCAGGAACCCGACCGTGCCGAGGTTCATGCCGAACACCGGCACGATCGGCTGGCGACGCTCGAGCATGGCGTGCAGCGTCTGGAGCATGAATCCGTCGCCGCCCAGCGCGACGATCAGGTCCGCATCGGCGACATCGACCCAGTCATAGCTTTCGTGCAACTCGCGCGCGGCGGCCTGTGCCGGTGGGGTCGGCGAGGCAACCAGCGCCCAGCGCTCGCCCGTCATCCGCCGGTGACGCTCATATGCCGCGTGACCGCCGGTGCGGCGGCGGCGATGTCGAATTCGTGCCGCGCCGGCTTGGTCAACATCGCGGCGTCGAGCGCGGCGTCGAGCGCGGCGACGCCGCCATCGCGCAACGCCGCCTTGAGATCGACCTTGTCGTCATGGCCGAGGCAGGTGAACAGGACACCCTCGGTGGTCAGGCGCACGCGGTTGCAGGTGTCGCAGAAATTGGCCGTCAGCGGCGAGATCAGGCCGAGCCTGGTCGCCGTGCCCTCGACACGCCAATAGCGCGCCGGGCCGCCGGTACGGTGGCCGTCGCGGGTCAGCGAGAAGCGTTGCTGCAGGCCGTCCATCACCGCGGTCAACGGCAGGAAGCGATCGGTTCGGTCCTCGTCGATCACCCCGAGCGGCATCGTTTCGATCAGCGTCAGGTCGAAACCGCGCTCGATGCACCAGGCGAGCATCGGGGCGATCTCGTCCTCGTTGAGGCCGCGGAGCGCGACCATGTTGATCTTGATGGCGAGCCCGGCGCGCGCTGCGGCGTCGATGCCGGCGAGTACGCGCGCAACGTCGCCGTTCCGCGTGATGTGACGGAACCGGTCGGGGTCGCGACTGTCGAGACTGACATTGATTCGCCGCATCCCCGCATCGACCAGCGCTGCGGCATGTTCGGCAAGGCGCGTTGCGTTGGTCGTCATGGTCAGCTCGTCGAGCCCGGCGCCGACGTGGCGACCGAGTCGACGCGCCAGTTCGCCGACGTCGCGGCGTACCAGCGGCTCGCCGCCGGTCAGCCGGATCTTGCGGATGCCGCGCGCGATGAAGCGCTCGGCGATGATCGCGATCTCTTCGAGGCTGAGCAGCTTGTCGCGCGGCAGGAAGGTCATCGCCTCGGCCATGCAATAGCGACAGCGCAGGTCGCAGCGGTCGGTCACCGAGATGCGCAAATAGCTGATCGTGCGCCCGTGGCGATCGATCAGGGCAGGGGCAATCGAGGCGGGGGCGGAAGCCATCGAACCGAGCTAGGGGTTTGCGCGGGCGCTAACAAGGGCGTTGCAGTGAATCCGCGGCATGGCTTGGTAACCGTAACGGTGTAAGAACGCCCTGTGACCGCGCCGGCTTCGCTCTTCATCCTGTCCTTTCGCCAGCGCGACGAGCTGGCCGCGCTGGCGGGCGGCGCCGGTTGGCAAGTGATCGCGGCGCGCCGGGCGGAGGGCGCCGAGCGTCGCTTCCTTTCGAGTGGCGCGGCGGTCGCTGTGGTCGATGCGCGTGGCGCGCTGGCCGAGGGACTCGCGGCCACGCGGCTGTTGGCCGACACGATCGAGGCGAATGGCGGTGCGTTGCTCGTGCTGGTGTCGCGCGGGGACGTTGCCGCGCTTGCCGACTTTCACGACGCCGGGGCAACGCACTTCCTCGCCAGCCCGTCGAGCGAGACCGAATTCGTCCAGATGCTGCGCTTTGCCGCGCGCCATGCCGACCGGCTGGCCGGTGAATGGCGACCAGCCGCACCTGCCCGCGAACTGGGCTGGCGTTACGAGGCGGGCGTCGGCAAGATCAGCCTGACCCCCGCATTGGCGGAAATGCTCGATCTCGACGAACTCGTCGGTGCCGCCGCGCTGTTGCGACGCATCGACAAGCCCGAGCGCAATGCGGTGATCGCTGCGTTGCGGCGTCTGTCGGATCACAGGCCGGCAACGGCGTTCGCGCACGATATCGCCGCGCATGGCCGGGTCGTTCAGCACCTCCAGCTCGATCCGGAGTCCGGGCGGATCGATGCCCTGGTCGAACTGCTCGGTGAAGTGCCGTTGCCGCGGCATCAGCTCAACGACGTGCTGGGGGATGGCCGCGACGCGGCCGCCGCGCGGCGCTGGATCAGCCGGCAGATCGACGCGCCGGGCGACGCGCCGCTGTTCGCGATGATGATCGCGCTCAACCGCTTCGATGTCGTCAACACCGCCTATGGCCGCGCGTCGGGCGACCGCCTGCTGCGCGCCGCGATTGGGCGGATCAGCGAGGTCGCGGCCGACCTGCTCGGCAAGCAGGCGCGCGTCGCGCGATTCGGCGGGTCATCGTTCCTCGTCGCCGCCGTCGCCGATCGGTCGCGGATCGACCTGCTGGCGGAGCGCGTCGCGGGCGAACTGGCGCGACCCTTCGTCGTCGGCGAATCGATTGCCGTGCTGGGCTGTCGCATCGGCCTGGCAGAGGCGACACCGGGGCTCGACGCCGCCGGTCTGTTGCGCCGGGCGAGCGAAGCGCTGGCCGACGCGCGCGATTCGGACAGCGCGACGATGCGCGTAGCGGAGCAGGGCGGCGGCGAGGCGGCGATCGACCGCCTCTCGTTCGAGCTTCACCGGGCGATCGATCGCGGCGAAATCGACATATTGTTCCAGCCGCAGGTGTCGGTGCCAACCGGCGCGATCCTCGGCGTCGAGGCGCTGGCGCGATGGGAACATGGCGAACACGGCACGATCGGCGCCGAGACGCTGTTCGCGGCCGCGGCGCGCGCGGACCTCGAGATCGGCCTGTCCGACCATATCCAGCGCATCGCACTGGAGCGGGCCGCGTCGTGGCCGGCGGCGTTGTCGGGGCTGCGGCTCGCGCTCAACCTCACCGCCGCCGATATCGCTCGACCGGGTTTCGCCGATCTGTTCCTCGATCGTGTCGATGCGAGCGGATTCCCGCGAGGCCGTCTGACGCTGGAAATCACCGAGAGCGGGCTGATCGACGATCTCGGCACGGCCGCCGCGCTGCTCGCGACGCTGCGCCGCGCGGGATGCCGCGTCGCGATCGACGATTTCGGCACGGGCTATTCGAGTCTCGCCTATCTCAAGGCGCTGCCGCTCGACTATCTCAAGATCGACAAGAAGCTTGCCCAGGACATTACCGGCACGACCCGCGACCGCATCGTGGTGCGCGGCGTGATCGAGATGGCGCGCTCGCTGGGCCTGACGGTCATCGCCGAGGGCGTCGAGACGGCGGAGCAACTCGACCTCCTCGCCAAGGAAGGGTGCCAGATCTACCAGGGCTATCTGTGTTCCGGGGCGGTCACCGCCGCCGCGCTCGAGGCGCTCCTGCCGACATGGTCGAGATGAGCCGGGACCCCTGACATAATTCCCCACCCGATCGGCTGCTTCAAGGAGGCGGGAGCGGCGATCCAGCGGGGACTTATGTCAGTCAGGGCGCCGTCTCGGCCGGGCGTTCGGGGCCACCCATCAGCGGCTCTTCGACGAAGCGGTACATCAGTGCCGCCACGGCGATCGTCGCGACGATCACGACGAGCTTGAGCGGGACACTGCCGCCGACATTGCCGAGGGTCTTCCCGACCAGCGTCAGCATCGGGATGTGCAGCAGGTAGATCGCGTAGGACCAGCGGCCAATCGCCTGGAACGGGCCGGTCGAGAGGAAAGTCCGTGTCCGCGCGCCGAAATATACGCAGCCGATCGATATCAGCGGGAAGAGCCCGGCAAGCGGCGGGACGCGGTCGGCCAGCGCCATGATGGCAAAGATCAGCGCGAACAGTGTCAGGACCAGCGCCGGCCGCGCGGCGGGCGCTGGCAGCAGTTGCGACAAGCGCGCGAGTGCCATGCCAAGCCCGAGACCGAACGCCGCGCGCGCCAGAGCGATGTCGTGCCGCAAGGCCAGGGCGACCGTGAAGGTGGCGGCCAGGCCAACAAAAGCGATGACGATGATCGTTGCGGTGCGGCGGTTGATCCTCGCCATGGGTCGGAGCAACGGCAGCACAAGCGCTGGAAGAAACAGTTCGAACGGGACGCTCCAGCCCGGGTGATCGAGCGAGATCACGGTGAGCCGCGGAACAAGTCCCTTGAAGATGGACTGCGCGATCAGTGCGTTGGCGACGATGACCTTTACCGGCGTGTGGAAGCCGATGAGCAGCAACATCGCCAGCGTGCCGATCCAGAACATTGGGGCGAGGCGGCGCAGGCGCTTGGTGAAATAGCGCTTCAGGTTGGGCCGGCTGCGTTGCAGCGAGAGATACAATACGAAACCGCTGAGAATGAAGAAGAAATCGACGCACAAGGTCCATAGACCAATGGGGACGAGGCCGCCGGTGAGCCGCGCGACCAGGCGATCGAGGCCGAGGTGAAACAGCATCACCGTCACCGCCAGCACGCCGCGCATGCCGTCGAGGTCGGTGAAGTGCCCCGCTTCCCTTGGTCTTGCCATGATCCGCTTGATCCCTCCGCCCGCCAGCGTGCTACGTAGCGTGTCCGGGCTTGTCCAATGGCAAAGGTGACGAAGATGCGACGGATTGTCCTGGCGGTGCTGCTGGTCGTGGTGGGGACGGCGGCGTGGGCACGCGGCGGTGCGCCGGCGAGCGCGCGGCACGCCGTTGAGCAGGCGATGGCCGAAAGTGCCGCAGGCTGGAATGCCGGCGATGTCGAACGTTTCATGGCGATCTATTCGACCGCGCCGGAAACGAGCTTCGTGGTCAAGGACGGGCTGATCCGCGGCAAGCCGGCGATGATCGCACGGTACCGCGAACGCTACGACTTTTCCGATCCAGCCAAGCGCGGCACGCTGACCTTCACCACGCTGGACTTCCGCCAGCTGGGGCCAAACCACGCGCTGTATATCGCCCGCTATCTGCTGACCTACCCCGACGGCAAGACCGCGACCGGGCCGACGACCCTGGTGTTCGCGCGCGAGCACGGCGCGTGGCGCATTATCGCCGACCATAGTAGCTGATGAATCACCCCGCTGCGCGCGCCAGCCCCTTGGCGAGTTGCAGCGCTCCGTTGAGGCGGGCCTTGGGGTCGCCCCAGGCACGTGACACGACGAGCTTGTTGTCGGGCCGCAGCTTTGCGACGCCGCCGAGCCGGTCGACCCAGGCGAGCAGCCCGGCGATGTTGGGCGGGTTGTCGTCATGGAAAGAGACCACCGCGCCGCGCGGGCCGACATCGATCTTCGACACGCATGCTTTCTTGGCGTCGAGCTTGATCTCGATGAGGCGGACGAGGTTGTCGGTCGGGTCGGGCAGCGGGCCGAAACGATCGATCATTTCGGCGGCGAAGCTCTCCAGCCCGGCCTTGTCGTCGACTTCGTTGAGGCGGCGATAGAGGCCCATGCGCAAGTCGAGATCGGGGACATATTCCTCAGGGATGAGGATCGGCGCGTCGACGGTGATCTGCGGCGAGAAATCGCGCGGTCTGATCGCCGCGCCGCTGGCGCGCGCGTCGAGGATCGCCTCTTCCAACATCGACTGGTAGAGTTCGTAGCCGACCTCCTTGATGTGCCCAGACTGCTCGTCGCCGAGCAAATTGCCGGCGCCGCGCTGGTCGAGGTCGTGGCTGGCGAGCTGGAAGCCCGCGCCGAGCGTGTCGAGGTCGCTCAGCACCTTGAGCCGCTTCTCGGCGGTCTCGGTCAGGATGCGGTCGGCGGGGGTGGTGAGATAGGCATAAGCGCGGGTCTTCGAACGCCCGACGCGACCGCGTAGCTGATAGAGCTGGGCGAGACCGAAGCGGTCGGCGCGGTGGATGATCATCGTATTGGCGCTGGGGATGTCGAGCCCGCTCTCGACGATGGTGGTCGAGACCAGCACCTCGAACTTCTTGTCGTAAAAAGCCGACATGCGCTCCTCGACCTGGCTCGCCGCCATCTGGCCGTGGGCGACGACGTAGCGCACCTCGGGAACATGTTCCCTTAGAAATTCCTCGATGTCGGGCAGGTCTTTCACACGGGGTGTAACGAAGAAACTCTGCCCGCCACGATAATGTTCGCGCAGCAGCGCCTCGCGCAGCACGACCGGGTCCCACGGCATGATGTAGGTGCGCACCGCGAGGCGATCGACCGGCGGGGTCTGGATCACCGACAGTTCGCGCAGGCCCGACATCGCCATCTGCAATGTGCGCGGGATCGGCGTGGCGGTGAGGGTGAGGACATGCACGTCGGATTTGAGCGCCTTGAGCAACTCCTTGTGGGTGACGCCGAAGCGCTGTTCCTCATCGACCACGACGAGGCCGAGCCGCTTGAAGGCGATGCCCTTGGACAGGATCGCATGCGTGCCGATGACGACGTCGATCGTGCCTGCCGCGAGGCCCTCCTTGGTCGCCTTGGCCTCGGACGCGGTGACGAGGCGTGACAGCCGCCCGACATTGATCGGGAAGCCTTCGAAGCGCGCGGCGAAATTCTGGAAATGCTGACGTGCGAGCAGTGTGGTGGGGCACACCACGGCGACCTGATGCCCGGCCATTGCCGCGACGAAGGCGGCGCGCAGCGCGATCTCGGTCTTGCCGAAGCCGACATCGCCGACGATCAGCCGATCCATCGGCTTGCCGGCCGAGAGATCGTCGAGCGTCTCGTTGATCGCGCGATCCTGGTCGTCGGTTTCTTCATAGGGGAAGCGATCGACAAAACTGGGATAGCCGCTGCCGTCGCGCTCGATCACGTCCGCCGGGCGCAGCGCGCGTTCGGCCGCCGTGGCGATGAGTTCACCGGCGATCTCGCGGATGCGCTCCTTCATCCGCGACTTGCGGCGTTGCCATGCCTCGCCGCCGAGCTTGTCGAGACTGGCCCCTTCCGAATCCGAGCCGTAGCGCGAGAGAACCTCGAGATTCTCGACCGGCACGTAGAGCTTGTCGCCGCCGGCATAGCTCAACGCGACGCAGTCGTGCGGCGCCTTCTGCACCGGGATTTGCGTCAGCCCCTCATAGCGACCGATGCCATGATCGACATGGACGACGAGGTCGCCCGGGGTCAGCGCGGCGAGTTCGGCGAGGAAGGCGTCGGCCGACTTGCGGCGCTTGTGGCGACGCACGAGGCGGTCGCCGAGCATGTCTTGCTCGGTGAGCAAGGCGACGTCGGGCGTGGTGAAGCCATGGTCGAGCGGCAGGACGATCAACGCGACCGCCGAAGCGGCGGCGCCGAGCGCTTCCTGCCAGTTGTCGGCATGGCGCGCGCCGGTCAGCCCGTGATCCTTGAGCAGACCGGTCAGGCGCTCGCGCGCACCGGCGGAATAGCTCGCCAGCACCGGCTTGCGGCCGTCGCGGCGCAGCTTGTCGAGATGCTCGACCACCGCCTCATAGATATTGACGCCGCTGGCGCGTTCGGGCGCAAAGTCGCGCGGTCCGTCGACCGAGAAGTCGATGACGACGGCGCTTTCGGGCTCGTGGAACGGCGTGGTGCGATGCGCTGGTGCGGATTCGAGCCGCGCGTTGAAATCGTCGGGCTTGAGGTAGAGCGAATCCGCCGGCAGCGGGCGATAACTGCCCGGGTCGCTCGATTGGGCGCGCACGCGATTGGCGTGATAGTCGGTGATCGCCTCGAAACGCTGCTCGGCCGCCGCGACGACGCCGGCATCGCGCACCACCACCGCACCGTCACCGAGATGCTCGAACAAGGTCGAGAGCTTGTCCTCGAGCAGCGGGAGCCAATGCTCCATGCCGGCGAGGCGGCGGCCGTCGGAGATCGCCTGATAGAGCGGATCGCCAGTCGCGGTGGCGCCGAAGCGCTCGCGGTAGCGGCTGCGGAAACGCTTGATGCTCTCCTCATCGAGCAGCATTTCGGAGGCCGGGAGCAGCGTGAACCCCTCGACCCGGCCGGTGGTACGCTGATCGGCGGGATCGAAGGTGCGGACGCTCTCAATCTCGTCGCCGAAGAAATCGAGCCGTAGCGCCTGGTTCTCGCCGCTGGGAAACAGGTCGACGAGGCCGCCGCGAACCGCGAACTCGCCGGCATCGGCGACCGTCTCGCTACGCATATAGCCATTGGCCTGGAGTTGCTCGGCGAGGCGGTCGCGGCCGATGCGCTCGCCTGGCGCGAGGCGGGCTACGAGCTGGCGGATCCGGAATGGGGTAAGCGTGCGCTGCATCGCGGCGTTGGCGGTGGTGACGAGCAACTGGGGGGTCTTGATCGGCTGCTGGAGCTGATGGAGCGTCGCCATACGCTCGGCCATGACCTGCAACGTCGGCGAGGCTCGGTCATAGGGCAGGCAATCCCAGGCGGGGAAAGCGAGGACCTCGAGCTCGGGCGCGAACATCGTCGCGGTGGCGGCAATCGCGCGCATCGCCGCCTCGTCGGGGGCGATGAACACCGCACGCGTCGGGGCGGCGCGCGACAGGTCGGCGAGCAGCCACGGCTCGAATCCCGTCGGCACGCCGGCGAGGGTGAGGGGCGTCTTGGCCGATAAGATGCGTTTCAGGTCGGGCATGGTGTTCCAGGGTTTTGCGCGAGCCGCACATAAAGTCCGTCATGCTAAACTTGTTTCAGGGTGACGAAGATCAGGTTGCGATGGGCACGTAATTCAGCGTGTGAAGCGCGGCCATGATCGTGCCTTGCCAACGCTCGGGCACGGGGGCGGTGCCGATCGCCCAGGCCATGATATCGACATCCTGTTCCTCGAGCAGATTCTCGAACAGCGCGATCTCGTCGTCGTTCCAGCCGGCGGCGTGCGCGTCGTAGAAGCCGCCGATCAGCAGATCGGCTTCCTTGGTGCCGCGATGCCAGGCGCGGAAGCGAAGGCGCTTCAATCGGGTCTCGCGATCCATGTCTTTTCCAAACGCAATTGGCCCGCCGTGCTTGGAGCAGCGGCGAGCTGGGACTAGAGGGCAATAGTCATGCGGCCCGATATCCTCAATCCATTGTTCGCCGAGGTCACGGCCCTGAAGGGAATCGGGCCGGCGCTCGCCAAGCCGCTCGACAAGCTCGGGCTTCACCGCGTGGTCGACATCGCCTTCCACCTGCCAACCGGATGGATCGACCGCGTGCCGCGCGAGGAGCTCGACATGGCCGATGCCGGGCGGACGATCGCGATCACGCTGACCGCCGTCGAGCATCGTTCGGGCAATGGGCGCGGACCAAGCCGGGTCAAGGCGGTCGACGCGGCGGGCAATTATGTCAGCCTGGTCTATTTCGGCGGCCATCCCGGCTGGGCGATGAAGCTGCTGCCGCTGGGCGAGCCGCGCCGCGTGTCGGGCAAGCTCGAACTATATGGCCAGGAATTGCAGATCGTCCATCCCGACCATGTGCTGCCGCTCGACGAGGTCGATACCTCGCCCGAGCGCGAGGCGATCTATCCTTTGTCGGACGGGATTACCTCGCGGCGCATGGGGCAGCTGGTGGCGCAGGCGATCGAGCGCGCGCCGGAACTCGCCGAATGGATCGAGCCGGGGTTGCTTGCCAGGCACGATTGGCCGGCATGGCGCGCGGCGCTGGCGCGGGTGCATGCCGATCCCTCCGACATGATCGCGCGGCAGCGACTGGCCTATGACGAAATTTTCGCCAACCAGCTTGCGCTGATGCTGGTGCGGCAGGACAATCGCCGGCGAAGGGGCAGGGCGCTGGCCGGGACCGGACGGCTGCGCGATCAGCTGCAACTGCCCTATGCGCTGACCGGCGCACAGGCGCGGACGGTGCGCGAGATCGAGGGCGATCTGGCGCAGGCGCAACCGATGCTCCGGCTGCTCCAGGGCGATGTAGGGTCGGGCAAGACGATGGTCGCGGCGATGGCGCTGCTGATCGCGGTCGAGGCGGGGGCGCAGGGGGCGTTGCTGGCGCCGACCGAAATCCTCGCGCGGCAGCATTACGACACGCTGCGCCGCCAGTTGTCGGGCCTGCCGGTCGAGATCGCGGTGCTGACCGGACGCGACAAGGGCAAGGTGCGAGAGGCGACCTTGATGGGGCTGGCGTCGGGCGCGATCGACATATTGATCGGCACGCACGCGATCTTCCAGGACGCGGTGTCGTACAAGGATCTTGCGCTGGTGGTGGTCGACGAGCAGCATCGCTTCGGTGTTGCGCAGCGCATGATGCTGCAGGCCAAGGCCGAGCGGCCGCCGCATCTCCTGGCGATGACGGCGACGCCGATCCCGCGCACGCTGACATTGGCCAATTATGGCGAGATGGACGTCAGCCGGCTCGACGAAATGCCGCCGGGACGCCAGCCGATCGAGACGCGGGTGATCTCCGAGGACCGGCTCGACGCGGTGGTCGATGCGCTGGCGCGGCATATGTCGGATGGCGGGCAGGCCTATTGGGTGTGCCCGCTGGTCGAGGAGAGCGAGAAGAGCGACCTCGCCGCCGCCGAAGCACGCGCCGCGACGTTGCAGGCACGCTTCGGCGACCGCATCGCGCTGATCCACGGTCGCATGAAGGGCCCCGAAAAGGACGCGGTGATGGCGGCGTTCGCGGCCGGCCGAACCAGCGTGCTGGTGGCGACGACGGTGATCGAGGTCGGCGTCGATGTGCCCAACGCGACGCTGATCGTGATCGAGCATGCCGACCGCTTCGGCCTTGCCCAGCTTCACCAGTTGCGCGGGCGGGTCGGGCGCGGCGGCGGCAAGTCTAACTGCCTGCTGATCCGCGGCGGCGCGCTGGGCGAGACCTCGCGGGCGCGGCTGGCGCTGATGCGCGAGACCAATGATGGCTTCCGGATCGCCGAGGAGGATTTGCGGTTGCGCGGGGCGGGCGAGTTGCTCGGTACGCGGCAATCGGGCGAGGCGGGGTTCCGGCTGGCGACTCCAGAGATGCTGGGGGAATTGTTGCCGGTCGCGACCGACGATGCGCGGCTGTTGATCGACCGCGACGGTGGCTTGCACGGGGAGCGCGGCCAGGCGGCGCGGACGGCACTCTACCTGTTCGAGCGCGACGCGGGAGTGGCGCTGCTGCGATCGGGTTAGGCGGGCATCGACGGTTGTTCCCCGGCAAAAGCCCGGAAACGGGACCTCAGCGTGCTTTCAACAGTGCGGCGAGCAGCTCATAATAGTTTGCGAGGTCGATCGGGCGCTCCAGCTCGCATCCCATGCGGCCACCGAGCCACCAGCGCACCTCGGCGAGCACCGTGCCGACCACCGGCAGCGACACGCGCAGACGATCGCCAGCGGCGAACTCGACCTCGCAGCGCGCCATCAGGCCGAGTGCCGACATATTGACGATGAGCAGCGTTACCGGGCGCATGTCGGGCCCGGCGGCACGAGCGCGATAATGGACCTCGTCGCGGGGTATCGCGCGGTTTTCGGTAATCGCAGCCTGTGCCAAACCCATGATGTCGCCCTTCCCTGGCGTATCCGAAGCTACGCCGGGGTGTGTGAAGCGGATCGCAACAAAGCTCGTTAAGAAGTGCTTGCCGTATTGGGTTTTTCCAGCGGAGTCAGATAATTCAACCGCGTACGAGCAGACCGTGATGTTTCTTGCCGGCGGCGATGCTGACCGGATCCTCGCCGACCGTGATGATCAATGCCTCGTCGGTGACCTTCTCGGCCCCGACTCGTGCGCCGCCGCCCTTGATCAGGCGACGTGCCTCGCCCTTCGACGCGACCAGCCCGAGCCCGACCAGCGCATCGACGATGGCGATACCGCCACTGACGGCGAGCGTGGGCAGGCTGCCGCCGGCGCTGCCTTCCTCGAAGGTGCGGCGGGCGGTTTCCGCCGCCTCGATCGCCGCGGCTTCACCGCGACACATGGCGGTAGCGGCATTGGCGAGGATCTTCTTGGCTTCGTTGATGTCGGCGCCTTCGAGCGCCTCGAGCCGGGCGATCTCGTCGAGCGGCAAATCGGTAAACAGGCGCAGGAAGCGCCCGACGTCGCGATCGTCGGTGTTGCGCCAGAATTGCCAGTAATCGAAATGCGGCAGCTGGTCTTCGTGGAGCCAGACCGCGCCGGCCATCGTCTTGCCCATCTTGCCGCCATCGGCCGTGGTGATCAGCGGCGTGGTGATGCCGTAAACCTCGGTCGAATCCATCCGCCGCGCCAGTTCGATGCCGTTGACGATGTTGCCCCACTGATCCGAGCCGCCCATTTGCAGGCGGCAGCCGGCACGGCGCGACAGTTCGAGAAAGTCATAGGCCTGGAGGATCATGTAGTTGAATTCGAGGAAGCTGAGCGATTGCTCGCGATCGAGCCGCAGCTTGACGGAATCGAAACTGAGCATGCGATTGACCGAGAAATGCTGGCCGACCTCGCGCAGGAACGGGATATATTCGAGCGCGTCGAGCCACTCGGCATTGTCGAGCATGATCGCATCGCTCGGGCCGTCGCCGAAGGTCAGGAAACGCTCGAAGATGCGGCGAATCGCGGCGACATTGGCGTTGAGTCCGTCATGGTCGAGCAGCTTGCGCGCCTCGTCCTTGAAGCTCGGGTCGCCGATCTTGCCGGTGCCGCCACCCATCAGGACGATCGGCTTGTGGCCCGCCTGCTGCAACCGGCGCAGCAGCATGATCTGGACTAGGCTGCCGACGTGCAGCGACGGCGCGGTCGGATCGAAACCGATATAGCCCGGTACGACCTGCTTGCCGGCGAGCGCATCGAGGCCGGCCGCATCGGTCAGTTGGTGGATGTAGCCGCGCTCGGCGAGCAGGCGGAGGAGGTCGGAGCTGTATTCGGTCATAGCGGGCGGGCGCTTAGCACGGGCGGGACGTCGGATGCCAGTTTGTGTAACGCGGCAGCGATTCGCGCGTGGTCCGATCGCCTGGACGCGTTATGATCCGACCGGGCGCTGCTGCGGAGGTGCGATATGGCGACATGGTCTTCTCGTTCGCTCGCCTGCCGCGTCTCGCACCGGTTACTGCTCGCTTTGGCGATCGTTGTGGCGAGTTCCTCGCTCACGCAAGCGGCGCGAAGGAACTTTGGTGCGTTTGAATGGCTGAGCCGCCTCAGCGCGGCAGTTCGGTGAGCGGATCGACCGGCAGGCGGCCCTTGCGCAGTTCGAAGTGAAGTTCGGGGCGGTCGGCGAAGCCCGAATCGCCCGACAGCGCGATTTTCTGACCGCGCTTGACCGCCTGGCCGCGCTGGACGAGCAACTGGCTGGCGTGGCCGTAAACGCTGGTCCAGCCATCGCCATGCTTGATGATGACGAGGCCGCCGAGATTGGAAATCTCGCTGCCGGCATAGGCGACGACGCCATCGGCGGTGGCGGTGATCGGGGTGCCGGTCGGAACCGCGATCTTGATGCCGTTGTAACGTTCGCCGGACGCGCCTGGACCAAAGCGGGCGACGATGCGGCCCCGTACCGGCCAGGAAAAGCCGCCATGCAGGCTCGATGGCTCCTGCACCGGAGTGAAGGCCGAGACCGGCTGGCTGGCGGTGCGGGCGGGGCGAGCGGGGCGCTGATGCTCGGCGATCGCCGGCTGGCTGCCGGTGACGATATCGTCGATGTCGAGATTGAAGGCGGCAGCGCGCTCGGCCGCCGTGGCGTTGCCGTTGCTGTCACTGCCGCCGGGGATCAGCACGCGCATGCCGACACGCAGCACATAAGGTTCGCTGAGATCGTTGGCGGCGATGATCTTGCTCCAGCCGACGCCATAGGCGCGTGCGATGGCGATTCCGGTCTCGCCAGGGCGGACGAGGTGATAGCGACCGCCGGGAATGGCTAGCCGCTCACCGATGCGGATCGTGAAGGGCGCGACGAGGTTGTTGGCGCGGGCGATCGCTTCCGAGCCCGAGCCGGTGATGTCGGCGACACGGCGCAGCGTGTCGCCGGGGCGGACGACATAGGTCGAGTCGGCGATGACGCGTGCGTCCGGAGTCACGGCGCGCGACTGCCAGGCCGGCGGGGGGGCAGGGACGGTGCGGACACCCTCATCGATGCGACGTGGTTCGTATCGGTCGGGCGGCGGATAATCGCGCTGCGGGCTTTCTTGCGGGTAATAGCCTTCGGGGCGCGAATCCTGCGGAATACAGCCGCCGACCAGCAGCGCGACGATCAATGCGGCACTTGGCCCCAGGCTCAGGCGTCGCATCTTCTCCCCCTCCCGTCAGCGATACGCGGCGTCGAGCATAGCGATCGAGTCGCGGTGTGTCAGGTCGAGATGCAGCGGCGTGACCGCGACGTAGCCGTCCGCGACGGCTTCGAGATCGGTGGCGTGGGCCGGGGTATGAATCATCGGTCCGAGCGCGAACCAGTGATATTCATAGCCGCGCGGATCGCGGTTGGTGACGATCTGCAGGCGGCCATAGTCGCGCAAGCCCTGACTGACGACGCGAATGCCCTTGACGGCGTCTTCGGGCACGGCGGGAAAGTTGACGTTGACCAGCGTGCCACGTTCATAAGGCGTGGCGAGGATCGGACGCAGCACGCGCTCACCCCAGGCGCGCGCGGCACCGAAGGGCACCGCGTCGCCGAGCCCCTCGCGGGCATAGACCTGGCTCAGTGCGATCGAGCGCACCCCGGCGAGCGCGCCCTCCATCGCCGCCGAAACGGTGCCCGAATAGGTCACGTCCTCGGCGAGGTTGGCGCCGCGATTGACCCCGGAAAGGATCAGGTCGGGCGGCGAATCCTTCATTAGCCGCGCCAGCGCCATCATCACCGCGTCGGTCGGCGTGCCGGAGACGGCGTAGCGCTTGTCGCCGTGGCGCCGCACGCGCACCGGGCGGCTGAGCGTCAGCGAATGGCCGGCACCGGACTGCTCCTCGGTCGGCGCGACGACCCAGACGTCGTCGGACAGGGCCGCGGCGATCTCTTCGAGGATCGTGAGGCCAGGGGCATGGTAGCCGTCATCATTGGTGAGCAGGATCCGCATCAGCGAATCGGCTCGAGGCGCGTCACGCCGTGCATGAACGGCACGAAGGCGTCGGGAACGCTGATCGAGCCATCCTCATTCTGGTAATTCTCGATCACCGCGACGAGCGTGCGACCGACCGCCAGTCCCGAGCCGTTGAGCGTGTGGACGAAGCGCGTATTCTTTTCACCCTCAGGGCGATAGCGGGCGTTCATGCGACGCGCCTGGAAGTCGGTGCAGGTCGAGCAGCTGGAGATCTCGCGGTAGCGACCCTGGCCGGGCAGCCACACTTCGAGATCATAGGTGCGCGCGGCGGAGAAGCCCATGTCGCCGCTGCACAGCTTCATGCGGCGGAACGGCAGGCCGAGCCGGGATAGCAGATCTTCCGCGGCGCCGGTCATGCGCTCATGCTCGACCTCGGACTGATCGGGGGTGACGATCGAGACCATCTCGCACTTGTCGAACTGGTGCTGGCGGATGAACCCGCGCGTGTCGCGCCCGGCCGACCCCGCTTCGGAGCGGAAGCACGGCGTCAACGCGGCGAAGCGCAGCGGCAGTTCGCCCTCGGGCAGGATCTGTTCGCGCACGATGTTGGTCAGGCTGACCTCGGCGGTCGGGATCAGCCAGCGGCCATCGGTGGTGCGGAACGAATCCTCGGCGAATTTGGGCAACTGGCCGGTGCCGAACATGATTTCGTCGCGCACCAGCAGCGGCGGGACGACCTGTTCATAGCCATAATCGCTCGCCAGCACGGTCAGCATATACTGGCCGAGCGCACGGTAGAGCCGCGCCAGCGGTCCACGCAGCAGCGTGAAGCGCGTGCCGGCGAGCATCGCACCGGTCTCGAAGTCCAGGCCAAGCGCCGGGCCGATCGCGTCATGCTCGCGCGGCGCGAAGTCGAAAGCGGGAAGCACGCCGCGCTCATGGACGAGCGCATTGCCCTCCTCGTCGAGGCCTTCGGGGACATCGGCGAGCGGCAGATTGGGGAGCGCGGCGAGCAGGCCGTTGAGCTCCTCGCCCAGCGCGGCCTCCTCGGCCTCGATCGCCGGCATCGTCTGCTTGAGGTCCGCGACTTCGGCCATCAACGCGTTTGCCGTGGCCTCGTCCTTTGCCGCCCTGGCGGCGCCGATCGCCTTCGACGCTTCGTTGCGGCGCGCCTGGCCGGTCTGCGCGCGCGTGATCAGTGCGCGGCGCCTTTCGTCGAGCGCCAGCAGGGTGGCGGCCGATGGCGCAAGGCCACGCCGGGCCAGTCCGGCATCGAAGGCCTCGGGATTTTCGCGGATCAACCGTATGTCGTGCATGTGCGGCGCTATGGCGGCGGGTCTGGCGGTACGCAACCCGTGGCGTCTACCATGCGTTGTCAGCCTGGCTTTTCGAGAGGACCGTCCGAATGCAATTATCCCACAATGCCTGCGTGCTCGTTGCCGATGGGCGCAAGATGCTGTTCCTGCGCAACGAAGGCGATTCGCTTCATCCCCATCTCGTCGTCGAACATGGCGAGGAACAGCGCAATCCGGCGGACCACGACCAGAAGACCGGCGCGGCGGGCCGTTCCGGGTCGATGACCAGCCACGGACAGAACTCCTTCACCGAGGCCGACTTTCATCAGCTGGCGGAGGATCGTTTCGCCGCCGACGCCGCGGATTTGCTCAAGCGGCGCGCGCTCGCCGGCGCGTTCGAGTCGCTGATCGTCATCGCGCCGCCGCACACGCTGGGCGAATTGCGCAAACATTATCATGCGTCGGTCAGCGACAAATTGGCCGGCGAAATCCATAAGGATCTCACCGGCCATCCGATCAGCGATATTGAAAAGGCGGTTGCCGCCGCCTGAAGCGTCAGGCGGTAACGCGCGTCGGTCTGGCGAAGCGCTTGCGTGCGACGAGCGCCGCGGCGGCCGCGCCGAACAGCAGGACCATCGGCGGTGCCGGGACGGGGGCGGGCGGACCGCCGGTCGACCCGGTGCTGCCGCTCGATCCGTTGCTGCCGCCGTTGGAGCCGCCGTTCGAACTCCAGCCGCCATTGCTGCTCCAGCCGTGGCTGCTCGATCCGTAGCTGCTCGAACCGGAACTGGCCGACGAGTTGCTGCTCGACGAGCCGTTCGACGAACTCGACGTCGACGAAGCGACATTGCCGCTCGACGATGAGGAGGATGAGGTCGACGACGAGGAAGACGACGACACGTCGCCGCTCGACGAGGCGGACGACGAAACATTGCCGCTCGACGATGACGACGAGGCGGATGACACGTTGCCGCTCGACGCGGACGACACGTTGCCCGAACTGCCGCCACTCGCCGACGAGACGTTACCGCTCGACGTCGATGACGTGCTGCCGGAGGAGAATCCGCCTGTGCTCGACGAGGTCGATGATCCGCCCGTGCTGGTCGACGAGCCACCGGTGCTGGTCGACGACCCGCCGGTAGAGGACCCGCCGGTGCTCGACGAGGTGGAGGAACCGGTCGATCCGCCCGTGCTGGTCGATCCGCCCGAACTGCTCGAGGTCGAGGAGATGACGATACCCCCGCTCCCGCTCGACCCGCCACCGAAGAAGCCACCGACAAAGAATCCGCCACCGCTGAAGCCACCGCTGCCACCGACGACCGCCGCACCACCGCCACCGCCGGAGACGAACGACTCACCGCGGTCACCGAGCGCGACGCTGGACGGGGGCAGGGGGATCGGCGCGCCCTGACTGGTCACGGTGACTACCGCTGGTGGGCAGGCCGCACGGGTCTGGGTGACGACTCGGCGGACGCGCGAGCCGGCGGCTCGCGTCACGGTGGTGTGGCGCACGACTCGCTTGACCGTCCGAGTATGATGCCTGGTTGGCGCGCCCTCGGCGACATGCACCGCGCCGCCGCCGACAAGGGCGCCGCCGCATGCGCAAGCGCAAAGTTTCGCAATGGCCATCCGCACTGACATGACGTCGCTCTTTCGCTGCCGGCTCTGTTACTGTGGCCGGAGGTGAACCCGAAGCCGCCGTTAAGCCGCTATCGGGCCAAACTGCCCAATAAAGCGTTAAGCGCAACATCATTAACCAAGCTTAAGCGATGCTTAGCGAGGATTTGCGACAAGCCGTCGCGACCCTCATGGTTAATGTATCGTGACGGTACGGTTTCTTGGTTAATTCAGGAGCTGATGGTGTGGGGTGCGCCGAGTTCCGGTCGCGCACTTCGCGTGATCGGCGAGGCGCGCGACGGCCTGCTTTGGCAAAGATATGCAAACATACGTTGCGACAAATGCTTACGCTCTTGCTTGTGGTGTTCGGATGGCATGGCTATAGGGCCGGCCCATAGGGTCGGTGACAAGGTATCTCCAAGGTCCTGCGCCGACCAGGGGAGAGTGGGGATGGCGACGGCTTTGAATCACTTCGACGAATCCGCAAACTTCATGCCGCCGGCTGCGGGCGGTGACGGCTATCGGCCCGGGGTCGATGAGCCATTCATGAACACGCGCCAACTGGCGTACTTCCGCGACAAGCTGTTGGCGTGGAAAGACGCTATCCTGCGCGAGGCACAGGGCACATTGTCGCAACTGCAGGTCGATTCGCTCCGCGAGGCCGATCTGACCGACCGTGCGTCGAGCGAGACCGACTGGTCGATCGAGCTGCGCACACGTGATCGTCAGCGCAAGCTCATCTCCAAGATCGACGCCGCGTTGCGGCGTATCGAGGAGGGGGAATATGGCTATTGCGAGGTGACCGGCGAACCGATCTCGCTGGCACGGCTCGAAGCGCGCCCGATCGCGACGATGACGGTCGAGGCGCAGGAGCGGCACGAGCGCAACGAGAAGGTCTCGCGCGAGGACTGATTTTTGTCGCGCGGACGGCTGCCGTCGGCGCGATTCTTAAGCAGTTCGATACGATTGACCAGCTATTCATCGCCGCACGGAGGTCGTTGCAGAGCTGATCATGGACCAATTTTCGAATGATCCCTTTGGTGGCGTCGCTGGCGACGATCCTGCCAGCAACCGGCAGGATGCGCGCGACAGCCTTTTTCTGATGGCCGATATGCGCGTCCCCGGCACCAGGGAGGTGTTGCCGATTCGCGTGCGCAATCTTTCGCCGGGCGGGCTGATGGCGGATTATCCCGATGGCCTCGATCAGGGCATGGCGATCGAGTTCGAGGTGCGTGGAATCGGCTGGGTGACCGGCCATGTCGCGTGGTCGGCGGCGGGGCGGATCGGCGTGGCATTCGACCGCCAGATTGATCCGATGCTGGCGCGCAAACCGGTCGGAATGGGCGCCAAGACGCCCGTCTACGTCAAGCCGATTATGCCGCGGCGCTGATCCCGGCGCCCGGCAAAGCCGGCGCCGAGATCGCTTCGCGCGGCTAGAGGGCCGCCATTTCTTCCTTGATGCGAAGCTTCTGCTTCTTCAGCGCCGCGAGCGCGGCGGGGTCGGGCAATGGTCGATGTGTTTCATCGGCGATCTGTCGGTCCAGGACGGCATGCTTGGCCTCGAGAGCCGAGTAGTGCGCGGTCTGCATGGATATGTTCTCCTGCATTGCTGGTCGGGGGAGGTGAGTAGAACATGCGAGCGGTTAAAAGTCTCCCCGAATCGATAGGGATTCGCGACATTCCGACGCGATTTGCGCGGTGGCTTGTTTTTGCGGAGCGGGGCGGCCAAGCACGGGCTGAGGCAAGTCGCATCGCATGGGGACTCGATGGACGAGACACTGATCGCCAAACGTCTGGAAATGCTGCGGATCGAGCATCGTGATCTCGATTCGGCGATCGGCGCGCTCTTCGAGACGGGGGCGACCGACCAGCTTCAGATGGCGCGCCTGAAGAAGCGCAAGCTGCGGCTGCGCGACGAGATCGCGCTGCTCGAAGATCAGCTGATTCCGGACATCATCGCCTGATCCGGATTGGGACGACCCATCGACGAATTCGGCGCGCAAGGGCTATGTTGTTAACGCCCTGTTTATGTCAGACCTTTCCATGATGCAGGGATCCATCACCGAATCGCGGCTCCACCGCCGATTGATCGACACCTTGTATGTCGACGCCATGGTGCTGGCGGACGAGGCGCGTGCCTATTTCGACGAGGGGGGGCGCATTGATCGCGAGTCGCTCGACCCGATGGCGCGTGTGTCGTTTTCATGTGAGTCGCTGAAGGTGACGACGCGGTTGATGCATGTCATCGCGTGGTTGCTGACACAGCGTGCCGTCGATGCCGGTGAGATGTCGCCACGCGACGCGCTCGATCCGTCGCGTCGCCTCGGGCCGGCGCCAGTGAGCGATGCCGTCGCGATGCAGAACATGCCCGGCACTGCGCGAGCCTTGATTGAAGCGAGCGCTGAACTCTACCGCCGCGTGTCGCGGCTGGACGAAGCGCAGGCCAGCGAGATGGCCGCGCCGAGCCCGGCGCGTTCGATGTTCGACCGGTTGGCGATGGCTTTCTAGGTTTCACGCGTCCGGGGGGAGCCGCTGCGGGGGGGCTGCAGCGGCGCGGGGGGCGGCGAGCGGGTTCATCCGGCTCGCCGCTTTCCCGTCAAAGCTTCAGGCGCGCGCGAGCCGCGAGATATTCGCGCTCGAGCCGATCGACGCGGTCGGCGACCGACTCGACCTTGTCGACCACGCCAATGCCCTGGCCGGAACCCCAGATGTCGCGCCACGCCTTTGGCTTGGCGCTGTTGCCGCCGCCGAAATCCATCGTCTTGAGATCCCCTTCGGGGAGATTGTCGGGATCGAGGCCCGACGCGGCGATCGACTGGCGCAGATAATTGCCGTGCACGCCGGTGAAGAGATTGGAATAGACGATGTCCGCCGCCTTGCCGGCGACGATCCCGTTCTTGTATTCCTCGGGCGCGTTGGCTTCCCTGGTGGCGATAAAGGGCGAGCCGATATAGCCGAGATCGGCCCCCATCGCCTGCGCGGCCAGCACCGCGCCGCCGGTCGCGATCGAGCCCGACAGCGCGAGCGGCCCGTCGAACCACTGGCGTATTTCCTGGATGATGGCGAAGGGCGACAGCCGGCCGGCATGACCCCCGGCACCGGCTGCGACCGCGATCAGCCCGTCGGCGCCCTTTTCGATCGCCTTGTGGGCGAAGCGATCGTCGATGATGTCGTGCAGCGTGATTCCGCCCCATGCATGGACGGCGGTGTTGAGTTCCTCGCGCGCGCCGAGCGATGTGATGACGATCGGCACCTGCCATTTCGCGCAGGTGGCGAGATCGGCCTCCAGTCGATCGTTGGATTTGTGGACGATCTGGTTGACCGCGAAGGGCGCGGCGGGGCGATCGGGATTGTCGCGATTATGGGCCGCCAGCTCTTCGGTGATGCGGTGCAACCACTCGTCGAGCAGCGCCTGGGGGCGTGCGTTCAACGCCGGGAAGGACCCGACGATCCCCGCCTTGCACTGGGCAATGACCAGCTCCGGACCGGAAATGATGAACAGCGGCGACCCGATGATGGGCAGGCGCAGGCGATCGAACAAGGCGGGAAGACTCATGCGGGTTTCATAGCGCAACCGAATTTGCTGTCCAGCACGCGCATTCGGCGCTGGTTTGCCTCAGTGCGCGAATGCCTTATGGCGCTAATACACTCACCCCGGAGTCGCTACCCATGAAGTTCGCGTTCGCCTCTTTGCTGTTGATGACCGTTTCCGCCCCTGCGCTTGCCGCGCAAGGGCGCCTGCCGACCGATGTCGCGCCGCTCAGCTATGACATCACCGTCGTGCCCGATGCCAAGGCGATGACCTTCAGCGGCCACGAGACCGTGACGGTCTCGGTCAAGAAGCCGACCGTGACGATCCAGCTCAACGCGGTGGAGCTCAAGGTTGCGCGCGTGACTTTCGACGGCGCGGTCGTGCCCTTCGCGACGAACGACGCCGACCAGGTGCTGACCGTGACGCTGCCCAAGGTCGCCGCGGTCGGCACACACAAGCTCACCTTTGCCTGGGATGGCAAGATCAATCAGTCGGCCGCCGGCTTCTTCGCGATCGACTATACCAACACCGACGGCTCGGCCGCGCGGATGCTGGCGACGCAGTTCGAGGCACCGGACGCGCGCCGCTTCGCACCGATGTGGGACGAGCCGGCGTTCAAGGCGAAGTTCACGCTCAGCGCGGTCGCGCCGGGCAACCAGACGGCGTTTTCGAACATGCCCGCGGCGATGGTCATCAGGCAGAAGGACGGCAGCAAGCTCTACCGGTTCGGGCAATCCCCGGTGATGTCGAGCTATTTGCTGTTTCTCGGCATGGGCGACGTCGAACGCAAGACGGTGATGGCCGGCAAGACCGAGATCGGCATCATCACGCGGCGCGGCGTTGTCGACCAGGGCGATTATGCGTTGAGCCAGGCGAAGAAGCTGCTCGCTTATTACAACGACTATTTCGGCCAGCCCTATCCGTTGCCCAAGCTCGACATGATCGCGGCGCCCGGTTCGAGCCAGTTTTTCGGCGCGATGGAGAATTGGGGGGCGATCTTCTATTTCGAGCCCGAGGTGCTGTTCGACCCCAAACGCGCGACCCAGAGCGGCCGCGAGCGGATCTTCACGGTCGTGGCGCATGAGATGGCGCACCAGTGGTTCGGTGATCTCGTGACGATGCGCTGGTGGGACGATCTGTGGCTCAACGAGGGCTTCGCCTCGTGGATGGAGAACAAGACCAGCAGCGATCTCAACCCGAGCTGGGATGCGCGCGCGACCGCGGTGTCGCAGGATCGCGAGGGTGCGCTCGGCTTCGATGCGACGGCGGCGACCCACCCGATCATCCGCCATGTCGAAACGGTGGACCAACTGGGTGAGGCATTCGACGGCATCACCTACCAGAAAGGCCAGGCGGTGATCGGCATGATCGAGTCGACGCTGGGACCGGACGTGTTCCGCGCCGGCATCCGGAGCTACATGGCGAAGTACAACCACGGCAATACCGATACCGACCAGCTGTGGGATGAACTCGCCGCCGCGGCGGGCAGGCCGGTGGCGCTGGTGGCGCATGACTTCACACTGCAGGCGGGCGTGCCACTGGTGACGCTAAGCGGTGCGACCTGTGCCAATGGCACGACCAGCGCGGTGATGACGCAGGGACGCTTCGGCCTCGACGCGGCGTCAAAGAAGCCGCAAATCTGGCATGTGCCGCTGAAGCTTGGGGTGGTCGGAAGCGCCGCGACCAGCGCGATCGTGTCGGGCGCGGAGCCTGTAACGGTGACGGTCAAGGGATGCGGCACGCTGGTGCTGAACCAGGGCAAGCAAAGCTATGTCCGGGTGATGTATGATGACGCCAGCCACGCCGCGCTGGTGCGTGACTTCGCCAAGCTCGACCTGACGGATCAACTCGGCACATTGGGCGACGACTTCGCGCTGGCGATGAGTGGTGATCAGAACCTGGACCGCTATTTCGCGTTGCAGGCCGCCGTGCCGGTCGACGGCAACGCACTGTTGTGGTCATCAATCGCCGGCAATCTGAATGACATGATCGGTCTCTATAGCGATACCCCGCTCGAACAGCCGTTGCGCGCCAAGGTTCATGCGACGCTGGCCCCGGTGATGGCGCGCGTCGGTTTCGCCGCCGCTTCGGGCGAATCGCCGCTGGTGACCAATTTGCGCGAGACGCTGATCGCCACGCTCGGCGCCACCGGCGACGCCGAGGTGATGGCCAAGGCCCGTGACTATGTCGCCAGACTGCAAAAGGACCCGAACGCGATTCCGCCGGCGATCCGCCGCCCGATCCTGGGCACTTTTGCCCGCAACGCCACGCCGGCGGAATGGGAGACGTTGCTGGCCATCACCAAAGCCGAGAAGAATCCGGTGGCGCGGAACGGCTATGTTCGCTTGCTCGGTTCGGCCAAGGACGACGCGCTGGCGACCCGCGCGCTTAGCCTGCTGCGTGGCGACGATCTGACCACCCCGCAAAAGGCGAGCTTGCTCGCGGCGGTCGCCGGACGCCACCCCGACATGGCGTTCGATTTCGCCGTCGCCAATCTCGATCTCGTCAACGGCTTCCTCGAGACGAGCACGCGCGCCGGGTTCGTTGTCGGGCTGGCGGCGGGATCGAACGATCCCGCGATGCCGGCGAAGGTGACGGCTTTCGCCGAGAAGAACCTGCCTGAGGCATCGCGCGGCGGGGCGAAGCGGACGCTCGCGCTGATCGAGACGCGGCGGCAGTCGACCGAGCGGCTGAAGTCGGCGGTGACGGCGTGGCTGGCCGGGCCAACCGGCTGAGTCAGTCGACCCGGGTCAGCCCGGCCGCACAGGCATGGGCCTTTTCGACATAATGCGCGGCCGATAGCAGCAGCATCGCCGCGGCATTGTCGTCGAGCGCCCGAACGGCGCGCGCCGGGCTGCCGACGATCAGGCTGCCCGGTGGAAAGGTCTTGCCCTCGGTAACCAGCGCGGCGGCACCGACGATCGATCCCGCGCCGATCACCGCGTGATTGAGGATGATCGCACCCATGCCGATCAGCACGCGATCCTCGATCGTGCAGCCATGAAGGACGGCGTGATGACCGATCGTGCAGTCGGCGCCGACCGTCAGCGGGGCTCCGGCGTCGCTATGGCCCATCGCGCCTTCCTGGATGTTGCTGCGCGGGCCGATGATGATCGGGGTGTTGTCGCCACGGATTACCGCGCCGAACCAGACGCTGGCGTTTTCGGCGAGCCGGACGTCACCGATCAGATCCGCACTGGGCGCGACCCAGGCGCCGGCTGCCAGGCAGGGCTGTTTTCCATCGAGTGCATAGAGCGGCATCAGGCAAGAGCCCTTATCGGAGCGGCAGGAAAGGGCGCGTTCTCGACAGCAACGCCGGGGAAGTAAAGTGCTCGGTCGATCGCGATCGCTTCAGTCATGGCTCATCTCAATCGCTAATCGCCCGGATGCTGGCGTCATTCCGCAATGCGCAGCCACAATGCCGTCGCGTCGTCGGATATCTTGAAGCGCGGATAACGGGTGCAGGCCATATCCGCCGTCTCGATCGCGCGCAGGCGTTGGCCGAGACCGGCGAGCCCCTCGGCAACGAGTTCGTCGAACAAAGCGGGCTCGTCACAGGCCGCATAGGCATCGATGAGCGCGGAAAACCCGTCGGTCATCAACAGCAGCTCGTCGCCCGGTGCGCAGGCCAATCGGCACGTTTCGAGTTGCCGCATCGATTCGGGCTCGACGCCGAGTATCGCGATGCCCGGCCGACCGCGCGAGGCGCGAAGATTTTCGAGGATCGGTGCGCTGCGCCTGACGTTGCCGAGACCGTGTTCCGCCAGGCTGGCGGCGCGTTCGGCCTCGGCATCCTTTGCTTCCCGCACCGGGCCGACGCGCGTGATCGTCGTGCCGCGGCTGAGCAGTCCGACGCAATCGCCAAGCCATGCGCATTCGAGGGCATCTTCGGCAAGTCGCGCGGCGAGGAACGCGGCGATCGGCAATTCCCAGCGACCGAGCGGCTCGCGGATCCGCGCGGCGGCGAAGGCGCGGGCGAGATATTCGGCGACATCGGCGCAGATCGATTGAATCGGTGCGTCCGGAGCGGCCGTGAAGGCGGCTTGCGCTTCCCGCGCCAGCCACGCGGCACCGCCCCGGCTGCCCATCAGCCCCGGCGGTCCAAGATCGGTGGCGCCGTCGATCACCCAGGCAAGCCGATTGCTCTCGCCGGCGCGATCATCATTGGGCGTGGCGGAGGAGCCGGCGAGACTGAGCGACTGGATCAGATCGAAATGCATGATAGCTGGCTAACACCCTTTGATGACGTGTTTCAGACGGCTCGCGCCGGCAGAGCGGCACGAACGAAAATGAGAAGTTCGAGCATCACATGGAAGATGCGGTCAACCAAACGCGGATCACATGTCTTTCCTGCTCGGTCGCGAAGGTGGACATCGAAACGAACCAAGTCGAGCGCAAATTGCCGTTGCACCGGCCACGACTTGCTCTAAACCCTTGCGATCGGGACAGCTTGCGTCACCGGGGGCATGAGTGAGCGGGGAAACTGAGCATCAGGCGGCAATCGCCGCCGATCGTTTCGCTGCGGCGCATCACGTGCTCCGGGCCGACCCGTCGATTCAGTTCGCGATGCACCCGGTCAAGCCGCCAGCGCCACCGCCGACATGGCTCACCAACTTCTTCCACTGGCTCGCTTATGGGCCGATCGGGCGGTTCTTCGGCTGGATTGGGCGCTTCATGCCTGACGCGCCCTTCGCGCGTGGTTTGTTGTGGGTGCTGCTCGCGGCCCTGGCGGCGGTATTGCTGTGGGTAATCGTGGTACGCCTGCGCGAGGGGCAATGGCGTTTGCCGCGACGGCGCCGCGCGACAGCCGTTTTGGCGGAGCCGGAAGAAGAGGCATGGGCGCCCGATGCCGCGCCGGTGCGCGCGTGGTTGCAGGAAGCCGATGCGCTTGCCGCCGAGGGAAGATATGCCGAGGCGGTGCACCATCTGCTGTTCCGTTCGATCGAGGACATTGCTCGCCGCCGGCCACGCCTCGTGCGTCCGGCATTGACCAGCCGCGAACTTGCTGCCGCCGAGGCGGTGCCGGTTCCGGCTCGCGACCTGTTCGCGCGGATCGCCCGGCTGGTCGAGCGCAGTCTGTTCGGCGGCCGGCCGGTCAGCGCCGATGACTGGACCGGTGCGCGCGCCGCCTATGCCGATTTCGCGCTGCCGGGGACGTGGCGGGCATGAGCGACGTCGTCACCAGCGGGCTTTCGAGCGGCTCCGGCGCATTCCGGGCGCGCACCGTTGCGATCATGCTGGCGATCGGCATCCTCGGTTTCGCCGCGACACTGGTCCTCGGCGCCTATGCGCCCGATTTTCGCTCTGGCAACAATGGCGGCGGCCACGCGCTGTCGAACGCGGCGATCGGCTTCAGCGGGATCGTGCGGCTGGCACAGGAGACGGGGCGTAATCCGATCGTCATTCGCGACGACAAGCGGCTCGACGGCGACGCGCTGGTCGTGCTGACGCCCGAATATGCCGCCACGCCGCTCGGCGACGTGTTGGCGACGCGCAAGGGCAAACCGACGCTGATCATCCTGCCGAAATGGCTGACCGTGCCGGATGCCGCCCATCCCGGTTGGGTGCGTTATGTAGCGCTGGATCCCGCATCCGAACCCGAGGGGGTGCTCGCGCCGACATACAAGCTCAAGATCGCGCGGCACCGCAGTGGCGGGACCCCGCTGGTTTCGGCAGGTGAATGGACGGAATCCTTTGGCTTTCACGCAGCGCGGCCTTTGCAGACGATGACGGGCGAAAAGCTCGTGCCGCTGATCACCGACGGTCAGGGCGGCGTGGTGTTCGGTCGCGTGGACGACAAATTGTGGGTGCTTTCCGATCCAGACCTGCTGTCCAATCTCGGCATGGGCGATGCGGGCCAGGCGCGGGCGGCCTTGAAGCTGCTCGACTATATGAATTCGGGCGACCCCGGCGAGATTGACTTCGATGTGACGCTCAACGGACTCGGCCATGCGCCGAGTCCGCTCAAGCTGATGTTCCAGCCGCCCTTCCTGCCGATGACGCTGGCGATCGTCGCGGCAATGCTGCTCGCCGGATGGCAAGCCTTTGGCCAGTTCGGTGCGCCGCGTCGGCGCGCGCGGGCGATCGCTTTTGGCAAGGCCGCGCTGATCGACAATGCGGCGGCGCTGGTGCGGCGCGCGCGGCGCGAAAAGACGCTGGGCGGGCGCTATGCCGATGTCGTGCGCGAGCGCGCCGCGATCGTGTTCGGTGTCCCGGCACGGCTGCGCGACGCGGCGATCGACGCCTATCTCGACCGGCTCGGGCGCGGCGCGAAATTCACCGATCTGGCCGAGGCGGCGCGGGGCGCGCGTGACCGGCATGAGGTACTCGAGGCAGCGCAGGCGCTGCACCGCTGGCAATGGGAGAAGAATGCGTGACGGTCGAAGAGGTCAAGGCGCTGGCGGACGCGATCCGCGATGAGGTCGGCAAGGCGGTGGTCGGGCAGGAGGCGACCGTCGAGATGTTGCTGGTCGCCCTCTTCGCCGGCGGGCATATCCTGCTCGAAGGCCCGCCGGGCACCGCCAAGACGCTGATCGCCCACAGCTTCGCGCACGCCGTGGGGCTGAAGTTCGGGCGCATCCAGTTCACGCCGGACCTGATGCCGGGCGACATCATTGGCGCCAATCTGTTCAACTTCCAGACCTCGACCTTCTCCCTGACGCGCGGGCCGATCTTCACCGACCTGCTGCTGGCGGACGAGATCAACCGCACCCCGCCCAAGACCCAGGCCGCGCTCCTCGAGGCAATGCAGGAGCGCACCGTGACGATCGACGGCGAGAGCCTGCCGCTCGGCGAGCGCTTCATGGTCGTGGCGACGCAGAACCCGATCGAGCAACAGGGCGTCTATCCACTGCCCGAAGCGCAGCTCGACCGCTTCCTGTTCAAGCACAATGTCGATTACCCGTCGGCCGAGGAAGAGCGCAAGATCATTGCCACGCACGGTGCGCGACAGGCGGCAATGTCGCCAGAGGAATGGGGCGTCGGCAAGCGCGCGGATGCTGCGTCGATCGGCGAAGCGGTCGACGCGGTGGCTGCGGTGGCGCTGGTCGACGAGGTGATCGATTACATCGCCGCGCTGATCCGCGGCACGCGCAACGTCGCGGATCTCGAGAGCGGCGCCAGCCCGCGCGCCGGCGCGATGCTTGCCGGTGCGGCGCGTGCGCGGGCGGCGATCGACGGGCGCAACTTCGTTATCCCGGACGATGTGAAGGCGCTGGCGCCGGCGCTGTTGCGGCACCGCCTGATCCTCTCGCCGGCGGCCGAGATCGATGGGCGTGTGATCGAAGATGTCGTCGCGGCGATCATCGAGACGATCGAGGCGCCGCGTTGATCTATCCGACGCGCTCGGCGGTGCTGGCGGCGGCGGCGGGGGCACCCATCGCCTTGCTGATCGGCGTCATGCTGCCGGCGCGGTGGTATGCCGGGCTGGCCTGGCCGGTCGCCATACTGCTCCTCACGATCGTCGATGCGCTGAGCGGCGCGCGCCGGGGCGAAGCGGTGCTGTCGCCGCTGTCCAGTGCGAGCGTCGGCTCGACGGTCGACGCCAGAATTACCGTGCGCGTGCGCGGGGCCGGCGCACCTCAGGTGGCCCAGGTCGCGCTCGCCGGCAACGCCTTGCTTGGCTTCGAGGATGACGGGCGGCTGTGGATACCGCTGGAGGAAGGGCAGGGCGCAGCCTTGATGCCGCTTGTCGCACTGCGCCGCGGTATGGCGCGGTTGGAGGCGGTGTGGCTGCGCTGGCGGGGGCCGCTCGGGCTGGTGTGGAAGCAGCAGCGCGTGGCAATCGACAGCAGCTTTCCGATATTGCCCGATGTCCGCCCGGTGCGCGAACGCGGTGCGCAGATATTCCAGCGCTTTGCGGTCAACGGGCTGATCGCGCAGGTCGATCGCGGCGATGGCGCGGATTTCGAGGCGCTGGTCGAATTTCACTCGGGCATGGACCGCCGCGCGATCGACTGGAAACAGTCGGCTCGTCACTTCAAGCTTCACGCCAAGGAATTCCGCACCGAGCGCAACAACCAGATCGTCTTCGCGGTCGATGCCGGGCGGCAGATGTCGGAACCGGTCGGTGGCTTGCCGCGCGTCGATCGCGCGGTGTCGGCGATGCTGCTGACCGCCTGGGTGGCGCTCAAGCTGGGCGACCGCGTTGCGCTCAACGTGTTCGATTCGCGGCCGCGCATCGCCTCGGGGCTGGTGTCCGGCGTGCCAGCATTTGCCGAATTGCAGCGGCTCGCGGCAGCGATCGATTATTCGACCGAGGAAACCAATTATACCTTCGCGCTGACGACGCTCGCGACCAAATTGACGCGGCGATCGATGATCGTGCTGTTCACCGAATTCACCGACCTGACGTCAGCGGATTTCATGGTGCGGGCCGCCGCGCGGATCGTCGCGAAGCACCTGTTGCTGGTCGTCGTGCTGCGCGACGAGGAGGTCGAGGCGATAGCCGACCGCATGCCGGAGACGCCTGACGACGTGACCCGCGCGGTAACCGCTGCCGCCTTGCTCAGGGACCGCCGGCTGGCGCTGGTCCGGTTGCAGCATCTCGGCGTGCATGTCATCGAAAGCGCCTACGATCGGGTCGGCGAGACGCTGGTCGCCGGTTATGTCGACCTCAAGCGGAGGAACCTGCTGTGAACGCCGCCACGCCGTTCGTCGACGCGCAGCCGGTGCTGGTCAATGCCAGCCGCTTTCGCGCCGCGCATGAGGTTGAGTGGCAGCGTCTCGACAAGCTTGTCACGCGGATGGAGAAGCGCTCGATCGGTGCGCTTGGTGACGACGACCTGCTGGCGCTGCCGCTGCTCTATCGCACGACCCTGTCGTCGCTGTCGGTCGCGCGGCAGACGTCGCTCGATCGCGCACTGGTCGGCTATCTCGAGCAGCTTTGCACCCGGGCCTATTTCCAGATCTACGGCGTGCAGAATTCGGCGTGGCGGCAGATCGGCGGCTTTTTCGCGCGCGGCTGGCCGGTTGCGGTGCAGACACTGTGGAAGGAGACGATCGTCGCTTTCCTGCTGACCGTGGCGGGAGCGCTGGCGGCCTATCTGATGGTGCGGCATGACCCGAGCAGCTATTACACGCTGATCCCCAGCGGGATGGCCGAGGGGCGCGATCCATCAGCCTCGGTCGAGGCGTTGCGCACGACGTTGCACGGCCACGGCAAGGGAAAGGAGGACGGCCTCGCCGTATTCGCGGCTTTCCTGTTCACCCACAATGCGCAGATCGCGATCTTCGCCTTTGCGCTGGGTTTCGCCTTCGCGGTGCCGACGGTGCTGTTGATCCTGTATAATGGCCTGATGCTGGGCGCGATGATCGCCGTGTTCGATGCCAAAGGGCTGGGCGGCGAATTCATCGGATGGCTGACGATACACGGGACGACCGAGATATTCTCGATCATCCTGTCCGGCGCGGCGGGGATGCGGATCGGCACGGCAATCGCCTTTCCGGGCCGCGAGACGCGCGGCGATTCGGCGATGCGCGCCGGGCGCCAGGCGGCGACCGTCATGGCAGGCGCGGTGGTGATGCTGATGGTCGCGGGCATGCTTGAAGGGATCGGGCGGCAAGTAGTCGACGATACCATGACGCGCTACGCGATCGGGCTCACGATGTTGGCCGGCTGGCTGGTCTATTTCTATCTCCCGCGGAAGCACGATGGCCTGGTTTAGGCGCAATCGCGACAAGCCCAAGGGGCCGGCATCGCTGCGGCGCGGCTTCGTCACGCCGGAGGGCGTCGACCTGCAGCTCGAACTGGGCAGCGCGGGAACCCGCGCGGCTGCGTTCATGATCGACGCGATGCTGATCGTCGCCATCCTCGTCGTGATGACGATCATCATCGCGATGCTGTTGGTGGCATCCAAGGCTGGTGTGCTCGCGATATTGTGGCTGCTTGGCTTCTTCGTCCTGCGCAACGGCTGGTTCACGCTGTTCGAGATGGGCGGGCGGGGCGCCACACCTGGCAAGCGTGCGATGGGCCTGCGCGTCGTTGCGCGTGACGGTGCGCGGCTGACCGGCGGCGCGGTGATCGCGCGCAACGCGATGCGCGAGATCGAAGTGTTCCTGCCGCTGTCGTTCCTGTTCGCACAGGTCGCCGAGGGCGCGGCCGATGCGTTTCTGGTGATCTTTGCGTTGTCGTGGAGCGGGATTTTCCTGTTCTTCCCGCTGTTCAACCGCGACCGGCTGCGCATCGGCGACATGATCGCCGGCACCTGGGTCGTGCGCAGCGGCGTGACCAAGCTCGGAGCCGATCTGGTCGCACCGGTCGAGCGCCAGCGGATGGTTTTCCCCGATGCCGCGCTCGACCTCTACGGCGTTTACGAGTTGCAGACGCTTGAGGACGTGCTGCGTGGCGGGCGCGAGGATGCCATCGCCACCGTCGCCTGGTCGATCCGCAACAAGGCCGGACTGCCCGACGACGGCCGCGATTACGAGTTCCTCTCGGACTATTATGCGGCATTATGCGCGCGACTGGAGCGCGGCCTGATGGTCGGGCGGCGGCGCGAGAACAAATATGCCGGTGCCACACGCTGAGCGATATGGCCGGCAGGGGAGGCGGGACATCGTGATCGCGCGCGGACTGGCGTTGCTGATGCTAGCCGCGATCCTGTCGGCCTGCTCCTCGCAGGCGCCGATGGCCGCGGCGCCACACTGTGCCGCGCTGCTCGACGCGCCGATGGTCCATATTCCCGGCGGCAGCTTCGTCATGGGGGACGACCCGCATTATCCCGAGGAAGGTCCGCCGCGCACGGTGACCGTCAAGCCGTTCTGGATCGACGCCCACGAACTCACCAATGACGAATTCACGCGGTTCGTCGCGGCGACCGGCTACAAGACCATGGCGGAGCGTGCGCCGCCGGTCACACCGGAGACGCCGGCGGAGATGCGCGTGCCCGGTTCGGCGGTGTTCGCGGTGCCCAGCCAGGCGGACCCGCGCTGGTGGCGTTGGAAGGTCGGGGCGCAGTGGCGGCATCCTTCCGGGCCAGGCGAATCGATCGTCGGCCATGGCCAGGAGCCCGTGGTGCAGATCGCCTATGAGGATGCCGAGGCCTATGCCCGCTGGGCAGGCAAGCGGCTGCCTAGCGAGGCGGAGTGGGAATATGCCGCGCTGGCCGGTCACCCGGCCTTGCCCGAGCCGATCGACGAGCATGGTGTGCCGCAGGCCAATTATTATCAGGGAGTCTTTCCCGTGCGCGACCTGGGGCTCGACGGCTATCGTGGTCGCGCGCCCGTGGGATGCTTCAAGCCCAATGGCTTTGGGCTTTACGACATGATCGGCAACGTCTGGGAATGGACCAGCGAGCCGGCTCGCGCGGGCAGCGCAGACCGTGTGATCAAAGGTGGATCCTATCTTTGCGCGAGCAACTATTGCGCGCGCTATCGGCCCGCCGCGCGGCAGTTCGAGGAGCGTGGGCTGGGGACCGACCATATCGGGTTGCGGTTGGTCAGCGACCGCGAGGTGACACCGCGACGTTGACGGCGTGGCTGCATTATGGCACTCGTAATGCCAATAAATGCCGTTCGGTAGGATGTCGATGCTAGTCTTGCGTACGCCGGAGGAACGATTCACCGACCTCGCCGATTATTCCTTTGTGCCGCATTATCTTACCATCACCGACGCCGATTCCACCGATATCCGGATTCATTCCCTGGACGAAGGCCCGCGCGGGGCAGCGCCGGTGCTCGAACGCTTCGACAAGCCGGTCCTCACCGCCTTCAGCGACCAGGATGTGGTCACGCGAGACGGGGAACGGGCCTTCATCGATCATGTTCCGGGCGCGCGCCATCAGCCGCACCGGATCGTCACTGGCGGGGGACACTTCCTGCAGGAAGACGCACCGGAAGAACTTTGCACGCTGATCGAGCAATTCATCCGCATCGATACGGGAGTTTGGCCGTGAATATTACCAATGCCGTGTTTCCTGGGCCCGAACAGATTGCCGCCTTTTTCGGTGGCGCCGAGGATGGCCCGTTCGTGATGGTCAATCTTCTGAAGTTCAAGGACAAGGCCGAGTATCCCGACGGGAGCGAACCGGAGTTGTCGGGGCGCGAGGCATATGCGCGCTATGGCGTCGCGGTGCGGGGTTGCCTTGAGTCGGTTGGCGGCGCGCCGGTGTTCGCAGGGGCCGTGACGGAGTTGATGCTCGGCGAGGCCGAGGAACTGTGGGACATGGTCGCGCTCGCGCAATATCCGTCGCGTGCCGCCATGATGGCGATGGTCCAGTCGCCCGCTTATCAGGCGATCGAGAAGCATCGCGTCGCCGGTCTCGCCGGTCAACTCAACATCCGTACCAAGGTGCTGTCGGCATGACACTAAACTATGATCTCTACTGGTCGTTCCGATCGCCCTATTCCTATCTGGTGACGCCGCGGCTGGTCGCGCTCGAGCGGATCTACGACGTGCGCGCCAATGTCTGTCCGGTCTATCCGATCGCGGTACGGCAGCCGGACTTCTTCGCCAGCAATGATCCCTTGTGGTTGAGCTACTTCATGCGCGACATCGGACGCAGCGCCGAGTTCGTTGGCCTGCCATTTCGCTGGGCTTCGCCCGATCCGGTGGTGATGGATTTCGCGACGCGGACCTACCCCAAGGAACAACCCTATATTCACCGCCTGACGCATCTTGGCGTTGCCGCGGCGGAGCTCGGGAGGGGGCTGGCGTTTCTCGACGAGGTCAGCCGGGTGATCTGGGGCGGGTCGGTGACCGACTGGCATCTCGGCGATCATCTCGCCAGGGCGGCGGCGCGCGCCGGGCTGGATCTGGCGGAAATGGACGCCGCGATTGCTCAGGAAGAGGAACGCTATCGCGAACAGGTCGAAGCCAACCAGGCGGCGCAGCGGCTCGGCGGCCACTATGGCGTTCCGCTGATGGTGTTCGAAGGTGAACCCTTTTTCGGGCAGGATCGCTTCGATCAATTCGTCTGGCGGCTGGAGCAGCGCGGTTTGCGGCGACGGATGATCGAAGCGGTGGCGTGAGCGTCGGAGGGTGAGGCGGAGGGCGCTCGTGGCCAGGCCGACGCACGAAACGCAGGCCTGATCGAGCAGCGTAGCGCCGGTCCCCCCCGAGAACAGCGCCAAGCTGACGAAGAATGCGACGTGTGCGGGGTCATCCCTCGCGTTCGCATGCGTCGCCTCCCTCCACGCATAGGATGCCGTTATCTTCTGGCATTGGCAATGCCGAAAGATTGCGCTTGGCGGCACGGGTGATAGACTTTGTCGAAACAGAGGAGCGGATCGTCATGAAGAACGTGGTGCGCGGCGTGGTCGCGCTGGTCGGATTGTTCAACTTGCTTCTGGGGTTGAGCTTCCTGTTCAAGCCGGCTCTGGGGGCGGAACGCTTTTTCCTCACGCCGATCGGGTCGCAGGGAATGGCGACGATCCGCGCCGATTTCACGGCGTTCTTTGTCACGGGGGCGATCTTCGCGCTGCTCGGCGCGTGGCGGACATGGCGTACGCCGTTGCTTGTCCCGATGATCCTGCTCTTCATCGCGATCAGCGGGCGGGTCGTCTCGCTGGTGCTGGATGGCGCTGCCGGTAGTGCCTACCCGCCGATGATGGTCGAAGCCATCATGATCGCGGTGCTGGCACTGGGCTGGCGCAGCTTCGACGCCGAGCCACGGCCATGAAGCGCTGGATGAAGGTCACGCTCGGTGCGGTCGCGCTGCTCGGCGCCGGCGCTTATCTCGCCAAGGACTATGTGTTGCTCCATCTGCCGGGATGGCTCGCCCCGCACATCTACCCCAACCAGCCCGTCAAATGGCAGCAGGGGCCGGCGACGGCGACACTCCCCGCCGCGCAGCGACCGCCCAACATCATCCTCATCGTCGGCGACGATCTCGGCTACAACGATATCAGCTTCAACGGCGGCGGTGTTGCCGGGGGCTTGCTCAAGACGCCGAATATCGATGCGATTGGCCATGACGGTGTGAGCTTTGCCGACGGCTACGCCGGCAACGCGACCTGTGCGCCGAGCCGCGCGGCCCTGATGACCGGTCGCTATCCGACGCGCTTCGGCTATGAATTCACGCCGGCCGAAACACATCCGCCGGCCTGGTTTCCGACCAGCCTGATCCGACCCGAGGTTCGCTTCGCGCGCAACATCGCCGATTTCCCGACCACGTGGGAACATAAGACGATCTTCGACGAGGACGCGGCTCGGCAGCCCGCTACGACGATCGACAAGGGCGTCCCCGCGAGCGAGATAACGATCGCCCAGTTGCTCCGGGGCAAGGGTTATCACACCGTGCATCTCGGCAAATGGCACCTGGGTGACGGTCGCGGCATGCGCCCTGAACAGCATGGCTTTGACGAGAGCCTCGGCTTCATGATCGGCGGGCAGATGTACCTGCCCGAGGACAGTCCCGACGTGGAGAATTCGAAGCAGGATTTCGACCCGATCGACCGCTTCCTGTGGGCCAATCTGCCGTTCAGCGTGCAGTATAATGGTGGCGAGCGGTTCCACCCCGATCGCTATATGACCGATTATCTGACCAACCAGGCGATCAGCGCGATCCACGCCAATCGCAACCGCCCGTTCTTCATGTATCTTGCCTATAACGCTCCGCATACGCCGCTCCAGGCGTCCAAGGCGGATTACGATGCGCTGCCGCGGATCAAGGACCACCGCACCCGTGTCTATGCGGCGATGATCCGCGCGCTCGATCGTGGCGTCGGGCAAGTGATGGCGTCGCTCAAGGCCGAGGGGCTGGACCAGAACACGTTGGTCATCTTTACGAGCGACAATGGTGGCGCCCATTATATCGGCCTGCCCGATATCAACAAACCGTATCGTGGCTGGAAAGCGACCTTCTTCGAAGGCGGCGTAAAGGTGCCGATGTTCATGCGGTGGCCGGCACAGATCAAGCCCGGTACGTCGATCGCGGGGCCGGTCAGCCATTTCGACATCTTCGCGACCGCGGCGGACGCGGCAGGCGCCGCCTTGCCGCACGATCGCGCGATCGATGGCGTCGACCTGATGCCATGGGTTGAGGGTCACGCGACGGGCACGCCGCACCAGATTTTGTTCTGGCGCGACGGCGCGTATCGCGTGGTGCGCGACGGCGACTGGAAGCTGCAGGTGCTCGACCTGCCGCACGTCTCGCTGCTCTACGATATGAAGACCGACCCGACCGAGCATCGGGACGTCGCGGCGCAGCATCCGGACGTCGTTGCGCGCTTGACGCAGTTGTTGGCGCAACATGACAAAGAGAGCGTTAAGCCCGCCTGGCCATCGCTAATCCGGTCGCCAATCGCTATCGACCGGCCGCTCGGCACAAAACCGCGTCCGGGTGAGACCTATATCTATTGGGCGAATTAAGGTCAGGAATTGATGACGGCAAAGAAAGCGCCAGAAGACGGCCGGCGCAGGCGATCACAGACCAGTCGCGACAAGATCGTTGCGGCGATGCTGGCGCTGGTTGAGGAGGGGGCGGTCACACCCAGTGCCGAGCAGGTCGCGATGCGGGCGGAGGTCGGGCTGCGCACCGTATTCCGCCAGTTCAAGGACATGGAAACGCTCTACGCCGCCATGCTCGGTGGGCTGGCGAAATATTATGAGGGATGGGCCGCGCCTTTCACCGCGCCCGATTGGCAGGGGCGCTTGCGGGAGGCGGTCGAGCGACGCGTCGTAACCTATGAACGGCTGTTGCCGTTCAAGCGCGCCGGCGACGCCCATCGCCATATGTCGCCGGCGATCGACGCGGAGAATGATCGCATGCTGGCGCTGATGCGGGCCAGGCTCCACTCGCTCATCCCGGAGGCGCTTTCCGCAGATATGGTCGCGTTCGAGACGCTCGACCTGATCGCCAGCTTCGCAGCGTGGCAGCGATTGCGCCACGAGCAATGCCTGCCGTTCGAGCAAGCGCGCGCCGTTGTGCTCGCCCATGTGGACAGTTTTACCGCCCGATAGCGGCCCCCGATGCGGCGCCGGGCCTCGCCAATTACGGGTAACTACGCATAGGTTATGTCCCCGGCCGATACGATAGCTCCCGCCGACGCTTTGGGAATGGCGGGAGGGCTGGTTGGACGACGATATTGCACTGCGTGGCGGACTTTGGTTCGTCATCTTCCTGGCCTGTACGGTCGCTGCGGCGATGGCGGTCGATCACGCTTTTGCCGTGCACATGGCGATCTGCGCCGCCGCGGCACTTCTCGTCGCCTTCGTGACGGCGCGACAGTTCGGCAAGCCTACGCCGGGCACGGCGGGAAAGGCGGCTTTGCAGGGCCGCTATTATGACGACGTCATTCGATGGGGTCTGATCGCCACGGTGTTCTGGGGCGTTGTCGGCTTTCTGGTCGGCATCGTCATCGCCTCGCAACTCGCCTTTCCGCTGCTCAACCTCCATTATGACTTTTCGACTTTCGGACGATTGCGGCCGTTGCACACGTCGGCGGTGATTTTCGCGTTCGGCGGCAACGCGCTGATCTGTACGAGCTTTTATGTCGTGCAACGCACATGTCGCGCGCGACTGTTCGCGCCGGCGCTCGCGCGCTTCGTTTTCTGGGGATACCAGCTGTTCATCGTGCTGGCCGCGACCGGCTATCTGATGGGTGTGACCGAGGGCCGCGAATATGCCGAGCCCGAATGGTATGTCGACATCTGGCTGACGATCGTCTGGGTCAGCTACCTCGTCGTCTTTGTCGGCACGATCGTGAAGCGGTCTGAACCGCATATCTATGTCGCCAACTGGTTCTACCTCGGCTTCATCATCACCGTCGCGATGTTGCATCTGGTCAACAACCTCTCGATGCCGGTGTCGTGGGAAGGATCGAAATCCTATTCCGCTTTCTCCGGCGTGCAGGATGCGCTGACGCAGTGGTGGTATGGCCACAACGCGGTCGGTTTCTTCCTGACCGCCGGCTTCCTCGGCATGATGTACTATTTCGTGCCGAAGCAGGCCGAGCGCCCGATCTACAGCTACCGGCTGTCGATTGTGCACTTCTGGTCGCTGATCTTCCTCTATATCTGGGCCGGCCCGCATCATCTCCACTACACCGCGTTGCCCGACTGGGCGCAGACGCTGGGCGAAGTGTTCTCGGTAATGCTGTGGATGCCGAGCTGGGGCGGCATGATCAACGGCCTGATGACGCTCAACGGCGCCTGGGACAAGATTCGCACCGATCCGATCATCCGCATGATGGTCTTCGCGCTGGCCTTTTACGGCATGTCGACTTTCGAAGGTCCGATGATGTCGATCAAGAGCGTGAACTCGCTCAGCCACTATACCAACTGGACGATCGGCCATGTCCATTCGGGTGCGCTCGGGTGGAACGGCATGATCACCTTCGGCGCGATCTACTTCATGACACCGCGGTTGTGGGGTCGCGAGCGGATCTACTCGCTGCGCATGATCAACTGGCACTTCTGGTGCGCCACGCTCGGCATTGTGCTCTACGCCTCCTCGATGTGGGTGGCAGGCATCACCCAGGGCCTCATGTGGCGCGAATATGGGTCGGACGGCTATCTCGTCTACTCGTTCGCCGAGGTCGTGTCCGCACTGCATCCCTATTATGTGATGCGCGTCGGTGGGGGACTGCTCTACTTCGTCGGTGCCCTGTTCATGGTGTGGAACGTCGCGATGACCATCGCCGGCAAGCTTCGCGCCGAAGCGCCGCTCGCCACGACCACATACGACCCCGAACGCGACCGGCCGTTGACGCCGCTCGCCGCCGCGACCGCAAACTGAGGAGCGCGCAATGGCTTCCTTCCTGCAACGCCACAAGACGATCGAGCGCAACGTTACGTTGCTGGCGGTCCTGGCATTCCTCGTCGTGACGATCGGCGGCATCGTCGAGATCGCGCCACTGTTCTGGATCGACTCGACCGTAACCCGCGTTGACGGCGTGCGACCCTACACGCCGCTCGAACTGGCCGGGCGCAACATCTACATTCGCGAGGGATGTTATGGTTGCCACAGCCAGATGATCCGCCCGTTCCGCGACGAGGTCGAGCGCTACGGCCATTACAGCCTCGCTGCGGAAAGCATGTACGATCATCCGTTCCAATGGGGTTCGGAGCGCACCGGGCCGGATCTGGCGCGTGTCGGCGGTCGCTATTCCGACGAATGGCATGTCCAGCATCTGAAAGACCCGCGCGCCGTGGTGCCAGAATCGATCATGCCGCCCTATGCCTTTCTCGCCGAGCGCGATCTCGAGGTCCCCAATATCGGGGATCACCTGAAGGCGCTGCGCGATGTCGGCGTGCCCTACACCGCGGAGGACATCACCAAGGCGGCGGCCGACCTCTCAGGTCAGGCTGGCAGCGACGGCGATGCCGCCGATCTCGCGCGGCGCTACCCGAAAGCCGCCTCGCGCGACTATGATGGCGACCCGTCACGCGTGACCGAGATGGATGCGTTGATCGCCTATCTCCAGGTGCTCGGGACCGAGGTCGACTTCAAGGCGGCGGCGCCGCGGGAGCGGGCCAAGTGATCTACAATGCCTTACGCACCTTTGCCGATAGCTGGGGCCTGATCCTGATGGGGGTCGCGTTCCTCGCATTTGTCGGCTGGACCTTCCGACCCCAGGCGCCGCGCGAGCATCACCGCGCCGCGACCAGCATCTTCGAAGAGGAGCAGATCGATGGCTAAAGGCGAGCGCCTGGACCATCCGACTGGCACGATGACCGTCGGACACGAATGGGACGGGATTGAAGAACTCGATACCCCGATGCCGCGCTGGTGGCTGTATATCCTCTATGCCACGATCCTGTTCGCGATTGTCTATTGCGTGCTCTATCCGGCGATACCGGGACTGCACGGAGCGACGGCCGGCACGCTCGGCTGGTCCAGCCATGGCCAGCTTGAGCAGGAGCTGGCGGTCGACCGGCAGCGCAAGGCACCGGTAATGGCGGCGTTGGCGCGGACTCCGATCGAGGCGATCGCCAAGAACCCGGCATTGCAGCGCGCAGCGGAGGAGGGCGGGCGTTCCGCTTTCAAGGTCTATTGCGTGCAATGCCACGGTTCGGGCGCGGCGGGTGGCAAGGGCTACCCCAATCTCAACGACGACGACTGGCTGTGGGGCGGCGACATCGCGACGATCCAGCAGACACTCCTCCATGGAGTGCGGCAACCGGGTGACAATGCGACGCGCATGTCGCAAATGCCGGCTTTTGGCCGTGACGGTATCCTCAAGCCGGCCGAGATTGGCGATCTCGTCTCCTATGTCCGGTTCATTTCCCATCAGGATCCGGCTGACGCCTCGGCGAAGCGCGGCGCGGCGCTGTTCGCGACCAATTGCGCCGTATGCCATGGCGACAATGGCCGCGGTAACCGCTCGCTCGGCGCCCCCAATCTGACCGATCGCATCTGGCTCTATGGCGGCAGTCGCGACACGCTGACCCAGACCATCACCAATGCGCGCTACGGCATTATGCCGGCCTGGGGCCAGCGGCTCGATCCGATCACGATCAAGATGCTGGCGAGCTATGTCCACTCGCTGGGCGGCGGCGAGGCCTCGCCGGCGAAGGTCGCCGAAACCGCGCCGCCGGCCGCGACGATGCCGGTAGCGAGGCCCTAGCGGATCATGTCTCATCCGCAGGATCTGATCGAGCCGGAGCACTTCTTCGAAGCGCGGCGCAAGGTGTTCCCCAAGAGCGTCAAAGGGCCGTTCCGGCGGCTCAAATGGGCGATCATGGCGGTGACGCTGGCGGTCTATTACGTCACCCCGTGGCTGCGCTGGGATCGCGGCCCCTATGCCCCCAACCAGGCCGCGCTGGTCGATCTCGCGCATCGTCGCTTCTACATGTTCGCGATCGAGATCTGGCCGCACGAATTCTACTATGTTGCCGGGCTGCTGATCATGGCGGCGATCGGGCTGTTTCTGGTCACTTCGGCGGTTGGGCGCGCGTGGTGCGGTTATGCGTGCCCGCAGACCGTGTGGACCGATCTGTTCGTCCATGTCGAACGATTGATCGACGGTGATCGCAACGCCCAGCTGCGGCTGCAGGCGGCACCGTGGAGTGTCAACAAGGTGCTGCGGCGCGGCGCCAAATTTGGCATATGGCTGTTGATCGCCGCACTGACCGGCGGCGCGTGGATATTCTATTTTGCCGATGCGCCGACGCTCGCCCGCGCTTTTGCCGGCGGGACAGCACCGTTCGTCGCCTATGCCACGGTCGGCGTGCTGACCTTCACCACCTTCACGCTCTGCGGATTGATGCGCGAACAGGTGTGCAACTACATGTGTCCGTGGCCGCGCATCCAGAGCGCGATGCTCGATGAGCAGTCGCTGACCGTTACCTATAAATACTGGCGCGGCGAACCGCGAAGCCGCGGGCTGAAGCGCGCCGAAGCGGGGGCAAG
>JBAZXI010000029.1:0-69436 GCA_041659925.1 Sphingomonas sp.
TTGATGCACTGCACCCGCTTCGCGCCGCTGTTGTCAGCGACGTCGAGATTGGACTGCATCTGGATCATCGATCCGCTTCCTTCTCAATCTGGGGCCGATTTCTGACCGGCACCCGCCTAAATTTGACGCTTACGCGTCGACGTCGACCCGCTCCGGCGTCGCATGGGTGTTAACCCGATCGATCACCTTCCAGGTCTTCAGCTTGGAGATCGGCGCGGTCTCTTCGATCCGCACCGTCTCACCGGCCTTGAATTCATTGCCCTCGTCATGGGCATGATACTTCTTCGAACGACGGATGATCTTGCCGTAGAGCGGGTGCTTGACCTTACGCTCCACGTTCACGACCACCGTCTTTTCGCCCTTGTCGGAGACGATCACTCCGGTCAGCACGCGCTTCGGCATGTCTCGTTCCTTACTTCGTGGCCGAACGCGTACGAGCGTTCTGCACGGTCTTGATGCGGGCGATATCGCGACGGACTTCACGCACCCGGCTCGGCTTTTCGAGCTGGTTCGTGGCGGCCTGGAAACGGAGGTTGAACGCCTCGCGCTTTAGATTGCTGAGCTCGTCGCCCAACTGATCGTCGGTCTTCGCGGTAATGTCGTCGATGCGGCTCACTTGTCGCCTCCCAGGTGCGAGGTGTCGCCGAGACGCGCCACCACCTTGGTCTTGATCGGCAGCTTCATCGCCGCACGGCTGAAGGCTTCGGCGGCCAGCGGGCCGTCGACACCGTCGAGCTCGAACAGGATGCGGCCCGGCTTGACCCGCGCGGCCCAGAACTCCGGCGAACCCTTGCCCTTGCCCATGCGGACTTCGGCAGGCTTTGCGGAGACCGGAACGTCCGGGAAAATGCGGATCCACAAGCGACCCTGGCGCTTGATGTGACGGGTGATCGCACGACGCGCGGCCTCGATCTGGCGCGCGGTGATACGATCAGGCTCCATCGCCTTCAGCCCGTAGGAGCCGAAGTTGAGCGCCGCGCCACCCTTGGCGTCGCCATGGATGCGGCCCTTGAAGGCCTTGCGGAACTTGGTGCGTTTTGGTTGCAGCATGTCTCGTGTTCCTTAGCGGGCCGGACGGACGCCGGAGGTTTGAGCCTCCATCATCAGCCGGTCCTGCGCCATTGGGTCATGGCCGAGAATCTCGCCCTTGAAGACCCAGACCTTCACGCCGCAAACCCCGTAGGAGGTATGCGCGGTGGCCTCGGCATAATCGATGTTCGCACGCAGCGTGTGGAGCGGCACGCGACCTTCGCGATAGCTCTCCGAACGCGCGATCTCGGCACCACCGAGACGACCGCCGCACGCGACGCGAATGCCCTCGGCGCCAAGCCGCAGCGCCGACTGCACCGCACGCTTCATGGCGCGACGGAAGGCGATACGACGCTCGAGCTGATCGGCGATGCCCTGCGCGACGAGCTTGGCGTCGACTTCAGGCTTGCGGATCTCGACGATGTTCAGCGACACGTCGGACGACGTCATCGAACCGAGCTTCCTGCGAAGCTTCTCGATGTCGGTGCCCTTCTTGCCGATGATCACACCGGGGCGTGCGGCATAGATGGAAACGCGGCACAGCTTGGCCGGGCGCTCGATGACGACCTTCGAGATCGCGGCCTGCGGCAGCGTCTCGACGATGTACTTGCGGATCTTGAGATCCTCGAGCAGCAAACGACCATAGTCGGCGCCGTCGGCGTACCAGCGGCTGTCCCAGGTGCGGTTGATCTGCAGTCGCAGGCCGATCGGATTGCTCTTCTGACCCATTATGCTTCTTCCTGCTCGCGCACGACGATGCGCAGACGGCTGAATGGCTTGAGGATGCGGGTCGACTTGCCGCGACCGCGCGTGGCGAAACGCTTCATCGTGATCGACTTGCCGACCGAAGCCTCGGCGACGACGAGCGCGTCGACGTCGAGATTGTGGTTGTTTTCCGCATTGGCGATCGCCGAGGCGAGAACCTTGCGCGCGTCGACCGCCATGCCCTTCGTCGAGAAGGCCAGGATGTTCATCGCGTCGCCGACCTTCTTGCCGCGGATCAGGCCCGCAACGAGGTTCAGCTTCTGCGCCGAACCACGGATCTGCGTGCCGACCGACAGGGCTTCCTTGTCACCGACCTTGCGCGGGGATGCTGGTTTCGACATCAGCGCTTGCCCTTCTTGTCCGACGCATGACCCGGGAAGAACCGGGTCGGCGCGAATTCGCCGAGCTTCATGCCGACCATGTCCTCGTTGACCGAGACGGGCACGAACTTGCGGCCATTATAGACGCTGAACGTGAGGCCTACGAACTGCGGCAGGATGGTGGAGCGACGCGACCAGGTCTTGATCGGGGCGCGGCCACCGGCGTCCTGCGCGGTTTCGGCCTTCTTGAGCAGATGAAGGTCCACGAACGGACCCTTCCAGACGGAGCGAGCCATGGGTTAGCCCTTCTTCTTGGCGTGACGCGACCGGATGATCATCTTGTCGGTCGACTTGTTGTGACGGGTGCGCGCACCCTTGGTCGGCTTGCCCCACGGGGTGACCGGATGACGGCCGCCCGAGGTACGGCCTTCACCACCGCCATGCGGATGGTCGACCGGGTTCTTGGCGACGCCGCGGGTCAGCGGGCGCTTGCCCATCCAGCGGCTGCGGCCGGCCTTGCCGAGGTTCTGGTTCTGGTTGTCGGGGTTCGACACCGCGCCCACCGTCGCCATGCAATTGGCGTGAATGTAACGCTGCTCGCCCGAGTTGAGGCGAACCATCACCATGCCCTTGTCGCGGCCGACGATCTGCACATAGGTACCGGCCGAACGCGCGAGCTGGCCACCCTTGCCGGGCTTCATCTCGACATTGTGGACGATCGTGCCGACCGGCATCTGGCCCAGTTCCATCGCGTTGCCCGGCTTTACGTCGGTCTTCTTGCTGGCGATCACCTTGTCACCGACGGCGAGGCGCTGCGGTGCGACGATGTAGGCCAGCTCTTCGTCCGGATACTTGATCAGGGCGATGAACGCGGTGCGGTTGGGGTCATATTCGAGCCGCTCGACGGTGCCCTCGACGTCCCACTTGCGACGCTTGAAATCGACGATGCGATAGCGCTGCTTGTGGCCGCCGGCGATGCCGCGCGAGGTCACATGACCCTTGTTGTTGCGCCCACCGGTCTTGCGCTTGCCTTCGGTCAGCGCCTTGATCGGGCCGCCCTTGTGCAGGCTCGACTTGTCGACGAGGATAAGTCCGCGTCGTGCCGGGCTGGTCGGGTTATAATGCTTGAGAGCCATTACTGAATCCCCGTCGTCACGTCGATGGACTGGCCATCCTTGAGGGTGACGATCGCCTTCTTGATGTCAGAGCGGCGGTACGGCGCGCCCTTCCACTTCTTGGTCTTGCCCTTCTGGACGATCGTATTGACGTTCGTGACGTTGACATTGAACAACGCCTCGACCGCGGCCTTGATCTCCGGCTTGGTCGCGTCGTTCGCAACCTTGAACACCACGGCGTTCTGCTCGGAAAGCAACGTGGCCTTCTCGGTGATGTGCGGCGCGACGATCACGTCATAATGACGGATGTCGACCGACGTCTTTGCCTTCTTAGCCATGGAAGCGCGCCTCCAGCTTCTCGACCGCGGCGCGCGTCAGCACCAGCGTGTCATGCTTCAGGATGTCGTAGACATTGGCGCCGGCGGCCGGCAGCACGTTGATCTGCGACAGGTTGCCCGCGGCGAGCGCGAAGCTGTTCTCGACCATGTCACCGTCGATCACCAGCGCGGTCTTGCCAAAGCCCAGCTTGGCGAGATCGGCGGTCAGCGCCTTGGTCTTGCCGTCCTTGACCGACAGGCTGTCCATGATGATCAGCGAGCCGGCCTTGGCATGGCTCGAAAGCGCCATCTTCAGGCCCAGTGCGCGGATCTTCTTGTTTAGCGACGGATTGAAGTCACGGACGCGGGCGCCATGTGCCTTGCCACCACCGATGAACACCGGAGCGCGACGATCGCCGTGACGGGCGGTACCGCCGCCCTTCTGGCGACCATATTTCTTGCCGGAGCGGGCAACATCGGCGCGTTCGCGCGTGCCGCGTGCGGTCGCACGACGCTTTTCGAGCTGCCAAGTGACAACGCGGTGCAGGATGTCGGCACGAGGATCGAGGCCGAAGACCTCGTCGCTCAGCTCGACATCGGCAGCGGCTGCCTTGGCGTCGAAGGATTGAACCTTGACCTTCACGTTCAGCCCTCCTGGCCTTCAGCCGCTTCGGGAGCATCCACCGTCTCGGCGGGCGTCTCGGCGGGTGCGTTGTTGCTGTTCGCCGCGGCCTTCAGGCCGGCGGGATAGGGAGCCTCGGCGTGGCGCGCGATCTTCACCGCGTCCTTGACGATCAGCCAGCCGCCCTTCGAGCCGGGCACGGAGCCCTTCACGAAGATCAGGCCACGCTCGACGTCGGTGCCGACGATCTCGAGATTCTGCTGGGTGCGGTTCTTGTCGCCCATATGCCCGGCCATCTTCTTGTTCTTGAAGACCTTGCCCGGATCCTGGCGCTGACCGGTCGAACCGAGCGAGCGGTGCGAGACCGAGACGCCGTGGGTGGCGCGAAGACCACCGAAGCCCCAGCGCTTCATACCGCCCTGGAAGCCCTTGCCCTGGGTCACGCCCTGGATATCGACGATCTGGCCGGCAACATAATGGTCGGCCGAGATTTCCGCGCCGACGTCGAGGAGCGCATCCTCGGAAACGCGGAATTCGACCAGCTTCGCCTTCGGCTCCACTTCGGCCTTGCCGAAATGGCCACGCTGCGGCTTCGAAACATTCTTGGCCTTGGCGCTGCCTGCGCCAAGCTGGACGGCGGTATAGCCGTCACGTTCATTCTCGCGGACGGAAACGACCTGCAAGCCTTCCAGGGAAAGGACGGTGACCGGCACATGGCGGCCATCATCCCGGAAAAGGCGGGTCATCCCCATTTTCTTCGCGATCACGCCGGTACGCATGACCTATTCTCCTCACAGAGGCACCAGCGGGAAATCCCCAGGTGCGTGTCAGCCCGGTAAAGCGAAGCGAGCCCCCGTCCCGGGCTGGTTGTCCCTGCATGGCAGAAACGTGACGGGAGACGCTGTCCTGGCTGCCGAAGCCGCCAGCGGTATCTCAAATTGTCGTGCGTCGCGGGACTGGGTCGACCGCGTCGCGCTGGCCCTTAAGCCAGCTTGATCTCCACGTCAACGCCTGCGGCGAGATCGAGCTTCATCAGGGCATCGACCGTCTGCGGCGTCGGCTGAACGATGTCCAGCATACGCTTGTAGGTGCGCACCTCGAACTGCTCCCGCGACTTCTTGTCGATGTGCGGACCGCGGTTGACGGTGAACTTCTCGATGCGCGTCGGCAAAGGGATAGGACCGCGAATAAGGGCGCCGGTGCGGCGCGCGGTGTCGGCGATGTCGCCGGTTGCCTGATCGAGCACACGATGATCGAATGCCTTCAGACGAATCCGAATATTCTGCGTTTCCATAACCCTACCGATGCGAAAGAGCGGGCCGCCTCATGACGACTCTTGGTGTTTGTATAAAATGGCAACCGCCCGATTCCCCACGGGGAATCGGGCGGAGGCAGTCCTCTATTACTTCGAGATCGCGCTGACAACCCCTGCGCCGACGGTACGACCGCCTTCGCGAATGGTGAAGCGCTGGCCGACGTCCATGGCGATCGGCGCGATGAGCTTGATGCCCAGTGCGACATTGTCGCCCGGCATCACCATCTCGGTGCCCTCAGGCAGCTCGACGGTGCCCGTCACGTCGGTCGTGCGGAAGTAGAACTGCGGACGATAGTTGGCGAAGAACGGCGTGTGACGGCCACCTTCGTCCTTCGACAGCACATACACTTCCGAGTTGAAGTCGGTGTGCGGCTTGATCGAGCCGGGCTTGCACAGCACCTGGCCGCGCTCGACTTCGTCACGGCCAACACCGCGGATCAGCGCGCCGACATTGTCGCCGGCCTGGCCCTGATCGAGCAGCTTGCGGAACATCTCGACGCCGGTAACGGTGGTCTTGCGGACCTCCGGATGAATGCCGACGATCTCGACTTCCTCGCCAACCTTGACGATGCCGGTCTCGACGCGACCGGTGACGACAGTGCCGCGACCCGAAATCGAGAACACGTCCTCGATCGGCATCATGAACGGCTTGTCGAGCGGACGGTCGGGCTGCGGGATATAGTCGTCGACAGCCTTCATCAGCTCAAGCACGGCTTCCTTGCCGAACTTGTCGTTCGAACCGCTGAGCGCGCAGGTCGCCGAACCCTTGATGATCGGAATGTCGTCGCCCGGGAAGTCGTACGAGCTGAGCAGCTCGCGGATTTCCATCTCGACCAGCTCGAGGATTTCCTCGTCGTCGACGAGATCGACCTTGTTCATGAACACGACCATCGCCGGCACGCCGACCTGACGGGCGAGCAGGATGTGCTCGCGGGTCTGCGGCATCGGGCCGTCGGTCGCGGACACGACGAGAATCGCGCCGTCCATCTGGGCTGCGCCGGTGATCATGTTCTTCACATAATCGGCGTGGCCCGGGCAATCGACGTGCGCATAGTGGCGTGCGGTCGTCTCATACTCGACGTGCGCGGTCGAGATGGTGATGCCGCGCTCGCGCTCTTCCGGCGCCTTGTCGATGTTGGCGAAGTCGACGGCCGTGCCGCCGGTCGTCTCGGCCAGGACCTTGGTGATCGCAGCGGTCAGCGACGTCTTGCCATGATCGACGTGGCCGATCGTGCCGATGTTGAGGTGCGGCTTGTTCCGCTCAAACTTTGCCTTCGCCATTTTTCCTACCTTCTTGATCGAATACCGGGGCGCTAAGGCACCGCACGGACGCGGCCCCTTAGCGAGTGTTTTTGGATTACGCCAGCTTTGCCTTCACTTCGTCGGCAACGTTGGCGGGCACTTCGTCATAATGCGAGAATTGCATGCTGTACTGCGCGCGGCCCTGGGTGAACGAGCGGAGCTGGTTCACATAGCCGAACATGTTGGCCAGCGGCACGATCGCATCGACCGTCTGCGCGTTGCCGCGGCTGTCGGTACCCTGGATCTGGCCGCGACGGCTGTTCATGTCACCGATCACGTCGCCGAGATAATCTTCCGGCGTCACGACCTCGACCTTCATGATCGGCTCGAGTAGCTTGATGCCGGCCTTCTGGGCGGCTTCGCGCATGCAACCGCGCGCGCAGATCTCGAACGCCAGCGCCGACGAGTCGACGTCATGGTACTTGCCGTCGATCAACTCGACCGAGAAATCGATGATCGGGAAGCCGATCAGCGAACCGGTCTCGGCGGTCTCGCGCATGCCCTTCTCGACCGACGGAATATATTCCTTCGGAACGTTGCCGCCCTTGACCGAATCGATGAACACGAAGCCCGAACCGCGCTCGCCCGGCGTGACCTTGACCTTCACTTCGGCGAACTGACCCGAACCACCCGACTGCTTCTTGTGGGTGTAGCTCAGCTCCACCGGCTTGCCGAGATATTCGCGATAAGCGACCTGCGGCGCGCCGACATTGGCCTCGACCTTGAACTCGCGACGCATGCGGTCGACGAGAATTTCGAGATGAAGCTCGCCCATGCCCTTGATGATCGTCTGGCCGCTCTCGGCGTCCGACGAAACGCGGAACGACGGATCCTCGCGCGCCAGACGATTGAGCGCGATGCCCATCTTCTCCTGGTCGGCCTTGGTCTTCGGCTCCACCGACAGCTCGATCACGGGCTCGGGGAATTCCATCCGCTCGAGGATGATCGGCAGGTTCTGCGCGCACAGCGTGTCGCCCGTCGTGGTGTCCTTGAGACCCGCCAGCGCAACGATGTCGCCGGCAAAGGCTTCCTGGATGTCCTCGCGGCTGTTCGCATGCATCAACAGCATGCGGCCGACCTTTTCCTTCTTGTCCTTGACCGAGTTCAGCACCTGCGATGCGGTCTCGAGCTTGCCCGAATAGATCCGGGCGAAGGTCAGCGTGCCGACGAACGGATCGTTCATGATCTTGAACGCCAGTGCCGAGAACGGCGCATTGTCGTCGGCCGGACGCGAATCCTCGCTCTTGCCGTCGAGGCTCAGGCCCTTGATCGCCGGCACGTCGAGCGGGCTCGGCAGATAGTCCACCACGGCGTCGAGCAACGGCTGCACACCCTTGTTCTTGAACGCCGAGCCGCACAGCACCGGCACGAACGAGAAGTTCAGCGTGCCCTTGCGGATCAGCTTCTTCAGCGTCGCTGCGTCGGGCTCATTGCCTTCCAGATACGCTTCCATGATGTCGTCGTCCTGCTCGACGGCCATCTCGATCAGCTCGGAACGAGCGGTCGCGGCGGCATCGGCCAGGTCGGCGGGGATGTCCTGATATTCGAACTTCGCGCCCAGCGACTCTTCGAGCCAGATGATCGCGCGGTTCTCGACCAGATCGACCAGGCCCTTGAAATCGCTCTCGAGGCCGATCGGGAGATACAGCACCGCCGGACGCGCGCCGAGACGATCCTTGATCATGTCGACGCACATGTTGAAATTCGCGCCGGTGCGGTCGAGCTTGTTGACGAAGCACATGCGCGGCACGTGATACTTCTCGGCCTGACGCCACACCGTCTCGGACTGCGGCTCCACGCCGGCAACGCCGTCGAAGCATGCCACGGCGCCGTCGAGCACGCGCAGCGAACGCTCGACCTCGATCGTGAAGTCGACGTGCCCTGGGGTGTCGATGATGTTGATGCGGTGATCGTTCCAGAAACACGTCGTCGCGGCGGACGTGATCGTGATCCCGCGCTCCTGCTCCTGCTCCATCCAGTCCATCGTCGCGGTGCCCTCATGGACCTCGCCGATCTTGTAGGACTTGCCGGTGTAGTAAAGGATGCGCTCGGTCGTGGTCGTCTTGCCGGCATCGATGTGGGCCATGATGCCGATGTTACGATACATGTCGAGCGGATGGCTGCGGGCCATGGTCGGTGTTTCCTTGAGAATGCGGAGAGCCGGGGTCGCCGGCTCTCCACTATATAGCTATGATAACCGTCGGCAAAAGAGCCGGCGAAAAGTCCCTACCAGCGGTAGTGGCTGAACGCGCGGTTGGCTTCGGCCATGCGATGCGTGTCTTCGCGCTTCTTGACCGCGTTGCCACGATTGTTCGACGCGTCGAGCAATTCGCCGGACAGGCGGGCCGCCATGGTGTTCTCGCTGCGCGCACGGGCAGCCGCGATCAGCCAGCGGATCGCCAGGGCCTGGGCGCGCTCGGGGCGCACCTCGACCGGGACCTGATAGGTCGCACCACCGACGCGGCGGCTGCGCACTTCGATGCCCGGCTTCACATTGGCCAGCGCCTCGTGGAACACGCCGATCGGATCCTTCTTGGCGCGCTGCTCGACGGTCGAGAGCGCACCATAGACGATCAGCTCGGCGACGGACTTCTTGCCGTCGAGCATGACGCTGTTCATGAACTTGGAGAGAACCTCATCCCCGTACTGGGGATCAGGCAGGATGACCCGCTTTTCGGGCCGACGACGACGTGCCATTTCAATCTTCCTTCTAAACTTCAGCCATCAATGATCGGGACGAGCCAGTGGCCGACTTGCGTCGGCTGGCAGGCCGACCGGCTTACTTCGGACGCTTTGCGCCGTACTTGGAACGCGACTGGCGACGATCCTTGACACCCTGTGTGTCGAGCACGCCGCGGAGAACGTGATAGCGGACGCCGGGAAGGTCGCGAACGCGGCCGCCACGGATCAGCACCACCGAGTGCTCCTGCAGGTTATGCCCTTCACCCGGGATGTAGCTGATGACTTCGCGCTGGTTGGTCAGGCGAACCTTGGCCACCTTGCGCAGAGCCGAGTTCGGCTTCTTCGGGGTCGTCGTATAGACGCGGGTGCAGACACCGCGCTTCTGCGGGTTCTGTTCCATCGCAGGGACCTTTGATTTGGCCTTCTGCGGATCGCGGCCCTTGCGGACCAGCTGGTTAATCGTCGGCATGAAGCCCTTCACCTTTCACGTGGTTACTTTGCTGGAGCCAAACAACGGGAATAGCAAAAGGACCACGGCGGCCTTTTCGACCCCCCGGGTCCGGGTGCATCCAGCAATGTTCAAGCGCGCCTGGACAAGGAACGAGCCCTGTCCGGACGGGCGCGCCTATACAAGGGGACTCAAGGGCGGTCAATGGTGGGACGGGACTTGATCTCCGCCCCTGTCGGTAAGATGGGTCTCGGGGGATCGTCACGCATCCCCCCGGACCAACCCATCATGCAACGACTGCTCGTTCACGCCAATGATTCGCCGCGCCGATGAAGCCATGGCTCACGGTCGCGCGGCGCATGGCGATGACGGTCGCCTATCGGGTGCTCGGTGCGGTGGCGCGGATTACCGGCACGGGCGGCGTCGGGGTCAACGCGCTGGTGGTCACGCCGACCGGGCAAATCGTGCTGGTGTGGCACTCTTATATGGCGGGCTGGCATTTTCCCGGTGGCGGTCTGAAACGCGGAGAGACGCCGGAGCAGGGCATCATCCGCGAACTGCGCGAGGAAATCGGGCTCCGGCGCTGGGCGGCCATCGGCCAGAGTGACGAACCGACCGACCGCGCCGACCCCGACTGCAACGGCCCTGCCCTGTTCGTCGTTACCGGCGCCGAATATCGTTTCCGGCCGAATCTGGAGATCGAGGCCGCCAGCGAATTTGCCCCGGACGCGCTGCCTGACGATTGTTCGAAATCGGTACGGCGCCACGTCGCCTGGTGGCTGGCCGGCAAGGCGTTGGCCTTGTGATCGAACACCCCCTTCGTGCAGCATCACCCCATGACGCTTGGCTTTGCGCGACGGCAACGGATATATGACAACGGTGACATACGATCTTCTCATCATCGGCGGCGGCATCAACGGCTGCGCCATCGCGCGCGAAGCCTCATTGCTCGGGCTCAGGGTTCTGCTGGTCGAGCGCGACGACCTCGCCGCGCACACCTCTTCCGCCTCGACCAAGCTCATCCATGGCGGGCTGCGCTATCTCGAATATTATGAGTTCAAGCTCGTCGCCGAGGCGCTGCGCGAGCGCGAGCGTTTGATAAACGCCGCCCCGCACATCATCCGCCCCCTCACCTTCGTGCTGCCGCAGGAAAATTCGGTGCGGCCGTGGTGGATGCTGCGCATCGGCCTTTATCTCTATGACCTGCTCGGCGGGAAGATGTCGCTCGCGCGCTCACGCGGTCTGCGCCGGAGCGACACCGCCTATACCGCGCCGCTAAAGGGCGGCAGCAGCGGCTTCGTCTACTCCGATGCGCAGGTCGACGATTCGCGCCTGACCGTGCTCAACGCGGTCGCCGCGCGTGACCATGGCGCCGAGATCGTCACCGGCACCGCGCTGGACAGCGCCCGGCGCGAGGGCGATGTCTGGCGTGCCAATCTCTCCGACGGTCGCGTGGTGGAAGCGCGCGCACTGGTCAACGCGGCCGGCCCCTGGGTGCATCTGCTGCTCGACAGGCTCGGCGTGAATGCCAGAAGCAATGTGCGGCTGGTCAAGGGCAGCCATATCGTCGTGCCCAAACTCTACGAGGGCGACCACGCCTATATCCTGCAATTGCCCGATCGTCGCATCATCTTCGCGATCCCGTGGCAGGGCCAGACCGAGATCGGCACCACCGATATTCCGGTCGAGACGCCGGAAGACGCGAAGATCGACCCGGGCGAGATTTCCTATCTCTGCGACGCGATCAACACGCATTTCATCAAGCAGATCAGCCCGGCCGATGTGACGTCGAGTTGGTCCGGCGTTCGCCCGCTCTATGACGACGGGGCAAGCGAGGCGAAGGCGGTGACGCGCGATTATGTCCTCGAACTCGATACCAACGGGCCGCCACTGCTCAGCGTGTTCGGCGGCAAGATCACCACCGCGCGCCATCTCGCCGAAGAGGCGATGGGCAAGCTCGGCCCCGCGATCGGGCTGCACCCGCACCAGGTCACGCGGATGCGCGTCTTTCCCGGCGGGGCGATTGCCGGCTTCGATCATTTTCTCGCGCAGGTCCGCCTGACATGGCCGTTCCTCGGCACCGAGCGCTCGGCGCGGATGGCGCATGCTTATGGGTCGATGCTCGGCGACATGCTCCATGGCGTGACGGACGAGGCCGGCATGGGACGCGATCTCGGCGGCGGCCTGACCGAGATCGAGGCGCGCTGGATGCGCGACCGCGAATGGGCGCGCACCGCCGCCGACGCGCTCGACCGCCGTAGCAAGGTCGGCCTGACACTCACCGCCGCACAGCGCGTCGCGTTCGAGCGGGCCTGGGCGGTGCTGGCATGATCCGCGTCGCGGCGCTCTACCGCTTCGCACGCTTCGACGACCCCACGGCCTTGCGCGAACGCCTCGCCGCGCTGTGCGCGGCCGAGGGCATCAGGGGTACGCTGCTGATCGCCCGCGAGGGTATCAACGGCACCATCGCCGGCACGCCCGACGCGATCGAACGGGTGGTCGCGACACTGCGTACCCTGCCCGGCTGCGCCGATCTCGACGTCAAATGGTCGCACGCCGCGACCATGCCGTTCCTGCGGATGAAGGTTCGCGTCAAACGCGAAATCGTGACGATGGGCGTGCCCGACCTCGACCCGCTGGAGGGCACCGGCGATTATGTCGCTCCCGGCGAGTGGAATGCGCTGATCGCGCAGCCCGGCACACTGCTGATCGACACCCGCAATGACTATGAGGTGCGGGTCGGCACCTTCGCCGGTGCCGTCGATCCGGCGACATCGAGCTTTCGCGACTTTCCGGCCTGGGTCGAGGAGCATCGCGACGAAATCGCCGGCGCCGCGCGGGTCGCGATGTTCTGCACCGGCGGCATCCGCTGTGAAAAGGCCACCGCCTTGCTCAAGGCCGAAGGCATCGCCGCGGTCCACCACCTCAAGGGCGGCGTCCTCGCCTATCTCGAGCAGGTGCCGGCATCGGAAAGTCGCTGGCAAGGCGAATGCTTCGTGTTCGACGAACGCGTCGCGATCGGCCACGGCCTGACCGAGGGGTCGCACAGCCTGTGCCGCGCCTGCCGGATGCCGGTCAGCAGCGAAGAGCGCGCCTCGCCACATTATGTCGAGGGCATCGCCTGCCCGGCCTGCCATGCCGAGCGCGACGACGTCAGGCGCGCCGGCTATGCCGAACGCCACCGTCAGGTAAAACTCGCCGAAGCACGCGGCACCACCCATGTCGGCGCGCGACCGCCAGCGGATGCCGATCGATAGTCGAACCGCCGTCATTCCCGGCTCCGCCGCGCAACCGTTTCGCCGCCGTGGCGTTATGCTGATCTCGACTAGGAGCGATTCATGAAGACGCAGATTCTCGCGGCGGTGCTGGCCGCGGCCGTCATTACACCGGTCGTCGCCCCGACCGCCGCCGTCGCGCAGCGCCACCACGACCGGCAGCGCCACCACCACGACAATCGTTGGGATGGCGACCGCCACGACCGCAACTGGGATCCCGCCGACCATTATCAGCGCGGCAATTACCGCGAGCGCCGCCTGAGCCGTAACGACCGCATCTATCGCGGCCGTGACGGGCGCTACTATTGCCGCCGCAACGACGGCACGACCGGGCTTGTGGTCGGCGCGATTGCCGGCGGCGTACTCGGCAACGCGATCGGCGGCGATACGCTCAGTACGCTGCTCGGCGGCGCCGGCGGCGCACTGCTCGGCCGCTCGATCGATCGCGGCAATATTCGCTGCCGTTGAGCAAGGACGGGCGCGGGTCGAAAGGCCCGCGCCGATTGCGCTTCTGTCAGCGGCTCGCCCGCCATTTCAGCCAGGCGATCGCGGCCATCGCGGTCAGCCCGATGGCTGCGATGCCATAATAGCCCCATTGCTCCCGCCCGAAGGGATCGGGCTCGAAAAGCGCAACGCGCATGATCAGCGCGATCTGGAACAGCGCGGCGACCACCGGTATCGACCACGACATCGCGACCAGCGACGCGCGTCGAAAATCGGCACCCGACACACCCTGATCGATCGGCGCCCGACGAGCCAGCGCCCGCGCCGGCGCATTGCGGATCCACCACCACGCCGACATGAAGGAAACGACCAGCAACGTCGTCATCGCGATCTCCTCCTGGCCGCGCAACGGTGGCGGCAGCGAAAGCGGAAATATCGCCAATCCGCCAATTGCGACGATCGCCGCGAGCACGACACCCCACGCCCAGCGAGTGACGGCGCGATCGAACAGCGCGACGAAGCGGTCACGCTCGACGTCCGTTACCGGGATAGCGGGTCCGCGCTGGCCTCGCCGATAGATGTAGCCGTCGCGAGCGGGGGTAAATTGTGCCGCGAAGGCCTGTTTGACGCGCGCGAGATGGACGTCCGCGAACACGCCGCGATCAATAGGCCCGCGCGACCAGCACCCGCTCGACTGCGGCCGCGCCGGTAAACACGCACGGACCATCGGCGGGCGCGGCGTCGATCGGCACGTTGCGCACCGTCAGCTTGAGCGCCTTCAGTCGCTCGACCACCGCGTCGAGCGCCGCACCGGTCGGCTTCGACCATTGCACTTCGAGCCAGCCGGGGTTCTTCACCCCTTCCGCGAAGTGCCGCTCGACCGCCGCGAAATCGTCCGCCCTGGCGATATTTGCGCGCAACCGTACGCCGGCTTCGGCATGCAATGCCGCCTGGATGTCCGCCAGCATCGCCGCCGCGTCCGCGACGAAATCCTCGCGCGCGACGATCGCGCTGTCGAGCTTGCCGTCCTCGCGATACAACCGGTCGCGGCGCACGACCGAGACATTGCCGCCCGCCACGTCACGACCGCCGACCTCGACGATGATCGGCGCGCCCTTCTTGACCCACCCCCAGCGCTTGGTCGCCGCCTTGGCCGGCTTGAGATCGAGCAACGCGCGCACCGGTTCGCCCAGCGCGGATTGCGCGGCGAGTTCGGCTTGCAAGCCCTTGCAATATTCGAGGATCGTCTCGTCCTCGGGCTGGTCGCGCAACATCGGCACGATCACGATCTGCCACGGCGCGATCCGCGGCGGCACGCGCAGGCCATCGTCATCACCATGGACCATGATGACGCCGCCGATCATCCGCGTCGACACCCCCCAGCTCGTCGTATTGGCCAGTTCGAGTTCACCACCGGCATTCTGGAAGCGAATGTTCTGCGCCGCCGCGAAATTGGTCCCGAGGAAGTGCGAGGTACCCGCCTGGAGCGCCTTGCCATCCTGCATCATCGCCTCGATCGAATAGGTCGCGACCGCTCCGGGGAAGCGCTCATTCTCGGGCTTCTCGCCCGCGACGACCGGCAATGCGAGGCAATCCTCGGCAAAGCTGCGATAGACTTCGAGCATCTTGAGCGTCTCTTGGCGCGCCTCCTCGGCCGAGGCATGGGCGGTATGCCCCTCCTGCCACAGGAACTCGCTGGTGCGCAGGAACATCCGCGTGCGCATTTCCCACCGCACGACATTCGCCCATTGGTTGATCAGCACCGGCAGGTCGCGCCACGACTGCACCCAGCGCGCGAACGCCGCGCCGATCACCGTCTCAGACGTCGGCCGAACGACCAGCGGCTCTTCGAGCTTGGCCGAAGGATCGGGCACCAGCCCGCCCTTGCCGTCGCTGATCAGCCGATGGTGCGTGACCACGGCCATTTCCTTGGCAAAGCCCTCGACATGCTCCGCTTCCTTTTCGAAATAGGATAGCGGGATGAACAGCGGGAAATAGCAATTCTCATGGCCGGTCGCCTTGATGCGATCGTCGAGCAGGCGCTGGATCCGCTCCCAGATGCCATAGCCCCATGGCCGGATGACCATGCATCCGCGCACGCCGCTTTCCTCGGCCATGTCGGCCTCCGAGATGACGGCTTGATACCAGGCGGCGAAATCGGCTTCGCGGGTGACGTTGAGGGCGTGTTTGATCATTTGACGAGCGCTTAGCGACAACCCAAGGCGGGTCAATGGTGGGTGCAGCACACGATAACGACCGAATCCTGTTCGCGGTAGGCATACGTCTCGTCTCGGCGGCGATCTTTGCCAGTATGAACGCGCTGATCAAGCTTGCCGAAGGTGGCGGCGCGCATCTCGCCGAGGTGATGTTCTTCCGCCAGACCTTCGCGCTGCCGGTGGTGATAATGTGGATCGTAATGGGGCCCGGGCTAGGGTCGATTCGCACGGCACGGTTCGGGGCGCATCTGTCGCGCACCGCGCTGGGCCTGGTCAGCATGGCTTTCATGTTCTCGACCATCCTGCTGCTGCCGCTCGCCGAGGCGACGACGCTGCAGTTCACCCTGCCGATCTTCGCCACCATCCTCGGCGCGTTGCTGCTGCGCGAGCCGACCGGCTGGCATCGCTGGGGTGCCGTCATCGCCGGATTCGTCGGCGTCGTGATCGTGACTCAGCCGGGCACCGGGCACATTGCCAGCCTGGGCATCGTCACCGGCCTGCTGGCGGGCCTGCTCAGCGCCGGCGTGTCGATCCTTCTCCGCCAGATCGGCCGCACCGAAAGTGCCGCGACGACCGTCTTCTGGTTCTCCGCGCTGTCGGTCCCGCCGCTCGCGGTCGCCTTCGCCTTTTATGCCCAGCCGCATCCGCTATCGACCTGGCTGCTGCTCATCGGGGTCGGGCTGACCGGCGGCGCCGCGCAATTGTGCATGACCGCGGCGCTGCGCTCCGGTCCGGTGTCGGTGGTCGTCCCGATGGATTATACCGGACTGGTCTGGGCGGCGCTGCTCGGCTGGTTGCTGTTCGGCGCCCTGCCCGATGTCGCGACGTGGTTCGGCGCGCCGGTGATCATCGCCAGCGGGCTCTACATCGTGTGGCGCGAGCACCGGCTTCACCGCGAGCGAATCGAACTGGCCTCGGCACAGGCATGAGCGCGCTTCAGGCGCGCGCGATTTCCAGCATGCGTTTGCCGCGCAGATACATTTCGGCGCGGGTCGCGCTGAACAACCCTAGGGCGAGCGCGAACAGGATATCCGTGACGACCATCGCATTGACGTGGAAACCATAGCCGCCGCCCTGCTCCATCGCCGCCCGCGCACCGAAGCGCACGAGAATCAGCACGACGATGAAAACGAACGCCGCTGGAGACGCCTTCTGGTTGAGGCTGTGGGTCGCGGGATCGATCTCGATATGCATCAGCTTGCCGCGCTGCCAGCCGATCGCGCCGCCCACGACAAGAGCGAGCGCGCAAAACAACCAGGTCATCGGCTGAGGCGGGAATTCGAAGAACACCGCCGAGACGATCGCGAGGTACAATGCCGGCACGATCCACAAGCTTTCGAGCCGCAGCTTGCGTGACCGGCTCATCCGCCGCAGCCGAATCGTCAGCACGACGAGAATGATCGCCGCGCTGACCGCATAGCGGATCCACTGCTCGGGCTGGGCTTGATGAACCTGCATGTGATTCCCCCTTTGATATCGGGGTGTCATAGCAGCCTAACCCACCACCATTCCAGCGCTATTCCGCGGCGACGGCGAGCGCGGGATCCTTCCACACCAGCACCGGCTTGCGCGCCGCGAGCGTCTCGTCGAGCCGGCTGCGCGGCGCGAAATGCGGCGCCGATTTGAGGCTCGCGTCACCCGCCTTGGCGCGCTCCGCCACCGAGCGCAGCGCGCCGATGAACTGGTCGAGCGCCGCCTTGCTCTCGGTCTCGGTCGGCTCGACCAGCATCGCGCCGTGCACGACGAGCGGGAAATACATCGTCATCGGATGATAGCCCTCGTCGATCAGCCCCTTGGCGACGTCGATCGTCGAGAAGCCCTCGGCAAGATTGTCGTCCGAGAACAGCGCCTCGTGCATGCACGGCCCCGACGCCCCGAACGGCGCATCGAGCGTCGAGTCGAGCGAGCGCAGGATGTAGTTGGCGTTGAGCACCGCATCCTCGGCAACCTGGCGCAGCCCGTCCGCGCCATGGCTCAGGATATAGGTCAGCGCGCGCGTGAACATGCCCATCTGGCCGTTGAAGGCGACCATCCGCCCGAAACTCTGCGCGTGATGCTCGCCCGCATTTTCCTCCTCGATCAGCGCGAAGCGATCGCCCTGCCGCTCGACGAACGGCAGCGGCGCGAACGGCGTCAGCGCGGCGGAGAACACCACCGGCCCCGAGCCCGGCCCGCCCCCGCCATGCGGGGTCGAGAAGGTCTTGTGCAGGTTGATGTGCATCGCATCGACGCCAAGGTCGCCCGGCCGCACCCGCCCGACGATCGCGTTGAAGTTCGCCCCGTCGCAATAGACGAACCCGCCGACCGCATGGACCGCGTCCGAGATCGTCTTGAGGTCGCGCTCGAACAGCCCGCAGGTATTGGGGTTGGTGATCATCACGCCCGCGACGTCCGGCCCGAGCCGCGCGAGCAGCGCGGCGGTGTCGATCCGGCCATCGGCGTTGGCGGGAATGTCCTCGACGGCATAGCCGGCGAAGGCCGCCGTCGCCGGGTTGGTACCATGCGCGCTTTCGGGCACGAGGATGGTCTTGCGATGCCCCTCGCCCTTCGCCTCGAGCGCCGCCTTGATCGCAAGGATCCCGCACAGCTCGCCATGCGCCCCGGCCTTGGGGCTCATCGCGATCGACGACATGCCGGTCAGCGTGACCAGCCAGTGCGCCAGCTCGTGGATCACCTCCAGCGCGCCCTGCACCGTATCGACCGGCTGGAGCGGATGAACGTCCGCAAATCCCGGCAACCGCGCCATCTTCTCGTTCAGTCGCGGGTTGTGCTTCATGGTGCACGAGCCAAGCGGAAACAGCCCGAGATCGATCGCGTAATTCTGCCGTGACAGGCGCGTATAGTGCCGCACGGCCTCCGGTTCCGACAGGCCCGGCAGACCGATCGGCGCGGTGCGCGCGAGGGTTCCCAGCCGCGAGCCGGTCGCCGCCGGCGGCGCGACCTCGACGCCGGTGGTTTCGGTCGATCCGATCTCGAAGATCAGCGCCTCTTCCAGCATCAGGGCCTTGTTGCCGGTAAAGGTCGGCGCGCTCGCCTGGCCACCTTCGGGGCGCTCCGGGCGCCAGCCGCTCGGGTTGACGGTCATGGCAGCACCTCCTCGAGCGCGACGGCAAGCGTTTCGATATCCTCCGGCGTCACCGTTTCGGTGACCGCCACGACCAGCCCCTTGGCCAGCGCAGCGTCGCCCGGATAGAGCCGTCCGAGCGACACGCCCGCCAGGATGCCGCGCTGGGCAAGCTGCTGCACCACGGGCCGCGCCTCGACCGGCAGCGCGATCGTGAACTCGTTGAAGAAGCCGTCATTGACCAGCGACACGCCCGACACCCGCGCCAGCCGCTCGGCCGCTGCCACCGCATTGTGGTGGTTGGTCGTCGCCAGCGCCCGCAGCCCGGCCTCGCCGAGCAACGTCATGTGGATCGAGAAAGCCAGCGCGCACAGTCCGCTATTGGTGCAGATGTTCGACGTCGCCTTCTCGCGGCGGATATGCTGCTCGCGGGTCGACAGCGTCAGCACGAAACCGCGCCGGCCATCGGCATCGACCGTCTCGCCGCACAGCCGGCCGGGCATCTGCCGGAGATATTTCTCCTTGCACCCGAACAGCCCGACATAGGGCCCGCCGAACTGCAGCCCGACGCCAAGCGACTGACCCTCGCCGACGACGATATCGGCGTCCATCTCGCCCGGCGACCTGAGCGCGCCCAAGGCAACCGGCTCGGTGACGACCGCGACCAGCAGCGCCTTCTTCGCATGACACGCATCGGCCAGCGGCTTGAGGTCGGCGATGCGCCCGAGAACATCGGGATATTGCACCACCACGCACGACGTATCGTCGTCGATCGCCGCGATCAGCCGGTCGATATCGGTCGCGGCGCCCAGCGTCGGCGCGGCGGTGTCGAGCACGTCGCCGGTGAACTTCGCCATCGTCCGTGCGACCGAGAGATAATGCGGGTGGAGCCCCGCCGACAAGATCGCCTTGCCGCGCTTCGTCACACGCCGCGCCATGCCGATCGCCTCCCAGCAGGCGGTCGAACCATCATACATCGAGGCATTGGCGACATCGGTGCCGAGCAGCCGCGCAACCTGCGTCTGGAACTCGAACAGCATCTGCAGCGTGCCCTGCGCGATCTCGGGCTGGTACGGCGTATAGGCGGTGAGAAACTCGCCGCGCTGGATCAGATGATCGACGCTCGCCGGCACATGATGCCGATAGGCGCCACAACCGAGGAAGAAGGGCGCATCCCCGGCAGCGAGGTTCTTGCGCGCCAATGCGGTCATGTGGCGTTCGACCGACAATTCGCTGGCATGCATCGGCAGTTCGCCGATCGGTCCGTCAAGCCGCGCTTCAGCGGGGACATCGACGAACAGGTCGTCGATCGTGGCCGCGCCGATCACGGACAGCATCGCCGAACGGTCGCTCTTGGTAAGAGGAAGGTAGCGCATCAATTATCTTTCGATGGAATGATATCGACTGGTTCGATGTCGGTGGAGCGGTCCGCGCAAGCGGGATGGCCAAAGTAACGGCAGCGGTTCGTCACCTTGCCGGTTATCGTCACGTTGCGATTCTGAAACGGGGCAGCTTTGCGGTCAAAGCCGTCGCCATGCCCAATGCCAAGCCACAACGGTGCTTCCGGCTGAGGGGATGCACGCCGGGAGATGGCATCGATATGCCGCCGCCAGGCGTCCCGTCCGGCTTCGTCGACGAATAACTCACACTCGTAACCTGCGCAGGTGCCGAGATAGCCGGTAACACTCACGGTTCTGCCGTTAAGGGTGTCGATGTTCGCCACCAGTTCGGGCACCGTGAAAAGCTTGTCGACATGGGTGGATGTGCCGCACCCGGCCAGCGCAAGGGGGATGAATGCGATGGGCGGAAGCAGCAGCTTCATCACAGCTTCGCGACGAACGCCTCATAGGCGGCTTCGTCCATCAGCTCCTCGACCTCGCTCGGGTCGCTGAGCGTCAGCTTGTAGAACCAGCCGTCGCCCTCGGGCTCTTCGTTGACGAGGCCCGGCGTGTCGGCGAGCGCGGCATTGCCTTCGAGCACCGTGCCGGACACCGGCGAATAGACATCCGACGCGGCCTTGACCGACTCGACCACGGCGGCCTCGTCGCCCTTGGTGAGCGTCTTGCCCTCATCCGGGACCTCGACGAACACGATGTCGCCGAGCTGGCTCTGGGCGTATTCGGATATGCCGACGGTGCCGATATCGCCGTCGACATCGACCCATTCATGATCTTCGGTAAAGTAACGGCTCATCACTTGCCTCCTGTGCGGACGTAGCGGTGGGGAATGAAGGGCATCGCGGTGACGGTCGCCTGATGGACCTTGCCGCGCTGCGTCAGCTGAATTTTCGTACCCGGCGCGGCCATCGCGGCGGGGACATAGGCCATGGCGATCGGCGCGCCGACGCTCGGCGCGAAGCCACCCGAGGTGACCTTGCCGACATCCGAACCATCACGGTCGAGAACGGCGGCGCCTTCGCGCACCGGCTGGCGACCCTCGACGAGCAGACCGACGCGCTTGACGACCGCGCCCTGCTCGCGCTCGATCATGATGCGCTCATGGCCGGGGAAGCCGCCTTCCTCGCGGCGGCGCTTGGAAAGCGCGAAGCCGAGGTCGGCCATCACCGGCGTCGTGTCGGGGTCGAGGTCGTGCCCGTAAAGCGGCAAGCCCGCCTCCAGCCGCAGCGAATCGCGCGCGCCCAGGCCGATTGGCTTGACCTCGGGCTCGGCGCACAGCAGGTCGGCGATCCGTTCCACGTCGCTCGCATCGACCGAAATCTCGAAGCCGTCCTCGCCGGTGTAGCCGGAACGGCTGATCCACGCTTCCGCGCCGGCCAGCAGGAAGCGGCCGCCCATCATGAAGCCCAATGCCTCGAGCGGCCATTCGCCCATCACATGCCGCTTCAGCGCATCGATCGCCTTCGGGCCCTGCAAGGCGAGCAGCGCGCGTTCGTCGAGCTGGTTGATCGTGATTTCGTCGGGCAGTTCCTCGCGCAGATGCGCGATATCGTCATATTTCACCGCGCCATTGACGACCATGTAGATCCCGCCCGGCCAGCGGCTGAGCATCAGGTCGTCGAGGATCCCGCCACTTTCGGCGAGCAGCAGCGAATAGCGCATCCGCCCGAGCGCCAGCCCCTTCACATCGGCCGGCAGTACCGTTTCGAGCGCGGCGTCGAGCCCGTCGCCGCTGATCAGCAACTGGCCCATATGGCTGACATCGAACAGGCCGGCGGACTCGCGCGTCCACAGATGCTCGGCCATGATGCCTTCATACTGCACGGGCATGTGATAGCCCGCGAACGGCACCATCCGCCCGCCGCGCGCACGATGCCACGCGTCGAGCGGCAAGGTCTCGATCTCGATTTCGATATAACCATCGGGTGCGTCGTCGCTCATGCCGTCTCCGTGCCGGGGTGCCACGGCGGAGTTCGGCCTCAAAGGCCCGTATCCGCCGCCCCCTCTGTCACGGAACCTGAGAGCTTTCACCGCGAGTCCGCGGTTTACACCTTCGGTGGCCCCGCCGAGGCGGAGCGCTTTCCAGAGTGTCGATTCGGCCCGCGCGGTCCGGGTTGCCTGAGAGATTCCGGGGCGGTTGCTCCTTCGGCGCCCTGGCTCCATGTCCAGGGTCTCTCCCGCGCGTGCCCATGACGGTTGCCCGCCATCGACCCGCCCGGTTTGACGCGCCGCAGCATGCGAGTCAATCGCCCCGCCCGCCTTTGCCGAAAAATGCCTTGGCGTCGTTCGTCATCGACGCCTGAACAGATTGAAGAGGAAGAAGAGTGGTTCGCGCAGAGGCGCGGAGGCGCAGAGGGGGCCTGCGTCAACTCGCGCGCCAAGCACCTCTCAAACCTCGTTTCTTTGCGATAGAAGTTTTATCCACGCGAAGACGCGAAGCGCAAAAAACTCCTCTGCGCCTCCGCGCCTCTGCGCGAACAAATAAACTTCAGGCCGAGCGACCTGAGCGACCGCACGCGCTCAGCGCGTCGCGTTGTACTTCAGCTGCGCCTCGGTGAGCTGGAAACCGACCAGCGCCTCGAAGGTCGCGCGCAGCACCGCCTGGCGGATCTCGGGGCGGCTCAGCGGGTCGGTCGCCGCATCCTGATCGCCCGCCTTGCGCTTCTCGGTCAGCTTGCGGCGGACCTCCGCCGGCAGCGTGGCGGCTTCCCGCGAAACGATCGAGGTAGCGGTGCCGCTCGCCGTCGCGCGATCGCGGCCGGCATCGAAATGCACGACGACATGGCCGACGCGCTTGGCGACCACGGCGGTGTCGCCCTGGACGACGCTGATGAAATACGGGAAACTTACGTCGCGCGGTGCGTCGCTGCGGGTCCGTCGCGCCTCGATGTCGAAGGTCACCACCGTCTGAATGTCCGGGCCCGACGCGTCATAGCAGGTCGAGCGCACATGGGTCATCGTCGCGGTCACGTCGATCGCCGATGCGTCGACGCTGCCGGCCGGATCGAACAGCGTGATATCGCCCGTCGCCGCCGGAATCGCGACTGCGGGGCAGGCGGAACGGATCGCGGTGATGCCGCCCGTCTCATCGAGCTCGCCGGCATGCCGACACCCCGCCGCAAGCAGAAGCACGAGGGGAACGGCTGATTTCCAGGCTGTCACGGGCACACGCACCTTATCACACAGGAAGGGGCCGCAAGCATGTCGCATCGGCCCCGGAACGACGATCACCATAGGAAGCGCCTTTCGCGGGCGCAAGCAATCGCGTAGAGGCGGCCCCGCAATGACCGAAGCCGAAAAACCCCCGCTGACCCTGCTGATTGCCGCCCCGCGCGGCTTTTGCGCCGGTGTCGACCGCGCCATCCAGATCGTCGAACTGGCGATCGAGAAATATGGTGCGCCGGTCTATGTCCGCCACGAGATCGTTCACAACAAGTTCGTCGTCGATACGCTCAGGGCCAAGGGCGCGATCTTCGTCGAGGAACTCGACGAGGTCCCGGACGGTGTGACGGTGGTGTTCTCGGCGCATGGCGTGCCCAAGACGGTACCCGCCGAAGCCGCCAGTCGTGGCCTGTCCTATCTCGACGCGACCTGCCCGCTGGTGTCGAAGGTCCATCGCCAGGCCGAGCGCCTCGCCGCCGCGGGGCGGCATATCCTGTTCATCGGCCATGCCGGGCACCCCGAGGTGATCGGCACCTTCGGCCAGGTCCCGGCCGGGTCGATGACCCTGATCGAGACGATCGAGGACGTGGAGAGACTCGCGCCCGCCAGCGTCGACAACCTCGCCTTTCTCACCCAGACGACCCTGTCGGTCGACGATACGAGCGACATGGTCGACGCGCTGGAGCGTCGCTTCCCGACGATCGAGGCGCCACGCGGCGAGGATATCTGCTACGCCACCTCGAACCGCCAGGCGGCGGTCAAGGCGATCGCCAACGCCTGCGACGCGATGCTGGTGATCGGTGCGCCAAACTCGTCCAATTCGCTGCGCCTCGCCGAGGTTTCGGAACGGCAGGGCACTCCGGCACGGCTGATCCAGCGCGCATGCGACCTCGATCCGGCGTTCCTCGACGGCGTCCGGACCCTCGGCATCACCGCCGGCGCTTCCGCGCCGGAGCTGCTTGTGCGTGAACTGGTGACCAAGCTCGGCGAGCGCTACACGATCGACGAGCAAGTGGTCGAGGCGACCCGCGAGACGGTCTCGTTCAAGCTGCCCCGCGGCCTCGAAATCGCCGCCTGAGCCCATGGCGGTTTACACGCATGTATCGGCGGAGGCGCTGGCGCGCTTCCTGACGCGCTTCGACCATGGCGAACTCGTCTCGGCAAAGGGCATCGCCGAAGGCGTCGAGAACAGCAACTATCTCGTCGACACGACGACCGGTCGCTTCATCCTCACGCTGTATGAAAAGCGCGTATCGGTCGACGACCTGCCGTTCTTCATGGCGATGCTCGATCATCTCGCCGCGCGCGGCAACCCGGTGCCGCGCGCGCTGCCCGATCGCGACGGAACGACCGTCCACACGCTGGAGGGCCGGCCCGCCTGCCTGATCGAATTCCTCACCGGCGTCTCGGTCTCGCACCCCACCCCGGCCCAGGCGCGTGCCGCCGGCGCCGCCATGGGCCGGATGCATGCCGGCCTCACCGATTTCGCCGGTCAACGGCCCAACACGCTCGGGCCCGACGGCTGGAGCGCCCTGCTCGCACGCTGTGGGCGCGACCTCGATTCGATCGCGCCGGGCCTGTTCGATCGGGTTTCCTCCTCGCTCGACCAGGTCCGCGCGGCATGGCCCTCCGGCCTCCCCCACGCGGCGATCCATGCCGATCTGTTTCCCGACAATGTCCTGATGCTCGGCGACCGGGTGACTGGCCTGATCGACTTCTATTTCGCCTGCACCGACATTCGCGCCTACGACCTCGCCGTGATGCATTCCGCCTGGGCGTTCGATTCGCTCGGCATGCCCTGCGAATCGGCGGTCGGCACCGCGCTGGTTGCCGGTTATGACGCGACCTTTGGCCTCGCGCCGGAAGAGCGCGCCGCGCTCGTGACGCTCGCGCGGGGCGCCTGCATCCGCTTCCTGCTGACCCGCGCCTGGGACTGGCTCAACACCCCCGCCGACGCGCTGGTGACGCGCAAGGACCCGCTCGCCTATCTGCGGCGTCTCGACCATTATGAGCTCAACGGATCGACGCTTTTCGCATGACCGAACTGACCAAAGTCGAAATCTTCACCGATGGCGCCTGCAAGGGCAATCCCGGCCCCGGCGGCTGGGGCGTGGTGATCCGTTCGGGGACGACCGAGCGCGAATTGTCGGGCGGCGAAAAGCTGACCACCAACAACCGCATGGAAATGACCGCCGCGATCGAAGGGCTGAACGCGCTCAAGCGCCCCTGCCACGTCACGCTATCGACCGACAGCCGCTATGTGATGGATGGGCTGACCAAGTGGATCAAGGGCTGGCAGCGCAATGGCTGGCGCACCGCCGACAAGAAGCCGGTCAAGAATGCCGAACTCTGGCAGGCGCTGATCGAGGCCGCCAAGCCGCACCGTATCGACTGGCAGTGGGTCAAGGGCCATGCCGGCCATCCCGAGAACGAACGGGCTGACCGGCTGGCAAGCAACGCGGCGGATGCCGCGCGCGGTTAGAAACTGATTGAAAACGCGCGCCAGGGCGCGTTTCCAAACGGACCAGGGTCAGCTCATTCCTGCGGCGCGCCCGGGCCGTTCTTCAGGATGGAATCGATCGCGTTCTGCGCCGAGGCCTTGCTCGAATAGCCTTCGGTCCACCAGATCAACTCGCTGTTATATTTGAACTTGGCGACATACTCGCCCGCCTTGTTCTGCTCGATGACGAATTTGTGTGCCATTGTGCGCCTCCGTTAAGCCAACCGAGATTAGCGCGGCCCGTTTCGTTACGCCAGCGATCGAAAACGATCTGGCGCATATCGGGTGGGATCGATCGCAGCCACGAAGGCGGCGGGCGAGACCCCGAGCAATAGCGCCGCCGCCAGCGCCGCCGCCGCCGGCGCCGTCTGGATGCCGAATCCCCCCTGCCCGGCGCACCAGAAAAAGCCGGGCACCGTTGGATCGAACCCGTAAACCGGCAACCGGTCGGGCGCGAAGCTCCGCAGCCCGGCCCAGCGATGTTCGACCCGTTCGACCCGCCAGTCGACCGCATGTTCGAAACGATCGATCGCGATCGCGATGTCGATTTCCTCGGGCTGCGCGTCGCCCGGCTCGGCGGGAATTTCATCGTGCGGGCTCAACCACAGGCGCCCGCCCGCCTCGGGCTTGAAGTAGAAGGTCCCGCCAATGTCGGAGACATGCGGCAGCTTGTCCGGCGGTGCCGGGTCGGTGCGCAATTGCACCATGTTGCGCCGAAAGGCGCGAATGCCGAGCGGTGCGACTCCGGCGCGTTGCGCGACCTGATCGGCCCAGGCGCCCGCGGCATCGACCAGGATCGTCGCGGCGATCGGCGCGTCGCGCCCGATATCGATCAGCCAGCCGTCGCCCGTGCGGGTCGCCCCCCGCATCGCGGTGTCCAGCTCCAGCCGCGTGCCATGTTTCCGCGCGGTGGCGAGACAGGAGGCGTGCAATCCGGCGACGTCGATATAGGCGCAGCTGCGTTCGATCACGCCGAGCATCCAGTCGGGCCGCAACCCCGGCACGATCGAGCGCGGATCCACCGCTTCCAGCACGACGCCGCTACCGTCGAACTCGGCCAGAAAGGCGTCGATCTTCGCCGCGTCATCCCGGCGACCGATCTGCAGCGAGCCGAGCGGATCGAGGAATCCGCCGGCGTTCAGCGCCGCTTCCGACGCCGATGTCAGCGGCTGAACATAAGGCCCGCCATAGGTTTCCGACCAGAAAGCGGCGGAACGCCCGGTGGCGTGGAATCCGGGACGGTCCTCCGCCTCCAATATCACGACGCTGGCATGCGCCGCGATCGCCGCCGCGAGGCTCGCCCCGGCGATGCCGGCGCCGACGATGGCGACATCGAAGCGTGCCATGCGATCAGCCCCGCTGCGCGCGCGAGGCGAGGAACAGATCGATCTCGCCGATCGCGCGATTGCGTACCGGATCGACCTCGCGCAGCACCTCATGCGCCGCCTCCTTGCCGAAGCGGACGACACGCACGTCGGGCAGTCTGGCGGCAACCGCCAGCGCCGCCTTGGGGTCGACCAGCTTGTCGGCATCCGCGACGAGCATCAACACGGGCACGCGCATCGTCTTGAGTCGCGGGTCGGCGCGGAGCTGGCGCGTCGAGGCGAAGGCCTTGATCAGCCAGCGCCAGCTTGGCGGGCCGAGCAGCAGCTCGGGGTGGGTCTGGTGCCAGAACGCCTCGTCGTCATAGCGACTCGGGTCGTGCGTCAGCAGCGCCCTGCGCGCTTCGCGCGTCGCCGGGAGTTCGTTGGTCTTCCACGCCGGGCGCGACGTATTGCCGACACCGCCGAGCATCCGCGCGAGCCGCTCGCCGAGCATCGCGCCGATCGGGCTGTGCAGCCCCAGCATCGGGGTACTCAGCACCGCGGCAACCGGCGCGATCGCACCCTCGACCAGCGCGCGCAGGATAAGGTGCCCCCCCATCGAATGGCCTATCGCCACCACCGGCCCTGCCGCATGTGGTGCCCATTCCGCCCAGAAAGCCCTGATATCAGCGACAAAGGTCGCGAAATCGTCGATGTCGCCGACATGCGGATCGGGCGAAACCCGGCCTGACCCGCCCTGCCCGCGCCAGTCGAGCGACGTGATCGACCAGCCTTGCCCGTGCCAGTGCGCGAGCACTTCCAGATATTTCTCGAACAGGTCGCTGCGCCCGGCCTGGAACAGGATCGTACCCCGCGGCATACCCTCCGCCGGCCAGTCGAAGCGGCGGAAATCCCAACCGTCCGGGCCGATCCAGCGCGAGACGCGGGCGCTGGCTGGGATCGCGCGGCGATACAATGTTGGGGAAACCATGGCGCTGGTTACTTTTTGGAAAGCCATGCCGTCTAGACAAATTCCCGATGGGTGGGCTCAATCTGAATATCGCGCTGTTGGCTGCGCTCGCGCTGCTGCTCGTTTCCGCGGGCATTCAGGATGCGCGCACCCGTGAAATCGCCAATTGGAAGAACGCCGCGATCCTGGTTCTCGCCCCCTTTTGGTGGTGGTCGAACGGACTTGCCCTGGTGCCCGACATCGCGATCCAGCTCGCACTGGCTGGCGTCGTCTTCGCATTCTTCTGCGCCGCCTTCTTCTTCAACTGGATGGGCGGCGGCGACGTCAAGATGATCGGCGCGCTCGCGCTGTGGCTGCCCTTCCAGGCGCTCGCCTGGATGCTCATCGTCATGTCGCTGCTCGGCGGGGCGCTGACGCTGCTCCTCGTCGTCGACCGTCTCGTCCGGCGCAAGGACGGTGCGATCGAGATTCCCTATGGGGTCGCGATCGCCCTCGCCGGGCTGATCGCGATCCGCGAACCACTTTTTAACCACTTGTCGTGATGATTAACGCGGCATCAATCGCGCCGCGCCCGAAAGGCCAGATACGTCATGGATAGTCGCAAGATCATTCTCCTGGTAGGCGCGCTATTCGTCGCCGGCCTGACCGCGTTCATGGCGCGCAGCCTGATTTCGGGCAGCTCGGCGCCGACCGCGAACGCCGCCGCCGCGGCGCCGATCGACGGGCCCGAAGTCCTCGTTGCGACCCGCGCGCTGCCGATCGGCACGATCCTCGACGCGACCGCGCTGAAGTTTCAGCCCTGGCCCAAGGAGCTGGTCGATGGCGCCTATTTCCTCAAGGCGAGCACGGACCTGAAATCGCTGCAGGGCACGGTGGTCCGCAACGCGATTACCGCCGGCCAGCCGATCACCCAGGGCGTGCTGGTCAAGCCCGGCGACCGTGGCTTCCTCGCCGCGGCGCTCGGCCCGGGCATGCGCGCCGTCACCGTGCCGGTGTCGGTACAGACCGGCGTCGCCGGCTTCGTCTTCCCGGGCGACCGCATCGATCTGGTGCTGACCCAGACCGTCCCGGGTGGCGGCGATGGCCCGCCACTCAAGGTGTCCGAAACGATCATGCGCAACCTGCGCGTGCTGGCGACCGACCAGCGCACCGACAATGCGGCCGGCGAAGACGGCAAGTCGATCGTCAAGACCTTCTCCAACGTAACGATCGAGGCGACGCCGAAGATCGCCGAGCAGATTGCCGTCGCGCAGACGCTCGGCTCGCTGTCGCTCTCGTTGCGCAGCCTGGCCGACAATGGCCAGGAACTCGAACAGGCAATCGCCAGCGGCGACGTTCACGTCCCCGATGGCGCCGATCCCAAAGCCGAAAAGGCCATGCTCATCCAGTTGGCGAGCCAGCCGCAAACCGGCAATTCGACCTTCGCCACCGGCGCCGACGTATCGCGTTTTCAACGCCGCACGGTGCCTGGCAAGCCGCCTGAAGCGCCCGTTGTCGGCGGCGTCCCGGGCGCACCGGGTGCGGGGGGCTATCCTGGCGCCTCGGTGCCGACAGGACCCGTCGTGCACGTCGTGCGCGGCAACGCAGTGACCGATGTTCCGGTCGGGGGGAATCATTAAGATGCGTATCAAGAGGTTCTTGCATCGCTCGCTGACCGCGACGGTGGCGACGGCGCTGGTCGTTGGTTTGCCAGGCGCCGGGCTCGCCGCCCCCAGGGCGCGTGTCGCGCTGGCCCGGCCTGCGTCGCATGTCGGCTTGCCGCCTGCGGGCACGCAACGCCCGTCCGGCGAGGTATTGCTCTCGATCGGGCAAGGCGAGTTGATCAACCTGCCGGGCAATGTGTCTGACGTATGGGTCTCGAACCCCGGCGTCGCCGACGTCTATGTCCGCAACACGCACCAGATCAATCTGTTCGGCAAGGAATTCGGCGAAGCCACGATCTTCGCGACCAATGCCAGTGGCGCGGTGATCTATTCGACCAACGTTCGCGTCAGCCAGAATCTGACCTCGATCGATCGCATGATGAAGCTTGCGATGCCCGATGCCGATATCCGCGTCACGACGGTCGGACAGATCGCCGTGCTGACGGGCACGGTGCAATCGCCCGAGGACAGCGCCCAGGCGGCGCACCTCGTGACCGCACTGCTGAATCCCGGCGTCAACGTGTCGGATCCCGCAGCGCAGCTCAAGATCGGCATCGTCAACCGGCTCCGCACGGCAACGCCGTTGCAGGTCAACCTGCAGGTCCGCTTCGCCGAGGTCAGCCGCAGCTTCGTCAAGAACATCGGCGTCAACCTGACCAACCGCGACAATAGCGGCAACAACTTCCTGTTCGGCATCAGCCAGGGGCGTCAGGGCACGATCACGACCGTCCCCGGCACACCCGGCTCGACCACTGTCGACGCCAATGGCGCCGTCCCGGGCAACACGCTGTTCAAATTCCCGCCAGCGACCGGCATGGGCACGACCCTCGGCATCGCCGGCCATTTCCTGGGCATGGACCTGCTCAGCTCGCTCGACCTGGGCGAGCGCGATGGCCAGGTCTCGACGCTGGCCAATCCGAACCTGACGGCGATCTCCGGCGAAACCGGAACCTTCCTCGCCGGCGGTGAGATCCCGATCCCGGTCAGCCAGGGCCTCGGTGCCGTCTCGGTGGAATATAAGCAATATGGCGTCAGCCTGGCCTATACGCCGACCGTGCTGGCCGACGGGCGCATTTCGCTGCGCGTGCGGCCGGAAGTGTCGCAGCTTTCCTCGCAGGGCGCGGTCACGATCAACGGCACGACGATCCCGGCGCTGACCACGCGGCGCGCCGAAACGACGGTCGAGCTCGGCTCGGGCCAGAGCTTCATGATCGCCGGCCTGCTGTCGAACACCCATAACGACTCGATCGACAAGGCCCCTGGCGTCGGCGACCTGCCGATCCTCGGCGCGCTGTTCCGCTCGAACGCCTTCCAGCGTGACGAGACCGAACTCGTCATCGTCATCACCCCGTATCTGGTGAAGCCGGTCAACGCGAACGACATCGTCCTGCCGACCGACGGCTACAAGGCGCCGACCGACCTCAGCCGCGTCCTGATGGGCCAGCTGGGTGGCGGCACCACCGGAGGAGACCGGCCCAAGCCGAGCGTCGCGACCCCGAATGGCGGCCAGCCCGCCTTTGGTGCCAACGCGCCGGTCCTGCCGGCCACACCGCCCGTGCAGAGCGCGCCGCCGGCCCCGACCCAGCCGCCGCGCCGGGAAGAGCCCGCCGCGATGATCGCGCCGTCGCCGCAACCCAACGTCAAGAAGGGTGCCGCCACGGCGGCCCCCGGCTTCAACCTCTGAGCCCCGCGAGGATGACACCCATGTTCAAGCGTAGCCTCACCCTAGCCTCCCTCGCGCCGGTTCTTCTGCTCGGCGCCTGTGGCGGGACGCAGAATCGCGGTCTCGAATCGGTCCATCAGCCGGTCGTCAGTCGCACCGACTATGTGTTCGACGTCAACACCAGCGGCAGCGGCCTCGCCCCCGGCGAGGCGCAGCGCCTGGCCGGCTGGATGGCTTCGCTCCACCTCGGTTATGGCGACCATGTCGCGGTCGACGATCCCAACCCCTATGGCAGCGGCGTGCGCGACGACGTCTCGGCGCAGCTCTCCCGCTACGGGCTCCTGCTGTCGGACGACAAGCCCGTCACCGGTGCCGCGATCACGCCGGGCACGGCGCGCATCGTCGTCAGCCGGACCAAGGCGACAGTCCCGGGGTGCCCCGACTTCAGCCGCGTCGGCCAGCCCGAGTTCGAAAGCAACACCTCGTCCAACCAGGGTTGCGCGATCAACGCCAATCTCGCCGCCATGGTCGCCAATCCGGTCGATCTGGTGCGCGGCCAGCCGGGCGCCGACACGATCGACCCGGCTTCGGCCAGCAAGGCGATCAATGTGTTCCGCGCGGCCGCGCCGACCGGCGGCGGTGGCACGGTCGTGAAGAGCGAAAGCACGGGGGGCAAATAACATGAACGCGCCGTTCAATTCCGGCCGCGTCGGCCAGCGAGAGCCCTTCGTTGCGTTTGTCTGCGATGAAACCACCGCCGAGGCGATCCGCCCCGTCGCGGTCGAAATGGGCTGGGCGCCTGAAAAGGTGAACAAGGGTGGCCTGCGCAATGCCGTGCAGTCGCTCTCGGTATCGGCCAGCCCGATGATCCTGTTCGTCGACCTCTCCGAGTCCGGCGACCCGCTCAACGACATCAACGCGCTCGCCGAGGTCTGCGAGCCGGGGACGATCGTGATCGCCGCCGGCCAGGTCAACGACGTGCGCCTGTACCGCGACCTCGTCGTCAGCGGCATCCAGGACTATCTGCTCAAGCCGCTCAACCCCGACGTGCTGCGTGAGGCGTTCACCCATGCGCAGATCACGCTCAACGCCCCGAAGGTCGCCGATCCGAGCGCCGAGCGTCCGCATTGCGCGACCGCCTTCATCGGCGCGCGCGGCGGTGTCGGCGCCTCGACCCTCGCGACCTCGATCGCCTGGATGCTCAGCGAAAAGGGCAAGCGCACCACCGCCCTGCTCGATCTCGACGTGCATTTCGGCACCGGCGCGCTGTCGCTCGACCTCGAACCGGGCCGCGGCCTGACCGACGCGATCGAAAATCCGAGCCGCATCGACGGCCTGTTCATCGAACGCGCGATGGTCAAGTCGAGCGAGACGCTGTCGGTCCTGTCGGCCGAAGCGCCGATCAACTCGCCGCTCGTCACCGACGGCAGCGCCTTCTACCAGCTCCAGGAAGAGATGCGCGCCGCCTTCGAGTGCACGGTGGTCGACCTGCCGCGCAACATGCTGGTGCAGCATCCCCACCTGATCGCCGATATCCAGGCCGCCGTGGTGGTGACCGAACTGACGCTCGCGGCGGCGCGCGACACGATCCGCATCCTCTCGTGGCTCAAGTCGAACGCCCCGCAGACCCAGGTGTACGTTGTCGCCAACCGCGTCCATGCGAGCGGCGCGATCGAGATCAACCGCAAGGACTTCGAGGGCTCGATCGAACGCAAGATCGACGTCCTCATCCCGTTCGACGCCAAGCTTGCCGCGCAATCGGCCAAGCTCGGCAAGCCCTTCGCCGAGGCCGGCAAGGGGTCGAGGACGGTCGCGCCGATGGTCGAGCTCGCCAACATCCTGATGGCGCTCGGCTATGAACCCGACGCGACGCCGGGCGCGGCCAAGAAGAAGCCGACCAACAAGGGCACGTCCCTGATGGGCAAGTTCGCCGACCTGAAATCTTTCATGCCGAAGCGGTCGGCGAAGGCGAAATAAACCAAACGGTAACGACGCGGAGCGCTAAGTGCCGTCATGCCAGTGATGTCGATCCTCATGCTCGGTGGCGGGGTCCTTGTGGTCCTCGGTCTGCTGGCGCTCGCGCTCAACGGGCCCTCCCCGGCCCGCGCCAGCGCGCGGCGCATGACCGCGCTGCGCGCGCGGCACAGCGAATCCGCCGGCATCGCGGTCGAGGCGCAGATGCGCCGCATCACGCAGAACCGCGGCAATCGCGTCGATGCCGCCGCGATGCGCTTCCTGCCGCGTCCCGCCGTGCTCAAGAAGCGCCTGGCGATGACCGGCAAGGACTGGACCGTCGGCCAATATGGCATGGCGACGCTCGGCATCACGCTGGTCGTCGGCCTGCTGCTGGCGATCAAGGGCCTGCCGATCATGCTCGCGCTGTTCGTCGGCCTGATCCTCGGCGGCGGCATCCCGCACATGGTCGTCGGATACTTCATCAAGCGGCGCGGCGCCAAGTTCAACGCCAAGTTCCCCGACGCGATCGAGTTGCTGGTGCGCGGGCTGCGCTCGGGCCTGCCGATCAGTGAAACGATCGGCGTGGTCGGTGCCGAGGTCGAGGGACCGGTCGGCGAGGAATTCCGCACGGTGTCCGACAAGATGAAGATCGGCCGGACGATGGATGCGGCGTTGCAGGACACCGCCGACCGGCTCGGCACGCCCGAATTCCAGTTCTTCTGCATCACCATCGCGATCCAGCGCGAGACCGGCGGCAACCTCGCCGAAACGCTCGCCAATCTCGCCACCGTGCTGCGCATGCGCGGTCAGATGAAGCTCAAGATCAAGGCGATGTCGTCGGAATCAAAGGCGTCGGCCTATATCATCGGCTCGCTGCCGTTCATCGTGTTCGGCATGATCTGGGTGATCAACGGCAGCTATATGCAGACCTTCTTCATCGACCAGCGACTGATGGTCGCCGGTGCCGGCGGCATGCTGTGGATGGGCATCGGTGCCTTCATCATGGCCAAGATGATCAACTTCGAGATCTGAGGACCATGGGCTCGCATCCTCCTACGATCCTCGGGGTCGACGTGATCTGGGTGGCGACGCTGCTCTCCGGCGTTGCCGCCTTCGCGGTGCTGCTGGCGATCTACGCCGTCACCACGGTGCGCGACCCGATGACCAAGCGCGTCAAGGCGCTCAACGATCGTCGCGAGCAGCTCAAGGCGGGCATCACCGCCTCGACCAAACGCCGCGCCAAGCTGGTCAAGCAGAACCAGACCACCGACCGCATCCGCTCGCTGCTGTCGAGCCTCAAGGTGCTGCAGGACAGCCAGGTCAAGGCGGCGCAGATCAAGCTGATGCAGGCCGGCATCCGCTCCAAGGAATGGGCCGTCGCGGTGATCTTCGGCCGGCTCGTGCTGCCGATCGTGTTCGGCGGTCTGATGGTCTATATCGTCTACGGCACCGACAGCTTTTCCGACTGGACCCCGATCAAGCGCTACGGGCTGGTCGCGATCACCTTCATCGTCAGCTACAAGGCGCCGGACCTGTTTCTCAACAACAAGGTCAAGAAGCGCTCGGACGCGATCCGCAAGGGCCTGCCCGACGCGCTCGATCTGCTGGTGATCTGTGCCGAAGCGGGACTCACCGTCGACGCCGCCTTCCACCGCGTCGCCAAGGAACTGGGCAAGGCCTATCCCGAACTGGGCGACGAGTTCACGCTGACCGCAATCGAACTGGGCTTCCTGTCCGAACGGCGCGCGGCGTTCGAGAACCTCGCCATGCGCGTCAAGCTCGACGCGGTGAAGGGCGTGGTCACGACCATGGTACAGACCGAGAAATACGGTACGCCATTGGCTTCCGCGCTGCGCGTGCTGTCCGCCGAATTCCGCAACGAGCGCATGATGCGCGCCGAGGAAAAGGCCGCGCGCCTGCCCGCGATCATGACCGTGCCGCTGATCCTGTTCATCCTGCCGACCCTGTTCGTCGTCATTCTGGGGCCGGCCGCCTGCTCGATTTCCGACGCCTTCAAGGGTGGAATCTAGCGCCGACCATCCCGCTTGCTACGAAGCGCCGTTCGCGGCAAACATCGTTAACGCTTCGTATCGATCTGGGGGTAGATCACGCGCATGTCGCTCGGCAATCCAACGAACATCGTCATCATCGCGCTGCTTGGCCTCGCGGCGATCACGCTGCTGATCGCCAGCCTGACCGGCGGCAAGAAGTGGCGCCGGCTCTATGACGAGGAGCGCGAGGAATATGCCAGCTATGCCGAAGGCGCCGATACCGAGTTGCGCGCCGCCCGGCAGCGGATCGCCGAGCTGGAGCACGAACTCGGCGCGCTCCAGCAACAGCATTCCGACGCGCTGGTCAGCATCGACGCGCTGAAGGCCGAAGCGGCCGCCCGCGCGGTCGATGTCGTACCGCTTGCGATCGTACCGCCGTCGCCCGCGCCGGAAGCGGCCTTCGTCGCCGAACCGGTTGTCGAGCCGGCACCGGCCGAGCCGGTGATCGAAGAGCCCGTCATCCCGGCGACGGCGATCGACGAGCCGCTGCCCGTGACACCAGCCGCACCGCGTCCGATCGCCCCCGAGACGGTCGCCGACAGCGTCGTCGCGCGCCCGATCGCCAGCGTCGGCGCCGCGCTGTCCGAACTCCCGCCCGCGCCGATCGGCGGTATCACGCCGCTGCGCGCACCCGACCCGGTGCCCGACCTTCGCGTGCCCGAAGCGTCGGTCGAAGCCGACCATACCGAGCCCGCGACCGCACCACCCGTCGACGTCGCCGAGCACGACGCCGATGCCGCGCCGATCGTCCCCGATGCACCCGTCGTCGAGGAGGCCGTGTTCGAGGAAGTGCATGAGCCGGCGAATACCGCCGAACCGGTCGAGATGCTTGCCGCCGCCGAGCCGATCGCGCCGGTCATCCATGTCGAGCCGGAAACCGTGGTCGAGGCGCCCCTGAGTGAAGCTCCGGCCGCCGTGGTTGAGCCGGCGATCGACGTTGCCGCCGCCAGCGATGAGCCGGCCGCCCCGCTCGCCGTGGCCGAGCCAGACGTCGACGTTGGCGGCGCGAGCGGCGAACCGACCGAACCGGTCGTCGCGGCTGAGCCGATCGTCGACACTGTCGTCGCCAGCGAAGAACCCGCCGCCCCGCTCACCGCGCCGGCGCCGGAAGCGGTCGAAGCCGCCCCCGCCGAGCCGGTGAAGACCTGGTTCGGCTCGGGCCGACGCGATGACCTGACGCGGCTCAGCGGCGTCGAGCCGCTGATCAGCAACCGTCTCTTCGCGCTCGGCGTCACCACCTATGACGACATCGTCCAGCTGTCGCAGGAGGATGAGATGGCGCTCGAGCAGCGGCTCGGCGTTCCGGCGGGCTACATCACGCGCCAGCAATGGCGGGCCCAGGCAGGCCTGTTGCGGCTGGGCAAGGAAGACGCGTTCAACGAACGCTTCGGCAAGCTCGAGGCCTGACCGTCAGGCCGGCGTCACCGCCCGGCACCGGCTCGCCTTGCGCGCCGCGTCGATCTGCGGGAAGTGCGCGCGGTCGTCGACCAGGATGCGCACCAGCGCGATGCCACTGTCACCCTTGACCGGCACCGGCTCATAGCCCGGCGGCGCCTGGCCGCCGCTGCTGCCGATCAACGCGACGTGGATCGGCTTGCCGCCGGCCTGGAGGTTGTTGCGCACGAAGGCGACGTCGGTACGCGGGTCGAATACCGACAGCGACCAATAGGGCGCCGGCACCGGCGCGACATCGATCAACACCGGACCCTTCGAAAGATCGAACGGGCAGCTCGAATAGGCCAGATCGGGGCTCGGGCGGACGATCGCACGCGAGTCCGCCGTGGCGAGCGGCGGCTGGGACATCGTGTTCGTGCCCCCGGCCTTGGCCACGCGCCATGTCGCCAGGCTCATCAACATGCGCGGTGTCTGCACCAGCGTGACGAGATAGGCCGCGCCGGCCAGCACCAGCCCGAGCAACACCGGCGGCCCCCAACGGCGGATCATGCGCACGCCTCCCGGGTGATCGCGGGCAATTGCGTCCGCGCGAGGTTGCCGCGCCCCGCATCGGCCGGAAGATAGACACGCAGCGTCAGTTCGACATGATCGATGCCACCGGTCGGCAACCAGTGCCCGGGCTGGCGATCGGGCGACAGCACCACGTTCCAGCGCGCCTGCTCGTCGGGGCCGAGCGATGCACTGCCGATCGCATAGACCCCGGCCGCGTTCTTCACGAGATAGCCGGCATGATCGTAGACGGTGATGCTCCACCATTTGGCCGGCAGCGCGCCACCCGACAGGCGATAGCGGCAGCGGCCGTCGAGCGGCTGGCCGGTGTCATCGGTCGCGGCGGTGTAATAGCGCGCCTCCGACGCGGGCAGCGCAAGCAGGCCACGCAGCGCGACGATGGCGCGGGTCTTAGCGCTTGCCTGCGCCGTCCCGAAGTCGCTGCCGGTCATCCACGGACCGATCGTGACGCCCGAGCCCAAGGCGCCGGCGCGCACGCTCCATCCGGCAAGGCCGGCGCCGGCAACGACACCGACGAGCGCGCAGATGAGATAGCGTAGCCAAGGCTTCATCACCGCATCCTACGCCGATGCGCCACGATACCGCAACGCCTGCCCGATGCGCTGCGGGATCGCTCCCTGTTATCTCCCTGTTCGCGGACCGCCTGGCTCCCTGATACTCGCTGTTACTCCCTGTTCCGCCGCACTTTTCGGATTCTCCCTGAAACCGGGCGCCCGCACGCATATTTCGCACGCGTCTTCAACGGCTTGGGCAACCTCCCTGCGCGACAAAACAGGGAGATGCGTCGGCATATCAGGGAGCGGTCGGGCCGCAACCGCGCGCGTGCTGGTCGACGATGAGAAAGAACCGAGCGAATCGAAGCCCAGCGTGATCGGCGCTATCGGGACAAGTGTGAATCACCGCGACGCTTTGACCGCATCAAAGCCGCAGTCGCACGGTTCAGCGCAGCTCGACCGCCGCACGCTGATAGGTCTCGATCACCGCCGCGATCGGATGGCCGGCACCGTCGAGGACGAGCGCGCGGTGGCGAAACAGCGCGGGCGGCGGTGTCGCGCCATGGCGCCACAGCATGTCGGCGGCCAGCGTCCGCCGGCTGATGTGGAGCGGAGCGACGACGGTGCCGAACGGTGTGTCGCTGGTATCGAGCGCGGCGTTCATCGCGGGCGTGAGGCGCGCCGGTACATACCAGTTCTGCGCCTCGCTGAGTACATGGCCGGCGCAGCCGAGCCTGACATGACGATAGCCGAGCGGCTCGCCAGCATCGACCTGCAGCTCCCGGCGCTGCGCGGCGCTGGCGGGCGGCGGGGTCTCCCTGATCACCTCGGCGTGGATCGTCGGGTCGGCGACGCCATGCTCGGCGCACCAGGCGCGCAGCGTCGCCGTGGCCGAGCTGGCGGCAAGCAGGCGGTGGTCGAGATCGATGGCCGCGATCCGCGCGGGCGATGGCGCGCGGGCCGCCATCGGGAGCGGGACAATCGACGCGAGGATCGCGGCGAGCGATAGCGGAAATCTCATCTCACGCCCCTTCCCTCACCCCGCCCCTTCGCACGCACGAGTACAAGGTGACATATCGCCCGCGGCCCGGGGCTCCCGCTTTTGCGGGAGCGCGGGTTCACTTCCGCGCCAGCGCCGCCTGTGCCGCCGCGAGCCGCGCGATCGGCACGCGATAGGGCGAGGCCGAGACGTAATCGAGCCCGATCGCCTCGCAAAAGGCGATCGACGCCGGATCGCCGCCATGTTCGCCGCAGATGCCGAGCTTGATGTCGGGGCGGGTCGCCCTGCCCCGTTCGGCTGCCAGCTCGATCAGCTGCCCGACGCCCTCGATATCGAGGCTGACGAACGGATCCTTGGCGTAGATGCCGCGCTCGACATAGGTCGTCAGGAAGCGCGCGGCATCGTCGCGGCTGACGCCGAGCGTGGTCTGGGTCAGGTCGTTGGTGCCGAAGGAGAAGAACGCGCCGACCTCGGCGATCTCGCCGGCCATCAGCGCGGCGCGCGGCAGCTCGATCATCGTGCCCACGAGATATTCGATCGTGCGGCCCTTGTCGGCGAACACCGCCTGCGCGGCCTTGTCGACCACCGCCTTCATCAGCTCCAGCTCGCGGCGCGTCGCGACCAGCGGGATCATCACCTCGGGGATCGGCGCGGCGCCGGATTTCTCCGCCACCTCGATCGCCGCCTCGAAAATCGCCCGCGCCTGCATCTCGTAGATTTCGGGATAGGTCACGCCGAGCCGGCAGCCGCGATGGCCGAGCATCGGGTTGAACTCATGCAGTTCGGCGGCGCGGCGCTTGAGGATGTCGATATCGACCCCGGCAGCACTCGCCACCTCGGCGAACTCGACTTCCTCATGCGGCAGGAATTCGTGCAGCGGCGGATCGAGCAGGCGGATCGTCACCGGCAGGCCCGCCATCACGTCGAACAGCTGGACGAAATCGCCGCGTTGCTCGGGCAGCAACTTGTCGAGCGCGGTGCGACGGCCGGCCTCGTCCTCGGCCAGGATCATCTGGCGCACCGCGGCGATGCGCGCGGCGTCGAAGAACATATGCTCGGTGCGGCACAGGCCGATACCCTCGGCACCGAAGTCGCGAGCGACCTTCGCGTCGAGCGGCGTCTCGGCATTGGCGCGGACCTTGAGCCGGCGCACGCCATCGGCCCACACCATCAACGTGCCGAAATCGCCGGCCAGCTCGGGCTGCACGGTCGGCACTTCGCCCATCATCACTTCACCGGTCGAGCCGTCGATGGTGATGATATCGCCGTCATGCACCTCACGCCCGGCGACGCGCATGACGCCGGCCCTGGCATCGATCGAGATCGTGCCCGCACCCGAGACGCAGGGGCGACCCATGCCACGCGCGACGACCGCCGCATGGCTCGTCATGCCGCCACGTGCGGTGAGGATGCCGCGGGCGGCGTGCATGCCGTGAATGTCTTCCGGGCTGGTCTCGATCCGCACCAGAATCACGCTGTCGCCGGCGGCGGCGCGCTTCTCCGCGGTGTCGCTGTCGAACGCAACCTTGCCCGAGGCCGCGCCGGGGCTGGCCGGCAAGCCCTTGGTCAGCACATCGCGCTTCGCCGCCGGATCGAGCGTCGGGTGAAGCAGCTGGTCGAGCGCGGCGGGGTCGACGCGGGCGACCGCTTCCTCGCGCGTGATCAGCCCTTCCTCGGCCATGTCGACCGCGATCTTCAGCGCGGCCTTGGCGGTGCGCTTGCCCGACCGGGTCTGCAGCATCCACAATTTGCCCTGCTGCACGGTGAACTCGATGTCCTGCATGTCGCGGTAATGCGTCTCGAGCAGGTCGAACACGCCGGCGAGCTCGGTGAAGGTCTCGGGCATCGCCTCTTCCATCGACGCCAGCTTGGCGCCGGCGGCGACCCGCGCGGCGTGGGTGAGATATTGCGGCGTGCGGATCCCCGCGACGACATCCTCACCCTGCGCGTTGATCAGGAACTCGCCATAATAGGCCCGGTCGCCCTTGGCCGGATCGCGCGTGAACGCGACGCCGGTCGCCGAGGTCTCGCCCATATTGCCGAACACCATCGCCTGGACATTGACCGCCGTGCCCCATTCGGCCGGAATATCGTTGAGACGGCGATAGACCTTGGCGCGCTCCGACTGCCACGAGCCAAACACCGCGCCGACCGCACCCCACAACTGGTCGTGCACGTCCTGCGGGAAGGGCTTGCCCCATTGCTGCTCGACCAGCCCCTTATATTCGGCGACCAGCGCCTGGAGGTCGGCGGCGGTGAGGTCGGTGTCGAGGAAATAGCCCTTGTCTTCCTTGGCGATTTCCAGCGCTTCCTCGAAGCTGTCATGGTCGAGTTCGAGCACGACGTCGGAATACATCTGGATGAAGCGGCGATAGCTGTCCCACGCGAAACGCGCGTCGCCCGAGGTGGCGGCAAGGCCCTGCACGGTGATGTCGTTGAGGCCGAGGTTGAGGACGGTATCCATCATGCCCGGCATCGAGGCGCGCGCGCCCGAGCGGACCGAAACCAGCAGCGGGTCGGCGGCGTCGCCAAATTTGCGGCCGGTGACCCGTTCGATATGCGCGATGCCGGTGGCGACCTCGTCCCTCAGGCCGTCGGGGAAGGCGCCACCCTCGTCGTAATAGCGCGTGCACATCTCGGTCGAGATGGTGAAGCCGGGGGGCACGGGCAGGCCGATCGAGGCCATCTCGGCAAGGTTAGCGCCCTTGCCGCCGAGGAGGTTCTTGTCCCCCTTGCCACCATCCGAAACACCGCCGCCGAAGCGATACACATATTGCGTCATCGTGCCGTCCCTGAGTTTTAAGCGCCGTCCCCGGATCTCGGGAAAGGAGCAAGACGTGGCGACACTTTAGCGCCGCCGGTCGGAGCGGGGACGGTCTTGTGCCATCGTGCCGCCGAATTGAATGACCATCCTCACCGCTTCCACTCCCGCGAGCGGGAACGGGTCACCTCGTCAGCCCCCAGCCTTTCCCGTCATGCCGGACTTGTTCCGGCATCCACCGCTCCGCAAATCCGGCGAGGTTTGCCGACGCGGCACGGTGGCCCCCGGAACGGGTCCGGCGTGACGGTGAGTAAAGTGGTCAACACGCCCTGATTTCTCACCCTTCGATCTTCGAGAAATCCGCCACGGCATGAACCGCGTCACGGACGCGCGATAGCAGACCGAGCCGGGTAATGCGCTTGTCAGGATCAGGATCGTTGACCGTAACCTCCTCGAAGAACCGGTCGATCGGCCCCCGCAAGCTCGCCAGTGCTGCCATCGCCCCCTCGAAATTCTCTGCTGCGACCGCCGCGCGCGCGCGCGGCTCGGCGGAATCGAGCGCGGCGACGAGCGCGCTTTCGGCTGGTTCGGGCGCGTAGGACAGCAGCTTATTCTCGGTGCCGCCAAAGCTCTCCTTCCTGAGGATGTTGGCGGCGCGCTTGTAGCCGGCAAGCAGGTTGACGCCATCCTCGGTGGTGACGAACGCCTGGAGCGCATGGACGCGGGCGAGCAGGCGAACGAGATCATCCTCGCCGCCCAGCGCGAACACCGCGTCGATCAGGTCGTGGCGCACGCCGGCTTCACGCTGCTGGACCTTGAGCCGATCGGCGAAGAAGCCCAGCAACTTGTCCCAGGTCGGCGCGATATAGGTGTCGTAGACCGCGCCCTGGAAGTCCCCCGACAGCAGCTTCTGTTCGACCTGCGCACCCTCGCGGGCCTGCCATTGCCCGGATATGTCGAGGCCGAGTTCCTCGCGCAGCGCGACCATCGCGCTGAAGCCCTGCTGTGCGGCACCGCCGAGCTTGCGGCCGATGAAAAGCGCCGGCGAGATAACCGCGGGATCCGCGAGGCTGCCCCTGATACCATTGACGGTGATCAGTTCGAGCACGCCGAGCGCGGCGCGGCGCAGCGCGAACGGGTCCTTCGACCCGCTCGGCGGCATGCCGTTGAGGAAGAACAGCGACAATGTGTCGAGCTTGTCGGCCAGCGCCACCGCCACGGTGACGGGGGCGGTGGGGACGATATCGCCCTGCCCGACCGGCTTGTAATGGTCGCGGATCGCGGCAGCGACCTCGATCGGCTCGCCCTGCGCGCGGGCATAATAGCCGCCGATCAGCCCCTGCAATTCGGGGAATTCGCCGACCATGCCGGTGACGAGATCGGCCTTGGCAAGGCGCGCCGCGCGTTCGGCCATGTCGGGATCGGCGCCCCTGACCATACCCTGTTCGGCAAGCCAGCGCGCCAGCCTGGCGACGCGGTCGACCTTTTCGGCAAGCGTGCCGATCTTGTCGTGAAAGACGATCTTTTCGAGCTTCTTCGCCTGCTCGTCGAGCGGCACCTTGAGGTCGGTCTCGTAGAAGAAGCGCGCGTCGCTGAGCCGCGCGGCGAGCACCTTGCGATTGCCCTCGACGATCTTCGCGCCGCCATCGACCGCGGCGATATTGGCGGTGCAGACAAAGGCGTTGGCGAGCTTGCCGGCGGCGTCGCGGCAGACGAAATATTTCTGGTTCACGCGCGCCGTGAGCTGGATGACCTCGGGCGGCACGTCGAGAAAGGCCTCGTCGAAGCGGCCGAGCAGCGGCACCGGCCATTCGGTCAGCCCGGCATTTTCGGCGACGAGCCCCTCATCCTCGATCAGTTCGAGCCCGGCGGCGGCGGCAAGCGCCGACGCACCTTCGCGGATGATCGCGCGGCGCTCGTCCTGGTCGACGATGACGTGGCAGGCGCGGAGCTTTTCGACATAATCCGCGGCCGAGCCGATCGTGATCACGTCGGGATGGTGGAAGCGGTGGCCGAGCGTCGCCGCGCCGCTGGTCACGCCGGCGATTTCGCACGACACCACATCTTCGCCGAACAGCGCGACGATGCCATGGAGCGGGCGAACCCAGCGCAGGCTTTCGGTCGTCTGCGACGCCTCGCCCCAGCGCATCGCCTTGGGCCAGGGAAAGGCGCGAATGATCGCCGGGATCGCTTCCGCCAGAACGCCGGCGGTGGCGCGGCCGGGCTTGTCGATGATCGCGAACAGCACGCCGTCGCGCTCGACCAGCACGTCGCGCGTCAGCCCGGTCTTGCGCAGGAAACCTTCCAGCGCCTGCTCCGGCGCAGTGGCGCGCGGCCCCTTTATCTCTTCGCTGACGGCGGCGGTCTCGGCCGGCAGGCCGCGCGCGATCAGCGTCAGGCGGCGCGGCGTGGCGTAGGTCTCGAGCGTCGCCGCCTCGAGGCCGGCCTTGTCGAGTTCGGCGGCGAACAGCCGCGCGAGATCATCGCGCGCCTTGTCCTGCATGCGCGCGGGGATTTCTTCCGAGCGAAGTTCGAGGAGGAAATCGGTCATCGCAAATCCTCCCCGGCACGGGGAGGGGGACCATCGGCCTGCGGCCGATGGTGGAGGGGGGCTGCCACAAGCGAGGCAATCGCGTCAGCCACCGCGTCGACATCCCGCAAGATATCAGCGGCAGGTACGTGCATCACGCGGTATCCATTTTCGCGCAGAAAGGCATCGCGATGATCGTCACGTGCCGGACGACCACCCCGGTTATGCACTTCCCCATCCACCTCGATGATCAACCGGCTTTCCCGACAATAGAAATCCACGACATAGGGACCGATTGGATGCTGGTTACGAAACTTGACGCCAGCTTTGCGGCCACGAAGTCGCTGCCACAGCAACACTTCAGGCAGGCTCATTTCCTTCCTGAGTTGACGTGCGATGACCGTTTCAGGGCGTAGCGCGCGTGGCGCGCCCCCTCCACCGCGCTCCGCGCGGTCCCCCTCCCCGTTCCGGGGAGGATTTTCGGGGATGCTCACGCCGCCCACCCGTTCTTCTCCATCCATGCCTGGCAGCTGCCCTTCGCCAGATCGCGGACGCGGCCGATATAGGCCTGGCGTTCGGCGACCGAGATCACCCCGCGCGCCTGGAGCAGGTTGAAGACGTGGCTGGCCTTGATCGCCTGCTCATAGGCCGGGATCGGCAATTTGGCGTCGAGGCAGTTCTCGCATTCGGCGACATGCTTGCGGAACTGGTCGAACAGGCTGTCGGTATTGGCGACCTCGAAATTCCATGCCGACATCTGCTTCTCGTTTTCGAGGAACACGTCGCCATAGGTCATTTGCGGCTGGTTGCCCTGCGCATCGTTGAACGCAAGGTCGTAGATGCTGTCCTTGTTCTGGATATACATCGCCAGCCGTTCGAGCCCATAGGTCAGCTCGCCGGCGACGGGCTTGCAGTCGAAGCCGCCCATCTGCTGGAAATAGGTGAACTGCGTCACCTCCATACCGTCGCACCACACTTCCCAGCCCAGCCCCCAGGCACCGAGCGTCGGACTTTCCCAATCGTCCTCGACGAAACGGATGTCGTGCCGCGTGAAATCGATGCCGATCGCGGCGAGCGAGCCGAGATAGAGTTCCTGCAAGTCGGGCGGGCTCGGCTTGAGGATCACCTGATACTGGTAATAATGCTGCAGCCGGTTGGGGTTCTCGCCATAGCGCCCGTCGGTCGGGCGGCGGCACGGCTGGACGAAGGCGGCGTTCCACGGATCGGGGCCGAGTGCGCGCAGCGTCGTGGCGGTATGGAAGGTGCCCGCGCCCATCTCCATGTCATAGGGCTGCAGGATCACGCAGCCGCGCGCGCTCCAATAGTCATGGAGCGTGAGGATCATGCGCTGGAAACTCAGCGGTTGGCCCGTCAAAATCTGCACCTTCGCAACTGCGGCAAATGAACGCGCGCGCTTTGGCGTATGGGTCGGGAGCGGTCAATGGTGCCGCGGCCACGGCGCGATTGACGGCGAGGCGTGGCGCTTCCACCTTGCGCGGCGATGACGGGCCGACGATTCGCGCGGCTGCCCCGGGGCGGCGTGACGGCTTTGCTGGCGCTGGCCGTGCTGTGGAGCGGCGGATTCGCGGCGGCGCACGCCGCGCCACGGCGCCAGATCCGCCGTGTTCTTCCCGACCCGGCGATCTGGCTGATCGCCGATCGCGACACCAAAATCTATCTGTTCGGCATGCTCCACGTCCTGCCGCCCGGCTTTCGCTGGCGCAGCGCCGCGTTCGACCGGGTCGTCGCGGCGGCGGACACGCTGATGGTCGAATCGGTCGACGCGCGGACCGCCGCCGATGCGCTCGACGGCAATGTCTCGACTCGCCCGCTACCGCCGATCGCCGCACGCGTCTCGCGCAGTCACCGCGCGGCGCTGGCCCGCTTCACGCACGATTTGCCGACGCCGGCGATCGATTTGCTCGACGGGCTGCCGACCTGGATCGTCGCGATGTCGGTCGGCTTCGTCCGCGAATATCGCGTCGGCGCGGTCCCCGGGCCGGGCGCCGACGACTGGCTGGAGCAGCGCTTCCGCGCGACCCGCAGGAAGGTGATACCGATCGAGGACGGCGCGCAGGTGATGGCCTCGCTCGACGCGATCCCCGAGGCCGATCAACGGCGGATGCTCGACGCCGCGCTCGACGCCCCGCCGCCGACGCTCGCCGGCCTGCGCGCGCCGGCGGAAGCATGGGCGCGGGGCGATATCGGACCGGATTCGGCGCTGGCGGGCGATCTCGCGGCGTCGAGCGGAACCTCGGCGCTCGACGGGCCGCTGATGGCCGACCGCAACCGCGCCTGGGCGGCGGCGCTTGTCGCGCGACTCGACCGGCCGGGAACGGTGCTGTTCGCCGCCGGCGCGGGCCATTTCATCGGCGAAGGATCGGTGATCGCGCTCTTGCGCCAGCGGGGGATTCGCGTGACGCGGATCCGATAGATATTTTTTCAACGACTGGCCGCGCAGGATATGATTTTGTCAGGGTTTGACGACGCATGCGGGACGCCCGACTTCCCCTCACCGAAAAGCCGCCCTCATTCTTCACCACCAATTCTCCGAATCGATTTCGATCGCTTCCAACAAAGGACGACGACAATGCGCATCCTGTTGAAATTCGCCGTTGCGCTGGCGGCGTTGGCCACCCCGCTCGCCCTGTCGGCGCAGACCGCGACGGCCCCCGCTCCCGTCGCCACCGCCGCGGCGCCGGTGCCGATGGTCGACGCCGACCCTGCGCTGTGGGTGGTCAAGGACAAGGACACCACGATCTATCTGTTCGGCACGATCCATGTGCTGAAGCCCGGCCTGAGCTGGTTCGACGAGGCGGTGAAGAATGCATTCGACAAGAGCGATACGCTGGTGCTCGAACTGGTCATGCCCGACCCGGCGGCGATGCAGGCGCTGGTGATGAAAACCGGGTTCACCACCAGCGGCCCGACGCTGACCGAAAAGCTGCCGGAGCCGAACCGTGGCGCCTATCTCAAGGCGCTGACCGATTTCGGCATCCCGCCGGCGGCGCTCGATCGCGCCAAGCCATGGACCGCGGCGGTCAACCTCTCGCTGCTGCCGGTGCTCAAGCTGGGTTATGACCCCAATCAGGGCCCCGAACATGTGCTGAGCGCGGCAGCGGCGGTCGAACACAAGCCGGTGATCGGGCTGGAAACCGCCGAACAGCAGTTCGGCTATTTCAACGGCCTGGCCGAGCCGGTGCAGATCAATTTTCTCGAAAAGACCGTCGAGGACCTGCCCAAGACCGCGACAGAGATCGACAAGATGGTGTCGAGCTGGGCCAAGGGCGACCCCGAAGCGCTCGGCCGCACGCTCAACGAAGGGATGAGCGAACAGCCCGAGATCGCCCGGGTGCTGCTGACCGAGCGCAACGCGCGCTGGGCGACATGGATCGCCGAGCGGATGAAGCAACCGGGAACGGTCTTCATCGCGGTCGGCGCGGGGCACCTCGCGGGCAAGCAGAGCGTGCAGATGTGGCTGCGCAAGCACCATCTGACGGCCAGGCGGATCCGCTATTGACCATGCGGCGGCGGCCCTGGCTGGTTGTCGCCGGACTGGCGCTGCTGCTGCCGGCGGGCTGCAACGGCCCGGCGCCGATCGAGGCGAAGCCGGCCTTGTGGCGGGTCAGCGACGCCGACACGACGATCTGGCTGCTCGGCACGATCCATGTGCTGCCGGCCAATGTGCACTGGGAGACGCCCGCGATCCGCGACGCGATCGACCATGCCGATGCGCTGGTGATGGAATTGCCCGACGATCCGGCGGGCACGACGCGAACGTTCGAAGCGATGGCGAGCGCGGACGGGTTGCCGCCGCTCGTCGATCGCATCCCGCCAGCGCGACGCGGCGCACTGGGCGATGCGTTGCGGGCCGGCGGGATCGATGCGGGCGCGCTCGACGGCAAGAAGAGCTGGGCCGCCGCGCTGATCATCGCCGGCGCGCCCAATGCGGCCAACGGCATCACGCGCGAGCATGGCGTCGAGGCGGTGCTGTCCGCCGCCTTTGCCGCGCGCCATCGCCCGACCGGCGGGCTGGAAACCGCCGCCGAGCAGTTCGCGACCTTCGACCGCCTGCCGGAACGGGCGCAGCGCGTGCTGCTCGACCGCGCGATCGTCGACGCGGCGCATGGCTCGGCCGAATATCATGCGACGCTCGCGGCATGGGCGACGGGCGACGAGCGCCGTATCGCCGCGACGATCGCGCCCGCCTTCCGCGCCGCGCCGGAGATCGAGGCGCAGGTGGTGACGGCGCGCAACGAACGCTGGGCGAGCGCGGTCGCGCAACGCATGGCCCGTCCCGGGCGAGTGCTCGTGGCGGTCGGCGTCGGGCATCTCGTCGGGGCGAATTCGCTGCCGGCGATGTTGCGCGCGCGCGGATTGCGGGTCGATCGCGTCGAATAGCCGGCGGCTTGCACAAAAGGGCGCCCTCCCCTATAGGCGCGCGCTTCCGGTCAGGGTCATCCCTGGAGGCCTGGCGGGAAGATTGACCCTTATCGTTTCGGAGACTGTGATGAGCGAAGTACTGACGCTCGCCGCCGAGACGCGCGAACAGGTTGGCAAGGGAGCCTCCCGTTCACTGCGTCGTGAAGGCCGCGTACCCGCCGTGATCTACGGCAACAAGCAAGACCCCGTGGCCATCCACGTCGAAGAGAAGGCGCTGATGCGCCTCCTGATGACCGGCCATTTCATGAATTCCGTGGTGATGATCGAGAACGGCGGGAAGCCGGTCCGCACGCTGCCCAAGGACGTCACCTTCGACGTCGTCACCGACCGCCCGGTCCATGCCGACTTCCTGCGCATCAGCGAGCACACCACCGTGCACGTCCAGGTGCCGGTCGTGTTCGTCGACGAGGAGCTGTCGAAGGGCATCAAGCGCGGCGGCGTGCTCAACGTCGTGCGCCACGAGCTGGAGCTGATCTGCGACGCGGCCAACATCCCCGGCGAGATCCACATCTCGCTCAAGGGCACCGATGTCGGCGACTCGATCCACATCTCCAGCGTCAAGCTGCCCAAGGGCGCGACGTCGGCGATCGAGGATCGCGACTTCACCATCGCAACGCTGATCGCCCCGTCGGCGCTCAAGTCCGAAGCGCTCGAGCAGGCGACCGAAGAGGCCGCCGAGGCCGAGGCTGCGCATGACGAGCATGTCGCCGAAACGGAAGCGACCGAAGCGGCTGCCGAGGACAAGGGCGAGGCCTGAGCCGCGCCACCGTTCGCGCATTGCGACGAGATCGACGGGCGGGGAAGCTTCACGGCTTCTCCGCCCGTTTGTTCATTGTGTTATGATGACGCGGCGATAGGTTGCTCATCCTCCCCGAGGCATCCGATCATGAACCCTGTCCTGCTTTCCGCCACTCTCGCCTGCGCGGCGCTCCCGGCCGCCGTGTTCGCCACCGACCAGCCGCCGCCACTGCCCGCCGGCATGGATCGCGACGTCTATTGCGAGACGCTGGTGTCACAGGTCGCGGATACGCAGGAGAAGCTGCCCGATGAGCAGAAGGCGAAACATGCCCGGCTGATGGAATCGGTCCGTGAGGCGGCGAGCTTCTATCTCGGCTCGATCACCGCGCGCCTGACCGATGCGCAGATGAGCGATTTCGCCGCGCGCGCCGACAAGGCGCTGGCCGCCGCGACCAGCGACGACCGCGCGACCCAGCTGCAATATTGCCTCAACGACGCCACGCGGCGCGCGGGCCATTATGCCGACCGGGTCGAGGCGAACTGAAGAGCCGATGACGATGCAATTATGGGTCGGCCTCGGCAATCCCGGCGCGCAATATGCGCTGCACCGGCACAATGTCGGCTTCATGGCGATCGATGCGATCGCCGCGGTGCATGACTTTGCGCCCCCGCAGAAGAAATTCCAGGGCTGGACGATGGACGGCCGGATCGGTGGGGAAAAGATCCTGCTGCTCAAGCCGGCGACCTTCATGAATGAGAGCGGCCGCGCGATCGGCGAGGCGATGCGCTTCTACAAGCTGACCCCGGAGGATGTGACGGTGTTCTACGACGAACTCGATCTGGCGCCGTTCAAGGTCAAGGTGCGGCGCGGCGGCGGGACGGCGGGACACAACGGCATCCGCTCGACCGACGCCCATCTCGGGCCGGAATTCCGCCGCGTGCGGATCGGCATCGGCCACCCCGGCCACAAGGACCGCGTCACCGGCCATGTGCTGGGCAATTTCGCCAAGGCCGAGATGGACGACCTCGCCGATTTGCTCGGCGCGATCGCCGCCGAGGCACCATGGCTCGCCAAGGGGGACGATGTGCGCTTCATGAACGATATCGCGCTGCGGCTGGGATCGGCGGCATGAGCGTACGGCAGCTGTTCGCGACGCCGGTCTATGACGGCGAGCTCGGCCATGACGCGTTGCTCGACGAACTCGCCGATGCCTGCCGCGATCTCGCCGCCGACGATCGCGCCGGGCGCGTCTGGTCGAAGGAGCATGGCTATCGCGGCTATACCTCCTACGCCTCGCTCGACGATCTGCCGCGCCGCGACCCGCGCTTCGGCGACCTGGCCAAACTGCTCGACAAGCATGTCGCGGCGTTCGCGAGCGAATGCGCCTTCCAGCTGCACGGCAAGCTCAAGCTCGACAGCCTGTGGGTCAACATCCTCAAGCCCGGCGGCGCGCATTCCGGGCATATCCACCCGCACAGCGTGGTGTCCGGGACGATCTATGTCGAGGTACCGGCCGGATCGGGCTCGATTCGCTTCGAGGATCCGCGGCTGACGATGATGATGGCGGCACCGCAGCGCCGCGCCGACGCGCCCGAGCCGCTCCAGCCCTTCGTCCATGTCGCGCCCCGCCCGGGCATGGTGCTGCTATGGGAGAGCTGGCTGCGTCATGAGGTGATGCCCAGCGCCGCCAAGGGTGAGCGGATCAGCGTGAGTTTCAACTACCGGCAGTAACTGTCTTGTAATCGTTCCGGAACCTGCGCGTCGCGACAATGGTCGGAAAGCGCGTCGCCGTCGCGAGGGTACGGCCGCTCGCCCATTGCGCGCGCCGCTCCCGACATGCCCGGTCGATCATGACCATTGCCGCGAACAGGCGTGGGCGCTAGGCGGGCGGCCAGTTTTCCAAGGATCATGAGACAATGGGTTTCCGCTGCGGCATCGTCGGCTTGCCGAACGTCGGCAAGTCGACGCTTTTCAACGCGCTCACCGAAACCGCCGCGGCGCAGGCGGCCAATTATCCGTTCTGCACGATCGAGCCGAACGTCGGCAACGTCGCGGTGCCCGATCCGCGCCTGCAGCAGCTCGCCGCGATTGCCGGCTCGGGCAAGATCATCGAGACGCAGCTCGGCTTCGTCGATATCGCCGGGCTGGTGCGCGGCGCGTCGAAGGGTGAGGGCCTGGGCAACCAGTTCCTCGGCAATATCCGCGAGGTCGACGCGATCGTCCATGTGCTGCGCTGCTTCGAGGACGGCGACGTGACGCATGTCGAGGGCAAGGTCGACCCGATCGCCGACGCCGAGACGGTCGAGACCGAGCTGATGCTGTCCGACCTGGAGAGCCTCGAAAAGCGCGTCCCCAACTATGTCAAGAAAGGCCAGCAGGGCGACAAGGAGGCGAAGGTCGCCGCCGCCGTGCTCGGCCAGGCGCTGGAGTTGTTGCGCGAGGGCAAGCCCGCGCGGCTGACCGTGCCGAAGGACGAGGAGGAAGCGCGCGTGTTCGCACAGGCGCAGCTGCTGACTTCCAAGCCGGTGCTGTATGTGTGCAATGTCGACGAGGGCGACGCGGCGCACGGCAACGCGATGTCGGCCAGGGTGTTCGAAAAAGCCAGGGCCGAGGGTGCCGAGGCGGTCGTCGTCTCCGCCGCGATCGAGGCCGAGATCGCGACGATGGCGCCGGAAGAGCGCGGCGAGTTCCTCGCCGAGCTGGGGCTGGCGGAGACCGGCCTCGCCCGCGTCATCACCGCCGGCTACAAGCTGCTCCACCTGCTGACTTTCTTCACCGTCGGCCCGAAGGAGGCGCGCGCCTGGACGGTCCATGCCGGCGCCAAGGCGCCACAGGCGGCGGGCGAGATCCACACCGATTTCGAACGCGGCTTCATCCGCGCCGAGACCATCGCCTTCGACGACTATATCGCGTTCAAGGGTGAGAGCGGCGCGCGCGACGCCGGCAAGCTGCGCCAGGAGGGCAAGGAATATGTCGTCCATGACGGCGACGTAATGCTGTTCCGCTTCAACGTCTGAACGATACCGTTGCCGCGCCGCGATGCAGCACGGCCATGTCCGGGGCGTCCATGCCGGGTCGGCGGCGCTCGATGCGGTTCATGGCGCATTTCCGGTGAGCTTCAGCCTGTTCGCCGGGCGCTCGCTCGGGCATTAGGCGCTATCCTGAAGGAGTCGCCGATGGTTCGCATTCGTCCGCTGTTCGCCGCCCTGCTCGCCATCGGCCTCTCCGCCTGCGCCACGACGCCAGCGCCGAAAAGCGCCGCCGTCGCCGCGCAGGCCGAGGTGCGCGCGCCGGTCACCATCCTCGTCTCGATCGACGGCTTTCGCGCCGATTATCTGACGCGCGGCGTGACGCCGAACCTGAATGCGATCGCCGCGCGCGGGATCTCGGCCGACATGCACCCCAGCTTCCCGTCCAAGACCTTTCCCAATCACTGGACCCTGGTGACGGGCGTGCGGCCCGATCGCAGCGGCATCGTCTCCAACAGCATGGAAGACGCCGCCCGTCCGGGCAAGAAATTCACCATGGATGACAGCAAGGATCCGTTCTGGTGGAACGCCGCCGAGCCGATCTGGGCGACGGCCGAAAAGGCCGGCATCCACAGCGCCACGATGTTCTGGCCGGGTTCCAATGTCGCCTGGGGCGGGACGATGGCGCAGGAATGGCCCAACGCGATCACCGGCGGCGTTCGCCCGCGCGAATGGTGGCCGTTCGACATGGTGATCCCGGCCCATCAGCGCATCGACGGCGTGCTCGACTGGCTGCGCCGCCCCGCCGCGACGCGGCCCCGCCTGATCACCCTGTATTTCGACACGGTCGACACCGCCGGCCACACTTTCGGACCCGATGCGGCCGAAACCACGGCCGCCGTCGGCGATGTCGATGCGTCGATCGGTGAGCTTGTCGCCGGCCTTCGGCAGCTCGGCCAGCCGGCCAATCTGGTGGTCGTTGCCGATCACGGCATGGCGAGCACGAGCCGGGCACGCACCGTCGCGATCGACCAGATCGCCAGCCCGGACGACTATCGCCTGTTCGACACCGGCCCCTTTGCCAGCCTCTACCCCATGCCCGGCCATGAGGCGGCGCTCGAAAAGGCCCTGCTGCGGCCCCATGACCACCTGCAATGCTGGCGCAAGGCGGAGATCCCGGCGCGCTTTCACTATGGCACCAACCCGCGCATCCCACCCTATTTCTGCCTCGCCGAAACCGGCTGGCTGATCGCCAGGACGACGCCGAACAGGGACGGCGAAAAGGGCAATCACGGCTATGAGAATATGGCGCCGGAGATGACCGCGCTGTTCGTTGCCGCCGGGCCGAACATCGCGGCGGCCGGCAAGCTGCCCGAATTCGAGAATGTCGATATCGCCCCGCTGCTCCGCGATCTGCTCGGCCTGCCGGCCGGCACGGGGCTCGATGGCGATGACGCACCGTTCAAGGGAGTTCTGCGTTGATGCAATATTTCGAGGATATCGAAGTCGGCCGCAAAGCCAGTTTCGGTCATTATGAGGTGACGCGCGAAGAGGTCATCGCCTTTGCGCAACGCTACGACCCCCAGCCCTTTCACCTCTCGGACGAGGCGGCGGCGGAGACGCATTTCGGCCGGCTGTCGGCGAGCGGCTGGCACACCTGTGCCATGACCATGGCAATGGTCGTCGAAAACATGAAGGCCAGCAAGCAGGCCGGTCTCGGTTCGCCCGGGCTCGATCAATTGCGCTGGCTGAAGCCCGTTTACCCGGGCGACACGTTGCGTTGCGAGACCGAGGTCCTCGACAAGCGGACATCGCAAAGCCGCCCGGAAATGGGTATTTTCCAGAGCCGGATGACGGTGTTCAACCAGAAGGATCAGCCGGTGATGACGTTCGTCTCGACCGGCCTGATAAGGACCCGACCCGCCAGCTGAACCGCGCGATGTTCCGGCATCGGCGGGAGCATCGCGCGCGGCGCCTCAACGGCGGCGATGACCGCGATCGTCGCGCGTGACGCCATAGTCGCGCCACATGGGACGAGTCTGTCGGCCGTGCCAGGCCTGCGAACGTCCCTGCCAATAGCGCCGCTGACGATCGTCCCAGCGATGGCGATGGTTGCCCCGATCGTAGACGTAATAGCCGGTACCGGGATAATAATAATCGCCATACCAACCCCAATAGGGGTCGGCGCGAAACCCGCCATAATAGGGGTCCCAGTCGCTGTAGCCGACCGCGACGCCACCGCCATAGCCGTCATCGACACAGGCGGACAAAGCAAAGCCGCTGGCGAGCAAGGCGCCGGCGGCAAGGATCTTGATGGATGACATGAACCGCACTCCGTTCCGGGCGAAGCCGGGCGGACGCGCCGCGGTTTCGCTACCCCCTATCAACGGCGGTGCGACGGGCCGGTTCCGTCAGGACCCGGCCCGCAACGCGTATCAGTGCTCCTTGTCGCGCCAGACGTTCTGGTAGGCGCCCCAGGCGAGGAAGCAGAAGATGAGCAGGAAGATCACGCTGGCGAAGCCGGCGGTGTGCCGCGCTTCGAGCTTGGGTTCGGCCGCCCAGGTCAGGAACGCCGCGATATCCTTGGCATTCTGCTGCACGGTCGACTTGGTGCCGTCGAGATAGGTGATCTGCCCATCGGAGGTCAGCGGCGGCGGCATCGCGATGTTCAGATTGGCGAAGTACGGATTGTAATAGGTACCGTCCGGCGACTTCGCGTCCGGGAACTTCTTGAGCAGGGCCGCGGGCTGCTCGGCATAGCCGGTCAGCAGCGAATAGACATAGGCCGGGCCGTCGTGACGCGCCTTGGTGATCAGCGAAAGGTCCGGCGGATTGCCCTGGCCGGGATAATAGACCGTGGGGAACTTGTCCGACGGCAGGTTGGGGCGTTCACCCCAGGTGCCCGTCTTGGGATCGAGCTCCGGATGCTTGACACCCCAGTCGGCGGCGAACTTCTTCACCTGGCCGTCGCTGTATCCGAGATCACCGAGGTCGTGGAAGGTGACGTGGCTGAGCGAATGGCAGTTCGAGCAGACTTCCTTGTAGACCTGCAGGCCGCGCTGCAGCTGGCGCTTGTCGTACGTACCGAACACGCCGTCGGAGGAGAACGAAACCTCCTTGGGGTGAAGGAAGAACTCCTCCGCCGCGGTCGCCGCGGGCGGGTCGGTGATCACGCCGCTGATCGAGCCGATCAGTGCCCAGCCGAGCACGGCGACGAAAGCCGCGCCGATCAGCATTGCGAGATTGCGAACCATTTCTATCGTGCCCCTTCGAACTCAGTGCGCGCCGGCGAGAGCTGTCTCGCCCGACGAAGTGCCACCATGCTTCGCCAGCACCGCCTCGGTGATCGAGTTGGGCAGTGGCCGCGGCCGTTCGGCGCGCGAGATGAGCGGCACGATGATCAGGAAATGCGCGAAATAATAGGCCGCCGCGATCTGGCTGGTGATCACGTACAACGGCGTCGCCGGCGAACCACCGCAATAGCCCAGCACCAGCACGTCGAGGACCAGGATCCAGAACGCGATTCGGTAAGCTGGCCGGTAGGTAGCCGATCGCACCGGCGATGAGTCGAGCCAGGGCAGGAAGAACAGCAGCAGGATCGAGCCGAACATCGCCAGCACGCCCCACAGCTTGGCGTCGAGGATGAAGTTCGCCGTGAACGCACGCAGGATCGCGTAGAACGGCCAGAAATACCATTCGGGAACGATGTGGGCCGGGGTCGAGAGCGGGTTGGCCGGGATATAATTGTCCGGGTGGCCGAGCGCGTTCGGGTAGAAGAACAGGATGATCGCGAAGATCACCAGGAACACGCCGAGGCCGAAGCCGTCCTTCGCCGTGTAATAGGGGTGGAACGGCACCGTATCCTGCTCACCCTTGACCTCGACGCCGGTCGGGTTGTTCGACCCTGGAATGTGCAGCGCCCAGATGTGCAGGATGATCACCGCGGCGATCACGAACGGCAGCAGATAGTGCAGCGAGAAGAAGCGGTTGAGCGCGGCATCGTCCGGCGCGAAGCCGCCGAGCAGCCAGACGCGGATCGTTTCGCCCACGCCGGGGATCGCCGAGAAGAAGCCGGTGATCACCTGCGCGCCCCAGAAGCTCATCTGCCCCCAGGGGAGGACATAGCCCATGAAGGCGGTCGCCATCATCAGCAGGAAAATCACCACGCCGAGCAGCCACACCATCTCGCGCGGCGCCTTGTACGAGCCGTAAAACAGCCCGCGGAAGATGTGGATATAGACCACGATGAAGAACATCGAGGCGCCGGTGGCGTGCGCATAGCGCAGGAACCAGCCGCCATTGACGTCGCGCATGATGTGCTCGACCGAGTCGAACGCGACCCCGCCATTGGCGGCATAGTGCATCGCCAACACGATGCCGGTGATGATCTGGATGCCGAGCGCGGCACCGGCAAGGACGCCGAAGTTCCAGAAATAATTGAGGTTGCGCGGCACCGGGTAACCGGCACCGACCGAGTTGTAGATGAGGCGCGGCACGGGAAGCCGTTCATCCATCCACTTCATGAAGCCGTTGGTCGGCGTGTAGTTCTTGGCCCAGGGAAAGCTCATATCTCAGTCCTCAACCGACCGTAACCGTCGTCGCCGACGTGAATTTATATTCCGGGACGAAGAGGTTCTTCGGTGCCGGGCCTTTGCGGATGCGCGCCGCCGTATCGTACATCGAACCGTGGCACGGGCAGAAATAGCCACCATAGGGGCCGCGATTCTCGCCCTCGCCCGCGCCCAGCGGCACGCAGCCGAGATGGGTGCACACGCCGAGCGTGATCAGCCAGTTCTTGTGGCCCGGCTGGGTGCGCTGCTCGAGCGTCTGGGGGTCGCGCAGCTCCGACAAGGGGACGGCGTCGGCCTCGGCGATTTCCTTCGCCGTCAGGTTGCGCACGAACAGCGGCTGCTTGCGGAACTGGGTCTTGATCGCCTGGCCCGGCTCGATCGCGGCGAGGTCGATATCGGTGCTCGACTGCGCGAGCACGTCGGCCGAGGGATTCATCTGGTTGATCAGGGGCAGCAGTACGACGCCCCCGCCAACGCCGATCCACGATACCGCGGCGATATTGATCCAGTCGCGACGGCGGACGCCATCGGCATGGTCGGGGGAAGAAGTCGGACCGTCACCCGACGGCACAGCGGTATCAATTGCCATTCACTTGCCCTTGCAGTTCGCTCTTCGAGGACGGTGCGGCGACACTGGCATGGCGCGCCACGCCGTCCGACCCCACGGCGGCTGCGGCCTGATAGACGCGGGCACGCGGCTTTGCCAACAGCATTTTGGGGGTTTCGGTGGATTAGCGACAATGACCGTGTCGCCATCATGGCGAACGATTGAAGCGTTGCCGGCGCGCGCGCTATGGGCGCGCGATGCGTCTCGCACTTTATCAGCCCGATATCGCGGGCAATGTCGGCACGATCATGCGACTCGCCGCGTGCCTCGACGTCGGCGTCGATCTCATCGAGCCAATGGGCTTCGCCTATTCGGACCGCGCCCTTGCGCGCGCCGGGATGGACTATGCGGCACAGGCGCGTGTCGCGCGCCATGCCGACTGGGACGCCTTCGTCGCATCGGCAACCGGACGGATCGTGCTGCTGACGACACGCGGCGGCACGCGCCTCGACGCCATGGCCTTCGCCGCCGACGATGTCCTCCTGCTCGGTTCGGAAAGCGCCGGCGTTCCCGCCGCCGTCCACGCCCGCGCCGATCTCGCCGTGCGAATTCCGCTGGCGCAGGGCTTTCGTTCCTTGAATGTCGCGGTCGCGGCGGGCATCGCACTGGCCGAAGCGTTGCGGCAGACCGGAGGATTTCCCGCGTGATGGATTTAGACGACCAGCAAGCCGCCGCGCGCCAGTGGTTCGAGCAGTTGCGCGACATGATCTGCGCCGAGTTCGAGGCGATCGAGCGCGAGGCGGGCTCCGACGCGTCGTTCGATTATACGCCGTGGGACCGCACCGACCCGGACGGCTCGCCCGGCGGCGGCGGCGTGCGCGGGGTGATGACGGGCAAGGTTTTCGAGAAGGTCGGCGTCAACGTCTCGACCGTCGGCGGGACCTTCGATGGCGATTTCGCCAAGACGATCCACGGCGCGGCGGACAATCCGGGCTTCTTCGCCACCGGCATCAGCCTGGTCGCGCACATGGCCAATCCGCATGTCCCGGCGGTGCACATGAACACGCGCTTCCTCGTCACCACCAAGCGCTGGTTCGGCGGCGGCGCCGATCTCAACCCGCCGCTGCCCCGCGACGAGGACACCGCCGATTTCCATGCCCGGCTGAAGGCCGCGTGCGACGCGCACGGCGCGGACTATTACGAGCGCTACAAGGCATGGGCCGACGATTATTTCTATATCCCGCACCGCCAGGTCCATCGCGGCGTCGGCGGCATCTTCTACGATCATCTCGAAGGCGATTTCGCCGCCAACTTCGCGTTCACCCAGGATGTCGGCCGCGCCTTTCTCGCCATCTACCCGACATTGGTGCGGCGGCGGATGGCCGAGCCGTTCACGCCGGCCGACATCACGCACCGCAACAGGTGGCGCGGGCGCTATGCCGAATTCAACCTGGTCTATGATCGCGGGACATTGTTCGGGCTCAAGACCGGCGGCAATGTCGACGCGATCCTGATGAGCCTCCCTCCCGTCGCCGAATGGGCATGATCCCGTGGCGCTGACGCCCGTCGCCGCGGACGAGATCGCGACGATCGTGACCACGCTGGAGATGACGAGGCGGCCGGCACCCCGCCCGCTGCCCGAGTCTCCGCTGCGACTGGTCGCGTGGGAACGGCCCGATCCGGCCAAGTACCGCGCGCTGTTCCGCCGCGTCGGGGCGCCATGGCTGTGGTTCTCGCGTCTGGTGATGGACGATGCGACGCTGACGAAGATCATCCACGACCCCGCCGTCACGGTATTTGCCGCGATCGACCGGCGCGGCATCGAGGTCGGGCTGCTCGAACTGGATTTCCGCACGAGCGGTGCCTGCGAACTGGCCTATGTCGGCCTGATCCCCGAGCTGACCGGACAGGGCCATGGCCGCTGGCTGATGGCGCATGCCTTGATGCGCGCCTGGACCAGGGCGGTGTCGCGGGTGTGGGTCCATACCTGCACGCTCGACCACGCGTCGGCACTGGGATTCTATCGCGCCTCGGGCTTTGTGGCGATCGGTCGTACGATCGAGACGTTCGTCGACCCGCGCGTCATCGGGCTGTTGCCGCCCGACGCCGCGCCTCAGATCCCGCTGCTCGCGCCGATCCGGCGGTAAAGCGCGATCCGAACCAGGACGCCGCCGAGCATCGCGACCGTGATCAGCGCGGCGGCGATGGCATCGATGATCAATGCCGAGACCGGATTGGCAAGCGGCGCGCGGTCGAGGACGTCGCCCAGAGCGATCGCCGGCAAGGGCAGCAATACCCCGACAAGGAGGATCAGCGTGGCGAGACCGGCCAGCACCAGCCCGCGTCCCCGCGTCATGCGAAAGCTGCTCGCCACGGCGGCGAGCGGGCCGGCGCCGGATGCGGCGAAAATCGGCCCGGCAAGCAGCAGGCGACCGACGATATACAAAGCGGGGATGAGCAAATACACGATCATCACGCCAAGCACCGCCGCCGCTTCGACGATCAGCGTGAGCACGAAATAGGCCGGCAATCGGCGCAATGCCGCGACCAGCACGCCGCCAACGTCGCGCCGACCGTCGGTGAGATAGAGCATCAGAACGACGAGCACGCCGAACATCGTCGCGATATTGATCGCGATCAGCAACGGTGCGTGCTGGGCGAAGAAGTCCACGATCGCCTGCGCCTGCGCCTGCGGGTCGACGGCCGTCGCGGTCGCGCCCTGCTGTGCGACGAGCGGCGGGCGATCGGGCACGAACAGCAGCCCGGCAAGCTGCGGCATGAACAGAAAGAAGCCGGCTATCGCCAGCAGGACGCTGCGATCCCGCCGCCACATCGCCCAGGCATCGAGGAACACGCCCCGTATATCGATGGTCATCTCGCCTCGACGATCGACTCGCGCGCGTCGCGCAGTGCGCGATAGAGCCTGGCGGTGAAGGCGGCGGCCAGCACGGTGAACGCCGTCGCGACCACACCGACGAGGATCGAGGTCAGAACGGCCGGCAGCGAAACCGGCCCTTCCCCGTCGAACAGCAGGCCGAGCAGCGCGCCGAACACGAATTGCGCGGCTTTTTGCGAAACGATCGATACGGTCAGATAGAGCAACAGGACCCCGATCATTTTCAGCGCGATCCCGCGGGTCAGCCGAAAGGAGCGGGCAAAGACCCCGAACCCGCGTTGCTCCATCACGATGGTCGGGAGGATCACGCAGAGGCGCGCACCGACCCAGAAGTAGAGCGCGCAGATCAACAGGCCATATAATCCGGCAAAGCCCTTCACATTGCCGCTGATCTCGGCCGCGTGGCCGCTCGCCACCGCCGCGAAGTCGAACCCGGCGAATTGAAGCATGATCGGGATCGGCGCGATCGTGACAACGACGCCGAGCAGCAGCAACAAGCTGGCACCAACCGCCGGCAAGAGGCGCCGCCCCGCCATCTGTACGGCGCCGGGCCGGCCGCCAAGGGGATCCAGCGCCAGCGCGACGATGCCCAGCTTGCCCCACAGACTCCACAGCGAGAGCAGGATCATCGCGCTATAGACGATCGACCGCTCGCCCGGAGGCGCGCCTGTCGCAAGCGGCGCGAGGCTCGCCGATACGGTCAGCGGTACGAAGATGCCAACCAGTGCGATCGGCACGACAGCCGACAGATTGTCGCTGATGAATTCGACCGTCCGATCCCACACCGCCCCTATATCGACCATTCCGCTTGTGCCTTTGCCCTGCGCCCTTCCCGGCCTGTTAGCGTAAGCGTTTCACGCTTGCCAACAAGAACGCCCGGGCTTGCACCAACGGGAACAATGGCGCAGTCGGCGTCGCCGTGACCCGCCCCGACATCGACATCGAATGGAGAGTCGCCAGCGCGCCGGTTCCTTACGAGGAGGCTGTCGCGGCGATGGAAGCGCGTGCCGCCGCGGTCGCCGCGGGCACCGCGCGCGAGCTGATCTGGCTGCTCGAACACCCGGCGGTCTATACCGGCGGGACCAGCGCCGACCCGGTCGAACTGCTCGATCCGCGCTTTCCGGTCGTGAAGACCGGACGCGGCGGACGCTACACCTATCATGGGCCGGGGCAGCGAATCGGCTATGTCGTGCTGGACCTCGGCAAACGCGGGCGCGACGTGCGCCATTTCGTCCATGCGCTGGAAGGCTGGGTGATCGCCGCTCTCGCCGACATCGGCATCGCGGCGTTCCGCGCAAGGGGGCGGATCGGCATCTGGACGATGGTGCCGCTCCCGGCCGGCGGTGCGGTCGAGGCCAAGATCGGTGCGATCGGGGTGCGGGTGCGACGCTGGGTCACGCTCCATGGCTTTTCGGTCAATCTGTCGCCGGACCTGTCGCATTTCAGCGGCATCGTGCCATGCGGCATCGCGGAATACCCTGTGACCAGCGCGAAATCGCTCGGCAAGGATGCCGATATGGCGCATTTCGATGCCGCGCTGTCGGCGGCATTTCCCGCATTCCTGGAAACTCTTTCTTCACCGCGATAAAACTGGGCTTGAGAGCCGGGCGATATCGGTCTAATGTCCACCTTGGTTTGGGTATTAAGGGCTCAGGGGCCTTGCCAAATCCACTAATCTAGGGAGCCTTTCCATGCGTGCACTCATTTCCAAGGTCGTTGCCGGTTCGATGATCGCCGGCGCGGCGCTGATGATTTCGGCTTGCAAGCCGGCAGCGACGACCGACACCAACGTCACCGACACCAACATGACGACCACCAACGTCTCGGAAGACATGACCATGACCGACAACAGCGGCATGGCTGCGGACAGCAACATGATGTCCAGCAACGAGACGATGACCACGAACGCGATGTAATCACCCGCAAGGGTCTTATGTCGGGGCCGTCCGGGAAACCGGGCGGCCCTTTCGATTCGGGGCGCCAGCTGTCGGCTCATCGCGCACCGCACGGCACGCACCGCGAACGCGCCCGGAAAGCGCTTGGGTGTAGGCTCGAAACGCCGTAACGAGGCCCTGTTTTGGAAGAGGTTGTGATGAACGTGTTGCGTTGCGTTTCCCTGCTCGGCACCGTCGCAGGTGTTGCCCTGGCCCAGCCTGCCGCGGCCCAGTTCTATCTTGCCAGCCCCGACATTCGCGGCGCCGTCGTACGCGGCGACGAGCCCGGGATCGGCGAAGCCATGCCCGGCGCGACCGAAGACGAAATCCGCGCCGAACTGGTCTGGAACATGCGCTCGGGCCTCAATGTCGCGGCATTGCAATGCCAGTTCGAGCCGACCTTGATGTCGGTGCAGAATTACAATGTCCTGCTCTACAATCACCGCGACGAGTTGAAGAAGGCGTTCGACACGCTCAGCCGCTATTTCATCCGCGTCGCCAAGCAGACGAAGGCCGGACAGAACGCGCTCGATCGCTTCGGCACGCGGACCTATACCGGTTTCACCGCCGTCGCATCGCAATATGGCTTCTGCCAGACCGCCGCCGCGATCGCGGCGGAAGCGGCGATGGCGCCGCGCGGGACATTCCACACGATCGCGGCGGACCATATGCGCGAGCTGCGCACCAGCCTGTTGCGGCCGTTTGGCGAGCAGCGCTTCGCGCGCTTCCGGATCACCCGATATCCCCCGCTGCCCCGGCTCGACCCGATCTGCTGGGACAAGAAGAACAAATGGTCGACCAGGAAATGCGGCGCATACACCATGACCGAGACGGTCAGCTACTGACCAGGCGGGTCGGGATCGCCTCACGCGGTCCGTACCGTCCGACGATGGGGTCGAGCCTCCCCGGCGGCGCCTAGCGTAGCCCGAGATATTTGTGGTTCTGGAGCGTCAGCCGCCACTTCGGACGGTCGAGCGCGAACCGTACCGCCGCGTCGCGATTGGCATCGGCGTGCGGGTCGTCGAGCGGTTGGACCAGGAAGTGGGTGAAGTTCCACGCCTCGATTTCGGCAAGGTCGGTCCCGGCCTGTGGCCACACCAGCTTCAGCTCGTCGCCGCTACGCTGGACGACAGTGCTGCCCGCCTTGGGGCTGATGCACACCCAGTCGATGCCGGGGTGCGCGGCGATGGTGCCATTGCTCTCGACCGCGATGCGGAAGCCCGCATCGTGCAGCGCCTCGACCAGCGCATCGTCGACCTGGAGCATCGGCTCGCCACCGGTCAGCACGACGAAGCGCTCCGCCCTGCCCTCGCCCCAATGGCCTTCCACCGCCGAAACGAGCGACGCCGCATCGGCGAAGCGGCCGCCACCCGCGCCATCGGTGCCGACGAACGCGGTATCGCAAAAGCGGCAAACCGCGGTCGCGCGATCGGGTTCGCGTCCCGACCAGAGATTGCAGCCGGCGAAGCGCACGAACACCGCGCGGCGCCCCGCATTCACGCCCTCGCCCTGCAACGTCAGGAACATTTCCTTGACCGAATAGGCCATGGTCAGGCCGCGTAGACGGTGGGATCGGCGATTCCCGCTTCCTCAAAGCCCTTGGCGCGCAGCCGGCAGCTGTCGCAGCGCCCGCAATGCACGCCGCCGGGCGCCGGATCGTAGCACGACCAGCTCATCCCCGCGTCGAGCCCGAGCCGGGTCGCCTCGCGGACGATGTCGGCTTTGGTCATGTATTGCAGCGGTGCGCGGATGCGAAACGGCTCGCCCTCGACGCCGGCCTTGGTCGCGACTTCGGCCAGCCCCTCGAACGCCGCGATGAATTCGGGCCGGCAATCGGGATATCCCGAATAATCGAGCGCGTTGACGCCGATATAGAGATCGCGCGCGCCCGCCGCCTCGGCCCAGCCGAGTGCGAGGCTGAGAAAGATCGTGTTGCGCGCCGGGACATAGGTGACCGGGATCCCCGCCCCGACACCCTCCTTGGGCACCGCGATGTCGGCGGTCAGCGCCGAGCCGCCAAAGGCCGACAGATCCAGCGGCAGGACGATGTGGCGCTCGGCCCCCAGCGCGGTCGCGACACGGCGCGCGGCGGCGAGTTCGAGCCGGTGGCGCTGGTTATAGTCGACCGACAACGCGAGCAGGCGATGCCCGTCCTCGCGTGCTCGGGCTGCCGCCACCATCGAATCCAGGCCGCCCGAAACGAGGACGACCGCCAGGGTCTTTTGCACTGTCATGATGAGCCTGACCTAATAGCAGCGGCGCGATCCCGCAACAGCGACAAAAAAAGGGCCGCCCGAAGGCGACCCGAAAGGAGCTGCCCGAGTTCGGGCGAGCAAGGGAGGAAAGCGTGCCGATAAAGCACAGCCTCCCGTTTAGGCCCGTCTGGTAAATTTGGTGCTAACGCGGGCAGGCGCCGATCCGCCGCGCTTCATAATCGTGATCGAACGGCAAGCCACCGGCGATGCCCTGGGTCACGACATGCAGGACGCGCGGCGTTTCGACCGACAGGGTCGTGCGACCATGGCCGGCGCCCGGACAGGTATAGTGCACCGTCGCGCTGCCGGGCGTGTCGCTGATGACGAAGCGCGAGCATTGCGCGCCGGGATGGCCGAGCTGCAGCAGCATCGCCGGGTCGGCGAGGCACAGCCCGCGAGGCGGCGCGGTGCTGCCGGATTCGCGCAGTTGCCACTGGCCGGGCTCGACCTCCGCCAGGACGGCAAGTTGCGACGGCGCCGCGGCGGGCGACGCCGCGCTCAGAGCGGTACCGAGGACCACGCCGAACAGCGCAGTCCGGCCTAGGAGCCGAAGCCTCATCATATCCCCCAATGATGTCGTCTGTCTTGCGCGCCCTGCCCGGCAAGGTGACGTGTGTTGCGCCGCAATGCAACCGGCCTCATGAATCGACGGCGATCGCGAGCGGCACGGGGAATTTCTCGGCGCAAAAGGCGCAGTCGACGACGATCATGCCGGATTCGTCGGCCATCGCGGCGCGTTCCTCGGGGGGGAATTTGGCGAGCACCTGGGCGATGTAGTCCGGCGAGCAGCGACACCCGCGCGACAACCGGGTCGGCGCCTGGACGCGGACTTCGTCCTCCTCGTTGAACAGGCGCCATATCAATGTTTCCAAAGGGATATTCGGCGCCGCGAGTTCGTCGACACCCATCGTCGCGCCGAGTGCTGCGACATGCTCCCATTCGGGATGATCGAGCCGGGTGTGGAGCCGCTCGCGGCCATCCTCGCCCTCGGGCAGGTGCTGGAGGAACAGGCCACCGGCGACATGGCTGCCATCGGCGCGGCGCGTGATGCCGAGCCGGACCAGCGTGGGGATCTGCTCGGATTGCACGAAATAGCTCTCCGCCGCCTCGGCGAGGCTGGTGCCGTCGAGCGGGACGATGCCCTGATAGCGCTCGCGAGTCGTCGCCTGGTCGAAGGTGATGGCGAGATGACCGGTGCCGAACAGCGCGAACAGCGTCGGCTCGTCGGGCCCTTCGGCGAGGCGATCGGCGTCGAAATCGACATAGCCGCGCAGCTCGCCGCCCTTGTAGTCGCACACCAGCAGACGAACGACGCCGTTCTGGGTCTGCGCCTGGAGCGTCAGCTGGCCGCCGGCATCCTTGAGCGTCGAGCCGATCAGCGCGGCGAGCGTCAGCGCCTCGGCGAGCAGCGCCTCGATCGCGCGCGGATAGGCATGCGCGGCGAGGATCGTGTCGAGCACCGGCCCGAGCCGCACGATGCGCCCGCGCGCATCACGCGCCGGAATGGTGAAGCCCAGCGCGGTATCGAGATCAGTCTGTTCCATGGGCGTAGAGATAGGATCGCTCGACGCGACCGCAACTCAGCCGATCTGCCCGAAGCACCAGCGCAGGATCGACTTCTGCGCGTGCAGCCGGTTCTCCGCCTCGGGCCAGATCAGCGACTGCGGGCCGTCGATCACCTCGCTCGTCACTTCCTCGCCGCGGTGCGCCGGCAGGCAGTGGAGGAACTTCGCGTCGGGGCGCGCCGTCGCCATCAGCGCGGCGGTGACCTGATAGGGCATCAGCGCCCGGAGCTTGCTGTCGGCATGCTCCTGGCCCATCGAGATCCAGGTGTCGGTGACGATGATGTCGGCGCCGGCGACCGCCTCGGCCGGGCTGGCGACGACGCGCGCCCGGCCCCGCCCGCGCGCCACGTCGCGCTCCGACGGCATGAAGCCCTGCGGACAGGCCGCGACGACGTCGAAATGCATCAGGCCGCCGGCCTCGATGATCGAGGCGAGGACGTTGTTGCCGTCACCCAGCCAGGCGACCTTGAGACCGGGGAGCGACTTGCCGCTCTCGACGATGGTCAGCAGGTCGGCGACGATCTGGCATGGATGCGAGGCGTCGGTCAGGCCGTTGATCACTGGCACGGTGGCGTAGTGCGCCATCTCCTCGACCTTGGCATGGTCGTCGGTGCGGATCATGATCGCATCGACATAGCCCGACAGCACGCGCGCGGTATCGGCGACGGTCTCGCCGCGGCCGAGCTGGGTGGTGCCGGCATCAAGCACGACCGACGTGCCGCCGAGCTGGCGGATCGCCATGTCGAACGACACGCGGGTGCGGGTCGAGTTCTTTTCGAACACCATCGCCAGCGCATGGCCGGCGAGCGGCGCGTCGGCATCGGCCTTGCCGCGCGGCCAGCAGGCGCGTTCCGCCTTGCGCTGGACGGCGTCGGCCAGCATCGCGGCGATAGCATCGCCGCCCGCGTCCGACAGGTCGATAAAGTGGCGGAGCGCGCGATCAGTCATCGCTGGCCGGCGCGAATGCCCGCGCGCCCTCGCTCAACCGCTCGATCGCCTCGGCGATGTGCTCCTCGCCGATCACCAGCGGCGGCAGGATGCGCACCACGCCCTCGCCCGCCGCGACGGTGAGCAGGCCGTGATGGTCGCGCAGATGCGCCACCAGTTCGCGCGGCTCGTTGCCGGGCTTGAGCTTGATGCCGAGCATCAGGCCCTTGCCGCGCACCTCGGCGAAGAGGTGATCATGGTTGGGGATCATCTGTTCGAGCGCCGCGCGCAGCCGATCGCCCATCGCGGTAACGTGATCGAGGAAGCCGGGTTCGAGCATCACGTCGAGGATCGCGCCGCCCGCCGCCATCGCCAGCGGGTTGCCGCCATAGGTCGAACCGTGCGTGCCGATCACCATGCCCTTGGCGGCATGTTCGGTGGCGAGGCACGCGCCGAGCGGGAAGCCGCCGCCAATGCCCTTGGCGACCGACATGATGTCGGGGGTGATGCCATAATGCTCATAGGCCCACATCTTGCCGGTGCGCCCATAGCCGCACTGCACCTCGTCGAGGACGAGCAGCAGCCCCTTTTCGTCGCACGTCTTGCGCAGGCCGGTGATGAATTCGTGGCTCCCGACCGAGACGCCGCCCTCGCCCTGGATCGTCTCGACCATGAAGCCGGCGGTGGTGTCGTCGACCAGCGCCAGCGCGGCGTCGAGATCGTTGAACGGCGCATAGGCGAAGCCCGGCAGCAGCGGCTCGAAGCCGTCGCGCATCTTGGCCTGGTTGGTCGCCGAGATCGCGCCCATGGTGCGCCCGTGAAAGGCGTTGTTGAAGGTGATCAGCTTGTGCTTTTCGGGCTGGCCATTGGCAAAATGGAAGCGCCGCGCGGTCTTGATCGCGCACTCGACCGCCTCGGTGCCCGAATTGGTGAAGAACACCGTATCGGCAAAGCTGTTGTCGACGATGCGCTGCGCCAGCGCCTCGCCCTGCGGCGAGCCATAGAGATTGGAGACGTGCATCAGCGTCGCGGCCTGATCGGCGATCGCCTGGACGAGCCTGGGATGACCATGGCCGAGCGCGTTGACCGCGATGCCGCTGGCGAAATCGAGATGGCGCCGGCCGTCCTCGCCGATCAGGTAGCAGCCCTCGCCGCGCACCGGCCGAAAACCGCAACGCGGATAGACAGGCATGAGTGCTGGGGTTGCCACTGAAAGTCTCCTCGAACGGAAAAGGGCGGCCAAACCGGACCGCCCGGAGCGGGCATTTACTTGGTGGGGTGGCAGGGCGTCAACACCGGTGGCGGGGCCGCGCGATTTGGGGTGGCGCGCGGGGGTTGCGGGCGTGGCCGGCGTGGCTACGGGGCGATCGGTTGGAGTTTCGCGTTGGGTCGCGAGATCGCTGCGGCAGGGAATTTGGCAGGGAATTTTGGATATTTTTGCGGAGACCGGCAGGGAATTTTCGCGCGGGCATGTTGGCGCGGGCGCCGGAGATGCCGGTGCGCGGTGGCGATGGTGGGTTGGAGCGAGCATGGGCGACAGTTTAATGTCGCTGCGGCGCGAGTTGAATCATGTGCGCGCTTGGATAACCTGATTATTGCGGTCGCGCCACTGACTGCCGCTCCAAGCTAACGGCGTCAGCCGCGTGCAACGGCAGCGCCGCCGGCAAATTGCCCGGCATCGTCAAAGGCGGCCGGTCGATGAAGCGGGCGACCGGAGGTTCCCCACGAGAACCTCCGGCGCCTCATGGGCGATCCACCGGATCGACTGCCGCCGATCAGCCGCCGCCGACTTCGCGCGGGCAGAGATGGACGTCGATCACCGCGCAGCCAAATTGGTTACACGACACGGTGGAGCAGGTGCCGTCGCCGTTATTGACCTCAAACTGGGTTGGGGGTGGGAAAGGGTCGGCCGACGCGTCGGAGTTAGCCAGGCCGCCCACGGCAACCAATCCAACGATGGCGGACACGCGAATTAAGGACCTGATCATCGAGTCATCTCCCGGTTTGCTTGGGAGGTCGAAGTTATGGAGGCCGACCAGTTCGGTCAACGCAAAAATGGTCCTAAATGGTTCTATTATTTAGAGATATACCCTTGGTGGGAACCACGCGTTCCCCCGGCTTCGGCACGCGCTTCGCGGGCGCGCACCGGGTTGGTAACTACTCACGGGGTTGTCCTGCGGCAGGGTGATCAGGCGACAGCGAAGTTTCCATCGACGAGGTCACGGATGGCGGCGAGTGCGGATTGCCCGGAGAGGCGCGCGGTGCCGGTGACGGAGCGAT
>JBAZXI010000030.1:0-30503 GCA_041659925.1 Sphingomonas sp.
CCAGCGCTGTCGGTCACGGGCCGGTTTCACGCTCGCCGGAAATTTCGCGCCATGACCAACAGGGTCCCTTGCCGACCGGAGGACGGATCAGCCCGCCACCTGCCGTGCGCCGGCACCGCGCGCGCGCGCCGCGCCCGACTTCGTGACCGGCTGCGCAAAACCGAGCTCGATGAGGTTGGCGACGCGGGCATCGCGCGCCGCGGCGGTGCGCGCGCCGAGCAGGATCACCAAAATGCGCTTGCCGTCGCGCTTGGCCGACGCGGCGAGGTTGTAGCCGGCATCGACCGTGTAGCCGGTCTTGATGCCATCGACCCCGGGGACCTTGCCGAGCAGGTGATTATGGTTGCGCATGATGCGCTCCTTCCACGTCACCTTGCGGGTACTGAAATAAGCGTAGCGGCCGGGGTATCGGTGGATCAGCGCGAGCGACAGCCGCGCCATGTCGCGCGCCGTGGTACGGTTGCCGGGGTTCCGCAAGCCGGTGGCATTGGCGAAATGCGTATCGCGCATGCCGAGTTGCCGCGCCCTGGCATTCATCTGCGCCACGAAGCGCTTCTCGGTGCCGGCGAGCGCCTCGGCCAAGGCGACCGTGACATCATTGGCCGAATCGACCGCGATCACGCCCAGCGCGTCGCGTGCCGACAGCGATTTCCCGGCGGCGATGCCGAGCCGCGAGGCCGGCTGACGCGCCGCCGCCCAGGAGATCGGGATCTTCGTGGTCGGGTGCAACCGTCCGTTCGCCATCGCCTCGAAGGCGAGAAACATCGTCATCATCTTGGTCAGCGATGCCGGCGCACGCACCCTGCTGGCCGCGCTGGCATAAACCGTTCCACCGGTCCCGGCGTCCACCACCAGCGCCGACACCGGCACGGCGGCGCGGCCGCGCGCATCGGCCGCCGGCGCGGCCATTCCCATCACGGTCGCTGCCGATGCCAGCCCCAACACCCCTTTACGCCACACGATACGAACCCACCTTCCAAAGCGCCGAAACCAAAGCGCCCAGACGGATTTCATCGCCGTCGCGCAATCCGTCCGCGACAAGTTACCGCAAACGCAAGACGAACCGGGGACGAACCGGGTTCCATGCGCAGGCGGATGCGGGTGGGGCGCACCTGCCGAGAAAAGGCGATCAGGCAGTCCGCTCCAGATGCCTCGTGGTCGCGTGCCTGGTCACGAATGGTCGGACTCCACCCGTTCACAGCACGCGCTATTCAGCAATTCTCATATTTCCAGTTGCGGCGCTTGCCTTCGCGCAACCAGGCGATCGCCTCGGCGACGCGCTTGTCGCGGGTCTGAGGTCGCCTGGCCTCGGCGATCCATTCGCAATATTCGCGACGGCAGCTCGGCGGGAAAGCGGCGAAGGTATCATTCGCCACGGCATCGGCGGCCAGAGCCGCGGCGAGTTCGGGCGGCACCTCGGCCTCGGGTCGGGCGCGCCGGGCCGCGCGCCTGGGGTGGTCGCCCGCTTCGCGCAGCGCCAGCACCTCGCGGATCGCGGCATCGAGTGCGGCATCGTCGGGCAAATCGGCAAGCGAGGTGAGACGGCCGAACTGCCCCATACCCTCGCCCGCCGGACCCGACTCCTTTCCGTTGCGATCCCAGAAGCCGAAGCTGGCATGCGCCTTGAACGCCGCCATGTTGGCGAGCGGGCGGCCGCGATGCAGGAAGAACGGCATGCCCCATTTGATCGTCTCCTCGATATCGGGGCTGACGGCGTGGAGGCGTGCGCGCAGATGTTCGAGGATCGGCCGCGCAAAATCGGCGCGGCCGGCGATATAGGCGGTAATGCGCGGATCGGTCGTCATGGCGCGGCTCCCGTGGCCGCGCCAGATTAGGCTCCGCTCAAACGTGCATCAAGGGCGCAGCGCCGTGGCATCGGCATCGTCGAGATCGTCCTCGTCGCCGACGGTGCCGGCATCGAAATCGCCCTGCACTTCGTCTTCGGCAAGCGCGGCATCGCTTTCGTCGGCGTCTTCGTCTTCCTCACCAAGTTCCGCGCTGTCCATTTCCAGTTCGTCCTCGGGCTCGTCGCCGAGATCGGGGATGAGATCGGTCAGGATGGTGCCGTCGCCGGGGCCGTTGCGCGTCGCCTCGAGAATCTCGGCACGCTGGCTCTCGTCATAGCCTTCCTCGTCGTAACCGTCGTCGCCCGGACCAGCGCCGGGAACCTGATGTCCGCCCATGATCGTCTCCTGTTACTGGTCCGCCGCGAACGGCCGGACGGTCGATGAAGTTCCGTGCGCCCGCGATGCGACGAGATCAAGCGGGATGAAACATCCGGCCGCGCTCGGTCACCGCGACGATCGCGAAAGCGACGACCCCGGCGATGAGGAAGCCGAGGTGGAGCGGGATCGTCGTGCCGGCATAGGCCTGGCCGATGGCGGCGCCGATCAGCGCGCCCAGCGTGATCGCGCAGAAACCCTGAATGCTCGACGCGGTGCCGGCGATCGCGCCCATATTGGTCATCGCCAGCGACGAGAAATTCGAATTGGCCAGCGCGAAGCAGCCCATCACCATCCCCTGCAGCACGATGAAGGTCAGCAGCGTCTCACCCCCGCTGAGCGCGAGACCGAGCGAGCCGAGCGCGACGACGATCATCACCACCAGCGCCGATTGCGACAGCACGCGCGAACCCAGCCGCATCACGACGCGCGAATTGAACAGGTTGGTGACGGCCATCATGCCGGCGGTGCAGGCGAACACCACGTTGAGCAGATGCGGCTTGTGGAACACCTCGGCGACGACCTGCTGGATCGAGGTAATGTAGCCGAACAGCGCGCCCTGCATCACCGTCGAGGCGAGCATGTAACCCGCCGACCAGCGATCGGCGACCGTCTGGCGCGCGCCGAGCAGGGTGGACGCGACCGAATAGGGACGCTTTTCCTTGCGGTCGAGCGTCTCGGGCATGCGGCGCGCATACCAGAGCATGACGAGCAGGGTGAGACCGCCGATCACACCGAAGATCAGCCGCCACGATCCGAACAGCAACACGCCCTGCCCCATGGTCGGCGCGAGCACCGGCGCGATCATGAACACCATCGCGGCAAGGCTCATCACCCTGGCCATCGGACGGCCGGAATAGCAGTCGCGCACGATCGCAACGGTGACGACACGTGTCGCGGCGACCGCCACCGCCCCGGCAAAGCGCGCGACGAGCAACAGGGTAAAGCTGCCGGCCAGCGCGGCGGCGACATTGCACAGCAGATAGACGGCGAGCGACGCGAGCATCACCGGGCGCCGGCCGAAATGATCGGCCAACGGGCCGTGCAGCAGCTGGCCGAAGCCCAATCCGATCAGATAGACCGAGATGACATATTGCTGCGCATTCTCGCTCGGCGCGCCGAGCCGCGCGCCGATTTCGGGCAAGGCGGGCAGCATCGCATCGACGCCGAGCGCCCCGAGCGCCATCAGCGCCGCGACCATCGCGACGAATTCGCCAAGCGGGATCGGCGCCCGCTGATCGGCGGGATGGGGCGGCAGGACCTGCATCATGCGTTCGCGCATGCAGCAAAGCGCCGCGCGGGTCGAGCCTTGACGTGTCAATATACACCGCTATAGTGTATTGCTGCACTATATCACTTGGAGTTTGCCACCGATGACGCGCACCTTGCTCATTGCCGCCCTGTGCGCGCTGCCGCTCGCCGCCTGTGACGCGGGCGGCGGTGGCAACGAGGCCGGCACGACGATTTCGCTCAATGCGCATGACGCGGACGGCAATGTCGTCGCCGGGATCGACGGCAACACCGGCGACATGGCGATCAACGCGCCCGGCTTCTCGGGCAAGATCCACCTGCCCAGGATCAAGCTCGACGCGTCGGATTTCGACATGAACGGCGTCCACCTCTATCCCGGCTCGACGATTTCGGGGATGAACATCGAAGCGCATGATCGCGGCCCGGGCAGCGACGACGACGGTACGGTCAAGGTGACGTTCGAAAGCCCGGCCAAACCCGATACGGTCCGCGCCTGGTTCGAGGAAAAGCTCGGCGCCGCCGGCTTCACCGTCAAGGCCGACGGGACCGGCCTGTCGGGCACGACCGACGAGAAGAAACCCTTCACGCTCGATCTGCGTCCGGTCGGTACGGACCATGCCAGGGGCGTGATCACGATCGGATAGAGCCGGTTGGACATGCGTCGTTGGCGCGTCGCGGTGCCGGCCCGCTCCCCACCCGACCTCCCATAGAATATCCTGATTGGGAGATCGGGTAGGGAGCGGGCCGGTACCGCCTTCGAAATGCGCGCTTCCGCGCATTTTTCGAACAGGCGCTTGGGCGGCGGCGACGCTTTCGGGCGGGAGATGCCCGACATCGCGTGGCGACAAAATGCCGGCGCGGTTTCCCTTGCCGCCCGAACCCCCTATATCCGGTCGTTTCGTGAATCCGCGACTGGAATGATTTTATGCTCGACACCATCGCCGCCCAGGTCCCGCCGCTTTCGCTTGCCGACGAGGCGGCCGATCCGGACGCCTTTGCCGCGGCGCTCGGCGGGTCGTTCGAACGCTTCGGCTTCGCGGTCATCGCCGACCATGGCGTGCCGCAGGACCTGATCGAGCGGGCCTGGGCGCTGACCGAGGAATTCTTCCGCCTGCCCGAGGACGAGAAGCGGCGCTATTTCGTCGAAGGCGGCGGCGGCGCGCGCGGCTACACCCCGTTCAAGACCGAGATCGCCAAGGATGCGACGCATGTCGATCTCAAGGAATTCTGGCATATCGGGCGCCAGCTCGCCGCCGGGCATCGCTTCGAGAGCCAGATGGCGCCGAACATCTGGCCCGACCGCCCCGCAGGCTTCCGCGAGACCTTCATCGCACTGTTCGCCGCGTTCGACACGGCCGGCGACCGGTTGCTGTCGGCGATCGCGCGGCATCTCGGCCTGGCGCCCGACTGGTTCGACCATGCGGTCAAGGACGGCAATTCGGTGCTGCGGCTGCTGCACTATCCGCCGATCCCGGCCGATGCCGAGGGCGTCCGCGCCGGCGCGCATGAGGACATCAACCTGATCACGCTGCTGCTCGGCGCCGAGGAAGCCGGGCTGCAACTGCTCGACAAGGACGGCCACTGGCTGTCGATCAAGCCGCCGGAAGGCGCGATGGTGGTCAATGTCGGCGACATGCTGCAGCGGCTGACCAACCATGTGCTGCCCTCGACGACGCACCGCGTGATCAACCCGGCGCCCGAGCGGCGCGGCTTCTCGCGTTATTCGATGCCGTTCTTCCTCCACCCCGCACCCGATTTCCTGATCGAGACACTGCCCGGCTGCATCACCCCGGACAACCCCAACCGCTATCCGGTGCCGATCACGGCGCATGACTATCTGCATGAGCGGCTGGTCGAGATCGGGCTGGTGAAGAAGTAGAGGCGCTTATTCCTCCCCGGCACGGGAGGGGGACCGCGACGCGAAGCGGCGTGGTGGAGGGGGACCGCCACGAGCGCACCGCTTGCGGCCCGCCCCCTCCCACCAGCTTCGCTGGTCCCCCTCCCCGGCACGGGGAGGAATTTGTTGAACCGTCCCTGCGCTTCCGGCTAGGCGCGTCGCATGACGACACCTCCCTTACGCATCGCACTCGCTGGCCTCGGTACCGTCGGGGGCGGCGTCATTCGGCTGCTCGCCGCCAATGGCGACCTGATCGCGCGGCGCGCCGGGCGGCGGATCGAGATCGTCGCGGTGTCGGCGCGCGACCGCAACAAGGATCGCGGCGTCGACATCGGCGAGTTCGACTGGGTCGACGACACCACCGCGCTGGCGCATCACGACAAGGTCGATGTGGTGGTCGAACTGGTCGGCGGATCGGACGGCCCCGCGCTCACGCTCGCCCGCGCGACGCTCGCCGCGGGCAAGAGCTTCGTCACCGCCAACAAGGCGATGATCGCGCATCACGGGCTCGAGCTGGCGCGCGTCGCCGAAGCCGCACAGGTCGCGCTCAAGTTCGAGGCGGCGGTGGCCGGCGGCGTGCCGGTGATCAAGGGCTTGCGCGAAGGCGCCGCGGCCAATGCGCTGTCGCGGGTCTACGGCATCCTCAACGGAACATGCAATTTCATCCTGTCGACCATGGAGTCCGAGGGCCGCGACTTCGCCGAGGTGTTGGCCGAGGCGCAGGCCAAGGGCTTTGCCGAGGCCGATCCGGGCTTCGACATCGACGGGGTTGATGCGGCGCACAAGCTATCGATCCTCGCCAGCATGGCTTTCGGTACGCGGCCCGCGTTCGGCGATGTCGCGACCAGCGGCATCCGCCATGTTCTCGCCGCTGATATCGCCGAGGCAGCGGCGCTGGGCTATCGCATTCGCCTGCTCGGCCTCGCAGAGGATGGCCCGGGCGGGCTGTTCCAGCGCGTCCACCCTCATCTCGTGCCGCTGAGCCATCCGCTGGCGCACGTCACCGGCGCGACCAATGCGGTGGTGGCGGAGGGCAATTTCGTCGGGCGATTGCTGTTCCAGGGCGCCGGCGCGGGCGACGGACCGACCGCGAGCGCGGTGGTCGCCGACCTGATCGACATTGCGCGCGGCGAGTTCGGCCCGGCGTTCGCGATGCCGGCAGACGCGCTGACCGCGCCCTCCCCCGCCGACAGCGGCGCGCGACGCGGACGCGCCTATGTCCGCTTCACCGTTGCCGACAAGGTCGGCGTGCTGGCCGAGATCGCGGCGGCAATGCGCGACGCCGGCGTGTCGATCGAGAGCCTGATCCAGCGCGGCACCATGGGCGACGGCACCGTACTTGTGGCTATCGTGACGCATGAAGGCCCGGAGCGTTCGGTCGCCCAGGCGCTGGAGAAGCTGCGCGGATCGCAGAGCCTAGCGGGCGCGCCGGTGTGGATGCACATCCTCGGCTAAAGTCGCCTCAGGGTTCGATTTTGGATGGCGGGGGCGGCGCATCGTCGAGCGGGATCGCGACGCGACCCGTCTTGTCGGGATGCTTGGCGAGGCCGCTCTTTACCGCCCCGACCAGCGCAGCGACGATCGGCACGATCGGCGGACCGAAATAGGAAGGGCACCCACCCTGGCGCGCCGCGCACGGCGTGCCCTCGGCGGCGAGTGCGCCGTTGCCGCTGAGTGCGGGATTGACCGGTACAGGCCCCTCCGACGGGCCGCGATCATCGCGTAACGGTAGCCGTTGCTGCTGGTTGGTCGGCGCGCAGACGACGACATCTTTCGATCCTTCGGGCGGCGGCGCGCACGCCGGCGACGGATCAACGAGGATCGAGATCTTTGGCGGGGGTGCCGCTTGGCGGGGGTCAGACACCCCCGAAGACGCCGTGGCAACCTGCGCGAGGAAAAAGAGCATGATCATGGTGCCAATGGCCTTTCCCCGCCCAATACGACGCCACGCCGCGTGCTGACCGACACGCCGGCCATGCCGCACCCGACCAGAAACAGTCGATGCTCGCGACAGTTGCTAGTGCGCGCGAGCAGGCGTTCGCGCTCGGCAGCAACGCCTTCGTTGGCGGGATTGTCCATGTCGATCTCGATCAGCGGGACGCGGTAGCGATCGGCATGGCGCCGGCCGCAAACGGTCACCTCGCGCGAATCGCTCGGCGCGGTGCACTGCGGCGAGGCACGTGTAACTGCGCGCTCCTGCGCGATCCACGCGGCACTCGGGTCCGCCAACATCATGAAAAGCCAGCCGGGCATGACGCTTCATAGCAATCATGCCGGCGCACGGCGAGCAACTGTTTATCGTTCGACGTGAACGATGGTGCGGGTGTGGCTGGGGCAGATCGTCTGGCCGATCAGCGCGCAACGCCGCCCGGTTTGCGCCATCGCATCCGCCTTGGCGGTCGGCGGCAGCGGCGCATCGATCGGCAAGCGATAAGGCGAGCGCGACGTAGCGCAGAGACCGGTCGCGGTATAACCACAGCCGGCAAGATGCAGGCGCGTGTCGATCTGCCGCCGGTGTCGTATCGCACGGCGCGCGACGCGGTGACGCACCCGGTGCGTGATGACGGTATGCGTAACGGGGTGATGGACGACGGGGGCGGTCGCGGCGACGAGCAGCAGGCTGAGTGCAAACATTCGTTATCCCCGTTTGATGTGTCGGGAAAACAACCCGGCTAGCGGTCAGTTGGTTGCATCCCGATCAGCGATTCGGGCGACGCCGAGGCGCGGCATTTCGATCGCCGGGCAGCGATCCATCACCACCTTGAGCCCCGCCGCCTCGGCGCGAGCAGCAGCTTCATGGTTGATCACGCCGATTTGCATCCAGACCGCCTTGGCGCCGATCGCAATTGCCTGATCGACCGCTTCGCCGGCGGCGGCCGAATTGCGGAAGATGTCGACCATGTCGATCGCATCGCCGAGCTGGGCGAGGTCGCGGAACACGAACTCGCCATGAATGTGCTCGCCGGTGATCTGCGGGTTGACCGGAATGACGCGATAGCCATGCGCCTGGAGCGTCGACATTACGCGATAGGATGGACGATCGGGGCGATCGGACGCGCCGACCAGCGCGATCGTCCGCGTCGCCTCGAGCAGCCCCTTGATCTCGACATCCTCGGTCAATGGCATTGTCCTGCTCCCCAAAAGATTCAGCTGTTGTCGATCCAGTGCAGCACGCGTTGCGCCACGGCGTTGAACGCCAGTGCCTCGGGACCGTTCCCGGCGGTCGGCGGCGATCCCGCGTCGGAGGCTTCGCGAATCGCGATGTCGAGCGGGATGCGGCCGAGGAAATCGATTCCCAAGGTCGCCGCCGCTGCCTCGGCGCCGCCGCGACCGAACGGATCCGACACTTCCCCGCAATGCGGGCATACATATCCCGCCATGTTCTCGACCAGCCCGATAACCGGCACGCCGGCCTTGACGAACAGGTCGATCGCCCGGCGCGCGTCGATCAACGCCAGATCCTGCGGAGTCGAAACGATCACCGCACCGGCCGGCTTGTGCTTCTGGATCATGGTCAGCTGGACGTCGCCGGTCCCTGGCGGCAGATCGATTACCAGCGTGTCGGCCAAGCCCCAGTCGGCATCGACCAACTGGCCGAGCGCGCCTGCCGCCATCGGCCCGCGCCACGCAATCGCCTGGCCGGGCTCGACCAGCTGGCCCATCGACAGCAGCGGGACGCCATAGGGCGTTTCGACCGGGATCAGCAGCTTGTCGCGGGCGATCGGCCGCGAACCGACGACGCCGAGCAAGGTCGGCTGCGACGGCCCATAAATATCCGCATCGACCATGCCGACACGGCGTCCGAGATTCTTGAGCGCGATGGCAAGATTGGCCGAGACGGTCGACTTGCCCACCCCGCCCTTGCCGCTCGCCACCGCGATCGAGATGCGCTGGGTGCGCGTGCTGGTCTGCGCGATACGCACCGTGTCGATCCCGACGACAGCCTCGGCAGCGGCCCGCACCGCGCCCTCCAGCGCATCGCGCGCCGGCTGATCGAGCCCGGTCACGTCGAGGATGATGCTGGCCCGGCTACCATCGCGGCGGGGGATGGCGCGCGCGCCGGCAACGGCGGCGAGGGCGGCGGACAGGGCGCTGTCGAGCGGGTCTGGATCGGTCATCCCGGCCAGATAGGCTGCCATCCGCCGGTTGCCACTGTTTTTCCCGGCATGCGCACCTATAAAGGGCGGATGACAATACTCTCCCGCTGGCGATCGCGCGCCGGTATCATGACCGTCGATGGCCCCAAGAACCCGTGGGGGCCAGGCAATGGCCCGACCGGCAGTGACGACAATGGCGGTCCGCGCAACCCGTGGGCGGTGCCGCCGGGCGGCAAGCGCGGCACGCCGGGGCCAAGCGCGCTCGACGAGCTGCTGCGCCGCGCGCGTGGTGGCGGCGGTGGCGGCTCGGGCGGCGGACGTCCCGGGATTCCGGGCGCACCGGGGCCGCGCGCGCTGTGGGGCATCGGCGTCGGGCTGATCATCCTCGCCTGGCTGCTGCTCACCTGCATCCATCCGATCGGGCCGCAGCAACGCGGTGTCGTGACATGGTTCGGCCGCTATGCCGGGACGCTGGAGCCCGGCATCGGCGTCACCCTGCCGGCACCGATCGCCGACGTGACGCGCGTCGATGTCCAGCAGATCCGCACCGAGAATTTCCCGGAAAGCGGCGATGCCGAAAACCTGACGCTGACCGGCGACCGCAACATCATCAACCTGTCCTATTCGGTGCGCTGGAGCATCACCAACCCCGAGGACTATGTCTTCCAGATCGCCGAACCGCGATCGACCGTGCGGGCGACCGCCGAGAGCGCGATGCGCGAAGCGGTCGCCAACATGACGCTCGACGAAGCGATCGGCAAAGGACGCAGCCGGATCGAGGTGCAGGTGCTGGAGCGCATGCAACACATCCTCGACGAATATCATTCCGGCATCCGGGTCGACGGCGTGGCGGTCAATCGCGCGGTGGCGCCCGCCGCGGTCAGCGACGCGTTCAAGGACGTGACCGCCGCGACGACCGACGCCGTGTCGGCACGCAACGCCGCGCAAGGCTATGCCCAGCAGCTGATCGCCAAGGCGCAGGGCGAGGCCGGCCAGTTCGACCGCGTTTATGTCCAATACAAGCTTGCCCCCGAGGTGACACGTCGGCGCATGTATTACGAGACGATGGAAGACGTGCTCGGCAAGAGCGACAAGACGATCGTCGAGGCGCCGGGCGTGCTGCCCTATCTGCCGCTCGGTGCCGCCAGACGCGCCGAAGAACCCGCCCCCCAGTCGGGAGCCGCCAAGTGAACCGCCCCCTGCTCCGCAACCCGATCACGCTGGCGATCATCGGGCTGGTCCTGCTGATCCTGATCGGCAGCACGCTGACGATCGTTCCCGAGACCAGCCAGGCGGTGATCCTGCGCTTCGAACAGCCGGTGCGCACGATCAACGCCTATCGCAAGGGCGAGCGGTTCGGAAACACCGGGGCCGGGCTGATCGCCCGCATCCCGTTCATCGACAAGATCGTGTGGGTCGACAAGCGCATCCTCGACGTCGATTACGACAACCAGCAGGTGCTCTCATCCGATCAACTCCCGCTCGAGGTCGATGCCTATGCGCGGTTTCGCGTGGTCGATCCGCTCAAGATGGTGGTGACGGCACGCAGCGAGAGCGGTGTGACCGAGGCGCTGCGTCCGCTGCTCGGCAACTCGATCCGCAACGAACTCGGCAACCAGCCGTCGGCGACCTTGCTGACACCCGAGCGTGAAAGGGTGATGGAGAATATCCAGGCCCGCCTGCAACGCCTCGCCTCGCAATATGGCGTCCAGATCGTCGATGTGCGGATCAAGCATGCCGACCTGCCTACCGGAAGCCCGCTGGACAGCGCGCTCGACCGGATGCGCTCGGCACGCAAGCAGCAGGCAACGACGATTCGCGCGCAAGGCACGCGCGACGCGCAGATTATCCGCGCCGACGCCGAGGCGCAGGCGGCGAGCATCTATGCGGCGAGCTTCAACAAGGATCCCGAATTCTACGACTTCTATCGGGCGATGCAGTCCTACCGCACAACCTTCACCAGCCCGCAGTCACCGGGCGCGAGTTCGATCATCCTCTCGCCCGACAACAGCTACCTGAAGCAATTTGTCGGCCGTAAGTAGCAACCAGACATGCTGTCGAACCGTTCATATTCAATCGCCGTTCAGCATCACCGCCCGATAAGGCCACGGTAACCCTGCGGCAGACGAGAGGAAGAAATTCACGTGCGTTACGCCTATGCCATTACCGGTGCCCTTTTGCTCAGCGGCGCGGCCGCCGCTGTAACGCTCACCCCTCCGGGCCAGACCGCCCAGAACGAACCCGGCGCGATCGTCGCCTCGGCACCACGCCCCGGCGCGCCGATGAGCTTTGCCGACATGGTCGCAAAGCTCCAGCCGGCGGTGGTCAATATCTCGACCAACCAGCACGTTCCGGTCCCGCAGGCAGCCAATCCCTTCGCCGGCACCCCCTTCGGCGAGCTGTTCAACCAGATGAACGGCCAGCAGGGCGACGGCAACAGTCAGCCGGCGACGCGCGAGGCGCAATCGCTTGGCTCGGGCTTCCTGATCTCGGCCGACGGTTATGTCGTGACCAACAATCACGTCGTCGCGCCGGGCGCCAAGGGCGCGACGGTCGACTCGATTACCGTCACGCTGATCGACCGCAAGGAATATAAGGCCAAGCTGATCGGGCGCGATCCAACCTCCGACCTCGCGCTGCTCAAGATCGACGCGACCAACCTGCCGTTCGTGCGCTTCGGCGATTCGGACCATGCGCGGGTCGGCGACTGGGTGATCGCGATCGGCAATCCGTTCGGCATCGGCTCGACGGTCACCGCCGGGATCGTCTCGGCGCTGCACCGCGTAACCGGCGGCGGCGCCTATGATCGCTTCATCCAGACCGATGCGGCGATCAACCAGGGCAATTCGGGCGGCCCGATGTTCGACATGAACGGCAACGTCATCGGCATCAACTCGCAGATCTTTGCCGGCCAGTCGGGCGGCAATATCGGCATCGGCTTCGCCATTCCGGCGGAAGATGCCAAGCCGGTGGTCGCCAAGCTGATGAGCGGCACCAAGATCGCGCGTGGCTATCTCGGCGTCGGCCCGCAGCCGATCGACGACGATATCGCGTCAGCGCTCAACCTGCCGAAGAACCACGGCGAAATCCTGCGCACGATCGAGCCGGGCGAAGCCGCCGCCAAGGCCGGTCTGCAGGTCGGTGACGTGGTGGTCCGCGTCGGCGGCAAGGAGGTTACGCCCGACCAGTCGCTGAGCTATCTCGTCGCCAATGTGACGCCAGGTACCCGCGTGCCGATCGAGGTGATCCGCCAGGGCAAGAACATGACGCTGACCGCGACGGTCGGCACGCGTCCGTCCGAGGATCAGCTCGCGGCGCTCGCCAGCGGTGGCAGCGATGACGAAGCGCTGGGCAATGGCGACGGCGATTCGAAGACACCCGGCGAGGCGTCGACCAGCGCGCTGGGCATGTCGGTCCAGACACTGACGCCGCAGATCGCCCGTTCGATCGGTGTCGATTCGACGGTGCACGGCGTCGTCATCGCCTCGGTCGATGCGTCGACCGACGCCGGCCAGAAGCTGAAGCGCGGCGATGTCATCGTCTCGGCGAACGGCGTGGCGACGAACAGCCCCGCGCAACTCGGCGCGGTGATCGCGCAGGCCAAGCAGGCCGGGCGCGATCAGGTCGCGTTGCTGGTGGTGCGTGGCAGGAACCCGGCCGTCTTCGTGGGCGTCAAGCTCCGCAAGTAGGCTGGTCTTGATCCAGCGCTCATTCTAAGGCTCGTCTCCCGCCAGGGCTCCGGCGGGAGACGAGCTTTTTTTCGGAGTGGGCGCATGGCGGACGAGACGGGTATCTTCATCGGCAGCGGTCCGGGCGGCACCCCGCGGCTCCAGCTCGAATTGAAGCGCGCCAACCGCCACGGGCTGATCGCCGGGGCAACCGGCACCGGCAAGACCGTGACGATCCAGGGCATTATCGACGGCCTGTCGCAGGACGGAGTGCCGTGCTTCGTCGCCGACGTTAAGGGCGACCTTTCCGGGCTGGCCATGGCCGGCTCGCCCACTTCCAAGCTGCACGACATCTTCGCCGCGCGCGCGCGGGAAATCGCCTTCGACGGCTGGTCGTACAGCGACAATCCGGTGCAGTTCTGGGACCTGTTCGGCGAACAGGGCCACCCGATCCGCACCACCATTTCCGAGATGGGGCCACTGCTCCTGTCGCGCCTGATGGACCTCAACGAGGTGCAGGAAGGCGTGCTGACGATCGCCTTCACCGTTGCCGACAAGGAAGGGCTGCTGCTGCTCGACCTCGACGATCTCCAGGCGATCCTGGTCGATTGCGCGAACCGCGCCGACGAGCTGACCGTGACCTATGGCAACATCACCAAGCAATCGGTCGGGACGATTCAACGTTCGCTGCTGCAACTGCGCAGCCAGGGCGGCGAGCATTTCTTCGGCGAGCCGGCGCTGGCAATGGACGACTTCATCGGCGTCGACGACAAGGGCCGCGGCATCGTCAACATTCTCGCCGCCGACAAGTTGATGGCAAGCCCCAAACTCTATTCGACCTTCCTGTTGTGGCTGCTCAGCCAGCTGTTCGAGCATCTTCCCGAGATCGGCGATCCCGATAAACCCAGGCTGTGCTTCTTCTTCGACGAGGCGCATCTGCTGTTCGACGACGCGCCCAAGGCGCTGCTCGACAAGATCGAACAGGTCGTGCGGCTGATCCGATCGAAAGGGGTCGGGGTCTATTTCATCACCCAGAACCCGATCGACATCCCCGACAGCGTCGCCGGACAGCTTGGCAACCGCGTACAGCACAAGCTCAACGCCTTCACACCGCGCGACCAGAAGGCGGTGCAGGCCGCCGCCGACACCTTCCGCGCCAACCCCGGTGTCGACGTGTCGACCGCGATCACCGAATTGAAGGTCGGCGAGGCGCTGGTATCGCTGCTGCAGCCCGATGGCGCCCCAGCGCCGGTGGTGCGCACGCTGATCAAGCCGCCCAGTTCGCGGGTCGGCCCGGTCACGCCGCAGGAACGCGCGATCATGATCCAGACCGATCCGATCGGCGCCAAATATGATACGCTGCTCAACCGCGAATCCGCCGCCGAACTGATCGGCGCGAAGACGAAGGAAGCCGCCGCGGCCGCCGCCGAGGCGAGCGCGAAGACCGAGGCCGACAAGGCCGCCGCCGCCCAGGCGAAAGAGGATGCGCGCGCCGCCAAGGATGCCGAGCGGCAACGCATCGCCGATCAGCGCGAAGCCGACCGCCAGGCCCGGCTGCAGGCGCAGCAACAGGCCGCCGAAGCGCGCGCCGCAGCCAACAGCCCGTGGAATCGCATGGCGACGTCCGCCGCGCGCTCGGCGAGTTCGGCGATCGGGCGCCAGGTGGCGAACGAAGTCGCCAAATCGGTGTTCGGATCGTCGCGCGGTGGCGGGGCGAGCATCGTCAGCGGGTTGGTCCGCGGCGTGCTGGGCGGATTGTTCAAGGGGCGGTGACCGCGCGGCTCGCCTCGATCCAGGTCGGACGGGTCGCGCCGCTCGGCCCCGATGCCGTACCGAGCGGGTTCGTAAAAAAGGCGGTTGCCGGGCCGGTGACGGTTGGCGCGCTCGGGCTCGACGGTGACGAACAAGCCGACCTCACCGTCCATGGCGGGCCGGAAAAGGCGGTCTATGGCTACGCCGCCGGCCACTATCCGCGATGGGTGCACGACTTTCCGGCGCTCGCCGAGCGCTTCCTGCCCGGGAGCATGGGTGAAAATCTCACCGTGACCGGAATCGATGAGGACGAACTCCGCGTCGGGGACGTCCATGCCATCGGCTCCGCGCTGCTCCAGCTGTGCCAGCCACGCCAACCCTGCTTCAAGCTGGCGCTCGCGCTCGGCGAGCCCCGGCTCGCCAAGGCAATGGTGCGAAGCGGCCGGTCGGGCTGGTACTACCGGGTGCTGCGCGGCGGAACGATGGCGGCGGGCGATACGATCACGCTGGCCGAGCGGCCAAACCCCGATTTTCCGTTCGCGCGGCTGGCCGAGATCGTCAATCGCGGCGGCGCCAGTATCGCGGAGCTGCAAGCATTGGCGGACATGCCCGGCGTGGCGAGCCGCATTGCGGCGAAAGCGCGCGCCGCGCTGGCATCCTGACGCACGCGGAACGAAGGCGTGCGCGAATGGTCGGCGCGACCCGTCATCGCGACCGGCCGCGGGATTCGAAATGACCGGGGGGCACTGGCGACCGGTGCGGATTGCGCGGCTTCGGCACGGGGCGTGCTCGAAAAGAGGCGAAAAGCCTGTGTCGCGTCGTGCCGCGATGTGCCACGATCATGACATGAGCCAGAACCACACCACCCCCTCCCCCACCGAACTGACCCTGCGCGGCATCCTGCTCGGCGGCGTGATCACGCTGCTGTTCACCGCGGCCAATGTCTATCTCGGCCTGAAGGTCGGGCTGACCTTCGCCACGTCGATCCCCGCTGCCGTTATCTCGATGGCGTTGCTGCGCGGTTTCAAGGACTCGACGATTCTCGAGAACAACATCGTACAGACGGTGGCGAGCGCGGCGGGAACGCTGGCGGCGATCATCTTCGTGCTGCCGGGGTTGATCATGATCGGCTGGTGGCAGAATTTCCCTTATGTCGAGACCGCCGCGATCACCGCGACCGGCGGCATTCTCGGCGTGATGTTCTCGGTCCCGCTGCGCCGTGCGCTGGTGGTCGACACCGATCTGCCCTACCCCGAGGGGCGCGCCGCCGCCGAAGTGCTGCGGGTCGGCTCGGATTCGAGCGGAAGCGCCGAGAACAGCCGCGGGCTGTGGGTCATCATCTGGGGCAGCCTGACCTCGGCCGGTTTCGCGATCCTGACCCAGACGAAGCTGGTTGCCACCGAGGCCGCCCTTTGGTTTCGTGCCGGTGCCGGCGCGACGGGTATTTCGGGCAGCCTGTCCTTTGCGCTGCTCGGCGTCGGCCATCTCGTCGGCCTTTCGGTCGGCCTCGCCATGGCGGTCGGCATGGTGATGGGCTGGTGGGTGCTGCTGCCCTACCTCACCGCACATCATGTCCTGCCCGGCAGCACCGAGGCGTGGGCGAATACGATCTTCCGCCAGGACGTGCGCTTCTTCGGTGCCGGCGTGATCGGCGTTGCCGCGGTCTGGACGTTGCTCAAGATCGCCAGACCGGTGATCGGCGGCATCCGCTCCGCCATGGCATCGAGCCGCGCGCGCGGCGCGGGTGAGAGCGTCGCGCTCGAGGAGCGCGATCTGCCCGTGTCGATCGTCGCGGCGGTGTCGCTCGCCGTGCTCGCGCCGATCGCATGGCTGTTGTGGGAGGTGCTCGCCGGCGGGCCGCTGCATGGCTCGGCGCTCCTGCTGATCGCCGGCGCGCTGATGTTCATCCTTGTCATCGGCCTGATGATCGCGGCGGTATGTGGTTACATGGCTGGCCTCATCGGCGCGTCGAATTCGCCGGTGTCGGGCATCGGCATCCTCGCGGTGCTCGCTGCGTCGCTGATGCTCGTCGGCCTGTTCGGCCGCGAAGGCAGTGCCGACGCGACGCAGAGCATGATCGCCTATGCGCTGATCGTCACCGGCGTGGTGTTCGGCGTGGCGACGATCTCCAACGACAACCTCCAGGACCTCAAGACCGGCCAACTGGTCGGCGCAACGCCGTGGAAACAGCAGGTCGCGCTGGTGATCGGCGTGGTGTTCGGGTCGTTGATCATTCCACCCGTACTCAACGTGCTGAACCATTCCTTCGGTTTCGTCGGCGCACCGGGAGCCGGCCCGAATGCGCTCGCGGCACCGCAGGCGGGCCTGATCTCGGCGCTCGCCAAGGGCGTGATCAGCGGCAATGCCAACTGGCCGATGATCGAACTCGGCATCGGCGTCGGGATCGTACTGGTCATCATCGATGAAGTACTGAGCGCGATGAAGAAGTTTCGCCTGCCCCCGCTCGCGGTCGGGATCGGTATCTATCTGCCGATGAGCGTCATCCTGCCGACGGTGATCGGGTCGGTGATCGGCTGGTTCTACGATCGCTGGGCCGACGGCACACGCGACGTGGAGTTCGCCAAGCGGATCGGCGTGCTGACCGCGACAGGCATGATCGTCGGCGAAAGCCTGTGGGGCGTCGCCTTCGCGATCATCGTCTATGCCGCCGACAAGGATACGCCGCTCGCGCTCGTCGGCGACAGCTTCACGCCCTATGCGCTGATCGGTGGCACGATCCTGTTCTTCGCCCTCGTCGCGACGCTCTACCGCTACGCGCGCAAAAGCATCACGTCAGCGCGCTGAGCAGGGTGGCGATATCGAAGAACGCGAAGGCGACCGAGCTGTCGGCGACACCATAGGGCACGAACAGCTTCGTGCCGTGGCGTAGCGCGCCACAGGAATAAACCACGTTGGGGACATAGCCCTCGCGGTCCTGGTCGGCGGCAGCGAGGATCGGCTCGTGCGTGCGGCCGATGACCTTCGACGGGTCGTCCTTGTCGAGCAGCACCGCGCCGATCGAATATTTGCGCATCGCCCCGACGCCGTGGGTGAGCAACAGCCAGCCCTCGTCGAGTTCGATCGGCGGGCCGCAATTGCCGATCTGCACCAGCTCCCACGGAAATTTCGGGGTCAGCAGCTTTTCGCCCTCTTCCCAATGCAACAGCGTGTCGGATTGCAGCAGGAACAGATTTTCGCCGTCCTGCCGCCCGATCATCATGTACTTGCCGTTCACCTTGCGCGGGAACAGCGCCATGCCCTTGTTGCGTGCCGCCGGCCCCGTCATCGGTACGAGATCGAACGCGCGGAAGTCGCACGTGCGCATCAGCTCCGACTGGATCATCGAACCGTTATAGGCGGTATAGGTGCCGAGCCACTCGACCCTGCCATCGTCATGGGTGAACTGGACGAGGCGAAGATCCTCCAGTCCCTTGGACTGTGCCTTGGTGATCGGAAAGATGACGGTGCCCGACAGCGTCGAATCGCGGTGACGATAGACGGTGATCTCACCCTCGGGGATTTTCTCCTCGTCGAGGTCGATGGCATCGGTCGCGGTCGCGAAGGGCGGTTCGGGTGCAAGCTTGAGTTCGTTATTCTCGGTGATGATGCCCTCGCGAAAGGCGACCGAGGAAATATGTCCCTCGCCGACCGCGCGCAACGACATGAGAATGCGCATCGACCCCGGCGGCATGCCCGACTGGTCGAAATGCGGGACGGCGCTGGGGTTCATCAGCGCGGCAGCGGCATAGCTATATTCGTGGCAGAAATAGGCGCCGATCAGCTGGCGCTTCTCATCGCCTATCTCGCTGCCGTCGAAGCCGAGCTGTGCCTCGATCTCGTCATAACGTGTCATGAACACGCGGCGCGTCTGCCAGTGGCGCGCCTCGAAATCCTTCAGCACGATTTCGAGCTGAGTGCGGGTGTCGGTCGCGCTCATCGCCATGACCTCCGCGACGAGGCGTTCGGTGCGGTTGCCACCGTTGCCGGCCCAGGCAAGGTGGAATGGCCGCACCACGACCCGCGACGGATCGGCATGAAGCCGCAGGCTATGCTGGAAAAACTCGATCAACGGTCTTGCCTCGCTTGTCTGTCGCATTTCAGCGACGTTCCGAGCGAGGCTAGGCAACGGCGCGCGATGTCCCTGCCACGCCTGCGGAGCGGATTGAAAGCCCCGAAATGGCCACCGAGGCCAATTGCAGTGCCAGAATCGATTCGGCCCCCTGATTTCGATTCAAACCGACCGGCGTCAGGCCATCGAAACAACCGCCATCCTGCGCCGTGGCGAGCGGCAGATCGAGATCGTTGCGGCCGAGATACCAGCGATAGGCGCGCATTGCCTCGTCGATCCAGCGCGCGTCACCGGTGGCGTCGAACGCCGCGTGGCAGGCATCGATCGTCGCCTGCGCCTCGAGCGGCTGCTGATCGAACGGCAGCGGATCGGCATAGGGCCGGCCGAAGCTCTCGGTACCGATCGCGCGGAAGCGACCATCAGGTCCGGTCTGCTGCGCAGCGATCCAGTCGAGCGTATCCAGCCCCACCTCGACCAGGTCCTGGCGGCCGAGCACGATGCCGGCGCGGATCAGCGCCTCGGGCAGTCGCGCATTGTCATAGGCCAGCACGATCTCGAACCAGCGCCATTCCGGCCGGCGCGCGCGTTCGAGCAGGACGAGGAGATCGGCCGAGAAGCGGGTCAGGATATGCGTCGCGAGCGTATGCCCAGGATGCGCCTCGAGCATCGCCGCCGAGCCGAGCATGGCGAAACCCTGCGCGCGCGGCGAACCGAGATCGAGCGCAAGACTGGCAGTCTCGTCGAACAGACGCCGCGCCCAGTCGCGATGCTTGGCAAGCCCGGTCTCGCGCGCGGTGACGCCCAACGCCCACAGCGCGCGGCCGTTTGAATCTTCTGAACCGATATCCTCGCACCAGGTGCGATCGAAGTTCATGAAATTGCGGAAGCGGCGCGTATCGGGGTTCCAGGCATATTGCACAAATGCCGCGTAAATCGTCATCCACTTGTCGCGCGCGACCTCGTCCATGCCGGGCAAGCGCGCCGTCAGCATCAGCGCGCGGGCATTGTCGTCGATGCAATAGCCATGTCGCCGGTCAGGCACCGACAGGATCGCATGCTGGAACATGCCGGTGGCATCGCTCATGCGCTCGACCGCGGCAAAATCGGGCGCGAGCGCGCGAAAAGACGATGGCGCGGCGATCCGGCGCGGCTTCGCCGCGACCATCGCCGCGATCTCCGCCATCGCGGTGTCGGCAAGGCACGACCAGATCATCGTACGTCCGCGCGCATAGGCCCGCTCGGACAGGTGCTGTCGCGCGGCGTCATCGCCCAGCAATTTGTTGATCTCGCGGGCGAACGCGGCGCTGTCGCCGAAATCGACAAGCACGCCGTGGCCATCGGCCAGGATTTCCGTGGCATGGACGTAAGGTGTCGAGACGACGGCCTTGCCCAACCCGACCGCATAGGACAGCGTGCCGGAGGTAATCTGTGCCGGATTGGTGTAGGGCGTGGCGTAGATGTCCGCCGCCTGGAGATAATCGAGCAGGTCGTCATGCTCGACGAAAGCATCGACAAAGGCGACATGCTCGGCGACGCCCAGCGTCTCGGCCTGCGCCTCGAGGCGATCGCGATAGGCTTCGCCCTCATGCGCCACGAGGTTGGGGTGCGTTGCGCCAAGCACGACATAGAGCGCGTCGGGATTCTCGGCCACGATCGCCGGCATCGCCTGGATCATCGTCTCGATCCCCTTGCCGGGGGCGAGCAGACCGAAGGTCAGGATGGTCTTGCGCCCTTCCCAGCCGAAGCGTTGCTTGAAGCCGGCGGTGTCGAGCAGCGGGCGATCGGGCACGCCGTGCGGGATGGTGAGAATCGTGCGCGAGTTGGCGCCATAGACACGCTCGAGGATTTCGCGGCCACGCTCGGCCATCACCACGACGCGCGAGGCACGGCGCAACAGCGCCTCCATCACGCGGCGTTGATCGGCATTGGGCTGTTCCAACACCGTGTGCAGCGTGACGATCAGTGGCAGCGAGATGCGGTCGAGCAAGGCGAGGATATGCTCGCCGGCGGGGCCGCCGAAAATGCCATATTCATGCTGCAGCCACACAGCCTGTGCACCGCTCGCTTCGATCGCGCGGGCGGCGTCGATATAGGCGATCCGGTCCTGCTCGGGGATCGCACGGGTTACCGCCGGCGGATAATCGTAGCGGCCGGGATGGTCGTCCATCGCATAGACGTCGACCGTCATGTCGGGAAAACGCCGCGTCAGCGCGGTGAACGTATCCGTCGTATATGTTGCAAGGCCGCATTTCCGGGGAAGGAAATTGCCGATCAGCGCGAGGTGATCGATTGCCGTGGTCGTGCGCGTCGAACGCGTCATTGCCATATCCTTGCGAGCTTCAGAGATATCGTTCGCCGATTCTTCCCAACGTGAACGGGTTCACACGAATATGGTTGCGCCGTTGCTGCACTGCAACAAAAAAATGACGGTGATGTCGATCAAGCGAGCCGTGGCTGCGCCGGTTCAACCGCGGCCGCGGTACCCGGGCACATCCTGCAGCGGCAGCCACAGCCCCTCCGGGGGGAGGCCGGATTGCCAGAAGACATCGATCGGGATGCCGCCGCGCGGATACCAGTATCCACCGATGCGCAGCCAGTGCGGCGCCATTTCGGCAAACAGCCGCTCGGCGATTCCGACGGTGCAATCCTCGTGAAAGGCCGCGTGGTTGCGAAAGGCGCCAAGAAACAGCTTGAGCGACTTGGATTCGACGATGGTCGCCGCCGGGGCATAGTCGATCACGAGATGCGCGAAATCGGGCTGCGCGGTCACCGGGCACAATGAGGTGAATTCGGGCACGGTGAAGCGCACCAGATAGGGCCGGCCTGGGCGCGGATTGGGGACATAATCCAGCACCGCCTCTTCGGGCGAACTGGGCAGCGGGCTGGCCTGGCCAAGATGCTTCGGTGTCATGTGCGCGATGTAGGCGGTCGGAGGCGCCGCGTCATCCCGCCGCGATGAACGGATTCTCGATCCGCACGCCGTCTATCATATGGCCATGTTGTAAATCTTCGGTGACGATCGTGTCGCAAGCGGCGGCGCGCGCGGCGGCGACGGCCAGGCAGTCCCACCAACTGTAGTTGGTACGCCCGGCCACGTCGCGCGCCGCGTCAAACAAGCCAAGATCGAGCGCCACCACGGGGAAGCGCCGCCAGGCATCGACGAAATTCATCGCCTGATCGAAGGTCATTCGATCAAGGCGCCGGGGGCTCGTTGCTTGCCACGTGAACTCGTTCAACACCTGAAGCGAGAGACGGCATTGCCGACCGCTGAGGATGTCGATCGCGATCTCGCGCTTGCGGCGATCCTGCGGAATCCCACTGACCGAATAAAGCAGGATGCTGGTGTCGACGAAGCTGCTCACCCAGGGGCGCGCCGGCTTTCCCGCCGATCATCACGCACGCGATCCGGATCGTAGAGTTGCTCGCGGGTCAACCGATCACCGCCGTTGAACGGCATAGGCCGGGCGTCCAGTTCCGCGCGCAACTCCTTCTCGCGCCGCGCCAGGCGATCGAACTCGCTCTCCTCGGCACCATAGCCCTGAAGAAATTCGCGCACGACCGACGACGGTGATCGATCCGCCTCGGCGGCGCGGCGGCGCGCCTGGCGATAAATGTCATCGTCGAGTGAAACTGTGACGTTTTTCACATTCTCACAGTAACATTGCGCGGGTCGGGCGACAAAATCGCAACGTAACAGCGTCTCGACGCGTTGCCGCGCGATAGCTAGTGACGATGCGACAACAGGAGATGCCGAGATGGATTCGCTGGTAACGACCGAATGGCTGGCCGGGGAACTGGGCGCCAATGATCTGCGCGTGGTCGATGCGACCTATTTTACCGCGCTCCCCGGCGAAGCGCCGCGCGACGCGGCGGCCGAATATGAGGCGGCGCACATTCCCGGCGCGGTGTTCATGGATCTCGCCGAACTGCGCGACACCGCCTCGGACCTGCCGATGATGCTGCCGAGTGCGGAGAAATTCGCCAGCCGGATGCAGTCGCTCGGTCTCGGTGATGGCAGCCGCATCGTGCTCTACGACAACTCGCCGCACCACACTTCGGCGCGCGCATGGTGGATGCTGCGCACCTTCGGCGCGCATGACGTCGCGATCCTCGATGGCGGCCTTGCCAAATGGCAAGCCGAAGGGCGCGAGACCGCGAGCGGCAAGGAGGCGCTGCGCCATCGCCACTTCACCGTCTGGGCGGACAATAGCGGGGTGCGGACGCTCGAGCAGATGAAGGCGAATATCGACAGCGGTACCGAGCAGGTGGTCGACGCCCGCTCCGCCGCCCGCTTCACCGGCGAGGAGCCCGACCCGCGGCCGGCGACGCATGCCGGGCACATCCCCGGATCGAAGAATCTGCCCTTTGGCGCGATGTTCAACGCCGATGGCAGCTGGAAGCAGGGCGACGCGCTGAAGGCGGCGTTCGAAGGCGCCGGGATCGACGTGTCCAAGCCGGTCGCGACGACATGCGGTTCGGGCATCACCGCGGCGGTGCTGACGTTCGGGCTGCATCTGCTCGGCAACAACGCCGCGATGTACGACGGCAGCTGGTCCGAATGGGGCGCCGACCGCACCACGCCCAAGGCAATGGGTGCCGCTTGAGGGGTATCGAATGAGCAAGAGCGACCGCCCGCGCGCCGACGCGACGCGCGTCGTCACGGCGGGGCGGCGCAAGGAATGGACCGCCGGCGTGGTCAACACGCCGGTCTGGCGCGCTTCTACCATTCTCTACGATTCGGTCGCCGAGATGCACGAGCGCCTCAACGACACGCACCACCGGCTGTTCTACGGCCGGCGCGGCACGCCGACGCAATGGTCGCTGGCGGACGCGCTGACCGAACTCGAACCGGGCGCCGAAGGCACGTTCCTATATCCATCGGGCGTCGCGGCGATCGCGGCGGCATTGCTGTCGGTGCTGTCGCCCGGTGACGAACTGCTGCTCGTCGACAGTGCCTATGACCCGACGCGCTCGATGGCGAACGGACTGCTCAAGCGCATGGGCATCGCAACGCGCTTCTATGATCCGCTGGTCGGTGCCGGCATCGCCGACCTGATCACCGACAAGACCCGCGCGATCTTTCTCGAAAGTCCCGGCAGCCTGACCTTCGAGGTGCAGGACGTGCCCGCCATCGTCGCCGCCGCCAAGGCGCGCGGCGTGACCACCCTGCTCGACAATACCTGGGCGACGCCGCTGCTGTTCCCGGCAATCGCGCACGGCATCGACCTGACGATCCTGGCGTGCACCAAATATGTCGTCGGCCATTCCGACGTGATGCTCGGCTCGGTCACCGCGGCACCCGGACATTTCGCCAAGCTGCGCGACACCAGCTTCCAGCTCGGCCAGGTCACCAGCCCCGACGATGCCTGGCTCGGCTCGCGCGGCCTCCGGACGATGGCGCTGCGGCTTCGGCAACATCAGGCCAGCGCGCTCAAGATCGCGCGGTGGCTGAACGAACGGCCCGAGGTCGCGCGGGTGTTTCATCCCGCCATGCCCGATTGCCCGGGCCATGAGCATTTCACGCGCGATTTCAGAGGATCTTCAGGGCTTTTTTCGTTCGTGTTGCAGGGTGGCGACGACGACGCCCGCGCCGCGATGATCGACAGCTTGGAACTGTTCGGCATCGGCTATAGCTGGGGCGGCTTCGAGAGCCTCGCCGTGCCGATCGACCCGCAGCGCTATCGCAGCGTCACGCGCCGCGCCGACGCCGGCCCGATGGTGCGGCTCCAGATCGGACTTGAGGACACCGACGACCTGATCGCCGACCTGGCTGCCGGGTTGGCGCGGTTCAGCGCGGCATCGTGAACCCGCTGCTCGACTGGCTGCGCGCACTGGGACTGAACGGTATCCCGCGCCAGCATTGGATCGAACTCGCGATCACCGGCTCGCTCGTGCTCGTCGCGCTGATTGCCGGCCTCGCCGCCCAGCGCTTCGTCGGTCGCCCGCTGTCCGAGGCCTGGAAGGGGAAGCTGACCGGCCAGGCCGAAGGGCTTGGAAGTCGCCTGCCAGGCGTCGTGCGTCACGGCACCGCGGCATTGCTGCTCGCGATCCTGCTCAACGCCCATGATTGGCCGGGCCTGGCCGCGGCGCCGGTCGGCCTCGCGCTTGGCGCGGCAACGGCAATGGTGGTGCTCGGATTGCTGCGTGGCGTCGGTATCGCACGGTGGATGGCGTGGCTGGTCGCGATCGCGCTGTTCGTGGCGCTGTTCAGCCATGCCGTCGGCGGGCTGCTCCCGATCACCAACACGCTTGAACGGATCGGCTTCGACGTCGGCAAGCGCCGCTTCTCGCTGCTCTCGTTGCTGACCATCGTCATCACGATCATCGCGCTCTATGCGCTGGTGCGACTGGCCAATCGCTTCATCGCGCACTGGGTCAGCCAGTCACGTGCGCTCGACGCGACCCAGAAACTGCTGTCGCAGAAACTTGCCGGAATCGCCGTTGTCGTCGTCGCGTTCTTCGTCGGGGTCGATGTCCTCGACATCGATCTGACCACCTTCGCGGTGTTCTCGGGCGCGCTCGGACTGGCGATCGGCTTCGGGTTGCAGAAGACGGTCGGCAATCTGATCGCCGGAATCATCCTGCTGATGGACCGCTCGATCAAGCCCGGCGACGTCATCGTCGTCGGCAACGAGGTCGGCTGGGTCAACAGGATCGGTGTCCGCGCCGTCTCGGTTATCACGCGCGACGGCAAGGAGCACCTGATTCCGAACGAGAATCTGATGACCCAGGAGGTGGAGAACTGGTCCTACACCGACCGTAACGTGCGTGTCCGCATCTCGGTCGGTGTGAGCTACGCCTCCGACCTCAAGCTCGCCCAGGAACTCATGTTGCGCGCGGCGCACGAAAGCCCGCGCGTGCTCGATTCACCCAAGCCCAATGTCTGGCTGACCGCCTTCGGCGACAGCTCGGTCGATCACGAGATACTGGTGTGGATCAGCGACCCCGAGAGCGGCGTCGGCAATGTCCGCTCCGACGTGCTGAACCGCCTGTGGTGGCTGTTCAAGGAGCATGACATCGAGATCCCGTTCCCGCAGCGCGTGGTACATATGCACAGCTTGCCGCCGGACATGCCAGGCTGACGGTCACTGTTGCGCGTCAGCAACAGCGCGGGAGCCGATTGGACCGCAAGCACCGAATTATGTTGTGCAATGCAGCACATTTCGGCAATCTTGCTTCGTCGCCGGGAACATCGTGCGGGAGGGAAACCTCCGACAGACACGGCCTCCGGCACTTGCAGGCGGGGACATCGCATTCCAACGGAAAGGGAACCGATGCGCTTCTCCACTATCTCGCTCGGCGCGCTCATGCTCGTCGCCACCGCCACGCCCGCGTTGGCCGATGATGCTGCGCCGCCGCCAGCGCTCACGATCAACGCCACCGCAACCGTCGTCAGCGACTACCGCTTCCGCGGCGTTTCGCAGACCGATAAGAATGTCGCGCTTCAGGGCAGCATCACGCTGACTCATGAATCGGGCTTCTACGTCTCGGTCTGGGGTTCCTCGGTCGACAGCTATGTGACGGCGTCGCTCGCCGGCCATCAGGAAATCGACATCATCGCCGGCTATTCGAAGACCATCGGCGGCACGAAGATCGACGGCGGCGTGCTCTATTACGTCTATCCCAAGACGAAGTTCGCGGGCGACACGAGCTCGTCGGACTTTGCCGAGCCTTATTTCGACATCTCGCACACCTTCGGTCCGGTAACGGCCAAGGCCACCGTCAACTATGCTTTCAAGCAGAAGGCGCTGTCGCTCGACCAGATCGGTCCGTCGCATGACAACGTCTATCTCGCCGGCGATCTCTCCGCCGCGATCCCCAATACGCCGATCGGCCTGACCGCACATCTCGGTCACAGCTTCGGCCCGAGTTGGCTCGCGACCGATTTCGACGGCAAGAAGGGGTATACCGATTGGGGCCTCGGCGCGACGGTAACCTACAAGGTGCTGACCTTCGGTCTCAGCTACGTCGATACCAACGCGAACTTCCGCAACCCGTTCAACGGGCGCAAGCTCAGCAATTCGGGCGTCGTCGGGTCGATTGGCGTCAGCTTCTGATCCGATATGGCCGGGCGAGGACGATCCTCGCCCGGTCTGACAAAAAAGCGCGCCGCGATCATCCCGATCGCGGCGCGCTTTTTTGTTACGCCGAAGCGGAATTATGTCAGGGGTTGGGGGTCGAGGCGCGCGCGGTCTGGCCGTCGCCTTCCGGAGCGGCGATCACGTCGCGGGTCGTCGCGCCCTTGTCGACCACAGCAGTGCCGGGGTCGCCGACCGACGAGCGAATGCCGGGATCTGCATCGGCGCCGACCGCGCCGAGCGTGGCGCTCTCGCCGCTGCTGCGCACCGCCGGGCCGCCGAACAGCGCGTCGAGCGCCTGGGCCTGCGCGCCGGTGTCGTTGGTGCGCGTCGCACCCGGCTTGGGCGGGACGAGCGCGAAGTCGGGCGGGATGACCAACGGCGCCTGGCGTGCGACGGCGAATTCGTCGGGCCCACCCTTGCCAAAGCCGCGATGACCGCAGCCGGAGAGCAGCACGACGAGGCCGAGCCCCGCGACGATTGGTACCATTTTACGCATTGGAATTCTCCACAGATGCCCGTGCCCGCGACTTGTCGCGCACGAGGAGAGCGCGGACGAGCAGGACGAGCACCCCCATGGTAATGAAGGCGTCGGCGAGATTGAAGACCAAAAACGGTCGCCATTCGCCAAAGTGCAAATCGGCATAGTCGATGACATAGCCGAGCCGGATGCGGTCGATGATGTTGCCGAGCGCGCCGCCCATCACCATGCCAAGCGCGAACTGGTCCTGGCGGTTCTTTTCGACGAACATCCACACCAGCACGCCGATCGCGATCACGCCGGTCAGCGCGACCAGCGCCCAGCGCATCGTTTCGGTATCGGCACGCAGAAAGCCCAGCGACACACCGCGATTGGCGACCAGTTGCAGGTTGAAGATCGGCAGCAGCGTGCGCGAATCGCCGAGCACGTCGAGGCCGAGCGGCCCGGTGACGAGTAACTTCACCGCCTGGTCGAGGATCATGAAGGCACCGGCAATGGCGAGGCCGAGTTTGGGCAGCGGGTTCATGCGGCAACCACCTTGGCACAGCGCGCGTCGAGCGCGCCATCCACCGCGACATCGGGCAGATGCCGCCAGCAACGGCCGCATTTGTGGAACTGGGTACGGGTGACCTCAAGGTCTTCGCCTTCCGTCACCCTGGCGACGATGAAGATCTCGGCCAGCGCTTCAGGCGATAGCGGCAGCGACGGCACGACGACCTCGGCCTCGAGGCTTGAGCGGACGATCTTGTCGCGGCGCAGCGGTTCGATCGCCTCGGTGACCTGCTGGCGCAGCGCACGGACATCGTCCCAGGCAGTCGAGATCGCGTCGTCGCCGGGCACCGCGGGCAGATCGGGCCAGATGAGGAAATGCACCGAGCCGTCCTCGCTCGGATAACGCGACTGCCACACTTCCTCGGCGGTGAAGCACAGGATCGGCGCGGCGTAGCGGACGAGCGCGTGGAACAGGATGTCGAGCACGGTACGGCAGGCGCGGCGCTTCATGTCGCCCGGCGCATCGCAATAGAGGCTGTCCTTGCGGATATCGAAGAAGAAGGCCGACAGGTCTTCCTGCGCGAAATCGGTCAGCAGCCGCAGATAGCGGTTGAACTCGTAATTCTCCGCCGCCGCCTTCAATTCGACGTCGAGCTTGCCGAGCAGATGGAGCACGTACAGCTCCAGTTCGGGCATGTGGTGCGTGTCGACCTTCTCGGCATCGGTAAAGCCGTCGAGCGCGCCGAGCAGATAGCGGAAGCTGTTGCGTAGCTTGCGATAGGCGTCGGAAGTAGTGCCGAGCACTTCCTTGCCGATCCGCACATCCTCGAAATAATCGGTCTGCGCGACCCACATGCGCAGGATGTCGGCACCGCTCTCGTTGATGATCTTGAGCGGATCGACGACATTGCCGAGGCTCTTCGACATCTTGCGCCCCTGCCCGTCGAGCGCGAAGCCGTGCGTCAGCACAGCGTCGTACGGTGCACGGCCGCGCGTGCCGGCGCTCTCCAGCAACGAAGACTGGAACCAGCCGCGATGCTGGTCGGAGCCTTCGAGATAGAGATTGGCGCGGACGCCCTCACCGTAACGCGCCTCGATCACGAAAGCGTGGGTAGAGCCGCTGTCGAACCACACGTCGAGGATGTCGGTGATCACCTCGTAATCGGCGAGGTCATATTTATCGCCGAGCAGCGCCTGATGATCGGCGGCGAACCACGCGTCCGCACCGGCTTCCTTGAAGGCCGCGACGATACGGTCGTTGACCGCGCTGTCGTTGAGATAGCGGCCGGTCTTGCGATCGACATAGAGCGCGATCGGCACGCCCCAGGCGCGCTGGCGGCTGATCACCCAGTCGGGGCGCTGCTCGACCATCGAACGGATGCGGTTCTGGCTGCGCGCCGGCACCCAGCGCGTCCGCTCGATCGCGTCGAGCGCGATTTCGCGCAGCGTCGGCCCGTTGCCCATCGCCACGCCGAGCGTCGGCATCTCGGTGCCGGTGGCGACCTGCGGCACGGCGACGACGCCGCTGCCAACCTGCTGGTCCATCGGGATGAACCATTGTGGGGTGGCGCGGAAGATCACCTTGGCCTTGGAGCGCCAGCTATGCGGATAGCTGTGCGCGAAGTCGTCCGACGCCGCGAGCAGCGCACCGACATCGCGCAGGTCGCTGCAGATCGGCCCGTCCGACGCGACGAACTTCTTGTTGATGACGCTGCCCTGCCCGCCCAGCCACAGCCAGTCGGCACGGTACATGCCCGCGCCATCGACCGCGAAGACGGGGTCGATGCCATGCGCCTTGCACAGCTCGAAATCGTCCTCGCCATGATCGGGCGCCATATGGACGAGGCCGGTGCCGGCATCGGTGGTGACGAAATCGCCGGGCAGGAACGGGCGCGGCTTGGCGAAGAAGCCGCCGAGATGATGCATCGGGTGGCGGGCGACAGCTTCGGCGAGCTTTGCGCCCGCGAATACGCCGCGCGACATGGGTACGGACAGCGACGTCAGTCCCGTTCGCCGCATGAAGCTGGGCAGAAGGTCAGTTGCGATCAGATAGTTTCGCGTGGTGCCGCCATGCGAAAGCTCAACCAGCGAATATTCGATCTCGGGCCCGTAGCTCAGCGCCTGGTTAACCGGGATCGTCCACGGCGTGGTCGTCCAGATCACCGCATGCGCGCCGACCAGTTCGGGCGCGTTCGGCGCCTCCATGATCTCGAACGCGACGTCGATCTGCGTCGACACCACATCCTCATATTCGACCTCGGCCTCGGCCAGCGCGGTCTTTTCGACCGGCGACCACATCACCGGCTTGGCGCCGCGATAGAGCTGGCCGCTCTCGGCGAACTTCAAAAGCTCGCCGACGATCGCCGCCTCGGCCTCGAACTTCATCGTCAGATACGGGTCTTCCCAGTCGCCCATCACGCCGAGCCGCTCGAACTGCGCGCGCTGCACCGCGACCCATTTCTCGGCATAGGCGCGGCATTCGGCGCGGAACTGCGC
>JBAZXI010000030.1:30513-62315 GCA_041659925.1 Sphingomonas sp.
CTTCCACTCGATCGGCAGTCCGTGGCAATCCCAGCCGGGCACATAGGGCGCGTCCTTGCCGAGCAAGGACTGGCTGCGGACGATGATGTCCTTCAGCACCTTGTTCATCGCATGGCCCATATGGATGTCGCCATTGGCGTAGGGCGGGCCGTCATGCAGAATGAAGCGCTCGGCGCCGGCGCGCTGTTCGCGCAGCCGGTCGTAAAGGCCGAGCTTGGCCCAGCGCGCGAGAATCGCCGGCTCCTTGGCAGCGAGACCGGCTTTCATCGGAAAGTCGGTCACCGGCAGGAACACGGTGTTTCGATAGTCGGCGGCGGGTGCGGTGGTGTCGGTCATGGAATTTGGGCGCTTAGCTTAGTGGAGGCGCGGGAGAAAGCCCCTCCCCGGCGGCGGTTCGTTGCAAAAGCGGCCCCCTTTCCTGCCGATCGTCACCCTGAACTCGTTTCAGTATGACGGGCTGGGTATCGATCCCCCGAAGGGGAGGGGCTTATCGGGTCACCAGTTCGACACCATGCCGGTCTCGCTGAACGGCTTTGGTTCGAGCGGCGGGATGGTCGCGTCGTTGAGCTTGCACTGCCAGAAACCGACATCGACCCAGCGCCCGGCCTTGTAACCGGCCTCGCGCAGCACGCCGGTGCGCTGGAAGCCGACCGATTCGTGCAGCCGGATCATATGGTCGTTGGGCAACGCGATGACGCTGATCGCGTGGGTGAAGCCCTGTGCGCGCACGGTGTCGATCAGCGCGGCATAGAGCTGTCGGCCATTGCCGCGCCCTTGCGTGCCCTGGGCGAGATAGACGCCGGTCTCGATCGTATAATGATAGGCCGGACGATCGCGGAACTTGGTGGCATAGGCGTAACCGAGCACCTCTCCGCCCTCCCCTTCGGTCACCACCAGCCAGGGGTAATAACCATCCGACGCGGTGATGCGCGAACGCATGATGCGTTCGTCGGGGGCCTTGAGCTCGAACGACACCGTCGCGCCCTCGACATAGGGCTTGTAGATCGCCGCGATCGCGGCGGCGTCGTCGGGCGTGGCGGTGCGGACCGCTATCACCATCCGACGCGCGCCAGCAGAAGGTCCATCAGGCGGACATCGGCCTTGCTCGGCGCCGCGCCGCCCAGTCCGTCGCATTCCAGGCAACGCGCCTGCACCGCCGCACCGGTGCCGATGCGGCGTACCTCGCCCAGCGCGGTGGCGAACATCGCGCGGCGCTCGGCGGCCATGCGGCTGTACGCATCGCCCGCGGGAACGGCGCTGTCGTCATCATCCTCGTCGTTCACCATACCGGCGAGCAGCTTTGCCCAGCGGCTCGGCTTCTTTTCGAGATATTCGGCATGGACATCCTCGACCTTGAGGCCGGCACGCCTGGCCGCCTCGGCGATGGCGTCCTGCAGCCCGCCGAAGCGGTCGACCAGCCCGAGCTGGTGCGCCGTGCCGCCGTCCCATACCCGGCCCTGGCCGATTTCATTGACGCGCGCCGGCGTCAGGTGCCGCGCCTGCGAGACGCGGGTAACGAAGACGCGATAGCCATTTTCGATGCCCGCCTGGAAGATCGCGTCCATCGCCGGATTGGTGCCGCCGACGATATCCGGCTGGCCCGAAATCGGCGTGGTCTTCACGCCGTCGCTGGTGATGCCGATTTTCTTGAGCGTGTTCTCGAAAGTCGGGATGATCCCGAAGATGCCGATCGACCCGGTGATGGTGGTCGGCTCGGCGAAGATCACGTCGCCGGCGGTCGACACCCAATAGCCGCCCGAGGCCGCAAGGCTGCCCATCGACACGACGATCGGCAGCTTTTGCGCGCGCGCCTCGGCGATCGCGATGCGCATGTCTTCGGACGCCAGCGCGGAACCGCCAGGCGAATCGACCCGCACGACCAGCGCCTTGAGCTTCTTCTTCGCAAGCGCGTCGAGCACGAGCTTGGACACGGTATCCGACCCGACATTGCCGCCGCTCGACTTGCCGTCGACGATATCGCCGGCGATGGTCAGCACGCCGATCGCGTCGCCGCGCGTCGGGAGCGGATTGGCGTCGACATAGGCCTGATAGCGGATCGTGTTGTAGCTGCCCGCCGCCTTGTGATCGTCATGGCCGGCGATCTCCGCGACACGCTTGCCGAAGTCGAGGCGGGTGCCGAGCTTGTTGACGATTCCGGCATCGAGATTGGCCCTGGCGATATCGCCCTGCGCGGCGAGCACGACCTTATCGGGCTGGGCGAGGAAATCGGCGACTTTCGCCTTGGGTCGCGCCTTGGCGATCGCTTCCTTCCACTGCGCGAAGAGCACGTCATAGAGCACCCGCACCTCTTCGCGGGCCTCGGGCGAGGCATCGGCGCGGGTATAGGGTTCGACATAGGATTTGTACTTGCCGACGCGGTAGATGTGCGCGTTGACCCCGAGCTTGTCGATCAGCCCCTTGTAGTAGAGCTGCGATCCGCCCGGTCCCATGAACAGGCTGCCGGCCATCGGGCTTTCCCAGATCTCGCTGGCATTGGCGGCGAGGCGATAGGCGCCATCGGTATAGCTCGTCGCATAGGCGAGCACCGGCTTGCCGGCGGCTCGCACCCGGCCGATCGCGTCGGCGACCTCGTTGAGCGCGGCGGGATAGCCGCCACCGAAGGACTCGAGATCGAGCACGACGACCTTGACCTTCGAATCGCCCTTCGCCTTGTCGAGCGCACGAACCACGTCGCGCAGGCGGAATTCATGGCCATCGTCGGCGCCTCCGTTCAGCGCCGCGAAGGGGCTGATCTCGGCCGGCTGTTCGACGATGCGGCCGTCGAGCCGCAGCAGCAGTGCGCCATCGCGAATCGACGTCGGACCGGGCTTCGCCGACAGCGCGGCGAACAGCAGGCCGAAAAAGATCAACATCGCGAGCAGCACGAGGCCGTCCTTGATGCCGACGAGGATCGTCCAAGCGCCCCGAACCAGTTTCACAGCATTATCCTCTGCCTTGGCGGATGAACCTCACCGCTAGAGCAAGGCGTTGCGCGAGTAAATCTCTGTGTTAGCCCAACAACACGGGCCGAGGTGTGGCGCTTTGGCACGGCTTGGCTATAGCGCCGCGCATGGCCCACACCGCCACCCTGAGTCCGCTGACCGGCCCGATCGCGCCGAGCCACCGCGTCGAACTGCGTACGCTGCTGGCGCTGGCGGCGCCGCTGGTCGGCGCGAACCTGTTGCAGATGGCGGTCTATGCGATCGACGTGGTGTTCGTCGCGCGCTTGTCGACGGTCGAATTCGCCGCCGCGACGCTCGGCGTCTTTCTCTACAGCCTGATGCTGTGGGCGCTGCTCGGACTGACCACCGCCTGTGCCCCGCTGATCGCCGCCGAACTCGGCCGGCGGCGCCATGCGGTACGCGAGGTCCGGCGCTCTTTCCGCATGGCGATGTGGCTCGCCGCACTCGCCGCGCTGCCGATCATGCTGCTGCTGGCGCACGGCGAGCGGCTCCTGCTGCTGGCCGACCAGAATCCCGACGTCGCCCGGCGTGCCGGGGCGTTTCTCGACATCCTGTTGCTGGCGCTGGTGCCGGCGATCTTCGCCGGGGTGATGCGTACCGCCGCGGCCGCGCTGGGCCGACCCGGCTGGGCGCTGGGGGTCACCGCGATGGCGCTCGGGCTCGGCGCGCTCGGCAACTGGTTGCTGGTGTTCGGCCATGCCGGCTTCCCGGCGCTGGGTCTCGAGGGATCGGCGATCGCCAGCGTCATGACGACATCCGCGATGATGCTCGCTTATGTGGCGATCCTGCTGTTCGACCCGCGGCTGCGGCGATATCGCCTGTTCGGCCGGTGGTGGCGGCCCGAATGGTCGCGGCTCGGCGAGATCGTCCGGCTCGGCGTACCGATCGCTTCGACCTTCGTGCTGGAGGGCGCGTTGTTCGGTGGCGCGGCGATCCTGATGGGGCTGATCGGAGTCAGCGAAGTGGCCGCCCACGCCATCGCGCTCAACATTGCGGCGTTCACCTTCCAGGTCCCGCTCGGTGTCGCGCAGGCCGCGACGATCCGCGTCGGCATGGCGTTCGGCGCGCGCGACCGCGCGGCGGTGGGCCGCGCCGGGCGCGTGGCGCTGGCGGTCGGCATCGGCTTCATGGGGCTCGCCGCACTGATGATCTGGAGCGCCCCGCGCCTGTTCGTCGGAATCTATATCGATCTCGACAAGCCCGCCAACGCGACGGTCATCGCGCTCGCCCTGCAATATCTCGTCGTCGCCGCGGTGTTCCAGTTGGTCGATGGCGCACAGGCGGTCGCGGCCGGCGTGCTGCGCGGTATCCAGGACACCCGCGTCCCGATGCTGATCGCCGCCTTCGGCTATTGGGTCGCCGGCTTCGGCACGGCGATCCTGTTCGGCTTCCGCTTCGGCTGGCATGGGGTCGGGATCTGGACCGGGCTCGCCGTCGGGCTGCTGGTCGTGTCGGCCCTGCTGTTGTGGCGCTGGCATGCGCGCGAGCGGATCGGCCTGCTGCACTGGTCAACCGCCTGACGCGCTAAAGGCAAATTTTGTCGCGGCACCCGTTGACGACTCGCATCGGCCTCCACATATGCGCCGTGCTGGCACTCACCACGCGTGAGTGCTAACAACGGTTTATATCAGGAAGCAGAAGGGCAAACGCGCATGAACTTTCGTCCATTGCACGACCGCGTCCTCGTCCGCCGCATCGAGGCTGACGAGAAGACCGCAGGCGGGATCATCATCCCCGACACCGCCAAGGAAAAGCCGCAGGAAGGCGAGATCGTCGCCGCCGGTTCGGGCGCCAAGGCCGAGGACGGCACCGTGACGCCGCTCGACGTCAAGGCGGGCGACAAGGTCCTGTTCGGCAAATGGTCCGGCACCGAGGTCAAGATCGACGGTGAAGACCTGCTGATCATGAAGGAATCGGACATTCTCGGTATTGTTGGCTGACGCCGACGGGCGCGGCATCGCCCCCGCCCACCGACCGGTTACCTTTCCTATTCATCCCATTTTCTAAGGATTTACCAACATGGCAGCGAAAGACGTCAAGTTTTCGCGTGACGCGCGCGAGCGCATCCTGCGCGGCGTGGATATTCTCGCCGACGCGGTGAAGGTCACGCTTGGCCCGAAGGGCCGCAACGTCGTGATCGACAAGAGCTACGGCGCACCGCGCATCACCAAGGACGGCGTTACCGTCGCCAAGGAGATCGAGCTCAAGGACAAGTTCGAGAACATGGGCGCGCAGATGCTGCGCGAAGTGGCCTCGAAGACCAACGACATCGCCGGTGACGGCACCACCACCGCGACCGTGCTCGCCCAGGCGATCGTCCGCGAGGGCATGAAGTCGGTCGCCGCCGGCATGAACCCGATGGACCTGAAGCGCGGTATCGATCTCGCCGTCGCCAAGGTCGTCGAGGACATCAAGGGCCGTTCGCGCCCCGTGTCGGGCTCGAAGGAAGTCGCCCAGGTCGGCATCATCTCGGCCAATGGCGACACCGTCGTCGGTGAGAAGATCGCCGAGGCGATGGACAAGGTCGGCAAGGAAGGCGTGATCACCGTCGAGGAAGCCAAGGGCCTCGAATTCGAGCTCGACGTCGTCGAAGGCATGCAGTTCGACCGCGGCTATCTCTCGCCCTACTTCATCACCAACCCGGAGAAGATGTCGGTCGAGCTTCAGGATCCCTATATCCTGATCCACGAGAAGAAGCTGTCGAACCTGCAGGCGATGCTCCCGATCCTCGAAGCGGTCGTTCAGTCGGGTCGCCCGCTGCTGATCATCGCCGAGGACATCGAGGGCGAGGCTCTTGCCACGCTCGTCGTCAACAAGCTGCGTGGTGGCCTCAAGGTCGCCGCCGTCAAGGCACCGGGCTTCGGCGATCGCCGCAAGGCGATGCTCGAGGACATCGCGATCCTGACCAAGGGCGAGATGATCTCGGAAGACCTCGGCATCAAGCTCGAGAACGTCACCGTCGGCATGCTCGGCACCGCCAAGCGCGTCACGATCGACAAGGACAACACCACCATCGTCGATGGCGCCGGTGATTCCGATGCGATCAAGGGCCGCACCGAGGCGATCCGTGCGCAGATCGAGAACACCACCAGCGACTATGACAAGGAGAAGCTTCAGGAGCGTCTCGCCAAGCTCGCCGGCGGCGTTGCCGTGATCAAGGTCGGTGGTTCGACCGAGGTCGAGGTCAAGGAGCGCAAGGACCGCGTCGACGATGCGCTGCACGCAACCCGCGCAGCGGTCGAAGAGGGTATCGTCCCCGGTGGTGGTACGGCGCTGCTGTACGCGACCAAGGCGCTCGAAGGCCTGGCCGGTGCCAATGACGACCAGACCCGCGGCATCGATATCGTCCGCAAGGCGCTTTACGCGCCGGTCCGCCAGATCGCCGAGAATGCCGGTCATGACGGCGCGGTGATCTCGGGCAAGCTGCTCGACGGCAACGATCCGGACATGGGCTTCAACGCCCAGACCGACGTGTACGAGAACCTCGTCACCGCCGGCGTGATCGACCCGACCAAGGTCGTTCGCACCGCGCTGCAGGACGCGGCCTCGGTCGCCGGCCTGCTCATCACCACCGAAGCGGCGGTGAGCGAGTTGCCGGAAGACAAGCCCGCTATGCCGATGGGCGGCGGCGGCGGTATGGGCGGCATGGGCGGCATGGATTTCTGATCCAGACCGACCGGCGCGGGCTTGCCCGCGCCGCTCAGACCAGACGAAATCGGGCCGGAGGGAAACCTCCGGCCCTTTTTCATGATCGCCGCGTCGCGGACGAGGTGGCCAATCTGGCGATGGCTTTTCGGTGCGGGCTCAGCCACTACGCGCGACGATGCGCCGCCTGCTCACCTGGATCATTCCCTGGCTCGCCCTGAGCACGTCGATCTTCTTCGCCTGGATGGATCCGGCAGTACTCAACCCGACGCGACTTGCCTGGTTGCTCGACGGCAACGACCACGGCCAGGCCGTCATTGGCCTCGCCGCCTATCTGCGAGCGCCGCCACCCTGGCCATCGCTACATTCGCCCCTGCTGATGGCGCCGGACGGCCTCCCGCTCGCGCTGACCGACAGCAATCCGCTGCTCGGCCTGCTGTTGCGCCCCTTCGCGGCGCTACTTCCGGTCGGCCTGCAATATATCGGCTGGTGGCTGTTCGCCTGCATCCTGCTCCACACCGGCTTCGCAGCCGCGCTACTGCGTCGCTTCACGCCCAATCCAATGGCGTGTTGGATCGGCGCGGCGTTGTTGACGCTGATGCCGGTGCTGCTGGCACGCTTCGGCCACGTCAACCTGTGCGCACAGTGGCTGATCCTGTGGGCGCTGTGGATCTACGTTGACGCGGGCAGGTCGGCGCGGCTGGGCTGGTGGTTGACCGTTCTCATCGCCGCGATACTGATCCATCCCTATATCGTGGTGATGGTCGCGGCGATCTGGGCCAGCGCAATGCTGCGCGCCCTCGTCACGGCGCTCGGCGCCAGAGCCCGCGCCGCCGTGCTCGGCGACATCGGCACGACCGTCGCAGCACTTGTGCTCGTCCTGCTGTTCCTTGGCACGGTCAACAAACCGACACTCGTCGCCGGCGGCTACGGCACCTATGCGATGGCACTCGATGCGCTGTGGAATCCGAACACCGCCACCTATTCAGCATTGCTTCCGGCCAAGGCGCTCTCCCCGGGGCAAGCGCTTGAGGGGATGAACTATCTCGGTGCCGGATTGCTTGCGATCGTCGCGATCGCGCTATTACACGGCATCCGCCACGGTGCGGAGATCAGCGACGACACCTTGTTTCGGCGCCTTGCCTGGTTGTTGCCCGCCTTCGTCGTGCTGACGATCGTCGCCATCGCGCCACATCTCATCTGGCGGGGCGCGGTAATCGCCAGCGTGCCGATGGCCGGCTGGGTTGGGGAGATGCTCGATCCGGTGCGCGCCGCTGGCCGCCTCTTCTGGCCAGTGCTCTACACGCTTGCCTTTGCGGCGATCGTGATCGTCAGCCGCGTCCGCTTCGGCACATGGCTGTTGGCCGGCGCCCTATTGGTCCAGATCGTCGACACGTGGCCGATGCTCGCCTCGGCGCGCGAGAGCGGCGGCGCAGCCGCGCGGACCAGCCCCTATCGCCGGACGCGCGATCCGCGGTGGGACGCGGTGATCGCGCAAGCCGACATGATCGAGTTTGAACCGCCCGAAATGTATCGCGACCTGGCGCTGCTCGAAGAGGTAACGTGGCGCGCAATCATTGCCGGCAAACCGGTGCGCTTCTTCTACGCCTCGCGCGAGCCTGCTGCGGTGCGGCGGCGCCTCAAAGGCGACAGCACCCTGTTCGCCATGGGTCAGATCGATCCGCATCGGCTCTACGTCCTGCTCGACGGCACGGCGCCGCCCGCGCTCGCCCACCGTATACGGAAGCTCGACGGCGTCTCTATCATCCCGGCAAGTCCATCGCGCTGACAGTGGATGTGGCGGAGGGAATCCGCTGAAGCGCCTCCCGGTCGGCAAATATTTCCATCTTCGTTCGGCGAAACAGCCGCACGGTGGCTTTCGTTAACCATATCTTGCCATCTGCGCGGCACAGGCGGAGCATGGCTCTTCGCGCCCTTCGCTATGCCGCCTTGCTGGCCCTGGCGCTTGCCTTGTTCGTGGCCTGGATGAACCCGGCGGTCCTGTTGCCGAACAATGTCGGCTGGATGCTGCGGGGCAGCGACTGGGGGCAAAGCAGTATCGGCCTGAATGCGTATCTGCGCATGTCCAACTGGCCCGGCAGCTACACGCCGCTGCTTCTCGCGCCGAATGGCACGCATCTGCTGCTGATGGACGCCAATCCACTGGCCGGGCTGGTTCTTGCCCCTTTCGTTCGCTGGCTGCCGGCCGAGTTGCAGGTGATCGGCCCATGGCTTCTGCTCTGCCTGATCCTGCATGTCGGTTTCGCCTATGCGCTGCTGCGTCGTCATGCGCCGGATTTCCTGTCCGCCTGGCTCGGTACGGCGCTGCTCACGCTGTTGCCGACATTGTACAACCGCCTCGGGCACGCCACGCTGTGCGCGCACTGGCTGCTGCTCTGGGCGCTGTGGATCTTCGTCGATCCGCGCCGCGCTCGTTCGTTGCCTCACTGGGCGGCGGTGATCGCAGCCGCCGGGCTGATCCACAGCTATCTGTTGCTGATGGTCGGCGCGATCTGGGCGAGCGCGCTGCTCCACCAGTTCGTGACCGCGCCGGACCGCAACGCGCGGCGCGCGGCGGCTATCGTGGTGGCGGGCATCGGGCTGCTCGTCGGCGCCATCGCGATGCTCAACGGTATCGTCGGACCGGGCCTGATCTCGACCGATACCTATGGCAATTTCACCCTGTCGCTCGACGCGCTGTGGAACCCCGCAAACCCATCCTATACCGCGCTGCTCCCCTCCTCGCGCCCGCCCGGCGACGGCAGCGCGGCGTTCGAAGGGTTCCAGTATCTCGGCGCCGGCCTGCTCGCGCTGATCGCGGCGATGATCGCCCTGAACCTGCGCCGTCCGAGCGATGCAGCGCAGCGCGCATTGCTCGCCCGGCTCGCCTGGTTGACGCCCGCGCTGGTGGTGCTGACACTGATCGCGATCGGCCCAACGGTCCGTTGGGGCGGCGTTCCCGTCACCCGCTTCGATCCACCGTCCGCGCTATTGGCGATATTCGATCTGGTGCGTGCCTCCGGTCGGTTGTTCTGGCCCGCGGCCTATACGGTCGTGTTCGTCGCGATCGTCAGCGCATATCGGCTGCCCCGCCCCGCCGCCGTGGCGGTGCTCGGGATTGCCCTTGCGCTCCAGCTTGTCGACATCATGCCGATGTTTGTCGCCATCCGCGCAACGACGGCCGCAGCCAGCGACCCCACGATCTACGAACGCACCCGCGATCCACGCTGGGACGCGCTGATCGCACAGGCCGGCAGCGTCGAGATCGAGCCGCCCGAACCGTTTCGCGACCTGAAGCTGATGGAGGAAATCGGCTGGCGCGCCGTTCACCATTGCCGGCCGATGCGCTACTTCTACGCATCGCGGATATCCCGGGTGACCCAGGCGCGTATCGACGCGGACCGGCGCGATTTCATCGCCGGCCCACTCGATCCGACACGGCTCTATGTCGTCTATGCCCCGCAAGACGCGCCGCCCGCGCTACGTGACCGCCTCATCGCGATCGATGGCGTCGCGGTGATCCCCGCGACGCACGCAGGCGCCCCGCTGGCAGGGTGCCACGCGACGCGGTGAGGCCGACGATCACGCTGCCGGGCGGTACAGCATCGCCACGTCACAGCGCCGATAGCGCGCGCCGAACGTCTCCTTGACCCACGGATCGTGAACGAAACCGGCCTTTTCGTAGAGATGGATCGCCGGCGCGCAGCGGGCATTGGTCAGCAGATACAGCGTCTCCACGCCCATCAAGCGGGCCCGCTCGATCGCCGCGGCGAGCAGGAACTCGCCGATCTTCCGCCCGCGCACGGATTCCAGGACGCCCATCTTGGTCAGCTCGAACTGGCCCTCGCCGGACTTGCGCAACGCGCAGGTGCCGACGACGCCGAGTTCGGGGACGGCGGCGAACAGGATCGCCCCACCGGGCGCGATGATCTTCTCGCGCGGCGCGAGCAGCACTTCGCGGTCGCTTTCCTCCATCGCGAACATCGCCTCGATCCAGGCGGCATTGATGGCGTAGAAATCAGGTGCCAGCGCATCGTCATAGTCGAGGATCGTCGGGCCAGGCCGACGATCGAGCGGCGCGTCGACCAACGCCCGCTCGATCGCCGCTACCTGGTCGAGCAACGACGTCAGCACGCCATCGCCGAGATCGGCGACCGCCGCTGCCGTCATTGGCCACAGCACCGCCTTGGCACGTGCCATCACCGCCGCGCCCTCCGGCGTCAGCGCCATCGTCTTCTGGCGCTGGTCGCGATGCGCACGGCTGGTCTCGACCAGCCCGAGCGCCACTAGGCGCGACAGGATGCGCGTTACCGCCGGCTGGCTGATACCGAGCATCTCGACCGCCTCACCGACCGTCAGCGGCCCCTGCCGGTCGAGCACCGTCAGCAACGGCATCTGGCTCGGCTGGACCGGCAGACCCGCCGCCGCCGCGATACGGGCGGCATCGCCCTGCAGCCGCTCGGCCAGCCGCTTAAGACGGCTGCCCAGGAAGACCGACCCCATCTCGGCGATTATGTCACCCATCATACGCTCCAGCCACAAACAATATAACGCGTTATATGAATGGCTGGTGCGCCTGTCCAGCGCAACGCGTGCATTGCATCTGTGATACACCCTTTTCTTTCGAGACACGGCGCGGCATTGTGTCCGCATCATCCCACTCCCCGACGATCCGAGGCTGCACCCATGACCGATTTGTCCCGCCGCGAAGCGCTTGCCGCCGCCGCGCTCGCCACCTTTGCCGCCGCCGCTCCGGCTTGGGCACAGGACATGACGGCTCCGGCGGAAGTAGCGGCGTGGGACCTGAGCGACCTTTATGCCGATGACGCGGCGTGGGACGCGGCGCGGCGCAAGGTGCTCGCGGATATTCCGGGCCTGCTCGCCTACAAAGGCACGCTCGGCACGAGCGCCGAGAAACTGGCCGCCGCGCTTGTCGCGCAGTCCGATCTCGGCCGCACAGCCAGCCGCGTCTACACCTATATCAGCCTCAAGGCCGACGCGGATCTGCGCGTCTCGGCCAATCAGGAGCGACAGGCGCAGGCGATCGACATGTTTACCGCGTTCGGCGAGGCGACCTCATGGGTGGCGCCCGAGTTGTTGACGATCGGCAAGGCGAAGATCGACGGCTTCATTGCCGGCAACGCCGTGCTCAAGTCGCGCTTCGATTTCTATCTTGCCGACACGCTGCGCCAGGCCGAACACACGCTGTCGCCCGAGGGCGAAAACCTGCTTGCTGGCACGGCGGCGCCCTTTTCCGGGGCGGGCGACATTCGCGAACAACTCGTCGCCACCGACATTCCGTGGCCGACCGTCACGCTGTCGACCGGCAAGCAGGTGCGGCTCGACGACCAGGCCTATACGCTCAATCGCGACGCACCCGACCGTGCCGACCGCAAGCTCGTGTTCGACACCTTCTGGGCCGAATATGGCAAGTTCCAGAGCTCGCTCGGCGCTGCCTATCTCAGCCATGTGAAGGCCGACATCTTTCGCAAGAAGGCGCGCAAATATCCGACGTCGCTGGCGATGTACCTGTCGGGCTCCAACGTTCCCGAGGCGGTGTACCGCACGCTGGTCAAGGAAACCAACAACGGCCTGCCCGAGCTGCACCGCTATTTCGAGCTGCGCCGCAAACTGCTCAAGCTGCCGGACATGGCCTATTACGACATCTATCCGCCGCTCGTGCAGCTCGACAAGAAAGTGACCGTGCCCGAAATGCGCGCGACGGTGTTGCAGGCCCTGGCGCCGCTTGGCCCCGATTACGTCGCGACCTTGTCAAAGGCGACGGCGGCGAAATGGATGGACCCGCTGCCGCGTCGCGGCAAGAAATCGGGCGCCTACATGAACCCCGGCGCCGCCTACGACGTCCATCCCTATCTGCTGCTCAATCTCGGCGAGAATTACGACGGGATGACGACCTATGCGCATGAATGGGGCCATGCGATGCACACGCTGCTCGCCAACAGGACGCAGGTCTACGACAAGTCCGACTACCCCATCTTCCTCGCCGAGATCGCCTCGACCTGCAACGAGCAGCTGCTCGCGGCGTACATGGTGGCGCATGCCAAGACGAAGGAAGAGAAGCTGTTCTATCTCGGCCAGCAGCTCGAGAGCATGCGTGGCACCTTCTACCGACAGACGATGTTCGCCGAGTTCGAACTGGCGATCCACGACAAGGCCGAGGCCGGCGAGGGTCTGTCGGGCGAGAAGCTCAGCGCGACCTATCTCGATCTGCTGCGCCGCTATCATGGCGACAAGGTCAATGTGCCCGATACCTATGCGTCGGAATGGGCGTACATCCCGCACTTCTACAACAGCTTCTACGTCTACCAATATGCCACCTGCATCTCGGCGGCGTCCTTTTTCGCGCGCTCGATCCTCAAGGGCGGCGCGAAGGAGCGCGACAACTATTTGTCGGTGCTGAAGGCCGGCGGATCGGATTATCCGGTCGACATCCTCAAGCGCGCCGGGCTCGATATGACGACCGCCGCACCGTATCAGGCGATCATCGCGACCTTCAAGGACACGCTCGACCAGGCCGAAGCACTGATGGCGTGAGCCTCAGGCGGCCTGCTTCGCCGCCTCGCCCAACAGGCCAAGCAGCCAGTCGTCGGCGACCGTGTCGATCACCAGATGGACACGGTCGGTCGTCCCGCGATTGGCGACGCTGTGCGGGTCGGACAGCCGCAAGTACCAGGTCTCGCCCGGTGCCATCGTCACGGGTGCGCGGTTGACCATGAACTCGACCTGCGGGTTGGTGGTGATTGGCACATGGATCCGCGCCGTGCCGAGTTCGGCGGCGAGATCGAGGTCGTCATGTTCCTTGATCAGCGAGCCCGGCGTCAGGCGCATCAGCCGCACGCTGCGCAGCGGCGACCGGAACGCGGCGAGCACCTCACGGATATAGGGGGCCTCGGCCAGCATCGGCCCGTCGACGAATTCGGTCGCGGTCGAATCCGAATAGATCATCATGATCGGATGTGTCGCACCGAGTTTGCTGCGCAATGGCAGCACATCCCACATGCCATCGTAATTCTGCCGCACGAAATGCTCGGTCCAGTCGTGGCGGAGCAGCCGGTCGAGATCGGCCCGTAGCCGCGCCACGTCGAAGGTGAAGGGCAAGCGGACGCGATCGGGGATCGTCATGGGAGATTGTTCCGGCACGCGTGCCACGATAGGCCGTGCGAACGGGGGCGCAAGCCGCCACATCGCATCCCGCGCAAGGACAATCCGTGCAGCCGACCGAAGCCATTGCCCCGATCGACCAATTCCGTACGCTCGTCGCAGCCGATACCGCCTTGCAGGACCAGTTGGCGCCGCTTTACGTGCCGGAACGTTTCAACGCCGCCGCGATCGCCGTCGGCGCCGCGCACGGCATCGCGCTCGACGCCGAGATGCTTCACGAGGCGCTGAAACCCGACCCGCTCGGCCTCACGCGATGGGCCGGTGGCAGCGTTTCGGTCGACGGTTACCCGACCCGCCAATGGTTGCCGACGGCGATCGTGCCGACACCGCAGGGTGCTGCCGTCAGCTGGGCCCATTTCGCCGGCGAAGCGCTACGCGATTCGTTTTTCGAGACGTCAGCCCGTCGCGCCGGATCGCTGCCGATCAACCGGCTGTTGCGCGAACGCTCGACACTGCAGAGCCTGATCGACGCCCCCGTCCCCGATGACGCGCTGATGCCGGATGGCTTCATCTTTCACATGTCGCGTTGCGGTTCGACGCTCGCGGCACAGATGATCGCGGCACTGCCGGGCGCGATCGTGCCCTCCGAAGCCGCGCCGATCGACGGCGCCATCCAGCTCGATCACCAGATTCCCGGCCTGCCGCTCGACATCCATGCCCGCGTCCTGCGCGCGGTCGTCGCGGCGCTCGGCCGCAACCGCAGCGGCGACGCGCGCCGCTACATCATCAAGCTCGACGCCTGGCACATGATGGCGTTGCCGCTGTTCCGCGCGGCGTTCCCCGACACGCCCTGGGTCTTCATGTACCGTGACCCCGTCGAGGTGATGGTCTCGCAGAAGCGCCAGGCTGGCGTGATGGCGGTGCCCGGCGAAATGCCGCCCGCAACCATCGGCATCGACGGAACGGGCGAGGATTCGATCCTCGCCTACGGCGCCAACGTTCTCGGACGGATTTGCCAGGCGGCGGTTGCGGGGATGGCGAGCAGTGGTGGCATGCTGATCAACTACAGTGAAATGCCCAACGCGGTGCCCGAGCGGATGCTGGGCCATTTCGGCATCGTGGCCGACGAGACGGATCGCGCCGCGATGCACGCGGCCACTAGGCTCGACGTGAAGAGCAGGGACAAGTCCTTCACGCCGGACGGCGCGACGAAGCGCGCTGAAGCGACACCCGAAATACGGGCCGTGGTCGAGCGATATCTCGCGGCGCCCTACGCCGCGCTGGAAGCCTTGCGGATGCAGGCGAGACGGTAACCCGTCGCCAACATCACCGGCAACGCCTACGCCTTCATCGCCTCGATCAACTTCTTGACGTCCTGCGAACGTCCGCGCGGCAGGATCAGCACGTCGTTGCCGCTCGCGACGATGATCAGGTCATTGACCCCCAATGTCGCGACCCGCAAGCCGTCGCTGCGGACGAGGCAATTGCTGGTCTCGAGCATCACGACATCGCCCTCGCACGCGTTGCCGTGACTATCGCAATCGCTGATCGCGTGCAGCGCATCCCAACTGCCGAGATCGCTCCAGCCCATACTGACCGGCACCACCGCGACGCGCTCGGCCTTTTCCATTACCGCATAGTCGATCGAATCCGCCGGCGCGGCGCCAAAGGCCCCGGCGTCGGGGAAGATGCGCTGCCCGTCGCGCGTCGCGCCATCCATCGCGCGCTGGCACGCCGCCAGCATCTCCGGCGCATGAACCGCCAAGGCGCCGAGATAGCTATCGGCGCGGAACAGGAAGATGCCCCCATTCCACGCATGATCGCCCGACGCGAGCATCGCTTCGGCGCGATCCCGCGGCGGCTTCTCGACGAAACTTACCACGCGGTGGACGCCGCCGCCGATTTCCTCGCCGATATGGATCCAGCCATAGCCGGTTTCCGGCGCGTCAGCCGCGATGCCGAAGGTCACCAGCCAGCCCTGCTCGACCAGCGGCAGGGCGGCATGGATCGCGCTATGGAAGGCCGGCACGTCTGTGATGACATGGTCCGACGGCATGACCAGCAACGGTACGTCGCCGCCGCCCGCCGCCAGCGCCGCGAGTGCAATGGCCGGCGCGGTGTTACGCCCGACCGGCTCGAGGATGAGCGCCTGCGCCGACGCCGCGACGTCCCGCAGCTGGCTCTCCACCATATCGGCATGCCGCGCATTCGCGACGACGATCGGCGCCGCGAAGCGCTCACCATGCGCGCGCCGCGCGGTCAGCTGGAGCATGGTCAATTCGGCAGTCAGCGCGAGCATCTGCTTGGGTCGCTCCGGCGTCGACATCGGCCACAGCCGGGTACCCGATCCGCCGGACAGGATGACGGGAACAATCGGCGCGGCAACGGTCATGCAAGCAACTCCCTGTAAGACCCGCGATAGCCGCTGGCCGGCGCCATGGAAACCGTTGTGACGGCGAGATGATCCGCGCCGTTCAACCTTTGTTTGTCAATTTCTGCGACATCCGGGTTCGAGTGTCGGGATCGCTTACAATTCCGGGGCAGACAAGGGCTGCATGTCGATGATCAGGCTGTTCAAGCACTATATTCCCAATGCCGTGCTGCTGCTCGGTCTGCTCGATCTGGTGATGCTCGTCACCGCCGGCGAACTGGGCTGGACGACGCGCGCCGGCCAGGTCGGCATGGCGATCCCCCCCATCCTCACCCGCGCCCCGCAACTGGCAACCTTCGCGATCAGCCTGATGACCGCGATGATCGCCGTCGGCGTCTACAGCGCCGGGTCGCTGCAATCGATGCGTGTGGCCGCGGCGCGGCTGCTCGTGGCGATCTCGCTTGGCGTCATCGTTCAGGCGGTGATCTTCTTTATCGTCCCCGACCTCGCTTTCTGGCGCTCGAATCTGCTGCTCTCGATGGGGTTTGCGGTCGTATTGCTGTTCGCGCTGCGCGTCCTGCTCGGCAAGTTGCTCGGTGGCCAGGCGTTCAAGCGACGCATCGTCGTGCTCGGCGCCGGCGCACGCGCCGCGCGACTGAAGGCGTTGGCGCAGCAGCCCGGCTCCGCGTTCGTCGTCGTAGGCTATGTCTCGATGAGCGAGCCGAGCCGCGTCATTCCCGAAGCGATTGCGCGCGACGCGATCTACAATCTCGCCGACCATGTCGTATTGCTCAACGCCAGCGAGGTCGTGCTGGCGCTGGAAGAGCGCCGCAACGCGTTGCCGCTCAAGGATCTGCTGCGCATCAAGACGACCGGCGTGCACGTCAACGAAATCTCGACCTTCCTCGAGCGTGAGACGGGACGCGTCGACCTGCAGAGCGTCAACCCGAGCTGGTTGATCTTTTCCGACGGCTTCTCGTCGGGCCGCATGTTCTCGAGCGCGTTCAAACGGCTGTTCGATATCGGCGCCAGCCTGCTGCTGCTGACCCTCACCCTGCCGCTGATCCTGATCACCGCGCTCGCCGTCAAGATCGAAAGCAAGGGACCGGCCTTCTATCGCCAGCGTCGCGTCGGGCTGTTCGGGGAGGGGTTCGACATCGTCAAGCTGCGCTCGATGCGGCAGGACGCCGAGGTCGGCGGCAAGGCGGTGTGGGCCGAGAAGGACGATCCCCGCATCACGCGCATCGGCCGGATCATCCGCAAGACGCGCATCGATGAACTGCCCCAATGCTGGAGCGTGCTGAAGGGCGAGATGAGCTTCGTTGGCCCGCGGCCCGAGCGCCCGCAGTTTGTCGAGGATCTCGAGCAGCAGCTCAACTATTATGCCGAGCGTCACATGGTGAAGCCGGGAATCACCGGCTGGGCCCAGATCAACTACCCCTATGGCGCGTCGATCGACGATGCGCGGCAAAAGCTCGAATATGATCTCTATTACGCCAAGAACTATTCGCCCTTCCTCGACCTGCTGATCATCCTGCAGACGATCCGCGTCGTCCTGTGGCCCGAGGGTGCGCGCTGAAGCCGTGCAGATGACCCTCATCCTCTGGAGCCACGCGCTCGCCGCCCTGCTGTTCGCGGGCATGGCCGTGACGCGGCTGCGCGATGCTGGTTCGGCGCTGCCGCGACTGACCTTCGTCGTCGCGCTGGGCGTGACCGCCTTGTGGGCCCTGGCGGTCGCCGGCATCGATGCGCGCGACGTCACGACGGGCGTCGTGGAATCGTTGCGCAACCTTGCCTGGCTGGGCTTCATGTTCGCGCTGATACGGCGCGATCAGGCGTCTCCCGAGCGGCGCGCCGTTGCGATCATCTATGGCGTCGTGGCGGTCGTCATCACGATCGGCATCGGCCTGACCATCGCCGACGCGCTGGTCGGACGCGGCAGCGTGATCGCACTCGCCACCGCCCTGCTCGTGCTGCGCATGATGGTCGCGGTCGGCGCGCTGCTTCTCGTCCACCACCTCTATGTCACCGTCGCACCGCGCGCGCGCGGCGGCATTCGGCTCGTGGTGATCGCGCTTGCCGCGATGTGGAGCATCGACCTGCTGCTCTATGGCGCGCGCTACCTGATCAATGGCGACGCGAACGCCTTGCTCGCGGCACGCGGTGTCGTCATGGCACTTACCGCCCCGCTGTTCGCCGTCGCGGTCCAGCGCAATGGCGACTGGACGCTTCAGGTTTCGCGAACGGTCGCTTGGCAGACGCTGTCGCTCGCGGCGACCTTGCTCTACGCCGGTGCGATGCTCGTCGCGACGAGCACGATCTCCCGCATCGGTGGCGATAATGCCCGCCTCTTCCAGGCCGCGTTCGTGGTCGGCTCGACCACCGCGCTACTCACCATCCTGTCCTCGCCGTGGATTCGCGCCTGGGCCAAGGTGAAGCTCGCCAAGCACTTCTTCCGTCACCGCTATGATTATCGCGCCGAATGGGTTCGCTTCACCGAAACGCTGGGCAAGCCCGACGACGCCGCGCCACTCGACCAGCGCATCGTCAAGGCCGTCGCCGACCTGACGGACTCGCCCGCGGGCCTGCTGCTCGTTCCGGACGGCCCCGGTCTCGGCATCGGCGCGGGGTGGAACTGGGACCGCGGCGCGCTTCCCGCGTCGGGCGCCGACGAGGCGCTCGCGCGCTACATGGCGAGCGGCGGCCGGATTATCGAACTCGATGCCGTACGCAACGAAAGCGCGGAACCAGCGGACCTGGCCAGCGTCCCGCAATGGATACTCGACACCGATGCCTGGGCGCTCGTCCCCCTGGCTCATCTCGGCCGGTTGCAGGGCGTGATCATGCTCGCCCGCCCGCCGATCGACCGCGCGCTCGACTGGGAGGATCTCGACCTGTTGCGCATCGCCGGCCGCCAGGTCGCCAGCTATCTCGCCGAAGCACGCGCGCAGGAGGCGTTGGCCGATGCACAGCGCTTTGAAGAGTTCAATCGTCGCTTCGCCTTCATCATGCACGACATCAAGAATCTCGTCAGCCAGTTGACGCTCGTCGCGCGCAATGCCGAGCGCCATGCCGACAACCCGGCGTTCCGCGCCGACATGATCGCGACGCTGCAGGATTCGGTTGGCCGAATGAACGACCTGCTCGCGCGCCTGTCGCAGCATCACGGTGGCCGCTCCGAGGCACTGCGCGCGGTCGAGTTGATGCCGCTCGCCGAGCGCGTCGCGGCACGTCGCCGCGCCCAGCACCCCATCGCGGTGATCGGGGACCGCGCCGCGCTCGCGCTGGCCGACCCGGTACGGCTCGAACAGTTGCTGGGTCATCTGGTGCAGAACGCCGCCGAAGCCAGCGCACCGTCCGACCCGGTAACGATCGCGATCACCGGCGGCGCTGACCGCGCGACGATCGAGGTGATCGACCAGGGCTGCGGCATGTCGCCGGCGTTCCTGCGCGACCAATTGTTCAAGCCCTTCGTTTCGACCAAGGCGAACGGCTTCGGCATCGGCGCGTTCGAGGCGCGTCAACTCGCCGAGGCGATGGGCGGCGGTGTCTCGGTTGTCAGCCGCGAAGGCGAGGGAACCCGCTTTCGCGTCACGCTCGGCACCGCGAACAGCCACATTCTCTCGCTTGGAGAAGCTGCGTGAGCGCAACGTCCGCCCCGCGTCCGAAACTGCTGATCGTCGAGGACGATCTTGGCCTGCAGCGCCAGTTGCGCTGGGCCTATGACGGTTACGACGTGATCGTCGCCGGCGACCGCGCGAGCGCGATCGACGCGCTGCGCGCCGACGAGCCGGCGGTGGTCACGCTCGACCTCGGTCTGCCGCCCGATCCGGACGGCGTCAGCGAAGGCTTCGCGACCCTCGCCGAGATCCTCGCGCTCAAGCCTGACACCAAGGTGATCGTCGCCTCCGGCCATGGTGCCAGGGAGAGTGCGCTGCGCGCGATCGCCGAGGGCGCGTGGGATTTCTACCACAAGCCGATCGACATCGACGCACTCGGGCTGATTGTCGCGCGCGCCTTCCACGTCCATGCGCTCGAGGCCGAAAATCGCCGCCTCGCCGAACGCGGCAGCGGCACCGTGCTCGGCGGACTGATCACGGCGGCGGCGGAAATGACCAAGGTCACGCGAACGATCGAGCGCGTCGCCAATGCCGATGTTTCGGTCATGCTGCTCGGCGCCAGCGGCACCGGCAAGGAACTGCTCGCACGCGGCCTCCACGACACCAGCCCACGGGCACGCGGTGCCTTCGTCGCGATCAACTGTGCCGCGATTCCCGAAACGTTGCTCGAAAGCGAACTGTTCGGGCACGAAAAAGGCGCCTTTACCGGCGCGGTAAAGACCACCGAGGGGAAGATCGAGCAGGCGCATGGCGGCACGCTGTTCCTCGACGAGATTGGCGACGTGCCGCTGCCGCTGCAGGTCAAGCTGCTGCGTTTCCTGCAGGAGCGTGTGATCGAGCGGATCGGCGGTCGCAAGCCAATCGCGGTCGACACGCGCATCGTCTGCGCGACGCATCAGGATGTCGACGCGATGGTCGCCGACGGGCGTTTCCGCGAGGATCTCTATTATCGTCTCGCCGAAATCGTCGTGCGCATTCCGTCGCTCGCCGAGCGGAGTGGCGACGCCGTGCTTCTCGCCCAGCACTTTCTCAAGAAATACGCCAAGACGATGCACTCCGCCGTCACCGGCCTTTCGCCGGACGCGCGCGCCGCGATCGACGCCTGGGGCTGGCCGGGCAATGTCCGCGAGTTGGAGAACCGCATGAAGCGCGCGGTGATCATGGCCGAGGGCAAGCTCATCACCGCCGCCGACCTCGACCTCGCCCCGACAAGCGGCGGCGAATTGCCGCTCAACCTGCGCGCCGCGCGCGAAACCGCCGATCGCGCGACGATCCGCCACGCGCTGGCTCGCGCGGACGGTAACATTTCCAATACCGCCAAGCTGCTAGGGGTCAGCCGACCGACCCTCTACGACCTGTTGAAGAGCTACGACCTCCATGCCTGATGCTCGTCATGCCACATCGCGCCGCACCCGCCGCCGGATCTGGCGCCGCCTTGCCGTGGTCGCGGTCGGCGCGATCGGCATCGTCACGCTCGTCGCGGTCAATGTCGCCCGCCCCGCCCGCGCCAGCGCGACGAGCGCGCGTACCGAACTGATCGAAAGCCTCGGCCTGCTCAGCGCCGGTAATTACAGCGCGGCACGCAGTCACGCGATCGCCGCGACCAGAGCCGACCCCGATTGGGGCCTGGCGCACGCTGTGCTTGCCCGTGCCTATCTCGCGCTTGGCGACGGCGTCGCCGCCGAAGGCGAACTTGGCCGCGCTACCGACGCCGGCTTCGATCCGCGACGCGCGCATCAGCTCTACGCTCATGCATGGCTGCTGCAGGGCGACCCGGCACGCGCATTGAGCGAGGCCGCCAAGGCCGATCCGCGCTTCAGCGGCTATGCGCTGCGTATCGCCGCGCGTGCGCTCGCCGCACAAGGCGACCTGCCTGGCGCGCAGGCCGCGCTCGCCACCGTCCTCGCCGCCGATCCGCGCAACAGCTTTGGCTGGGGCGATCTGGGTCGCGTCCGCTACACCGCCGGCGACATGGCCGGTGCGATCGACGCCGCGACCAGGGCGATCGATCTCGACCGCAACAATGTCGATGCGCTGGTCCTGCGCGGTGAACTGGTCCGCGCGCAATATGGCCTGCTCGCCTCGCTGCCATGGTTCGAATCCGCGCTCAGGCACGACGCCTATTATCATCCGGCGCTGATCGAATATGCTGCGACGCTCGGCGATGTCGGGCGCAATATCGACATGCTCGAGGCGACCCGCCGGGCGCTCGCCGCCAGCCCCGGCAGCCCGCAGGCGCTCTACCTGCAGGCGGTGCTTGCGGCACGCGCCGGCAATTACGACCTTGCCCGAACGCTGATGCAGCGCACCGGCGGCAAGATCGATCATCTCGCTGGCGCGCTGCTGCTCGATGGCATGCTCGACTATCAAAGCGGCGACTATCAGCAGGCGATCGGCACCTGGCGCGAACTCGTCGGGCGACAACCGTTCAATCTCGAGGGTCGCCGCATGCTCGGGGCCGCCTTGCTTCGCTCCGGCGACGCGCGGGGTGCGCTCGACGTGCTGCGCCCGCTCGCGCTGCGCCGTGATGCCGACAGCTACACCTTGTCGCTCGTCGGCCGCGCCTTCGAACGCACCGGCGAGCGCGACTGGGCGGCGAAATATCTCGACCGATCGGCCTGGCCGACGCTGGCCAGCGCAACACCCTTCGGTACCGACGACAGTCTGCCACAGCTCGCCGCCGCATCGGACGCCGTCCCCGACGATCCCGTCGCGCGGGTCGCCTACCTCAAGGGTCTGGTCGATGCCGGCGACACCGGGTTGGCGCTCACCCAGGCGCAGGCACTTGCCCGCGCTTACCCCGGCGCGCCGGCCGCGCAACTGGCCGTCGGCGACGTGCTGATGGTGATGGGTCGCTTCAACGATGCCGCCAGCGCCTATCGCCATGCCGCCGACTTGCGCTTCGACGAAGCGACGATGTTGCGCGCGGTCGACGCGCTCGATCGTGCGCACCGCGCGGTCGAGGCGACCAATGTGCTCAGCCTGTATCTGTCGCAAAACCCGCAGAGCATTGCCGCGCAACGCCTCGTCGCGCATCGTCAGATGCTCGGCGGCGAGTGGGATGCGGCAATCGACACGCTCGAACAGCTTCGTTCGCGCATCGGCGACCGCGACGTCGCGCTGCTCTCCGAACTCGCCTACGCCTATACCGGTGACGACGACCCCGATGCCGGCATCGTGTTCGCCCGGGCGGCCTATCATCTTGCCCCGATGAACGCGGCGGCGTCCGACAGCTATGGCTGGGCGCTCTATCAGCAGGGCAAGACCGAACCCGCGCTGCAATTGCTCGAAAAGGCCGCGTCGATCGCGCCGGACAATGCGATGTTGCGCTGGCACCTCGCCCAGGCCCAGGCCGATAGCGGTCGCAACGGCGACGCGGCGGTCAATATCCGCGCCGCGCTGGCCGATCCGGCCTTCACCGATCGCGCCGCCGCCGCGGCATTGCTCAAGACACTTGCCTGAACTCCACGGTTCGTCGCGAGCTTGTCGAAGGGCGGCTCTTCCTTTCTAAGGTCGCCGGAAGGGGCCGGGCTTCGGCAAGCTCGACCCGAACGGAGGTAAAGTGCCCGACGAAAGCCCGCTCGACCGCATCGCTGCCGCGCTTGAGCGGCTTGCGCCACCCGCGCCGCCTCCGGCCGATCCCCTCACCCACCCCGCTTATGTCTGGCGCGGCACCACGCTGGCCGCGACGCGCGACTTTGCGCCGTTGCCGCTCGAGCGGTTGCGCGGCATCGACGAGCAAAAGGCCGCGCTGCTGACCAATCTCGAGCGGCTCGCCACCGGCGCGGCCGCGCATGACGCACTGCTGTGGGGCGCACGGGGGACGGGCAAGTCGGCGCTGGTCAAGAGCGCGGTCGGCGCGGTACAGGCCGGCGGCGGCACCCTCGCGCTGATCGAGATACCCGCCCATCGCCTTGACACCCTCCCCGCCCTGTTCGCCCGGCTCGCCGCCTTGCCCCGCGCCTTCGCGCTGTTCGTCGACGATCTCGGCTTCGACGCCGCGAGCGACGCGCGCGCGCTGCGCTCGATGCTCGAAGGTGGTGCCGAGGCGCGCCCCGACAACGCGCGGCTGATCGTCACGTCAAACCGGCGCCACCTGATCCCGCGCGACATCGCCGAGCAGGCGAACGCGATCAATCCGCGCGACGCGGTCGACGACAATCTCGCGCTGGCCGATCGCTTTGGGTTGAGCCTCGGCTTCCATGTCGTCGACCAGCCCGGCTATCTCGCGATCGTCCAGGGCTATGCCGCGGCGCACGACCTGCCGTTCGACCCGGCCGACGCGATTGGCTTTGCGACACGTCGCGGCGGCCGCTCGGGCCGCGTGGCGTGGCATTATGTCGTCGATCTCGCCGGGCGCCACGGCAAGACATTGGGGTCGCGCTGATATCGCCGCGCTACTGCGTAATTGGCCGGCGACCGAGATTACCCCAGAGTCTCGACCATCTCGGCAAGTTCGAGCCAGCGCAGCTCGGCGGCGTCCTTCTCGGCGCGCATCAGGCCGATCGCCTTGCCCAGCCGATCGAACGCTCCGGGATCGCGTGCATAGAGACCGGAGTCGGCCATCGCCGCCTCGTCGCGCGCGATCGCCGCGTCGAGTTGTTCGATTCGCGCCGGCAGCGTGTCGTAGTCGCGCTGGTCCTTGTAGGTCAGCTTGACGCGCGGGGGTGGCGGCGTGGCAACGACCGGCGCCGCGGTGACCGCGCGTTTGGGCGCGATGCGCGCCTTGCGGCGCTTTTCCCAATCCGCGTAACCGCCCGCCACGACGTCGACCGTGCCCGAACCGTCGAGGCCAAGAGTCACCGTCACGGTGCGGTCGAGAAAATCGCGGTCGTGGCTGACGATCAACACCGTGCCGTCATAGTCGGCGATCACTTCCTGCAGCAGGTCGAGCGTCTCGAGGTCGAGATCGTTGGTTGGCTCGTCGAGCACGAGCAGGTTGGACGGCCGCGCGAACTCGCGCGCGAGCAGCAGGCGCGAACGCTCTCCGCCCGACAGCGTACCGATCTTCGCATCGACGAGGCCGGGCTCGAACAGGAATTCCTTCAAGTAACCGATGACGTGCTTCTTGATGCCAAGCACCTCGATCCAGTCGCCGCCATTGGTCAGCACATCGCGCACGGTCTTTTCGGGCGCCATCAGGCTACGCTGCTGGTCGATCACCACGCCGTTCAACGTCTTGGCGAGCTTGATCGTGCCGGCATCGGGCGCGAGTTCGCCGGTCAACAGGCGCAGCAACGTCGTCTTGCCGGCGCCGTTCGCACCGACGATGCCGATGCGGTCACCGCGCGTCACGCGCAACGTAAGGTCGCGGATGATCGTGCGGTCACCGAAATTCTTCGACACGTGCTTGGCGTCGATCACCACCTTGGTGCGTGCGTCGTCGCTGGCGGTGACGAGGTTGGCCGTGCCCTGCGGCCCGAGCATCGCGGCGCGTTCGGAGCGCATCTCCTTCAGTTTGGCAAGCCGCCCCTGGTTGCGCTTGCGCCGGCCGGTGACGCCGCGCAGCAGCCAATGCTCCTCGATCTTGAGCTTGGCGTCGAGCCGCTGCGCGTTGCGCTCCTCCTCGGCATAGACCGTCTCGGTCCACGCCTCGAAGCCGCCAAAGCCGATCTCGGCGCGCCGGATCGCGCCGCGGTCGAGCCACAGCGTCTGTTTGGTCAGCCGCGTCAGGAAGGTACGGTCATGGCTGATTGCGATAAAGGCGCCGCGGAAGCGGCTCAACCAGTCCTCGAGCCAGTCGATCGCCGCGATGTCGAGATGGTTGGTCGGCTCGTCGAGCAGCAGCACGTCGGGGTTCATCGCCAGCGCACGCACGATCGCCGCGCGGCGCCGCTCGCCGCCCGACGCGCTCGCCGCCTCGCGCATCAGGTCGATGCCGAGTTGCCCGGCGATCGCCTCGGCCTCGTGGCGCACCGGCGCGTCGTCGCCCGACAGGACGTAATCCTCCAGCGTCGCGAACGCCGACAAAACCGGCTCCTGCTCGAGCATCACGACGCGCGTGCCCGGAACGATCGTCCGGCGCCCGGCATCGGCCTCGATCGTGCCGGCAATCGCCTTGAGCAACGTCGTCTTGCCGGCACCGTTGCGCCCGATCAGCGCGAGCCGGTCGCGCGCGCCGATATGCAGGTCGAGATGGCGGAACAGCCAGCCCGAGCCCTGAATGATGCCAAGGTCTTCGTAGGATAATATTGGTGCGGCCATGCGGCGGCACCTAGGGTGCGCGCCGCGCGGCGGCAAGTTGCGCTTGCCTGACTCGCTCATTCACAGGCTGTTCAATCCCGGCTCGCTATGCGATTGCCCATGAAGATGGTGGTTCCCCTGTTGCTGACCGCGTTCGCCGCGACCGCGCCACTCGTGGCGAACGGTCAGCCTGAGCAGCGCCGCAGCGATGCGCAAGACGCGTGGGACGCCCGGCGGCAGGGCAGATTGCTCCCGTTGCGCGAGATCGAGGGCCGCGTCGTGCCGCAGATGCGCGGCGCGCAATATCTCGGCTTCGAGTTCGAGCCGGAGAGCGGCATTTACACGCTCAAGTTCCTGCGCAATGGATCGGTCATCTGGGTCGCGGTCGACGGCCATTCAGGGCAGATCGTCGGCCGTGCCGGCGACTGAACGCCGACCGACCGAACGACAACAAGGGAGTATCGCATGCGCGTTCTGATCGTCGAGGACGAACCCAATCTCGGCCAGCAGCTGAAGAACACGCTGGAGGGCGCGGGTTATGCCGTCGATCTCGCGGTCGATGGCGAGGAGGGCCATTTCCTCGGCTCGACCGAAAGCTATGACGCCGTCGTGCTCGATCTCGGGCTGCCCGAAATCGACGGGCTGACCGTGCTCGACCGCTGGCGCAAGGAAGGCCGCACGCACCCCGTGCTGGTGCTGACCGCGCGCGACAGCTGGTCGGACAAGGTCGCCGGGCTCGATGCCGGTGCCGACGATTATGTCGCCAAGCCGTTCCAGTCCGAGGAACTCATCGCCCGGCTACGCGCGCTGATCCGGCGCGCCTCGGGGAACGCCTCGTCCGAGCTGACCGCCGGCGACGTCCGCCTCGACACGCGTTCGGGCAAGGTCACGCTGGCCGGCGAGCCGGTCAAGCTCACCGCACAGGAATATAAGCTGCTCAGCTACCTGCTCCATCACAAGGGCAAGGTGGTCAGTCGCACCGAGCTGATCGAGCACATTTACGACCAGGATTTCGATCGTGACTCCAACACCATCGAGGTGTTTGTCACGCGCATCCGCAAGAAGCTTGGCCAGGATGTCATCACCACCATTCGCGGTCTCGGCTACAGCCTCGAAGATCCCGATGCCTGACGTACGAACGTCCGGTGGCTGACGCAGACGCATCGGCGGTACTGGCAGCGCCCCCCGGCGCCCCCACGCCTGCCCCGCCCCCGGTTACGCGAACCACCGGATCGCTCTCACGCCGCATGATCCTCATCGCGGCGGTGTGGATCATGGTGCTGCTCTCCGGCGGCGGATTCGCGCTGGATCGCGTGCTGAAGGGCGCCGTCACGCGCAATTTCGATTCGCAGCTCGACTATGTGCTGACCGCTTTGATCGTCTCGGCCGAGATCGGCCCCGAAGGCGAGGTGATGAACAGTCGCGAACCCGCCGATCAGCGCTTTCTCGAGCCCAACTCAGGCCTTTACTGGCAAGTCAGTGCCAAAGGTCGCGAGCCTTACGCGTCACGCTCGTTATGGGATCGCCGGCTGGCTTATGGCAGCGATCACACCGACCTCGGCGTACATGCCTATGACAGCGACCAGTTCGTCGCGCATGGCCAGCCCGGCGCCAATGGCCTGAGCCGCGAAAAGCTGAAAAGCGCGGCGACCGGCATCATCGACGATCTGCGCGGGCTGGTCGGCGTGGGCGACAGCGATCCCGCGTCAAACGAGGGCGAGCGGCTGCGCATCCTCGAACGCGATGTGAAGCTGCCGGGCTCGAGCGTCCGTTGGCGCTTCCAGGTCGCGCAGAGCCGCGAGGGGCTCGACGCGCAAATCGCGATATTGCGCCGCACGCTGGTGCGCAGCTTCCTGCTGCTCGGTCTCGGCCTGCTCGTCATGGCCGGCCTGCAGACTTTTTACGGCCTGTGGCCGTTGCGCAAGGTGCGCGAGGAGATCGCCCGGATGCGCGCCGGCAAGTCGCGCGCGGTCGAGCGCGCCATGCCGATCGAGGTCGCGCCGCTCGTCGAAGAGCTGAACGCATTGATCGAACATAATGAGCGCCAGGCCGAGGAGGCGCGGCGCCATGCCGGCAACCTCGCGCACGCGCTCAAGACCCCGCTCACCGTGATCATGAATGCCGCTACCGCCGAGGCCGACGACCTCGGCGAGACGGTGATCCGCGAGGCGCGGACGATGCGCCGCCAGGTCGACCACCATCTCGCCCGCGCCCGCGCGGTCGGCCGACGTGGCTCGGCGCACAGCCGCGCCGATGTCTGGCCGAGCCTCGAATCGGTCGAGCGCGCCGTGTCGCGGCTCTATCGCCACGTCCGCATCGACACCGACGGCCCGAAGGATCTCCAGGTCCATGTCGAACGCCAGGATCTCGACGAGATGCTCGGCAACCTGATCGAGAATGCCGCGAAATATGGCGGTGGCAGCGTTTTCGTGACGGTCGGCGCACATTCCGGCTTCGTCGAGTTCCTCGTCGAGGACGACGGCCCCGGCATCCCGGAGGAAGAACGAAGCCGTATCTTCGACCGCGGCGTGCGCCTGGATACGGGCAAGCCCGGCACCGGCCTCGGTCTCGCCATCGTCCGCGACGTCGCGGAAATCTACGAAGGCACGGTCAGTCTCGAAGAGAGCGAGGATCTTGGCGGGCTACTGGTGCGGTTGAGGCTTCCGGCTGCGAGCTAATTCCTCCACGGCGCGGGGAGGATTTACGCGGCGACCTTCATGTCACCCATCACCTCGGCGGTAATCGCCAGACTCCGCTTGCGCGCGTCATGGTCGTAGATCGCGCTGGCGATCATCAGTTCGTCCACACCGGTACGCTCGATGAACGCGGCGATCTCGCGTGCCACCTTTGCCGGTCCGCCAACCGCCGAGCATTGCAGGACATGATCGAGGATCGCGCTTCCTTGCGCGCCGAGCGATTCGCGATAGCCGCGCACCGGTGGCGGCAGCTGGCGCGGGTTGCCCGTCCGCAGCGCAACGAACGCCTGTTGCTGCGAGCTGGCGAGCAGTTCGCCCTCTTCGTCGGTGTCGGCGGCGAAAATATTGAACCCCGCCATCACATGCGGTTTGGCCAGCACAGCCGAAGGTTTGAAATCGCGGCGATAGATCGCCACCGCCTGATCGAGCGCATCCGGTGCAAAATGCGAGGCGAAGGCGAACGGCAGCCCCAGCATCGCGGCAAGCTGCGCGCCGAACAGGCTCGATCCGAGGATCCAGATATCGACCTTCGCCCCCGCCCCCGGCGTCGCGCGGATACCGGTCTTGCCGTCGTCGGCGAAATAACTCTGCAATTCGAGCACGTCGCGCGGAAAGGCGTTGGCGTCGCTCTCCAGCGTCCGCCGGATCGCCTGCGCGACGCGCTGGTCCGATCCCGGTGCACGCCCCAGTCCGAGATCGATCCGCCCGGGAAACAGCGCATCGAGCGTGCCGAACTGTTCGGCGATGACCAGCGGCGCGTGGTTGGGCAGCATGATGCCCCCGGCACCGACGCGGATCGTCTCGGTCGCGGCGGCGATATGGCCGATCACCACCGAAGTCGCGGCGCTGGCAATCCCGGCCATGCCGTGATGTTCGGCGACCCAGTAGCGCGTGAAGCCGAGCCGCTCGGCATGCGCGGCAAGGTCGGCCGCATTGGCCAGCGCCCGGGCAACCGTGCCGCCTTCGACGACGGGGACGAGATCAAGCAGTGAATAAGCTGTCATGGTCAGACAGATGGGACCTCGCATCCGCTTCCGCCAGTGTCGCTCAAAATGCCGCCGACCAGCGCAACGTCGCGCCGACATCGTCGGGCAGCGTCGCGAAATTGCCCGGGTCGCGCCGGTAGAACATGTTGGTCTGCAGATCGCCCCACAGAAACGGCATGGCATAGCGCCCCTCGACATCGATCTCATGCCCGGTCGGCGCGAGATTGAGCGTCTGCGTGCTCCACGCCGTCACCGCGCCGGTGGCATAGTCATAGTCGGTCGGCAGCCGCAGCGCGATGCCGCCGCGCGTCACGCGCAGCGGTTGGGCGACGCGCAGGCCGAAACTGTCGCGTCTGCCGAACACACCTGCCTTGGCGATGTCCGCGGCATAGGCGTTGGTGTGGATCGTCCCGCCGCCATCGACGCCGCCGCGCAGCTCGGCAAAGGTCCAGCCCTGTCGCAGCGACCCGCCGATCGACCAGCGCGCGCCGAGATCGATCCGCGCCGCCACATCGACGAAATAACTCGTCGCGCGCGTGCCCCCCAGGCCATCGCTGAAGCGCGCGCCGAGCAGCGTGCCATTCTCCACCAGCTGGATTCCCGACAGCGCCGCCGCGAGCGGTCCGAAGCGCCGGTCGATCGCCAGCGCCGCCTTGCGATAGCCGAAGCGCAGATAATGGTCGCGTACCGCCGCCATCGCCTCGGCATCGCGGCTCAGCGCCGCGCCCGTCTCGGTCGCGGCGGTAACGCCCCATTTCCCGAACGTCTGCCGCACCGCCACCGAGCCATGCACCTGGCTGTCGAAGCCGAGATTGTGCGTCGGGTCCTGCGCCACCAGAAAGGCCGGGTCGGCACGCCCCGCCAGCCGCGCCGACAGCGTCGCCCCACTCTCGGCAAAGCCGATCGCGAAGCTCGCGGTCGAGCCCAGCCGCTGCGTCACGATACCGGCGATCGCGCGCGCCTGCTCGGCCTGCGCGCTGCTCAACATGGTACGCTGGACGAGCGCGCCGCCACGCGTCGGCGCGATCGTCAGCGCGACGCTGGTGTTGCCGAATTCGGACGAATAATTCTGCACCCGTGCCTGCAGCGCGCCAACCAGCGTCAGTTGCGGGCGGCCATGGATGATCGTGCTCGCCAGATCGAGCGTATAGGCGCGCTGGAAGCTGTCGAGGATCACCGAACTCAGCGCGCCCGGTCGCGCGTCGCCCATCGGGGCCGACAGCGTCGCATTGATGCCGAGCGAAACCCGCGCCGCCGTACCCGCGATCGAGGTGACGCCGATCGGCGCGAAAGCCTTGGTCAGGTCGAGCACGCCCTGGCCAAAGACCGCATCGGGCCCGACCGCGCCGGCGTCGCGCGCCGACTGGAACAGGATGCTGACGATTTGCGCGCCGGTAAGATTCGGAAAAGCCTGCGCCAGCAGCGCGATGGCGCCGGCAATCTGCGGCGCCGCGAACGAGGTGCCGCTCCACAGGAACGGCGTATTTTTTTTATCAGGCGCGCGCACGTCCTCGCCGACCGCCGTCAGATAATGGACGATGCTGTTGCCAGCCTTGTCACTGAAGCTCGAAATCACATCGGCGCCCGGCGTCCGCGAGTCGTTCGGCCCGACCGACCCGGCGATGATCACCAGCCCGCGCGATACCGCATCATTGGCGACCTGCGCGAACGGGTCGGGATCGACCGTGCCGTCATTGCCCGCCGCGATGACGACGATCACGCCGGCCACCGTCGCGCGGTTGATCGCATTGATCACCGGCGCACCGGCCGCGGAGCCGCCCAACGAGATGTTGATCACCCGCGCGCCGTTGGTCACGGCGAGGTCGATCCCCTTGCCGATCGCGGTGTCGCTGAATGAGCAGCCGCTCTTGTTGTCGGTCGTGGTGGTGGCACAGCTGCCCGGCGTATCGGCCCGCGCGACGATCAGCGTCGCGTCGAACGAAATGCCGTGCGTGCCGACATCGTTGCGCCGCCCGCCGATGGTGAAGGCGACGGCGGTACCGTGCCCGCCCTCGTCGTCGATGCTCGGATCGCCCGCGACATCGGCCGACGCCGGATCGATCCGCGTGCCGAACTCGGCGCTCTGCAAGTCGATGCCGCTGTCGACGATCCCGACCTTGATGCCGAGGCCGGTCGCTCCCTTGCTGTAGGCGGCCAGCCCGTTGGCCGAGACCGCACCGACCGTCGCGCGATATTCCGCGGTGTCGTAGTTCGTG
>JBAZXI010000031.1:0-58386 GCA_041659925.1 Sphingomonas sp.
GTGCTTGAATAAATGTTCGTCTTACATACAATGTCGCCAACAGGATAAATGAGAGGATCGGTCATGGCGCATTTCCCCGACACAGCCGCGTTCACCGGATTCAACACGCCATCGCGGGTCGAGGCGGACATCGCCGACCTGGATGTGACGGGCGCGATTCCCGTGGAACTCGACGGCGCATTCTACCGCGTCCAGCCAGATCCGCAGTTCCCGCCGCGACTTGGGGACGACATTGCCTTCAACGGCGACGGGATGATCACGATGTTCCGCTTCCACGACGGACGCGTCGATTTCAAGCAGCGCTGGGCGCAGACCGACAAATGGAAGCTGGAGCATGAAGCAGGGAAGGGGCTGTTCGGCGCCTACCGCAATCCGCTGACCGACGACGAGAGCGTGAAAGGCAAGATTCGCGGTACCGCGAACACCAACGCCTTTGTCTATGGCGGCAAACTCTACGCCTTGAAGGAGGATTCTCCCGCGCTGGTGATGAACCCGGCGACGCTCGAGACCGAAGGCTACACCTGGTTCAACGGCGCGATGACCGGGCAGACTTTCACCGCGCATCCCAAGATCGACCCCCAGACCGGTGACATGATCGCATTCGGCTACGCCGCGAAGGGCGTGCTGACGAAAGACATGACTTATTATGTCGTGTCGCCCGAGGGCGAACTGAAACAGGAGCTGTGGTTCGAGCTTCCCTATTACGCGATGATGCACGATTTCGCGATCACGCCCGATTATGCGCTGTTCCACGTCGTGCCGAGCACCTCGAACTGGGATCGGCTGGAAAAGGGCCTGCCGCATTTCGGCTTCGACACCACGCTGCCGGTCTATCTCGGTGTCCTGCCGCGACGTGCCGATGCGACGGCCGCGGACATCCGCTGGTTCAAGCGCGACAATTGCTTCGCGAGCCACGTGATGAACGCGTTTCAGGAGGGCACGAAGATTCACTTCGATACCCCCGAAGCGAAAAACAACATGTTCCCCTTCTTTCCGGACATTCACGGTGCGCCCTTCAACGGGCGAGAATCGGCCAGCTTCCTGACGCGCTGGACCGTCGACATGGCCTCGAACTCCGACGAGTTCGAAAGCCGTGAACGGTTGACCGATATGGTGGGAGAATTCCCGCGCATCGACGATCGACGGACGGGCCTGCCCTATCGTTATGGCTGGATGCTGGTGATCGATCCGACAAAGCCGGTCGAGATGAAGGGCGGGAGCGCGAGCGGCATGGTCATGAACACGCTCGGCCTGATCGATCATGAGACGGGACGCGAACAGAAATGGTGGTGCGGCGCGACATCGTCGCTTCAGGAGCCGTGCTTCATTCCGCGTAGCGACGACGCGGCGGAAGGCGATGGCTGGATCGTTCAGGTGTGCAACCGGCTGGAGGACCATCGCTCCGACCTGTTGCTGTTCGACGCGCTCGATATCGAGAAGGGGCCGATTGCCGAGATTCGCATCCCGATCCGCTTGCGGTTCGGGCTTCACGGCAATTGGGCGAATGCCGATGAGATCGGATTGGCGGCGTGATCCAGCCAGGGCTGGAGTTCGTCTATGAGGCGCGCGGCGCACTGGGCGAGGCGACATCGATCGGCGAGACCTATGATGGCATGCGGCGCATCATCCCGATCTTCTCGGGGCCGGTCGAGGGTCCGAATATCCGCGGACGATTGCTGGGCCAGGGGGCGGACTGGCAACTGACGCGTGCGGACGGCGTAACGGTCGCGGACGCGACCTATGCCATCGAGACCGACGACGCGGTGGTCATCCAGATACGCAATCGGGGGCTGCGTCATGGTCCGGCGGAGGTGATGCAGCGTCTCGGGCGTGGTGAGGATGTCGACCCGGCCGATTATTATTTTCGCACGATTCCCGAGTTCATCGCGCCGGTCGGCAAATATGACTGGCTCAACCGCAGCGTGTTCGTCTGCGCGGGCGCGCGCTACGCGCTGACGATCAAGCTGTGGGTGTGGCGCGTAACTTAGAGCGTGATGGCATGAGGTTGACCCGCCAAATCAGATCTCACCGATGGCGACCGCTCCGTTTTGAGCTGATCCGAAGGATCGGCGGCACACGCCCTGCTGAAGACCGGGCTATCGGTCACCCTTGCCGATCTGTGTCATTCGCGGTCGGTATCGTCCAACATATCAGCGCTGTTCCGACGCGAAATTTTTTCGGGCCGGGTCGTCGAGCGCATTTTGCGCAACTATTCTACATAATATCAACGTATTATATCGATAAGGCCGCCATCTAGGAACAGCGGCGGAACAGCCGATTAACAGCGGCGGAACTGCGGGAACAACAGCGCGGCGAACAGCCGGGAACAGCGTCCGGAACAGCCGGCCTGACATCCCGTATCGACAATGCGAAAGAGCCCTACCGCGCGGCGCGGGCGCGCTGGCGGCATGGTCGCATAGCGGCGCCGCGCTGGCGGTTGAATCATCTTGCACTGTCAACGGTGCGCCGGGCGATGAGTCACCGTCGGCCGATCTTTGGTGTCAGATCGGCTCGCCCGCAGCGCGCGCGCGCTCGGTGAGGCCGGCATGGTCGCGGCGAACACGAAGCGACAGGATCACCAGCATCGCGACGACCGGGATCGCGACCCAGTTGACCATCAGGATGGCGTGGCCAAGGTTGCCGGTCGCGTCGCTGACCATGCCCACGATATAGGGGCCCATGCCGAGCCCGGTGATCGTCGAGACGACGATATAGAGGCTCGCGGTGATCCCGCGCATCCGCGGTAAGACCTGGTCGTACATTACCGCATAGAGCGGCGGCAGCCACATCGTCAGGGCAAGGCTGAACAATGTGAAGCGCAGGTAAAAGTCGTTCGCGGTCGGGGCGGCATAGACCCAGGGTGCGATCAATGGCGAAATGCCGAGCGCCGCCGTCGTCACCCAGACGCGACCGCCACCCGGCCAGCGCGCACTCACCCAGTCGGATAGCGGCCCCGAGATCATCGGCCCGACGATCCCCAGGGTCGCCGCCAGCAAGCCGAACTTCAGTCCGGTCTCGGCCGGTTTCAGCGCATAGGTGCGCATGATGAACGACGGGGTGAAGCTCATATTGCCGTAATTGATCACGGACTGGAGCGCGCCGATCAGCATACACAGCACCAGCGATGGCGAAGTGGCGATTACCGCGAAGGCGGGTGGGTCGGTGCGGCGCAGCGCCTGGAGCAGGTTGACGATGACGTAGAGACCAAAGCCGATCACCCCCCATTGCAGCGCGTGCGGGCTGATTGCCAGGCCACCAAGGGCGATCGGCGGGCGTGGCGAGAATCGGTCGGCCCAGCGGACGACCAGGATGAAGCCGGTGACGATCGCGGCGAGGACGCCGAGGTTGATCGTCCAGTCGCGACGCGTGGCGCCCGCGCGCCCGAGCGCCACCCAGTTGGCGCCGGGAGTTACCGCGCCAAGGACGCGAAGACTTGCCCGGAACGGATGAGGGTCGTGCGGGGTCGCAATGCCGTCCATCGCGCCGCGTTCGGGCTCGCGCAGGCGCCACATCAGAATCGCGATGAGGAATCCGGGCAGCGCGGCGACCAGGAAGGCAAATTGCCAGCCATGGAGCCCGAGCGGCGCGCCGGTGCCGGGAAAACGGGTGTCCCACCATTGCGCCGTCACGCCGCCGAGAATCGACGAGCCGCCAAGCCCGATCGCGATCGCGGCGGCGAGCACCGCCATCACCAGCCCGCGCCGTCGGCTGGGGAAATAGTCATAGACCAGGCTGGTGCCGGCGGGCTGCGCCGCGGCTTCGCCAATTCCGACGCCGAGGCGCGAAAGAGCCAGCAGCGCGAAGCCGCCGGCAAAGGCGGCAAGCCCGGTCGCGATCGACCAGAAGAAGATCGTGATCGCGAGCAGGCGGGTGCGCATCCAGCCATCCGCCAGCCGTCCGAGCGGCAGGGAGAACAAGGCATAGAAAAAGGCGAAGACCGTGCCGTAGAGCAACCCCATTTCGGAGTCGCCGACGCCGAGGTCGGCCTTGATGCTCGGCGCCAGGATCGCGAGGATGTTGCGATCGAGCAGGCTTATCGCCTGGGTCGCTGCGACCAGGGTGAGTGCTAACCAGGCGCCGGAACGGATCGGCGCGGTAGCCCTCACAGCTTGAACACGCGCTCGGCGTTAGTCTGCATCAGCTTCTTTTTCGCCGCGTCGCTTACATCGAGCAGATCGTGCGCGCGCACCTCGTCGGCGACATATTCATAGGGATAATCCATCGCGTACATGACGCGATCGTCACCCATCACCTCCATCATCAGCTTGATCGCCGGCGGAAAGGGCAAGCCGCTTGTGGTCGCGAGGACGTTTTCGCGCAGATAGCCGAAAAAATCCTTCTTCAGCGGCTTGAGCCTCGCATAGCGCTGCGAACGAACCCCTGCCTTGTGCATGTAATCCATGCGGTAGAGCCAATAGGGGATCGCCTCACCGCCATGTCCGACCGCGATCTGCAGATCGGGATAGCGATCGAAGATGCCGGTGGTGATGAGCCGCAACAGGTGCATTGCCGTCTCGACACCGAAGCCGAAGATCGCGCCGTCGAGACCTGCGTCGATCAAGCCGCCGATCATGTTGTCGGGCAGCGTCTGCGGGTGGATGTAGAGCGGCTGTCCCGTCTCCGCGAGTGCCCGGAAAATGGGATCGAATTGCGGCTCGTCGAGATAATGCCCTTGCGTATGGCTGTTGACCATCACGCCGCGGAAGCCGAGCTCGCTCGCACCACGCCGGATTTCGGCAGCGGACCATTCGGGGTCCTGTGGCGCGATCGAGGTCATGCCGAAGAAGCGCGTAGGATATTTCTCGCAACGCTCGGCAAGATAGTCGTTGGCACGGCGAACCATCGCCTTCGCCTCGTCGGCGTCGAGGAGCGGCTGCACGCCCGGCGAGGTGAGCGAGAGGATCGCCACGTCGACGCCGGTCGCATCCATGTCGGCAATGCGGCGCTCGCCGAGATCGAGCAGACGCTCGATGATCTCGACCGCGCGCTCCGAAGGTGACTGGGCGTAGAAGCCCCAGAGCGAGGTCATGCCCTTGTCGGCCGAACCGTCTCCGACCATTCGCAGATAGGCGTCGATCTGCTCGCGCGTCGCAAAGGCTTCCTCGGTCGCGATTCGCAGGTAGCCGCGATCACCGCCCGTCTTGAGTTGGTGTGTCATGTCGAGGGATCATCCTGAATGTGAAGGGGTCGAGGGCCGGATTGCCCCGCCTTGCCCGGCGTCGCAGCGGTCACGGGACCGCTCGGGATCTTCCGGGCGGGTTCGATCGGCAATCGATCGTGAAAATCGTCGGGCATGGTGCTCGCTCCGATCCTACCCTTCGTGAACCGCCTTGGTGACGAGGCACGCGTCGAGCCCCTCGGGCCCGTCCTCCGAACCGTGCCCGGACCATTTGACCCCGCCAAAGGGCGAATCCGCGCCGCCGATCATCATCGAATTGATGCCGATCATTCCGCTTTCGATTTCGCGCGCGACACGGCGCTGGCGCTGCGAGTCTCGCGTCCAGGCATAGGCAGCGAGGCCGTAAGGCAGGCGATTGGCCTCGGCGATCATCTCTTCCTCGTTCGCGAAGGGATTGATCAGCGCCAGCGGGCCGAACGGTTCCTCGTTCATCACCGCCGCGTCGAGCGGGATCTGCGACAGAACGCTGGGCTGATAGAAGAAGCCGCGGTTGCCGATCCGCTCGCCGCCCGCATGCAGCGTCGCACCCTTCGCCCTGGCGTCGCCGATCAGTCGTTCCATCGCGTCGGGGCGTCGCGGATTGGCCATCGGGCCCATCACGCTGGCGGGATCGAGTCCATCGCCGACGACGATGCGCTTTGCGCGTTCGGCAAAGCCGTCGCGGAAGCGTTCGAACACGTCTTCCTGGACGATGAAGCGCGTCGGCGAGACACAGACCTGGCCGGCATTGCGAAATTTCGACGTGACGACGGTGTTGAGCACGGCATCGACATCGACATCGTCGAACACCAGCACCGGGCCGTGGCCACCGAGTTCCATTGTCGTGCGCTTGCAATCCTCGGCGGCGAGTTTGGCGAGATGCTTGCCGACCACGGTCGATCCGGTGAAGCTGAGCTTGCGGATGATCGGCGAGCCGAGCAGATGTCGCGAGACTTCGTCGGGCACGCCGAACACCGCCTGCGCGACCTCGGGCGGCAACCCGGCGTCGAGCAGGCACTGCAGTACGCCGAGCGCCGATGCGGGGGTCTCTTCCGCTGCCTTCAGGATGACCGAGCAACCCGCCGCGATCGGCGCGCCGAGCTTGCGCCCCGGATTGCCGAGCGGAAAATTCCACGGCGCGAAAGCGGCGACTGGACCGACCGGTTCCTTCGTCACGGTCGAGCGCTGGCCGACCGGGCGGACGAGCGTGCGGCCGTAGATCCGGAAGACCTCGCCGGCATAAAAATTGAACAGGCCGACGTTCATCAACACTTCGATCTTCGCCTCGGCGAAGGTCTTGCCTTCTTCCATCGTCGCGACGCGGGCGAGCGCATCCTGCCGCTCCATCATCAGCCGCGCCGCGCCCTGGAGGACGGCGGCGCGCTCATGCGGGGTCGAGTTCCGCCAGCGCCGGAAACCACGTTGGGCAGTATCCAGCGCACGGTCGAGATCGGCGGTATCGGCGAGTGGCAGCTGGGCAAGCGTCTCGCCAGTCGCCGGATTGACGACCGCATGGGTGCGTCGCCCGCCACCCGAGACGCGCTCGCCGTCGATCAACATATGAAGTTCCGGGTAGGTCATCGCATTCGCCTCAATTGTTGTCTCCATTGGTCGCCTTGCCGAAAGCGCTCGCTCTTGCGGGCATCAGCGGCGGCTTTCGACAGGACGGCCAAGGGTGTCGGGTCGGGCTACGCGCCCGCCGCCGCGACCTTGGCCGCTTTCGCTGCCCGTTCGCGATCGATATCACCCTGCCAGCGCTCGGCGACGATCTCCTTGCCGGTAACCGGGTGCTTCATGTGGAAGGGGACGACCTTGTGGGTCGGCCACAACCAGTGATCCTCGATCAGCGCATCGGGGCCAGTCGGGTCCTCGGGGTAGGTGACGGAAGGGAAGGGGACATATTCGGGCCTGGTGTTGGCCCAGCCGCTGTCGAAGTCGGCGTGCCACTGGGGCATGTAGTTGAGGATCTTGATCCGCCACACGCCGTCCACCTTCTCATAGGTGTTCTCGTAGATGCCGCCTTCCCACCACTGGCGCGCGCCGAGCATCGGGTTGGTCGGGTCGGCGAAATCCTTGTGTCGCCCGGCCTGCATCATCGATCGCGCGCGCGCATGGGCAATCACCCCGTTCGGCTCGACGTCGATGATGTCCTGGAGCTGCGGGTGATCGAGCAGGAAGCCGTCGATCGGGCCATTCGTGCCATGGGTGAAGCGCTTCTGGAAGCGATCGACATAGAGCCGGCGAATGCCTTCCTTGCCGCGCCACACGCCGCCGAAGAAACATACCTCGCCATCGTCGGTGAACAGGTCGACGGTCTCGTTGTAGAGGCATTTGTCGATGAGATAGCCGTAGAGATATTGCAGCTTGCGGATGTCGAGCTCGTCCTCGCGCTGCTGAAGGCGGCGCGACAGATTTTCCACGCTATGTTCGAGCTTCGCGATGCGGTCGGCGTCGGCCATGTCTTCTCTCCTGTTTGCAAATTCGTATGTATGCGTTGCATACAATCTGCGTTGTCGGGCGATGTCTGTCAACGGCCCTCGGCCTCGAGTGCCTCAACCTCTTCACGGTACGGCCGGATCGCCCGCACCATGCACAAGGTCGCGATCGGCAGCAGGACGGATGCCGTGAGCACCAGCGTCTTCCACAGCTCGGCTTCGTTGCCGATGACGAGGTCCTGCACCAGCCCGACGATGAAGCTGCCCATCGCGCCGAAGAAGGTGAACATGAACAGGTAGATCGCGGTAACCTGCCCGCGCATGTCATTGGGCGCGACGCGCTGGATCGCCGCATTTTGCGGCACGGCGCCGGCGATGCCGAACATCGCGCCGAGACTCATCACACCCAGCGACAGATATCCGTTGGGCATCAGCGGCGACACGATCGAACAGATCGTGACGCAACCGAACAGGATCGCGGCGGCGCGGACGTTCGCATCCTTGTGACGCTTCGCCAGCCACTCGACGAAAACGCCGCCGAGCAGCAACCCGAGCAGCGACGCCACCAGGATCATGCTGCCCATGATCGCGCCGATCTGCGCCTCGCTCCAGCCGAAGGTGCGGATCATGAAGGGCACGCGCCAGAATTGGAGGCCGAAGGTCTCGATCGCGCTGAGCGCGAGACCGGCGAACAACGGATAATAGACCCGCCGCTTGATATGAATCGCCCTGGCCGCATCGAACCCGCTGAATGTCAGCAGGCGGCGTCCGAGCGGCGCGTCGCGCGGCGGTTGGGGCGTATCGGCATGCGGGGCCAGACGCAGCGGCTCCTTGACGGTCAGGAAGAGGAGCGCGACGAGCACCCCCGGGATTCCGATCCAGATCATGATCCACTGCCAGCCGAGGATTCGCAGACCGCCGATATAGGTCGGTGCCCAATGCGCGGTCATGCCGATCAGCATGCCGCCGACGATCGGGCCGAGGGTGACGCCGCCGATGAAGCCGAACTGCAACAACGCGAAGGCACGCGTCAGCTTGCGCGGCGGGAAGGCGTCGGCGAGCAGCGAATAGGATGACGGCGCATGGGCGGAGCCACCCGCGGCCAGGAACACGCGCGTCCCGACGAATTGCGTGAAGGTTTGCGCGATGCCGCCGATCGCGGTGATCACGCCGATCACCGCAACGCCGCCGGCGAGCACATATTTGCGCGGGAATATGTCCGCCAGCCGGGCGAGCGGGATGCCGATGAACAGATAGCAGATGATGCTCGCCGGTCCGGCCAGGAAGCCGAGTTGCGAATCGGTCAGGCCGAAATCGGTCTTGATGCGCTGCGCCAGCATCCCGAACACGACCTGGTCGAAAAAGGTCAGGAAGGTCGCCAGGACGATCACGAAAAGTGCCCAATAGGCCGCGCCCGGCGACGACCATTGGCGCGTCGCCTGGGGCGATCCCTCGACGAGGGCGATTTCCTCGCCCGCCAGAATGTCCGTTGTCGCGGTCGCGTGGGCGATCCCCATTTCTCGTCCTCTCCTAACCGCGCATCGCTCGGGCGACGCGTCGTTTTTGCTTGGCAAACTGTAAGTGTAGAATACAATTCGGTGCAACGAAATTCGGGCGCCGGGGCGTACCCGAAACAGCAGGAGAGATGAGATGAAGGACCTTGCGGGCCGGACGGCCTTCGTCACCGGCGGCGCGAACGGCATTGGCCTGGGCCTTGCGCGTGCGTTGCTCGCGCAGGGATGCAAGGTGGCGATCGCCGACATCCGCGAGGACGCGATCGCCGCGGCGCTGCGGACGCTCGATAATCAGGAAGCGATCGGCGTGACGCTCGACGTTTCCTCGCGTGCCGGCTTTGTCGCGGCGGCGGACGAGGTGGAGAGTCGGCTCGGCCCGGTCAGCCTGTTGTTCAACAATGCCGGCATCAACCTGTTCCAGACGATCGACGATTCGTCCTTCGACGATTGGGACTGGGTGATGGGGGTGAACCTGCACGGCGTCATCAACGGGGTGATGACCTTCGTGCCGCGCATGAAGGCGAACGGGCAGGGTGGCCATGTCGTCAATACCGCGTCGATGGCCAGCTTCCTCTGCGGACCGGCGCCAGGCATCTACAACACCACCAAGTTCGCGGTGCGCGGGATGAGCGAATCGCTGCGCTACAGCCTCGCCCCGCACGGCATCGGCGTATCGGTGCTCTGCCCCGGGCTGGTGAAAAGCCACATCTTCGCGAGCGACGAGGTTCGGCCCGATACGCTGAAGGCCGGGGCAAAGCCGGTCAACAGCGAGATGGTCGGGCGACTCGAAAAGCTCCACCAGGTCGGGATGGAGCCGGATGTGATCGCTGCCCGCGTGATCGAGGCGATCGGGGCGAACCGCTTCTACATCTTCTCGCACCCCGAATTCCGTGACGAACTTCGCGGCCTGTTCGACGAGATCATCGGCGAATTCCGCGACTATCCCGAGGACCCGGGATATGCCGAGCGCGTCGCCTTCGAGCAGGGCAGGCGCGAGAGTTACAAGGTGGCGCGCGCCGCGGCGCGCGGTGAGGGTTGATCCGGCGAGGCGAGCGGCCGGCACCGATCAGGTTCCGGCCGCACTCAGGCTGACCCGCACCGCAGCGAGGCCACGCGCCAGCGCCTGGGGTTTGGCGACGCGCACCGTGGCGTCGCGGACCGGGCCCAGCGCGAGGCACCGTTCGGCGAGCCGCTGCGCGAACACCTCGATCATGCCGGTATGGCGGTCGGCGATCGCCTCGGCCTCGGCGACGATGCGGCGATAGTCGACACTGTCCGCCAGCGCGGCGACCGTCACGTCGTCGGCGAGACGGAGATCGACCGATACGATCAATGGTTGGCGGCGGTCGAGTTCGTCGGGGTTGATTCCGATACGTGCCGACAGTGCCAGATCTTCGACGCTGACGACGATGGCCATCGCCTCAGGCCTGATCGGCGAGCGTTGCCGCGCGCACGGTGTTCGCCAGCAGGCAGGCGATCGTCATCGGCCCCACGCCACCGGGAACAGGTGTCGCCGCATATGCGTGCGCGAGTTCGTCGAACGCGACGTCACCCAGCAATTTCGTCCGGCCATTCTCAGCGGTTACGCGCGTGATACCGACGTCGATCACCACCGCGCCGGGCTTGACCCAGTCGCCGCGCACCAGATGCGGTGCGCCGGCGGCAGCGACGACGATATCGGCGGTATGAACGATATCGGGCAATCCGCGCGTCGCGATATGCGTCACCGTCACGGTGCATTCGCGTTCGAGCAGCAGCATCGCCACAGGCTTGCCGACGATGTTCGACTTGCCGATGACGACGGCGGCAAGCCCGCGATAGTCGTCGATCACGCTGTCCAGCAGCATCATGCAACCGAGCGGCGTGCACGGCACGAGCCCGCCGGTGCCGGTCGACAGCCGACCGACATTGACCGGGTGGAACCCGTCGACGTCCTTTTCGGGCGCGATCCGGTCCAGCACGCGGCCGGCCTCGATTTGCCGGGGCAGAGGGAGCTGAACGAGGACGCCATGCACGGCCGGGTCGTCGTTCAGCGTATCGATCAGCGCGAGCAGCGTCGCTTCGGTCGTGTCGGCGGGCAGACGATGTTCGGTCGAGGCGATCCCGACGCGCGCGCATTCCGAAACCTTGCGCGCGACATAGACCTCGCTCGCCGGGTCCTCGCCGACGAGCACGACGGCCAGGCCGGGCCGAACCCCGCGTGCGCCGAGCGCCGCAACGTCGGCGGCGATGGACTCGGAGAGCCGACGCGCCATCGCGCGTCCGTCGATCGGTGTCATCGCGCTAGCGGAAAACGACGGTGCGGGAACCGTTCAGCAGCACGCGGTCCTGAAGGTGATAGGTCACCGCTTCGGCGAGGACGCGCCGCTCGATGTCGCGGCCCTTGCGGACGAGATCCTCGGGTGTGTTCGCGTGGTTGATCGCCTCGACATCCTGCGCGATGATCGGTCCTTCGTCGAGGTCGGCGGTGACGTAATGAGCAGTCGCGCCGATCATCTTGACGCCGCGCTCATGCGCCTGGTGATAGGGCTTGGCGCCCTTGAACCCCGGCAGGAAGCTGTGGTGGATGTTGATGCAGCGTCCCGACAGGAAGCCGGCGAGATCGTCGGACAGGATCTGCATGTAGCGCGCGAGGACGATGAGGTCGGCGCCCGTTTCGGTGACGATCCGCTTCACGTCCGCTTCCTGCTGCGTCTTCGTTTCCCTGGTGACAGGCAGGTGATGAAACGGGATGTCGCCGATCATCGTGATCTGCATCGCGCTGCGCGGATGATTGGAGATGATGCCGACCACGTCCATGTCGAGCTCGCCGATGCGGTGGCGGTAGAGCAGGTCGCCAAGGCAATGGTCGAACTTCGATACCATCAACAGCACCTTTTGCCGCTCGTGCGCGGCCCGCAAGGTCCATTCGGCGCCCATGTCCTGCGCGATCGGAATGAAGGCGGCGCGCAGCGCATCGGCGCGATTTTCGCCCGTCACCTCGAACACCACGCGCATGAAGAAACGCCCGGTCAGCCGGTCGTCGAATTGCTGGGCGTCGATGATGTTGCCGCCCTGTCCGGTGAGGAAGCCAGCGACCATCATGACGAGGCCCGGACGGTCGTCACAGGACAGGCGAAGGGTCAGGGTCTCGGTCATGGGTGATGCGCCTCATAGTCGTTGATCCAGGCGACGGTTCGGGCAAGGCCGCCAAACGGATAGAAATGGAGCCGGACGGGGCCATGCGCGGGGGTGAGCCGCGCGGCCAGTTGATCGACCAGCGCGTCGGGGCCGGCGGTGCCCAACAACTTGGTGATCGAGATGCCGTATTTGCCCAGCACCGCGGTCGAGGCGCCGACGCCGCAATGCGCGGCAAAGCGCAGCAACGTCTTGATGCCGGCCGGGCCGGGGACGCCGATCCGAACCGGCGCGTCGATCCCGCGTGCCCGCAATGCCTCGAGCCAGGCGATGAACGGATCCGGGTCGAAGCCGAACTGCGTGACGATCAACGTCGCCATGCCGCGGCGCGTTATCTCGTCGCGCTTGGTCTCCAGCGCGGTCCAGCACGCCGCGTCGTCCATCTGCGGATGGCCTTCGGGATGGCCGGCGATGCCGATCGCCCTGATGCCGTGGCGTTCGAACAACCCCGTCCGCAGCAAGCTCATCGTGTCGGGGAACGGGCCGGCCGGAACCGGCGGATCGCCCGCGACGAGGAACATGCGCCGGGCGTCCGCTTCGGCGACGGTGCGGCGCACGGTTTCCTCCAGCTCTTCATGTGAGGCGATGCGCCGCGCCGACAAATGCGGCATCGGTTCGAAGCCGAGCGCGCGGACATCGGCGGCGGCGGCGATGCGCGCATCCATCGATTCGCCGGGCAGGAAGGTGATGGCGATCGGTGTTTCGGGTGCGATCGCGCTGGCCGCCTCGGACAGCGCGGGCCGATCCTTGGCGGTCATCTCGATCGAATAGCCGTCGGTCATGCCATTGGGTGGGCGAGACCAGGCGGGGTGGATGGCGGGGATGGTCATCAACAGTCCTCTCGCGAGCCTTGCGATCGCTGTGCCGCATCGTCGAAATGCCTCTAGCGCGGCGAATTCAGTTCGTATACATGAAATATTCATGGACGCGAAATATAGCAGTGAGGCCGATGGCGGCGAGGCGTTGCTCATGCTGCCTGGGCTGATCTGCGATTCACGCATCTTTGCCCCACAGTTCGCGGCGTTCCCTCAGGCGATCCCGGCGGCGGACTATGGCGACGCGGACGACCTTGGCGCCATGGCCGAACTGGTGCTGGCGCGCGCGCCGGACCGATTCGCACTCCTCGGACATTCGATGGGTGGGCGTGTCGCGCTGGAGATCGTGCGGCGCGCGCCGGCGCGCGTCACGCGGCTCGCCCTGCTCAGCACGGGCGTCCACCTTCCGACATCTGAAGAGGCGCCGAAGCGATACGCCTTGCGCGACCTTGGTCGCGAGCGAGGGATGGCGGCGCTGGTGGATTCATGGCTGCCCCCGATGGTCGCGCCATCGCGCGGTGAAGATGCGTCGTTCCTCGCGCCGTTGCGGGCAATGTGCCTCGATGCCGGCCTGCCCAGGTTCGAGGCGCAGATCACCGCCCTGTTGGCGCGCCCCGAGGTCGAGAGCCTGTTGCCGCGGCTGACATGCCCGGTGCTGCTCGCCGTCGGTAGCGAGGATCGCTGGAGCCCCCCGGAGCAGCACGCGGCAATGGCGGCGCTCATCCCGGGCGCGCAACTCATCGTGATCGCGGGCGCTGGCCATATGCTCCCGGTCGAAGCGCCCGGATTGCTGAACCAGGCCATTGCAGACTGGCTGCGCCAGCCCGTCACGCCCTGATCCATCACCTGACCAGATTAAACGAGGAGAGATTCAATGACCGACCAAAGCCTGCAGCAGATGCTCGATTCGAGTGGCGACATCGTCGAATTGCTGCGCAACCAGCAATCCGGCCCCAACGTCTATCCGGGCGTCCCGGCGGAATATTCGAACTGGCGCAACGAACAGCAGGCATGGGCCAACACCTGCGTGCTGTTCAACCAGTCGTTCCATATGGTCGATCTCGCCGTCGAGGGCCCCGATGCCTTTGCCATGCTCAACCATCTCGGCATCAACAGCTTCAAGGGCTTCGTGCCTGATCGCGCGAAGCAGTTCGTGCCGGTGACGCCCGAGGGCTATGTCATCGGCGACGTGATCCTGTTCTACCTTGATGAAAACAAGTTCAATCTCGTCGGCCGCGCGCCGACGATCGAGTGGGTCGAATATCACGCCGCGACGGGTGACTGGAACGTCACGGTCTCGCGCGACGAGCGCACCGCGGCGCGCCCCGATCCCGAGAATCGCCGCTCCTACCGCTTCCAGCTCCAGGGCCCGAACGCCATGAAGACGCTGGAAAAGGCGATGGGTGCGACGCCTCCGGACCTCAAATTCTTCCACATGGCCCGGCTCCGGATCGCCGGAAAGGAAGTCCGTGCGCTGCGCCACGGCATGGCCGGGCAGCCGGGCTACGAACTGTTCGGCCCATGGGCCGATTACGACGCGGTACGCAACGCGCTGATCGAGGCGGGCAAGGATTTCGGGCTGACGCTTGTCGGTGGGCGGACCTACTCCTCCAACACGATCGAATCCGGCTGGATCCCGTCGCCTTTGCCCGCGACCTATTCGGGCGAAGGCACGCGCGGTTTCCGCGAATGGCTGACCACGAATTCCTACGAAGCCAAGGCGTCGATCGGCGGCAGTTATGTGCCGGAATCGGTCGAGGGCTATTATCTGACGCCGTGGGATCTCGGCTATGGTCCGTTCGTCAAGTTCGACCATGACTTCATCGGACGTGACGCGCTCGAGCGGATGGCGGGCCAGCCGCACCGCCGCAAGGTGACGCTCGCGCTCGACAATGAGGATCTGATGCGCGTCATCAGTTCGCAGTTCACCAAGGCGGACCGCGCCAAATATATGGAGTTCCCCTCCGCCGTCTATTCGATGCACCCCTATGACCAGGTGCTGAAGGACGGCAAGCTCGTCGGCCTGTCGACCTGGATCGGCTACAGCGCCAATGAGGGCCGGATGCTGACGCTGGCGACGCTCGACGCCGACTTCGCGGAGGCGGGGACCGAGGTGACGTTGCTGTGGGGCGAGCCCGATGGCGGCACGCGCAAGCCGACGGTCGAGCGGCACGTGCAGACCGAGATCAAGGCAGTGGTCAGCCCCGTGCCCTATTCGGAGGTCGCTCGTGACAGCTATGCCGAGAGCTGGCGGAACCGCCAGCCGGCATAAGAGAGTGAGGGGAGGGCGCTAACCACGCCCTCCCGCTTTTCAACTATACCGCTTCCAGCAGAGCCGCCGTGCGCCGGAGCAGTTCGGCGGCGTTGTCCTCGACGGCGGCGTTGAAGCGGACCGTCGGGATGGCGACGCTGAACGCGCCGAGCACCTCGCCGCCGACCATCACCGCGCGGGCGATCCCCTGGATCCCCGGCGTGTGCTCTTCCCGCGTGCGGGCGATGCCGGTGCGGCGAATCTCGGCGATCTCGCGGCGAAGCTCCTCCGACGACGTGATCGTTGCCGGGGTGAAGGCGACCCGCTGCGTCTCAGCCAGATAGGTTTCGAATTCGGCGTCGGGCAGCGTCGCGAGAATGGCCTTTCCCGCGGCAAAGCCGTGCAGCGCCGTGCTCGTACCCATTTGTACGGCGTAGCGAAGGGCATGCTCGCTGCTTTCGGTCACCAGCGCCTCGACCTCCCAACCCTTGCGGATGAAGAATGAAGTCGTCTCGTTGAGCTGGAGGCGCAGCGCGCGCACCAATGGCGCGACGCGTTCGGCCAGCGCCATGCCGCTGGCACGCGTTTGCAACCGGGCCAGTCCGGGCCCCGGGGTGTAGCGTCGGCCCGCGCGTGCGAGATAGCCACGATCCACCAGCGTGGTCAGCAGATAGGACAGGCTGCTGACGGGGATGGTGAGCGCCGCCGCTACCTCCTGCGCCACCACAGGTCGGTCGCGCGCGACGACATATTCGATAATGTCGAGCGTCCGAAGCGCGGATTTTACGGGGAACGCGGTGGCATCGACCATATCTCGCTATACCGCTTCGCGCGCCGTTCGCCACCGTACACGCATGTCAGAGACGCGAAGCCGCCAGATCCGCGCCCTCGCGCAGGTTGCGCAGCTTGGCCCAGGTGACGGTCGGGTCGATCTTGCCATAGCCGGCGAAGGTGCCGAACCCGCAATCGGTGCTTGCGACGACCCGGTCGGCACCAACGATCCCGGCGAAGCGTTCGATCCGCTGCGCGATCAGTTCGGGGTGCTCGAGATAGTTGGAGCACGTGTCGATCAGGCCAGGCGCGAGGATCTTGTGGTCGGGAAGCGCGGCGTCGCGCCAGACGATCCACTCGTGTTCGTGGCGCGGATTGGCCGCCTCGAACAGGATCGTGGCCGGGCGCGCGCTCATGACGATATCGATGATCCGTTCCAGCGGAATGTCGTGGTCGTGCGGGCCTTCATAATTGCCCCAGCAGACGTGCATCCGCATTTTCTCGGGCGGAATATTGGCGGTCGCCGCGTTCAGCGCCTCCACATTGGCCGCGATCGTGCGCAGGAACGTCGCCTCGTCCATCTCCTGGTAACCGGTGTGGCGTGACATGGCGAGGTCGGGACAATCGAGCTGCAGCTCGAATCCGGCCGCCACGATCGCCTCATATTCCGGGCGCATCGCAGTCACGAGGTCGGCGAGATAGGCGTCGTGGCTTGGATAGAAGACGTTCTTCTGAAAGGCGGTGATGAGCCCCGGCGACGCCGCGTTCATGAACGCGCGCGTGCCCTTGCCGTGGCGGTCGAGCGCCCCCTTGAAGCGGCGGATATCGTCGTGCAGCGGCTGCAGGTTCACCAGCCGGACCTCGCCGATGCACGAGGCGCGGGTGAATTCCTGCGACCCCATGATGTGCGCGAGTTTGGCGCGGAGATCGGGGAGCGGCGCGAGATCGAGCGCCGACATGCGATCGATATGGCCACCAAAGCCCGACAATCGCTCGATCATGTAGGTCGAATAGCCGACCTTGCCGAGTTCGCCGTCGCTGACCACCGTCACGCCCGCCGCGACCTGCGCGGCGACGGCCTCGTCGACCGCCGCCTGGACGAGCGTGTCGAACGCGTCGGCATCATAAGGCTCGCCGTGATCGCGTGCGAGCAGCAACGGCGTCAGTTGCGCGCCGCGCGGAAGGCTGCCGACGTGGGTCGTGGCGATCGACATGCGGAATACCCCTTGAAAACTACGGGGTATCCGTGCCTTTTTTTCGCACTTGTGTATAGATCATATATGCGAAGGCGCGACCCGCTCGGGCCGCGCCTTGCACGGGTCAGGCCTCTTCGAGTGCCACCGCGTTGATGATGTGCGGCTGGGTATATTCGTTGAGCCCGGCTTCGCCGAGTTCGCCGCCAAGCCCCGATTGCTTGGAGCCGCGGAACGGGATCGTCGGATCGATCGCAAGATACTGGTTTACCCATACCGTGCCGGAGTCGATCTGCTTGGCGACCGCCGTCGCGCGCGCGACGTCCTTGCCCCAGACCGAACCGCCCAGGCCGTAGTCCGAATCGTTCGCGCGGCGGATGACATCGTCGATATCGGTATAGGACAGCACGGGCAGCACCGGGCCGAACTGCTCCTCGCGCACCAGTGGCGCATCGTCGTCGAGATCGCGCACGATCGTCGGCGGGATGAAATAGCCCGGTCGGTCGAGTGGCGTGCCGCCCGCGAGCACCGTGCCGCGCGTCCGCGCATCGTCGAGCAATGCGTTGACCTTGTCGAACTGCATCTTGTTCTGCACCGGGCCGACCTGCGTTCCCTGCATCGACCCATCGCCGACCACCGCCTCATTGGCGAGCTTCGCCAGTTCATCGCAGAAATCGTCATACATCGGCGCTGGCACATAGGCGCGCTTGATCGCCACGCAGATCTGACCGGCATTGGCCATCGCACCGCCATAGACCTTGCGCGCGACCTGGCGTGCGTCGACGTCGTCGAGCACGATCGCGGCATCGTTGCCACCAAGTTCCAGCGTGACGCGCTTCACGCCCTGGGCGGCGGCGGCCATCACCTTCTTGCCCGTTGCCGTCGATCCGGTGAAGGCCACCTTGGCGACATCCGGATGGCCCGTCAGCCTGGCACCGAGATCGTTCTGGTCGCAGACGATGTTGACGACGCCCGGCGGCAGGATCGCCGCGCAAATCTCGCCGAACAGCAGCGAGGTGAGGGGGGTCGTCGGCGCCGGCTTCGCGACCATGGTGTTGCCTGCCAGCAGCGCCGGCCCAAGCTTGTTCATCAGCAGGATGACGGGAAAATTCCACGGCGTGATCGCGGCAACGACGCCCAGCGGGGTGCGATGCTCGATCACCGTGTTGCCGCCCTCGTCGCGCAGCGTCTTGGTCTCGATCCGCATCGCCGCGAACGCGCGCAACGTGTAGATGCTGCCCATCATCTCGTACATCGCCTGGTCGAGCGGCTTGCCCTGCTCGCTGGTAAGGAGGCTGGCGAACTCGCCCGCGCGTGCCTCCATCTCGTCGGCGAGCTTCGCGATAAGCGCCGCGCGCTCTTCGATCGTTTTCGCGGCCCATGCCGGAAAGGCGCGCTTCGCCGCGGCGACCGCACGGTCGATCAGCGCCTCGTCGGCCTTCGGGCACCGCGCGAACACCTCGGCGGTGGCCGGATTCAGCACGTCGAAGCCGCTGGCGCCATCCACCAACTCGCCATCGACCAGCATCCGGAATTGATGCTCCATCGTCACTCTCCTTGGTCGCGCCCTTGATTGACGCTAAGCCTCGTCGCCATGGTACTTTACACCTCGCGACACCGGCATCTTTGTGCGCTAAGGATACAATCTTGGCAAGGCGGCATCGGCGATAAATGAAGCAGGACGAAGATCTCGAAAGCATCCTCGGCTATCAGATGCAGCGCGCCTTCCAGATCATGACGGAGGACGCGCGGCGGGCGCTGGAGCCACACGGGCTTACCCCCGCCAAGCTCACCGCGTTGATGCTGATCCGGGCGAATCCGGGTTGCGACCAGACCATGCTGGGGCGTGCGCTCAGCATCAATCGTTCAAGTGCGATGAAGCTCGTCAACGCGCTCGCGGCGCGTGGGCTGATCGAGCGACGACCGGGCCGCAATTTGCGGACCAACGCGCTGCACCTGCTGCCGCACGGGGAGGCGCAACTGGTGGATGTCGTGCCCTTGTTGCACGATTCCGACCGGAGGATGAGCGAACGAATGAGCGATACCGAGCAGCGGACACTCTTTTCGCTGTTGCGCAAGGTCGGCCCCGCTCGCGCGCGGCTGGCGAAGGAATGCGATGCCTGACGCGCCATCGCGGCGTTGTCGGGCTTGCCATAACTGTATGCTTGGCGCACAATTGCCGCCTGAAGCGGCATTGGCGACTGCCAGACGCCGCGCGACACACCGTGGAGAGTTGAATGGGAAGTTCGGTTATCGTCGAACGTGAGGAGATCGTCGCTGTCGCGCCGCCCGTCGCGCAACCGCTGGTCCTCGACCGCCTGCTGCGGCCACGGTCGGTCGCGATCATCGGTGCGTCCGACAAACCGGGTGCCCTTGGGGCATCGGTACTCGCCAATCTCGACCGCCAGGGTTTCGAAGGCGCCATCCACCTCGTCAATCCAAAACGCGACGAGATCGCTGGCCGGCCCTGCATCGCCTCGGTCGACGACCTGCCGGAGGGTGTCGATGCCGCGATTCTCGCCATCCCTCGCGCTGGCGTACTCGACACGCTGCGTGGACTAGCCCGTCGCAAGGTCGGCGCGGCGGTGGTCTTCGCTGCCGGCTTCGCCGAAGATGGCCCGCAGGGTTTGGCCGACCAGCAGGAGATCGCCCGGATCGCGGCCGAATCGGGCATGGTCATCGAGGGACCCAACTGCCTGGGGCTGGTCAATTTCGTCGATCGCGTGTCGCTCACCTTCATCGAAATGCCGGAAGCGCGCGCACAGGGCGACCGGCGCGTCGGCATCGTATCGCAGTCGGGGGCGATGGCGGCCGTCCTCGCAACGACGATGATCGCGCGCGACGTGCCGCTCAGTTGCTACGTCTCGACCGGTAACGAGGCCGCGAGCGGGGTCGAGGATTATCTCGCGCATCTGGTCGGCCAGCCCGAAACGTCGGTGATCGCGATGATCGTCGAACATTTCCGGTCTCCAGCGCGGTTTCTCGACGCGGCGCGGGCCGCCCGGGCAGCGGGAAAGCAGATCGTCCTGCTTCACCCCGGCCGCAGTGCCGCGGGCGCGGCCAGCGCCGCGACCCACACCGGCGCGATGGCCGGTGACTATGCGGTGATGCGGACCCATGTCGAACATGCCGGCGTGATCGTCGTCGAATCGCTGGAGGAACTGGGCGACGTGGCCGAGATCGCCGTGCGCTGCGCCGCGCTGCCGTCAGGCGGCACCGGGGTGCTCGCGGAATCGGGCGCGTTCAAGGCGATGATGCTCGATCTGACGGAAGAACTCGGCCTGCCGCTGCCGCGATTGTCCGATTCGGACAGCCCCGCGTTGCGCGCCGCCCTGCCGGCTTTCGTCCCCGTCTCCAATCCACTGGACGTGACCGCGCAAGGGCTCGTCGATCCCGGCATGTACGGTCGCGCGATCGCCGCGCTGATGGGGGATAGCCGGATTGGCACCATCGTCGTCTCGCTCATCCAGACCGATATCGGTACCTCGCGGATCAAGTTCGACGCCGTCGCGACAGCGCTCGATGCCGCTGCGACAAAGCCGGTGATCGTGACCGGTGTCGACGAAGGCGGCGGGGTGCGCGACGAGGATATCGCGCGCCTCCGTGCTCTCGGCGTGCCGTATCTGCCGACCGCCGACCGCGCGATGCGGGCGCTCACCCGCGTCATCCGGCGGGCGCGCCGTGCCGGAACCACAATGCCTGGTGCGGATGCCACAATCGAGGGGTTGGTGCCGGATGCCACCATCGCCGAATATCGCTCGAAGGAATTGCTCGGCGCGCGCGGCATTGCCTTTCCGCCGTTCGAGCTCGCCGCGACCGTGGCCGAGGCGCAGTCGGCCGCGGAACGGCTCGGTTATCCCGTGGTGCTCAAGGCGCAAGCCGCCGCATTGCCGCACAAGAGCGACGCCGGCGGGGTCATCGTCGGGCTGAAGGACGCCGCGGCGGTTGCCGAGGGCTGGATGCGGCTGCACGCCAATATCGCCGCGTCGCGTCCGGGCCTGGCGCTCGATGGCGTACTGGTCGAGAAGATGGCCGAGCGTGGCGTTGAGTTGATCGTCGGCGCGCGCAACGATCCGGCATGGGGGCCGGTGATCCTCGTCGGCTTCGGCGGCGTTACCGCGGAATTGTTGCACGACGTGCGCTTGCTGCCCGCCGATCTGTCGATCGACGAAATCGAGACCGAAATCCGGTCCCTGAGGATGGCGCCGCTGCTCGAGGGTTTCCGCGGTGCCGAGCCGATGGACATTGCCGCGGTCGCCGCGACCGTCCAGGCGCTGGGTGCGGTGGTGGCGAGCACGCCGGCAATCCGCGAGATCGATCTCAACCCGGTGATGGTCTATCCCAGGGGGCGTGGCGCGCTCGCGCTCGACGCGCTGATCTCCACCTGATCGGGGAACGGGTCGGGCGGTAAATGCTCCGCCGCCGGACTCGTTCCCCTGTGGGGCGTCAGCCTTCCGCCTTCGAAAGATCGTAGGAGCCGAGCCCCGGCTTGTAGCTTTTCTCGTCGATGAACTGGCGGATGCCTTCCTTGCGGCCGTCGGTCTTGTCGTGGAAGTTGGCGGCCTCCTGCATCCGCACGAGATAGTCCTCGGCTTCGTCATAGGTCATCGAGCCGACACGGCGCACGGCGTCCTTGGCGAATTTGAGTGCGACGGGATTCTTCTTCAGCAGCAGCATCGCGACCTCACGTACGCGTGCTTCGAGCCGGTCGAGCGGAACGCTCTCGTTGACCAGTCGCCATTCGGCCGCCTTCTTGCCGTCGATCAATTCGCCGGTCAGCGTCATCCACATCGCATCGCGCATCGCCAGCAGGTCGACGACCACCTTGGTGACGCCGCCGCCCGGCAGGATGCCCCAGTTGATCTCGGACAGGCCGAACTGTGCCTCGTCAGCCGTGATCGCGAGGTCGCAGGCGAAGAGCGGGCCGAAACCACCGCCGAAGCACCAGCCATTGACCATCGCGATCGTCGGCTTCTGGAACCAGCGCAGGCGACGGAACCAGCCATAGCTCTCGCGTTGCGACTGTCGCACGCCGCGCAGGCCCTGCGATTCGGTTTCGCGGAAATATTCCTTGAGATCCATGCCGGCCGACCACGCGGTGCCTTCGCCGCCCAGCACGAGCACGCCGACATCGTCACGAAATTCGAGTTCGTTGAGCACCTCCATCATGCGACGATTGAGCGTCGGGCTCATCGCGTTGCGCTTGTCCGGTCGCGCGAAATACACCCAGGCGATGCGATCCTCGACCCGGTATGTCACGACATCGGTTGTGCTCATGCTACTCTCTCCTTGCCGGCGCCGCCGGAATTTGTATCACTGGCATACAATAACATGTCTCGGCGATGCGGCAAGAGCGAAACCGGATTCGCCTCGAGAGGACAACGACGATGCGCGACGAACTTACGGCAGACGAGCGGCGCGCGATCGAATGGGATTGTGCCAAGCTGATCAATCTCTACGCGTCGCTGAACGACGAGGGCCGTTGGGCGGAGGTCGCCGCGCTCTACGCCGAGGACGGCAGCATGACTCGCCCAACCGCCCCGGACGCCCCGATTGTCGGGCGCGACGCGATCCTCGCGGCATTCGAGTCGCGTCCACGGCGCACGACGCGCCACATCTGCTCGAACATTGTCGTGACCGCCACGAATCGCGACGAAGCCGTCGCGACGAGTGCCATGCTGCTGTTTACCGCGGCGGACGGCGCGCCGTTGGTGGGGGGCTTCGCCGACCGTTGGCGGTTCACGGAACGTCGCGGCATGCTCACCTTCAGTTGATCCAGGTTCGGCGGTTGGTCCGGAGCCGACTGGTCCGGCGCGGCTATGGGGTACACGTCGCGCGCGGGCGAAATGCGTACTGTCGCCGCTGCTGGACGGTGTGCCAGCCAATCGGCATTATCGCGTGATGCAGGATTTTACGGTGGAAGCCGCCCATCTGCCCGACGCGGCGATGATCATCGCCTTGTGGGAAACGTGCCGCCTGACGCGTCCCTGGAATGATCCACGGGCGGATTTCGATCGCGCGCTCACCGCGCCGACGTCGACCGTGCTGGTCGTCCGCGATGCCGGCGCGATCATCGCCAGCATAATGGTTGGCGACGACGGTCATCGCGGCTGGGTCTATTATCTCGCGGTCGACCCCGAGCGACGGCGGATCGGGCTGGGCCGCGCGATGATGGCGGCGGCAGAGACATGGCTGCGCGAACGCGGCGCGCCGAAATTGCAGTTGATGGTGCGTGAGGGCAATGCCGAGGCGGTGACCTTCTACGCCAGGCTGGGGCTCGAGCCCCAACCGGTGGTGACGATGGGCAAATTCCTGAAAGGGTGATGATGACCACGACGATGTACGGAATCAGGAATTGCGACACGATCAAGAAGGCGCGTGTCTGGCTTGAGGAGCACGGCGTCAGCTACGATTTTCACGATTACAAGGCCGCGGGGATCTCGGCGGACAAGCTGCGCGGCTGGGCGGGGCAGGTAGGCTGGGAGGTGCTGCTCAACCGTGCCGGCACGACGTTTCGGGCGCTACCCGATGCCGAAAAGGCCAATCTCGATGAGACGAAGGCAATCGCGCTGATGGTCGCGCAACCATCGATGATCAAGCGCCCGGTGCTCGAATCCGACGGGCCGCTACTGGTCGGCTTCAAACCGGATGCCTATCTCGCGGCTGGATTGGGCTGACAGAGGAGCTATGCTATGCCGACCGCACGCTGGAACGGTGTCGTCATCGCGCAATCGGACGACACCGTCATTGTCGAGGGCAACCACTATTTCCCTGCCGACAGCATCGATGAGTCCCTGCTCGAGCCGAGCGAGACGCATAGCGATTGCCCTTGGAAAGGCGTCGCCAGCTACAAGTCGCTGATCGTCGACGGCAAGCGCAACACCGACGCAGTGTGGTATTACCCCGACCCGAAACCGGCCGCCGCTGAAATAGCGGGCCGCTACGCCTTCTGGAGGGGCGTGACGGTCGAGTAACACGGCGGCTTGCCTTTCCGTGGGGCGAGGCGCACCTTCACCCGTCGATCGGGGAGGGTGAGATGGCTTTCACAACGAAACCGCCAACCTGGTATTATATCGTCGCCGCGTTCCTGATCCTGTGGGACGGGATCGGTTGCTATTTCTGCGTCATGCAGTTCAGGCTCGGTGCCGATGCGATGGGCGACGCGAGCGCCTATGACCGGGCGCTCTACGCCACATTGCCGTTCTGGTATAACTGGTGTTACGCCGTCGCCGTGTTCGGCTCGGTCGCCGGCGGCATCGCGCTGCTGGCACGGGCGAAGGTTGCGCGGCCGATCCTGCTGGTCGCGTTGATCGCGATCGTCGTGCAGTTCGGCTACCTGTTCGCGACCACCGACCTGATCAGGCATAAGGGCTTCGCGACGACCGTGCCGTTCCCGGCGTTCATCGTCGGCGTCGGCATATTCGCGTGGTGGTTTGCCGGTTACGCCACTCGCCGTGGCTGGATCAGCTAACGGGGAGGGGGCTCAGGCGTCCCACTGGAAGACGTCGTCGAGCGGCTTGCCGAAGACCTGCGCGATTCGAAACGCCGCTTCCAACGTCGGCGAATATTTTCCCGCTTCGATCGCGGCGACGGTCTGGCGCGTCATGCCGATACGCTCGCCCAGCTCGGCCTGGGTCATCTCGCCGGCCATGAAACGCAGCAGGCGGATCTGGTTGGTGATGCGGGTGCCGGCCATGGTTCAGTTGCCCCGGCGATAGGCGATGATCTGGCAGGCAAAGCGCAACGCCTCGGCCAGCATGATCACCGCAAGCAACAGGTTGAGCATGCCGAACAGGCCGATGCCGAAATGAATCGTCACCGCCGACGCCATCACCCCGAGCAGCAACGCATAATAACTCTGCCCGGCAGCCAGGCGGGCAATGCCACGGTCGCGTTCGTCGCGCGGCGCTCGCGCGTCGGCCGGCGCAAGCACTGCCACCACGATCGCGGCCACCGCGGTGATGACGGCCTGCACGATCATCACCGCGACGAACAGCCCCACGAAATAGGCGTGCGGCGCGTCATGCGTCGCGAGATTGCCGAAATACAGGATGGCGGCGACGACGATCCCCGCCAACGACACCCACGCAATCTTTTCCCTGAACGACATAACGGCCTCCGTGCATGCTTTGTGTGCCTCGATGTAAATAATAGCTGACATAGAGTCAATCTTAATTGGTGCGCGGATCGGCAAGGCTGGCGTGGTGTGTGTGACCTCGCTAGATCGCCCTCATGTCCACGACCTTCACGATCGACACCGCGACGAGCCGCGCAAACCCCATGCCGGCGCCGATGAAGCGCCTGACCGTGCCGGCCATCCGCAAGCGCAAGGGTGGCGAGCCACTCGTCATGTTGACGGCCTATACGGTCCGCACCGCCCAGTTGCTGGATCCGCATTGCGACATGCTGCTGGTTGGCGACAGTCTCGGTCAGGTGATTTACGGCTTGCCCTCGACGGTGCCGGTCACGCTCGAGATGATGGCGGCGCATGGCGCGGCGGTCGTTCGTGGCAGCTATCATGCGGTGGTTGTCATCGACATGCCGTTCGGCAGTTACGAAGCGAGCCCGGAAAAGGCTTTCGAGAGTGCTGCCTGGCTGCTCAAGCAAACCGGCGCGGCGGCGGTCAAGCTCGAGGGCGGAACGGCGATGGCGCCGACCGTGCGCTTCCTGGCGGAACGCGGCATCCCGGTAATGGGTCATGTCGGTCTCACGCCGCAGGCGGTCAATACGCTGGGCGGCTATGGCGCGCGCGGCCGCAGCGAGGCCGAGGCGGCGAAGATTGTCGCCGATGCGACGGCGATCGCCGAAGCGGGCGCCTTCGCCATCGTCATCGAAGGCGTCGTCGAGCCGATCGCGATCGCGATCACCAACGGCATCGCCTGTCCGACGATCGGTATCGGTGCCTCGGCGCAATGCGATGGGCAGGTGCTCGTGGCGGAGGACATGCTGGGCATGTTCGAACGCGTGCCGCGTTTCGTGAAGCGTTTCGACGATCTCGCCGGCCGCATTTCCGCCGCAGCCGAGTCTTATGCGGCCGAGGTACGGGCGCGCAGTTTTCCGGGCGCCGATCAGATTTACCTGCCCAAGGATTGACCGCTTCCGTTTAAGCAACGCCGAAGCTAAGGTCCGCGCCTTTCCCGCCCCTCGCCCGCACGGAGTTCCGCTTGGCCATCCCGCCGAATACCAATGAAGCCTTCCTGCGTGAGGTCGACGAAGAGCTACGCCGCGATGAACTGGCCAATGCGTGGCGCCGCTATGGCCGCTGGCTGGTTGTGGCAGTGCTGGCCGGGCTCGCCGCGTTCGGCGGCTGGCTCTACTGGCAACACTACCAGCAGCAGCGCAGCAGTGCCGACGGGGAAAAGTTGCTCGCGGCCTATGACCAGCTTGCCGCCAACAAGGATGCGCAGGCAGCACCTGCCTTGACCGACCTCGCCGCGTCGGGCTCGCCGGGTTATCGCGCGGTCGCCAAATTCTCGCAGGCCGATGTCCTGTTGAAGAAGAACGACCTGAAGGGGGCGGCCGCCAAGTTCGCCGAGATCGTTGCCGATCGCTCGATCGCTCAGCCATTTCGCGATCTTGCGCTGATCCGCCAGACCACGGCCGAATATGACAGTCTCAAGCCACAGGTCGTGGTCGAGCGATTGCGGCTGCTCGCGCAGAAGGGCAATCCGTGGTTCGGCAGCGCCGGGGAACTCGTCGGCGCCGCCTATCTCCAGATGAACCGTCGCGAACTCGCACACACCCTGTTCACCCAGATGTCGACAGACGACAGCGTCCCCGAATCGATCCGCCAACGCGCGGTGCAGATGGCCTCGACGCTTGGCGCGTCGGCCAACCAGGAAAAGAAGGCACAATGATGATCAGGAACAGGATGCTGCTGGTCGGCGTCGCGGCGCTCGCGCTGAGCGGTTGCGCGGCGTTCAAGGGCCATGGGCGCAAGACGCCGGTGCTGGGCGAGCGAATCCCGATCCTCGGCTCGGAGAGCGATGTCATCGCCGATCGCGCGATTGCCGATGTCCAGGTCCTGGTGCCGCCCGCCGAGGTGAATGACAGCTGGGCGCAACCTGGCGGCAGCGCCTCGAAGGCAACCGGCCACCTCGCGCTCGGCGCCACCGTGTCACGGGCCTGGACGGTGCAGATCGATGGCGGCTCGAACCGTCAGCGCCTTGCCGCGTCGCCGGTCGTTGCCGACGGAAAGCTGTTCGCGATGGATGTCGATGGCGTGGTTCACGCCTTCAAGGCCGACAGCGGCGCCAAATTATGGTCGACCGAGATTGCCAAGGCCGACAAGCGCAATCGTTCGGCGCGTTTCGGCGGCGGCGTCAGCTATGACGCCGGTGCCGTCTACGCGACTGACGGTCTCGGCGACGTCGTGGCGCTCGATGCGAATACCGGTGCCGAACAGTGGCGTACCAAGCCCGGCGGGCCGTTGCGCGGATCGCCGACCATCGCCAATGGCAATCTCTATGTCCTCAGCCAGGACAATCAGCTCTATGCGCTGAACCAGACCGACGGCAAGCAGAGCTGGACCCAGCAGGGCTCGATCGAGAGCCAGGGTGTGTTCGGTGTCGCCGCGCCGGCGAGCAGCCAGGGCACCGTGGTTGCCGGTTTCTCCTCCGGCGAACTCAACGCCTATCGCTATGAAAATGGCACCACGCTGTGGCAGGATGCGCTGTCGCGCTCCAGCGTCACCACGTCGGTGTCGTCGCTCGCCGATATCGACGCCGATCCCGTGATCGATCGCGGCGTGGTGTTCGCGCTGGGGCAGGGCGGCCGCATGGTCGCACTCGAGATCACCTCGGGACAGCGGTTGTGGGAACAGAATTTCGCTGGCCTGTCGACGCCGTGGGTGGTGGGCGAGTGGGTATTCGTCGTCACCGACGACGCGCGTCTCGTGTGTCTCGCCCGTTCGACCGGCAAGGTGCGCTGGATCAGCCAGCTGCGCCATTATCGGAGCGAAAAGAAGCATAAGGACCCGATCACCTGGTATGGCCCGGTGCTCGCCGGCGGTCGCCTTGTACTCACCAACTCGCTGGGCGAGGTCGCGTTCGCTTCGCCCGATACCGGTACGGTCGGGCAGGTGATCGAGACCAAGGCGCCCTTCTCGCTCGGGCCGATCGTCGCCAATTCGACGCTTTACACGCTCGACCAAAAGGGACGCATCACCGCCTATCGCTGATCGTCGCGACGGGATAAGGGCTGTCGCATGACATCACTTCCCGTCGTCGCGATCATCGGCCGTCCCAATGTCGGCAAATCGACATTGTTCAACCGGTTGGTCGGCAAGCGCCTTGCGCTGGTCGACGATCGGCCAGGCGTCACGCGTGACCGGCGCGAGGGCGACGCCAATCTCGTCGGTCTCGAATTCCGCGTCGTCGATACCGCGGGTTATGAAGAGGATGCCGCAGCGACGCTGCCCGGCCGCATGCGTGCGCAGACCGAGGCGGCCGTGGCGATGGCCGATGTCGCGCTCTTCATGATCGACGCGCGCGCCGGCCTGGTGCCGCTCGACGAGGAAATCGCGCGCTGGCTGCGGGGTGCGACCATCCCGGTCATTCTCGTCGCCAACAAGGCTGAAGGTCGTGCCGGCGAAAGTGGCATCCTCGAATCGCTGTCGCTGGGTTTCGGTGATCCGGTCCAGCTATCGGCCGAACATGGCGAGGGCATGGGTGACCTGGTCGAAGCGCTCATTCCCTATATCGATATTCCCCATGACGAAGGGGCGGTCGAAGACGATGACGAGGACAATCCCGACGCGCCGCTCAAGCTGGCGATCGTCGGGCGCCCCAATGCCGGCAAGTCGACGCTGATCAACCGCATGCTCGGCGAGGACCGGCTGATTACCGGGCCGGAAGCGGGCATTACGCGCGATTCGATCGCAATCGACTGGATGTGGCCCGACCCCAAGGAGGGCCGCGACCGCGCCGTGCGGCTGATCGACACCGCTGGCATGCGCAAGCGCGCGCTGGTGCAGGACAAGCTCGAGAAGCTGTCGGTTGCCGATGCACGCCACGCGATCGACTTCGCCGAGGTCGTCGTGCTGTTGCTCGACGCGACGCGCGGTCTTGAGGCGCAGGATCTGCGCATCGCCTCGGCCGTGCTCGAGGAAGGGCGCGCGCTGGTCGTGGCGCTCAACAAATGGGATGTCGCCGAAGACGCCTCGAAACTGTTCAACGGGGTTCGTGCCGCGCTCGAAGAAGGGTTGTCGCAGGTCAAGGGCGTGCCGCTGCTCACCGTATCGGCGGCGACCGGCAAGGGGCTCGACGTTCTGCTCCAGGTCGCGTTCGAAACGCGCGCCGCATGGTCGAAGCGGATCGGCACGGGCGAACTCAACCGCTGGTTCGAACGCGCGGTCGAGACCAATCCGCCGCCGGCGCCGGGCGGCAAGCGGATCAAATTGCGCTACCTGACCCAGGCAAAGACGCGGCCACCGGGTTTCGTGTTGTTCGGTACGCGCGTCGACCAGTTGCCGATGAGTTACCAGCGCTACATCGTCAACGGTATCCGCCGAGATCTCGGGTTCGGCGCGGTGCCGATACGCCTGAACCTGCGCGCGCCGAAGAACCCGTTCGGGAAGCAATAATCGCCGAGGCCGGCATGGTTTCAAACCGGATTGGACATATTGAGTGCTGACAAGCACTTGATGTCCGGCGACCGGCGAAATTCGTGCATCGCGTCAACCGGTCATTTACATCTCTCGCCTAGAACGGTGCTTGCTCTTGCAGCCATTCCCGCCGGCTGCTCAGCAGGGAGACCATGGTGTCAACTGACGAAGCCGATCTGGTCGACTGGACAGCGTTCGCTCGTGCGCGCAGCGAACTGGGCGCCGGGTTCGTCCGCATCCTGGGTTATTTTCGCGAGGACGGCGTGAAGTCGGTCGCCGCGATCGAGGCGGCAATGCGTGCGCAGAACGCCGCGGCGATCGTGATTCCGGCGCACACGCTGAAGGGCGAAGCGCGCCAGTTCGGTGCGGAGCCGCTCGCGCTGATCGCCGAGCGAATCGAGACGATCGCCCGCGATTGCGTCGAGCGCCACGACACGCCGAGCCAGGCGTTGCAGCATGTCGTCGAGCTTCGCCCGACGTTCGAAAGCACCTTGTCGCTGCTGGAACGTGAGGCCAATCCGCTGGTCGAGCGCCGCCCCGGCTTTGGCCGTCGAGCCATTAGCGGCTTCGGTCACGCATAGATCGTTGCACCATCCCATGTCGGGGGCCGGCATGGGCGACCGAAATCTCGATCCCGACGCTATCCGTTCACGGCGCTCACAGCAGCGCGTAGCCTCAGGTGCGCAGTCGCTCGATCGCCTGTGCCAGCGCGACGTAGAGCTTGCCCATATCCGACGACAGCAAGGTCACGCCGAGCGGTGAGCCGTCACGCTGCGCCAGAATGGTCCGCAGCATCGCTTCGAAATCGTGGATGTAGCGATTGACCTGTTCGCGAAATTCGCCGTCGCTGTCGTAGAGCCGCGCGATCTCGCGCGCTTCGCCGGCATCGAGCAAGCGCACCGCGCGCCGCGTGAACACGCCGCGATCGCCCTTGAGATAGGCGGACCAGGCGCTGTCCGACACTTCGGAAGAGAAGGACTTGGCGATATCGATCGACGCCGAGTTGAGCGCCTCGATCAGCAACGATACGCGCCGGGCGAAGCTGTCCTTGTCGGCATTTTCGCGTTCGGCGCGCGCATCCTCGATATGGCTTTCCACCATCGCCGTGGAATCGGCGATCTTGAGCATTTGCTGCGTCAGCCGCTCGGATGCCCTTGCAGCGGCATCCGCCGCCGCATCGGCTGCCTCGCCGATCGCCGCGATCTGCTCGTTGAGCGCGGAATCCGTCGCGCGGCGCATCGCCGCGGCACTTTCCTTTTCGAGCGCCATCGCGGCCTCGGGGATGACCGTCGCCAATGTCTCGCGGGCGCGGTCCGCCGCGGCGCTCGCCGTATCGCGAACACGCAGCAGCGCCTCGACCAGGCGCGGCGCCGCTTCCTCGGCGAAACGGTGCGTTCGCCCGATCGTCTCCTCGACCATCACGCCCAGCGCATCGGCCTTTTCGCGGCCGCTGCTCAGGGTTTCGAGCAGGTTGCGCGACAGCGTGTCGAGCGTCGTGCGTTGGCCGGCGATGACCTGCGCGATCGCCTCGATCGCGTCGTGCGTGCTCTCCGCGGCGGTGACCAGCGCGAGCAATTCGGGCTTGGCATCGCCGACGACCTTGCGGCTCGAGGCGATCCGCGTGTCGAGCCGGGTAAGCGCGTCCGGCAAGGTCTCGTCGATCTCGCGCGCCGCCGCGTCGAGCGCGAGCAGCAGCCGTTCGGTCGTGCCGATCGCGCTCGTCGCCATGGCGTCGCCGGTCTTGAGCGCTTCGGTCATCGCATCGGCAGATCCGCCGAGCGCGCTGATCGAAGCCGCAAGGGTCTGGGTACGCTCGATGCCCTGTCGATGGAGGTCGTCGATCCGTGCCGACACCGCGGTGATGCCCTCGTCCAGCTCGCCGAGCATCGTGCCGCCGGCCTCGCGCTGCTCGCCCAGTCGCGCGGCGAGGCGCTCGATCTGTCCTTCGATCGACGCGATGCGTTCGGCCAGCGCCTCGGCGCTGTCGCGTCCCGCGCTGTCGAGCGCGGCCTGGTTGGCGCTGAGCATGGCGAGCATCGCGTCGCCCTGTGCGGCGATGCCCTTGCGCGCTTCGTCGACCGCCCCGGCGGTGCGGCCGAGCAATGCATCGACCGCCGTCGACATTTCGCCGGTGACGGCTTCGAGTCGCGCACCGGCCGTTTCGCTGGTCGCTTCCATGCGCGCGAGATGCGCGGCAAGCTTTTGCGCCGCGCCGCCGGCGATATCCTCCGCCTCGCGCCCGCGCTCGGCGAGCGCGCTCAGTTCGGCACCGAGCGCCGCGGCGCGCTCGGTCGCCGATACGCCGGTCGCGTCGAGCTGCCGCGCCATGTCGATCGTCTCGCCATGCGCGCGCGGCAGAATGGCGAGCAGCACCGACAAACTCGAATGCGCGCCCGACGCCGCTTCGGCGAGTTTTGTCGCGTGCTCGTTGGCGACGCCGACCTGTTCCGACATGCCCATGCCGATCGCGGACAATTTGGTGAGCGCGCCGTCGCCCATCGTCATCAGCGCGTTGGTCTGTTCGGCGATGCTCTGGCGGTTCGTCGCGATGGTGTTCGACAGTGCCGCCACGGTACGCTCCAGGCTCGCCGCTTCGGCGCGCATCGCGCGGGAGACATCGCCGAAACGTCGTGCTTCGGCACTGCTCGTGCGCATCGCCAGCACCAGCAAAATCGCGATCAGGGCAGGGGGAACGCAGAGCGCGGCGATAAATTCGGCCAGCGCCACCGCACCCAGCGTTGCCAGGTCGGCATGCGCCAGCCACAGCATCGCGCCGATCCAGCCGAGCGAGACCAGTCCACCGAGAATGGGCAACACCAGGCCGCGGCGAGCCGGCGCAACCTCTTCTTCCGGGGCGTATTCTTCGACCATCGGCGATTCGATCGGCGCGGGCGGCTGCGGCAATTCCTCGGTCAGCAGCAGGTCGTCGTCCACCTGCGGCGTAGTGCCCGTGCGCAGATCGATGATGCGTGACCCCCTATTCATCCCAACCATTTACCATATTTCTCGCGCGCGGGAAGTATTTAGCGAAACCTTGCCTTAAGGGTCATCGGCCTAGGGTCGCTCATGGCTTATGATCCCGGTGCAATTGATGCGACTTTGGCGGCGGCGGTTGGTGACGAACCGCAGCTCATCGCCGAGCTTCGTCAGGCGTTCGTCGACGGCGCCCAGCGCGGCCTGACCGGCCTCGAAATGGCGCAGGACGGCGACCATTGGCGCATCGCCGCCGCGCGGCTCAAGGGGCTGGCGGCGAGTTTCGGTGCCGTTCGGCTGATGGCGCTTGCCGGCGAAGCGTTCGAAGGCACGCCGCATGATCCGGTGCTCATCCGAAAATTGCGCCGTGCGGTGGCCCGCCTCTAGGCGACCCTCACCCTCGGGGCCGACAGCGTTCGATCGCGAATCCAATCCGGCGTTGCAGATGTCGTCCGGGAAACCGGGCTAGGCCGCAACCGTCTCCAGCAAGCCGGCGAACAGGCGAAAGCCGTCGGTCCCGCCATGTGCCGGCTCGATCCGGCGTTCGGGGTGGGGCATCATGCCGAGCACATTGCCCGCCGCGTTGAGCACCCCGGCGATTTGCCGCGCCGATCCGTTGACCTCCTCGGCATAGCGCAGCGCGACGCGGCCCTCGCCTTCGAGTCGATCGAGCGTCGCGGCATCGGCGCTGTAATTGCCGTCATGGTGCGCGACCGGCAGGCTGATCGCCTCGCCCTGCGCATAGCGTGCGGTGAAGATCGATTGCGCGTTGGATACCGTCAGCGCGACATTGCGGCACACGAAGTTGAGGCCGGCATTGCGCATCAGCGCGCCGGGCAGCAGCCCCGCCTCGGTCAACACCTGAAATCCGTTGCAGATGCCGAGCACCGGCACGCCGCGTCCCGCCGCCTCGACCACCGCGCGCATGATCGGCGAGCGTGCCGCCATCGCGCCGGAGCGGAGATAATCGCCATAGGAAAAGCCGCCGGGCAGGGCGACCAGCCCGAGGCCGTCGGGCAGCGTGCTTTCGCCGTGCCACACCATCGCCGGCGCGACGCCCGTGACGTGGCGGATCGCCACCGCCAGATCCCGGTCGCAGTTCGACCCCGGAAAGACGATGACCGCGGTCTTCATGCCCGCTCCACCCGGTAATTTTCGATCACGGTATTGGCGAGCAACTGCCGGCACATCGCGTCGATCGTCGTGTCATCGGTGTCGTCGGCGACATCGAGCTCGATCAGCTTGCCGGCGCGCACGTCGTTGACCCCGCCAAAGCCGAGTCCATTCAAGGCCTTGTGGATTGCCTTTCCTTGCGGATCGAGCACGCCCGGCTTGAGCGTGACGACGATACGAAGTTTCATGGCCGATTCCCCGGTTGCGCGGTGGCCGTCGCTATGGCGAGGGTCCGCGCGCGGGGCAAGCTTCATGGAAAATTTACGTCTCGGGAGCAGCCTCCTCGCCGCCGCCAGGCGATAGGGCGCGGCGGGTGTGCAGGAGTGTGGGGGCATGGCCGGTCTGGCAATGGTCCTGTTTATCGCGTTGTTCGCGTTCGGCGGACAATATTTCGGGTGGAGCGACCCGCACGGTTGGGTGCAGCTGTCGCTCGCAAGCGCCTTCATCTTCGGCATCATCTGCGGGTTTCGCGTCAAGGGTTGAGCCGCGGACGGCCCGGTTGCCCGCGCCGCCGCCTCGCGGCGTGTGCGGCGGCGCGACATCACCCCGTCTTGAACAGGCAATCGAGCTGGGTCCGGACCAGTGCCGCGAGATCGAGCGGTTCGAGTGGCTGGAACAGGCCGTGCCACAAGGTGCCGATGACCAGTGGCGCGCCGATCAACTGCGGCAATGCCGCAATCGCGGGATCCGCCAGCTCGCCGCGCTGCGCGGCGACGGCAAGCAGCAGGCGCAGCCGCGCCAGGACCCGCGACAATATCTCGTTATAATAATATTCGGCGAGCTGCGGAAAGCGCAGCCCCTCGCTGATGAACAGCCGGATCACGTCGCCACCCTGGCGCGGGATTTCGGCGAGCAGCGGCAGCAACAACCCTTCGATCGTCGCGCGCACCGATTCGCCGGGCACGGGTGTCATCGCGTCGATTCGCTCGATCCAGGGCTGGAGCACCGCGCGTGCCATGCCCACGAACAATTGCTCCTTGTCGGCAAAGTGCAGGAACACCGTGCCCTTGGCGACGCCGGCCCGTGCCGCGATGTCGTCGATCCGCGCCGCCGCGAAGCCGTGCGCGGTGAATTCGGCCAGCGCCGCGGCGACGATGGCGTCGCGGCGCTGCTGCACTTTTTCCTGCCGGCTGATGCGGGGTTCCGTCATATCGCGCCTCAGTCCAGCGTGGTGCGCGACCGTGCGACCGCCGCGACCGCGACGACCAGCACGAAGGCGAGCAGCGGGACGAGCTCGCCGGTCATGTCGGCCATCACCTGGTTCTTGAGCAACGCGCCGCGCACGATGCGCAGGAAGTGCGTGACCGGCAGCACCTCGCCGATCACGCGCGCCCAGCCGGGCATGCCGTAAAAGGGAAAGGCGAAGCCCGACAGGAAGATCGACGGAAGCATGTAGAAGAACGACATCTGCATCGCCTGGAGCTGGCTGCGCGCCAGCGTCGAGATAAAATAGCCGAGCGCGAGATTGCCGATGATGAACATGACGATCCCGGCGACGAGCGCGGCCCAGCCCGCAACGCTCTGCGCCATCGGCACGGCGAACAGCAGGCGCGCCGCGCCGAGGATCACCAAAGTCTGGACGATGCCCACCAGCACATAGGGGACGAGCTTGCCGACCATGATCTCGGTCGGCCGCGCCGGCGTGCTGAGCAGGCTCTCCATCGTCCCGCGCTCATATTCGCGCGTCACCGCCATCGCCGTCATCATCACCAACGTGAGCGACAGGATGATGCCGAGCAGCCCGGGCACGATATTGTAGGAGGTGATGTTTTCGGGATTGTAGAGCCGGTGCACCACCACTTCGAAGGGTGGGTTCGTCGCGGCGGGCGCGACCGGCCCGGTAAGATCGTGGCGCAGCGCCTCGACCGGCAGTTGTGTGACCGCACCGAGCGCGCCCGATGCGGTGACCGGATCGGAGGCATCGGCTTCGGCGAGGATCTGGGCATGGTCGCGGCGGAGCACGCGGTGCGAGAAATCGGGCGGGATGGTGATCGCCAGGATCACCTTTCCGCGCCGGATCAGCTGGTCCATCTCGGCTTCGGAGCGCGGCAGATAGCGGACATCGACATAGGTGCTGCGCTCGAGCGAGCTGACCACCGCGCGCGCCAGCGGCCCGCTATCGTGCGAAACCACCGCCGCCGGCAGATGGCGCGGATCGTTGTTGATCGCATAGCCGAACAGCAGCAGCTGCATGATCGGGATGCCGAGGATCATCGCGAAGGTCACGCGGTCGCGGCGCAGCTGGGTGAATTCCTTGGCCATCACCGCGAACACGCGCAGGATCGAGAAGCGCTTCATGCCGCGTAGCGCGCGTCGGTCTCGCGCCCCATCAGCTGGATGAAGACATCCTCGAGTGAGGCGGGCACTTCCTGCCAGTGATATTCGGTCCCGCGCCACGGCGCGATGGCGCGGTCGAGCGCGGCGCGGTCGGTGCCGCTGACATGGATCGCGGCGCCGAATGCCGAGGCGCTGATCACCCCGGGCGCGGCGGCGATGCGCGGTGCGAGACGGTCGAGGTCGGGGCCGGTCCCCTTGAAGGTGACGAGACCCGAGCCGGCGATGATCTCGGCCGCCGTCCCGCGCGCGATCAGCCGGCCGTGCAGGATATAACCGATGTCATGGCAGCGCTCGGCCTCGTCCATATAATGCGTCGAGACCAGCACGGTCATACCGGTTGCCGCCAGCGCGTGGATCTCGTCCCAGAACTCGCGCCGCGCCTTGGGGTCGACCCCGGCGGTCGGCTCGTCGAGCAACAGCAGCCGGGGATCGTGCAGGGTCGCGGCGGCAAGGGCGAGGCGCTGCTTCCAGCCCCCCGACAGCGCGCCGGCGAGTTGGTCGCGCCGGTCAATCAGCCCGAGCCGTTCGAGCGCCTCGGCGACCCGCTGCGGGCGCCGGTCGAGCGCATAGACGCGTGCGACGAAGCGCAGATTCTCCGCGATCGTCATATCCTCGTAGAGCGAGAAGCGCTGCGTCATATAGCCGGTCTCGCGCTTGATCGCCTCGCTGTCGCGGCGGAAGTCTCGGCCGAGCACGGTGCCTTCGCCGCTGTTCGGCGTGAGCAGCCCGCACAGCATGCGCAGCGTCGTCGTCTTGCCCGAGCCGTTGGGGCCGAGAAAGCCGGTGATCCGTCCCTCGCCGACGCTGATCGAGACGTCGCGCACGACATGCTTGTCGCCGAACCATTTGTTGAGACCGCGAACGTCGATCGCCGCGGTCATGGCTGCCGCGCCGCCGGCGCTACGTCGATCGGCTGGCCGGGCACGAGCTGGTGTGGCTGGGCCGGCACCGCCTCGACCATGAACACCAGCTTGTCGCGCGTCTTCAGGCTGTAGATCACCGGCGGGGTATATTCGGGGCGCGCGGCGACGCGGTCGACCGTTGCCGTCATGCCGACGGCGCAACCGTCACAGGCGATCGCAACCCGCGTGCCCGGGCGATAGTGATCGACCAGCCCCTGCGGCACATAGAAGCGCACCTTGACCTGCCCGTCGGGGATCAGGCTGATGATCGGGGCATTGGCGGGCGCCCATTCGCCGCGCTGGTACAGCGTGTCGTCGACCGTGCCCGAAACCGGCGCGGCGGGGCTGAGCTGGGTCACCTGGCGCTGGGCGTCGGTCAGCCCGGCGCGGGTCCCCGCGACCTGGGCCTGGGCGGCGGCGATGCGCGCCTGTGCCGCGGCGATATCGTCGCGCGCCGCGTCGCGCTGCCGGGCGGCGTTTTGCGCGGCGATGCGCGCCTGGTCGAGCTGTTGCGCGGCGACCGCGCCGGTCTTGGCGCGCTCTGCCGCCTGATAACGGGCGAGGTCGGCGGCGGTGCGTCCCGCCTCGGCCGCGGCATTGGCATAGGCGGCGCGGGCGCGAGCCAGCGCGGCGCGATCGGCATCGGCGCCGGCCGCCGCCTGGCCGATCTGCGCACGCGCCTGCTCGGCGCGCGCGTTCAGCGAGGTCGGGTCGATACGGAACATCGGTGTGCCCGCCGCGACACGTTGCCCGCGCGCGACCCAAAGTTGCTCGACCGTGCCGGCGACCGGCGCGGAGAGATAGAGCGTATCGGCGACGACATAGCCGGTGAACTCGTCCTCGCTCGTTCGCGTCGCGCGTAGCGACCACCAGGCGAGCACGGCGGCGAGGATCAACACGATGAGAATCGCCCCGACGATGCGTGCGCGGAGCGCGGTGCCCGACGGCTGGTCGTCCGCCTGGGGTGCGATATCGCTCATGATGCCTTCTCCATCGCGTCTTCCTGCCAGCCGCCGCCGAGCGCCTTGAACAGGGCGACCATGTCGCGATCACGCGTCGCGCGCGCCTGCGCCAGCGCGTCGGCAGCGGCGAGACTGCCGGATTGCGCGGTGAGCACGTCGAGAAACGGCGTCAGCCCGGCGCGATAGCGCGCCCGGCTGGTGTCGAGCGCGTCGCGCGCGGCGGCATCGGCGGCGGCGAGGGCGGTGAGCCGAGCGCGATCGGCGGTTTGGCGGCTGAGCGCGTCGGCGACGTCGCGCAGTGCCGCATGGACCGTGCCGCGCCAGCCGAGTTCTGCCTCGCGATAGGCTTCCTCGCGCAGACGCACCGTCGCGCGGCCGCGCCCGCCGTCGAGCAGCGGCGCGGTCACGCCGGCGGCGAGGCTGAGTTGCGCACTGTCGCCCGAAATCAGCCGGGCAAGCGCGGTCGAGACGAGATCGGCCGCACCCGTCAGATTGAGTTTGGGCAGGCGGTCGGCCGCCGCCACGCCGATATCGGCGCTCGCCGCGGCCAGACGGCGTTCGGCGGCGCGAATGTCCGGGCGGTGGTTCAACAGTTCGGAAGGCAGGCCGGGGGTGATCGCCGGCGGGTTGGTGGTGGCCGGCGCCGCCGCGGCGAGCTCGTGCGCCAGGAGATCGGGTGCGCCGCCGAGCAGCAACGCCAGCGCGTGGAGCAGGACGTCACGCTCGGCGTCGAGCGCCGTACGCGCCGCGCTCGCGCTCGCCACCGCTTGTTCCTGGCGACGCAGATCGAGCGTATTGTTCAGGCCGGCACCGGTCCGCGCCGCGATCACCTCGCGCAGCTCGCGCGCCGCCGCCAGATCGGCATCGGCAATCGCGATCCGCGCCTGCACGGCGCGATATTGCAGATAGCGGTCGGCGATCTCGGCGATCAGCACGACCTGCGCGTCGCGACGATTCCATTCCGCCGCCTCGGCGCGCGCTTCCGCCGCCTCGACGGCGCGCTTCGTGCCGCCGAACAGATCGATCTCCCATGCCGCGTCGAAGCCGGTGCGAAAGCTGGAAAAGTCGCTGCCCGGCAGGCCCGCGCCGGCAAGCCCCGCGGGGCCGCTGGCGATGCTGCCGATCGACGAATTGCGGCTGAGCCGGGTGCGCGACGCGTTGCCCCCGGCGGAAAGTTGCGGCTTGCCCGCCGCCCCGGCGATCATCACCTGCCAGCGCGCCTCGCGCACCCGCGCCGCCGCCTGGGCGAGGTCGAGATTCTGCGCGAGCCCGCGCGCCACAAGCTGGTCGAGCGCGGCATCGTTCCAGCCATGCCACCAATGCGCGAGGTCGCCGGCTTCATCGCTCGTGGCGGGTGAGAATTGTGCCGGCAGTGCGACCTGCGGCGGTTGATAGGTCGGGCCGACGGTACAACCGGCGAGAACGAGCGACAGGCACAGCGGCGTGGCGGCTTTTCGGCGCAACTGGCTTCCGTTCACGACGCATCCCCTTTTCCGATTCGATCAGAAGGGCAGCTGCGGGTTAGTTTATGACTGACGGGTCAGTCAATACGAAACCGACTCGCCACGGCGTCCGGGAGCGTGCATCGATCCGCCGGGGCACGCCGCGAGCGGCATCGTACGACTTGAATTGCCGTGCATCCTCACCAATATGCCGGGTGCGGGCCGGGCCCCTCTGGCGGCCGGAAATTTCCGGACGTGATGTCGGACCGCATCGAGCATGCTCGGTGCCGTCAGGGGACATCTCCACCATCCCCCTGAACACCGCAGCGAGACTGCTCGATCCCTGATCATTCATGGATTGAGGATTGTTTCGTGAACCAGCCTTTCGCTTCTCCGGCACGGCCGCGCGCCACCGGCGCCGCCTATGACGCGGGCCTGCGCGCCTATATGCTCGGCATCTATCGTCACATGGGCTTCGGCCTGATCATCACGGGTCTCGTTGCGGCGATCGTCGCCGGGACGCCCGCGCTGACCGCGCTGATCTTCGGCACGCCGCTCAAATGGGTCGCGATGCTCGCGCCGCTCGCCTTCGTGTTCTTCTTCACCTTCCGCATCGAGCGGATGACCGATGCCGGCGCGCGCATGGCCTTTTACGGCTTTGCCGCCGTGATGGGCGTGTCGATGGCGAGCATCTTCCTGGTGTTCACCGGCGCGAGCATCGCCCAGGCATTCTTCGTCGCGGCGGCGATGTTCCTCGGCATGAGCCTGTGGGGCTATACCACCGGGCGGGATCTCTCGAAGATCGGATCGTTCCTGGTGATGGGCCTGATCGGCATCATCGTCGCCAGCCTGGTGAACATCTTTCTTGCCTCGTCGGCGTTCAGCCTGGCGATCTCGATTGTCGGCGTGGCGATCTTCGTCGGGCTGACGGCGTGGGACACGCAGCGCATGAAGGCCGAATATGCCGTCTATGGCGGCACCGAGGCGGCGGCGAAGCTGCAGGTGATGGGCGCGCTGTCGCTCTACCTCAACTTCATCAACCTGTTTCAGATGCTGCTCAACATCTTCGGCGAGCGGCGCTGAACCGGGCAGGGCTCGCCGGCCGGCGAGCCCTGCCACAGGGAATCAGTGAACGCGGGTGTGCCGCATGACCCGGCGAGCGCACGACAAGGGGCGTCTTGCCCCGACGGTTACTTTCCGCGGCGCTTGCGGTGGCTTTCCAGGTCGAGCACGGCGCTGTCGGCACCTTCGGGCAGCAGGCCAAGACGGCGCGCAACCTCCTGATAAGCCTCGACCTCGCCACCGAGATCGCGACGGAACCGGTCCTTGTCGAGCTTCTCGTTGGTTTCCATGTCCCACAGGCGGCAGCCATCGGGACTGATCTCGTCGGCGAGAATCACCCGGCCATAGTCATTGTCCCAGATGCGGCCGAATTCGAGCTTGAAGTCGACCAGGCGAATACCGATCCCGGCGAACAGCCCGCACAGAAAATCGTTCACGCGGATCGCCAGGTCGGCGATGTCGTGCATCTCCTCCTGGCTGGCCCATCCGAAGGCGGCGATATGCTCGTCGGTGATCATCGGATCGCCGAGCGCATCGTCCTTGTAATAATATTCGATGATCGTACGCGGCAGCTGGGTGCCTTCCTCGATCCCAAGGCGCGTCGACAGCGAGCCGGCGGCGACATTGCGGATCACGACCTCGACCGGGATGATCTCAACCTGGCGAATGAGTTGCTCGCGCATGTTGAGACGGCGGATGAAGTGTGTCGGTACGCCGATCATGCCGAGCAGCGTGAAGATATGCTCGGAGATGCGATTGTTGAGCACGCCCTTGCCGCTGATCGTACCCTTTTTCTGGGCGTTGAACGCGGTGGCGTCATCCTTGAAATACTGGATCAGCGTTCCCGGCTCCGGACCCTCGTACAGGATCTTGGCCTTGCCTTCGTAAATCTGCCGGCGGCGAGCCATGCTGGCATTACCCCTGAAATGATCTGCCCCGGCGGCGCGGGGCGGACCGCGCAATCGCCGGGGCTTGGTTCGTGGCCCTATATCGAAAGGCGTCGGGGCGCGCAATCAGCCGGTGGCGGCGGATTCGCTTTCCGATACGACCGGACGGCGGCGCTTCGGGCCGAAACGCCGCCAGCCGATCCAGCCGAGCAGCACGACGAGTCCGGGCGGGCCGAGCAGGGCGAATGCGCCGAGCAGGACGGTGAAGGTCGTTTCGGCCGACCCGATCAGCAGTGCGAGCGCGCTTTTGAGCGGTGCGCTGCCGTCAAAGCCCTGCACGACGGCGTCGGAGCTGTAGTCGAGCACCAGCGGCGTGGTGGCGAGGCTCGCGCGCGCGCTGGCGGCGGTGTCGACGGCGGCATCGGCGACCCGCGCGGTATCGGCGCGCTGCTGCTGGAGCGTGGTGCGCTCCTCGTCCTTCAGGCCTTTCCTCGCCAGTTCGCCGTCGATCCGCTGCACCTCGGCGCGAGCGCGGGCGCGGTCGCTTTCGGCGGTATCGATCGCGCTGCCCGCGTCGGTGCCCGTGATTTCGGCCTCGGTCAGCGTACCCTCGGCGGCTTGCGCGATGGCGACGGCGTTCTTGCCGAAGGCGCGTGCGATCGCGGGATCGAGCTTGAAGGCCAGCATCGCCGCGACGCGATTTTCACCCAGCAGCTGATATTTCATGCCCGTAATGCGACAGCGCGCGATGCCGAGTTTCTCGCACGCCTGGGCATGCGCCTCCTGCGCACCGGCGATCCGCGCCGCGCCGAGGCTGAAGGCATAGTGATAGCTGAAGGCGACGCCGGGCGCGGCGGTAACGCCGATGCCGACAGGCGCCGAAACGTCGCTCTCGTCGGCGGCGGATCGTCGCGGCGGCTGATCGTCGGATTGTGGCGGCTTGCTACACGCGGCGAGCGCCAGCAATGGCAGGACGTAGACGAACTTGTTCATGGCAAGATCTCCCCCAGCTGAGGAAAGGGACGATACTCCTTTTATCCTATCTGAATAGTGGGAAATATGTTGCGGAAGTTTCCGCCTTCCTGGCAAATGCTTGTGCAAGGAAGTTGAAACCTGTCGGTGCCGGATCAGCCGGCGGGCGTCGCGACCGGCAGTCGCCGGGCGCTACTCGACATGCTCCGGCTCTTGCTGGTGCTCGCGGCCGAACCAGCGCTGGACCACGTTGCGACCCTCGGCGGATTCCTGTGGCGCCGGGGGAAGCTCGGGGGCGGCGGCGTGCTCCTCATGGCCGCGTAGCAGCCAGCGCAGCCCCAGTGCGCCGCCGAGCAGCAGCAGCGCCCAGGGGCCGACACCCGCGAGGATCACCGCCAGCCCGGCGAGTGACGTCATGAAGGTGGCGCCGGCCGTCTCGAAGCTCGCATCGGCCGCGGCGCCGACGCCGGGGATGCTGCCGCCCGAGGCATAGCTCAGCATCATCGGCGTGGTCGCGAGGCCGCTGTCGCCGTCCTGGTCGAGCTCGCCGACGGTCGCGATCGTCGTGCGCAGCCGATCCGCGCGGGCGGCGAGCGCGGCGTCGCCGGGATGCGCGCGCGCCTGCGCCTCGGCATTGCCGAGCGCGTCGCGCAGGCGCCCGAGCATCGCGGTTCCGCGTCCGGCGGCACTGGCGTCGATGCCGGCAACATCGGCCTTGAGCAGCGCACCGCCCGAGGCGGCGACCGTCGCGGACGCGGCCTTGGCGAAGGGGCGGGCGAGCGCGGGGTCGATGCGCATGGTCATCAAGGCGGTGACGTTGTTCTCGTCGTCGCGGTTGTAGCGCACTGCGGTGATGCGGCAGCGCGCCGGGCCGAGCTGGTCGCAGCCTTTGGCGTGGCTCTCCTGCACCGCCTCGATATGGCTGGCGGGGAGGCGGTAGGCGTAGCGATAGTCATAGGCGGCGGACGACTGGTCGGGCGCGGTCGCGGTGCGTTCGGCAGGCGGGGTAGCGCTCGACTGGCTGGGGACGCCGTCGCACCCGGCGAGCAGCAGCAACGGCAGGCAGGTTGCCAGAAAGCGCATCGACGGTCCCCCAGTGTCGCCTTGCTATAGCCGAGGTCGAAAGATGGTTAAATCCCGCCCTCAGGTCACGGCGTGCCGTTTCGAGAATGCCGGGTCGCGGTGCGCGCCCGTGGCGAGGATGTCGCGCAGGATCTCGCCCGCGCGCCACAGATCCTCATGGCCGAGATAGAGCGGGGTGAGGCCGAAGCGCAGGATATCGGGATCGCGGAAATCGCCGATCACACCACGCGCGATCAGCGCCTGGCACAGCGCATGGGCGTCGGGGTGGCGAAAGCTGATATGGCTGCCGCGCCGCGCCGGGTCGCGGGGCGAGACGCAGGTGAGGCCGATCGCGTCCCCGATCGCGTGCATCTGGTCGAACAGCGCGATGCTCTTGGCATGGAGCTGCGCGATATCGACCTCGGCCCACAGCACGAGTGCCGCCTCGAGCGCGGCGAGCCCGAGGATCGGCGGCGTGCCGGTGAGCCAGCGCGTCATGCCCGGCGCGGGGGCGTAAGCATCGGCAAAGGCAAAGGGCGCGGCGTGGCCCATCCAGCCTGACAAGGGGTTTGTGAGGCTTTCCTGCCACCGCGTGTTAACATGCAGCCAGGCCGGCGCGCCGGGGCCGCCATTGAGGAACTTGTAGCCGCAGCCGACCGCGAGATCGGCATCGGCGCCGTTGAGATCGACCGGCACCGCGCCGGCGCTGTGGCTGAGGTCCCACAGGACCAGCGCCCCTGCGTCATGCGCGCGCGCCGTCCAGCCCGCCATGTCGAAGCGCTCGGCGGTCTTGTAATGGACATGGGTGAGCAGCAGCAGCGCGACGTCTTCGCCGAGCGCATCGGCCAGCCCGTCGCGCGGTACGGCGCGCAGGGTGGCGCCGGGCACGCAGCCGACCGCGCCCTCGGCGATGTGCAGGTCGGTCGGGAAATTGCCGAGTTCGCTGACCACCACGGTGCGCGCGGGGTCGCGGCGCAGCGCGGCGACGATCAGCTTGAACAGATTGGCCGAGGTCGAGTCGGCGACGATCACCTCGTCGGGACGGGCGCCGACCAGTGGCGCGATCATGCCGCCAAGACGTTGCGGCGCGTCGATCCAGCCCTCGTTCCACGAGCGGATCAGCCGTTCGCCCCATTGCCGATCCACCGCGTCGCCGATCGCGGCGCTGGTGGTGCGGGGCAGGGCGCCGAGCGAATTGCCGTCGAGATAGATCACGCCTTCGGGCAGCGCGAAGCGGTCGCGATGGTGGCGCAGCGGATCGGCGGCGTCGCGTGCGCGGGCCTCGTCGAGCGTCATGACGTCACTTTCCCGCAAAGGCTTGTCCGATCAGGCGTTTCGTTTCGGCCCAGGCCGCGGTTTCCGGCGCGACGAGTTCGACATGGCCGGTCGCGGGGATGAAGCGATTGCTGACCTTGTCGCCGGCCCGCAACGCCTTGTCGGCATAGCCGGTGCTGAGGCGGCGCGGGATGATCGCGTCGTCCTCGCCGTCGAGCAGATCGTGCGGCACGCCGAGCGGCAGCAGCCGGGCGACCGAGGTGTCGGCATAGACGTCCGGGTGCGCCGGCAGCGGTGGGCCGACCAGCCGCGCGACGACATCGGTGCCGCAGCCCTGATCGGGATCGGCGGCGGCGGCCTCGAGATCGGGCAGGCCGCCAAGGCTGACGACATGGGCGATGGCCAGCGGATGGGCGCCGCGCAACGGATTGGTCGCCGCGAGCCTGTGGCGCGCCGCCAGCCACAGCGCGAGGTGTCCGCCGGCGCTGTGCCCGACCGCGACGACGCGCGAGGTGTCGAGGTGGAAGCGCGCGGCATTGGCGGCAAGCGCGTCGGCCGCGGCGGCAACGTCGGCGAAGGTGCCCGGATAGCCGCCGCCGGGCCGGTCGACGCCGCGATATTCGATGTTCCACACCGCATAGCCGGCATGGCGCAGATCGCTGGCGACCCAGTTCATCAGGTCGCGCGTGGCGATGCTCGTCGTCCAGCAGCCGCCATGGACCATCAGCACGGTCCTGAACGGCCCCTTGCCTTTGGGGAGCCAGACATCGACCTGCTGCAGCGCGTCGGCACCGTAGGAAACGGTCGCGTCGGGCGCGGGGCGGGGGCGGCCAAGCAGGTCGGCCCATTCGAGCAGCGCGGGGGGATCGTTCGGCATCGTGGCGACCGTCATGGCGGCAAGCGCGAGGAAGGCAAGGCGGTGCATGACGCCGTGCCTATCGCGAGCGGCGACGAATGTCGCATGCTCCGGCAGGGCGGGAGCATGCGAGGGTCAGCGGTCGGGCGTCAGCGGGTCGGGCAGTCGTCGCGCCGCGCCGGCTTGCGCCACGGTGCGGCGAACTGCTGGGCGGTGAGATGTTCCATGCTCCGGGCAAAGTCGCCGATGAGCTTATGGATGCTCCCCGCGAACTGATGATGATGGTCCGCCCAGGAGCGGTCGAGATAATCGTCGCGCATCGCTCTTTCTCCGGTTGTCGTTGCGCAAACGCTATGCCGTGCGGGCCGCGCCGACGCCAACAAAGCGTTGGACGAGGATGACAAGCGTGGCTTATGGATAAGACATGCGCCGCATCCCGCCCCTTTCCGCCGTTCGCGTGTTCGAGGCCGCCGCGCGGCACGAGAACTTCACCGCCGCCGCCGCCGAACTCGGCATGACGCAGGCGGCGGTCAGCTATCAGATCAAGCTGCTAGAGGAGCGGCTCGGCGTCGCGCTGTTCCGCCGCGAGAAGCGCCGCGTCGTGCTGACCGAGGTGGGCAGGCGCACCGCGCCGCAGGTTACGCGCGCCTTCGACGGGCTCGATTCGGCGTTCACGGCGATCCGCACCGAAGATGAGGGGTTGCTCACCGTCTCGACCTCCAACACCTTTGCCAATACCTGGCTGGCGTGGCGGCTCGGCAGCTTCCAGATCGCGCATCCGGAGATGGCGGTGCGGCTGCTGACCAGCGACGCGCTGACCGATTTCGCCGCCGACGATGTCGATGTCGCGATCCGCGCCGGGCGCGGGCCGTGGGACGATCTGGCGCAGGACCTGCTGGTGCCGATCGACTTCACCCCGATGTGCAGCCCCGAATTCCTCGCGCGGCACGGCCCGATCCTCGCCCCGGCCGACCTGTTGCGTCTGCCGCAGATCAGCCCGCACGACCCGTGGTGGGCGCACTGGCTGCGCGAGGCCGGGGTCGATGTGCCGGGCGGCCCGCCGCGCCCGGGCGTGCGGCTCGATTCGCAGGCGCATGAGGGCCATGCCGCGATGGCGGCGCAGGGCATCGCGATGCTCACGCCGTTCTTCTGGCGCAACGACCTGCGGGAGGGGAAGCTGGTGAGGCCCTTCGCCCAGGTCTCGACGCGCGGCTATGCCTATTGGCTGGTTTCGCCGATCGCGCGGCGCGGCGTGCCCAAGATCCGTCGCTTCCGCGAATGGCTGCTGGCCGAGCTGGCGCGGGACGTGCCGAGCCCGGTGTAACAAATCCGTCGCCCGCCACCGCGCCACAGCATCGTCCCGGCGCAAGCGCGCTTGACCGGCCGCGCGGCACCCGTCAGCCGGTAGGTCACCGGCCCCCCGCTTCACCCGCCCGCCATGAGCGCGCGGGGACGCTCCCTCGTAAAAGATTGATTCCGCATGCGCTCTTTCAGTCGCCTCTTCACCCGTGCGTCGCACGACATGGCAATCGACCTGGGGACGGTGAACACCGTGGTGTATCTGCGCGGGCAGGGCATCGTGCTCAACGAGCCGTCGGTGGTGGCGATCGAGACGGTGAACGGCATCCAGAAGGTCCGCGCGATCGGCGCCGAGGCCAAGCTGATGATGGGCAAGACCCCGGCCAATGTCAGCACGATCCGCCCGCTGCGCGACGGGGTGATCGCCGACATCGACGTCGCCGAGCAGATGATCAAGCACTTCATCGACAAGGTGCATGGCGGCGCGAGCCGGTTGCCGCGCCGGCCCGAGGTGGCGATCTGCATCCCGTCGAGCGCGACCGCGGTCGAGCGGCGCGCGATCCGCCAGGCGGCGACCAATGCCGGGGCGAGCCTGGTCCAGCTGATCGAGGAGCCGATGGCCGCGGCGATCGGCGCCGGCCTGCCGATCACCGCGCCGAGCGGGACGATGGTGGTCGATATCGGCGGCGGCACGACCGAGGTCGCGGTGCTGTCGCTCGGCGGGCTGGCCTATAGCAGCTCGACCCGCGTCGGCGGCGACCGCATGGACGACGCGATCGCCAACGCGACGCGGCGCAAGCACAATCTGATGATCGGCGAGGGCACCGCCGAGCGCGTGAAGTTCGCGATCGGCATGGCGCGGATGCCGCAGGACGGCATCGGCGCGTCGATGCGGGTCAAGGGTCGCGACCTGGTCGACGGCATGCCCAAGGAGATCACCGTGACGCAGGGCGAGGTCGCCGCGGCGCTGGGCGAGCTGGTCGGGCAGATCGTCGAGACCGTGCTGCAATCGCTCGAACAGATCGCCCCGGAGCTGGCCGCCGACCTGTACGATCGCGGCATCGTGATGACCGGCGGCGGCTCGCTGCTCACCGACATCGACAAGGTCTTGTCCGACGCGACCGGGCTGCCGGTGGTGATCGCCGAAAACCCGCTCGACTGCGTCGCGCTCGGCGCCGGGCGGGCGATGGAGGAGGCGACCTATCGCGGGGTGTTGCAGGCGGCGTGAGGGGGTGTGGTTCCCTGCCAACGCCAACGTGGCAGGGAATTTGGCAGGGACTTCGATAGTTTTTGTGCGGGCGCGGCAGGGAATTGCGGCGGCGATTCCTGCGCTTTCCGCTAACGGAAAGGCAGCATTTTTTCTCGACTTGCTTTCCGCCTTTCTTGAAGGAGAAAAACCAAGCACGCGCAATGCGTTGCGGCGCGCTCTCTTGTTATTCGATAACAAGGCCCGAACAAGAGAATAGCAAGGCGGATTCTCGGCCAGACTTTGGCTGTTCGCGGGAACGTGGCGGTCCGGCGTAAGGGCTGCGGCTTTCGGCATGATGCCGCATTTCGGCCGAGGGCGCGCGATGTTGAATCAGCGTGATGCCTGGTGCCGCGACAGGCTTAGCCTGATAAGTCCGCGAGATATTCCGGTCCCGAGGTTTACACCCGTCAGCATGAGGTGCTGCTGCGCGGGCGGTAGCAAACCTTGAGCGTGACCGACCGCCCGCGCCCGTCGACGCCAAAGCCGGCCCGGGAACAGGGATGCTGAAGATGCTCTTAGCCCATGTCTCGGCAAGGAACGGTGCCCCGTTCACCACCGTCGATGGCACGCCGGGCTTGTCCGATGCGGCGGATGCGGTGCTGGTATTGTGTGCGGGTGAGGTTCAGTCTGCCGCGCGTCGTATCGCCTCCTCCGTCAGCGAGCGTAGATGATCGGACAGCGCGACAGGTGTCGCGAACGTGCTGCAGCGACCGTGCTCGATGTCGACGGTCCCAACCCGAGCGGCTTCGCACAAAAGATTCAGCTTCGACAGGCGCTTTTACTCACGGCGACCGCTCAAGACGACGTTACAGGGCAGCATGTTTCACGTCTGCCTCGTTCTCATACAACATTCGTTATTGTGCTACTCGCGAGGGCGCAATTGAATGAAAATTTCGATCCGACTCGGCCCGACAAATTCAGTCGAAGGAATTAATTGGGCCCGCTTGCCCGCTCAATCCCCCGACAAGAGCGTCTCGAAATCGCGGCCGCCGTAGAACACGCCGATGACCACCACCTCTCGCTCCTCGACCACAAAGGCGATCGTCACGCGCCGTCGCCATCCAATCGTCCGCAGGCCGGGGCGGATGTCGTCGCGCGCGGTCCCCCGCTTGGGAAACGCGGCCAGCCCGGCGATATGATCGATGATGCCATCGACGAAGCCGGACGCGATGTCGTCCCCGGCAGCATCGGCGATATAGCCGTGCAATCGGTCGAGTTGATCCCGGGCCTCCGGGGTGAGGATGATGCGATACGAGCGCATCGGCCTTCCGCAAGCGCTCAGCCGCTCCGCTTGCCGATGCTCGCCCGTACATCCTCGAGCGGGATACCACGCGCGGGATCGGCACGATAGGCATCGTAGGACGGCAGCGCCTGTTGCCGTAGCCAATCGTCGGACGCGCGTTCCCGTGCCGCCAGGGCACGCAGCCCTTCGCGGATGACCTCGCTTTCGCTCGCATATTCGCCCGAAGCGACCCTGGTGCGGACCAGCGTCGCCATCTCGTCAGGAAGCGTAACGCTGAACTGTCGGGTTGATCGCATCGTCTGCTCCTGTCGCGCAGAATCTAGTCCTGCCGGCATCGGACATCAATGGTGGATGCGTCCCCGGACATCGCCGGAACTCCTGGGGCAGCGTCTCCTGGAGCTTTCTGCCCCGCGCGATCACGACCATTGCGGTGACGGAGTTTGGACCTTAACCGCTCCCCATGGCAACCGACATCACCGACCTTCCCGAAAACCCGGCCGTAGGCATTCTCGACGCGCCGTTCGACAGTGCGCTGTCCGAGCGTTACCTCGTCTATGCGCTGTCGACGATCACCGCGCGGTCGCTGCCCGATGTGCGCGACGGGTTGAAGCCGGTGCATCGCCGGCTGTTATGGGCGATGCGGCTGCTCAAGCTCGATCCGACGATGGGCTACAAGAAGTGCGCGCGCGTCGTCGGCGACGTGATCGGCAAATATCATCCGCATGGCGACCAGTCGGTCTATGACGCGATGGTGCGGCTCGCGCAGGATTTCGCGCTGCGCTATCCGCTGGTCGACGGGCAGGGCAATTTCGGCAATATCGATGGCGATAACGCCGCCGCCTATCGCTACACCGAGGCGCGGCTGACGCAGGTCGCGATCGACCTGATGGACGGGCTCGACGAGGATGCGGTCGAGTTCCGCCCGACCTATAATGGCGAGGAGCAGGAGCCCGAGCTGTTCCCCGGCGCCTTCCCCAATCTGCTCGCCAATGGCGCGGCGGGGATCGCGGTCGGCATGGCGACGAGCATCCCGCCGCACAATGCCGCCGAGCTGTTCGGCGCGGCGATCCTGCTGGTCGACCAGCCCGACGCCAGCGATGCGCAGGTGCTGGAGCATGTTACCGGCCCCGACTTCCCGACCGGCGGTCTGGTGGTCGACAGCCCGGCCGCGATCGCCGAGGCCTATGCCACCGGGCGCGGCGGCTTTCGCGTCCGCGCGCGCTGGCATGTCGAGGATCAGGGGCGGGGGACGTGGAACGCGATCGTCACCGAAATCCCCTACGGCGTGCAGAAGGGCAAGCTGATCGAGCAGATCGCGGGCGTAATCAATGACAAGAAGCTGCCGATCCTCGCCGATATCCGCGACGAATCCGACAGCGAGATTCGCATCGTCATCGAGCCGCGTGCGCGCACCGTCGATGCGACGATGCTGATGGAGAGCCTGTTCAAGATGAGCGACCTGGAGAGCCGGGTCAGCCTCAATTTGAACGTGCTCGACGCGCGTCGCACGCCGCGCGTGATGAGCCTGAAGGAGGCGCTCGGCGCCTGGGTCGAGCACCAGTTCGTGGTGCTGCAGCGCCGCACCTCGCACCGGCTGGCCAAGATCGCCGACCGGCTCGAGCTGCTCACCGGCTATATCATCGCCTATCTCAACCTCGACCGGGTGATCGAGATCATCCGCACCGAGGACGAGCCCAAGCCGGTGATGATGGCCGAGTTTTCGCTCAATGATCGCCAGGCCGAGGCGATCCTCAACATGCGGCTGCGTTCGCTTCGCAAGCTGGAGGAAATGGAGCTGCGCAAGGAGCGCGACAAGCTCGAGGAGGAGCGCTCGGGGCTCGAGGCGCTGCTCGGCAGCGAGGCGCGGCAGCGCACGCGGCTGAAGAAGGATTTCGCCAGGCTACGCGAGCGCTATGGCGCGGAGACGAAGCTCGGCAAGCGCCGCACGACGATCGAGGAAGCCGCGCCGGCGCGCGACATCCCGATCGACGCGATGATCGAGCGCGAACCGATCACCGTCATCCTGTCGCAGCGCGGCTGGATCCGCGCGATGAAGGGGCATCTCGACCCCGCGCAGACCGCCGAGTTGAAGTTCAAGGATGGCGACGCCGCCTTCCTGTCCTTTCCGGCGCAGACCACCGACAAGATCCTGCTCGCGGCGGAGAATGGCCGTTTCTATACGCTCGGCGCCGACAAGCTGCCCGGCGGGCGCGGTTTCGGCGAGCCGGTGCGGCTGATGGTCGATCTCGACGGCGATGTCGGGATCGTCGCGCTGCTGCCGGCGAGCCGGGCGGAAAAGCTGCTCGTCGCGGCGAGCGACGGGCGCGGCTTCATCGTCAAGACGGCCGATACCATCGCCGAGACGCGCAAGGGCAAGACCGTGATGACGCCGCGAATCGGCGCGAAGCTGAAGCTGGTGCGGCCGGTGTCGGCGGAGGCGGATTACCTCGCGGTGATCGGCGACAATCGCCGGTTGCTGGTCTTCCCGCTCGCCGAGGTCGCCGAGCTGGCGCGCGGGCAGGGCGTACAATTGCAGCGTTATCGCGACGGTGGTCTGTCGGATGCGGTGGCGTTCGTCTTTGCCGAAGGGCTGAGCTGGGCGATGGGCGGCGATAGCGGCCGTACGCGGACCGAGACCGACCTCACCGCATGGCGCGCGGCGCGTGGCGCGGCCGGGCGCATGCCGCCCAACGGCTTCCCGCGCGACAACCGGTTCTGAGCGCGATCCCGGGTGGCGCCGGGCGAGCCGGTGCCGTCTTGCGTTGCTGAAAGGGCTGACGGGCGCGGCACTGCGGGGGGACGTTCGCCGCGCCCGTCCTGTCGGGCGGTGCCGGTGGGGCCGGCCGCCCGGAACAGCGAGTTAATCGCGTATTAAGCATGTTGTGCCGTCCAACGGCGAAAAACGAATCGAAGTATATTCCGCACCTTTACTGTCGGCGGGTCAAGTAAAATTGGGTCCGTTTCGCGATGGATATCGTCGATAATTGGCACATCATATGCCATTAGGTTCGTGCTTGTCGTATCGGCAGTGGTTGTCGATCGAATGTGAAACGATGATTGTCGTGAAAAATGACGGCGGCAAGACGAGGTATATTGCGCTTTAATGACATGCCAAAACAATGCCGGCCGTTCGTGCTTCGCGTAACAGGCGACAGCGAAATTTCGCGGCGGCGTGGCCGCGTCGCGAGCAAAAGACCGCGCGACGACAGCTTCGATCAAGTCTATGATTCCGGTGTCGGCTTTCAGGGGACCTTAACGAAGTCCGGCTAGGTCGAGACTGAATGGCGCACACCAAGCTCCGCGCGTTTATCGCCCCGCGCTCTCCGGCTCCTTCCGGGGAGGTCGCCCCGCGTTATCCGTCGGTCGATGCGGCGATCACCGCGATCGACCTGCTGCCGATCCCCGCGCTGCTGCTTACCTGGCACCAGGGCCGCTTCACCTTCGAATCGACCAACGCGGCCTTCCGTGTCGCCGGGCTCGGCGCGACGCCCGAGCAATCGTCGCTGATCGCCGATGTCGGCACGCGCATCGCCGCCTTCATCGAGAGCGAGGCATTGCGCGAGGATTTCACCTGGGAGGTCGGCGATGCCGTCGATCGCCGACATTATCGCGTCACGCTGGCGCGGGTGATCAAGAATCCGTTCGGACGCTGCTTCATCACGCTGGTCGACGAGACCGGCGAGCGCCGCACCGAGCGCAACCTGCGGCGCGAGATGATGACCGACAGCCTCACCGGCCTGTCGAACCGTGCCGGCTTTGGCGACCGGCTCGAGGGGTTGCTCGCGATCCCCGCCAATCGCCCCTGCTATGCCGTGCTGGTGCTCGATCTCGATCGTTTCAGCCGCGTCAATGCCTGTCTCGGCTCGATGGCCGGCGACGAGTTGCTGATCACCGTCGCGCGGCGCATCAAGGGCGCGCTGCGTGCCGGCGACGTGCTGGCGCGGACCGGCGGCAACGAGTTCGGCATCCTGGTCAAGCTCGAGGACGGGTCAAACGACGCCGAACATGTCGCCAAGCGCATCCAGGGCGCGCTCGCCACGCCGTTCCGCCTGTCGGATTTCGAGATTCGCGTGTCGTGCTCGATCGGCATCGCCTTCGGTTCGGACGAGGTCGACGATGCCGAGGAGTTGATCCGCCACGCGCAGTTCGCGGTCAAGCGCTCCAAGACCAGCGGCCGCGTCGAGGCCTATCAGACCCAGGCCTTCGACATCGCACGCGAGCAGTTCGGCATGGAAACCGCGTTGCGCCGCGCGATCGAGCGCGGCCAGATGCGGCTGTCCTACCAGCCGATCTGCGACCTCGCCACCGGGCAGATCGTCGCGTTCGAATCGCTGGCGCGCTGGTGCGACGAAGACGGCACCGAATATATGCCCAACGACTTCATCCCGGTGGCCGAGGAATCGGGGCTGATCGTCCCGCTCGGGCGCTGGGCGATCGACGAGGCGGCGCGCACGCTGGCCGAGTGGGACGCGCGGCTCGGCGAGCAGAGCGTCGCCAAGCTGGCGGTCAACCTCTCGGCGATCCAGCTGCAGCGCGACGCCATCGCCCCGGTGGTCGAGCGCGCGTTGTCGGACAATGGGCTTACCGGCTCGCGCTTCACGCTCGAACTGACCGAGAGCGCGCTGGTCACCGACCCCGACCGCATCGCCGGGATCATGCAGGCGCTGAAGGATGTCGGCGCGACGATCGCGATGGACGATTTCGGCACCGGCTATTCCAACCTCGCCTATCTGCAACGCCTGCCGATCGACATCCTCAAGATCGACCGCAGCTTCGTCACCGGCATGCTCGCCGATCGCGACAAGATCGCCATCGTCCGCGCCATTCTCAGCCTGGCGCAGGCACTGGGGATGAAGACCACCGCCGAGGGCATCGAGACCAACGAACTCGGCCAGACGCTCGCCGCGCTCGGCTGCACCTATGGCCAGGGCTATGTCTATTCGCGGCCGCTCGAGGCCGATGCGGCGTTTCAGTTCTTCTGCGACAGCCGCCAGCCGTCGACCGCCGCCGCCGCCAGCTGAGCGACCCGTCGGGCATCGGGGAAGTCTTCCGCGACCCATTGATCCTCGACCGCGCGCAGCAGGCGCGCGACGTCCGGTCCCTTGCGCACGCCCATTTCCACCAGCGTACCGCCGCCGAGCGGCAGGGCAGGGGCGTCCCAGCTTGTCGCCATGGCGAGCTTTTCGGCAACCACCGGGTCGGGCAGATCCGATAGCAGCAGCTGATCGCCGGCCCCCGTCGCGCCAAGGCGATAGCGCAGGGTGCGCGGTTCGTCGGTCAATAACGGCCGCGCCGCGATGTCCATGCGCCTGCGGTCGGCGTTGGACAGTTTCAAGCGCGCGCCGACATCGTCGATCGCCGCCGCCGGCAGCAGCGCGACGAGCCGGCGAATCGCGTCCGGCGCGGTGCCCGTGGCCTGCTCGCGCGCGGCGGTTCGCGCGAAGCGGGCGAGGTCGCCGATTTCGGGCAGGACCGGGGTGAAAATGCCCTGGTCGATCATCACGGTGACGACGGCGACGGCATGGCGCGCGACGAGCAGGCGGAGCAGCTCGGCGGCGATGCGCTCGCGCGACAGCGCCATCAGGTCGTTGGCGCGGGTCGCGCAGGCCTCGAGCCCGGCGGCGTCGATCGCGTCGCCGAATCGCGCGTGGAAGCGAAAGAAGCGCAGGATGCGAAGATGGTCCTCGGCGATGCGCTGCAGCGGGTCGCCGATGAAGCGCACCACGCCGGCCGCGAGGTCGTCGCGCCCGCCGAAATAGTCGAAGATCTCGCCGGTGACCGGGTCGGCATAGAGCGCGTTCATCGTGAAATCGCGCCGTGCCGCATCTTCGCGCCAGTCGCCGGTAAAGGCGACGGTGGCGTGGCGGCCGTCGGTCTCGACGTCGCAGCGCAGCGTCGTCACCTCGATCGGGCCGTCGGGCAGGATCGCGGTGATCGTGCCGTGCGCAAGGCCGGTCGGCACCGCCTTGATGTCGTTGCCTCTGAGCAGCGCGACGACGCGGTCGGGCGCGTGGACGGTGGCGAGATCGACATCGGCGACGTCGATGCCGAGCAGCGTATCGCGCACCGCGCCGCCGACGAAGCGCACGCGGCCCTCGCCGGCGCCGAGCACCGCGCACAGCCGGTCGAGCCCGGCGCGGCGGCGCCACGCGGCATCGGGCAGGGTGGTGGGCAGCGTCACCGCGCCCATCGCAGCCGCCGCGACAGGTTGACGATCATCGCCGCGGTCGCGCCCCAGATGCGATGGCGGCCCCAGATGATCTCGTAATAATGCCGGTTATGGCCCTGAAACTCGACGCTCGCCTCGATATGGTTGGTGCTGTCGAGTACGAAATCGAGCGGCACCTCGAACACCTCGGCGACTTCGCCGATCGATGCCACGAATGGCAGGTCGGGCGGGACGACGCCGACCACCGGCGTGACCTCGAAACCGGTGATGGTGCGATAGCGATCCGCCGTGCCGATGATCTTCACCACGTCGCGGGGCAGGGCAATCTCCTCCTCGGCCTCGCGCAGCGCGGCGGCGACGGCATCCACGTCACCCGGGTCGACCCGTCCGCCGGGAAAGGCGATCTGGCCGGCATGGCGCGACAGCGTGTCGGTGCGGCGCGTCAGGATTACGCCGGGCGCGGCGCGGTCGGTGACCGCGATCAGCACGGCGGCGGCGGCCGGGTCGGATTCGGGCAACGGGGTAAACTCGCGATGGTCGCCGGTCAGCAGCACGACATCCTCGTCGGTGCCGCTGTGCAATGCCTCGTGCAGTCGTTCGGCGAGCGTCACGCGGCCTGCTCCAGCGCGAAGCGGGTGCCGTTGCTCCATATCGCCGGCGGGACGTCGTCGCCGGCCAGCGCGATCTGCGCGAGTTCGTAATAGACCGGCCGCGCGACCAGCGCCTCGAGCCCGGCGCCGATCGTGCCGCGGACATGAAGATAGGGGCGCGGGCCATCGGCGGTGTGGGTGAAGCGCAGCGGATGCCCGGCGTCGGCGCCGACCAGTTCGCCGGTGTTGAGCCGGAAGGCGAGCCGCGCGTCGCGACCCTCGCCCTCGGCCTTCATCTCGACCGCGACGAACGGCGCGTCCTCGACCGCGATGTCGAGCTTCTCGACCGGCGTGACCAGCACATATCCACCATCCGGCTCTCGCCTGAGGATCGTCGCGAACAGCCGCACCATCTCGATCCGTCCGATCGGCGAGCCCATGTGGAACCATGTGCCGTCGCGCGCGATGCGCATGTCGCTGTCGCCGCAATGCGTCGGGTTCCAGCGTTCGACCGGCGGCAGCTTGCGCTCGGCGACGAGCCGCGCCACCTCGGCGAGCGACAGGGCGGCGAGGTCCGGGGGAGGGGGCATCGGCATGGCCCTGCGGTTAGGCGGTGTGGACGAACGCGTAAAGCGCGCGTTGTCGCGACGCTGGACATCGCGGCGTCGGTAGCGTTTTATGTCGTAAGCGACGGTCGGCCGTGCCGCCGCCGCGATCGAACGAGGGAAAGCGCGGATGACCCAGGAACTGGCCGACGGCCGCTACACCCTGCCGGTGCGATTGTTTCACTGGATCGTCGTCGTGCTGGTGGTCGCGCAATTCGCGGTCGCCTGGACGATGCCCGAGATCGGGCGCGGCACGCTCCCCGTCGGTCTCGTCGCATGGCATCTCGCGATCGGCGCCGCGATCCTCGCGGTCGCCTTGCTGCGGCTCGGCTGGCGCGTGAGCCACAAGCCGGCGCCGCCGCCGTCGGCGCTGTCGCCGACGTTGCAGCGGCTTTCGCGTGGCGTGCATGTGCTGCTCTACGCCCTGCTCATCCTGCTGCCGCTGATGGGCTGGATCAACGCGTCGGCGCGCGGCTGGTCGGTTACGCTGTTCGGCGTGATCCCGCTGCCCGCGCTGATTGCGAAGGGGTCATCGCTCGGTCACGAGATGGGCGACATCCATGCCACCACCGCGATCATCTTCCTGGTGGTGATCGGCCTGCACGTCGCCGGCGCGCTCTACCATGCGCTGGTGCTCCGCGACCGGACGCTCCAGCGCATGTTCTGACGTCACGCCAGCGCGGCGATTCGCGGGCCGATCGTTCCGGCGCCGTCGGGCACATCCGCGCCGCGCGCCAGCAGGCGGTGGCGCTCGACCGGGCCGGGGACCTGCCAGCCGGCGGTGCGCGCCGCGGTGAAGCCGAAGAAGCGGCCATAATATTCGGGGTCGCCGATCAGCATCAGCCCGCGCGCCTCGCCCGACGCCTCGGCGGCGGCGAGGGCGCGGTCCATCAGCAGCTTGCCGATGCCGTCGCGCTGCCGCGTGGGTTCGACCGCGACGGGGCCGACCATCACCAGCGGCACGTCGCGCCCATCGTCGCCGGCAAAGCGGACCGGCCAGCACTGGATCGTGCCGACCACCGCGCCATCTTCCAGCGCGGCGAAGCTGAGCCCGTCGATCGGCCGCATCCCGTCGCGGATGCGGTAGGCGGTTCGGCCGTGCCGGTCGGCGCCGAACGCGCGGTCGAGCAACTGCTCGACAGCGGGCGGGTCGATGGTGGCGAGCGGCACGAAGCTGATCAATGCGGGTTCCATTCTGCGGCGTCCGGGCATGGACGCCCGGGGCCGCGCGCTTTAGCGTTGATCACGCTGAACGCAAGTGGAACGGGAATCGCGTCATGAAGCTTTACGATGCCGCCTGGGCGCCGAGTCCGCGCCGCGTGCGAATCTTCCTGGCGGAGAAGGGCATCACGGTCGAGCGCGTGATCGTCGATCTGCGCGCCGACGAGCATCTCGCCGACCCCTATCTCG
>JBAZXI010000032.1:0-56115 GCA_041659925.1 Sphingomonas sp.
CTGAAGCGCAAAAGCTACCGGCTGCTGGCCGACTGCCGCGACTATCCGGTTCAATCGGTGGAGATCGGTGAAGCCTTTGGCATCCTGTTCGACAAGCTCATGCCGCAGAACGACGCGCCCTATGCCATCGTGGTCGCGTCGATGCTCAACAAGCTGCAGGCGCGGCGCGCCTTGCCCTTCGCCAATATCCAGCTGTTCAGCGACCTGAACGAGGCGCGCGACTGGCTCTTCGCGAGCGACGATTCGGGAATGCCGGCGACCGGAACGTAAACCTCGGCCACGCGCCGCACCGCGATGGCGATACCCGCACCACGCAATCCCCGGCACCGGCGCATCGCCGCCACCCCGTCGCGTTGCTCAACTACCGCACCCGGCATTTTCTGTTGCGTCTTCGCGAATTACTTGCGCGGTCATCGAAAGCGCATGATAGCGGCAAGTGAACGAGCGGGCTGGGGGCGGTCATGACCATGCGAATGTTCTTGCCGGCATCTTTGGCGGCGCTGCTGGTCGGCCTCCCGACCATGGCGAGCGCCGCGTGCCTGACCGATCAGGAGATCGAGGCGCGGATCGGCGATCAGGTCCGGGCGGGCGCCTTCGCCCTCAATACCGGTTCGCTGACGGATCGTCCGCTGTGCTCGGGGCTCACCCTCGCGCAGCGCATCCAGCAGATGCACGATGCCGCCTTTCCGCAGGAGCAGGCGCGGCGCGACCAGCTCGCCGCGCAGGCACGCGACCGCGACCTGCTGGCGCAGCAGGCGGCAGCGCGCGAACGCGCGGCGGTCGCCACGGCAAGCGCCGTCGTGCCCGTAACGATCCAGCCCGCCCCCGGCTCGCGATCGTCGGTCGAGATCCGCCCGCGCGCCCAGCCCGCCATGCGTCCGCTCGTCGTGACGACCGCCGCGCTCGGCATCTCGCTCGACACCCTGCTCGACCGCGTGGTGCACGCCGACTCGGCGTCGTGGATGAGCAACCGCTACCTCGTCGGCTCGATGCACAATGCCCGCTACGTCACCACCAACAAGGCGCACACATCCTATGTCGCTTATGGCGAATATTCGTTCCACGGCTTCGGCGGCGGCAATGGCTGGGTGAAGGTCAAGGTGACCGGCGGCAATCTCGACTGCCTGGAATTCTGGGATCAGGCCGGGACGTGCCGGCCGCTCTACCATTCGCTGTCGCAGCAGGCGCTGGTGGCCGGTGTGGTCGGGGCGATGAGCGGCGGCGGTTCTTCGACCTCGTCGCCGCGCCGCGACGACGACCCGATGATCGACCAGCGGCGCAATCAGGACTCGCCGACGCCACCACCGCCGCCGCCACCCGTCACGCCGATCGGCGGCGATCGCGGGCTCTACGGCAGCGATCACAGCTGCTGCTGACCACCGCGCGCGACGCAATCGCGCGACGGTGGTCGCGCGCCACCATGATTCACGCCGCGCGCCACCTGGCGCAGGATGCTCCGGCCACCGCGCGCCGGCTCCACGCTGTTGGATCCCGGCGCGCGGTGGCGAATGGAGACCGCAATGCCACACAGTAAATCGCGACAATATTCACATAATGCGCCGCGAACAGCGCCAGTCTTCGTGCGTGCCCCGCACCCCGCATCGCCGCAACAGCGCCAGCAACGCGAGGTTGGATTCGCATGCGCGTTCGGTGCTTCATCTTCGTGCGCCCGGCGCCGGAGCGCTACAGAATGGCGCGTAGCTCGTCCCGCAAAACCCCGCCTTTACTTGGCGCCCCCGCGCCGCTCGACTTGCGCGATACTTGCCGGCGGCGTCGCGCCGCCGCGCCCGGGACGGCGGCCTTGCCCAATGGCGGCGACCAGGCGCGATGAGACTCGACTGGAGCCTGTGCCGGTGTATCTGCGCGACGGACCGGCACGATCAGGCCGCCGCATGACGTGCCGAGAAAACGACCAGGGGGGAGTATGCAAATGACCACGGTGCGCGAGGCCACCTTCGCCGTCTTCCGCCATTTCGGCGTCGACGCGCTGTTCGGCAATCCCGGCTCGACCGAATTGCCGATGTTGCGCGGCCTCCCCGAGGGCATGCCCTATCTGTTGGGGCTGAACGAGGCGGTCGTGCTCGGCATGGCCGATGGTTATGCCCAGGCGACGCGCCGGCCGGCGCTCGTCAACCTGCATTCCTCGGCGGGGACCGGCCACGCGCTGGGCAATCTGTTCACCGCCTATCGCAACGGCACGCCGCTGGTCGTGACCGCCGGCCAGCAGGCGCGCTCGATCCTGCCCTTCGATCCCTTTCTCGGCGCCGAGCGCGCGACCGAATTCCCGCGCCCGTTCGTCAAATGGGCGATCGAGCCGGCGCGGGCCGAAGACGTGCCCGCCGCGCTGGCGCGCGCCTTCCACATCGCGCTGACCCCGCCGATGGGGCAGTGCTTCGTCTCGATTCCCGTCGACGACTGGGACCGCGAATGCGCCATGCCGGTGCTGCCCGAGCTCGCTTTGACGACGCTGCCCGATCCGCGCGCCATCGACCGGCTGGCCGCGATGCTCGACCGCGCGGAGCGCCCCGCGCTGGTGCTCGGCACCGGTGTCGCGCGGTGCGGCGGCTGGGATGCGGTGACCTCGCTGGTCGATGCCTGCGGTGCCGATGTCTGGGCGGCGCCCTTTGCCGCGCGCGAGACCATCGCCGAAGACCATCCGCGCTTCGCCGGCTTTCTCCCCGCCTTCCGCGAAGAGATCGTCCGCCTGCTCGCGCCCTATGACGCGATCCTCCTCGCCGGTGCGCCGGCCTTCACCTATCATGCCGAAGGCCAGGGCCCGCACTGGCCCGACCATGCCGCGCTCGCCGTGCTCAGCGAAGACCCGCAGCACCTCGCCGCGCTGCCCGGCGGCTTTGGCGTGCTGGGCGATGTCGCCGCCGGGCTCGCCGCGCTCGCGACGCGGGTGCGTGGCCGCGCCGCGCTGCCCCCCGCGCCGCGCGCCGCCGCGCCGGCGCCCGCGATGGACGCGCGCCATGTGCTGTCGCGCATCGCCGCGTTGCGCCCGGCGAACGCGGTGTTGGTCGAGGAAGCGCCGACCGCGCGCGGGCCGATGCACGATCACTTGCCGATCACCAGCGAGCGGGGCTTCTTCACCTGCGCCAGCGGCGGGCTCGGCTATGGCCTCCCGGCGGCGATCGGCGTGGCGCGGGGTTCACCCGGCCGCAAGGTCGTGGCACTGCTCGGCGACGGCGCCGCGATGTATGCGATCCAGGGCCTGTGGAGCGCGGCGGACCAGCGCGCGGATGTGAGCTTCGTGATCCTCAACAACCAGCGCTACGCCGCGCTCGAGCATTTCGCGAAGATCTTCGGCATGAACGGCGTGCCCGGCACGACGCTCGACGGGATCGACTTTGTCGGGCTGGCGACGGCGATGAGGATTCCCGCCCGGCGAATCGAGCAATCCGACCAGCTCGACGCGGCGCTGACATGGTCCTTCACCGCGACCGGCCCCACCCTGCTCGACCTCGCCATCGCGTGAGCGCGGATCGGCTCGTCGTCGAAGCCCGGATGCCCCGCGCCACGGGTGCCACCCTGGCGAGGAGCGCGCGACGCTCGTCATCGGGAAATCCTGGATGCCCCGTGAGGATTCGAACCTCAATTGACGGAGTCAGAGTCCGTAGTCTTACCTTTAGACGACGGGGCACCAGAGGCCGCGCGATCTAGGGCGAGGCCGGGCGGCTGTCAACCGAGCGCGGCTTGCCCGCGCCCGCGCGTGCGAGTAGCGTGGCGCCAAGCACCGAACGGACCAACGGGGTCCGCGACGGCAGAAAAGAACAAGTGAGTGACAACGGCATGGGCGATCAATCCGCCAGGATGCCGTACCGGCAGGATCCGCCCCCTGCCCGTCCGGCCCCTCCCCCGCGATCGGCGGGGCGCTGGGGCGATGCGCGCCACTTCGCCGCGCTCGACCTCGGAACCAACAATTGCCGGCTGCTGATCGCACGACCGCAAGGTGACGGCTTTGCCGTGGTCGACGCCTTTTCGCGCATCGTTCGGCTCGGCGAGGGGCTCGCCACCAGCGGGCGGTTGAGCGACGCGGCGATCGAACGCACCATCGCCGCGTTGCGCGTATGCGGCGACAAGCTGCGCCGCCGCCACGTCACGCTGGCGCGCTCGGTCGCCACCGAGGCCTGCCGCCGTGCCGCCAACGGCGCCGATTTCATCGCCCGCGCCTATGCCGAGACCGGCATCCATCTCGACATCATCTCGGCCGAGGAGGAAGCCCGGCTCGCCGTGCTCGGCTGCCACGTGCTGATCGAGCCCGGCGAAGGCCCGGCGTTGATTTTCGACATCGGCGGCGGCTCGACCGAACTCGTGCTGGTCGACACCACCCCGACCGTGCCGCGCGTGCTCGACTGGCACAGCGCGCCCTGGGGGGTCGTTTCGCTGACCGAATATGCCGGTGCGGGCGAAGGCGCGAGCGGGCGCGCCGCGGCCTATGCGGCGATGCGCGCGCTGGTCGCGGAGAGCTTCGCGCCCTTTGCCGAACGCCTGCCCAAAGAGGTCGAAAATCCCCGGCTGCTCGGCACCAGCGGCACGGTGACGACGCTGGCCAGCGTGCACCTCGGCCTGCCGCGCTACGATCGCTCGGCGATCGACGGGCTGATCGTGCCCGCCGCCTCGATGCGCCGGATCAGCGCCGATCTCGCCGGCAAGGACATCGCCCAGCGCGCCACGCTGCCCTGCATCGGCACCGAGCGCGCCGATCTGGTCGTCGCGGGCTGCGCGATTCTCGAAACGATCCTCGACCTGTGGCCGGCGGAGCAGCTGGGCGTCGCCGATCGCGGCATTCGCGAGGGCATTCTCCGCCGTTTGATGGGTGCACGAGCACTATGAGCGGCTTGCGCCGCGGCGGCACCGGGCGGACCGGTGCCGCGAAAGGAAGATCATGAGCAAGGATGGCGGCGGCCTGCGCGTGCGGGTCAAGACGGCGCGGCGACGCACCGCACAATCGACGCGCTGGCTCGATCGGCAGCTCAACGACCCCTATGTCAAGCGCGCCAAGGCCGATGGCTTTCGCAGTCGCGCGGCGTACAAGCTGAGCGAGCTCGACCAGCGCTTCGACTTTCTCAAGCGCGCGCGCTTCGTCGTCGATCTCGGCATCGCGCCGGGCGGATGGAGCCAGGTGGTGCATCGCAAGATGCCCAAGGCGAAGATCGTCGGCATCGATCTGCTGCCGGTCGATCCGCTCGACGGCGTGACCATCCTGCAGATGGATTTCATGGACGATGCCGCGCCCGAGCGGCTGCTCGCCGAACTCGGCGGCGCGCCCGATCTCGTCCTGTCGGACATGGCGGCCAACACCGTCGGCCATCCGCAGACCGACGCGCTGCGCACCATGGCGCTGGTCGAGGCGGCACTGGCCTTCGCGATCGACGTGCTCGAGCCAGGCGGCGTGTTCATCGGCAAGGTCTTTGCCGGCGGCGCCGATACGTCGCTGGTCACCGAGCTCAAGCGCAACTTCAAGACCGTCAAGCACGCCAAGCCGCCGGCAAGCCGCAAGGGCTCGTCGGAATGGTATGTCGTGGCGCAGGGGTTCAAGGGGCGCGGGCGAGACAGCGATTTAGCCGAAGGCTAAATCGCGCCCCGGGCGAGCCCCGGCCGACGCCCCGGCTTTGCCGCGCCGCGATGCGCGATAGGCACCTTATCGTCGTCATCCCGGCGCAAGCTGGAATGACGGAATGGGTCGAGATGGCGGAATTGGGGGAAGTCGCGTGGCGCCGCAGCAAAGCTGCGCCGGTCGCACTCACTGGCCTCCCCGGCGAGAAGAAAGCCCAGGAAGCCAGAAGAGGTGCGCAATCGCGGTTTCCGCCGCAGCAAAGCCGCGTCGTCGGTCGCGCCCTGCGGGGCGCGCCGTCCGGCACTCGGCTGAAACGCGATTTAGCTTATGCTAAATCGCTGCCTCGTGCTCAGCCTTCGTAGTCGCCGCCCAGATTCTGGTTGCGCGGCGGGGCGGCGGCGGTGAGGCGCAGCGCCTCCGCCGAAGCGGCCAGGCTGCCGATCTCGTCGGGCGTATCGTCGTCATCGACCTGCACCTTCTGCAGACCCGACACGACGGCCTCTTCGAGGTGCACCGGATGGACCGTCTCTTCGGCGATCTCGCGCAGCGCGACGACGGGGTTCTTGTCGCGATCGCGGTCGACGGTCAGCTCGGCGCCGCCGGAAATCTGCCGTGCGCGCTGCGCTGCGAACAGCACGAGATCGAAGCGGTTGGGAATCTTGTCGACGCAATCCTCGACGGTGACGCGCGCCATGAACGGCTTCCTTTGGGTGACGATGACGTGAAAGGCGGCGATCTAGGCGGCACGGACACGCGAGTCAAGAAAATCACCCGCTTGCCTCTCTCGTCCCGCTCCAGCAAAGCGCCCGACGTCATGGAGAATCCCCCGCTTCAACCGAGCTTTCAGATCGAGGGCAACCGCCTGACGATGCTCGACACCGGCCCGCGCCGGCTGGAGGCACTGATCGCGCTGATCGATGGCGCGCAACACAGCCTGCGGGTGATCTACTACATCTATGTCGACGACAACGCGGGCGCCCGCGTCCGCGCGGCGCTCATCGCGGCGCGCGCGCGGGGCGTCGCGGTGACGTTGATCGTCGACGGACTGGGCAGCGAGATCGCCGAACAGAACGGCTTTTTCGCGCCGATGCGCGATGCCGGCATCGACGTGTACCGCTTCGTCCCGCGCTGGGGCGCGCGCTACCTGCTGCGCAACCACCAGAAGCTCGCGCTCGCCGACGAGGCACGGGCGATCATCGGCGGGTTCAACGTCCAGGACAGCTATTTCGGCACACCCGCCGAACAGGCATGGCGCGATCTCGGCCTGCTCGTCGAGGGGCCGGCGGCGCGGCACATCACCGGTTATTTCGACGCATTGTCGCGCTGGGCCAAGCGGCCGCGCCCGCCGCTGCGCGGCCTGCGGCGCGCGCTTGCCAAGTGGAGCCAGCCGGCGGGCAAGACGCGCTGGCTGTTCGGCGGGCCGGCGCGGCGGCTGTCACCCTGGGCACTGGCGGTCAAACGCGACCTCGAAAACGCGAAACGCGTCGACCTGATCGCGGGCTATTTCGCCCCCAGCCCCGGCATGCTGCGCCGCCTCGACCGCGTCGGGCAGCGCGGCGTCGCGCGAATCGTACTGCCGGCGAAGAATGATCATCCGGCGGCGATTTCGGCCTCGCGCTTCACCTATGCCGGGCTACTGCGCAAGGGCGTGCGAATCTACGAATATCGGCCGACCAAGCTGCACACCAAGCTCTTCGTGATCGATGACGTGGTCTATATCGGCTCGGCCAATTACGACATTCGCAGCCTGTTCCTGAACCTCGAGATGATGCTGCGAATCGAGGACGCGGCCTTTGCCGCCCATGCCCGCGCCTATATGGACGGCGAGGTCGCCCAATCCGAACGCATCACGCCGGAACTCTACAAGGCGCGCACCAGCTGGTGGACGCGCGTGAAGCAGGCGGGGGCGTTCTTCGTCATCACCGTGGTCGACCTCAACGTCACGAGGCGGCTCAACGCCGACGAACTATAGGCCCGGCGGCGCCGCGGCGAAGCGCCCGGTTCGTCGCCCGCGCCAGCCTAGTCCTTCCACGCCCAGTAGAGCTGCGCCGGCGGTACGTTCCACCACTCCATGTCGTGGTCGATTCGCGCGAAATGAGGGTCGAGAAAGTCCTTCACCTTGGGCGAGAACTGATAGACCAGAAAGGCGCCGCCCGGGCGCAGCACGTCGTGTGTCGCCTCGGCGATCGCCGGGCCAACGCCCTGCGGCAGGGTCGAAAAGGGCAGGCCGGACAGCACGTAATCGGCCGCGTCGAAACCATGATCGGCGATGATCGCGCGCACATCGGCGGCCGAGCCGTTGACCGCGGCGAAGCGCGGATCGGTGATGTCGTGGCGCAGATAGCGAATGAAATCGGGGTTGGTGTCGATCGCGAGCAGCTTGGCGTCAGGCGCCATTCGCTCGAGAATCGGGCGGCAGAAGGTGCCGACGCCGGGGCCGTATTCGACGAACAGCTTGGTGTTGGCCCAGTCGACGGGCGCGAGCATCTTGCGGATCAGCACGCCCGAGGACGGCACGACCGAGCCGACCATCACCGGATGCTTGAAGAAACCGCGCAGGAACATACCCCATGGAGAGGGTACGCCGGCGGCTGCCCGGCGCTGTCGCCTGGCGGCGGCGGTCGAAATATTCACTGGCGATCCCTCTGTACCATTGCCCGGGGTAGGCAACGCTCGTCGCAAAGCCGTAACAAACTTGCAAGCCCATAGGTTCATTCGCGGCGCCGGAAGGGGTTGCGCGATGGGACGAAGCGCCTAATCGGTCGCCATGCGCGACGAACGGCACGGCCAGATTGTGGTGATCTTCCTGTCGGAGCGAACCGATGAGGACGATGCCGGCTATGGCGCGGCCGCCGCGGCGATGGCGACGCTCGCCGCGGCGCAGCCCGGCTATCGCGGCATCGACAGCGTTCGCGGTGCCGACGGAGTCGGTATCACATTGAGTTACTGGGCCGACGAGGCCAGCGCGCTCGCCTGGAAGAATCATCCCGAACACACGGCGATTCGCGATGCCGGGAGGGCGCGCTGGTACCGGCGCTACGAGGTGGTCGTGGCGGACGTCGCGCGCGATTATCGTTGGGACAAGGCGTGAGAACGCCGACCGCGATCAACCGCGAGTTCGCGCTGTTGTTCATGGTCATGCTGACCATCGCGGCCGGCAACACCGCGCTGCAATCGGTTCTTCCCGCGCTCGGCCGCTCGCTTCACGTCAAGGACAGCGCGGTAGCGGCGGCCTTTTCGGTCTCGGCGCTGCTATGGGTGATCGCCGCGCCGTTCTGGGCGGCGCGTTCCGACCGGCACGGCCGCCGCGCGATGATCCTGCTCGGGCTTGGCGGCTTCGCGATATCGCTGCTGTTGTGCGGCACCTTCCTCACCGCCGGGATCAATGGCTGGATCGGCGGAACGACGGCATTCGTGCTCTTCATCGCCGGGCGACTGATCTACGGCACCTTCGGCAGCGCCGCGCCGCCGGCGGTGCAGGCGGTGGTGGCGGGCGAGACGACCCGCGCCGAGCGCACCAAGGCGCTGACCTTGCTCGCCTCGGCCTTCGGGCTGGGCACGATCCTCGGCCCGGCGATCGCGCCGTTCCTGCGCCTCGGCCAGGTCGGCGGGGTCGAGATCGGGCTTGCCGGCCCGGCATTCGTGTTCGCGATCTTCGGCACCGCGATGTACGTCGCGGTGCGCACGCAACTGCCCGACGACCGCACGCCGCAGCCCGACACGCACGGCGTGTCGAGTGCCTATCCCTCGATCGGCGGCGCGCCGACCGGCGCGAGCGTCGCTGCGGCGATGCAGCCCGACAGCGAGCAGGTCGGCTATCGCGATCCGCGCATTCGCGGCTGGATGCTCGCCGGGCTGGTAATGGGCCATGCCCAGGCGATGACCAGCCAGGCGATCGGCTTTCTCGTCATCGACCGGCTGAACCTCACGCCGGTGCTGGCGATCGAACCGACCGGCATGGTGCTGATCATGGGGGCGGGCGCCTCGCTGCTCGCGCAATGGGGCATCATTCCGTTGCTCAACCTCAACCCGCGCCAGCTCGTGCTGTCGGGGCTGGTGCTGGCGGCGGTCGGGCTCGCGCTGACCGGCGTCGCCACCTCGCTCTACACGATCGCCGTGGCATACGGCCTCGCCAGCCTCGGCTTTGGCTTCACCCGCCCCGGCTTCACCGCCGGCGCGTCGCTCGCGGTCGGCCAGCAGGCGCAGGGCTCGGTCGCCGGCAAGGTGACGAGCGTCAACGGCGCGTCGTTCGTGCTCGGCCCCTCGCTCGGCGTCGGCCTGTACGAGGTGAGCCATGCACTGCCCTATCTCACCGCGGCCACCGCACTGCTCGCGCTGTTCGGCTATGCCTGGCTCGCCTTGCGCGACCAGCGCTGAGCCGCCGGCCGATCAGCTACCGTCCGCATCGCGCGGCCGCAGCTGACCGGGCGAGATGAAGCCGAGCGGCTGGAGCGCGGCGGCGTCCTGCTTCAGCCGCGCGCCCATCTGCTGGTAATCCTTCTCCATCTCCGGCGTCACCGAGGCGCGTGAGTCCTCCAGCGCGGCGATGAAATCGGCCATCGTCACCTCGCTCGAGTCGAGCGAACGGCGCAGCGCGACGAGCCCGGCGCGCCGCATTACGTCCTCGAGGTCGGCACCGGTGAAGCGGTCGGTCTTCGCCGCCACGACATCGAGGTCGACATCGCCCGCCAGCGGCATCTTGCGCGTCTGGATGCCGAGGATCCGTCGCCGCCCCGGCTTGTCGGGCACGCCGACATAGATCAGCTCGTCGAACCGTCCGGGCCTGAGCAAGGCGGGGTCGATCAGGTTGGGCCGGTTGGTCGCCCCGATCACCACCACCGCCTGGAGCTCCTCCAGCCCGTCCATCTCGGCGAGGATCGTGTTGACCACGCGCTCGGTCACCTGCGGCTCGCCGAGCCCGCCACCACGCGCGGGCACCAGCGAATCGAGCTCGTCGATGAAGATCACGCACGGCGCGACCTGGCGTGCGCGGGCGAACAGCTTGGCGATCTGCTGCTCGCTCTCGCCATACCATTTGCTCAGCAGGTCGCTCGACTTGGTGGCGATGAAATTGGCCTGCGCCTCGCGCGCCACCGCCTTGGCGAGCAAGGTCTTGCCGGTGCCGGGCGGGCCGTAGAGCAGGAAGCCCTTGGCCGGGCGGATACCGAGGCGGCGAAACGCGTCGGGATCCTTGAGCGGCAGCTCGACGCCTTCCTTCAGGCGCTCCTGCGCGCTGTCGAGCCCGCCGACATCCTCCCAGCGGACACGCGGCGCCTCGACCATCACCTCGCGCATCGCCGATGGCTGGACGCGCTTGAGCGCGTCGAGGAAATCCTCGCGCGTCACCGCCAGCGTATCGAGGATCTCGGGCGGAATCGTGCCTTCGGCGAGATCGAGCCGGGGCATCAGCTTGCGCACCGCCTCGATCGCCGCCTCGCGCGCCAGCGCGGCGAGGTCGGCGCCGACGAACCCGTAGGTGGTCCGCGCCAGCTCATCGAGATCGACCTTGTCGCCGAGCGGCATGCCGCGCGTATGGATACCGAGAATCTCGCGGCGGCCCCGCTCGTCGGGCACGCCGACGACGATCTCGCGGTCGAACCGGCCCGGCCGGCGCAACGCCTCGTCGATCGCCTCGGGGCGGTTGGTGGCCGCGATCACGACGATGTTGGCGCGCGATTCGAGCCCGTCCATCAGCGTGAGCAACTGCGCGACGAGCCGCTTCTCGGCCTCGCCCGACACCTGGCCGCGCTTCGGCGCGATCGAATCGATCTCGTCGATGAACACGATCGACGGCGCGCTCTTCGCCGCGTCCTCGAACACCTGGCGCAACTTGCCTTCGGACTCGCCATAGGCCGAGCCCATGATCTCGGGGCCGTTGATCAGGAAGAACTCGGCCGCGCTTTCATTGGCGACCGCGCGCGCGAGGCGCGTCTTGCCGGTGCCGGGCGGCCCATGCAGCAACACACCCTTGGGCGGATCGACGCCGAGCCGCTGGAACAGTTCGGGGTAGCGCAGCGGCAGCTCGACCATCTCGCGCAGCTGGTCGATCGTCGGGCCCATGCCGCCGATATCGTCATAGGTGACGTCGGCGCGCCGCGCTTCCTTGGGCTCTTCATATTCGGGCCGCAGCTCGATTTCGGTATTCTCGTCGACATGAACGACACCGCGCGGCGTCGTGCCGATCACCGCGAGGCGGATTTCCTGCAAGGCATAGGCCGGCGCGTTCATGAACTGGCGCACGCCCGCCGGCATGTCCTGCACGCGCTGGTGCCCGGCGGTGGCGACGACGTCGCCCTGCGTCAGCGGGCGACCGAAAAAGGTCCGCTTCAACGCGTTGGATGAACCCTGCAGCCGCAGATTCTGCTGCGCCGGGGCGAACACCACGCGCGTCGCCGGCTTCGATTCGGCCTTGCGGATCTCGACGAAATCGCCCGAGCCGGCACCGGCATTGGCGCGCTGCAGACCATCGATACGAACGATCTCCAGCCCCTCGTCCTCGGCATAGGGCGCAACCGCGCGCGCCGCCGTGGTCGCCTTGCCGACGATCTCGATCACGTCGCCCTCGGCGATGCCGAGCGCGGCCATCATCGCGCGCGGAACATGCGCCAGGCCACGCCCGCTATCCTCGGGTCGCGCATTGGCAACCTGCAATTTCCGCGGAGGCGCTTCGGCATCAGCCATCGAAATACCCTTTCACGTACCGGACAGCGCGTAGGTAGGTGCGAAGTTCCCGCGATACGAGGGCCAGGCCGCGATTGCCGCCCGACCGGGTTGTGAAAGCACAAAAAAAGGCCGACCCCGCAGGATCGGCCGTGAAAGTTTTAGGAGAGGATGCCTGAAAGGCACCCCCTATGTGCGACGCGGCAGTTTATTGTGCAAGTGCGAAAAGAAATGTTTTGATTGCGTAAATTGCAATCAGGGGTGGATTTTCTCCTCCTTTGGCGGCATTTTTCGTGCCAGCGGTATGTGGTGCACCGCACAAGAAGGAGGGGGTGAATGCGTCGATTGCCGCCGTTGACCGCGATCGAGGCGTTCGTGCAGGTCGCGCGACTCGGCTCGATCAAGGCCGCCGCGGAGGAGCTTGCGCTGTCGGCGCCGGCGCTCAGCCGCCGCGTGCAGGCGCTCGAGCGCTTCATCGGTCGCCCGCTGTTCGATCGCCGCCACCAGGCCGTGGTGCTCAACGCCGATGGCGACCGGTTGCTGCAACAGATCGCACCGGCGCTCGATTCGCTCAGCGACGCGGTCGAGACGATGACCAGCAGCACCGACGTGCTCCGATTGCGCCTCGGCATCCTGCCGCTGTTCGCGTCGCAGCGACTGTTTCCGCATCTCGCCGAGCTGCGCACACGTCATCCCGAACTGCATCTCGACATCGACACCGCCGGGCATGGCGTCTCGCGGCTTGGCGATGGACTCGACGCGGTGATTGCTTTGGTCCGCGACGTCGATCCGTCGCTCTATGCCAAGCGGCTCGACCGCAATTCGGTCTACGTGATCGGCGCGCGCGCGCTGCTCGAGGGGCCCGACCCGGTGACGCGGCCCGAGCAGCTCGCCAAGCTCACCGCGCTGGTCCACCGCGACATGCCCGATACCTTCACCGCCTGGCGGCGCGCCGCCGGCCTCAACGATCTCGAACCGGCCGCGACCGACCATTTCGATTCGGGCGCGTTGATGCTCGAGGCGGCGGCACAAGGGCTCGGCGTGGCGTTCATGCACGAAAGCCATTTCGCGGATGCGAACGACCCACGCCTCGTCAGGCTGTTCGGCATCTCGGTCGAGAGCCCGTACAGCTATTATTTCGTCTGCCGTCCGCGGGCGCTGACGCAGCGCCCGGTCCGGCTGTTCCACGACTGGCTGATCGCGACGGTCGCCGATCCGTCGGTCTAGGCTGATGTGCGAAAGATGATCGGGCTCCCGCGCGAACGGGAGCCCGATGCGGATCAGGCGGCGCGCGCCGTGATGATCTTGCCCGGCTCGCGCGGCGGCTCGCCCTTGGGCAGCGCGTCGACATGCTCCATGCCTTCGGTCACTTCGCCCCACACGGTATATTGACCGTCGAGGAAGCGGGCATCGTCGAAGCAGATGAAGAACTGGCTGTTGGCCGAATTGGGGCTCTGCGCGCGCGCCATCGAGGCGACGCCGCGGACATGCGGCTCCTTGGAGAATTCGGCCGGCAGGTTGGGTTTGTCCGAGCCATGCATGCCGGTTCCGGTCGGATCACCGCCCTGCGCCATGAAACCCGGAATCACGCGGTGGAACACCACGCCGTCATAAAAGCCGTCATTGGCCAGCTCGACGATACGCGCGACATGCTGCGGCGCGAGATCGGGGCGCAGCTTGATCTTCACGTCGCCGGTGGCGAGCGTCAGGGTGAGGGTTTCGGGGGTATCGGCCATGGCGGCAAGCTCCGGTAGGAAGAAGGGGATGGCGGTGCCACTAGCGGCGTCCGGCGGCGCTGGCAAACCGCAAGGAATGCGGTTATCGCGCGGCAACGCGAAGCATCGGCAGGAGGTCGGACGATGAGCGAGACCGAACTCTCACCCGAAGCCCAGACCGAAAACCAGGCGGATCTCGGCCAGCTCGACGAGGACGACCGGCTCAAGCCCGCGTTCGTCCAGGCGGTACTCGACGCGGTCGAGGCGGGCGATGCCGACAGCGCCCGCGCGCTGGTCGAGCCGCTGCACCCGGCCGACATCGCCGACCTGTTCGAACTGACCCCGCGCGAGGAACGCGCCGCGCTCGCCAAGGCGATTTCCGACCTGCTCGACGGCGACGTCTTCGCCGAGATGAACGATTATGTCCGCGATGACCTGATCGATGCGCTCGAGCCGCACGAGGTCGCCGACATTGCCGCCGAACTCGATACCGACGACGCCGTCGCGATTATCGAGGACATGGACGCCGCCGACCAGCGCGAGGTGCTCCGTGCGCTGGACCCCGACGATCGCGCCGCGATCGAGGAAGCGCTGTCCTACCCCGAGGAATCCGCCGGCCGCCTGATGCAGCGCGAGCTGATCGCGGTGCCCGAGCATTGGACCGTCGGCGACGCGATCGATTATCTGCGCGGCCATGAAGAGCTGACCACCGACTTCTGGGAGATCTTCGTCGTCGACCCGGCGCACAAGCCGGTCGGCACCTGCCAGCTGTCGTGGATCCTGCGCACCCCGCGCTCGATCCCGATGGGCGATGTGATGAAGCGCGAGCAGACGCTGATCCCGGTCGACATGGACCAGGAAGAGGTCGCGCTGCGCTTCCAGAAATACGCGCTGATCTCGGCCGCCGTGGTCGATGCCGGCGGGCGGCTGGTCGGCATGATCACCGTCGACGATATCGTCCACATCATCCAGCAGGAGGCCGGCGAGGATATCCTGCGCCTGTCCGGCGCCGGTGAGGGCGACATCAACGAGCCGATCGTGCTGACCGTGCGAACGCGCTTCGTCTGGCTGGTGATCAATCTCGGCACGGCGATGCTTGCCGCCGGGGTGGTCGGCCTGTTCGAGGCCGAGATCGCCAAGTTCGCGCTGCTCGCCGCGTTGATGGGTATCGTGTCCGGAATGGGCGGCAATGCCGGCACCCAGACGCTGGCCGTGGTGGTGCGTGCGCTCGCCACCAACCAGCTGACGAGTTCCAACACCGTGCGCATGATCGTGCGCGAATTCCGCATCGCGCTCGCCAATGGCCTGTTGCTCGGCATATTGATCGGGCTCGGGACCTGGCTACTCTACGGCAACCCATCGCTAGCTGCCGTGTTCGGTCTCGCAATCCTGACCAACAATCTCGTCGCCGGCCTATCGGGCGTGCTCATTCCGGTCGGGCTGGAACGCGCGGGCGTCGATCCTGCGGTCTCGTCGGCGGTATTCGTGACGATGATGACCGACTGCCTCGGCTTTTTCTCGTTTCTCGGCCTCGCGGCCTTGTGGGGTCTTGGCGGCTAGCCGCGCAGCGCCCATTTCCTGGCCATGGCACTGCATCTTACCAAGGTCGCGTTCGGCGCGTCCGGCGTGGAACACCTCGCCGAGCGCCTGCTGGTTCGCGCCGAGAGCGGCCCGGTGTTCCTCACCACGCGCTACCTGCCCAAGCGGCACGAGGAGATTGCCGGCCGGGGCTCGCTGTTCTGGATCATCAAGCACACGCTGGTCGCGCGCTCGCCGATCCTGTCGTTCGGCGAGGCCGAGGGTGGCCGCATCGCGATCCATCTCGACCCGCATCTCGTGCTGACTCATGGCAGGCCCAAGCGCGCGCACCAGGGCTGGCGCTATCTCGAGGACAGCGACGCCCCGGCCGATCTCGGCGGCGACATCAGCAGCGGCGACGCGCTGCCCGCCGCGCTGATCGGCAAGCTCGCCGCCCTGGGCCTGGTGTGAGAGTCCGTTTGGCAATGCGCCTTTGGCGCATTGCGGCACCGCCTGCGACCTGCGTTCTTCCGCGCATTTCGAACGGCCTCGAGCCGGCTTGAGCCGGCCAGCTCAGGTCAGGAACCGCACTCCACCGGGCCGCCGGCCGCAGCATGGACGAGGCATTTCGGATTGCCCGTCACCACGATATGGCCGAGCCCGGTCGAATTGATCTGCGCGGTGTAGCGCGCGGCGGCGCGCGTCTCGCCGCTGCCGTCCTGCAGGATCGACAGGTCGTTGACGCTCAACGCCGACGCATCGACATTGCCGGCGCCATTGGTGACCAGCCGCGCGCGCGCCGCGCGGCCCGACAATGTCATCGTGCCCGCGCCGACGATCGTCGCGAACAGCTGGTCGGCATCGGCGCCGCTCACCGTTACGGTTCCGCTGCCATTGACCGACAGGTCGACGCGCTGCGCCTTCATGCCCATGATCGTCACGCGCGCGCCACCGTTGATGAACGCCGCGCGCAGGCCGGGCGTGGTCAGCGTGATGACCGGCGGCGGCGCGGATTTGCCGACCGGGGTCTCGCCCCAGCCCTGATGCCCCATCCGTACGATCAGCGTGGTGCCCTGCAGCTCGATGTCGAGCCCGTCGATCATCCGTGGGTCGCCGGCGGCGAGCGCCCCCGGCGCCATGCCCGTGGAGACGTGAACCTCGAACGGCCCCTCGACGCGGACACGATCATAGCTGCCGAACGTGTAGCGATGCTCGGCGGCATCGGCGGCGAACGGCAGGACGAGCAGGGCGAATGCGAGGAGCCGGACGATCATTCGCCCGGCATCGCACCGTTCGCGGTTCAAGCCAAGCGCGGCATTTGCCGGATCAACCGCCGCAGTGGACGTCGCCGGAGCCCATCTTCGAGGTCGAGCATTTCGCGCCGGCGCCGAGATCGACATCGCCCGACCCCATGACCGACACGCTCGCCGGTCCCGTCACATCGGCGCGCACACCGCCCGAGCCGGCGATCGACACCTTGGCGCCCTGTGCCTTGAGACCGGAGGCATCGACGTCACCCGAACCGGCGATGTCGATCCCCAGCTGCTTGGTGGCCCCCTTCAGCCGCATGCCGCCCGAACCAGCGATCGAGAGGTCGACGCTGTCGGCGACGACGGCGCCGACGTCGAGATCGCCCGAGCCCGCCGTACTGGCGGTGAATTTCGCGCCCTCGACCTTGTCGATCGTCATGTCGCCCGATCCGGCGATGCTTGCCGCGGTGAGCCGCGGCATGGTCACGAAGATCTTCACCGGATGGCCGCCGCCGCTCCAGTGAAAGCCGCTGTCGTTGATCCGGCCGATACGCAGCGTATCGCCGACGCGGGTTATCTTGATCTTGTCGAGTTCGGCCGACGGCCCCTCGGCGCGCACCGCGAAGCCCGGCCCGGCCGTCACCACGACATCATCCGAACCACGCAGATCGACCCCGGTGAAATCGGCGACCTGATAGCTGCGCGCATTGCCGCTGCCGCTACCCTTGATACCCGGCGTCGGGTCGGCGCTGAAACCATTGCCGTGGCAGGCGGTGAGCGGTACCGCGGCGGCCAACAGGCCCAGCGTGAGAATGCGCATCAATCTTCTCCCATGTGTGTTGGTTGCATAACACACAAAGCGGCCGATGCAAACAAAAAGGGCGGCCCCGGCGGACCGCCCTTTTTGCATTTCGACAGGGCGCCGACGTTATGCCGGAACCTTGTCCTTGTTGTGGATCGCCGCGGCGGCGCGCAGGATATCGAGGATCTTGACCTGCGCGGTCGGCTCATCGACCTGCTCCATCGCGGCGAGTTCGCGCGCGAGGCGGCTGGTCGCGGCTTCGAAGATCTGCCGTTCCGAATAGCTCTGCTCCGGCTGATCCTCGGCCCGGAACAGGTCGCGCACCACTTCGGCGATCGACACGAGGTCGCCCGAATTGATCTTCGCTTCATATTCCTGCGCGCGACGCGACCACATGGTGCGCTTGACGCGGGGCTTGCCGGTCAGCGTGTCGAGCGCTTCGCGCAGCGTCTTGTCGGACGACAGCTTGCGCATGCCGACGCTTTCCGCCTTGTTGGTCGGGACGCGGAGCGTCATGCGCTCCTTTTCGAAACGCAGCACATAGAGTTCCAGCTGCATGCCGGCGATCTCCTGCCGTTGCAGCTCGATGACACGGCCGACACCGTGCTTGGGATAGACAACATAATCACCAACGTCGAAGGACAGCGCCTTGGCAGCCATTCCGTCAAACCTTTCCGTGAACTGATCCGCCGCGGAGAACCGCGTCCAGGGCAGCATGAGGCTGCTCAAACGCGGCGGCGGGGTTGATTACGAACATCTCCAGATCGAAGGGCGCGCGAGTCCGCGCCCTGCGTGACGCAGTGTTTAGCACGTTCGTAATAAAATTACCAGCACGGCCGACGCGGACGCAATCGCCGGTTGCCCGTCGAGGGATTCCAGCGGCGCGTTATCGGTCGCGCGCTCAGTCGCCCTGGCCGGGCTCGGGCGAGAACAGGTCGAACTTGTCGGGCTTGCCCTTATATTCGTCGGCGTCGGCCGGAGTCTGGTCGTTCTTGCGGGTAACGTTGGGCCACTGCGCCGAGAAGGTGTTGTTGAGCTCCAGCCACTTTCCGAGGCCGCTCTCGGTGTCGGGCAGGATCGCCTCGGCCGGGCATTCCGGTTCGCACACGCCGCAGTCGATGCACTCGCTGGGATTGATCACCAGCATGTTCTCGCCTTCGTAGAAGCAGTCGACCGGACAGACCTCGACGCAATCCATATACTTGCAGCGGATGCAGGCATCGGTGACGACGTAGGTCATTCTTACAACTCCCCTGGGCCGGACCGATCCGGCAGCGAACGGCTCCTGCTATGCGCGGCGCATGGCGTCGTCAATCGGCCGGTGCTTGCTGCGAGACGTTCGCAACAACCATATCGGTGTAGCAGGCGCGCGCCTCGGGGGCCGGGCCGCGACGGCGCGGCAGTTGCTCGATCCGGATCACCTGGATGTGCGGCCCGCGCACAAAGGTCAGCACGTCGCCGACGCGTACCGGCGCGTGCCTGCTCGTCGCGGGGCGCCCGGTGATTCTGAGATGGCCGTCGCTCGCCATCGCCTGCGCCGCCGAGCGCGTCCTTGCGAAACGCGCGAACCACAAAAAGCGGTCGAGCCGCATCGCGCCCGCGCCATCGCCGCCGTCAGCCACGCGCCGATCCGAGCGCGGCGAGCGCTGCAAAGGCATTGTCGCGCGGTGCCGGCTTGTCCGCCGCCGCCCTGGTCAGGCCGTGCCAGACCCAGCGCTGCGCATCGCCCGCGCGTCGCGCGGCACGGAAGCCCAGCGCCGCCATCAGCCGGGCCAGCGTCTCCGCCGTCATCCCGATCGAGGTGGCGAGCGCCGGATCGGGGGCGAACGGCTTGCGCCCGGCGCGCGCCTCATGCGCGAGCCGCGCCATGCGCTCGACCAGATCGACCCGCACCGCCTGGGCGCCGAGCGGGCGGAAACCCTGGGCGAGCTGTGCCCCGGGATGGTCGCGCGGCAGCACCGTCGCGCCTTCGGGCGCCACGCCGGCCGCCGCTGCGCCATCGCGCGCGGCGAGCAACGCCCGGCGCCACCGCGCCGCCGCCGGCTTGAGCAGCCGCGCGTCGAACAGGTCGAGCGTCCCGATCGTCACGCCGTGCGCGCGCAGCCGCTTGCGCGCCGGCGGGTCGAGCGCCTCGACCATCGCGGCGAGCGGCCGGCGTGGCGCGATCCCGCCCGCGGCGAGCAATCCGCCCGCCACCGCGCGCAACTGTGCGGTCAGCGCCGCATCGCGCGTCGCGGCGTCGAGCGCGACGAGTACCGGCACATGCCGGGCGAGTTGCCGCGCCAGCCATGCTTCGAGCCGCGTCGCCACCGCCGCGCGCGCCGCGCGGTCGAGGCAGTCGAGCGACGGATCGAGCACGATGCGCGGCCGCGCCAGCGATGGCCCCGCCGTCAGCGTCGCGACCGGCACCGCTTCCCAGCGGATCGCCGGCATATCGCCATTCCGCAGCGCGAACGCCGTATCCGCCGCGGCGGCGAGCAGCGCGCCGCGCCGCGCGCGCTCGGCACCGAGCCGCTTCTCCGCCGCGGCCAGCAACAGCCGCTTGTCGGCATGCCGCGCATCGGGCGCGACGGTGAAGCGAAAGCCGTCGAGCCGCCCGATCTCATGATCCTCGACCATCACTTCACCATCGGCGCCGATCGCCACCGGCAGTGCCCCGGCGCCCTTGCCCAGCCCGCGCAACAATGCGGTGGTGCGCTTGTCGACGAAGCGCTGGGTCAGCCCGGCATGCAGCGCGTCGGACAGCCGCGTCTCGATCTCACGCGTGCGCTCGGCCCAATGCCCCGGCTCGGCCAGCCAGTCGGCGCGGTTGGCGATATAGGCCCAGCTGCGGATCGCCGCGATCCGCCCGGCAAGCGTTTCGACATCGCCCTCGATGCGGTCGAGCCGCGCAACCTCGTCGGCGAACCAGCGATGCGGCACATGGCCGTTGCCCTCGCTGAGGTGGCCGAACAGCCGCGACACGAAGCGTGCATGCGGATCGACCCCGAGCTTCCGAAAATCCGGCAAGCCGCACGCCGCCCACAGCCGCGCGACGATCGCCGGATCGCGCGAACGGTCGCGCACCCAATCCTCGCCCGCCAGCCGCTTGAGCACCGCGAGATCGACCGCCTCGGGCGCGGCGCGAAGCGCGCGATCGTCGGGCCGCAGCTCGAGGCTTGCGACGAGATCGTCGATACTGCCGAGATCGGGCTCGCCGTCGCGCCAGTAGAGAAAGTCGAGCCGCGGAAAGCGATGTTCCTCGATCGCCAGCACTTCCTCGGGCGTGAAGGCGCCCGGCCCCTGCTCGACCAGCGCGCCGAACGTGCCGTCACGCTGATGCCGCCCCGCCCGCCCGGCGATCTGCGCCATCTCGGCGACGGTCAGGCGGCGCTGGCGCACGCCGTCGAACTTGTCGAGCGCGGCAAAGGCGACGTGCGACACGTCGAGATTGAGCCCCATGCCGATCGCATCGGTGGCGACGAGATAATCCACCTCGCCAGCCTGGAACATCGCCACCTGCGCGTTGCGCGTGCGCGGGCTGAGCGCGCCCATCACCACCGCCGCGCCGCCGCGCAAGCGTCGCAGCGTCTCGGCCACGGCATAGACCTGCTCGGCCGAGAAGGCGACGATCGCCGAGCGCTTGGGCAGGCGCGAGATCTTGCGCGCGCCGGCATAGCTCAGCTTCGAGAAGCGCGGCCGACCGATGATCTCGGCCTCGGGCACCAGCGCGCGCACCACCGGGCGGAGCGCCTCCGAACCGAGGATCATCGTCTCGTCACGGCCACGCGCGCGCAGCAAGCGGTCGGTAAAGACATGCCCGCGCTCGGCATCCGCGCCGAGCTGCGCTTCGTCGATCGCGACGAACGCGAGATCCCGCGCGCTTTTGTCGGCGCTTCCGGCCTGCCGGCTTGCGCTTAGCGGCATACTTTCGGCGGTGCACAGGAACCAGCGCGCGCCCGCGGGCACGATCTTTTCCTCGCCGGTGATCAGCGCGACCTGGTGTGTGCCCTTGATCGCGACGACCTTGTCATAGACCTCGCGCGCCAGCAGGCGCAGCGGAAAGCCGATCATCCCGCTCGAATGGCCGCACAGCCGCTCGACCGCGAGATGGGTCTTGCCGGTGTTGGTCGGGCCGAGCACGGCGGTCACGGCGGAACGGTGCGTCACGGCCGCCAACATCGTCGCGCGGCGCGCGATGCGCAACCATGGTTTCGCCGAAGCGCGCTTAAAGACATCATATGGTTAACGGATTCGGTTGCGCGGGCTCTTTGTCGCAGTAACCCCACGGCTCGTCGTCACCGTATCATTGCGGAACAGCGGTTAATTTGACTTTAGGATATCACCGACACAGTAGTTTCGCCTCTTCGCCGGGGGGCGAGTGATCTCGACCGGCGCCTTTTGGGGGACAGCGCACCTTTGTTCCAGCGCAATGATCACGGTTTGGACCAGGCGGGCGGCACGGCGACGATGTCCTTCGGCCGGGCGATCGTGCCCATCGCGCAGCTCTCACCGCTCGACCGGATCCGCATCTTCATCGCCCGCACCGACTGGGCGCCCGATCTCGGCGCGCAGATCGGCTCGCCGACCTGGTGGCGCGGCGCGGCGACCTGCGCCGCCCTGTGCGCCGCGAGTTACGCGCTGTCGCCCGGCTTCGACCGTCCCGTCATCGGCGACGTCCCCGCCCCGCTCGCCGGCCAGCAATGGGAACAGGCGCGCGCGCAATCGATCGGCCCGCTCGCATGGGGTGGCAATACCGGCCAGCACATGGCGGCGACCGACCTCGTCGCGCCGCTCGCCGAGGCGCCCGAGCGGCCGCGGGTCGAACTCGTCGCGACGCTCGGCCAGGGGGACGGTCTCGCCAATGTCCTGCAGCGCGCCGGGGTGTCGAAGACCGATACCGCCAGCGCCGTGCAGATGATTGCCGGCGCGGTCGCGCTGGGCGATGTCAGGCCCGGCACGCGGCTCGACCTCACGCTCGGCCGCCGCCCCGACAAGACCGTCGCCCGCCCGCTGGAGGCGCTCAGCTTCCGCGCCCGCTTCGATCTTGCCTTGTCGGTGGTGCGCACCGGCAACGCGCTGACGCTGGCGCGCCACGAAATCGCCATCGACCACACGCCGCTGCGCCTCGAGGGGCTTGTCGGGCAGAGCCTCTATCGTTCGGCGCGCGCATCGGGCGCGCCCGCCAAGACGGTCGAGACGGCACTCAAGGCACTCGCCGCCCATCTCAACATCGGCCGCGACATTTCACCCGCGGATACCTTCACGCTCGCCATGAAGCAGGCGCGCGCCGCCACGGGCGAGGTTCAACTCGGCGACCTGGAAATGGTCAGGCTCGTCCATGGCAACCGCAAGACCGAGCTGGTCAAATGGGACGACGGCCAATGGTATGAGGCTTCGGGCCAGAGCGAGCACAAGGGCCAGATGGGCATGCCCGTCGCCGGTCGCGTCTCGTCGGGCTTCGGCATGCGCATGCACCCGTTGCTCCATTATATGCGGATGCACCGGGGGATGGACATCGCCGCCGCCTGGGGCACGCCGATCCACGCCGCGATGGATGGCATCGTGCAGTTCGCCGGGCGCAGCGCGGGCTATGGCAATTTCGTCAAGCTCGCCTCGGCCGGGGGTATCGGCACCGGCTATGGCCATATGAGCCGCATCGCGGTGCGCAGCGGCCAGCGCGTGAACCAGGGCGAGGTGATCGGCTATGTCGGGTCGACCGGCCTGTCGACCGGCCCGCACCTCCATTGGGAAGTGTGGAAGAACGGCGTCTCGGTCAATCCGCGCAACATGTCCTTCTCGAGCGTCAGCCAGCTCTCGGGCGAGGCGCTGCGCCGGTTCAAGGCGAAGGTCGCCTGGCTGCTCTCGATCAAGCCCGGCGCGCGCTGATTTAAGCATAGCTTCTCCCCGGCACGGGGAGAAGTTTTGAAGGTGCTTACCTTCCCTGCGAGCGCCAGCGCCGCACGGTGCGGCTGATGATCTGGTCTTCCTGACCGACCTCGCGCCACAATTGCGAGAAGAGCGGGTCGTCCGAGGCCGGGCGCTTGTTTTCCTCGAGCGCGTCGAACGCCACGCGGATCGGGATCGCGACGCCCTCGCCACAAATGATGCACTCGCGGTTGCGCAGCGCCGGAATCGAATCGAGGAAGCCGCGCGCACCTTCGGGCATCGCGGCGCGGACGAAGGCCTGGTCGCGATCGTTGTTGAGGCGCATCGAGATGATCGTGCCACACTGCGACAGCACGCCCTCGGCGAGATCGGACGGCCGCTGCGTGATCAGCCCGAGCGACACGCCATATTTGCGGCCTTCCTTGGCGATGCGGCTGAGAATGCGCCCGACCGACGAAGCATCCGAATTCTTCTCGCTGGGAATGTAGCGATGCGCTTCCTCGCAGACGAGCAGGATCGGGCGCTGCGGCTCGTTGCGCGACCAGATCGCGAAATCGAACACCATCCGCGCCAGCACCGCGACCACCACCGAGGTGATTTCGGACGGCACGCCCGACACGTCGATGATCGAGATCGGCTTGCCGTCGCCGGGCATACGGAACACCTGGCTGATGAAGCTCGACATGGTGTCGGCGACGAGCATGCCGGAGAACATGAAGCTGTAGCGCGGATCGGCCTTGATCTCGTCGATCTTGGTCTTGAGGCGCAGATAGGGCGCGGTGTCGCCGGCGCGGTCCATCTTGCCCATTTCGAGCTGGATGAGATTGGTCAGGTCGCTGAGCAGATAGGGAATCGGCGCATCGACCGTCAGCTTGGCGATCTCCTGCCCCAGCCGGCCCTTGGCGCGCGCCATCAACAGGCATTTGGCGAGGATGTCGGCGTCGATCTGCCGCTCGGAACCCGAGCTGTTGATGAACACCTCGCAATGTTCCTCGAAGTTCATCAGCCAGTACGGCATCTGAAGGTTCGAGACGTCGTAGATCGCACCATTGGTCTTGAACGCGGCGGCATATTCGCCGTGCGGATCGACCATCACGATATGGCCCTGCGGCGCGAGTTCGCAGATCTTGTGCAGGATCAGCGCGGCGCTGGTCGACTTGCCGGTACCGGTCGAGCCGAGCAGCGCGAAATGCTTGCCGAGCATCGCGTCGATATACAGCGAGGCGCGGATGTCGCGCGTCGGGAATACCGTCCCGATCTCGATCGTCGCGCGGTCGTCGGCGGCGTAGATCTGCTTCAGGTCGGCGGTGCTGACGGGGTAGACCGTCGCGCCGGGGTTCGGATAGCGCGTCACGCCGCGACGGAAATGATACAGCTTGCCGGTCAGCTTCTCCTCGTCGCCCTCGCCGAGGAAATCGAGCTGCGCCGCCACCTTGCCGCTGACATCGGCGGCGAGCTTGAGCGAGCGGATATTGGCGATCAGCCAGGTCGCGCCGACGCGCATCTTGATCTGGCTGCCGACGGTGCCGGCGCTGGCCATGATCGCATCGGCATGGCCGGCATAGCCATCGATCGCCGCGAGATCGAGCAGCACCTGGCTCGACGAGCCGGAAATCTCGAACACGGTGCCGATCGCGGCCGCAGACGGCAGCGGCGCGGTGATCGGAGCAGCCCTGTCGAACGCGTGGCTACCCAACATCTCGGTCATGCGGCGAACCCCTGAAAAATACCGACCAGCTATGCCGCGAGAGAAGTAAAGATTGGGTTCGTGCAACCGGTGGACAATGCCGGGCGCACGGCGATGGCGGGCATTTGGATCGGATCGATCCTAGATCCGCCGCGCGATCCACCCCGCGCCCCAGCCGAGCAGCACCGACAGAAAGACGGTGAACAGGCCATAGGGGATTGCGCGCTTCTCGGCCGAGCGCGCGACGAAGCGTTCGAAGCTCGATTTGCGGATGTCGATGTCGCGCGTCGCCGCCGCCAGCACGCGTCCGTCACGGATCAGGAAGGTCTCGGCGGTGAAGCGCCCGACCGGCACGCGCGCCGGGATCGTGATGCGCGCGCGGTACAGCACGCCGTCGGTAATCTCGACCGCGTGCGGCGCCTCGAGATACAGCCCGGAACGCTTTCTGAGATCGACCAGCCCGCGCGCGAAGCTGTCCTGCTGTTGCTGCGGCGCGTTGCTCGACGGTGAGAGTTGCAGCGAATCGAGCCCGAGTTCGTAGATCGCCTTGGTGCGCGGATCGATCAGCTGGCTGACCGGTCGCGACGAGGCGATGGCGTAGAAACTCGGTGCCGAGCTGTAGCGCAGCCGCGCGGCGTTGACCCAGATTCCGGCGACCTTGGCCTTTTCGCGCAGCAGGATCGACTGGGTCGGCCCCTTGATCACCACCACGACGTCGGCCGGCTTGTCGTCGTCGGGCAGCCGCCCGCCGGGATAGAGGATCGCGCCGAACAGCAGCAGGTCGGCCCCGGTGAAGCTGTAGGCGATCTCGATGTCGCGCTGCGACACGTCGGGCACGAGGATCGGCTTCGATGTCGGGCGCGCCTGCCCCATCAGCAACGGCGCGAGCACCAGGGCAAGCACCCCCCGCTTCATGACAGATCGACCGTAAAGATCTCGTCGGGCCGCCATGTCAGCCCGAGCAGGATGCGCACCGCGACCAGCAGCACGATCACCGCCAGCGCCATGCGCAGATATTCCGGCTTCACCCGGCTGGCGAAGCGCGCGCCGACCTGCGCGCCGGCGACCGAGCCGAACAGCAGCAAGGCGGCGAGCACGATGTCGACCGCCTTGGTCGTGGTGGCATGGACCATCGTCGCGGCTGCGGTGACGAACAACGTCTGGAACAGCGAGGTGCCGACCACCACCTGCGTCCCCATGCCGAGCAGATAGAGCATCGCCGGTATCAGGATGAACCCGCCGCCGATGCCGAGCAGGATCGTCAATATCCCGACGCCGAAGCCGAGCAGCAGCGGCGCGAGCGGCGAGATATACAGGCCGGAGGCATAGAAACGCGTCCTGAGCGGCAGCGCCGCGATCAGCGGATGGTGGCGCCGCTTGCGCGCGCGTGCCGGCGGCCCGCCATGCGTCGCGCGGATCGCGGTCCATGATTCGCGCGCCATCATGCTGCCGATCGAGCCGAGCAGCAGCACATAGATCACCGCGATCACGGTATCGATCTGTCCGCTCGCCTGGAGCAGCTTGAAGATCCATCCGCCGAGGATCGAGCCGGCCAGCCCGCCCGCGACCAGCACGCCGCCCATCTTGAAGTCGACCCCGCCGCGGCGCAGATGCGCGAACACGCCGGAGACGCTCGCGCCGGTCACCTGGCTCGCCGACGAGGCGGCGGCGACGGTCGGCGGAATGCCGTAGATGATCAGCAGCGGCGTGGTCAGGAACCCGCCGCCGATCCCGAACATGCCCGACAAGATCCCGACCACGCCGCCGAGCAGCACGATCACGATCGCGTTCACCGAGAGATTGGCGATGGGCAGATAGATGTCCATGGGTGCCCAGCCGTATCGTGTTCCGGGGCGGTGTGCAAAATTTCGAACTTTTTCGGTTCGTCGTATTTTCGCCACGGCTCGGCGCTGGACAAGCCGTCGCTCCCGGTCTAGCTTCGCCGGCGATCAGCCCAGCGCCGATCACTCCGGGGGAATGTGTGATGAAGCTCGCAATCCGTCTCGCGCTGCTCGGTCTCGTCATCGCGCCGGTCGCGGCGCTCGGCGACAACAGCCCGACCGTCGTCCTGGCCACCCCCGGCATCGGCGGCGGCGCGATCGAGCGCTTCACGATGCGCTTCAGCCAGCCGATGGTCCCGCTCGGCGATCCGCGCGCCGCCTCGCCCTTCGACGTCACCTGCGCTGTCGCCGGCGAGGGCCGCTGGGTCGATCCGCAGACCTATGTCTATGACTTCAAGCAGGGCCTGCCCGGTGGCACGCAATGCGGCTTCAAGCTGCGCGCCAATCTCAAGAGCGTCGCCGGCTATGCCGTCGGCGGGCAGCGGGAATTCAAGGTCGATGCCGGTGGTCCGGTCGCGCGCGCCGTGCTCGCCGGCAACAGCAGCGACGACGGCATCGAGGAGGACCAGGTGTTCCTCGTCGCCGCCAACCTGCCAGCCGATCCGGCGTCGGTCGCCGCCAACGCCTATTGCTCGGTCGCAGGCATTGGCGAGAAGATCCCGGTCGAGGTGCTCAAGCCCGAGCTGCCGGGCGAGCTGCTCGCCCAGCTCAAGCCCGACGAGAACTGGAACGTCCGCAACTTCCTCGACGAGGCCGGCCTGCCGACCGACGTGCCGGCCAAGGCCGAGGATCGGCAAAAGGCCTATGGCGCGATCACAGCACTGCGCTGCCGCCGCGCGCTGCCGGCCGGGCACGACATCGCGCTGATGTGGGGCAAGGGCATATCCGGTGCGGGCGGCAAGACCGCCGGCACCGATCAGCGTTTCGACTATACCGTCCGCAAGCCGTTCACCGCGCGCTTCGAATGCTCGCGCGTCAACGCCCAGGCCGGCTGTTCGCCGGTCGAGCAGGCGTGGGTGCGCTTCTCCGCGCCGGTCCCGGCCGACACGGCGCGCGCGATCACGCTGCAACTGCCCGACGGCCGGACGATCAAGCCCAACCTGCTCGACGGCAACAGCGGCGATGCCGAACATGGCGACGCCACCGCAAAGGCGACCGTCTCGTCGGTCGGCTTCAAGGCGCCGCTGCCCGAATCGACCACCGGCAAGATCGTGCTGCCCGCCGAGGTCAAGGACGAGAGCGGCCGTGTGCTCGCCAACGCCGAGCGCTTCCCGCTCGACGTGCGCTTCGACCAGGCCCCGCCGCTGATCAAGTTCGCCGCCGCCTTCGGCATTCTCGAAAGCACCGAGGGTGGCGTGCTGCCGGTCACCGTGCGCAATGTCGAGCCGGCGCTGCAGGGCATGCGCCGCGACCTCGCCGGGCAGGCGCTGCGCGTCGGCGACAGCGATGCGCAGATCGCCGAATGGCTGCGTACCGTCGACCATGCCGACGATACCGCCGGCCATGACGTGCAGCATGGCAAGGAGACGGTGCGGATCAACGACACCGGCAGCCGCCCGATCCTCGCCGCCGGCCAGGGCGCGGCGCTCAAGGTCGGGCTGCCCGGCAAGGGCAAGGATTTCGAGGTCGTCGGCATGCCGCTCGGCAAGCCCGGCTTCTATGTCGTCGAATTCGCCAGCCCGGTGCTCGGCCAGGCGCTGCTCGATCGCAACGCGCCGCGCTACGTCGCCTCGGCCGCCTTGGTTACCAACATGGCGGTGCATTTCAAATGGGGCCGCGAGAAGAGCCTCGCCTGGGTCACCCGGCTCGACGATGCCAAGCCCGTCGCCAATGCCGAGATCCGCATTTCCGACAGCTGCACCGGGCAATTGCTCGCCACCGGCAGGACCGACCGTTCGGGCGGGTTGATCGTCCCGCCGGGCCTGCCCGAGCCGGAAACCTATGGCGGTTGCGACAGCACCGGCGCGCACCCGCTGATGGTCTCGGCGCGTGCCGATGGCGACATGTCCTTCACGCTGACCGAATGGGGCGAGGGCATCGGGCCCTATGATTTCGACCTGCCCTATGGCTATGAGGCGCGCGACGACATCCTCCACACCGTGTTCGATCGCGCGCTGGTCCGTCAGGGCGAGACGATCCACATGAAGCACATCCTGCGCCGCCCGCTCGGCGAGGGGTTCGGCATGGCGCCGGCGCTGTCCGGCACGCTGCGGCTGTCGCATCGCGGCTCCGACACCCAGTTCGACATGCCGCTGGCGATCGACGCCAACGGCACCGGCGAAAACACATGGACCGCACCGCAGGGCGCGCCGATGGGCGATTACGACCTGCAGGTGATCGTCGGCGACCGGACGATCTATACGTCGCAGTCCTTCAAGGTCGACGAATACAAGCTGCCGACGATGCGCGCGACGGTCACCGGCCCGAAAGAGGCCGCGGTCAGGCCGAGCAACGTGCAGCTCGACCTGTTCGTCGGCTATCTCTCGGGCGGCGGCGCGTCGAACCTGCCGGTCGACCTGCGCGTCGGCTATTTCCCGCGCGAGTCCGCACCGACCGGCTATGAAGGCTACACCTTTGGCGGCAACCGGATCGAGGAAGGCGTCAAGCCGCTCAACGGCGATGGCGAGGAAACCAGCCCGCCGCCGCCACCGACCCAGACACTGCCCGCGACGCTGAGCGCGGACGGCACCGCGCACAACAATATCGACGTGCCGCAAGGCCTCGATGGCGCGACCAACATGCAGGTCGAGATGGATTATCAGGATGCCAATGGCCAGACGCTGACCGCGTCGCGCACCATCCCGATCTTCCCGTCGGCGGTGCAGCTCGGCATCAAGACCGATGGCTGGCTGATGAAGCAGGACGATCTGCGCCTGCGCCTCGTCGCGCTCGATACGTCCGGCAAGCCGCTCGCCAACCAGCGCGTCTCGGTCGCGCTCTACAGCCGCCAGATCCTCACCGCGCGGCGCCGGCTGATCGGCGGCTTCTACGCCTATGACAACCAGATGAAGACGACGAAGCTGTCGGCGACATGCAGCGCGACGACCGATGCGCAGGGCTATGCGCTGTGCGCGATCGACCCCGGCGTCTCGGGCGAGGTCTATGCCGTGGCGACGACGCAGGACGCCAATGGCAATGAGACGCGCGCCACCACCTCGGTGTGGCTGGCCGGCAATGACGACTGGTGGTTCGGCGGCGACAATGGCGACCGCATGGACCTCGTCCCCGAAAAGCTCAGCTATGCCGCCGGCGAAACCGCGCGCTTCCAGGTCCGCATGCCGTTCCGCGAGGCGACCGCGCTGGTGACGGTCGAGCGCGAGGGCGTGCTGTCGAGCTTCACCACCCATCTCACCGGCACCGATCCGGTGGTCGAGGTGGCGATGCCGGGCAGCTACGCGCCCGACGTGTTCGTCTCGGTGATGGTGGTGCGCGGCCGTACCCATGGCGGGATGTGGAGCTGGCTGCACGGCATCGCCCAGTCGCTGGGCCTCGCCGGCGGACCGCCCGAGGGGCAGGAGCCGACCGCCACGGTCGACCTCGCCAAGCCGAGCTACCGCATCGGCATCGCCAAGGTGCAGGTCGGCTGGGAAGCGCATCAGCTGAAGGTCGCGGTCAAGGCCGATCGCGAGCGCTATGCCGTGCGCGACACCGCGCAGGTCGACGTCCAGGTCAACACCCCCGACGGCAAGCCGGCACAGTCCGCCGATCTCGCCTTCGCCGCGGTCGACCAGGCGCTGCTCCAGCTCGCCCCCAATGACAGCTGGGACGTGCTCAAGGCGATGATGGGCGAGCGGCCGATCTCGGTGCTGACCTCGACCGCGCAGACCCAGGTCGTCGGCAAGCGCCATTATGGCCGCAAGGCGGTCGAGGCGGGCGGCGGCGGCGGTGACGCCTCGGGGCTCAACCGCGAGAATTTCCAGCCCGTGCTGCTGTGGCGGGGGCATGTCGCGCTCGACGCCAATGGCCATGCGCGCATCGCCGTGCCGCTCAGCGACGCGCTGTCGTCGTTCAAGCTCGTCGCCATCGCCACCAACGGCGCGCAGCAGTTCGGCACCGGCATGGCCGATGTCCGCACCGCGCAGGACCTGTCGATCTATGCCGGCATCCCGCAACTGGTGCGCAGCGGCGACTATTTCGCCGCCACCTTCACGCTGCGCAACGGCTCGGCCAAGCCGATGACCGTCACCGCCAATGTCGACCTGACGCCGCATATCGCCACCGGCAAGCCGATCACCGTAACGGTGCCGGCCGGCGGCGCGGTGCCGATCGCGTGGAACCTCACCGCGCCCAACGCCGAAGGCGCGCTGTCGTGGCACGTTTCGGCGCGGAACCAGGACGGCAAGGCGACCGATCAGGTCACCGTCAGCCAGAGCGTCGTGCCGGTCTTCCCGGTCGAGGTGTGGGCCGGCACGCTGGCGCGGATCGGAACCGATAGCGCGATCACCATCGCGCCGCCCGCCGGCGCCCTTCCCGGGCGCGGCGTGGTCGATATCCGGCTCAGCGACGACCTCGCGCCGCCGCTCGCCGGGGTACGCGCCTTCATGGCCGCCTATCCCTATGACTGTCTGGAACAGCGGCTGAGCCGCGTCGTCGCGCTCGGCGACGGGCCCGGCTGGGCGCGCCTCGCCGGCGACCTGCCGACCTATCAGGCGTCGGACGGGCTGCTGCGCTACTGGCCGTCGGACACGCTCAACGGCTCGGAGGTGCTGACCGCCTATGTCCTGTCGCTGACCGCCGATGCCGGCCTGCCGATCCCCGAGGCGCCCAGGACGCGGATGATCCAGGGCCTGAAGGACGTGCTCAACGGCCGGTTGCGGCATGACGAATATGGCGATGTCCGCCTGCAACGCGTCGTCGCGCTCGCCGCGCTGGCGCGCAACGGCGCGGCGACGCCCGACATGCTCGGCCAGATCGGCATGAACCCGTCGGAAATGCCGACCGATACGCTGGCCGATTATCTCATCGCGCTCGACCATATCCCCGGCCTCGCCAATGCCACCGCGCTCAAGAATGTCGCGCAAGGCGTGCTGCGCACCCGCCTCGTCTATGAAGGCACCCGGCTCGACCTGTCGGATGCGTCCAATTCGGCCTGGTGGCTGATGGTGTCGAGCGACGAATCCGCGATCAAGGCGCTGATCGCCACGCTCGGCCGCCCCGGCTGGCAGGACGATGCCGGCAAGATGATGGTCGGCGTGGCGCTGCGCCAGTCGCATGGCCGGTGGGACACCACCACCGCCAATGCCTGGGGCACGATCGCGGCGAAGAAGTTCGCCGCGCTCTATCCCGCCACCGCGATCACCGGCACGACCTCGCTCGGGCTGGGTTCGGCCAGCGTGAGCCGCAGCTGGCCGCTCGCCGCCGACCAACGACTGGTCAGCTTCCCGCTGCCCGCCGCGCAGGCCCCGCTGCGGCTGTCGCAAGCGGGCGGCGCGGGGCCATGGGCGAGCGTCTCGGTCTCGGCGGCCGTGCCGCTGCTCAAGCCGCTCAACGCCGGTTATGTCATGAACCGCAAGGTCGAGGTCGTGCAGGCGCGCACCAAGGGCGTGCTGACGCGCGGCGACGTGATCAAGGTGACGATCAACGTCCAGGCCTCGGCAGATCGCAACTGGGTGGTGATCAACGATCCGATCCCGGCCGGCGCGACGATCGTCGGCGACCTGGGCGGCCAGTCGAAGATGCTCGGCGACCAGGGCAGTCTCGGCGGCGGCACCGACACGCTGGCGCGCGACGCCGACGGCAAGCTGTGGGAGGTCCAGTCGGGCGCCCAGCCGGCTTATGTCGAACGCCGCAACGACTCATGGCGCGCCTATTTCGCCTGGGTGCCGCGCGGTGCGTTCAGCGTCAGCTATGTGCTGCGGCTCAACACCCCGGGCCGCTTCAACCTGCCGCCGACGCGGGTCGAGGCGATGTATTCGCCCGAAATCCGCGCGCAATGGCCCAATACAATGGTGACGGTGGCGGCGCGATGAGGGTGGCGCTGCCGGTCGCACTCTCATGATTGTTGACCGTCAATAATTGCCCTTCCCCGGCGAAGGCCGGGGCCCAGTTGGCATGGCGGAGATAATCAGGCGCAGTGACCATTATCGCTGCATCCCAACTGGACCCCGGCCTTCGCCGGGCAAGCAAGTTTTCCGACCTCTTGGTCAACGGCAAGCAGCATGGAAAGAATTCTCGACAAAGTTAGGAGCTCCGACCCTGCTACCCTGAATGATGCCCCCGACCGCTAACGAGAGAATTAGCGATCGGCGCAAACCGCGCACCCCGCCCCAACGCGCTGATTCAACAATCCGCATCCGCGCCTAGTCCTGCTGCTCCCCGCGTCGCGTACGCGCCCGTCAGCAGGAGCAGTTCATGCCCGGTATCGAACCTCAGCAAGACCCATATGGCTTCGCGCCGGCCACCGACACAATGTCGCCGCCGGACGACCAACCCGAAGCCATGCCAATGCCGAACGCCGGCCCCGCCGATCTCACGGTCGATGACGCGCAGCCCGCCCCACCGTTCGCCGACGAGCAGCGCCGCCGCGATGTCGCGGCGCGGAGCATGGCCGCGCTCGACGCCGCCGTGGCGCAGATGGACCGCGACCGCGCCCCGCCCGCACGCAATGCGCGCGCGGCGCTCGACCATATCGACGTGCCCGATCGCTACGCCCACCATATCGAAACCGGCAAGAGCGCTGTGCGGCTAGAGGCGAGCCTCGCCGGCCAGCCAGACGCCCAGGCCGAGGCGGCGGCGAACGATTACCAGTCGACGATCCATCTCGCGCATGTCGATGCCCGCGCGACCGACGATGCGATCGGTGCGCTGGTCGCGATCAGGCGCCACGGCGCCGACATGCGCCCCGAGGACAAACACAAGGCGCTGGCCGGCATCGCCCCGCGCTTCACCGACGAACGCGCCATCGCCGATGTCGAGGCCGGCGACCTCGCCGCCGCGCCCTTCGCCCCGCAGGCACCGAAGATGGCGCCCGACGATCTGCGCGACCGCATGCTGGCGATCAGCCCCGACGAACAGCAGGCCGTGCTTCCGACGTTGCTGCAACGCTACAAGGGCGACGCGGCGCGCAGCTGGGCGGCGGCGGCGCTGGGGCCGGACAAGCTCGATGCGCTGATCGCGCGGCATGGCGACGGCTGGTACCCGGCACTGCCCGAGGATGTGCGGGTGGATGTGGCGCAGCATATCGCCTTTCTCGGCGCGCGCGGCTCGAAGCGGGCGCTGCCCGCCGATCCGGCAGGGGCGGCGACGCGGATCGTCAACCGGCCCGGCGTCGATGACGAGCGCCGGCAGAAGGCGCTCGATGAGCTGAACTGGCGGATGATGCAGGCCGATCGGACGCGTCAGACGGCGTCAACGAATGCCGCCGCCGAGGCTGACGCGCTGGTAAATGAGCTGGGCGACAGCTTTACCTCGATCGCGCAGATTCCTCCGGCAGTTCGGCGCGATCTTTCCAAGGATGCGGTTAATAACCTTCTCGGCAGAGCGGCACGTAATATGAATGACCAACCGCGCGTCGGAAGCTTAGATCTGCCGCTTGCCACGCCCGCCAATGGAGACGCGAGTCCGCATATGACGTCCGGCGGCCCAGTAAACCATTTACGCCTCGACAGCATCGGCGAGGAAGCCGCGAATGACGAGGGGAATACGGGGTTCGAGCCGCCCAACTTGGGCGCCGTTGGCGAAAATATCGCCACAACGACTTTCGCCGATAGCGACACGGCAGTCGCGAAGCCGTCCTCTATCGCCGGAGAATATCCCGACGGCAACGCCGACCCCTATCGTGGCCTACGAAACCTCGTAAAGCGCCTTCCCGAGCCGGGGACGCTGCAAAACGCCAATGCCAGCTCCGATCTAATGGACAACCCTCCCGAAGTCGCACTTATCCGACATGAGCTTGCCAATCGCTGGCTAAAGCTTAACCAGCAACAACGCCTGACCGATCCCGAACTTGCGCGGCCAGCGAAGATGCTGGAAGCCATGCGGGCACCTCTACAGAGCCTCGACCCGAGATTGAGAAGAAAGATCGGCCTCGCCGCGGCGCCGGCGGGCAAGTATGTTGCCGATCAAATCGCCTGGATGCTGGAGCATAAAGTACTACCGCGTAGGATCGCGGAAAGTGGCTTCCCCACTGCGAACGAAGTGAGGTTGGGAGAACGAGGGGCATGGTCTAATGACGCCCTCGCGGCCCTTCACGAGGCGGCAGACCGGGCGTTGAACGCTCGACAGAAAAAAGCCTGGGACTATTTCACGCGCGACAAATTCCTGACGCCAGAACAGGCAGCGGGTCTGATTGCGGCCCTGACGAGGGAAAACAATCTTGATCCTGACAAGTGGCAGAATTTCACCAAGAACGCGCCTGGATATGGCATTGCTCAGTGGAACGAGCATCGTCGTAAAATGTTTGAAAAATTCACCGGTCATTCTTTGATAGGCTCCACTTTCGACGAGCAGTTGGCATTTGTCAGATATGAACTGGAACAAGGCGAATATCGTGAATTCGGCGCGCAGCTGCGTGCGCAAACTGATGCTTATCAGGCCGGCTATCTGACGACGAAGATTTACGAGGCCCCAGCCTATAAAACCCGCGAACAAGAATCTGCTAAGAGAGGAGTATACGCCCAGGACGTATTACAAGAGTTTTCGCGCCATTGATTTTATGTATGCTTTGGCCAACCATATAAGCTGTTGAAGTGCCGGCGGGTGCTCACCCCATCACATGAACTATTTGCCGAGCGCGTGGAGCGATAGAGCTCCGCGCGCTCTTTAACCTTGCAAACCAAACCTTTCGAACATATAAGGAACAAATGTGATTCTACCGTCGCGAGTCCACGCGGTATGGGGGGGGGCGTTTGATGAAGGTGCGAATTCTCGCGTGCCTCCTTCTGCTCTCCGGCTGTGGCGATCAGCCTGATGAAGCATCGAATTTCGTCACCTCCGATAGCAACGATGCGATCGATAACGGCGGAAGCGTTATCGACGGATTTGATGATTCCAATACCATGGTGCCCGACGTTCACTTGACGCCTGAGGAGCACAAGGAAGAATTGGCGCGCATCGCGCGCGACGAAGAAGTGCGCGCGCGCTTCGAACGATGGCAACAAAGCGTTCTGCCAACACCGCGCGACGCCTTTCCTACGATCGGCACCTGCTATACGAGCCGTATCAAGGAAATGGAAATCGAGCATCAACGAGCAGTCCCCTATGGGACCATGAAGTGGGCTTGGGAAAGCAATCCAGTCCGCGACCGTGGCAGCATCTCGATCGCCTACAAGGGTTATATGCTCTACAGCAATGGACTGGAACAGTGGCTCGACGACACGTGGAGAGAGCCGGAACCGCCGCCTTTTGCGAGCAGCCGCATCGGCGACAGGGTCCTGATGTGCGTGGTCGCATTGCCCGACCACTGCCCGGCCGGCGTCTTCCGTGGCGTCACGTATCGGACACGCAACCTGCGGACTGGCAGGGTTTGGGAGGAGACCGATGCACCGAAGGATTGTACGGATTTGTGACACGATGGTGTGACCGATCAATATCTGGCGTCATTTCATGTGATCGGTGACTCGACGCTCCGACCCGGACTATCATGACATGGTGGCGGTCACAAATTTGGATTTGGGCCAGTTAACAAGGCGCGCAACAAAAAATTTTAGATTTTAATTTGGCGATACGTTCGATATTAGAATAATTCTTGTAGCCCTGCATCTCTTCGTAATATTACTATCATTATAGTTAGCAATAATATTATGATCATTTGCGGTGAGAATTAGCGCGGGATATGAAAAATGTTGAAATATCACTTCATATCAATTTTTCTAGCGCTCCCCATGTTCTCGTCATGCGCTTCCCCCAAAAATCGCGCGCCGGTAAAGGAAGGTTGCTATTATTACGGCAACAAAGCGATTTTTAAAATCGGCGATGGTCAGGGCACGCTGAAAATTCCCGGTGATATCAAGACATTTAAAGTCACTGCATACGGTGACGACGCGGCCGCGGAGGTGGATTTCTCGCCGAGCTTTATTCTTAACAATGATCCGACTACTTCAACCCTCATCAATATGAAATTCGACAATGGCCGGACACGTAGCCAAACGCAGACGGTCAGCGCCGTGTCCACCAATCCGAGTTTCAAGATCAATTGGGCAGCCTATGGAGAATCAAGCCTGCACTTGGGCAAGCCGTGTTAGCGGACGGCTTCAACGCCTGCGCGGCCCGCTGCCCTGGCCCCTTTTCTCCCACGCGATTCATGCTATGATGAACATATGATGAACATGACTTGTCTTCGGCAATGGTCGCCGGGGATCGCGCTCGGCGCTTTCCTGGCGACATTGCCGCAGGTAGCAGTGCGCGCGGTTCTCATCCGCTAAGCGACAGTATAGGGCAGGTGATGAACCGGCTGAAGTCGGCCGGAATTTGCTCGAAGACCAACGTTGACATATCGAGTTGCACACTCGCATCGACCCAAACTTCGGTCCTCGGTAACCGATTCAGGCCTTGGCATGCGCGCTTCGCCGGACTTGAAATGGAGATCCCGCTCGCCGGCCATGACACGCGAATTCCCAAGGGAGAGGGTGTGCGCGCCATGCGGATGGCGCGTCGCGTGATGCGCTATCTGTTTCCGCATTGGCGCGGTCGCGACGCGTGGATGCGGCGCAGCGTCGCATTTGCCCGCATACCCCAAGGCATGGCTGACATCCCTATCATGGCAACGCGCGTAAACGGCTATGTGATCATGGCGCGCGTGCAGCCGAAATTCGATATGGACGAGATATTCTACGATCTCGTTATCTGCCGGCCTTCGGCGGTAGCGACGTACGCCGACGGATTTACTTTGCCGAAGGGGTTTTGACAGGCGCACCGTCAAGGCTCTTCCCTTCCTGCCTCCCGATGATAGCCTGATCACATGCGGCAAAAATGGCTTTCGGCGGTAGCGGAGATCGGAAGGCGCGGCCGCACCTGGCTCGAAACGCGCCTCTGGCGCCTCGCCGCGATCGATCCCGGTCGCTGGCTGGCCGCGCTCGGCACGCGCGAGGGCAAGGCCTTCGCCGGCATCGGCCTCGTCGCGCTGCTGCTCGGCATTGCCGACTTTATCACCATGCCACCGCCGCTGCCGTCCTACCGCCAGGTCGTCGCCGACTGGCACCCGTCAGAGGCATGGCTCTATGACCGGCATGGTCGGCTGCTCGATTCGGCGCGGGTCGATTTCGCGGCGCGGCGGCTCGGCTGGACGCCGCTCGCCAGGGTGTCGCCCGTCACGCGCGAGGTGCTGGTCGCCGCCGAGGATCACCGTTTCTACAGCCATGGCGGGGTCGACTGGCTGGCGCTGGCCGGCGCGTCGCGCGACCGTGTCGCCGGGCAGCGTTCGCGCGGCGCCAGCACGCTCAGCATGCAGGTCGCTGGCTTCCTCGCCCCCGGCATCGCCACGCCCGGCGCACGCGGCTGGCTCGACAAGCTGCGCCAGATGCGCGCCGCGTGGGCGCTCGAACGCGGCTGGCACAAGGACGAGATCCTCGAGGCCTATCTCAACCTCGCCGGTTTTCGCGGCGAGGCGCAGGGCATCGGCGCCGCCGCGCTCGGCCTGTTCGGCAAGACCCCCGACGCGCTGGCGAGGGACGACGCGCTGCTGCTCGCAGCACTCCTCCCCGAGCCCCAGGCGAATGTGGCGAGCGTCGCGCGGCGCGCCTGCGCGCTCGCGCATCGCAGCGATTGCGCCCGCCTGACCGGCGAGGCCGCGTCGATGCTCGGCCCTACGCGCAGCCTGCAACTCGACCCCGGCCTTGCGCCGCATCTGTCCGCCCGCTTGCTGACCAAGCCGGGCATGCGCATCACCACCACGCTCGATTACGACATCCAGAAACTCGCGATCGTCGCGCTGCGCCGCCAGTTGCAGGGGCTGGGCGGCAGCCGCGCGCGCGACGGCGCGGTGGTGGTGATCGACAATGCCAGCGGCGACGTGCTCGCTTATGTCGGCGGGATCGGTGGCAATTCGACCGCCGCCTCGGTCGATGGCGCCAATGCCTATCGCCAGGCCGGATCGACGCTCAAGCCCTTCCTCTACGCCGAGGCGATCGAAAAGGGCTATCTCACCCCCGCCTCGATCCTCGAGGATTCGCCGATTCAGCTCGACACCGCCTCGGGCCTGTACGTCCCGCAAAATTACGATCGCGGCTTCAAGGGCCCGGTCTCGGCGCGCACCGCGCTGGCCGGGTCGCTCAACGTACCGGCGGTGCGCACGCTGATGCTCGTCGGCGTCTCGCCGTTCCGCGACCGGCTGTGGGACACCGGCTATCGCGGGCTGGTCGAGGATGGCGACTATTACGGCTTCTCGCTCGCGCTCGGCTCGGCCGAAGTCACGCTGCTCGAACAGGCCAACGCCTATCGCAGCCTCGCCAATGCCGGCCGCTGGGCGCCGCTCCGCCTGACGATGAAGGATCCGGTCACCGCGCCGCGCGCGATCACCACGCCGCAGGCCGCGTGGCTGGTCGGCGACATGCTCGCCGACCCCAATGCCCGCGCCGCCACCTTCGGGCTCGACTCGGCGCTGCGCCTGCCCTTCTGGGCGGCGGTCAAGACCGGCACCTCCAAGGCGATGCGCGACAATTGGTGCATCGGTTTCAACGACCGCTACACCGTCGCGGTGTGGGTCGGGAATCTCGAGGGGGATCCGATGCGCGCCGTCTCTGGCACCAGCGGCGCGGCGCCGGTGTGGCGCGACGTGATGCTGGCGCTGGGCGCCGAGCGCCACCCGCTCGCGCCACCGCGCCCCGCCGGCATCGAAGAGCGCGCGGTGACCTTTGCCGACCATATCGAGCAGCCGCGCCACGAATATTTCCTCACCGGTACCGCGATGAGCCGCGTCGCCTTCGCGCCGTCCGAATCGCGCCGCCCGCGCATCACCAACCCGGTGTCGGGCAGCGTCTATGCGATCGACCCCGACATCCCGGCCGACCGCCAGCGGCTCGCGGTGACGGTGACCGGCGCGGCGGTCGCCCACCGCCTGATGCTCGACAAGCGCGACATCGGTGCCGCCGATACCGTGCCGCAGATCCTCGCCGCGCCCGGCCAGCACCGCCTGCGGCTGCTCGATGTCGGCGGCCATGTCGTTGACCAGGTGCTGTTCACGATACGATGATTCAACCGTGGCGCGGCTTCGGGCAGCACAGGCGCGCGCTCTTTCCCATCGTCGATTCGGCCACGCAAAAGCCCGGACGGAGTTTCCTCCGCCCGGGCCCATTGCTGCGATCGCCTAGCGGTAGAAGCCGCGGATCACCTCGATGACGACACCGCGGCGCCTGTCGACCAGCAGCACGTCGTTATAGTGGCGCACCCACACCCGGCCCCAGCCGGGCTGCGGCAGGTGATAGCGCCACGGATTGGCGATCACGAACCGGTCGCCATAATATAGCGGCGCGATGCGCAGGCCGGCGCGGAACGCGTTGTAGCGGAACGGCGCATTCCAGCTGCCGCGCGCATAGAAGCCGGGATTGTGGTCGCGCCAGCGGCGCCAGTCGTCGCGCGCCCAGGCACGGTTGCGATCGCGCAGGTCCTCGCGATATTCCTGCCGCGCGTCGCGCAGGTCGCGGCGCTCCTCGCGCACATCGCCGCGGTTGCCGCTGCGCCGTGCATCCTGCAATTCGCGCTGTTCCTGGCGGACGTCGCGGCGATCGTGCCGCAGCTCGGCATTGGACTGCGCCTGCGCCGCGACCGGCAGAGCGGCGGCGGCCATGAGAGCCATCAAAATCGTCTTGCGCATGTTTGTCTCCATTGCTGATCAACGCTGCGCACTCCCGCGCCATGACCATGGCGACGGGAATGGCGCATCCGCGATGAACGCGTGGCGAACTGGATCGTCAGCAAGGAGAAAGGTGGCGTGCGACGCGGCGCCCGCCGCTTACGGCGTGTCGCGACCGCCGCTGTCGCCGCCACCGGCACCGACCGCGCCGACCGTGCCGATATTGCCGAACAGCTCGTCGAAGAAGCTGCGCTCCTTGCCGAGCGTCGGCGTCTTCTTGCCAAAGGGGTTGATCGACGCGACCTGCTCGACGCCCGATTTGTACACCCCGGTGACGGTGCCGGCCGTGTTGAAGGTCACGCGCAGCGTGATCTGCTCCCTCGCCTTGGGCTTGTTGTAGGCGAAGTTGCGCGAGTCGCGCGCGATATAATACCAGTCGCCCTGGTTGAACTGGCTGGCGAAGCTGGGCTTGCCGAGCACCGCGAGGACCGACTGACGGGTGTCGACACCGGGCTGCACCGAGTTGACCAGATCGGCATCGATCACATAGCCCTGATGCGTGCGGAGCGGCGTGCAGGCGCCGAGCGCGACCAGCGCGATCAGGGCAATCATCCGGGCGGACTTGATACGCATTCTACTCTTCTCCACCGCGGGCGCGTTCGTCATCAAGGCGCATTGCATCATGCGCCCGTCCGCTCAATATGCGGATGAACGCGGCCAAACAAGGGCGCCGCCTTGCAGAGACGGATTAGCATGGGCTTCATCGCCAGATTGTTCGGCCGGCGCGACGAGACCGCGCTGCCGCTATACACCGCGATCGTCGCCCAGGCGCGCGCACCGCACTGGTATGAGACGGGCACCGTGCCGGACACGGTCGACGGCCGCTTCGACATGGTCGCGACGATCCTCGCCTTCGTGCTGCTGCGGCTGGAGGTCGATCCCGACACCGCCGAACCAAGCGCACGGCTGACCGAGCGCTTCGTCGACGACATGGACGGTCAGCTGCGCGAGATCGGCATCGGCGACATCGTCGTCGGCAAGCACATCGGCAACATGATGGGCATGCTCGGCGGGCGACTCGGCGCCTATCGCACCGCGCTCGGCGACGGCACGCTCGGCGCGGCGCTGGTCCGCAACCTGTGGCGCGGCGCGACGCCCGAGGCGGCAGCGCTGGCGCATGTCGAGGCGGCGCTGCTCGCCTATCGCGACGCACTGGCCGCGACGCCTACCGCCGCGCTGCTCGACGGCAAGCTGCCGGCATGAGCGTCCCCGAGTTCTCGCGCATCGAACGCGCCGACACGATCGGCGAAGGCGAGCGCACCCTGCGGATCGCCGCCGACGCGGCCGAGCGCGCCGCGCTGGCGAAGCGCTTCGACCTGCAGAGCGTCGAGTCGCTCGAAGCCGAGTTCCGCCTCAGCCGCGACGCGGGCGGGGTGATCGCGCACGGCCATGTCCGCGCGAAGGTCGTGCAGGCCTGCGTCATCACCGACGAGCCCGTGCCCGGCACGATCGACGAGCCGGTCGCGCTGCGCTTCGTCGTCGACGACGTCGCCGACGAGGGCGAGATCGAGCTCGACGAGGATGCGCTCGACACGATGCTCTACGACGGCGCCGCGATCGACCTGGGCGAGGCGGCGGCCGAGACGATGGCGCTGGCGCTCGACCCCTATCCGCGCGGGCCCGGCGCGGCCGCCGCGCTGCGTGCCGCCGGCGTGGTGAGCGAAGACGAGGTCACGCCGCTCAACGCCTTCGCCGCGCTGAAGGCGAGGATGGAGGAGCGTTAGTCCGGATCCGGCCCGAGCGCCGGATCGAGGTCGCGCGGGCGGACGAACAGGTCGAGCACCGCGCCATTGGCGGCGGCATCGGCCCAGCGATCGATCGCGAAGGTGAGCCGCACGGTGCTGGCGGTGGGGAGCTTCTCCTCGACCGCATCGCGCAAGGGCGCCTGGTCGTTGTCGGGCACGAGCATCAGGACGAGATCCTCGAGCCCGGGATTGTGCCCGACGAGCAGCGCGCTGGCGACGCTGTCGGGCAGCTCGCGCACGACGTCGAGCAGCGTCACCGCCGAGGCGAGATAGATGCGGCGATCGGGCGTGGCGGGGAGATCGGAGCCATAGCCGCTCGCGACATGTTCGAGCGTCTCGACGACGCGCAGCGCGGGCGAGGCGACGACATGGTCGAAGTCGAGGCCGAGGCTGCGCCAGTGGCGGCCGACCGCGGCGGCGGCGCGCTTGCCCTTGGCGTTGAGCGGGCGATCATAGTCGCGCAGCGCGGGGTCGTCCCAGCCCGACTTGGCGTGGCGGAGCAGGGTGAGCGTCTTCATGGCGTCGGCGTCTCCGTCAGGCGTCCGGGCGCCTCATGCCCGAGGCGCGGCGCGGAGGGAAGACGTGCCACGCGCGATACCGCCTCGTCGAGCGTCACGCGGGCGATTCCGACGCCGGGCGGGAAGGCGGTGAGCAGGCGCGAGGGCATCGCGGCGGACAGCAGCACGAAGCTGCCGCGATCGTCGGCGCGGCGAATCAGCCGGCCGAACGCCTGGGCGAGGCGCGCGCGGACGATGCGGTCGTCATAGCCCGACCCACCCCCGGCAAGCCGCCGCGCGCCGTGGAGCACGGTCGGCTTGGGCCAGGGCACGCCCTCCAGCACGACGAGCCTGAGCGAGCCGCCGGGCACGTCGACCCCGTCGCGCAGCGCGTCGGTGCCGAGCAGCGAGGCATGGGCATCGTCGCGGAAGATGTCGACCAACGTCCCGGTGTCGATCGGGTCGACATGCTGGGCGAGCAGCGGCAGCCCCTCGCGCGCCAGCCGGTCGGCGATGCGGGCATGGACGCCGCGCAGCCGGCGGATCGCGGTGAACAGCCCGAGCATCCCGCCGCCCGAGGCGATGGCGAGCCGGGCATAGGCGTTGGCGAGGCTCGCCATGTCGCCGCGCCTGACGTCGGTGACGATCAGCACCTCGGCCTGGGCGGCATAGTCGAACGGGCTGAGCGCGGCGAAGCGCGAGGCGGGGCGTTCGAGATGGTTGGCGCCGGTGCGCGCCTCGGCCACCGCCCAGTCCTCGCCGCCGCGCAACGTCGCCGAGGTGACCAGCGCGCCATGCGCCGAGCGCAGCACGGTGTCGGCGAAGGGCTTGCCGGGATCGAGCCAGTGGCGGTGCAGGCCGATGTCGTATTCGCGGCCCTCGACGCGGTCGACCGCGAGCCAGTCGATGAAGTCGTGCGCCACTGGGCCGCCGATCCGCGCGAGCAGCGAGAGCCATGCGGCGACGGTCTCGGCGCGCCAGCCAACCGAGGCGATCGCGCCCTCGATCCGCGCGCGCGCCGGGCCGTCCATCCAGTCGGGCGCCTCGGCGAGCACCGCCTCGAGCCTGCGGCCGAGCGTGACGAGCGGGCGGACCAGCGCGTCGAGCGCGTGCGCGGCGGGGCCGGCGGCCTCGATCAGCGTCGGGTCGGGCTCGGCGAGTTCGGTCTCCAGGCCATAGCCGGCATCGCCCTCGGCCTCGGCGCGGGCATAGACGAGACCGCGCACCGCGCCGAGCAACGCCTCGACCGGGCCGAACGGCTGCCCCTCGCCGACGCGCTGCAGCCAGCCGTCGCCGGGCAAGGCCTGGGCGGCCTGGACCGCGTCGGCGATGGCGAGGCCGCCGGCCTCGTCATAGCTCGCCACGTCGGACAGCCGCGCGGCGAGGCCGCGCCGCCGCCCGCGCCCGCCGGATTCGGGGCCGAGGATCCAGCGCCTGAGCTCGATCGTCTCCTGACCCGTCAGCGCGGTCGAGAACATCGCGTCGGCGGCGTCGAAGATGTGGTGCCCCTCGTCGAAGACATAGCGCGTCGGACGCGTCGCCAGTTCGCGGCCGCGCGCGGCGTTGACCATGACCAGCGCATGGTTGGCGATGACGATGTCGGCCTCGGCCGAGGCGCGCGCGGCGCGCTCGATGAAGCACTTCCGGTAATGCGGGCAGCCGGCATAGACGCACTCGCCGCGCCGGTCGGTCAGCGCGGTCGAGCCGTTGCGGCGGAACAAGGTCGGCAGCCAGCCCGGCAGGTCGCCACCGATCATGTCGCCATCGGCGCTATACGCCGCCCAGCGCGCGACGAGCTGCGCGAGGATCGCGGCGCGGCCGGCGAAACCGCCCTGCAGCGCGTCCTCGAGGTTGAGCAGGCAGAGATAGTTCTCGCGGCCCTTGCGGGTGACGACCTTCGCGCGGCGCTCGACGGCGTCGGGGAACAGCCGCACCGTCTCCTGCGCGAGCTGGCGTTGCAACGCCTTGGTGAAGGTCGACACCCACACCGCGCCGCCGGCCTGTTCCGCCCAGAGCGAGGCGGGGGCGAGATAGCCGAGCGTCTTGCCGATGCCCGTCCCGGCCTCGGCGAGGACGAGGTTGGGGGCGTCGCGCATCATGCGCGGGGCGAAGGCCTCGATCGCCGCCTCGGCATAGGCGCGCTGGCCGGGGCGCTGCTCGGCGTCGACACCGACGAGGCGGGCGAGGCGCTCGGCGGTCTGCGCGGGATCGAGCGCGATGGTGCGCGGCGCGGGGCGCGGCGCGGCCTCCGACCATTCGGGCAGTTTGGAGAACAGCCAGCGCTCGGCGGTGACGGGCTTGCGGATGCGGTCGATGAGCGCCGGGGTCCACGGCCAGCGCAGCCGCAGCAGCGATTGCAGCGACGTCCAGGCGCCCTCGCGCTCCGGCCAGTCGCCCGACGCGGTGTCGAGCAGCGCGGCGGTGGCGCGCAGCAGGAAGGGCGCGACCTCCTCGTCGCGGGTCGGCATGTCGAGCCCGGTGGCGCGGGCGAGGCCGCGCGGCGTCGGCACCATGAAGCGCGCCGGGAAGAGGAAGGCGTAGAGTTCGAGCAGGTCGAGCCCCGACAGCTCGGCATGGCCGAGCCGCTGCCCGATGAGCGGTGCGCCGAGCATGACCATCGGCGTGTCGGCGGCGAGCCGGATCGCCTCGCCGCGCCCGACCGTGCGGCAATGGCCGTCGGGCTGGGCGATCCAGATCCCGCCATGGCTGGCGTGGAGCGCGGGCCAGGGGAGCGCGGAAGGGGGGAGCGGCGGCATCGGGGCGATCCTAGCGCAGTCGGAACATCGGGGGAACGGGGCGTGGGGCGGTGCGGGCGATTTCCCTGCCGGCAGGGAATTGGCAGGGAATTTTCTGCTTTTTCGGGGGGCGGTGGCAGGGAATTTCCGCTGCGTCGACCGACAGAAAAATGGGTTCACGCGAAGGCGCGAAGGCGCGAAGATCGTGTGCCTGACCATCGTCGGGCTTATCATGCGCTGCGCGCCGGTGCGTTTGGCCAATCGGCAATGGGTGCGCGGTACGGATCGACCGCGACCGACATCTTGGCGCCTTCGCGCGGGCGATACCCGGCTGGGTATCGCGGCTGACAGCAGTGAAGAAGAGATGTTCGCGCGGAGGCGCAGAGGCGCGGAGATTGCGTTCGGGGTGGCGTGGTGGCTGGGCTTCGGGCGCTCGCTTGCGGGCAGGCTCTTCATGCGCTTCGCGCCGGCGATTCCGACGCGGCTGATGTGCGCTGCGATCGGGGTTGCAGCCGGCATCTTCGCGCCTCCGCGTCTCCGCGCGAACAAATTCTCTTTCGTTCCTGTGCGGCGTCGGATGCGTGCGAAGGGTGTCGCGCCGATGGGAGCGGGCACCCCGGCGCGCCGTCACCCCGGACTCGTTCCGGGGTCCACCGTTCGGCATGAGCAAGGGACGGCGTGTTTGCGGCACCGTGGATGCCGGAACGAGTCCGGCATGACGGATTAAACGGCGGCTCCCTGTTCGCGCGGCGCATTCTCCCTGATCGCTCCCTGTTTTGGTGCGGGAGGTGGGAGATGGGCTCCCTGTTATGGTCGTGGTCACTCCCTGTTCCTCCCTGTTGCTCCCTGTTCGGGCGTGCAAATCGCGGTGTGGCGCGGGGTTGCGCCGGCGGGGAGCGGGCGTGGCAGGTTTTGCGGGTGGGTTGAATCAGGGGGCGTCGCCGCCCTCATTCTCCTTCGCCGGCGAAGGTAAGAGGATTCGGGGAAACCAGCCGCAAGGTTGCAAAAGCGGCGGCGTTCGCGCAGTCGCTGCGCATCAGCCATCAGCAGCATCGACACCGACCATCATGGAAGACGCATCGACCCTCCGCGCGCACGCGCTCGACTCCAAGGCCTGGCCTTATGAGGAGGCGCGCAAGCTGTTGAAGCGCTATCCGGACGGCAAGCCGGGCGGTGCGCCGATCATCTTCGAGACCGGTTATGGCCCGTCGGGGCTGCCGCATATCGGCACGTTCAACGAGGTGCTGCGCACGACGATGGTGCGCAACGCCTATCACGCGCTGAGCGACACGCCGACGCGGCTGATCGCGTTCAGCGACGATATGGACGGGCTGCGCAAGGTGCCCGACAATGTGCCCAACAAGGCGATGCTGACCGAATATCTCGGCAAGCCGCTGAGCCGCATCCCCGACCCGTTCGGCAAGTTCGAGAGCTTCGCGGCGCACAACAATGCGATGCTGCGCGACTTTCTCGATCGCTATGGCTTCGATTACGAGTTCCTGTCGTCGACGACCGAATATGCCTCGGGCCGGTTCGACGCGACGCTGAAGCTGATCCTCGAACATTATGACGCGATCATGGGGGTGATGTTGCCGACGCTGCGCGCCGAGCGTGCCGCGACCTATTCGCCGGTGCTGCCGGTGTCCCCCAAATCGGGGATCGTGCTGCAGGTGCCGGTCGAGGTGATCGATGCCGCCGCCGGCATGATCGCCTTCACCGATGAGGGCGAGCGGATCGAGCAGAGCATCTTTGGCGGGCAGGCCAAGCTGCAATGGAAGGTCGACTGGGCGATGCGCTGGACCGCGCTGGGCGTCGATTACGAGATGTCGGGCAAGGATCTGATCGACAGCGTCATCCAGGCGAGCAAGATCACGCGTGTGCTCGGCGCCCGCCCGCCCGAGGGGCTGACATATGAGATGTTCCTCGACGAGAAGGGCGAGAAGATCTCCAAGTCGAAGGGCAATGGGCTGAGCCTCGAGCAATGGCTCACTTATGGTCCGGAGGAGAGCCTGGCCTTTTATATCTATCGCGAGCCGAAAAAGGCCAAGTCGTTGCACATGGGCGTGATTCCGCGCGCGGTGGACGAATATTGGCAGTTTCGCGGCAATTATGCCGGGCAGGAACTGAAGGAAAAGCTCGGCAACCCGGTGCACCATATCCATGACGGCAAGCTGCCGACGGGCGCGCTGCCGGTGACCTTCGGGCTGCTGCTCAACCTGGTCGGGGTGATGGGCGATGCGACCAAGGAGCAGGTGTGGGGCTATCTCGGCAATTACGTGCCCGATGCGACGCCGGCACGCTTCCCCGAGCTCGACCGGCTGATCGACCGCGCGCTGGCCTATGGCCGCGACTTCGTCGCCCCGACGCTGAAGCGCCGCGCGCCGGAGGGCGTTGAGGTGGCGGCGCTGGAGAAGCTCGACGCCGAACTGGCCGCGCTGCCGGCGGAGGCCGATGCCGAGACGATCCAGAACATCGTCTATGAGATCGGCAAGACGAGTGGCTTCGAGAACCTGCGCGACTGGTTCAAGGCGCTGTACGAGACGCTGCTGGGCACGAGCCAGGGGCCGCGGATGGGGAGCTTTATCGCGCTGTACGGGGTGGAGAATACGCGCGGGCTGATCAAGGGGGCACTGGGGCGGTAGGGGTTAGACGGGCGCGACGTCAGGTTTGCGCCCTAATCTCGACCATCCAGCCGCCTCGTAGCTGATACCGAAAGCCGCCTTTCGGTTACATTGGGCGCTCGACACGTATGGTGGAGAACAGCCCAATCGCTTTCGGGCGCGAAAATGATAATGCCGGCCACCGATCTCCTTGCGCGAAATGCGCGCCTTACTGATATTGTCACCTGCCCCTTGATAATGCGTGTGAAATTCCTGTGCCGGGCATGGTCGCTGCGTCCGAGCCTCTTTCCAAGGTACCCGCCGCTTGCCATTGTGCCGGTATGGACGACGAACCCGAAGCGATCACCCAGGCCAGCACCGCGCCGGTGCCGCTCAGCGTTACCGTTAGTGGCTTGGTCGATACCGAAAAGGCGACTGAATTCGCTCATTTGCTCGCAGGCTATATGCAGGCCTTGGGCACCGTCTTCGACATATCGCGCCTTGAGGCGCTCACTGCGACGGATCGCTATACCGAGGCGCTGACCGAAGTTGACCGCGGGTTCCCGGCATCCGCTACCGTGACCCGTTCTGAAAATGAGGACATCGTCGGCATCGCCATGTGCGTGCATGTCCTGCGCGCGGGTGTGCCGAGGATCCATCTGGTCTGCGACATCGAGATGGTGCTCCCGCTATGGGTATTCGAGCACGGCACGCCCGAGCACGCGCAAGCGCTTCAGCTGCTCGCGCATGAATGCGCCCATATCGAGGACATGAAGCGCCAGGACGACGCCTATCCCGGCGTCATCCTTCAGCAGGCGCATCAGGATTGGCTAGAGGCGCACTTCATGCCGATCGGCAGCGCGGTCTGGCAGGAATATTATGCCTGTCGGCGATCGGCGAACTTCTATCCTGACGCGACGACGGCGTTCGCAACATCACTCGCGACCTGCCTCGACGGTAATCAGGCGGTCGTGAACGAGGCGATCAGGCGCTACCGGCAGCATCATGACCTTGGTCGCTTGGTAGCGGAGACGCTCGATCCGGCGACGCGGGCGATCAAGGTCGCGGCCTATCTGTTCGGGCACCTCGACGGCCTGGACCAGGGGTGGGACGCGATCCCGGAAATTCGCAAGCGCCTCGATGATCACCGTCTCAACGAGCTCATGGAGGAGATGGTAACCGAGCTGCAACGCTTGTGGGACATGCAGCACGAATGGACCGGTGTTAGCGACATGGAGGACCTGGTCGAGATCGCCCGCGATGCTTATGCCGTTGCCGGCGTCGTCGCGCACGGCACAGCCGATGGTGGTGCCCATCTCAGCGTGCCCTTTACCGACGAGACGACCTGACCCACCGCGCCACGAAGACCGTTCGCAGATCGCGTCGGGCGATGGCGTCACCGTAATTTCCGGTCGCATCTGTCATCGTAATCCCAGGGATTTCCATCGGGCGCAGGTCAGATGAGATTCACCGCGCGAGAAATAATGGCATTTGCCGTGGTTCTCGCAACCGTTGCGAGGATCGCTGAGCACGTCTGGATTGGCAATCAGGTCCCGACAAATCCCAAGATGCATGTTCTGCGGTAGACCGCGCCAGTCATGGCTGAGTGCGCGTCCCGAAAGGATGAACAGTCGCTGCGGATGTCTCAATGCAACGGCGACGCTCTCTTCGCGGCGTTGTGCCAGCACCTGCGGCCTGGCCGGATAGATTAGCCTTTTGTCGATATTGTAGAACCCAGACGACAGGTCGATGTAGGTGAAGGGCAAGCGACTGATCGTGTCTTGGAACGAAGCCTTTCCTTCGGCGTCAAAAATGGGTTCGCCCGTCTTCAGTGAAATCCTGATCGAGGTTTCGATGCCAGCTTGTGCCAAGCGCTCGGCAAATGACCACAGCCAGCTCAGCACAAAGCCCGCGCCGGGATTGATCCTTGAGTCGATGAGCAGGCTTAGCAAATAGCCGTGCGCCGCATGAAGTTGGACGTGACGAAAGCCGTGCCCCATCGCTAAATCTGCTGCAGCATCGAACCCGTTCAGTAGTTTCGAGATGTCGGTGGGCGTCATCGTCGAAACCAGTCTGCGGCCCGAGGTGATCACATCCGTTGGCGCAGCACCAACAAAGCTGCGCGAGCCTACATAATCTTCCCACGCGGTCGCCAACTGAATCCCGGCATGTGACCCGCCACCGGTGATCGCGGACGCAACCTTTCCCCAGATCGCGTCCGACGTAATCGAGGGGGTAACTGCATTGCTTCCATATCCGCCTGGGACGACGACGTTGCCCACGATGGCGCAACGGAGGCGAGGTGAGCTGCGCCGAGCATAGAATTCAACAAAGCGCGCATCCGGCAACCCGCCACGCACAAATCCCGTGTTCACACCGAGAAAGAAGACCGGCCTATCCGCCAAGTTCGCCATAACGTTTATCATTGATGCTGATTTTTCGTAAAATGTCCTGCTCGAGATTGCCTCCTAGGATTGTCGCGATACGAAAGAGATAGATGACGGCGTCCGCCAGTTCCTCGCGTAGCTCTTCACCTGCGTCTGTTAACGAAGGCCCGACATATCCGGGCGTCGTTTCTCCCAAACCGACCTTCTTCAGAAGATTCGCAAACTCGCCGATTTCGCCCATCAAGCCGACCATATCGCGCATCAATTGATCAATCCGGTCGCTGTCCTGATCAAAGTCAACCGGAAAGCCACGGCGGCGATCGCGTTCGATCTGCTGCTGAATTAGGCTGGCGAGTTCCATGTCACGTCCTTTGCCGGGCTCGATGCACGACCAGTACAATACCGACGATCGCGCTTACGACCAGATTGCCGACCACACCGTAGAAACCATCGACGAACTTTCCGCTCGTCAGGAATAGCGCGATGGCGTTGAGGATAACCGCGATCAAGAGACCGATATCCGTGAAAAGCTGTGTGGCCTCGATCCGGCGGATCACGCTACGGGTCGCATCGGGCAGCAGTGCCAGCGCCTCCTCCTTTTCGGAAAGGACGCGATAGTCGCTAGCCACCTCCGCATGCGTTTTTTGCAGATGCGTTTTGATCGGCCAGATGCCCATCTGAAAGCCGTGCTGTCCCTTATACGGCTTGGCTGCCGCGGTCGTGAGGCGTGTGAAGTCTGCCTTCGCGATCGGCTCACCTTGGGGCAACTGGATATATTTATCGCTAATATTCTGGGTAACGATGCCGAGATTACCACCGAAACCCGGATCCGCATACGTCGCAACAGGGCTGAGTCCGACACTGAACAGCGATCCTTTGCTCACAATCCTTACCAAAATGTCGGGCGGGATATCGAGCTCTTCGAATGTGATAAGGACAATTCGATGTCCCGGCTTGATCAGGATGGGTGCGCCAGCGGCGAGTTCGAAGCGCGTTCCTCCCTCGGTAAGATCATAGTAGACGTTTCCTAGCCTAAGCTCGTAGCAGGCGCCGGCCAGCCGGCCGGCATCCGCCTTGAGGACCAATCTCCCCGACTCGATTTCACGCGCGATATCAACGTCGCTTAAGGTCGTCATAACTCCCCCCTCAAATCAGAATATCACAGAGAGCCGTGGATGCAGATGCCCATGCAATCGGCGCCTTACTGTATGGGTTCACCGGCGTTGGGATGGTCGTGGCAGTCGACGGCCAGCCTATTCGGGACCTGCTGTCGCCCCTTGCAACGGCTCGGCTCTGAGTCGTCCAAAGCCGCAGTAGAGAGTTCGATGAGACGGACTGTGGTCATGCATCCCCATGCTCCGATATCCGCCGGTTGGAGATGAACCCAAATCCACCCCCTACCGCTTCGTCTCCGAAACGAACAAAAACGAATAGTCCGCCGCATAAGGCGCCACCGCTCCTGCCCCCGGCTTCGCCACCTTGCGCAAGCCATGCGGCCCGGCCGCCGCCAGCAATTGCGGCGAGGCGATGGGCGCGTAGACATGGCAATCCATGCAGCTGTTCGAATTCTGCTGGAAGGATTCGAGCGTGGTGTTGGCGACGATCTGGGTCGGGCCGCCCGCTGCGCCGGCCGGCATCGGGTTGCCCATCGTCAGCGGCACCCTGAGGCCCGGGCCGGGGGTCGGCGTGGCGATGCCGGTTTGCGGCCATTGCACGTCGACCAGCCGGTAATAGTTGAACACCGATTTGGCCGGCAGCATGCCCCAGACATAGGCGGTGACGCTGTTGGCGGTAGCGCCGACGGGGTTGATCCGCGTGATCTGCATCGGCGCGGTGTACGGGTCGCAGAGGCCGCCCTTGCCGCACGGGCGCGGCGGGGCGTTGTGGCGGCATTGATAGGCCGGGTCCTTCGCCGGATCGCAGGCCGGGTTGAAGAAGGTGTAGCCCGGCGAGGGCTTCTGATTGGCGTTGGCCGGCAGCGCGGGCGCGCTGAAGCCGCCACCCGCCGCCTCGTCGGGGCTGTTGTCGATCTGTTCGAAGGTCGCCCATACCCAGGGCAGGCGCGGGAAGCGCTTGCGGATGATGTGCAGTCCGGTGAGCCCGACGGTGACGGTGCGGACCTTTTTCGTCGTCGGGTCGAGGATCTCGGCCTGGGCGGTCTTGTAGCGATAATCGAGGCTGTGGTCGGACGGCAGCGGCGTCCATGACGCCTTGACCTCCATCGCGCCGACGCCCTGGCCAAAGGCATGGGTGTTGCCGGTGCAATCGGTGTCGTCCCAGCCATTGGCCTCGCCGGCGGGGAAGTTGAGCCCGCCGCGCAGCACCGTGCCGGGCGGGTAAGGCGGCTTGATCGGAGGGCCGTCCGACACCGGCTTGCCGGGTTGCGTGGCGCAGGCGAGCTGGCCGGCGGCGGTGGTGAGATCGAACCCGGCCTGGGTGATGAACTCGAACTCGTCCTGGTTCATCAGCACTTCGTAATAGGTCACGTCGCCGCGCTGGTTGGTCAGCCAATGGTCGCCGCTGCCGGCCTGGGCGATGGCGGTGAGATCGAGATTGGCGAATTTCGACAGGCGGCTGAGCGCCTTTACGGCCGGGCGCTTCGCCTGCCACAGCCCCTTGAGCGGGGCCTTGTCGCCGAACACGTTGCTCGCCTCGAGATAGCTTTCCCACACCTTGGGGCTTTCATCGCCGGGGGTGCCGAAGCTCGCCCAGGTCGCGCCGCCATCGGGGAAGCCGGGCTTGGCCGGGTCGGCGCGCCAGTTGAGCGCGATGAACGCGCCCCAGGCCGAGCAATCGACCTCGATCTGGCTGCCGCCGGGGTTGACGGGCAGCGCCGGGGTCTCGGTCGGGGCGAAGGTGCCGCACGGATTGGCGACCGGGGTCTGCACCGCGACGGCGTTGCCCGATGGCGCGCCGGGCTTGCAGCCGGCGAGCCCGGTGGTGCCGAGCGCGACGCTGAGCAGCATGGCGACGATGCGCCGGCCTTCGTGATGGAGCAATGGTGTCATGACCCGGTCCTCCCCTGTGCCGCGCCCCGCGGCGACCGCCGGGCGCCGCGCGCCGGGCGGGTTTCAGGCTCGGGAGAATGGCGGATTGGCGGGGGTAAACAATAGCGATGCGGATGGAATCGGGTGGGTCGTTTCGGGGCCCTCGCCTATTCTAGCCCCTCCCTGAAGGGGAGGGGAGCTTGGCTTAAGGGTTTGGCGCGGCCGGGGCCGGTGCGGGCGGCGGGGGCGTTACGACCGGCGGGGCGGCGGGCGGCGCCGGGTTGGGGGCCGGGGCCCGCTTGGACGGCGCGATATAGCCGAGCGGATCATAGGCGAGCGGATTTTCCGACATCGGCGCGGCGCCCTTGGTCGTCCGGCCCTTCAGATAATCGATCTCGGCCTGGCGGCGGCGGAGATAGAAGTCGCGCGAGGATTCATAGGGGCTAGGCACATTGTCGTGCAGGATGTGCAGCTCCTCGTCGAATTCGGCGCGGTGGTCGAGCGCGCCGAGCACGCCGGCGGGCGCGCCGAACTTGATGCTGTTGAACGGCGAGCCGACGCCGACCGGCAGGATCAGCCGGTCGACGAAGCCGCCGAACAGATCGCGCACCGTGGTCGGGCCGACGATCGGCAGGAACATGAACGGGCCGTTGGGCACGCCATAGAAGCCGAGCGTATCGGCAAAGCCGTTGCCGCGGCGCGGCCAGTGGAACGGCTTGCGCTTGGCGATGTCCATCACCCCGGCGACGCCGACGGTCGAATTGACGGTGAAGCGGGCGACCGTCTCGGCCGCCTTGCCGATCTTGAGCTGGAGCAGGAAGTTCACGAACACGACCGGCTCGCGCAGATTGTAGAGGAAATTGTGGATGCCGCTGCGCACCTGCTCGGGCACATTATGCTTGTAGGCCAGCGACACCGGGCCGACGAACGCCTTGTCGACCGCGTCGGTGACGGCGAAGCCCGCCTCGTTGATCTTCGAAAAGGGATCGGGCGCCAGCGGGCGCCGCGCCGCGGTGACGATGATGTCGTTTTCGGGATTGTCGGGATCGACCTGTTCGCTCGCCGCGGGTGGCGTCGCTTGCTCGGGCGATGTCGCCTGCGCCGATGCGGCAGGGGTCGTCGCGGGATCGGCCGGCGGGGTGGCGGGAACGGCCTGCGGATCGGCGGTCGCCGCGCCGACCTGCATCGCCGGGGTGGCGGCCGGGAGGTCGGCGGGGACCTCGCCCGCCGACAGCGGCGCCATCGCCAGCAGCATCGCATGGGGTATCGTCAGCACGCTCACGTCGCAGCCTTCTCGCTCATCGGGCCGTGACGGAACCACAGGACGCCACGCTGTCTCCTTCGGAGATTTGTGACATGGATGTGGCGATCACGCCGCCAACGCAAGGGGGGAATCCCGTAATCGGCCTGGAAATGCGGCCGCCGGCGGCCCCGGATCAGTGCCGCGACCCGGCGATTTCGCGCATCAATCGCGACAATACCCAGTCGGCCCGCGCCGGCTTGCGTACGATCGTCAGGTCGGGATAGCCGGCGCGCAACCCGGACGGGATGCCGGTCGCCGAGTGGAAGATGAACGGGGTCGACTGGGCGATCAGCCGCTCGGCGACCGGGCTCGCCTCGCCGTCCGCGAGATTGGCGTCGAGGATCGCGGCGTCGATCCGCATCGTGTCGAGCAGATCCATCGCCGCGGCGGCGCTGCCGACCGAGCCGGCGACGACCGCGCCGCAATCGAGCGCGGCGAGTTCGAGGCCGAGCGCGATGATCGCCTCGTCCTCGACGATCAGGATGTGAAGCGGTGACATGGCGGCTCCCGGAATCACGCGGGAGCACGGTGTCTCTCAGCCGATGACGCGCTGGGCGGGGTCATCGATACAGCTATAACCCCCCGCCGCCGCGATGGTTGCGGCGGCGCCCGGGACGGGGGTTGCGACGGGCGAGTCTGGACGCTGCGCTTTCAATCCGGGCGCGGATCGCCTAGGATGCGCGGATCGTCGACAGTCTGCAGTAAGCGTCGACGGCTGAGAGACGCGTGCTCCCGCTTACGAGTCGGAGCTGCGCGCATGACCCGCCCCTATCGCGACCCTAGCCGGATGATCGACCGATGCGCCTGAGCCGTGGCGGAAAAGCCAGCGAGCGCGTGCGCGCCGCGATCCAGCCGCATGAGCCGGTCGAGCCGACCGTCGTCACCGTCGCGCCGCGCCCGTTGCCGGAGAGCCCGCGCAACCGCTTCATCGGCGTCAAGCTGACGCCGCGCGCGGCCGAGCGGCAGGGCCTGGCGGTCAAGCTCGCACTCAGGACGCTGACCGCGCCGGGCGCGGCGACGGCGTTCCTCAACAGCGACCATCCCAAGCTCGGCGGGCGCCCGCTCGACCTCGCGGTGGCGAGTGAAGAAGGGCTCGCGGCGGTCGAGGCGTTGCTCGCGGCGAAGTAACCGGCAAGACCAGCGCAGCGGTGGAAACGCGTCGTGGGTTACGTTT
>JBAZXI010000033.1:0-54651 GCA_041659925.1 Sphingomonas sp.
ACAAGCACCAGCAATGTGAAGGTCGTGCGAGAGCGCATCAGCCGCAACATCTCGACGCGTGCGACCGCCACGATGCGCCGTACGGCGTTCATCGCTCCGCCGCGAGTGCCAGTGCCGCGACCGCCGCTTCGAGCGTGGCTGTCCCCGTTTTTGCGATCAGCGCCGTTGGCGTGATCGGCCCTTCCACCACGCCGTCACGGTAGTGAAGGATCGTCGGGCAGCGCTCGGCCTCGGCCAGATCATGGGTGGCGATGACGACGCCGTGGCCGCGCCCGGCCAACCCGATCAGCCAGCGCCAGATATCTGTGCGGGTTATGATGTCGAGACCCGCCGTCGGCTCGTCGAGCAGTAGCAGGGGAGGATCGTGGAGCATCGTTGCCGCGAACTGCACGCGTCGGCCCCAGCCGCCGGAAAGGCGCTCGAAACGCGTTGCCAGAACCGCGCCCAGGCCCCAGCGCGCCGCCACGGCCGCAACATCGGCCTGCGCATCGGGCAGCCCATGGACTTCGGCGCGGAAGCGAAGATTTTCGGCAACGGTCAATTCCGGGTAAAGCGAGAGCCGTTGCGGCATATAGCCGATCCTGGCGCGCCATCCGCCGCCGCGCCGCCGGATATCGCTGCCGAGCACGCTGCCGCTACCCGTGTCCGGGCGCAGCAATCCGGCAAGCATCCGCAGCGTCGTCGTCTTGCCGCCGCCATTGGCGCCGACCAGCCCGACGATTTCGCCGGGCGCGAGCCGCAGGGTCACGTCGCTTACGACCGGGCGGGGTCCATAACTCTTTGCCAATCCGGCAACCTGGATCAGGGGGTCAACGATGCTCATAAACGAAGCCGCCATGCATATATTTGGTCGCCTCGGCACCGAGCACGAGCGCAGACGTGCCGCTGGCCGGCTCCGCCTCGCGCAGCTGGGCGAGCGCGAGCCAGACCGCCGCCGAGCCGGTGTTGCCCAGCCGGTCGGCGTTGACGAAGAACCGCTCGGCGGGGAGTCCAAAGTGCGCGGCGCTCTGCGCGCCGATCCTGCCGCTAACCTGGTGCGGAATGATCGTGTCGATGGTGTCGAGCGCGACGCCGTGCCTTGCGGCGGCGTTCCTGCCAGCGTCGAACAGCATAGCGCCCGATGCCAGGATCGCGGCGAAGTCGTGCTCGAACTCGCGCGCGCCCGTCGCGCGCATCTGAAGACCCGGTGCGCGCCCGAGGCCGATCGTCCCGAACCATGCTGCCTCTATACAGGCGGCGGCGTGATTGGCTGGCCCGAGGACGATCGCCGCGGCGCCGTCGCCCATCTGGACCATATTCACCAACTGCCCCGAGTCATCGGCGATCCGGTCAGGATCGAAGAATAGCGAACCGGTTTCCGATCCGACGATCACCACTGGCCGGGCACCGGGCGCCGCCAGCAGGCCGAACGCGATCATCACGGCGTTGGCAAAGCCGGTGCAGGCCTGTCGCACCTCCAGATGCGGGCCGCGATAGCCCAGTCGGTCTGCGACGAAGGAGATGTTGGCGGGCAACGGCTGGAACGGCGTAGCGGTGTGACCGATCAGATAGCCCATATCGCCCATCGAGAGACCAGCGTCCGCCAGCGCTCGTTCGACCGCCATGGCTGACAGGTCGGGATTGGAATGGCCGGGCCGGGCAGTCTCGGACGCATGCTCGAAATCGCGGCAGATATGGCGGGTCTCGATGGCCAGGCGACGCGCTACCGCCAATGCCTCGCGGCGGCGCGAGAGATCAAACCGCGCGGCGATCCTATCGAGCAGCATCTCGGTCGACAACGGTGGACCTGGCAGCGCGTAGCCGGTGCCTAGGACCGCCAATTTCCCTTGTGAAAGCCAGGCCTGCTCATCGTCCGCCGTTGCGCTCATGAAGTGAGTAGCCCATCGGGCAGCCGTCTGATGTCCCGGTCGAGCGACACCGGATCGACACCCAACGCTTCAAAGGCGCCGTCGGCATAGATCAGGGTATCGGCGAGGTCGGCCCGCGCCGCCGCCGCCGCGTCGCGCATCGCCGCGGCGGGCGCCGTATCGAGTACAAGAGCGCGGGCTATGCGGACATGGCGCGCCTCATCACGGTGGATGCGTCGCAGGATCGCGGCAACTCCGGGGTCGGCTGCAATCGGTCCCCCGGGTCGCAACAACCGCCCGAATATCGTGCACACGGCGGAATCCAGTGCGGCGATGCGGGCGAGATGCAGCGTCGCACCGCCGCGTGCCAGCCTGAGATGGAACCGGCGCGCGGCATCGAGCGCGCGGGCATTTTGCCCCGTAGCGGGCAGGCCGTCCTGCAGGTGCCCGATCAGAATTTCGTGGAGGCGTTCCTCAGTGGCGACGGCGCGAAGGGCCTTGGCGGCACGGTCATCCTCGCGGTGGCATTCCGCAAGGCCGTCAAAAGCCATTCCCGCGGCCTCTTCGCCGCATCCGAGCAATGGGAGCAGCACGGCCAGCGCCTCTGCCGGGCGGCCGTCGAGAGCGATCCGGGGAGGTGGATAGCCCGGCGGCGCGTCGGACGGCTGGGCGACGCCGAAACAGCGTCGTCGACTTTCGCGTCCACCCGTTGGCGTGTCACCCAAAATTGCGATCCTTCGCCCCACCTGCCTTCGGTTCCGGGGTATAGTTCGCCGATTGCCGGTGATCGGTTACAAGGATTGAGCTCGATCACGCCATAAGTCGCATCCGCGCGCGCCTTGGCGAGGTTCGTCGTTCGGCACGCCCGCCATTTTTCGGTTCGCGGCCATCACGAGCGCCGCGAGCGCATTGGCGAGATTTGCCTTGATAGCGGGATCGAGCGACGTCGCCATCGGCTGCTCGACCTTTGGCAATCGGACGGTGATCGAGGCGTCCTCGACGACGCGCGCCGACATGGTCGAGAGAATTTCGCGCAGCGCGACATCGGCATGATGAGCTCTGGGGGCGGCGTTCAGCACCGCCACGGGCTTGCCGGCGAAATCTTCGCTGGCCACCAGCCAATCCAGCGCATTCTTGATCACGCCGCTGACCCCATGAGCATATTCGGGGCTGGCGATGATCAGCGCGTCGGCTGCCGCCAGGCGCTTGCGAAACACGGCGACCGCGCGCGGCAGATCCGCTTCCCGGTCGGGATTGAACAGCGGCAACCCGCCGGGTGAGAGGATGTCGACAGCGACGCCCGAAGGCGCGAGTGCGGCTATCTCGTGGAGCAGCGCCGAGTTGATCGACAGCCTGCGGAGGCTACCCGACACGGCGACAATGCGTGTTGTCCGGGCCATCAACTTACGCCGGCCAGGCCGGGGTGCCCCTGCGGCCGCGGCGCCGGACCGATCCACAGGAAACGCCGATCGGCGACCGCGATCGGGCGGTCGTTTACCGAGGCCTCGCGACGACGCATCAGGCCGTTCTCGGCGAACTCCCATTGTTCGTTGCCGTAGCAGCGATACCATTGTCCTTCCGTACGGCATTCATACTGGAAGCGGACGGCAATGCGATTGTCGGTGAAGGCCCACAGGTCCTTCACCAGGCGATATTCCTCTTCGCGCGCCCATTTGGCGGTGAGCAGGTCGATGATCTCGCCCCGACCTTTCAGGATGCGGTCGCGGTTCCGCCATTCGCTGTCCACGGTATAGGCGAGCGCGACGAGCGCCGGATCGCGGCTGTTCCAGGCGTCTTCCGCCGCGCGGACCTTGAGCAGCGCCGTTTCGCGGGTGAAGGGCGGAAATGGCGCGCGTGGCAGTTCGACGACGGTCATGATTGATCTCCATGGGCGGCAAGTGCTTCGCGCAGTGCCTGATTTTCGGTTTCGAGTTCGGTCAGGCGGTCGCGCAGCGGGGCGACTGCCACAGCGATCTCGCTCTCGGTAAAGCGCGGCGCAATATGCTGCGGGCAGTTCCAGTCGAACGCCGCGAGATGGAGCAGGAAAGCACGTTCGGGCACACCGCGATAGCCGGGTAGGGCAAGCTTTTCGGCGAGGACTGGCTCGGCGGCGAGGTCGCGGACTTCGATCCGGGCATAGAGCTTCAGGCGCCGGCGGGCGGGGTAATCCATCAGGATCAACGCCACCCGGTCGTTCGCCATGGTATTGCCGAGGCTGATATATTGGCGGTTGCCGCGGAAATCGGGAAAGGCGAGCGTCCTGTCGTCGAGCATCCTTACAAAGCCGGGCGGGCCGCCGCGATGCTGGACATAGGGCCAACCCGTCTCCGACACGCTCGCCATGTAGAAGCTGTCTCGCGCGGCAATGAAGGCCCGCTCAGCCGGTCCGAACCGATCGAACGCGCGGTTGGCGCCGGCCGTTTCGTACAGACCGGCGCTGCCATTGGCGACCTGCGCCGCATGAACGCTCGGCGTCGTAGCGATGTCGAGAAAGCCGTAAGGCATGGCGGGCTCCGCGGATGGGGATGCCGTCGACGGGCTAGGGGGCTTGGGGGAGCCCGCCGACGGCAACGTGTCAGGCGGCTTGCGCGGCCAAAACGACGGGGAAGTCGATGTCGGTTTCTGCGACATTGTTGATATAGTTGGTCAGCACGTTGAGCGCGACCGAGGCGACGATCTCGATCACCTGTGCTTCCGTGAAACCGGCAAGGCGGACGGCGGCGATGTCGGCGTCGCTTACCTTGCCGCGCGCGGCAAGGACCTGGCGGGCAAACACGACCGCCGCGTCCGCCTTGGCGTCGCCCGAATGGCCGGCCCGGTTCAGCGCGATCTCCGCCTCATCGATCTTGGCGAGGTTTAGCCCGAGATAGCTGTGTGCCGACAGGCAATAGTCGCAGCCATTGGCCTGCGCGATGGTGATGGCGATCCGCTCGCGCGTCTTGGCGTCGAGCGTGCGGGCGAGTGCGGCGTTGAGGCCGAGATAGCCTTCGAGCGCAGCCGGGCTGGTGCCGACCAGGCGGAAGAGATTGGGGACGACACCGAGCTGCTTCTCGACGGCGTCGAGCAACGGTTGCGCTGAAGCGGGGGCATCTTCACGGGCGGGAATGGCGAGGCGGGACATGCGATTTTCTCCGATGCGATCGGCTGGATGCCGTCTGCCCATTAAAGATGCCATCACCGCCCTGCTGTGATAATTCATCCAATTGAAATTTCACTATTGCGGGTTTCGGGATAATCATGGACCGGCTGGAAGAGTTGCGAACCTTTGTCGCGGTTGCCGATCAGGCGAGCTTTGCCGAGGCGGCGCGGCGCATGCGGATTTCGCCTACCGCGGCGAGCCGGGCGGTCGCGTCGCTCGAAGTGTCGTTGGGCACAACGTTGCTTCAGCGAACCACGCGCTCGGTACGTTTGACCGAGGACGGCGCCGCTTACCTCGATCGGTGCCGCGCGGCGTTGGCGGAACTTGATGATGCCGCACTGGCGTTGCGGGGGGACGGTGCAAACCCCGGCGGGACGCTCGTAATCACCGCGCCGGTCGCGTTCGGGCGTTTGCATATCTTGCCGATCACAGCCTGTCTGCTTCGCGCCCATGACATGCTCAAGGTCGAGTTGACCCTGATCGACCGGGTGGTCCGGCTGGTCGATGAGGGCATCGATGTGGCAGTGCGGATCGGCGACCTGTCCGACAGCGCGTTGCACGCACTCAAGGTCAGCGAGGTGCGTCGCATACTCGTCGCCAGCCCCGCTTACCTGGCTCTGCGGGGGACGCCGGCCAATGTCCCGGCGCTGCACGATCATGCGCTGATTTCATTCGCCGAACTCGACCGCGCGCTCGAGTGGCGTTTTGGTCCCGGCGGCAAGCCCGCAATTCGCATCGAGCCGCGCCTGGTCGTCAACACCGCCGACGCGGTGATTGCGGCGGCCGTGGACGGCATGGGTATCGCGCGCGTCCTCTCCTATCAGGCGATCGAGGCAATCGCGGCGGGAAAACTCGTGACGTTGCTCGATGATATGTCACCGCCGCCAATCCCGGTGCATCTCGTCTATCAGGCCAATCGCCGGGCGTCGGTCAATGTCCGCGCGTTTATCGACGCCGCGCGCGAGCATTTTGGAAAGTTGCACCTGACCGCATAGTCGCAGTGTGATTTGCGGGCTCATTGTCCGCGTCGCAATGGCAGCCTGATCGAGCGTACGGGCGGTGGTACGCGCGATGCGGCGAATTTTTTCGCGGCGCGGGAATAAATGCCCCCAATGTCCGGTCTTGCTCTCCGAACCCAATTCGGAGTGCAGACATGGACCTGTTCGATAACCCGACCGATCGCCGCGACGCACTCAGATGCATGGCATGGGCCGGCACCGGTGCGCTGTGGGCGATGTCCGGCGGTATTGCCCGGAGCACGATGCTCGGCGGCAAAGGCCTGGCAGGCAATCCGGCCGCAAGTTTCACCTTCCTGCAACTCAGCGATAGCCATGTCGGTTTCGCCAAACCCGCCAATCCCGACGCAAGGGCGACCTATCGCGAGGCGGTTTCCAAGGTGATCGCGATGCCGGAAAAGCCCGACTTCATCATCCATACCGGCGACATCACCCAATTTTCGCGTGATCAGGAATTCGACGACGCTGACCAGATCCTCAAGGAAGCGGGCATCCAGGCCTTTCACGTGCCAGGCGAGCACGACATGCTCGATGAAGGCAATGGCAAGGCGTTCCTCGCCCGCTATGGCAAAGGCAGCAAAGGCGCGGGCTGGTTCAGTTTCGACCATAAGGGCGTCCATTTTGTCGGCTTGGTCAATGTCGCCGACCTGAAGCCCGGAGGTGCCGGACGGCTTGGGGGCGAGCAGATCGCATGGCTGGCGAAGGACCTGGCCGGTCGACCGTCCTCGACCCCGATCGTGATCTTCGCGCATATCCCGCTGTGGATGCTTTACGCCGAATGGGGTTGGGGCACCGATGATGCCGCCCAGGCGCTGACCCATCTGCGCCGCTTCGGGTCGGTCACGATCCTCAACGGCCATATCCACCAGATCGCCCAGAAGGTGGAGGGCAGCATGATTTTCCACACCGCACGCTCGACCGCTTTCCCGCAGCCGATGCCCGGGACCGCTGCGTCACCCGGCCCGCAGGTCGTGCCGGCGGGGCAGTTGCGCGACCTGCTCGGCATTACCGAGGCGACCTTCAAGCGTGGCGAGCATCAGATCGCACTCGTCGACACCACACTATCCGCCTGATCACCTGGAGACCGTCCCGATGTTCCCTTATCGTATCGTCCTGCTCGCCGCGTTCGCCGGCGCCGTCGCTACCCCCGTCTCCAGCCACCCCCTAGCGGTTCATGCGCCTGCCGCAGCCCCGATGGTTCATATCTCGAACTTCACCTTTGGGCCGCAGGTGCTGAAGGTGAAGGTCGGCCAGACGGTTACCTGGGTCAATGATGACGACATTCCGCATACCGTCGTGTCGGGCGCCAAGCTGTTCAAGTCGAAAGTCCTGGATACAGGTGACACGTTCAGTTTCACCTTCACCAAGGCGGGCGCCTTTGCCTATTTCTGCTCGCTCCATCCCCACATGACTGGCAAGGTCCTTGTCTCGGCATAAGGGAGGCGTGGGGATGCGTGTCAGCGTGGCGTGATGGGCGGGCGCGGCAGCATCTTTCGGCCTCGCCTCGTCATCGGCGGGCGGGCGCGGGCGGCCGATGCCGTGGCGTCCGACGATGCCCGGCGATTCCGTGAGGTGATGCTGCCACATCTCGACGCGGCCTATTCGCTCGCGCGCTATCTCGCTACTGACGCGACGGCCGCCGAAGACATTGTCCAGGAAGCCTTTCTCAACGCCTTCCGGGCGTTCGGCGGGTATCAGGGCGGGTCAGCCAAGGCATGGTTGTTCGCGATCGTGCGCAATTGCTGGCGCGACAGGGCCAGCGCGGAACTCGGCCGCAGCCGGGTGCTGGTGGACGAGGCCAGTTTGACCGAGAGCCAGGTGGCGGCGCTGGACAATTATCCTGACGACGCGGAGTCGCCCGAAGCCGCGATTTTCCGACAGCAGGAAGTCGAAAATGTTCGCGCCGTCATTGCCTCGGTGCCCGAACCATTCCGGGAGGCGCTCGTGATGCGCGAAATGGAGCAGATGTCATACCGGGAAATTGCCACGGTGACCGGGGTCCCGATCGGTACCGTCATGTCCCGACTGGCGCGTGCGCGCGACATGCTGGCGACGCTGCTATTGCCACGGTCGGGTGCGCAGCGGGAGGAACGCGCATGACCGCGTGCGAAGACAGGATGCTCCAGCTTCACGCACTGCTCGACGGCGAGCTCGATGCCGTCAACAGCGTGGCGATCGAGGCGCATCTGAAAAACTGTGCCGGCTGTGCCGAGGAGTTTGCCCGGATGGAGGCGGTGCGGAATCGGGCTCGCGATCCGGCACTGCGGCACCAGACCCCCGCGTCGCTGCGCGAGCGGATCGAGGCTGACATCGCCTTGGAGCGCCCCGCGCGGGCTGGGGGCGAGGCGCCGCGACGTCGCGTTTCGGCGGGGCCGTGGCTGGCGGGTGGGGCGTTCAGCGCGATGGCGGCAAGCCTTGCGCTGCTGGTGGCGATGCCGCAATTCACGACAGGCACGGTGCAGGATCAACTGGTTGCAAATCACGTCCGCTCGTTGCTGGCCAATCACCTGACCGATGTGGCGACTTCGAACCGCCACGTCGTGAAACCATGGTTCAACGGACGCATCGATTTCGCGCCGCCTGTTCCCGAACTGGCCGGGCAGGGATTTCCCCTGGCGGGGGGGCGGCTGGACTATCTTGATGGCCGAGTGGTTCCGGCGATCGTCTATCACCGGCGGTTGCACACCATCAATCTGTTCGTGTTTCCAGCCGGGACCTTCTCGTCGCCGGTCGGGATTGCGACGCGGCGCGAGGGTTATAGCCTGGTGCGCTGGACGAGCCATGGGCTCGAATTCTGGGCGGTGTCGGACATCGACCCGGGTGACCTGGAGACTTTCCACCAAGCCTTTGTGCGAGCCGCGTCATGATGCGGAGATGAGCGCCCCTTCCTTGACCGGGTCATTTCCCTAAAGATCCGGCTCGAACGACCCGAGAAATTCCGCAGGCGAAGTTGCCAGCCGGGCCGGACATTGCGATTGGTGCAGCAATTCGAGCGTTGCCTGTCGGTTGGTCACGATCTCCCATTGGCTTGTGCCGGGCGCCCCGGCGAACGAAGCGCGCGCCTGACGCAGGCAATTTGCCAGGGCATTCGGGTCGGGCGCGTGGACGGCCAGGCCCTCTCCGGCGAACGCCGCCGCCGAGATCCCGAGTTGGAAGCAGACCGCGCCTAGCGCAGCGGCATCCCTTCTCCGCGTCTGGCGATGAGCGTTCACGATCGCCTGTGCCGTCGGGTCCGCGATCACGCCGTCTTTCAGCAGAACGGGCGCGTCGATGGCCCATGCCTCGTCCGGGCACCGTCTTGAAGCCGGATCCAGCGGCGTGAAGGGGCGACTTTCAAGCGGATATATCCGGCAGATTCGTGGTCGGTGCGCATAGTTGCCGCAGCGCATGTCGGGCTGGAGATGCGGGCATGCGCCTTCATGGAAAGCGACAAGCGTGACGTGGATACGAAACGGCATTCCCCCAATCTCAACGGCGAACGAAGCATCGCGTCGATTGGCTAGCTCGTACTCGCCGGGCAGCGGGTCGCGCGGCCAGGGAATGGCTTCGCAAAGAAGCTGAACCTGGTGGCCATTTCCGGCCCAGGTGATCGCCTCGTCAAGGCTCAGCGTCAGCCGCAGATCGTGGCAGCACTTGCCACATTGCGTGCAGGCGAAATGGACGGCCGGGGGCTTGTTCATCGCTCGCGCCACTTGCTGCTATCGCAACAGGCGTGAGCCGTCAGGGGCGCCTGCAACCGATGGTGGGGACGATGATCTTGCCGCCTCGGCCGCTGTGAGCTCGGGGCGAGTGCGATCGTGCGCTGACGCGGTTTCCATGCTGAGAGAATATCCAGTCGGTGGCCACCGACTGGATATTCGTCGCGTTCTGGCGATCGGTTACAAAGTCTGGCAGCGCCGCATTCGCGGCACATTCTTGAAATCGCGGATGCGGTGTTTGAGCCGTCCCAGCGGCGGCTCGTTCACCGCCGACGATGCCACGATCAGTTCCGGGTGGAAGATGCTTCGCCGTCGCGCAGCGGCAATCACCCGGCCCCGGTCAGGCGACTTGGCGGCGACTCTGACTTCTATTCGCTTGCAACCATTTCGCTCGCAGCTCGGCACAGCGTGATGCCGGGCGTTGTCTGCCGGAGCAGGCCGATTGCGCGCCCGAGTTCGATGGCCGCTATCGCGTCGCGGCGACAAGCACGTCGAAATGCTTCGTCCTGCGATGCCGGCTCACCGGGCAAGGCGCGGGAGGCGGCGATGGCCTGGGTCAGCCGCGTCTCGAGCGTATCGGCAATGAGGCGTGGTGCGAAAGGCTCGTTGGGAACCTGTGCCGAAACGACGGCCAGCGAATTGCTCTTCATCGCGACGTCCATCTCCCGCCCTGACCCATTAAACCGCTTGCTTTGCATACAATCTAGCGACACACTTTCGCTCATACAAAGAGAAAAATGGGAGAGGGCATGTGAAGGCCTGGCAACTGCGCGCCGGCGCGCAATCGCTCGATGACCTGGTGATGGTCGAGAGGGAAAAGCCAAACCCGGCCGCGGGCGAGGTTCTGATTCGCGTTCACGCCTGCTCGCTCAACTACCGCGACCAGCTCATCGTTCAGGGGCATTATTTCGGTGGGACGATCGACCGCGATCTGACCCCGCTGTCTGACGGAGCCGGGATCGTCGAGGCGGTCGGACCGGGCGTCATCGGCGTGAACCCGGGCGATCGAGTAGCCGGCACTTTCTTTCAAGGCTGGCGCGCCGGTCCGCCAAATCCCGATCCGGGCGTGGCACTGGGGGCGCTGCCGGCGCCGGGCATGCTCAGCGAATATGTCGTCCTTCCGCAACACGGAATCGTGCCGGTCGCGCAGACTCTGTCATTTGAGGAGGCGGCGACGCTGCCTTGTGCCGGCGTGACAGCCTGGAACGCGCTGATGGAAGGGCCGCGCGCCGTCGGACCCGGCCGCACCGTGTTGTTGCTCGGTACGGGCGGTGTCTCGCTGCTGGCGCTGGCGATCGCCAAGGCTGCAGGGGCGCGCGTGATCGCCACATCGTCTTCGGATGAGAAGCTTGCCCGCATAAGTGCGCTCGGTGCCGATGCGACGATCAACTATCGTACCACTCCTGACTGGGGTGCCGCCGCCGCCGAACTGGCCGGTGGCGGCGTGGATCACGTCGTAGAGGTCGGGGGCGCCGGAACGCTCCGGCAATCGATGGCGGCGGTCGGCTTCGGTGGCGAGGTGGCGCTGATCGGGGTGTTGACGCGCGAGGGAGAAACTGGCCCGCACGCGCTGATGTTCAAGGGTGCCAGCCTGCGCGGAATCTTCGTCGGATCGGCGGCGATGGCGATTTCGCTCAACCGCGCGATCGACGGGACCGGGATCAAACCGGTCATCGACCGGGTCTTCGCGTTCGGCGAGGCGCGCCAGGCCTATGAATATCAGGCGTCGCCCGATCTGTTCGGGAAGGTGGTGATCCGTGTCGACTGATTTGCGTCGGGCCGCGATCATCGAAATGCCCGAGGTGGCGGAGGCTAGGTGAGCGGGGAGCCGACGACAAATCAGGCGACGCCGCCGCCACGGTGTTGCCGGGGCATGGCGACGTCTGCCGAGGCGGTCCAGGCGCATTGCTAGGCATGGCAACGTGAAGGCGCCGAAGTTGGTGCATTTCCGCGATGCCACTCCGTTCACCCCGGGGGGAGGGGAGAGAGAGAGCAAGCCGGGTGCTGATTTCTGGAGCGATGCCACGCGCAACGTGGATTAAGGCGCGCGTCACGTGGCTGCGGGCTGGATCGCACGTTCGGCCAGTTGCCGTTCCGATACCCAGGCGCCGTGGACTTGCGGACGCAACCTTACCGGCACCGGCACCCGTGCCACAGCGCCGCTGGCAACGTCGCCGGCGTCGATGACCCATAGTTCGGATTCGAACACGCTGTCGCCTGCGCGCCGATCAACCACCGCGAGCAACCAGCCATCATGCCCTTCGCGTGCGGAGGGAATGTGGACTGGTTCGCTGATCGCCATGTCAGGCTCCAGGGTCATCGTCGTGACGCGGCCGCTTTCCGGTTCGAGCCGGACGAGTGCGTTGAAGGCAGCGCCGACCGGGCCGCCGGGAAGCGGTAGTCCCCCGGCCGGGTTCATGCTGCAATAGAAGGTGAACGGGTAGGGCCTGCCCTGATCCACGTCTCGCACGCGTGGCAGGTCGCCGGGCGGGCCAATCGGGCGTTCGTCGAAGCTGTCGTCGTTGCACGTGAGGTCGAAGGTCCAGCGGGTCAGCGCGCCCTCGATCTCCCACGGCTGGCGATGAATTCCGCCCGCCTCGCGCATGAAGGCGAAGGCATTGGTGTCGGTCAGGCACAGATCGAGATGGATATGGTCGCCCGCGTCATGGGCGTTGACGAGGTGAAAGGCGGAAACGCCCTTCGGGCCCTTGAACCAGCGCATTTCCGAAACCTTGCCGTAGCGCGGCATGATTCCGACCCAGCTCTCCAGGTCCTGTTGATGCGCCCAATGCGCGCCGCCGGCCTTGAGCCGATCGAGATCGGCGGTCGTCGGGAAGATCGGAAAGATCGCGTGCCGCTCGGTGATCGCGAAATCGTGCACGCTGGCGCAATAGGGCGCCTCGAACCATTGTTCGGAGACGAGATTGCCGTCGCGATCGGCAATGCAGTAGGCGATGTCGCGGCTGCACAGCCCGCCCGCCTCATAGCCGAAGAAGAACATTTCGCCGGTGGCGGGATCGACGCGCGGATGCGCCGTGAAGGTCTCCGACTTCAGCGCGCCGTAGAAATCCCAGCGCCCGATCGTGTCGAGCGTCTCGGGGTCGATCTCGTAAGCGAGGCCGTCTTCCTTGGTCATGAACAGGCGGCCGGCGTGCCAGACCGGGGTAGTGTTAGCGACGGTGCGGTCGCGACCGGCAACGGCGGGATCATCGGTGAAGGGATTGCGATAGCGTCCGAACAAGGCGCGCCGCGCGGCGCGTTCGAGGCGGTAGCGCTCGGTCTCGACATAGCGGATATCGTAATCGACCTGCCCGCCCTCAAAACGGAATCGCGAAATCATGCCGTCCCCCGAAAGCGCGACATCGTCGTCGTGCATCGGCACATGCGCCGGGTCGGGCACCGCGCGGAAGAAGGCGCCGCGGATATCGTCCGGCAGGTCGCCGACCACCGGGAGATTGCGGATCGAACTCTCCATCCGCAGCGGCGTGTTCAAGCCGGTGAAGTGGATGGTCTGCGGGAATCCACGCATCGTCGCTCTCCTGAAACGCGCGCCTTGCGTTGGGCGCCGTTGACGATATCGTATGTAGAGCAAACGAAAAAGAGAGGAAAGCGATGCGGATCGCAATCGTCGGAGCGAGCGGCAATGTCGGGCAGCGGCTCGTCGCGGAAGCGCGACGGCGCGGGCACTCGGTGACGGCTGTAGCACGTACAGTCGGCGCCGCATCCGAAGACGGCGTGACCTGGAAGGCCGCCGATCTCGCTCATCCCGAGGCGACCGCCGTTGCGATCGCGGGAAGCGACGTCGTGGTTCTCTCGGTACGGTTCGGCAACACCGATTTCGCGCGGGCGCTGGACGGCGTCCGACGTTCCGGTGTCAAGCGACTGATTGTCGTCGGCGGTGCGGCTTCACTGGAAATCGCACCGGGCAAGGTTTTGCTCGACCAGCCCGACTTTCCCGATTTCATCAAGCCAGAGGCGACGCCTGCGCGCGCCGCACTCGAAATGCTGCGCAGCGAAACCGCGCTCGACTGGACCTATTTGTCGCCGTCGATGATGTTCGGCCCCGGTGAGCGCACAGGAAGCTTTCGCCTCGGAAAGGACATGTTGCTGACCGCGGCCGATGGGCAGAGCCATATCAGCTATGAGGATTATGCCGTCGCGCTGCTCGACGAGATCGAGGCGCCGAAGCATTCTCGGCAGCGCTTTACCGTCGGTTATTGAAAAGCGAGCGGCGCGATCCGATCGGGATCGCGCCGCCCATCTCATTCAGGCCGCGACCGGCTCGTCTTCGGGGAGGGCGCCGATGACGGATTTGACCTCGAGGAATTCCTCGAGGCCGAACTTGCCGAATTCGCGGCCGTTGCCCGACTGCTTGTAGCCGCCGAATGGCATGTCGAAGGCAAGGCCACCTGCGTTGACGAATACCGCGCCGGCGCGGATCTTCGGGACGATCTTCTTGGCGCGCGCCGGATCGCCGGCGATGTAGGCGCCGAGGCCATAGGGTGTATCGTTGGCGATGCGCACCGCGTCATCGTCATTCTCGTATGGCATGATCACCAGAACGGGGCCGAAGATTTCCTCGCGCGCGATCGTCATGTCGGGGGTCACGTTCGAGAATACGGTCGGCTTGACGTAGAAGCCGGTGTCCATGCCCTCGGGGCGGCCGGTGCCGCCGGTGACGAGCGTGGCGCCCTCGTCGATGCCCTTCTGGATCAGGCCCTGGATGCGGTTCCACTGGCTCTCGTTGACCACGGGGCCGATATGGTCGCCCTCGGTCAATGGGTCGCCGACGGCCTTGGCGGCGAACATCGCGCCGACCATTTTCGCGGCCTCGTCATGCTGCGAACGGTGGACGAGCATCCGCGTCGGCGCGACGCAGCTCTGGCCGGAATTGAGCAGGACGCCGCCGACGCCGCCGGGTAGCGCCTTGTCGAGCGGAGTCCCCTCCAGAATGATGTTGGGGGATTTGCCGCCGAGCTCCTGCGCGACCCGCTTGACCGTGTCGGCGGCGTTCTTCGCGACCATGATTCCGGCGCGGGTCGATCCGGTGAAACTTACCATATCGATGCCGGGATGCTTGGCGAGCGCGGTGCCGACGACGGCGCCGTCGCCCTGGACGAGATTGAACACGCCGGCAGGCACGCCGGCGGCGTCCATCACCTCGGCAAAGATCGCTGCCGAGGTTGGGGCTTCTTCCGAGGGCTTCAGGATCATCGTGCATCCTGCGGCGAGCGCCGGGCCGACCTTCGCCACGATCTGGTTCATCGGCCAGTTCCACGGCGTGATCAGCGCAACGACGCCAATTGGTTCGCGGACGACGGTGTTGTCGCCAATCTTCTCGCGGAAGTTGTATTCCTGGAGCGCCTTCACCGCGTTGCCGAGGTGGCCCATGCCCGAGCCCGCCTGCGCGGTCTTTGCCATCGAGATCGGGCAGCCCATTTCGGTAGCGATCGCTTCGGCAATGTCGGGAACGCGCTTGCCATATTCTTCCATGATACGCTGAAGCAGCGCCACACGCTCTTCCTTGGTCGTCTGCGAGAAGGTTTCGAACGCGCGACGTGCGGCGACCACCGCGTCATCGACGTCGGCGGCGGTGCCGAGGACGATTTCCGACGCGACGCCTTGCGTCGCCGGATTGACGACCTGGTGCTTGTGGCCGCCCTTGCTGTCGACCCAGTGCCCGTCAATATAGTTTTGCGTGTAGTTTTTCATGTGATCGTCCTCTCGGGGAAAAGTCAGGCGGGGATCAGGCCCAGGTCCGCGTCGGTTGCGGGGGCGCCCCATTTGTCGCGCGGCGGTAGCGGACGCGTGTTCCATGGCGGGTCGAGCGTGAAACTGGATATGGTGCGTCCTTCCGGAATTTTCCCGTTTCCGCCGCCCTGCGCGTAATCGTAATAGAGCGTCATCAATTCGCGATAGCCATGATGCCGCTCGGCGAGCGGGTGCGACACGCAGGCTTCGCGCCAGCGCAGCACGCGGGTGAGATGCTGGGGGATCTGGTAAGCCTCGTAATAGTCGAGAAACCACAACCGCTTGAACATCGGCGTGAAGGCGACCTCGGCCCAGCCGAATTCATCGAACAGGAAATCGCGGGTTGGCGCGTAGTAGCGCAGGAAGTCGTCGAGACGGGCATATTGCGCATCGACCTCGGCTTTCATCTCCTCCCGCTTCGCCGGATCGCGGTTGAGGATCATGCGATAACCCGCGCCGGTGAAGGCGCCGTCAGTCGCGCAGAGCATCGCTTCGACGGCATGTTCATAGGGGTCGCGTCGGGCCACCGGGCGCTCGGGAAAGCGATCCTCGAAATAGCGCATGATGACCATGCTTTCCTTCAAGGTTTCGCCATTCTCGAGTTCGAGCGCGGGCAGGGCGGTGGTGCCGCGCGTCTTTCGCAGCAGCCATTCCGGACGCGGCTTCGAGATGTCGATCTCGTGATCCGCCATGATGGCCGACAGCCCCTTGAGATCGAGCAACAATTCGACCCGCTCTGAAAAGGGGCAGCCGGGAATGTGATACATTCGCAGCTTGCCCGCGGCCGGCTCTTCGCTCCATCGCATCGTCGCGCTCTCCATGTCCTAGCGAGCCGCCGCCCGTTGCGGCGGCGGGACCGTTCCGGCGCCGCGATTGACCGGTGCCGGCGCGGCGCCTCCGCCATCCTTTACGAACGGCGCGGGATCGCCCTCACGCAACTTCAGTCCGAACAGGCTGTGCATGCCGGGGTGGCGACCAAGGCCACCATATAGGTCGAATCCGCGGTCGAGCCAGTCGCGCAGCGGGTCGTCTTCGGTAAGCGGAGGTGTCTTCGCGACCGATGCGACCCACAGGAAAACCGCGAGTGCGGTGAAGTCGGCATAGTTGGGCGTATCCCCGCCAAGCCACGGCGTCTCGCGCAGCAATTGGCGCAGTGGCTCCAGCAAGGGCGGGACGAGCGGCAGCCGATCCTCGCGGCCGGCCTGCGATTGCTCCAGCGTCCGCCCGCCGAGGAACCACTGCTCGCGCGTCGTGCGGACATAGTCATGGTCCTGCGGCAACGACAGATCGTGATAGTCGAGGATGTAGCAGGAGAACCATGGCGAGATCGCGGTACGCCACAGCCAGCCGTCGATGAATTTGGTGAGCACCTTCATGCTCGGGCCTTCGAACAGCATCGGCCGATCGGGATAGGTTGCGTCGAGATATTCCGCGATCAGCCAGCTATCGAGCACCCATTTCCCATCGTCGACGATCGCGGGCAGCCGCTCGGAACGCCCGCCGGTGCGCTCCATGATACCCGTGAAGCCTCCGGGGACGAGCTCCACGTCAAAGCCCTTGTGCGCGAGCGCATATCTGGTGCGCCACACGAACGGGCTGATCGTGCAGCCCGAGGCGAGCTGGAGATCGTAAAGGGTGATGCGATTGTCCTGTGCCATCCGGTGCGTCCTTCAGGCCGCCGGGGCCGGTTCGCGTGCCGGCATCTCGCTTTTCGATTTCGCGAACATCGCCTGTGCTGCGGGGCGGGCGTTGATCCGCTCGATCCATGCGACGAGGTGCGGCGTCGCCTCCTTGTTCACGACATCGGCGAAGCCGAACTGCATGCCGTTGGCGATGGCGAAGTTGCAGATATCGGCCAGCGTGTAGCTGTCACCGGCGAGCCAGGGACTTTCCGCCAGCCGCGCTTCGAGCTTCGCGACCGAGACGCGGATCTTGCGCATTTCCTCGTCGAGCGTTTCCTGCGGGAAGCCGGCGCGGGCATTGCGCCATTTGGCCTGCTGCTCGGGTACCGGAATGCGCTTTACCTGTTCCTCGAAGGCTTCGTCGGAAAGCTTGCGCGCCATCGGGCCGATCATGCGCTCCCAACCGATCGTCGAGACGCACCAGCAGAAATATTCGTCGACCCATTTCGTCCAGACGCGCATTTCGGCGATGGCCACCGGATCGGTGGGCCTGAGCTTCGGCGCGTCGGGGAACGCGTCCTCGAGATATTCGCAGATCACGGTGGATTCGGTGATGATGTGCCCGTCATGGTCGAGCGCGGGTACCTGACCACGCGGGTTGATCTTCTTGAACCAATCCTCGTGATGTTCGAACCGTGTCGGATCGACGAAGCGCGGGGTGAAATCGAGCTCCTTTTCATAGAGCGCGAGCAGCGGCTTCAGCGAATTGGCTGCCGGGCCAAAGCTGTACAGGGTCAACATCGGGATTTTCCTCTCCGTTTGACGCGGTTCGTGACGGTCGGGGAGGGCAACCACAAGTCGTCTGGCTATACTATCATCCGGACTAACGGTGCCGAAAGCCCAGCCTGTCACTCGCAATGATAGCGCCGGCACTCGTCTTGCCCGCGCGGCGACTTTGCCCGATCGAGGCCTCGCCGGACCACCGCCAAGGTGCGCGGGCTGCTGGGAGAGGCTGAAGATGCTCGAACTGTTGACGTCCGAGACCCCGAATGGCTGGAAGGTCGCGATCCTGCTTGAGGAACTGGGCGTGCCGTACAAGGTGACGCCGATCTCGCTGACCAATCGCGTCCAGAAGGAAGATTGGTACGTCGCGCTCAACCCCAATGGGCGCATTCCGACGCTGATCGATCATGACGACGGCGATTTCGCGATCTTCGAATCCGGCGCGATCATGATCTACCTCGCCGAGAAGTTCGGCCGCTTCCTGCCCAGGGACGTCCATGGGCGCAGCCGGGTGATCCAGTGGCTGATGTGGCAGATGTCGGGGCTCGGCCCGATGATGGGGCAGGCGACCGTCTTCAATCGCTATTTCGACGAAAAGCTGCCCAAGGTGATCGACCGCTATGTGCGCGAGAGCCGGCGGCTGTTCGAGGTGATGGACCGGCGGCTCGCCGACAACCGGTATCTCGCCGGCGACTATTCGATCGCCGACATCGCCTGCTTCCCCTGGGTGCGCGGCCATGAATGGGCGCAGGTGCCGATGGACGGCTTCGATCACCTGCTGCGCTGGTATGACGAGATCGGCGCGCGACCAGCCGTCCAGCGCGGGCTGCTCGTCCCTGAACCGTCCAGGGCCGAGGAGATGGCGGAAAAGACCGTCGCCCAGGGCAAGAATATCCTGGCCTGACGCGCCGTGACTCCCTTCTTCAAGCGCAACGTCCGCATCGAATGGGGCCAATGCGACCCTGCGGGGATCGTCTATGCGCCGCGTTATCTCGACATTTTCGGCGAAAGCACCGTGCTGCTGTTCGAGGCGGCGGGGCTGCCGAGGAAGCGCGACATGCTCGCGGCAATGAATGTCGCGGGGTATCCGATGGTCGACGTGTCGGCGCGTTTCCTGGCGGCGTGCAGTTATGGCGACGTGGTGCTGGTCGAAACCGCCGCGCCCGATTTCGGCAACAGCAGCTTCACCATCCAGCACCGGCTCTCGCGCGACGGGCAAAGCTGCGTCGAATGTACCGAGAAGCGCGTGTGGACCGTACCGGCGCCCGACCGCCCCGCCGGCCTGCGTGCCGAACGTGTGCCGGATGCGGTGCGGGCGCTTTTCGAAAGACAAGGATGACCATCGCGACCATCGTGCAGCCCAGCCGGGCACCCGAGGCGATCGAGACGACGATCGATTATCTGATCCCGACCTCGCGGATCAACCGCCGCTTCTGGGCGCCGGGCCGCGAGGTTAACACCGGTGTCTACCAATCCTATCCCGTCACGATCCGCAACGCGCGCCTCGCGCCAATGCCCTTCACGCTCGACGAGCATGGCTTCTGCCTGTCGCGCCAACCGAGCGCGGTTGCCGATTTCCGCGACCCGGCGGCAGTGAGGGCCTATCCGGGCGAGGTCGCCGGCATCGCCCGCGCACTGACCGGTTGCGATCTCGTCGTGCCGATGGGTGGGCAGCTGCGATCGCCGATAATCTCGGGCTCGGGTATCCAGCCACCTGCGGCCGAGGCCCATGTCGATTTTAACACGGCGACCGCGAACCGGATCGCACGTGCGCTCTACGACAAGGCGGCGCCGGGCGGGCCGGGCTTCAGGCGCTTCATCGCCTTCAGCCTGTGGCGTACCTTCTCTCCGCCGCCACAGGACTGGCCACTGGCGTTGTGCGAGTTCGGCAGCGTCGGCGAGGAAGATGCGGTCGCCAACGTCAAGATCGATGTCGACGAGATCCCGGAGGGCGATGCGCTGTTCGCGCCGATCGAGGGCGAGGAGAACATGGCCGCCGCGACGATCTTCCACCACAATCCCGCGCATCGCTGGTGGTATTTCCCCGACATGACCGCCGACGAGGTGATCTTCATCAAGTTCCACGACAGCGATCATGGCCGGGCGTGGCGTGCGCCGCACACCGCCTTCCACGATACCAGTCGGCCGGACGCACATACACGCGAGAGCTACGAGTTCCGCGCGATCGCCTTTTTCAGCAACTGACTGTCGGTTAGCGGGAGATTTTTCGTGAGCGTTTCGTACGATATCGAGGCCGACTATATCGTCGTCGGCGCGGGCAGCGCGGGCTGTGTGCTCGCCAACCGGCTTTCGGCCGACCCCGGTAATCGCGTGCTCCTGCTCGAGGCGGGCGGCGACGATCGGCCGTTCCGGGAACCGAGACAGTTCCTCTCGAACATGATGATCCACACTCCGATCGGCTTCGGCAAGACGCTGAACGACCCGAAGGTCAACTGGCTGTACGAGACCGAGCCCGATGCCGGAACCGATGGACGTGTTCACAAATGGCCCAAGGGCAAGGTGCTCGGCGGTTCCTCGTCGATCAATGGCCTTCTCTATGTTCGCGGCCAGGTGGAAGATTATGACGGATGGCGGCAGATGGGGTGCCAGGGCTGGTCCTATGATGACGTGCTGCCCTACTTCCGCCGCGCGCAAAATCAGGAACGCGGCGCCTGCGACACGCATGGCAGCGGCGGGCCGCTCAACACGGCGGATTTCCCCGAGCGCAACGCGGTCAGCCAGGCGCTGCTCGATGCCTGTGTCGAGGCAGGCATCCCCTATTCGCCCGATCTCAACGCGCGTGATCAGGAGGGTGTCAGCTGGTTCCAGCTGACCACCCGGAACGGCCGTCGCTGCTCGACGGCGGTCGGTTATCTCCATCCGGTCGAAGGGCGCGGTAATCTGCGGGTGGAGACGCGCGCGCTGACCCACCGCATCCTGTTCGAAGGCAAGACGGCGGTCGGAGTCGCGTTCGAACAGCATGGCCGCCTCGTTCGCGCTCGCGCTCATGCCGAGGTCATTTTGGCGGCCGGTGCGGTCGAATCGCCGAAACTGCTCGAATTGTCGGGCATCGGCCGGGGTGCCGTCCTCTCCGACCATGGCATCGCGCAATTGCATGAAGCGCCCGGCGTCGGCGAGAATATGCAGGATCATTATATGATCGGCGCGCAATGGCCGGTGAAGCCGGGGCATCGCACCGTCAACCAGATGGCGCATGGCTGGAACCTGGCCCGCGAAGTCGCCAAATATGCACTGACCCGCAAGGGCCTGCTAAGCTACGCGGTTGCGCACGTCGTCGCCTTCACCCGGACGCGGCCCGAGCTTGCCAGTCCCGACGTGCAGCTGCACCTGATGGCGGCGTCGGTCGACCTTCAGAAACAGAACGAACAGCAGGCGTTCGACCTCGAACGCACGCCGGGTGTAACGTGCACGCCGTGCCAGGTGCGCCCGGAATCGCGCGGGCAGATCCACATCAGATCGAGCAACCCCGCCATTTACCCGACGATCGTGCCCAATTATCTGTCCGATCCGATCGACCAGCAGGTCGCGGTCGCGCAGGTCAAGCTAATCCGCAAGGTCATGTCGCAACCGGCGATCACGCCCTATCTCGCAACTGACGGCGATCCCTTCGGCGATAGCGATGAAGCGATGCTCGGCTATGCCCGGATGGCGGGATCGACGCTGTACCATGTCGTCGGCACCTGCCGCATGGGCAGGGACCCGGCGGCGGTGGTCGATCCCGAATTGCGCGTGAACGGTGTCGAGCGGCTGCGCGTCGTGGACGCGTCGATCATGCCGCGGATCGTCTCTGGCAATACCAATGCGGCGACGATCATGATCGCGGAACGGGCGAGCGACCTGATCCTCGGTCGTCACAGGCCTGCGGCGCTGGCGTCCTGAACGCGCATCCCGACGCGCCGTCGGCGCTACGTCGAATCGCGATCGTCGTGGCGGTCGTGATGTTCATCGGCATCCTCGAAGGGACGGTAATCTCGACCGCGCTGCCGCACATGGCGCGCGATTTTGAGGTTGCACCGGTCGATCTTGGGGGCGGCATTACGGCTTGTCTGCTCGTCTCGGCGATGTTCCCGCCGATCAGCAGCCGGGGTTCGCGCGGTTGCCGCGCGATGCCGGAGCAGAGGTGAGTGGCCACCAGATCGGCACCGCATTGACGTGACCGCCGCTAGCGCACTTTCTCCGCCAATTGCGCGAGATGGTCGGCGCTCGCCGCGTCGAGTGGTGCGAACAGTAGCAGGCGTTGGCCCGGCGCGCCTTCCACCACATAGGAGGAGTGCCAGAAGCCGATATCGCCCACTTCGGGCATCAGCGCGGTGTTGACGTGCTCGAAATAGGGAAGGATCTCGGATTCTTTCCAGCACTCGCGAAACAGCTCGGATTTTTCCATCATCTCGGCGATGATCTCGTCGAAGATCTCCGGCTTCGACGTGCGGCTATAGTCCCACTTGAAGCGAGCGACGAGACGGTGGGCCATCTCACGAAAATGCTCGGTGTCGGTGCGATAGCGATCATCAAGCATCAGGATCTTGAACAGGTTTCGTTCGCCGCGAGGGAGTGGGCCATAGTCGCGAAAGGCGCGCGTGACGAGCGGGTTCCAGCCGATCACGGTCCAGTCCTCGATGATCACGAGCGCGGGAATCGAGAGGCTGTCCATCATGTGCTGGGTTGCCGGACGGATGTCCTCGTCGGTCTGCGTCTCGAGCGGCGGCGGCCGATGCTGCGCCAGCGCGAACAGGAATTCGCGCTCGTTGGCGTCGAGCCGTAGCGTTCGGCCCAGGCGCTCGATCATCGGCACCGAGAGCTGGACGTCGCGCCCCTGCTCGAACCAGGTGTACCAGGTGACGCTCATGCCGGCGAGCGCGGCGACCTCTTCGCGGCGCAGCCCTTTGGTTCGCCGGCGCTCGCCAACCGGCAGGCCGACATCGGCCGGTGACAGGCGCGCCCGCACCGACTTGAGGAAGCGGGAGAGTTCTTCGCTACGCGCCATGACTTATCCAGTTACTCCCAATGATGGCACAGCGAACCGTCTAGTCCGATTGGACGGGTTCTGCGACTCCCGATCGCGAAGCGCGAGCGGAAGTGCCGCCCGGCATAGGAGAGTATGCGTGGCCGACAAGGTCTTTATCACTTGTGCCGTTACGGGCAGCTCGCCGGTCCCCAATCACCCCAACTTTCCGTTCAGGCCCGAGCATGTCGCGGCGGAGGCGCTTGCGGCGGCGGAAGCGGGGGCCGCGATCATTCACCTGCATGTCCGCGATCGCGAAACGGGCGTGCCCAGCCAGGCGCTGGACGACTATCGCGAGGTCGTCGGCATGATTCGCGCGAAGAACGATGCGGTCATCCTGAACGTCACCACCGGCCCCGGCTGCACATGGATGCAGAGCGAGGAAGACCCGGCAGTCGCTGGCCCTGGCACGCTGATGTTCACCGCCGAGCGTCGGCTCGAACACATTCTCGATCTCAAGCCCGACATGTGCACGGTGGATATTTGTACGATGCAATTATGGGGCGGGGTCGCGATCAATCTCGACCCGATGATCACCCGGATGGGGCATATGATCCAGGATGCCGGTGTGATGCCCGAGATCGAATGCTTCGAAGCGGGCGATTTCGTGTTCGCCGACGATCTGATGGCGAAGGGCGCGCTCCCCGCGAACGCGCCCTATTCCTTTGTGCTCGGTACCAAATACGGCCTGCCGGCGACCACCGAAGCGATGATGTACGCCAAGAACCAGCTGCCGCGCGGCGCACGCTGGACCGGGTTTGGCGTCAGTCGCCATTCCTTTCCGATGGCGGCGCAAGCGGTGCTGCTCGGCGGCAATGTCCGGGTTGGGTTCGAGGACACGATCTTCCTGCGTCGCGGCCAACAGGCGGTCGACAATGCGGATCTGGTGCGCTGGGGCGTCGACCTGATCGATCGGCTGGGCGGTGACGTCGCCAGCGTCGATGAGACACGCGAGCTGCTCGGCCTCAAACACTAAACGACACCTACCAATAATAAGGGAGAGGATGACAATGGCCCAAGAGGCTGCAATGCGCGCGACGCCGATGGCGGACGTGACTGGCAAGACCGCGTTCATCACCGGTGGCGCGAATGGTATCGGGCTGGGCATCGCCCGCGCGCTCGTCAATGCCGGTGCCAATGTGGTGATCGCCGATATTCGCGAGAGTGCATTGGCCGAGGCAAAGGCGTCGCTCGGTGCGGACGAGCGGGTCGAGACGGTGCAACTCGACGTGACCGATCGCGCGGGTTTCGAACGTGCCGCGGATCAGGCGGAAGCGCGCTTCGGCAAGATTCACCTGCTGATCGGCAATGCCGGTGTCGGGATCATGGGTCCGGTGATCGATGCGCGCTACGACGACTGGGACTGGGCGATGGGCGTCAATTTCGGCGGCGTGATCAACGGCCTCGTGACGATCCTGCCGCGCATCAAGGCGCATGGCGAAGGCGGGCAGATCGTGACGACCTCGTCGCAGTCGGCGCTTGTCCCGATCTCCTTTTCGGCAACCTACACTGCGGCGAAGGCGGCGGTGCTCGGCTTGTCGGAGGCGATCCGCGGCGAATTGGCGGTCGAGAATATCGGCGTTTCCGCCTTCATGCCGGGGCCGGTGCAGAGCAACATCGCGATGTCCGGCGAGCTTCGCCCCGACGAATTCAAGAATGACAGCGGCTATCGTGCGCGCGAGGAAGAACTGGGGACGCGCCCCATCTCGCCGCTCTGGATGTCGGCCGACGAAGTGGGTGAGCGCGTGCTTGCGGGCATTCGCGCCAACGATCTCTACATCCTGACGCATCCCGAATTCGCCGCGGGGATGCGCACGCGCTTCGATGCGATCCTCGCCTCGATGCCCGACGAACCGATCAACCACGAACGTGCCGAGGCGATAGGCTTTTTGCTGCGCAACAAGGAATTCGAGGATCAGCTGGCGCGGCGAACTGCCAACCCCGTCAAACTGCCGGAGACGGTGGCATGACGAAGGTCGCAGGGCGCACTGCCTTCATTACCGGTGGCGGGTCCGGTGTCGCGCTTGGCCAGGCCAAGGTCTTCGCCGAGGCCGGCTGCAAGGTCGCCATAGCCGACATCCGCCAGGACCATCTCGACGAGGCGATGGCCTATTTCGCCGGCACCGATCACGAGGTGATGGCGGTGAAGCTCGATATCACCGATCGAGCTGCCTATGCGGCCGCGGCCGACGCGGTGGAGGCGAAACTGGGACCTGTCGAGTTGCTGTTCAACACGGCGGGGGTGTCGATCTTCGGGCCGTTGCAGAATGCGACCTATGACGATTGGGACTGGCAGTTGAGCGTCAACCTTGGCGGCGTGATCAATGGCATCCAGACCTTTGTTCCCCGCATGATCGCGCGCGGCAATGGCGGGCATATCGTCAACACCGCGTCGATGTCGGCCTTTGTCGCGCTGAAGGGGACGGGAATATACTGCACGTCGAAGATGGCGATCCGGGGACTTTCCGAATGTCTCGCGCTGGACCTGGCCGAGCATAATATCGGCGTTTCGATGCTGTGCCCCGGTGCGGTCAACACCAACATTCATGAAGCGGTGCTGACCCGGCCGGCACATCTGCAGGATACCGGCTATTACGGCGCCGACCCTGAGGTGTTCGCCCACCTAAAACGCGTCATTTCGGTCGGGATGGAGCCGGAGACGCTCGCCCGCTACGTCGTCAAGGGCGTGGAGAACGACCAGCTTTACATTCTGCCTTATCCCGAGTTCCGCGGCACGCTGGAGGAAATCCACCAACGCGTGATGACCGCGCTCGCAAAGCCCGAGGATGATCCGGAATATGAGGCCCGGGCTGCCCATGGCGTGCCGGGCGGGCAGAAGAAGGAGTCGGTGGAGGGCTGAGCCAGCCCTTCGGCACGGTGGGATTATTCGGCTTGCGCCAACAGGATGGCGAGCAACTGTTCGGGCTGGTCGGCCATCACATTGTGGCTGGCATTGGCGCGGTGGACCTCCCAGGCGGGGTCCGCCGCGACCGTCGCGTGGAAACCTGCAAACGGTGTCGGCTGCCAGCTCTCGGCGAAGATGTAGACGCGCTTTCGCACCTTCGCTTCCTCCCCGGTGAAGCGCACCGGTTCGATCAGCGTCAGCAACGGATGGCGACCGACGCCCACGCCCGTAACACCGGGCAGTGGGCCGACAAGGCCCGGCGTGTCGCGTTGTGCGTCGATATAGTGGCGGTGCTCGAAGTCGCCGGTGATGTCCCATAGCGACTGGCCGTCGGCAGGCAGGAACGCATCGATATAGACCAGCGCGTCGACCCGCGCGCCGAGCCGGGTCGCGACGCCGGTCACCACCACCCCGCCATAGCTATGCCCGGCGAGGACGAAGCGATCGAATCCCGCCGCGTCGATCTGCTCGATCACGTCAGCGACATGACGCGAAAGGTCGATCGCGGGAGAAAGTTCGTCCGCGCGGCTGCCCAGGCCGGTCAATGCGGCGACGACAACCTTGTGTCCTGCCGCGCGCAGTTCGGCCGCCAGCCCGTCATAAGCCCGTCCGTTCCCCCAGGCGCCATGAACGAGGACATAATCGGTCATGTTGGTCGCGATATGTTGCCGGCGGTGACGAACCGGGCGGCGGCAGGCCGCCCGGTCGCGTCATGTCATGCGGGCTGGGTGGTGCGCCAGCCTTCCTGATAGGTTTCGCGCGCGACGCGCGAGTAGGGGATCGAGCTCACGATCGCACGAACCTCGAGCTGCTTGTGCGGCTCGACGGTCGTCTTGCGCGTGCCGCCATTGGGTTCGCCCCACAGTACCTTTACCTCGCTGCCGACCTCGATCGACGGATCGATCGTCGCGAGGCTGAGCGCGCTCTTCTCGTTGAAGCTGTAGCCGGTGAACATCGAGACGCCGACCGTCTTGCCCGATGCATCCTTCACCGCGTCGTAGTTGGACGAGGCGTAATTTGCGAGCGGCAGATCGAAGAACTTGTACTGGTCGCCATCGGGGTCGAACAACGAAGCGAAAATCTTCGCCATGTCCTCGGGGTTCCAGGCGAGCGTGACCTTTTTGCGCTGCACGGCGGGATCGATAGATTCCAATGCCTCGCGACCGTGGAAGTCGTGATCGAATTTCACGAACGGGCCGTATCCCAGTTCCCACGGGTTGAGATAATAATCCTCGATCTTCTCGGAAACGAAGCTGCCGCCGATCGAGCCGGTCGCCTCATAGCTGTCGGCACCCAGCCACTCACGATACGCCTTCAGTTTTTCGCCGGTGTAGATGGCGGGGAGCGGGGAGGGGATCCAACCCGATTCCAGCGTGTTCGACGGGTAGGCGCGGCTCCCGCACGGTACGATGCCGAATTCCTTGCCCGCTTCCAGAATGGCCGCGCGGATCTCCTCCTGCTCCTCGTACGGGCCCCAGATCTCAAGCCCTGGCGCGCCGGACATGCCGTGACGCAGGGTGCGCACCTTGCGACCGGCGATGTTCATCTCGCTCATGTTGAAGAATTTGAGTTGCTCGAGTGGTCCGCCATGAAGCTTCTCGATGATCGACCAGGCGTTCGGGCCCTGGATCTGGAAGCGCCAGTTGATGCGCTTCACCGGCTTGCCCATCGGGCGCGACGGGCTGCGATCGTCCTTGACGATCTCGACGTTATAGCCACCGGTTTCGGCCTGGAACATAAGCCAGTTTGCCGCGGGCGCGCGGCCGACATAGACGAACTCCTGCTCGGCCAGCCAGAAAATGATGCCGTCGCCGATGACATGGCCATAGGGCGTCGTCGGCACATATTGCTTGGCCTTGTTGACACTCCAGCCCTTTGGCGAGTTGATCATCGTGTCGGTAAGGAGCTTCAGCGCGTCCGCGCCGCGGATGAAGAGGTCGACCATGTGGTGCGACTGGTCGAACAGAACCGCGCTATGCTGCCAGGCCCATTGTTCGTTTCGCCAGTTGTGAAATTCGGGCGCCACGACCGGATACACATAGGCGCCGAGCTGCGAATTTCGCAGCATTTCGACGGGGTTGCCCGCCGCATTCAGCACCGATTCGAGATTGCTTGACATCGATCATCTCCCTTGTGAGCCTCACCACCGTTTCCCGGTGGTGAGCAAAAGCCAATGGGCTCTTCATAGAATAAGTTGTATGCGACGCAAACGAATTTCATGGGGCGTCCGTTTCGGCGCGACGACCATCGCGGTGTAGGGGAGATGATCGCATGACGGTGGAAGCGCTCGACCACGTCAACATCGTGACGGAAGATCTCGATCGCGCGGAGATTTTTTACCGTGAATTGCTCGGGCTCGAAGCCCGCCCCGCGCCATCGCCGCTGACGCACGCGACCGCCCGGTGGATGTACGACATCGGCGGGCGCGCCGTGCTGCACCTCAACAGTCGTGACGCGCCGCGGTTGATGGATCGCGATATGTCACCCGGCCCGACCGGCGCGCTCCACCATATCGCGTTTCGCTGCGTTGGCCGCGACGTGGTGATGGCGCGGCTGGCTGCGATGGGGCTCGACTATGGTTGCAACGAGGTGCCATCCGTCGGGTTGCGGCAGGTCTTCGTCACCGATCCCGATGGTGTGCTGCTCGAGCTCAATTTTTTCGCGGCATAGAGCGTGCTGCGAATAGGTGGAATCCGGCTATTCGCGATCAAGCACGCGACCACAGGGGATCTGGAGCGGGCTGCGTTTCCGTCGAAACGCAGCCCGCTCTAGCGCTTAGCGCACGTGGCCGGACCATGTGCGAAGGCCGGGCTCGGTATGGTCGGGCATGGCAAGCGCACGCTGCATCGCCGGCCGCGCGGTAACCCGATCGCGCCATTCGACAAGCCGGGGGAAGCGCGCTGCCACGGCCAGTTCGGGGAACATCCGTTCGACCATCATGCCGCAGTGCGAATAGAAATTGATATCGGCGAGGGTGTAGCTTTCGCCTGCAAGCCACGGTGTCTCCCCCAGCTGCGTCTCGACCTTGTCGAGCGCATAGTCGATTTTTGCGGTGGCGTTGGCGAGTTGCTCTTCCGAGAAACCGGATCGCGCCGCTTTCCATTTCGCGCGCTGGTCGGGCAACGGGATTCGCGCCATCATCTCCTCGAAGTCGCCGGTCTCGATCTTGCGCGCGATGATCCCGACCATCCGGTGCCAGCCGTGCATCGAAACGTGGTTCATGACATGCTCGTCGACGAACTTGTTCCAGTAGCGCATTCGCGCGTTGCCTTGCGGCGTGTTGGGGCGAAGCGGTGTGGCACCGGGAAAGGCGTCCTCGAGATACTCATTGATCACGGTGGTGTGCGTGACGATGAAACCGTCGTGATCGAGCACCGGGACCTGCCCTTCCGGGTTGATCGCGACGAACCACGGCTCATGCTGCTCGAAATTGTGCAGATTGACGTACACGCTCTCGAACGCGAGCTCCTTCTCGAACAACGGCACCATCGACTTCAATGAATTGGCGAGCGGCTCGGCGTGATAGTAAGTGAGCGCCATGGCTTGATCCTAGACAGTGAGGGTATTGAGGATGCCGCCATCCACCGCCCATGATTGGCCGGTGACGTGGCTTGCCGCATCGGACAGCAGGAATGCGGCGACCTCCGCCACTTCCTCCGCCCGTCCGGTGCGTCCCTGCGGCGTGCGCGCGTTCATCGCGGCGAGCGCGCCGTCGCCGAGGTTCGCGAGCATTTCGGTTTCGATGAAGCCCGGCACGATGCAGTTCGCGCGGACACCATGCGGCGCGGCCTCGATCGCGGCGGCACGGACGAGACCGAGCACGCCGTGCTTGGAGGCGACATAGCCCGGATTGTGCGCCATGCCGCGTTCGCTGGCGAGACTGCCGGTCACGAGGATCGTACCCCGTCGCCGTGCGATCATACCCGGTAAGACGTGTTTCATCGCCCAGAAGGGCGCGAGCAGGTTGGTCCGCAGGACCGCTTCGAAGACCGCCTCGTCATAGTCTGTGAACGGGGCGAACTGTCCGCCGGTGCCGGCATTGGCGAACAGCCCGTCGATCGGGCCCAGCGCCGCTTCCGCCGCGGTGAGTGCGGCCGATAATGCTGCACGGTCCGAGACGTCGGCGGGTGCAGCAAATGTCTCGCCGCCGGCCGCGTCGCGTACTGCCTCGATCGCTTCCGCGCGTCGCGCGACCAGCGAAACCTTCGCGCCGCGCGCGGCAAGCAGGATCGTGGTCGCCCGGCCGATTCCCGACGAGGCGCCGGTCACGACGACATGGCGACCAGCGAAACCGGTCATCCCAGACCCAGCACGCGCACCGCATTGTCCTTCATGATCAGCGGCAGCACGTCGTCGCGGAAGCCAGCTTCCTTCGCTGCGTCGATCCATTTTTCGGGCCGGATCAGCGGCCAGTCGGAGCCGAACATCATCTTATGCTTCAGCTGGGTGTTGGCGTATTGGATCACCTGTTTCGGGAAGTATTTCGGCGACCATCCCGACAGGTCGATAAAGACGTTATCCTTGTGGAGCGCCATCGACAGGCTCTCGTCGGTCCATGGCCAGCTCGGATGTGCCAGAATGAACTTCATGTCGGGGAAGTCGACCGCAACATCGTCGATCAGGATCGGCTGGCCGTATTTGAGGCGTAGCCCGCCGCCGCCAGGCATGCCCGTCCCCATGCCCGAATGGCCGGTGTGAAAAATCGCCGGAAGCTTGTGTTCGGCGATCACCTCGTAGATCGGATAGGCCATCCGGTCGGCCGGGTGCGCGTCTTGCGCGATGCCGTGGAACTTGAAGCCCCTGACTCCGTAATTCTCGATCAGGTCACGCGCTTCGCGCGCACCTAGCTTGCCCTTGTGCGGGTCGATCGAGGCGAAGGGGATGACGATATCGTCATGCTCCGCGGCGATCTCGGCAACCTCGTAGTTGCTGACTCGCTTCGTACCCATCCCGCATTCGGCATCCACGGTGAACAGGCAAAAGGCGATGTTGCGCTCGCGATAATAGGCGATCGTCTCCGGCATCGTCGGGCGCTTGCGATCCGCCTTGAAGTAGGTGGACGCGGCATCGAAGAACTTCGCCATGACCGGGTCCTCGGGGTCGTGGCACGACACCTCGGCATGGACGTGGACGTCAATCGCGGCGATTTTGGAGAGATCGATGGGCATCTGAAAATTCCTGTTTGCGCTTAGCGGGGTGCTGTCGGGGCGCGACGCTCAAGCGCCTTGTCCTCGTTGGCCCGGCTGATGAGATACTGCCGGATCGCTTCGGCATCATCAGGGGAAAGCGCCGACCTGAACGAGACCATGCCGTTTTCGTGCAGCGCCCCGTCGATCACGACCGAGCGGATCGCCTCCGCGGTGTTGAGTGTGCTCGAATGCCGAAGATCGGGGTTGAGTCCGCCCGCCACCGCGGCGTCACCGTGGCAAACGTTGCAATAGCGGCCGTAGAGCTGCCCGCCGTGCGCCACTTGTTGCGGCGTTCCCTCAAGGGCCGGCGGATCGAGAACGAGCTTTGCCATCGGCGGGGTGGGGGGCAGGGCCCCCTTTGCACCGAGTTTGAAGACGAGCAGTCGGCTGATGTTGCGGGTCGCCCCCGATTTGCGCGCCAGAACGCCGGTAGCGACATCCCAGACTCCGCCCCAACCAGCAAGGACAGCGACATATTGCTGCCCACCGATCGCATAGGTCATTGGCGCCGCGATGATCCCGGTCTGCGCCGGGAATGACCAAAGCCGGTCACCCTTGTCCGCACTATAGGCGACGAATTGCCCCTGTGCATTCCCCTGGAAGACGAGGTTGCCGGCCGTGGTCAACGTGCCGCCGTTCCATGGGCCGACCTGCGGCACCGTCCAGCGCGCCTTTCCGGCGACCGGGTCCCAGGCGATCAGCGCACCTGTCGTCGCCTTCATTGCGCCCGCCTGCACGGCGGCATTGGCCGGCATCGCGGTTGCCGCACCATCGAGCGCTGTCTGGAAGCCGATGTCGGACGGCTTCCAGCCCTTGGCCGCTGCATAGGGAAATCCGGCAATATTGGCGGGAAGATATACCAGCCCGGTCTTCGGGTTGAAGCTCATAGACTGCCAGCTATGTGCACCCCCGGCGCCAGGCAGGCCGATGAACGGTGTCGTGCCCTTCTCGTATCGCGCTGCCGGGTTGATTGTTGGGCGACCCGTTCTCGAGTCGAATGAGGTCGCCCAGTTGACCGGGACGAACGGCTTGGCCGAGATGAATTGGCCGCTCTTCGCATCGATCACGTAGAACATGCCGTTTTTGGGTGCATGGAGCAGAACCCGACGCTGCTGACCGTTGATGGAAAGGTTGGCGACGGTGATCTGGGCATCGCTGTCGAAGTCCCAGCGATCCTCCGGCGTTTCCTGAAAATGCCACACATAGGCGCCGGTATCGGCGTTCACAGCAACGATTGACGACGTGTAGAGGTTGTCGCCGGTCCGCCCCATCGGCGCCGGATTCCATGGCTCGGCATTGCCGGTGCCAAAGAAGACCAGATTGAGTTGCGGGTCGTAGGTGATCGAATCCCAGACGGTGCCGCCGCCGCCCAGCTTCCACCACTCACCGCTCCAGGTCTTGGCGGCGGCCTCCATGGCTTTGCTCTCGAAGCCGTCCGCCGGATTCCCGGGAACGGTGTGGAAACGCCAGGCCTCGGCGCCGGTTTCCGCATCGAACGCAGCGAGATATCCCCGCGCCTTGTATTCCGCGCCGCCGCTGCCGATCAGCACGCGCCCCTTGACGATGCGGGGAGCCCCGGTGATCGAATAGTCGGATTGATTGGGGACAACGACCTTTTCCCAGATGACCCGTCCGGTTGCCTGATCCAGCGCCACCAGCCGTCCGTCCAGCGTGCCGACATAGAGCTTGTCGCCATAGAGCGCCACGCCGCGGTTGACGGCGTCGCAGCATGCGCGCGCCAGGGTGTCGCGGGGTACCTTCGGATCGTACGACCATTTGGGCTTACCCGTGGCCGCGTCATATGCCTTGACCATGCTCCACGCGGTCGAGACGTAGAGCGTGCCATCGTGCATGAGCGGCGTCGCTTCCTGCCCGCGTGCGGTTTCAAGGTCGGCGGACCACGCAAGACCAAGTTGCCCGATGCTATCGGTGCTGATCTGGGTCAGTGGTGAAAAGCGCTGTTCGTCATAGTCGCGACCGTAGCTAAGCCACTCGCCGCTCTCGGGAGTGGCAATCAACGCGTCGGTCACGCCGCTCGACGCCAGTTTCGGGGCGGCGGTCTCGGGCGCCTTGGCGGCATGACAGGCACCCAGCGCGAACGCCAGGATCGCTCCCGTCAGCAGTGCGCCACTCGGCCGCGCCGTTGATCGCCTCATCCGTCTCATCCTCTCGTTCCGCGCCTGCTCAATTCACCAGCCGGTCACCACGCCAATAGTCGGCGCGCAGCGCGTTCTTGTCCATTTTTCCCGCCGGCGTCCGGGGAATCGCATCGACAAAGGTGACGCTTTTCGGTGCCTTGACGCTGCCCAACCGCACTTTCGCATGGGCGATGATCGCGTCAATCCCGATTGCTTCGGCGACGACGATCGCATGGACAGCCTCCCCCCATTTTTCGTGCGGGATCCCGATCACCGCGCATTCGCGCACTTCGGGCAGTTCCGTTATCGCGGCTTCGACCTCCGCGGTGAAGACGTTGAAGCCGCCTGTGACGACCATGTCCTTCTTGCGATCGACGATATAGATGTAGCCATGGGCGTCGCGATAGGCGACGTCGCCGGTATGGTGCCAGCCGAACAGACGCGCCTCCGCCGTCGCTTCGGGCATCTCGAAATATTCCTTCGACACCAGCACGCCGCGCACGACGATTTCGCCGCGCTCGCCGTCTGACAGCAGGTTCCCTTCATCGTCCATGATGCCGATCTGGACCGATTGCGTTGCGCGACCGCAACTCGCCAATCGCTCGGGATGTTCGCCGCGCGCCGCCGCCGCGACCACCTCGGGCGATAGCCACGTCGTGATCATCGGTGATTCGACCTGGCCATAAGCCTGACACATGCAGGGGCCGAAGACATCCACCGCCTGGCGGAGCTTCTCGGGCGACACCGGGGACCCAACCAGGAGGAAATAGCGGAGCGACGAGAGATCCTGCAGTCCGAGTTCGGGAGACCCGAGCAAGCCGTAAAGAGCGGTGGGTGGCAGATACATGTGGGTTACGCGGTGCGCCGCGATCGCCCGCAACACCATGTCCGCTTCGAAGCCGGGCAGGATTACCTGTGTCGCACCGAGCGCCAGCGTTCCGAGTGCCACCGGACCGGCGGCGTGCGTGACCGGCGCGACGACGAGCGATATCGGTTCTTCGACACCGCCGCCGACCGCGGCGCCCAGCGTCTCGAGCATCGTGCCCCAGCCAAGGTTCGTTACGACGACCCCCTTTGACGGCCCCGTTGTCCCACCGGTCGGGAAAAGGCCGACAACGCCATCGGGCGCGCCAAATGGATCGGAGAAATCGGGCAACGGTTCCACCGTCGCATTGGCCATGAACTGGTCGAGCGAGGGGTCATCGCCCATCGGTCGGTCGAGGCAAACGAAGTTGGTCAGCGTTGCGGTGCGTGCACGCAACGCGGTGACGTCTTCAGCCATGCTCGAATGATAGAATATCCAGCCGCAGCGGACATAGGAAAGGTATGCCGCATTCGCCTCGATCGCATTGCGCGTGTTGACCGGCACCCATTGGCCATTGGCGCGCCAGATCGCGAACAGCGCGACCATGATCGCCGCGCTGTTGGGACCGTAGAGCGCCACCGGCTGCTGCGCGGTAAAGCCTGCGGCAAACATCGCCATCGCAATGCGCTCGGTACGCGCCTTGACCTCCGCGAAGGTCAGCCGTTCTCCACTCGCCACATCGACCAGCGCGGTGCGGTCGGGGTCAAGGTCGTGTCCCCGGTCGAAATAGTCGATTGCGCGCATTTCAGCCCCAGCGGTTGATTTCAGGGCCGGGCGCCCAGGCCGTTTCGGGCGCGGAATCCGTCGCGAGCGACAATGCCCACGCAACCGATGGTCGAGCCTTCACGCGGTCGAGCCATGCCGACGTTCGCGGGCGAGACGCGAAGGCCTCCGGCACCAGACGCGGCATACCGGCCAGCCACGCATAGCTTTCGAGGTCGGCGATGCTGAAATCATCCATGATCCAGGCGCGTCCGTCGGCCAGTTGCGCCTCGACCTTGTCGACGCCCTGCGCGATCTTTTTGCGGCAATCGTCCAGCTTGTCCTGATCGAAACGCCCTTCGACCGCGTCGCGCCAGCGATCCGCCAGGTCGATGCTGACGATCCCGGCGGGAACTGCCGTTGGCGGAGAAGCCTGCAAGCCGAGATAGGCGGCGGCCGGGGCAATGCGCTCGATCACATATCGGCACCACGCCATCATTTGCCACCGTGCATAGGGATCGCCGGGCCGCAGCGCCGCACCGCTGCCGACATCGTCGAGATAGCAGGCGATGAATACGCTGTCGGCCATCGGGATGCCGTCGACGACGAGTACCGGGCCTTCCCCCTCGATCGACTGGTCGACCTCCATCGCGCGGGGGACAGCGCCGCTGTGGCGCTCGCCGGCGGCGAGATCGATCCGCTCGAGCGTCAGATCGACCCGCTTCTCGAACGCTGCCGCAAGCACCGAGAGCGACGGGCCGTTCGGTTCGCCGTGGAACAGGATCGATGTCATGCCGGTTCGCTTTCCAGGATCGTCACCCGTTTCGCCATGTCGGTACGGCCCATCGCCCAGCACGCGCGGGTCGCGGGACGGGCATAGATCGCGCGCAGCCAGCGCATGATGTTCGGGGTGAGCTTGTCGTTCGACAAATGCGGTTGCGACAGCGGCAGCGCATAGCCGAGGTTGAAACCGTTGATGTCGGCCAGGCTGTAGCTGGGCGAGGCGAGCCACTCGCGTTTGCCGAGCGCCTCTTCGAGCAGGCCGATGCCAAGTGCGACCCGACGCTGCGATTCGGCCATTTCCTCGGCCGAGAACGCACCGCTGATCGCCTTGCGCCAGGCGACGCGGCGCTCGGGCATCGGAATTCGTTCGATTGCCGCGTCGAGTTCCGCCGGGTCGCGTTGTCGTACCGAAGGCCCGACGAACACGCTCCAGCCGATCATCGAAAAGCTCGGCGCGAGCCATTGGTCCATGAACTTCATCCACCAGCGTACCCGCCAGCGATCGACCGGGTCATCGGGCATCAGGCGCGGGCCGTCAAAGGCCTCGTCGACATATTCCATGATCGCGGTGGATTCGGTCAGCACCTTGCCGCCGTGCGTCATCGCCGGGATTGTCCCGAGCGGATTGATCGCGAGATAGTCGGGCTTGTGCTGATCGAAGTTGAGCAGGTCGAGATAGTGGCTGTCGAAGGTGACGCCCTTCTCGAGCAGGGTGAGCATCGGTTTGCCGGAATTGGCGTTGGGCTCCCAATGATAAAGGGTAACACGGTCGGCTGCGGCGGTCATACGGGGGTGTCGCCTCTGGGCTCCCGGCTCTGCGGCCAGTTTACATCAGTTGAATACATATCCCGGCACGGTCTGCGGGCGTGCTCGGGGCGGGCAAAATGGGGCGGCCGGCGAAGGCCGCCCCGATCGATCGCCCGGGGAGATTGGACAATCAGAACTTCTTTTTGACCGTGACCGAGAACTCCTGCGGCGTGCCCGGCCGGCCCTTGCGGAAACCGGCACCCGCGCCGCGCAGATCGAAGATGGTCAGCAGATAATATTTGTTGAACAGGTTGCTTGCCGCGAACGAGATATCGAGATTCTGATCCGCGTTGGTCCAGGTCAGACGCGCGTTCGCCAATGTGTAGGACGGGATGAAATTGAGGAAACGGGTCCCGCTGATCACGGTCGGGCCGGTATATTGCTTGTCCTGATAGTTGACGTCGAAGCGTGGCGTAAGGCTGCCGGCACCGCCGAGATCGATCTTGTACTGGGCGCCGATTGTCGCCTTCCAAGGCGGCACGGTCGGGGGATCGTTCGGCAAGATGCCGCCCGGATTTGTCGGGTACGTCGCCGACGGATTCAGGCTGTTGGGGTCATAGCTGAATGCCAGGTAGCTGAGCGATGCGTCGATCGAGAGCCCACGAACCGGGAAAGCGGTCAGTTCGGCTTCGAAGCCCTTGATCGTCCCTGCACCGGCGTTGAGGCGCGCGGCGCACGGTGCACCCGGGCACGTGCTGACCGGGATCTGGATGTCCTTGTACTTGTTGAGGAACGCGGACACGTTGAAGCGCAGCTTGCGATCGAAAAGGTCGGTCTTGAAGCCGACTTCATAGGCGTTCAGCTGCTCAGGTGCGAACGCGATGACCTGGCTCGTATTGAACGGACGCGGGTTGCTGCCGCCGCCCTTGAAGCCCGTCGAGAAGGACGCGTAGACGAGCAATTCCGGGGAGAAGCGGTAATCCACTGCCGCGCGATAGTCGACGCGTTGCGCCTTGTACCGCGCGGTCAGGCCGGACAGAGCGGTGACCGTGCCGCCGCCGAACAGGTTTTGCGTGTCGGGTCCCGAATAGCCGACGCCATAGACCGCGCCGATCGGGTCGAGGAAGTGGTTGACCGTACCGTCGAGATTCAGGCGATAATAGGTCTGCTGCTTCGATTCGTCGGTATAGCGGAGGCCACCGCTCAACGTCAGGCCGGTCACCGGTTGCCAGGAGAGGTGTGCAAACACCGCCTTGGCGTCGGCCGACGTCGGATCGGGCTGACGGAACTGGAGCGGATAGACCGGGACGTAACGGATGTCCTGGAGCGAATCGTAGACCGATTTTTGCTTGAAGTAATAACCTCCCAGCGTGAGGTTGAGCGTCGACGCGATCTTCACATTGGCGCGCAGTTCCTCGCTGACGCTCCAGTTGGTCAGGTGGTTCTCGCCGAAGCCGACACTTGCCGGCGAAAGATCGTCGTCGGAATCGAACCTCGTGTCGAATGACCGATAGCCCGTGATCGACGTGATCGCGATCGCGTCGTTGAGTTGATAGTTGATCTGCCCCGACACGCCCCAGCCGTTGTACAGGCTGCGATCGGTGCCCGACGTCGCGGCGAGTGGCGTGCCGGCCGCGTTGTACGGGTCGACGGGAATGGGAGGTACCCAGGTTCCGGCCGGCTGGCCGGTCGTGATGTAGTTGCAATAGGCGCCGCAGACGAAGCGGTTGTCATAGGTGACGCCGGGCGCCGCGTTTACGTTGGGTGAGTTGATCGTCGAGGTTGCGAGCAATACCTCGCCGGCGATCGTGTGCTCGTCATGCGTATAGTCGCCAATCAGGTTGACCTCGAGTGCATCGGTCGGCTGCCAGCGGAGCATGCCGCGGATCGCCTGATAGCCGACGCCGCCCAGCCGGCTGATCCGGCAGTCACCCGGCGACCGGGTCGAGGCGACACCGCTTCCGGGATTGGCGCAGCCATAATCGAGCCGGTCGACGAAGCCGTCCTGCTGCTTGAAGACGCCCGAAACGCGGCCGAACAGATTGTCGGTAAGCTTGAAGTCGGCGGCGGCGCGCAAACCGATCATGTGGCGTGAGCCGTAGCTGGCTTCGATGAAGCCGCCATTCTCGCCGGTCGGCTTCTTGGAATAGAGCTTGATCGAGCCGCCTTCCGAGTTGCGCCCGGCGAGCGTGCCTTGCGGGCCGCGCAAGATTTCGACGCGGTCGAGATCGAGCAGGTCGAACACCGCACCGGTCAATTGCGGGTAATAGACATCGTCGATGTAGATGCCGACACCGGGTTCATAGGCCGGGTTGAAGTCGTTCTGGCCGACGCCGCGGATCGAGGCGACGATCGACGGGCCGAACGAGGCACCTTGCGGCTTGAGCGACACGTTCGGCGCCGTGTCGGCGACCTGCGCGAGATCGGTCTGGTTCTTTGCCTCGAGCTCCGCGGCATTTACCGCGGTGATCGAGATCGGCGTATCCTGCAGTCGCTCCTGTCGGAACTGCGCCGTGACGATGATGTCCTGGGTGGTCGATTGGTCGTTCGCATCCGCGTTGGCGGGCGACGCCTGATCGGCCGGTGTCGTGGCCGGAGGCGACGACTGACTTTGCGCCAGTGCCGGTGTCGCGAGCAACAGGCTCGAAACCGAGGCAGACGCAAGCAGGCGCGTGAGCCTGCGTGTATGGACTAAGTGGTGCATTTAAGCTCCTCCCCGTGAAAACCAGTAAGCCCGTCCTTTGATGGATCGTGGCTTCATTCGAACCGGCCAGTGCCGGCTGGATGTCAGTAAGACATACGAAAAAGGGGCGGACAAGAAGTAGCAAAACTACCACTATAAGCACTGCCTGCCTTGGTCGCTCCGGTCGTCCCGTTTCATTTGCATGTTGCGAAAATGCTGCGCAGCATTGGCGAGGAGGATCGGCAGAGGGGGCGAGCGCAATGCGGGCGATGATCAATTATGTGGCGCGGGAGCCGGGCCGCATGCGCTATTTTGCCAATGATTCCAGCCGCGACACCGTCATGCTCGCGCCGATGCCCATGACGATAAGCGAATCGAGAGCGCTTCAAACGTCGCTCGATCGCGAGGGCTTCGCCTTGGTGTCGCACCGGAGCGCGGTGACCGATTTCGCGGATGCGGGTGAGGTCGCACGGGTCCACCCGGGCGAAATCGTAACGCTCGTTCGCGACATCACCGGTGCGGACGCGGTGGTCGTCACCGGTGCCGGCGTGCTGCGATTCGCCGAACGTTCGTCGCTGTCCGGTGCGCTCGACAATTCACGCCCGGCACGATTCGCGCACGTCGATGTTTCGGATACGACCGCGGCGCAGTTTTCCACGCGATCGCTCCCCGAGGGGCGGGCGCCCGCGCGTCGGGCGGCGCATTACAATATCTGGCGCGCACTTTCCGCCGCACCACAGGATGTACCTCTCGCCTTGTGTGACGCGCGCAGCGTGAACCGCAGCGACCTGCTGCCGGCGGATGCGATCTTCGACCGCGACGGTGAGGACGTCTGGTCGTTCGAGGGACTGGTCGTCGCCCATTCCCCGACGCATCGGTGGCACTGGTTTCGCGATCTGGGCCGCGACGAGGTGATCATGTTCAAGACCAACGACAGTGATCCGGCGCGGGCCCATTCGGTGCCGCACGTCGCTTTTGACGATCCGGATTGCCCGGCAGACGTCCCGCCTCGCGCGTCGATCGAGATGCGTGCGATCGCCTATTGGTTCTAGGTCAGGTCGGCGAGGCCGATTGCCTGGCCCGCCGCCGCGGCATGGGCGGCATCGCGCCGCAAGCGCTCGATCTCGAGCCGTCCTTCCGGCACCGGCTCGTCCGGCAACGCCGCGACACTCGCTTCGTATATCTCGCGGAAGTCCTCGGCGAACTCCGGGTGGGTGAAGATCACCGCATCGTTGCGTGTCATGCCGGCGAGCGTCTTCTCGCCCACCTCGAGCGGGTCCATGCCGACAAGGAAAGCCGCGCCGAAGGTTTCGAGTTCGGCACGATCGACCGGGGCGAAGCCCGAACTCGCGAAGTTCGCGGGGCGCTTCAGCGCGCTGTCCCAGGCATTGGTCCGGGTCAGACCCGGGCACATCAGCGAACAGCCGATCCCGTGCTGGGCGAGATTGTAGCGCAGCGATTCGGTCAGCCCGCGAACCGCGAATTTGCTTGCGGTGTAGATGCCGGCCTGCGGTCCGGAGAGATAGGCGGCCATCGAAGCGACGTTGACGACATGGCCGCCAGCACCACCGCGTTTGACGAGCGGCAACAGTGCGACGAGCCCATTGGCCACCCCGCCGAAGTTCACCCCCATGATCCAGTCGTAGTCGGCGTGACTCGCTTCGTCCGATGGTCCGAAGACGCTGACCCCGGCATTGTTGACGAGAATGTCGAGCCTCCCGAAATGGGCGTCGATCTCTTCCGCGACCTCGGCGAAGCGCGCGCGATCGGTCACGTCGAGCTTCAGGAGAAGCGGGGGCTCGTATCCGGACTCGGCGAACCAGCGTGCCGCCTCGGCGCGGTGTGTCTCGTCGCGATACGATAATGCGAGACGCATCCCGGCCTGCGCAAAGGCGCGCGCGATCCCGAAGCCGATACCCGAGACTCCACCGGTGATGAACGCGACCTTGCCGTTCCAGGACATGAAATTTCCTCTCGCCATCCTTCGATTATCCGTTAGTCTCGCATACAAATATAACGGGAGCTCGGATGGTGCCAGAAATGGATTCGACGGTCGCGGCGCGCCTCGACGCGGTGGAAAGGCGAGTCGGCGAGCTTGAAGACCTCAACGCGATTCGCCGGCTTCACTGGGCCTATGGCTATTACATCGATTTCAACCGGCCGGACGATGTCGCGGAATTGTTCGCGCGTGACGGTGTCGTTGTGTTTCTGTCGGGCGAATATCACGGCCATGCCGGCGTCAAACGTCTCTATGGCGACTGGATCGCGGGGCGGTTTACGCAGGGTCGCCCCGGACCTGTCGACGGTCTGGTGCTCGATCATTTCCAGATGCAGGATATCATCACGATCGCGCCTGATCGGCAGACGGCCAAGGGCCGGTTCCGCGGTATGTTGCTGGGCGGGTGGCACGACAGCGTCATCGACCAGAAGCCAGATTTCATGCCGCAGCAATTCTGGGAGGCCGGCATCTACGAAAACGACTATGTCCGTGAGGACGGCGTGTGGAAGATCAAGCGGCTCGACTATATGATGCAGTGGCAGGGCGACTATGAGACCGGGTTGGCCCACACTGTCGCGCATCTTCAACCGGCGGCGGTGCTCTATCCCGACGACCCGACCGGGCCCGACGTGATATTGCCCGCGGCGAACATTCGCCAGACCTGGCCGCACCGGCAGGATGTGCCGATGCATTTCGCGCATCCGCGGTTCGGCGCGCTCTTTGCCGGGCAGGAGGCGAATTGATGTCGCTGTTTGTTGATCGGTCGCGCCCGTGAGCCGCGATCCACGCACCATCGTCGATGAGTCGGCGATGAGCCGGCTGCAGATCGCCGCCATCGCCATTACCGTCGGCCTCAACGCACTCGATGGCTTCGACGTGTTGTCGATCAGTTTCGCCGCCCCTGGCATCGCCACCGAATGGGGCATCAATCGCGCCGCGCTCGGCGTGGTCCTGTCGATGGAGTTGATCGGCATGGCGCTGGGCTCGGTGTTGCTTGGCGGCGTTGCCGACCGGATCGGGCGCCGGCGGACCATCCTCGGGTGCCTCGTCGTGATGGTGTTCGGCATGTTCATGGTGACGACCGCCCGCAGCATTCCAGCGCTTTCGATCTGGCGGGTGCTGACCGGGCTCGGGATCGGCGGCATGCTCGCCGCGATCAACGCGGCCGCCGCGGAGTTCGCGAATCTCCGTCGCCGCAATGTGGCGCTGGCGATCATGGTGATCGGTTATCCGATCGGCGCCGTGATCGGCGGATCGGTGTCTTCGGTTCTGCTGAAGGGCGGGGACTGGCGCCTGGTGTTCGAATTCGGCGCGATCGTCACGGCCTGTTTCATTCCGCTCGTCTGGTTCTTCGTCCCCGAGCCGGTACAGTTCCTGATCGCCAGGCGCCCGGTGGGGGCGCTGGCCCGCGTCAATCGGACGCTCGCGCGGATGGGACATGGTCCGGTGGACGCGCTTCCGGTGTCGACGCCGGAGGAAGATCGCGGGTCGATCGTCGATATCCTGCGACCCGGGCTTCGTGGCACGACGTTACTCGTGACGCTGGCCTATTTCGCGCACATCGTGAGCTTCTATTTCATTCTCAAATGGGTCCCCAAGATCGTCGTGGATATCGGCTTCCCCGCAGCGCAGGCGGCGAGCGTGCTGGTCTGGGCGAATGTCGGCGGTGCGGTCGGCGGCGCGATCTTCGGTCTGTTCGCTCAGCGCTTTGCGATAAAGCCCATGACGATCGCGATGCTCGCAATGTCCTCGATCATGGTCGCCCTGTTCGGTGCTGCCGGTGTTCGCTCGCTGGGCGGGCTGGCGGCGCTCGCATGCGCTTCGGGGCTGTTCACCAACAGCGCGGTCGTTGGCCTCTACACGATCTTCGCGCGCGCCTTTCCAACGCACGTGCGGGCAACGGGTACCGGTTTCGCAATTGGTATCGGGCGCGGCGGCGCGGCCTTGTCGCCGATCCTGGCGGGATATCTGTTTGCGGCCGGCTTGCCGCTCGCCGGGGTCGCGATGGCGTTGGGGCTGGGGTCGCTGGTGGCGGCGTTCGCCCTGGCCGGGGTCAAGCTACGCTTCGATGGAGCAAAATAGGATAATAGGATGCAGGGAGCGCGCGGTCCTCGGGCAATGCCGCGCGCTTACAGTGGCAGGCCGACATAATTCTCCGCGATCGCGGTCTGCATGGCGAGCGAGCTTGCGACATAGTCGATCTCGGCGACCTGCATCCGGTGCTCGAAGGTGCCGTCCTCGGGGAAGCGGTGCATCAGCTTGGTCAGGTACCAGCTGAACCGTTCGGCTTTCCAGATCCGTGCGAGCGCACGTGCTTGATAGCCGTCGATCCCCGAAGCGTCGCGGCGCGAAAGCGCGGCGATCAACGCTTCGGCAAGGTAAGCGACGTCGGACGCTGCGAGGTTGAGGCCCTTCGCGCCGGTCGGCGGCACGATGTGCGCCGCGTCTCCAGCGAGAAACAGTCGCCCACGGCGCATCGTTTCGAAGACATAGGAGCGCAGTGGCGCAATCGACATTTCGAGCGCGGGGCCGCGCACTACCGGTCGCGCCGCGAGGGGCGCAAAGCGGCGGTCGAGTTCGTCCCACAGGCGCTCTTCGGGCCAGTCCGACAGTTGGGCGTCGACCGGCACCTGGATATAATAGCGGCTGCGCGTAGTGGAGCGCATCGATGCCAGGGCAAAACCGTCACGCGTATTGGCGTAGATCAATTCGTCGTGGCAGGGCTGCACATCGGCCAGGATCCCGAGCCAGCCGAACGGATAGGCGCGTTCGAACTCGGGGCCCGGTCCGATCGCACGTCGCGACGGGCCATGGAAGCCGTCGCAGCCCGCGACGAACGCGCAATCCGCCCGCTGCGGCACACCGTCCTTCGTCCACGTTGCGAACGGGGCGTCGCTGTCGATCTCGTGGATTGCCACATCGGCCGCTTCAAACACGATATCGAGCCCGCGGCCGGGCGCGGCATCGATCAGGTCCCGCGTCAGTTCGGTCTGGCCATAGACGGTAACATGCCGGCCGGTCAGCTTTGCGATATCGACGCGGATGACTTGATCATCGGTCGCGAGATTGAACCCGGCCTCGAGCAGTCCCTCGCTGTCGAGTCTGTCGGCGATTCCCAACTGGCGGAGCAGATCGGTCGTTACCGTCTCCAGGACGCCGGCGCGGATCCGGCTTTCCACATGCGCGCGGGATTGCCTTTCGACGATCACGCAGTCGATCCCCGCGGCGCGCAAAAGATGGCCGAGCAGCAACCCGGAGGGGCCGCTGCCGACAATCGCCACCTGCGTCTTCATGCGGAGAGCTGTTTTTCAAGTCGATCGAGTACGCGGTAGCAAGGCAGCACCTGCGCGACCGAACTGTTCGGCTCGCGCCCTTCGAGGATCGCCGCGACGAATTCGCGGTCCTGCAACTCGATGCCGTTATTCGACACCGCGACGCCGGTCAGGTCGACCGGCTCTTCCTTGCCCGTCACCAGATCGTCGTAGCGCGCGATCCAGGTGCCGTTGTCGCAGATGTAGCGGAAGAAGGTGCCGAGTGGCCCATCGTTATTGAAGGACAGGCTGAGCGTGCAGATCGCGCCACTCTCCGCCTTCAGCTGGATCGACATGTCCATCGCGATGCCGAGTTCGGGATGGATCGGGCCTTGCAGCGCATTCGCCGCAATGATCGGCCCGGCCTGATAGGCGAACAGATCGACGGTGTGCGCCGCGTGGTGCCAAAGCAGGTGATCGGTCCAGCTCCGCGCTTCACCCTTCGCATTCATGTTCTTGCGGCGAAAGAAATAGGTCTGGACATCCATCTGCTGGACGCTCGCTTCGCCGCTGGCGAACTTGCGGTGCAGATATTGGTGGCTCGGGTTGAACCGCCGCGTGTGGCCGACCATCGCGACCAATCCCGTTTCGCGCTGCTTCGCGAGCACGGCCTCGGCATCCGCCAGGCTGTCGGCCAGTGGAATCTCGACCTGGACGTGCTTGCCCGCGTCCAGGCATTGCAGCGCCTGGGCGGCGTGCATTTGCGTCGGCGTGCACAGGATGACCGCGTCGACGTCATCGCGCACGAGGCTTTCGGCAAGGTCGGTACAAGCATGGGCGATGCCATATTTCGCGGCGACCGCCCGGGTTGGCTCGAGCCGGCGACCGACCAGGCTGGTCACCTCGACACCGTCGATTTTCTTCAGGCCGTCGAGATGCTTTTCGCCGAAAGCGCCGGCGCCTGCCAGCGCGATACGCAGAGTCATGATGGGATGTCCTGTCGCTTGATCCGCTCCGCCTCGCAGCGGAGCCGGGTGAGGTTGACGGATGGGGGCATCATTCGGCCGCGAGCAAGCGATCCGCATCGCTGCCGGTCATGTCGTACCCCTCGCCATTGTCGGGGCGGAGCACGAGATGGCCGATCGCGGTGTTGCTGCACGGCACATGATAGTGGCGATGCAGCGCGCGGGTGCGCTTGCCCATTGCGCCGCGCATGATCAGCCACATCACCATTTCGATGCCTTCGGAGCCGGTCTCGCGAAGATATTCGATATGCGGGATGCGACGCAGACGGTCGTCATCACCGATCAGTCCGTCGAGGAACATATTGTCCCACTGCCGATTGATCAGGCCGGCGCGGGGTCCCTGGAGCTGGTGGCTCATGCCGCCGGTGCCCCAGACCTGAACATTCAGATCCTCCTCGAAGCTCGCCACGGCGCGTGCGATTGCTTCACCGAGCGCCCAGCAGCGGTTGCCCGACGGCGGCGGATAGGTAACCACGTTGACCGCCAGGGGGATGACCTTCGTCGGCCATGCTTCGGGCTTGCCGTACATCATCGTCAGCGGGACGGTGAGGCCGTGGTCGACGTCCATCTCGTTGATGATCGTCATGTCGAATTCGTCGAGGATCAGGCTCTGCGCGATGTGCCATGCGAGATCGGGATGGCCCTCGACGTCGGGCACCTGACGCGGGCCCCAGCCTTCGTCGGCGGGCTTGTAGCGCTCGGCGCAGCCGATTGCGAAGGTCGGGATGATCTTCATGTCGAACGCCGAGGCGTGGTCGTTATAGACCAGGATCACGACATCGGGCTTTTCCGTCTTTTCCCATTCGCGGGTCCAGTCGTACCCGGCGAAAATGGGTCGGAAATAATCGTCTCCGTCCTTGCCGGTGTCAGCGGCGACCCCGAGCAGCGGTACGTGGCTGGATGCCACGCCGGCAGTGATGCGTGCCATGTCTATCGGCCCTCTTTGATCGAGCGTTGGCCCTCGGGGGAACGCCCACCCGCGACCATCATCTTGGTGTAGTCCGCGAAATTCATGTCGGTCATCGTCGACACCGCCTGGGCGAAGCTCTGCCCGTCGGTGGAGAAGACCTTGGCGAGGAAATAGACGTTGCCGCCGAGGTCGAGCAGCCGGTTATAGTCGCGCTTCAGCAGCGCGTCCTTCTGCTCGGGCGTCAGCTTCCATTCGTCGAGATAGGCGCTTTCGTCGGCGCGGAAGCGCTGGCGATTCTCTTCCTTCATCAGGCTCATCGCGAACTGGTTGAGATGATAGCCCTGGCGCGCGCGCTTCGCGGTGAAGACCCGGGTGCCCGGGATGTCTTCGAACTCTGCCAGATATTGGTGGATGTCGCGGGGGCCGGTCACTTGCCTCTCTCCTTCAACTTGGCATCGAGCCGGGGAAAGACCCGGCGTGCATTGCCTTCGTAGATCGCATGGCGTTGCTCGACGCTGATCGGGAGCGCGTCGACATAACGCTTGGTGTCGTCGAAATATTGCCCGGTCGTCGGGTCGATGCCGCGCACCGCACCGACCATCTCGCTGCCGAAGAGGATGTTCTTGGTGTCGATTACGTCGGCGAGCAGGTCGATGCCGGGTTGGTGATAGACGCAGGTGTCGAAATACACGTTGTTCATGACATGACCGTCCAGCGCCGGCTTTTTGAGCATGTCGGCCAGGCCGCGATAGCGACCCCAATGATAGGGCACCGCGCCGCCGCCATGCGGGATGATGAAGCGCAGGCTGGGGAAATCGGCGAACAGGTCGCCTTCGATCAACTGCATGAAGGCGATCGTGTCGGCGGCGATGTAATATGCGCCGGTCGCATGGAGGCCGGGATTGCACGACCCCGACACGTGGATCATCGCCGGGACGTCCAGATCGACCATCGCCTCGTAGAATGGATACCAGAAACGATCGGTCAGTGGCGGCGACGTGAAATGCCCGCCGCCCGGATCGGGATTGAGATTGCAGCCGATGAAGCCAAGTTCTTCGACACAACGCCGCAGTTCCGCGATCGAACCCGCCATATCCGCCTTGGGATTTTGCGGCAGCATGCACACGCCGGCAAAGATATCCGGGTAAAGATCGACGCAGCGCTTGATCAGATCATTGTTGGCCCGTGCCCAAGCCGTCGCGACACCCTCGTCGCCGACATGCGGGGCCATCGCCGAGGCGCGCGGGCTGAAAATCGTCATGTCGGCCCCACGCTCGCGCAGCAGGCGGAGCTGGTTCGCCTCCAGCGTCTCCCGGATCTCGTCGTCGGAGATTGTCGGGTAGGGCGCGGGCATGGTTCCGGCCTTGAAGGCCGCCTTCTGCGCCTCGCGCCAGTCGTTGTGGGCCGCCGGCGCGGTTGTGTAATGGCCGTGGCAATCGATGATCATGCGGCGTGCTCCCCTGCAGCGGCGGTCTCATGCGCGGAAGCGGCAAGCACGGCGAGCTTGCCGTCGAGCCCCTTGGCGGGTGTCAGGTGGCGTGCGCCGATCTCGCGCTGTCGCGCTACGGTGCCGCGTGTCATCGCAGCCCCGGTGCCGAGCGCGTCGAGCGTCTTGACGACCTCCTCCATTTCGGCGGCGCGGCGCAGGCCGTGAACCATCATGCGGTCAAGGTTGTAGTCGAAGCGCCGCGCCCAATCGGCGCCGGGCCAGCTCGCATCGAGCGAGGCGATCACCGCCTCGCGCACACCGGCGGCCTCGGCTGCAAGCACACATTCGGCCGACAGCGCCTCGATCCCCTTGACCATCACCGATCGGATCATCTTGATCGAGGAAGCTGCGCCGATGTCGCCAGAGACGATGGTCACATTGTCGAAGCCGAGCGCGACGAGTGCCGCGGCACCCGCCCCGGCGTGGGGACCGCAAACCAGCAACGGAACGCCGCGTCGGGCGGGATGGACGGGCGCCATGACCGCGACATCGACGTAGCGTGCCCGCAGCGAGATGATTTCGGCGGCGGCACGCTTCGTATCCGGCGCGACCGAATTCATGTCGAGCCACAGCGCGCCAGGGGCCAGGAATGCCGCGTCGGCGCTCGCGGCGACCAGCGCCTGGTCAGCAGTGACGAGCGAGAGGACGATATCCGTACCGGCGAGCGCTTCTTCGGCGGAGTCGCACGCGCCGACGCCGCATGTCGCGAAATCGGCTAGCTTCGCGGTGCGGGTTGTCGGATCATCGAGCTTGCGGTCGTAGCCGCGCGCCGCGTGCCCGGCGTTCGCGCCAGCGAACGCCATTCCCGCCTCGCCAAACCCGATAAAGGCAATGCTGCTCTCCATGATCCTTGCGCTACCGGCCGAGCGTGCGTGGATGCCAATCGGAAAGCGATGGTTGCTATTCGTTTTCTCGAATTGCCATGCCAGTGGATGCCATCTCGATCAGCGCGATGAGGCGCCGCTGCGCGGTTGTCGGCCGCCAGTCGGCGCGCGTTGTCAGGCCGATCGTGCGCAGGCTGTCGGCGAGCGGCGGGCCGATCGTGGTCAGCAAGCCCGAATCGATTTCCAGCGCGACCTGGTCAGGGGAAAGGAGCGTCAGCAGGTCGGTGTCTTGCAGCAGTCCGCGGATCACCATCACCGACCCGCAGGCAATCGGCGCGACAGGCAATGCGCCGCCTGCGAACAGGCGGCGCCAATGCGCGGCGAGCGGAGTCTCGCGCGATCCGACGATCCATGGAAAAGCGGCAAGATCGTCGCGGGTCGGGGTGGTGATGCCGGCGAGCGGGTGACCGGCGCGTGCGATCACCGCCAGACGATCGGCGAACAGCGCGCGTTGGACGACCCCCGGAGGGGCGACGTCGCGCAATGCGCCGATTGTCAGGTCGAGGACGCCGTCGCGCAAGGGATCGATCAGCTCGCGCCACGATCCCTCGACGACGTCGACCGCCACGCCGGGCGCGGCCCGGGTGAACGCGGCGAGCGCGCGCGGCAGGACCAGCGCGCGTGACAGCGGCATCGCGCCGATCGCGATCCTGCCAGTGCCGGCGGGATCGGCGGACAGCTCGGCAATTCCCGCAGCGATCTCGCGCTCGGCGAGACGCACGCCACGCGCCATCTTTTGGCCGTGTGCGGTGAGGGCGATACCGCGTCCGCGTCGCTCGACCAGCGGCACGCCCGTGACTTGCTCTAGGTCGCGCACGGCGCGATGCAGCGCAGGTTGCGACAGGCTGCTGTCGGTTGCCGCACCGACGAAGCTACCCGCATTGGCGACGTGCAGGAACGCTTCGAGCTGGGTCGCGGTCATCAACTGTTCGGGGCGCGAAAAACCACGCCCGGCCGTACGGGCGCGACTTGCCGATCCGAGATAGGCAAAGGCAGCGGTGGCACGGCTTGCCATCACCAACCCGGCTTCGGTCGGCGACAGGCCGTCGGGGCGGCGGTCGAAAAGGACTCGGCCGAGTTGGCGCTCGAGCTTCGACAATCCCTGCGTCAGTGCCGGTTGCGAGAGTCCGACCCGCGCGGCGGCTGCGCTCAGCGTACCATACTCGACGACCGCCGAAAGCGACCGGAGATGACGCAGGTTGAGATCGAAGGGCAGGGGTGTGGCCATCGGGTAGACATAGCAAAAACTTATGTGTTGCGCGCAATATGGATTGGGCGGCGCGTTGTGCGCGGGGCTAGCCGCGAAGCGGAAAAGGAGTGCAAGCCATGGCAGGACGGGTCGTTCGCAATATCGAGCGCGCTTCGGGTGAGACGATCGATGGCCTCGCCGCTGCGGGTGTCGCCACCGTCCATGAGGCGCAGGGGCGAATCGGGCTGCTCGCCAGCCACATGCGACCAATCTATCCGGGCGCACGGATCGCCGGTTCGGCGGTCACCATTTCCGCACCGCCGGGTGACAATTGGATGCTCCATGTCGCGATAGAGCAATTGGGCGCGGGCGATATCCTCGTCCTCGCCCCGACGAGCCCGTGCGAGGATGGCTATTTCGGAGATCTGCTCGCGACCTCCGCAATGGCGCGTGGCTGTCGCGGCTTGGTCATCGACGCGGGCGTGCGCGATGTGCGCGACCTTACCCGCATGGGCTTCCCGGTCTGGTCGAAGGCGGTGTTCGCACAAGGCACGATCAAGGCGACGCTTGGCTCGGTCAACGTGCCGATCGTCTGCGCGGGGGCATCGATCGAAGCGGGCGACGTCATCGTTGCCGACGATGACGGGGTCTGTGTCGTGCGCCGCGCCGACGCCGACGCCGTGCTGGCGAAAGCGCAGGCACGCGAGGCGGCGGAAGAGTCGAAGCGCATCCGGCTGGCGGCGGGCGAACTGGGCCTCGACATCTACGACATGCGCGGCAAGCTGGAGGCGCTGGGGCTTCGTTATGAATGACGGCATGCGCTGCATGTGGATGCGCGGCGGCACGTCGAAGGGCGCATTCTTTCTCGCCGACGATCTTCCCAGCGACCCGTCAGCCCGCGACGCTGCGTTGCTGCGGGTGATGGGCTCGCCCGACCCACGCCAGATCGACGGCATGGGTGGCGCCGATCCGCTCACCTCCAAGGTCGCGGTCGTATCGCGATCGACGCGCGACGGAGTCGATGTCGACTATCTGTTCCTTCAGGTCTTCGTCGACCAGGCGATCGTCTCCGACAGCCAGAATTGCGGCAATATGCTCGCCGGTGTCGGGCCGTTCGCGATAGAGCGCGGGCTTGTCGCTGTCGGGGGCGAGACGACGCGGGTGGCGATCTTCATGGAAAATACCGGCCAGATCGCGGTCGCGACAGTGGCGACGCCAGGCGGCAAGGTGACCTATGCCGGCGACGCGCGGATCGACGGCGTGCCGGGTACGGCTGCGCCGGTCCCACTCGAATTTCGCGACACGGCGGGCTCGTCATGCGGCGCGCTGCTTCCGACCGGCAATGCCGTCGACGTGATCGAGGGAGTGTCGTGCACGCTGATCGACAACGGCATGCCGTGCGTCGTGTTCAAGGCGACCGATGTCGGCGCGACCGGTTACGAGGATCGCGAGACGCTCGATGCCGCGACGGAACTCAAGGCGCGGATCGAGGCGATCCGGCTGAAGGCCGGGCCGATGATGAACCTCGGCGACGTCGCCGACAAATCGGTGCCCAAGATGATGCTCGTCGCGCCACCGAAGCACGGCGGTGCCGTGACCGTGCGCAGCTTCATCCCGCGCCGCGCGCATGCGACGATCGGCGTGCTCGGCGCGGTCAGCGTCGCGACCGCCTGCCTGATCGATGGGTCGCCCGCCGCCGAGGTGGCGGTGGTGCCGGAGGGTGCCACCAAGACCCTCTCGGTCGAGCATCCGACCGGCGAGATGACCTGTGTCCTCACCACTGATGCTGATGGCGCGGTCGAGACGGCGGCGTTGCTGCGCACCGCGCGCAAGCTGATGGACGGGAAGGTTTTCGCATGAGCATCGATGCCGCAGGGCGAATTCGCAGCTGGACGCTCGAGCCGTCCGTCCCACACTTTGTGCCCCCGGCCGGTGCGATCGACGCGCATTGCCACGTCTTTGGCCCGGCCGATCGTTTTCCGTTCAGCGCCAAGGCGAAATATCTGCCGCAGGATGCCGGGCCGGAGATGCTCTTCGCCTTGCGCGACCGGCTGGGCTTCACGCGCAATGTCATCGTCCAGGCGAGTTGCCATGGCACCGACAATGCCGCGACGCTCGACGCGATCGCGCGATCGAACGGTCGCGCGCGCGGCGTCGCGGTGGTCGATCCGGCGATTTCGGACCACGAACTCGTCGCACTTCACGAGGGTGGTATTCGCGGCATCCGCTTCAATTTCCTCAAGCGCCTCGTTGATGACGCGCCGAAGGACAAATTCCTCGACGTTGCCGGGCGGCTGCCGTCGGGCTGGCATGTCGTCGTCTATTTCGAGGCCGACATTCTGGAAGAGCTGCGTCCCTTCCTCGATGCGATCCCGGTTCCGTTGGTGATCGATCATATGGGGCGTCCCGACGTGCGGCAGGGACCGGACGGCGACGATATGCGGGCATTCCGTGCGCTGCTCGACAGTCGCGACGATGTCCATTTCAAGGCGACCTGTCCCGATCGGCTCGATCCTGCCGGCGCGCCATGGGATGACTTTGCGCGCGCCGTCGCGCCGCTCGTCGCCGACTATCCCACGCGCGTTCTGTGGGGCACCGACTGGCCGCACCCCAACATGCAGGATGCCATTCCCGACGATGGCGCGCTGGTCGACATGATTCCGCGGATCGCGCCCACTGCGGAACTCCAGCGCGCGCTTCTCGTCGACAATCCGACGCGCCTCTACTGGGCGGATTGATGTCCTATCCGCGCCAGGCCGAGGCGCTGCTTCGCCATCTGTCGATCATGCCGTTCCTGGACCGCTTGGCCGAAGCGTCTCCCGAGAGCGTGGATCACGATACCTGGAACGCGATCGTCGAGCAGGCCGCGCGCTTCGCCGAGGGGGTGATCGATCCGCTCGACGTGACGCTCGATCGGATCGGCGCCCGGGTGGAAGACGGCCGGGTGGTGTGTGTGCCCGGTCACCGCGAGGCCTGGGCGCGGTTTGTGGGCGATGGCTGGTTGACCCTCGCGCTTCCGGAGGAGTCGGGTGGGCAGGGCTTGCCGCTCGTGCTGACCACGGCGTGCGAAGAGCTATTCAATCGCGCTTCCTGCGCGTTCACGATGCTGGCCACGCCGAACCGCACCGCGGCTGCCATGCTGAACGGTGCGGCAGATGCCGCCACCTGCGCCGCTTGGGTGCCAAAGCTCGCGTCGGGCGAATGGGCTGCGACGATCTGCATTTCCGAACCCGACGCCGGCTCGGACGTCGGACGTGTACGGACCCGAGCGATGCGCGGCGACGATGGATCATGGCGGGTCACCGGCGAGAAATGCTGGATCAGCTATGGCGATCATGATCTCGCCACGCGTATCGGCCATTGCATGATCGCGCGCTCGTCAGATGCGCCGGGCGTGCGTGGCCTCAGCCTGTTTCTCGTCCCGAATTGTGGCGACGATGGCACGCCGAACGGCGTCGCGCTGCGGCGGATCGAGGACAAGCTCGGCCTGCACGGTTCGCCAACCTGCGCCCTTGGCTTCGAGGGTGCGCACGCCATTCCGATTGGCGAGGAGGGGCGGGGTCTGCAAACCCTGTTTCACATGATGCTGTTGATGCGGCTTGCCTGCGCGCCGCAAGGCGTCGGTGTCGCGGAAGCCGCGCTCGCGACCGCGCTCGGCTATGCCCGGGAGCGTCGGCAAGGCGGCGACCCGACGGCCGCGCCGGTACCGATCGTTGCACATCCCGATGTGCAGCGGCAGCTGTTGCGGATGGCGGGGCGTGTCGAGGTGGCGCGCGGCCTGGCGCTGACCGCCGCGGCGGCGATGGACCTGGGTGAACGAGCGCCCGAGGCGGATCGCGGCGCGTGGCTGGCGCTGGCGCAATTCCTTCTGCCGCTTGCCAAGGACCTGTCGGCCCGGCTGGCGTTCGACGTTGCGAGTGGCGCGCTGCAGGTCCTTGGTGGCGCGGGTTACACCCAGGAATGGCCGGTCGAGCGGTATCTGCGCGATGCACGGGTCTTCGCTGTCTTCGAGGGCACCAGCGGCATTCAGGCGATCGACATGGTCCACCGTCGGCTCTGGCGGGATCGTGGCGAGGGGCTGGCGCTGTTCCTGGCGGCGGCGCGCGGCGATCTGGCCGATGATCCCCGATCCGCCAGCGTCTCCGCCGTGCTCGACCGCCTGGAGGAGGTCATGCGGACCGTCGACGGGTGGCGGAGCGAGGTGCGTGAGGCCGATGCCGGAGCGACCGCGTTTCTCGAACTTTGCGGCCTCGCTGTCGGCGGGTGGATCGCGTTGCGGCTGGTCCGGTTCGCCGGGCAGGATGAGGTGGGGCGGCGTCTCGCAGCGGCGGCGGACTTCTATCTGGCCGAGCTACCCGCCCTAGCGGAGGCGGAGGCGTCCCTGGCGACGCTGGGTGCGGCGCGGCTCGACGGGTTCGCGGCTTATGTCGGTAGTTGATAGCAGGCCGGCGACCGCCCAGGCGCCGGTTACTCGTGGATCCGACGCAACAGCTTGACGAACTGAGCGAGTTCCCGCGGGTTGAAGCGGGCCTTTAGCCACGCTTCGTGCTCGAGAATGCTCGCGCGGGCCCTGAGCAGGGCCTCGTGTCCCGTCGGGGTGAGATGAAGCCGCTGACGTCGCCGATCCCCGGTAGAGGCTGCGCGTTCGACGAACCCGCGCTTCTGGAGCCGATTGATGATCGCCATCACGGTGGCGCGATCCATCTGCAGCCGGCGACCGATGTCCGCCTGGGCGATATCGGGATGATCGTCGATCAGCCACAGCGCCGAGACCTGCTTTTGTGTGAGATCGAGATCAGCGAAGGTTTCGGTGAAGTGCCGATAGACCGCGCCATGCGCCAGGCGGATGTGAAATCCGACAATCTGGTCGATATCGCCGATATCGGTTTCGGCAGCCGGCGCCCGGTCGATGGTCTCAGACTGGTAACTCATACTAACAGCTTGAGCGTTTTGCTTCGCAGCGTCAATGGACGTGCTTGAATAAATGTTCGTCTTACCTACAATGTCGCCAAC
>JBAZXI010000034.1:0-46297 GCA_041659925.1 Sphingomonas sp.
ACCCGGCCTGCCCAAGACACGCTCGGGCAAGATCATGCGCCGCATCCTGCGCAAGATCGCCGAGGGCGATGTCTCCTCGCTCGGCGATACCAGCACCCTCGCCGACCCCGCGGTCGTCGACGATCTCGTCGCTAACCGGGTGGGATAGCCCCAAGGGGCAATTGCGGGGTGTCCGCAGTACCGCTATGCAACGGCAATACACTTTCTGAGTAGAGGATTTCTCGATGCGTTTCGCTTCTTCCGTTCGTCTCGCCGCCGGCGTGGCGGCCGTCGCGCTGGCCGGTGCCGCCCTGTCGCACCCTGCCGACCCCGCCGCCCCCAAGGCACGCTACGGCACCTTCGGCGTCGATCTCAGCGGCGAGGACAAGACGGTCAAGCCGGGCGACGATTTCTGGACCTTCGCCAACGGTAGCTGGGCCAAGCGTACCGATATTCCGGCCGACAAGGCCTCGGTCGGCTACGGCAATATCCTGACCGACGAGGCGGAAGCCAATGTCCGCAAGATCCTCGACGACATGGCAGCCAACCCGGCCGCCTTTGGCGCGACGGGAAAGCAGGTCGGCGACTATTATGCCAGCTGGATGGACACCGCCGGCATCGAGGCCCGGGGCACAGCGCCGCTCAAGCCATACCTTGCCCGCATCGCTGGCGTGAGCGACCTGACGGGCTTGCAGACGTTGTTCGCGACCACCGGCTATGCCTCGCCGATCGATGTCGGCATCATTCCCGATCTCGCCGACCCGACGCGCTATACCGCCGCCACCGGCCAGAGCGGGCTGGGGATGCCGCGCGACTATTACCTGCTCGAAGGCGAGAAATATGACGGCTACCGCAAGGCCTATCGCGCCTACATCCAGCAGATGCAGGAACTGGCCGGCATCCCCGATGCCAGCGCCAAGGCCGATGCGATCTTCGCGCTCGAAACGGCGATGGCCAAGGACCAATGGTCGCCCGAGCAGAGCCGCGACATCGCCAAGCTCAACGATCCGGAAAATCTCGACGGCCTGAAGAAGAAGGCCCCGGATTTCGACTGGGCGCTGCTGCTCAAGACCGCCGGGGTCGATTCCTCGCCAACCGTGCTGATGGCCAACAACACCGCCGTCACGGCGATGGGCAAGCTGATGGTCGCGACCCCGCTGCAGACCTGGAAGGACTATATGGCCTTCCACTTCGTCAGCGATCACGCCGCCTTCCTGCCCGCCGTCTTCGACAAGGCGAATTTCGACTTCTACTCAAAGACCCTTGCCGGCGTGCAGCAGCAGCGCGACCGCTGGAAGCGCGGCGTCCAGGTCGTCAATGGCGCGTTGGGGGAAGCGGTCGGTAAGATCTATGTCGAGCGGCATTTCCCGGCTTCGAGCCGCGCCGAGATGTCCGAGCTGATCGAAAATCTGCGCGGCGCCTATCAGACGCAGATCACCAACAGCAGCTGGATGGACCCGGCGACCAAAAAGGCCGCGCTGGTCAAGCTCGCCGCGTTCGAACCGCGCATCGGCTATCCGGTGAAGTTCATCGACTATTCGTCGCTCGCCGTCGATCGTGACGACCTGCTCGGCAACGTCATGCGGTCCGGCGAATTCCAGCACCAGCTCGAGCTGCAGCGCTTCGCCAAGCCGGTCGATCGCTCGCTGTGGAGCATGACGCCGCAGACGGTGAACGCCTATTATAATCCGCTGGCCAACCAGATCACCTTCCCGGCGGCGATCCTCCAGCCACCCTATTTCGATCCGAATGCCGACCCTGCGGTTAATTACGGCGCAATCGGCGCGATCATCGGCCATGAGATGGGCCATGGCTTCGACGACCAGGGGAGCCAGTTCGGCCCGACCGGCAAGTTCGAGAACTGGTGGACGCCGGCGGCAAAGGAGGCGTTCAAGAAGCGCACGGCCGCCCTCTCCGCGCAATATGACCAATATGAGCCGATCCCGGGCACCCACATCAAGGGCGGGCTGACGCTGGGCGAGAATATCGGCGACCTTGGCGGCGTCGAGGCGGCCTATGCCGCGTTCCAGCGTTATCAGGCCAAGCACGGCAAGGCGCCGGTGATCGACGGCCTGACCGGCGACCAGCGCTTCTTCCTGTCCTATGCCCAGGCATGGCAGGCGAAGATGCGCGAGGGCGCGGCGCGCGCGCGCCTGCTCACCGACCCGCACTCACCGCCGATGTTCCGCGTCAACGGCATCGTGCGCAACGTCGATGCCTGGTACGCAGCGTTCAACGTCAAGCCGGGCGACGCGCTGTACCTGCCGCCCGAACAGCGCGTGCATATCTGGTAGCATCGCATGATGGACAGCTCCCCCGGCCTGGCGCAAACTGCCGGCCGGGGAGAGATGCCATGACGACGACAATCGAGTTGCGACCGCTGGCCGAGCATTGCGGTGCCGAGGCGCTTGGCGTCGATCTGCGGACGATCGACGATGACGGCATGGCGACGATCAGGCGGGCTGTCGCCGAACATGGCGTGCTGTTCGTGCGCGATCAACAACTCACGCCGGAGGACCATATCGCCTTCGCGCGGCGCTGGGGCACGATCGACGTCAACAACTACTTTCCCGCCAATGGCGGCCACCCCGAAATCGCCGAGGTCCGCAAGAGCGAGGGGCAGACGACCAATATCGGCGGCGGCTGGCACACCGACCACAGCTATGACCAGATCCCGGCGATGGGTTCGATCCTACTCGCCCGCGAAACGCCACCGAGCGGCGGCGATACGCTGTTCGCCAGCATGGGTGCGGCCTTCGATGCGCTGTCACCGGGCCTGCAGAAAACGCTCGAAGGGCTGCGCGCGGTGCACAGCGCCGACCATATCTACGGCCATGACGGCATCTATGCGAAGACCGACCAGGCCGCCGATCTGAAAGGCCACGACATCCACGCCGCCGCGGTCCACCCGGCAGTGATCCACCACCCGGTCACCGGCCGCAAGCTGCTCTACGTCAACCCGGCCTTCACGCTGTTCTTCGAAGGCTGGACGCGCGAGGAGAGCATGCCGCTGCTCTCCTATCTCTACAGCGTGGCGATGCGCGAGGAGTTCCAGTGCCGGCTGCAATGGACGCCGGGCTCACTGGCGATCTGGGACAACCGCGCGACCTGGCATTTCGCGATGAACGACTATCACGGTCACCGCCGGCTGATGCACCGCATCACGATTTCGGGCGTGCCGCTGCAATGAAACCACCTCGTCACAGATGTTCGTCGACATCCACCGCATGATGGAGAATGCGTAAAACGCGCACGCCCGGTTCGATCGCGTCGATCGCTTCACCGATCCGGAGATAGTCGAGAATCAGGGCGAAGGCGTCGTCGAAGCTGAAAGGATACTCGTCGGCAACCGCCTCATCGAAACGGGCCGTCCCGAAGGTCAGAAGGTCGTCGAGATCACGTTCCGCGGCGCAGCTGCGCTCAAGCCGCATCCCGTCTTGCCCGGTTGTCGGCATGGATCTGCGCCAGGGTTCGCGTACCCACGCCCGACTCACGGCTCAAACGCAGCGCCTCGCGCAATGCCGCTACCTTCTGTTCCCGTTCCCGCTCCCGGTCGCGCCTGATCAGGTCGCGCACATAATCGCTTGCGCTGCTGTAGTCGCCCGATGCGACGCGGGCGTCGACCCATTCCTTGAGCTGGTCCGTCACGGAAATGTTTATCTGTGCCATCGGGCATTTATACGTTTTCGCACGGATTTGCACAAACTCAGCGCAGCAGCACCAGTTCCTCCGCCATGCTCGGGTGGAGCGCGACGGTGTCGTCGAATGCCTGCTTGGTGAGCCCCGCCTTGACCGCGATCGCCGCCGCCTGGAGGATTTCGGGCGCGTCGGGGCCGATCATGTGCAGCCCGACGACGCGATTGGTCACGCCGTCGCAGACCATCTTGTAGAGCGCGCGCTCGTTGCGGCCGGCGAGCACGTTCTTCATCGGGCGGAAGTCCGAGGTATAGACCCTGACCGAGCCGAGCTTGTTCTTGGCCTGGCTCTCGGTCATGCCGACACCGGCCATCGGCGGATGGCTGAACACCGCCGAGGGGATGTTCTCGTAATCGACCCGGCTCGGCTTGTTGCCGTACAATGTGTCGGCAAAGGCCTGGCCCTCGCGGATCGCCACCGGCGTCAGCTGCACGCGGTTGGTCACGTCGCCGATCGCGTAGATGCTCGGGCAGGTCGAGCGATTGTCCTCGTCAACCTTGATCGCGCCCTTCTCGTCCATCTCGACGCCGGCGCTTTCGATTCCGAGCCCCTTGGTGTTGGGATCGCGACCGGTGGCGAACATCACGCAATCGACGGTCAGCGGTTCATGCCCGGTCATCGTGACGGTCAGGCAACCATCCTTGCCCTTGGTAATGCCCTGGAAGCCGGCGTTGAAACGGAAATCGATGCCCTTCATCATCGAGATCTGCAGCAGGCGGTCACGGATCTGCTCGTCATAGCCGCGCAGGATCACGTCGCTGCGGTTGATCAGCGTGACGTGTGCGCCAAGGCCATGGAAGATACCGGCGAATTCGTTGGCGATATAGCCGGCACCGGCGATCAGGATGCGCTTGGGCACCGCATCGAGATGGAACGCCTCGTTGGAGGTGATGCCAAATTCGTTCCCCGGGCAGGTCGGCACCGATGGCGTCGCGCCGACCGCGACGAGGATCGTCTTCGCGGTGACGGTGCGGCCATCGCCGAGCCTCAATTCGTGCGGCCCGGTGATCTCGGCGCGCTGGTTGATGATCTCGACGCCGTGATTTTCGAGCGTCTGGGTGTAGGCCCCGTTGATCCGGTCGACCTCTTCGAAGACGTTGGCGGTCAGCACCTTCCAGTCGAACTCGCACTCGGGGACCTTCCAGCCGAAGCGCCGCGCATCGGCAAGGTCCTCGGCGAAGTGCGCGCCATAGACGAGCAGCTTCTTGGGCACGCAACCGCGGATGACGCAGGTGCCGCCGACGCGGTATTCCTCCGCCACCGCGACCCTGGCGCCGTGCGCCGCCGCGACGCGCGAGGCGCGCGTGCCGCCTGAACCGGCACCGATAACGAACAGGTCATAGTCGTAGGAAGTCATTTTCTTCTCCGTCACCCCGGACGTGTTCCGGGGTCCAACAAGCCGTCGCAAACCACGCGCCTGAAGCACGGTGGATGCCGGAACGAGTCCGGCATGACGGCCATAAAATCAGCCAAACGCGCGCTTGATCAGGTCGGCGGTGGAGACGTCGAACTCCCCGCCCCCCGCACCCGCCGCCTTGGCCATTTCCTTGCCGAGCTCGACGCCGAACTGATCGAACGAATTGATCCCGAGCAGCACACCGCTGACGAACACGCGGTGTTCGTAAAAGGCGATCAGCGCGCCGAGCGAGCGAGCGTCGAGATCGTCGAGCAGGATCGTCGTCGAGGGCCGGTCGCCGGGGTAGCTGCGCGCCAGATCGGCATCGTTGGCGCGGCCCTTCATTAACGCGGCGCCCTGCGCGAAGGCGTTGAGCAGCAATTGCCGGTGATGCTCCTCGGCCTGGACATCGCCGGGCTCGATCGTCGCGATGAACTCGACCAGCACGAGATGCGTGCCCTGGTGGAGCAGCTGGAACACCGCGTGCTGCGCGTCGGTGCCGACCCCGCCCCAGGTGATCGGCGCGCTCGGCCGGTCGAGCTTCTTGCCGTCGACGGTCACGCCCTTGCCGTTCGATTCCATCTCGAGTTGCTGGAGATAGGACGGCAGCAGACGCAACCGCTCGTCATAAGCGAAGGTCGCGCGCGTCTCGCAGCGGCGGACCTGCGTGTAATAGAGATCGGCGAAGGCGGCGAGAACGGGGGCGTTCTCATGCAACGCGGTGAGCCGGAAATGGCGATCCATCTCGGCCGCGCCTTCGAGCAGTTCCTGGAAACAGTCCCAGCCCAGCCCGAGCGCGGCGGGAAAGCCGATCGACGACCATAAAGAATAGCGCCCGCCGACCGATTCCAGGAACGGCAGCACGCGCGTCTCGTCGACACCCCATGCCAGCGCCTTGTCAGGGTCGGCAGTGAGCGCCACGACGCGGCCATAGACGTCGTCGACGCCGTGTTCGTTCATCCATTGCAGCACCGACTCGGCATTGAGCAGCGTCTCGGTGGTGGTGAAGGTCTTCGAGGCGATCACCAGCAAGGTGGCGGCAGGATCGAATTTTGCGAACACCTCCTCGAGCGCCACACCATCGACGTTCGAGACGATCGCGACATCGTAACGCTCGGTCTCGCGGCCCAGCGCATCGACCAGCAGATGCGGCCCAAGCGCCGAGCCGCCGATCCCGACATGCAGCACATGCCGGATCGGCCCGAGCGCATCGCCCTCGATCGCGTCGATCAGCGCGCGCATCCGCTCGTGCAGCGCCTGCGCCTGCGCGACGATTTCGGCATCGCCCTCGCCGCGCTCCATGGTGTGGGTGACGGCACGGTCTTCGGTCACATTGACCTTCTCGCCGGCGAACAACGCCTCGCGCCGCGCGGCAAGCCCCTGCGCCCGGGCGAGCTTTTCGAACGCCGCGACCATATCGCCGGTCAAATGGGTCTTGGACCAATCGAAATGGATGCCGGCGATATCGAGCGTGAAGCGCGACAGCCGCTCGGGATCGGCGGCGAACAGCGCTTCGAGGCGCTCCTGCGGCAAGGCTTCGATCACGCTCCAGTCGGCGGCCATCATCTCGTCTCCACTGTCAGGCGGCGGACATAGGGAGGCGAGAGCCGCTGCGCCACCGCCGATCGCGTCCCATGTCCCGACATTCGCACCGCGCCTCGCGCTTGACGCCGCTCGCCGCCTAGCGCAACCCCCGCTTCATGGCCGAAACCGACATTCCCGGCGAACCCGTCGCCACCACCACGACCGTCACCGCGTCCAAGCCCAGGTCGGAGACGCGCGAGACGCTCGCCTTCCTGCTCAAGCTCGGCCTTGCCGTGGCGATCTTCCGCAGCTTCTTCTTTTCGCCCTTCTTCATCCCGTCGCAGTCGATGCTGCCGCGACTCTATGTCGGCGACTATCTGTTCATCTCGAAGTGGAATTACGGCTATTCGCGCTGGTCGCTGCCGTTCGGCGTACCGCTGATCCCGGGCCGGCTGTTCGGCGGGACGCCGGCGCGTGGCGACGTGGTGGTGTTTCGCGGGCCGCCGGGCGAGGATCACGACGTGATCAAGCGCGTCATCGGCCTGCCGGGCGACACGATCCAGGTGACGCACGGCCAGGTGATCCTCAACGGCGTCGCGGTGCCCAAGGTGCCGGTGGCCGATTTCACGATTCCGCTGTCGCCCAATTACGACGACCCCCTGCCCGGCGACGATGGTTGCCCGGCAGCGTTTCGCGACGTGCTGAACAATGTCCCGATCTGCCGCTACAAGCAGTTCCACGAAACGCTGCCCAACGGGGTCGGCTATAATGTGCTCGATCGCGGCGAAATGACGCAGGCCGACGAGACCAAGGTCTATAACGTGCCCGCCGGCCATGTCTTCGTGATGGGCGACAATCGCGACGACAGCGGCGACAGCCGCTTCCCCGCGCCGAACGACGTACTGCCGGGCGAATCGGTCGGCATGGGCTATATCCCGCTCGACCATATCGAGGGCAAGGCACTGTTCACCTTCTGGTCGACCGACGGGTCCGCATCCTGGGTGCTGCCCTGGACCTGGTTCACCGCCGCGCGCTGGAGCCGCATGGGCAAGGGCTTTTGAGGGGCCATGGCGTTGCCTGACGGTCTCGCCGGCTGGATCACCACGACCACCGGCCACGCGCCCGCCGACCTCGACCTGTTCGAGCGCGCGCTGACGCATGGCAGCCAGGGCGCGGCGAATTACGAGCGGCTCGAATTTCTCGGCGATCGCGTGCTCGGCCTGATCATCGCGGAATGGTTGACCGAGCTGTTCCCCGGCGAGGCGGAGGGGGCGCTGTCGAAGCGACTGCATGCGCTGGTGTCGGGCGCGGTGTGCGCCGATGTCGCGCGCAGCCTCGGCGTCGGCGGACTGTTGCGGCTCGGCAAGCAGGCGCGCGACGACGGCGCGGGCGACAGCGACAATGTGCTGGGCGACGCGATGGAATCGCTGATCGGCGCGCTGTACCTCGATGCCGGGCTCGGCGTGGTACGCGGCTTCATCCGCCGTTCGTGGGGCGACCGCGTGTCGCGCGAGAGCAAGGCGCCGCAACATCCCAAATCGGCGCTGCTCGAATGGGCCGCCGCGCACAAGCGCCGCGCGCCGACCTATGAAGTGACCGACCGCTCGGGGCCGGACCATGCGCCGCGCTTCACGGTGAAAGCATCGATCGGCACCTTCGCCGACGCCAGTGCCACCGGCGGGTCGAAGCAGGAGGCCGAGACGGCAGCGGCGACGGCCTTGCTGGGGAAGCTCGGGTAACGGGTCACCCCGGACTTGTTCCGGTGTCCACCGTGCCGCATGAGTGTCGGCAGACAGACCATATTTGCCACCCCGGCGAAGGCCGGGGCCCAGTATCGGGGCAATGATGACGCGCGGCGGCGCATCATCGCCAAGACATCCCCACTGGGCCCCGGCCTTCGCCGGGGTAGGAAACAGTCGGACGATACCAACGCCGGAAGCAAATCCGGGGTGACAGGACATATGAACATGACGGAACAACATTGCGGCCTGGTCGCGGTCCTCGGGGCGCCCAATGCGGGCAAGTCGACATTGGTCAATGCGCTGGTCGGGCAGAAGGTCGCGATCGTCAGCCCCAAGGCGCAGACGACGCGGGCGCGGCTGCTCGGCGTGGCGATCGAGGGCGAGACGCAGTTGCTGCTGGTCGACACCCCCGGCATCTTCGAGCCCAAGCGGCGGCTCGACCGGGCGATGGTCGCCGCGGCGTGGGGCGGGACCGAGGGCGCCGATGTGCTGGCGCTGGTGGTCGATGCCAAGGGCGGCATCCCGGCCAAGGTCAGCGAGATCGCCAGCGGTCTGAAGGGGCGGCACGAGACCCGCTACCTGATCCTCAACAAAGTCGACATCGCCGACAAGGCGCGGCTGTTGCTCCATGCCGAGAAGTTGAACGCGCTGGCCGATTTCACCGAGACCTTCTTCGTCAGCGCAGCGACCGGCGACGGCGTCGCCGAACTGAAGCGCGCGCTCGCCGCCGCGATGCCCGCCGCGCACTGGCATTACCCGGCCGACCAGGTGTCCAACGCCAGCGAACGATCGATGGCGGCCGAGGTGACGCGCGAGCAGCTCTATCTCCAGCTCCATGCCGAGCTGCCCTATGCCAGCGCGATCGAGACCGAGAGCTTCAAGGAGCGCGAGGACGGATCGGTCGAGATCCACCAGCAGATCATGGTCGAGCGCCCGACGCAGCGCGCCATCGTGCTCGGCAAGGGGGGCACGCGGATCCGCGAGATCGGCGCCCGTGCGCGCGCCGAACTGGCCATCATGCTCGACCGGCCGGTGCATCTCTACCTTCACGTGAAAGTAAGGCCGGGCTGGGATGATGAGCGCGACATGTATCGCGAGATGGGGCTGGACTGGGTCGAATGAGCGGAATTGTGAAGGCGGCGATCGTCCAGGCGGCGCCAGTGCCGCTGGCGATCGGCCACGGCATCGCCCGGCTGGTCGAGATGATCGGCGATGCCGCCGATGTCGGCGCGGAAATCGTCGCGTTCGGCGAGACCTTTCTCGGCGGCTATCCGCTGTGGCTCGACGAGGCGCCGGGCGCGGCGATCTGGGACCATCCCGGGACGCAGGCACTGCACGCGATCCTGCTCGACGAGGCGTTGCGTCGCAACGACCCGCGGCTCGCGCCGCTCCAGGCGCTGGTCGACCAGGCCGGCATCCTCGTCTCGGTCGGCGCGCATGAGCGCGTGCGCGGCAGCCTGTTCAACACGCAATATCTCTTCCGCCCCGGCCGACCGCCGCTGATCCACCGCAAGCTGGTGCCGACGCATGGCGAGCGGCTGATCTGGGGGCGCGGCGACGGCTCGACGCTCGGCGTGCACGAGGCGGCGTGGGGCGGGGTCGGCGCGCTGATCTGCTGGGAGCACTGGATGCCGTTCGCGCGCGCCGCGATGCACCATGCCGGCGAGGCCGTGCATATCGCGGCATGGCCGAGCGTGCGCGAGATGTACGGCGTGGCATCGCGGCACTACGCGTTCGAAGGGCGCTGCTTCGTGCTCGCCGCGGGTACGATCCAGCATCGCGACGACCTGCTCGCCGGGCTCGACCTGGTCGGCGGCGACAGCGACGCGGCCGCGCTGCTGATGGGGCTGCCCGACGGCATGTTGCAGAGCGGCGGCAGCATGATCATCGCGCCCGACGGCAGCGTGCTGGCGGCGGGCGACAGCGAGCCCGACCTGCTGGTCGCCGATCTCGACCTGGCGATGATCGGGCGCGGGCTGACCGCGCTCGACACCGATGGCCATTATGCCCGGCCCGACATCTTCGAACTGCATGTCGACCGCCGCCCGCGCGAGGGCTTCGCGGTGGCCGAGAACGGGTTGAAGCCGATCTGATATCGGTACGGGGGTGGCGCTTGCGACCGATCGAATAACGACGGGCCGGCGCGCAGCCGGCAAATAATCGTCAAATATCGCGGCGGGACGTCGCAAAGTAATATGGGCATTTTGCGAGCCGATGGGGGTGCGCCTTCGGGGCGCAATCTCCAACCGCGGCAGCAGATCCGGCCCAGATCGCGGCCGGGATCCCAACGATGCATCATTGATGCTATTGGGCGAAATGGCCGCCGGCCGACCCGGTGAATAGATGTCCTTTTCTTCGGCAATTATGCGAATATTGCGCATCTTTTCTATCCCTGACTTTCGGCGCCGACGCGGCCGAAGGGTCGATTTCCAACCGGCGCGCGCGGGGTGCGCCGGTCCGATGCGATGATCGCCGATCGCGACGACCGGCTGAATCACGGCGTCGCGCGGGAACGCGGGATTGCTCGCGCGAAGACGCGAAGATCAACCGGCGACGGACGTCAGCGTGGCGATGAGGTCGAACGCAACGGCAGGTCGAAGCGCCGCAGCGCCGACGAACGCTATCCGCGCCCCATCGTGGCGATCGGCGTGAAGCAGCCGACGATCAGCCGCGTGGCATCGAACGGGATTTCCCCGGAAACGTCGAGCGCGCCATCCTCGTGCATGCGCGCTTCGGCGGCATCGAGGCTCTGCTTGTCGGGCCAGATCTGCCAGGTGAAGACGATCTTCTCGCCCGGCCTGGCGGCGACCGCGCGGCGGAAGTCGGTGTTCTTGCCGTCGGGCACGACATCCTCCCACGATTCGACGATCTCGAGGCAACCATATTGCTTGAAGATCCGCGCGCCATTCTCGGCCCAGCGGCGATAGGCGTCGATGTTTTCGGCGGGGACGGGAATGACGAGACCGGCGACATACATGGCTCAACGCCTCCGCGTTACATGTGCACTTTCCGAGCGCTTCATGATGCCATGCCGGAGAACTGGTGAGAACAGGCCTTGTCCACATCGACGAAGCGCCGTGACGAGCGAGCGCGGCTGCAGAATATCGGGGCCCGCTCGGCTGCACCGGGCAAGGCCATTGGCGCAGCGCCGCTAGCTGACGCCCAGCACCTCATCGACCCATGCCGGCACCAGCACACCCGCCGGGCCGCTACGCGCTTCGCCGAACCATGCGCTGCCGGCCGACGGCTCGAGGTTGAGCTCCAGCGTCCGCGCACCGTGATAGCGCGCGGTCTGGACGAAACCGGCGGCGGGATAGACCGCGCCCGAGGTGCCGATCGAGACGAACAGGTCGGCGCTCGCCAGCGCGCGCTCGATGCGCTCCATCTGGTAGGGCATCTCGCCGAAGAAGACGATGTCGGGGCGCAGCGCGGGGGCGGCGCAGGCCGGGCAGATCGAGCGCGGCGGCATGTCCCCCACCCAGGCGCGCTGCTCCCCGCATGACGCGCACAGCGCCGACAGCAGCGCGCCGTGCATGTGCAGCAGGCGCGTCGCCCCGGCGCGCTCGTGCAGATCGTCGACATTCTGGGTGACGATCAGCAGTTCGCCCGGCCAGGCGGCATCGAGCCGCGCCAGCGCGTCATGCGCCGGGTTGGGCGCGACCGTGGCGAGCGCGGCGCGGCGCAGATCGTAGAAGCGGTGGACGAGCGCGGGGTCGCCCGCCAGCGCCTCGGGGGTGCAGACATCCTCGACGCGGTGTCCTTCCCACAGCCCGCCGGGGCCGCGGAAGGTGGCGATACCGGATTCGGCCGAGATGCCGGCACCGGTGAGGATGACGATGTTGTGGGGGTGGTTCATGGCGAAATCCGGGCGCGAAACGATTTGAGGCGCTTTGGTTAGTGGGCGGCGGCCTTCCCTTCACCCCTCTACTTGCGCTGACGAAAGAGCAGAACCAGCCCGGCGACGATGACGCAGGCCCATGGTATCGCGAGCCAGTCGATCCAGTCCGGCCCGGTCCGGGCGCTGTCGCCGACGCGGAGATAGGCGAGCACACAGGCCAGCGCGACGGCGTGCGCCAGGACCAGCCACAGGCTGTACGAGGTAACTTTCCACGCGCGCTTGCCCGGCGGCTTCGCCAGCAATGCCCGCAGCGCCGAAACGAGGGCGATCACGATGAAGATCCCGCCGCCGACAAGGATGATCAAGCCGAGCAACAGGCCGTCGAACCGGATCGCAATGTCGCTCATGCTTCTCTCCCGCTGGCCAACGCTGGTGTCGATCTGCTTGTCTGGATACTAGCGGCCAGATCGAAGCCTTGCGCAAGCGACGGAAGCGGGCCGGCCGGAAGAATATCTGGCCCGGCGGTCCATTTCGCATGGCGGCGACAATCGTCCGCAACGCCAACTTATCGCCGTTTCCCACCTGGGCCCCGGCCTTCGCCGGGGAGGTGGGGGTGTTCGACAGGCTCGGGGCGAACGGTGGTTGCAGGGTGGCTCACCCATCGATCGCCCACGCTGCCGCGCCGCAAACTTGCGCTGCACCGCAACATTTGCGATAGCGTCGCGCTTTCACGGACCCGGCACGCCGGGTGGCTCAGCCCGACGCCTATCCTCGGGACCATGCGGCCCAGCGCGGCCGCGGCAACGATCAGGACTTTCATGACAGGCTTCGCCACGCTTCGCCGCGACTGGCTTTCCCAACCGCGCGCCGATGTGCTCGCCGGGATCGTCGTCGCGCTGGCGCTCATTCCCGAGGCCATCGGCTTTTCGATCATCGCGGGGGTCGATCCGCGCGTCGGCCTTTACGCCTCGGTCGCGATTGCGATGGTCGTCTCGTTCACCGGCGGGCGGCCGGGGATGATCTCGGCCGCGACCGCCGCCGTCGCGGTGGTGGTCGGGCCGCTGGTGCGCGCGCATGGTGTCGAATATCTGTTCGCCGCGACGATTTTGATGGGCTTCATCCAGATCGCCGCCGGGCTGTTGCGGCTCGACCTGCTGATGCAGTTCGTCTCGCGCTCGGTCATCACCGGCTTCGTCAACGCGCTGGCGATCCTGATCTTCATGGCGCAGCTTCCGCAGCTCATCGCGATGGGGTGGGAAACCTATGCGATGGTCGCCGCCGGGCTGGCGATCATCTACGGCTTTCCGCGGCTGACCAGGGTTATCCCCTCGCCGCTCGTCGCGATCATCGTGCTGACCGCCATCAGCATCGCGGTGGGGGCGCACGTCAATACCGTCGGCGACATGGGCAAGCTGCCCGCCGGGTTGCCGACACTGCACTGGCCGGCGGTGCCGCTGAGCTTCGACACGCTGAGGATCATCCTGCCCTATTCGCTGACGATGGCGGCGGTCGGCCTGCTCGAATCGCTGCTGACCGCGCAGATCGTCGACGACATGACGCATAGCGACAGCGACAAGCGCCGTGAGTGCGCCGGCCAGGGCGGGGCGAACATCGTCGCGGCGCTGGTCGGCGGGATGGGCGGCTGCGCGATGATCGGCCAGTCGGTGATCAACATCACCTCGGGCGGGCGCGGGCGGCTGTCGACCTTCGTCGCGGGCGCTTTCCTGCTGTTCCTGCTTGCGGTGCTCGGCCCCTATGTCGGGCGCATCCCGATGCCGGCGCTGGTCGCGATCATGATCATGGTGTCGATCGGTACGTTCAGCTGGAACTCGATCGCCAATCTGCGCCGCCACCCGCCAACCTCGTCGATCGTGATGCTGGCGACGGTCGTGGTGGTGGTCGCGACGCACGATCTTGCGCAGGGCGTGCTGTGCGGCGTGCTGCTCTCGGGCATCTTCTTTGCCGGCAAGGTGCGGCGGATGTTCACCGTCGATCGCAGCGCGGCGGAAGGGGTCGCGACCTACCGTATCACCGGGCAGATCTTCTTCGCGTCGGTCGACCGCTTCGCCGCGGCGTTCGAACCGGCGGAGACGGCGAAGCGCGTCGTGATCGACGTGACGCTGGCGCATTTCTGGGACATTTCGGCGGTCGCCGTGCTCGACAAGGTCGTCGCGCGGCTGCAGCGCGCCGGGCGCGAGGTCGAGGTGATCGGCTATAACCGCGCCAGCGCCGACCTGATCGACCGCTTCGCGCTGCACGACAAGACCGGGGTGGAAATCGGGCTGGCGCCGCACTGAGCGGCGGGCCTTTCGCCACGGTTTGACGCCGGAGCGGCTGCCCCGGCGGAGCGGTCGCCGGGTGTTAGCGCTTGGCAAGCCGCCCCCGATGCCGGTAACGCGCCGGCACGGGGTTTAGGGAGCAGGACCAGTGAGCGCGATCGGCATTTTCGGCAGCGCGGGGCGCATGGGCCAGGCGATTGCCGCGACGATTCCCGACCTTGGCGCGACGCTGGCCGGCGGGATCGATGCGGGCGGCGACCCCGCCGCGCTGGCGCTGGCCGCCGACGTGCTGGTCGATTTCACCTCGCCATCCGCCCTCGAGGCCAACCTTGCCGCCGCGCGTAAGGCGGGCACGCCGATCGTCATCGGTACGACCGGGCTGCACGCCGAACACCACGCGCTGATCGACGCGGCGGCGAGCGAGATCGCCGTGCTGCAGACCGGCAATACCTCGCTCGGCGTCACGCTGCTCGCGCGGCTGGTGCGCGAGGCGGCCGAGAAACTCGGCCCCGACTGGGACATCGAGATCGTCGAGATGCACCATCGCCACAAGGTCGACGCGCCATCGGGCACCGCGCTGCTGCTCGGCGAGGCGGCGGCGGCGGGACGCAACACGACGCTGCCCGAGGTGCGCGTCAGCGACCGCGCCGGGCTGACCGGCGCGCGCAGCGAAGGCACGATCGGCTTCGCCTCGCTGCGCGGCGGCTCGGTGGTCGGCGACCATCAGGTGATCTTCGCCGGACAGGGCGAGCGGATCGAACTCGGCCATCGCGGCGACGACCGCTCGATCTTCGCGCGCGGCGCTGTGACGGCGGCGCTGTGGCTCGCCGGCAAGCCCGCCGGGCGCTACGCGATGGGCGAGGTGCTCGGCCTGTGAACAAGGCCGACATCGTCGACTTCTTCTCGCGCCTCGCCGCCGACAATCCGCATCCTGAAACCGAGCTCGAATCGGTCAACCCCTATACGCTGCTCGTCGCGGTGGTGCTGTCGGCACAGGCGACCGATATCGGCGTCAACAAGGCGACGCGGGCGCTGTTCGAACGGGTCACCACGCCCGAGGCGATGGTCGCGCTGGGCGAGGCGGGGCTGAAGGAACACATCAAGTCGATCGGGCTGTTCAACACCAAGGCGAAGAACGTCATCGCGCTGAGCGAGGCGCTGATCGCCGAACATGGCAGCGAGGTGCCGGCCGACCGCGACGCGCTCGAAAGGCTGCCCGGCGTGGGGCGCAAGACCGCCAATGTCGTGATGAACGTCGCGTTCGGCGCCGAGACCTTCGCGGTCGACACGCATCTGTTCCGCGTCGGCAACCGCACCGGGCTGGCACGCGGCAAGACGCCGCTGGCGGTCGAGTCGAAGCTCGACAAGGCCGTGCCGCAACCGTTCCGGCTGCACGCGCATCACTGGCTGATCCTGCACGGGCGCTATGTCTGCAAGGCGCGCCGGCCGGAATGCTGGCGGTGCGTCGTTTGCGATCTTTGTGCGTTCAAGCCCAAGACGCCTGCCCCAACCAAGAAGGAGTGATCCGATGCGCCCGCTCTTCGCCCTGACCCTCGCCGCGACCCTCATCACCGCCCCCGCACTGGCGCGCGATGCCCGCAAGATCCCGGAGGCGACGCCGACCGGGCCGGCGGTGTCGTGCATCCCGCTGAGCGGCATCCGCGCCAGCCATGTGCGCAGCGACCGGATCATCGATTTCGAGATGAACGGTCGCAACAAGGTCTATCGCAACACCCTGCCCGCCGACTGCCCGAGCCTCGGCTTCCAGGAGAGCTTCAGCTACGAGACGTCGCTGAGCCAGCTATGCTCGACCGATATCATCACCGTGCTCTACACCAACCCGCCGATGCGCGGCGCGAGCTGCGGGCTGGGCGAGTTCCAGCCGGTGACGCTGGCACATTGACACGCTGAAAGCGCTGGCGGGGGCGAAAAGCCTCTGCTAGTCGCTCCCGACAGGCACCCGTAGCTCAGCTGGATAGAGCGCTGCCCTCCGAAGGCAGAGGCCACAGGTTCGAATCCTGTCGGGTGCGCCATTTTGCATTATTAATGCTTAGATTGCGAACGCCGAACACCGCCAATCGCCGCACGGATGCAGCCGGTACCGATCTGGCGTACCTTGGTCCTTTTGTTGATCGGCGATTGTCTTTTTCAAATGCCGTGCAAATCACCGAGCCGGGTCGATGAAAAGGCGTTCGCCCACGAAGTCGACAAAGGCCCTCAGGCGCGACGACATCTGCCGCCCCGACGACCATAGGATAGAGAACTGACCGGGATCGACGAGAAAGCGGTCCAGGAGGTTAACTAGCGCGCCGCCCCGGATCGCGTCTTCGGCGAGAAAGTCGGGCATATAGGCAATACCGAGGCCATTGATCGCCGCAGCCCGCATCGCCTCCATATTGTTGCAGGTCATCACGGTGCGCATGCCTGGCATCGGCGCCTCGACAGAGATGTTCCAGTCCTGAATCTTACCGGAGGTCGGGAAGCGGAAGCGCAGCGCATCGTGCAGGGCCAGATCGGCAGGTCGGGCGGGCGTTCCCTTGCGGTCCAGATAACTGGGCGCCGCGCAAAGCACGAAGCGGAACGGGCCGAGTTTGCGCGACATGAGACTCGAATCCGCCAGCAGTCCGCTGCGGATTACGGCGTCGAACCCACCGTCGACGACGTCAACGAGGTGATCGTTGAAGTCGAGTTCCAGTTCAATCTCCGGGTAGCGGCCAAGAAATTCGGCCAATACCGGCAGCAGGAAACGATAGCCGATGGTCGGCAGGCTGATCCGCAGCATACCGCGCGGCGTGCCACTGCTGCGCGTGACCAGCTCCTCGGCGTCGCGCAGGTCGTCGAGGATGCCGCGGCACCGATCTCGGAACAGCGCACCTTCCTCGGTGAGCGACACACGCCGGGTCGTGCGATGGAACAGCCGCACTCCGAGAAATGCCTCCAGCCGCGCCACGCTCTTGCCGATCGCCGATGACGACAGGCCAAGGTCACGCCCGGCCTCTGCAAAGCTCAGGCGTTCCGCGGCTCGCACGAATGCAGAGATGTCGCTGAGATTGTTCATAGCGCATTATTACATCCCCATAGGACATAATGAAAGGATCACCAGGCGGATTATCGTCAACCCGGCAATGAGCGAGAAATGGGTTTCGACGTGGGGGGTGCGCCTCCCGCAACCGCCCGAGCCGGAGAGCGCAGAATGATCGATACCCCCCAAGTCCAGGATAGAAGCACGGTGGTGCTGGGTGCGGTCTGCCTTGCTGCGCTGACTCTTCCGCTGAGTTTTTCCGCAGGCGCGGTCGCGACCCCGGCGATCAGCCGGGATCTCGGCGGAAGCGCTGCGGCGCTCACCTGGATCACCAACGCTTTCATGCTGACCTTCGGCAGCCTGTTGATGGCGGCCGGAACTCTGGCCGATCGCTATGGCCGCAAGCGGATCTTCACCATCGGCGTGACCACCTTCACCGGCTTTTCTCTGGCGCTTGGGCTCGCCCCCTCGGTTTGGCTGATCGACCTGCTGCGCGCCGGCCAGGGCGTCGGCGCGGCGGCGGCCCTGGCCGGCGGCAGCGCAGCGTTGGCGCAGGAATTCGACGGTCAGGCGCGCACCCGCGCCTTCAGCCTGCTGGGCACCACGTTCGGTGTCGGCCTTGCCTTCGGGCCGGTCGTGACCGGCCTCGTGGTAGAGAGCGTCGGCTGGCGGGCCATCTTCCTGACCAGCGCGATCGTCGGAACGGCAGCGCTGCTGCTCGGGCCGCCGCGCATGCGCGAGACGCGAGATCCGGACGCAAGCACCCTCGACTGGGCGGGAGCCGTCAGCTTCACGGCGATGCTCACCGTCTTCACCGTGGCGATGATCCAATCATCCGCCATCGGCTGGACCAGTCCGGCGATGCTCGCCCTCGGTGCGGCCTTCGTGGCCTTCATGGCCGCCTTCGTCGTTGTCGAACTGAGGGTGGCGCGCCCCATGCTGGACCTGTCGTTGTTTCGCTATCGGCGCTTCGTCGGCGTCCAGCTCCTTCCAGTCGCGACTTGCGCGTGCTTTGTCGTCCTGCTCGTCCTGCTTCCGCTGCGTTTCATCGGCGTCGAGGGGCGCAGCGAGATCGAGACCGGCCTGCTGATGTTAGCGCTGTCCGCGCCGATGCTCGTCATCCCTACCGTAGCAGCAATGCTCGCGCGCCGTGTCTCGTCAGGCCTGCTATCTGGCATCGGCCTTGTCGCCGCGGCGATCGGGCTGCTATGGCTGGGGACGGTGGAGGTCGGAGATGCTCGATCAATCATCGCGCCGATGCTGCTCATCGGTATCGGCAGCGGGCTGCCCTGGGGGCTGATGGACGGCCTGTCTTTGAGCGTGGTGCCGAAAGAACGCGCTGGGATGGCGACCGGCATCTTCGGCACGGTGCGCGTGGCTGGTGAAGGCGTGGCGCTCGCTGTTGTCAGTGCTACGCTCGCCGCTCTGATCGCGGCGGCACTCCATCACGGCCCCGGCCTGTCCGGCGACGTCTTGGCGCAGGCTGGGCAGCGGCTGGCGATCGGCGACGCGGCGGGGGTGACGGTATTGTTGCCTCAACTCGATAGCTCGACCGTAACGCAGGCATATCAAGCCGCCTTCACGACCCTCTCGCGGGTGCTGGCCAGCATCACCATGCTATGCGCGATTGCAGTCTTTGCACTGCTCGCGCAGCGAGACGAAAAAAAGGCCACCGGCGTGGAGGTTTGAGAGCGGGCAGCCAAAAATCGCGGAACTCGGGAGGGCTTTAGAGGGCTATAGCGTAGCCATAGTTCTCGTCTTCACCCGGCGCGGTGCGCCATGCTCTTTAAGCAGGTCGCGTCACAGCGCCATCAAGCGAAAGTCGCGGAACCGCGCCTCACCGGTGGCGGCGGCATACAAGCCCGGCCGCAGCATCAGGAAGCCGCCCCTGACATTGTGGTGATAACCCGACACTTCCATGCCGCGGTCGAAGCGCGCCCACGCCCGGCCGCCGTCGCCACTGGTGTCGAAGGTGACGATGTGGCGATCGTTGGTCACGCGGATCGTCATGCGGCCACCATGCGGATTGGCCGGCCGACCGCGCTCCTGGCCATATTGGTGGGTGACGAAGCGCTCGGCATCGAAGCCGAGGCCGCAATAGAGCCGGTCGTCATAGAACAACACCAGCCCGGCGGTCGTACCGGGATCGATCTCGATATCGCATTCGAAGCGATAGGCCGGGTCGCCCGCGATCAGCAGCAGCGGCGACGAATCGACCGGCGCCGTTCCGCGCGCCTTCAGATGGAGAATATTGTCAGAGGTACGCACCCTTGTCGCCTCGTCGGCGGCGGGGCGGAAGAAGCTCCAGCGCGTGCCGACCGCGAAATCGTCGAAACGATCGGATAGCGCCATGCCGTGGCGCACCGCAGTGCCGCCCTTCGGCTTGGCGATCGGCTGCGACAGATCGCCACCGGTCATGCGGAACCAGCCGTCTGGGGTCCATTCGATGCGGTCGAGCAGGGTCTGGCGGCCGAGCGTCCACAGCCCCTTTTCGAAGCCGTGATACAGCGTCCACCAGTCGCCCGCCGGCCCTTCGACCAGCGAAGCATGGCCGCGCGACCACCAGGCTTCGGTATCGCTTTCGGTGCGGACCAGCGGATTGGCCGGACAATTCTCCCACGGGCCATGGATCGAGCGCGAGCGCGCCGCGATCACCATGTGCCCGGTCGGCGGGCCGGCGGTGCCGCCGACCGCGGTGATCAGATAGAACCAGTCGCCGTGCCGCGCGATTTTCGGGCCTTCGGGCGAGAAACCCTCGACCACCCAGTCGGCGGGATAGTGCCACGGGTCATAGACATGCTCGACCGCGCCGACCGTCGACAGGCCATCCGCCGCGAGCCGCACGCGATCGCCGCCCGACAGGAACAGCCAGCGGCTGCCATCCTCGCCGACCGCGTGGCACGGATCGATATGCTTGTGCAGCCCGAGATCGACCGGCTCGCTCCACGGCCCCTCGATGCGCTCGGCATGGATCACCCAGATCGAGTTCGGATTCGCCTTGGTCGGGATGTAGAGGAAAAAACGCCCGTCATGCTTGACCAGCGACACCGCCCAGACAGCGCCGATATTGCGCGTCAGCGCCGGCCCGACCGGCTGCCAGTTCACCAGGTCGCGCGAATGCCAGATGATGAGGCCGGGATAGGAATCGAAGCTCGAGAAGGTCAGGTAATAATCGGCCCCGTCCTTGAGGATCGCCGGATCGGGATGGTCGCCGGCCATTACCGGGTTGAGGAAACTGCCATTGCCGAGATCGGCGATGCGCTGGTTGTCGATGCCGCGTCGCCAGCGTGGCGGTGTCGGCTCGGCTGTCTTCGCCGCGACCTCACCGGGCAGCAGCGCCGCCCCGGCGAGGCCGGCAATTCCGAACGCGTCGCGTCGTGTAATGCTCATGCCAATGTCATCCGTTTGCGCCCGCCGGCCAGCATCGCGCGGTGGAAAGCCTTGCGCGACTTCATGGCGCGCGGTGCGCGATCGGCGATGGCGAGCCACGCCAGCGCCTCGGCGGCGCGGGTCGCCGGCTCGGCCACGATCCGCGCGAGGTCGCGATCGAACGGCGCAAAATAGGCCGGCTCACCCTGCCAGTCGACCAGTTGCGCGCGGGCGCGCTCGACCGGCCAGCCGTCGCCATGGATCGCGATATCGACGAGACCGCGCCCGACGCGGAACAGCAGCCAGTGGAGATAGCCGAGTTCCGCCATGGGATCGACATATGCCCCCTCGGCGGCGGCAAGTTGCTCGGCATAGACACCCCACCCTTCCGCAAAGGCCGGGGCATATTCGAGCCGCAGCGGATGCGGATCGGCGGCAACCTCGATCGGCAGCTGGATCATATGTCCCGGCAGCAGTTCGTGCGCGACGACCGATGGCAGCGTCCAGCTCGGCCGGCGGCGGATCTCGTTGAGGTCGACATAATAGGCACCGGCCCGCCCCGGTGCGGGCAGCTCGCGCCGGCCCGATTTGCCGGCGATCTCGTCAGCGCGCGAGACCCGCGCGGCACGCACGTCGAGACACCATGGCGGGACCGTGTCGAAGGCCAGCGGTACCTGCCGCCGCCGTACCGCCAGCATCCGATTCATGTCGGCGACCGCGCGATCGCGCCCGGCCTCGTCGTCGCCGTAGAGCCAGCGTTCATCGCCAAACAGCGCGGAGAAGCGCGCGCCAGTGGTTCCGTTGTCACGACCGGCCTTGCGCAGCAGCCGGTCGGCACGGATCAGCAGCTGGTCGCGCGCGGTCTCCAGCCGGCGGCGCGCGGCGATGATGTCGACATCGCCCAGCCGTCGTCGGAGCAGCAGCGCGAACCATGCGGGGCGATCCGCCGGAGCCGCCGTCGCGTAACCCCTGAGCGGATCAGCCACGGCGAAGCGCTGCATGATCGCGTCATCGACCGCCAGTCCCTCGCGCACCGCCGCCAGATCGAGCCGCGCGGGCAAGGACAATCGCGCGGGATCGAAGTCACGCAACATCGCCAGCCCGGCGCGCGGATCGCCGCGCCTGGGCAAGGCGTCGAGGACAGCGCGCAACCGCGCGTCCTCGCCGGCCATCGCCCATGCCCCGTGCGGCATGGCCAGCAACGCCGCCGCGCCAGCGACGACCGCTCGCCGTGACGCGCTGACCGTCATGGGTGCGGCGCGACCAGCGGCACCATGTTGTTGAGCCGCGTGACCTCCGCCGCGTCACCGGGCAACGCGACACGCACGCTGACATCCTCCGGCGCGATCCCGGCGGGCAGCGTCAACCGCACCGTCGCCACCTTGGGCAGCAAATCGGTCGGTGCGGCGAGATCGGGCACGCGCGCGGTGGCGAGCATCTTTCCGTCGCGCCCGACCAGCGTGGCGATGCCGCCCGTCACCGGCTTCGCGCCGAGGCTGTGGACCGCGACCGTCACCATCCGGCCCTTGAGCGACACGTCGTCGCGGCCAATACCGAGATCGGGCCGATCCGCCACATCGCCCGTCGCCTTCACCAGCGTGAATTCGTAGGTCGTCGTCGCATGCGGCGCGAAGGACACGCGCACCGACCCGCTCCGTTCCAGCGTGATATTGCCGTCGTCCAGCTTCGTCGCGCCATCGCCATCGGTGGTGCGCGTCATGGCCCATTGACCGGCCGTGACATCCCAGCTCGTCATCGTCGCCGTTTCGGCCTGATCGCCGCTGTTATAAGCGATCACGCGGAAATGATCCGGTGTCGCCCCGGGCAGCAGGATCGCGACCTTCTCCGCCGCGTCGCCATGGTCGAAGCGCCAGCTGACGGTATTGCCCGGCCAGCCCTGGTTGCGCACCAGCGCCACCCCGCCGAGCCGCTCGCGTTGCAGGATATCCATCGCCGATTCGACACGGTCGGTCCACCAATGCCCCTCGGTCATCATATACAGCCGCTGCGACTTGGTCGCGATGGCGTCGGCGTGAAGCTGTTCGAGCGGTGCGACATTCCCGGTCGCCGCCCAGTCGGTATAGCGCGCAAAGGGCGTGTCCGACGGCTTGGCGAGCAGCGCCTTGCGCCACGCCGCACCCTGCGGCGCAATGTCGAAGGCGTTCTCGTTCATCTCGCTCAGCACGGCGGGGCCGGATTTCGCGACGCGCCCTTCCAGCGGCCGGAGATATTTGGCGTCGCCGGTGAAGCGATACGACGCCCAGGCCGCCTGCAGCGGCGTCGAGATGCCCCCGCCATCGCCGGTGCGCTCGGCATCGCTACGCCAGTTGATCTCGTTGGGGAAGCTCCACGTCCCGTCGCTGCCTTGCTTGCCGTGTGCCAGCCAGCCGTCGATCACCCCGGTGACGAGGCCGCGCGCGGCGGCATTGCCATTGTACAGGCCGATCAGCATCGGGCCGTGCATAACCGTGAAGCTATAGGGCTTCTGCCATTCCCATGGCCCCTCGCGGTAGATCTTGCGGCCGCCATACCAGTTGCTGGCGAAGTGCATATGCCCTTCGGCGTTGCGCAGGATGACGCGCTGCAACCCGTGGACATTGTCCATCAGCCGTTCGATCGTGCGCGGCTCGCCCCAGTTGAGATAGAGCCGCTCGGCATTGACGTTGAGCCCCTCCTCATAGGCGTGGAGTTCGTCGGTGGTGATGTAGCCGAGGCCATTCACGATCATGCCGTTCTTGTAGACCGCGTCGTCGAGCGCGCGCAGCGAGGCGCTGATCTTGTCGGGTTGTACGCCCATCAGCGCGAGGCCCGGCCATTGCTCGGTCAGGTCGACATCGTCGGAAATGCCGCCGCCGAAATCGCCATAGGGCACCTGGCGGTTGTCGATCCACCAGTCGACGAAGCGCCGCGCGAGCTTGAGATCCTCCAGCTGGCGGAACGCCCAGAGCGGCTCGCCCTGCGGCGCCACCGGCTGGGTGAAGGCGGGCATATTCTCCGGCCGGTAGTTGATGTCGGCCCAATAGCTGCGCGCCAGCGCATTGTCGGGGTCGACGCGCAGCAGATCGGTGATGTCGCCATAGACCCGGGCGTAGAGCGCCTCGCGCTTCGAGGCGGTATGCTCCTCGACGAGAAAGCCCCAATTGTCCTTCACCTGGTTGAAGCGGTCGGCGATATGCTCCTTCAGCGCTTCGTCGCGCGGCTTGAACACCAGCCGGATCTTCGCCCCGTCGAGGCTCTCCGCGCCGAAATCCGGCGCGGCTGAGGCGATCGTCAGATAAAGGCTGTCGTTCGACAGGATGCGATCGCGCAGGTCGAGCCACAGCGTACGCTTCTCGCCCGGCTTCACCGACACCGAGACGTCGATCATGTCGCGCCGCGGCCAGATCGGGTCCTTGATCTGGATGTTGAGCGGAATCAGCCCGTGCGCGTCGGGCGTGGCGGTCAGCGCCGGCAAGTCGATGGCGATACCGTCGAGCCCGTCATGGATATTCTGCCAGCCATAATCCCAGGCGCGGGCGAGCGGCTGGTCGGGATAGGCGTCGCCGAAGCTCGCCGGGATCAGGATATGGACGATCGGCGCGCTACCGGGCGCACGCACGACACCGCCCTTGCCGACCGCGGTTCCCGCACCGACCGCCGCCTTGACGCCCGATGACGGCATCGCAACGACGGTGCTGCGCGCGTCGGGCGCATAGCGACCCGCGATGAAGCTGTTGAGCGGGTCGAGCGCGGCGATCCGCGGCGAGACGTTCGCATCGACCGTGTAGGAGAGCTTGAAGCTGCCGGCCGGCTCGGTGCCGGCGCCGACATCATAGGCCCAGATCTCCTGGATCGGCTGTTCCTGCATGGTATTGACGAAGCTGAGCGTGCCGCCCTGCCGCTCGGCGAAAGCGTCGAGGCTGCGCACCACGCCTTGCGGCCGCTGCGCCAGCGTCTCCGGCTTGCCGCCGTCGCTCCACACCAGGCTGCCATAGGCCGCACCGCGCAGCTCGACGCGGTTGAAATGCTCACCCGGCGGGACCGTCAGATCGTAGCGCTTGCCGCCTTCGACATAGGTGTTCCAGTCGGGCAGCTCGAAATAATCGTCGCGCCCGGGCAGGCGCGAGCGGTTGTAGACGCCCGGCCAGGTCGTCTCGGCGATGCCGTCGACGCCCTTCCACATCCACTCCCTGAGATCCCTGGCATCGGCGAACTCGACCTTGCGGATACGCGTGACGGGCGCATCGAGCAGCGGCGGCGCGGCGCGATCCCAGCCATAGCGGTGCAGCCACGCCTCGCGCCGCGCCGCCGCGTCGGGCGCGGGCGCCGTCCCGGGCTCGCGCTTGTCGGCGAGCGCCATGACATCGCTATCGCCGAGCATGTGATCATAGACGCGGATCTCGTCGAGATCGCTGCCGCGCATGAAATGATAGCGGCTCTGCACCTGGTGCGGCGACAGCACGCGCCCGGCGAGGCCGAACTGGTCGAGCCCGGAATCGAGATCGGCCTTCTGCTCCTTGCGCGCCACGAGCTTGCCGTCGAAGAACAGCCGCACACCGCTCGTCTCGTCCCAGGCGAAAGCGATGTGGTGCCAGGCATCGGCGGCGGGCAGCGCGTCGATGCGCCACGACACGCGGACGCGCGACAGATTGGCGTCGGTGACGAAGGCGTCGAAGCCGTGGCCGTTCCAGTCGATCCGCAGGAACGCCATGTCCCAGCTGCTATGGTCGGCGAATCCGACCCGGAAGATGTTGAACGGCGCCTCGCCGACCGGCGTGCGCGACCGCCAGAAGAAGGACAGCGTACCACGCTCGGCGCGGATGTTGCCCGGCGCCTTCCACGCGACATAGCCATCGTCCCGCCAGCGCGCCGCGCCGCCGATCGCGCCATCGGGCACCACATCGACGCCGCTGCGGAAATTGGGCACCGGATCGCCCATGGCGACATCGGCGGTCAGGCTCTTGTCGGCCGAAGCACGGAACAGCAGCCCCGTGGCATCCTGCGCGGTGGCCGGCATGGCGGCGGTCAGCGCCGCCGGGATCAGGATCGTCGTCGAGAGAAAGCGCTTCATCAAATTCTCCTGGCCGGCACCACCGGCCTCGTTCTCCCGGCGTTGAAAGTCAGATCGAATCCACGCGCGCCAGCCGGGGGCTGAGCAGATGGATGACCGCGACCGCGATGATGTAGACGCTGCCCGCCACCGCGAAGATCAGCGTGTAGCTGCCCGTCGTCTGCAGGATATAGCCGGTGAACCACGCCATCCCCATGCCGCCGATCGCGCCGACCGTGCCGCCGATGCCGACCACCGATCCCACCGCCCCGCGCGGGAACATGTCCGACGGGATGGTGTAGAGATTGGCCGAAAAGGCCTGGTGTGCCGCCGTCGCCAAGCCGACGATGCCGACCGCGAGCCAGAGATTGTCGACATATTGCGCAAAGAAGATCGGCATGACGAGAATCGCACAGCCGAGCATCGTCAGCTTGCGCGCGGCGTTGGCCGAGAGGCCGCGCTTCATCATCGTCGAAGACGACCAGCCGCCGAGCACGCTCCCGACATCGGAGATCAGGTAGATCACCACCAGCGGCGGGCCGAAGGTCTTGAGATCGAGATGGTAGGATTTCTGGAGGAAGTCCGGGGTCCAGAACAGGAACAGCCACCAGATCGGGTCGATCAGGAACTTGCCCAGCGCATAGGCCCAGGTTTCGCGGTAGCCGAGCAGCCGCCCCCAGCCGATCTTTTCCGCCGGGTCGGGCTGGTCGCTTTCGATATAGGCGAGTTCGGCGGCACCGACCCGCGGCTGTTCGCGCGGGCGGCGATAGATGGCGACCCAGGCGACGAGCCACACGAGGCTGGCGAGGCCGGTGACGATGAACGCCATGCGCCAGCCAAAGGCGAGCGTGATCGCGGGCACGATCAGCGGGGTGATCACCGCACCGATATTCGCCCCGGCATTGAACACGCCGGTCGCCAGCGCGCGCTCCTTCGCCGGGAACCATTCCGACACCGCCTTGATGCCGGCCGGGAAGTTGCCCGACTCTCCGATGCCCAGCACGAAGCGCGCGGCGGAAAACTGGAACGCGTTGCCGGCAAAGCCGCACAAGGTGTGGCCGAGCGTCCAGATGGTGAAGGCGATGGCATAGCCGATCCGCGCGCCGAGCCGGTCGATCACCCAGCCGAAGCTGACATAGCCCAGCGCATAGGCCGCCTGGAACCAGATGATGACGTAGGAATAGGTCTCGTCGTTCCAGCCGAGCTCGCTCGATATGGTCGGCTTGAGCACGCCGATCATCTGGCGATCGACATAGTTGATCGCGGTCGCGGCAAAGAGCAGAGCGCAGATCGCCCAGCGGTAGCGCCCGATCCGCACCTCGGGCAGGCCGACTTGCGTCGCCATCGTCTCTCTCCTGGTTACCGGCCTCTAACGGGCCCTGATCGTGCAATCGACCGACAGTCGGCCATCGAAACGTGCCTCGACGCGGTTGCCCGGCGCGACCGGGTGTACCCCGGTCACCGCGCCGGTGGAAATCCACTGCCCCGCGGCAAGCCCTATGCCGCGCCGCGCCATCAGCTCGAACAGGAAGCGCGCCGCGCCGAACGGGCCGTCGAGCATCGCCGCCGCCGTCGCCGCACCGATCCGCGCGCCGTCGATCCACAGTTCGACCGGCCAGTGATTGAGGTCGGTGTCGCGCCATTCGGCGATCGCAGGTCCGACGATCAGCCCGTTATTGTTGCCGAAATCGGAAATCGTCACCATCGGCCCGTGATCGTTGATGCCCGGAAAGGGCGAACTGGCGATCTCGATACCGATATGCACCGCGTCGATCAGCGCGCGCGCCTCGGCCATCGTATAGCTGGTCTTGTCGGGCTCGGGCACGGCGGCGATGCGCAGCAGGAATTCGGCCTCGGCGGCGGCGAACCCGCCGGCGAACACCGGCATCGCCAGCTCGCCACCATCGGCGACGAAGACCTGGTCGGCAAAGATCGGCCCGGCGAGCCGGTCGATCTCGCCCAGCGGCGGGTTGATCCGCCCGACCTTCCAGCCAGCGATCGCTCCGTGCGCCAGGCTGATCGCGGCATCCTGCACGGCATAGGCATCGGCCAGTCCCGCCGGCATGTCGCCGGGATAGTCGTGCAAGGTCGTCCCGGCGCGGCGCGCGTCGACGAACGAGCGCGCGATCCGCACAATATTGTCACTGTTCTCGGTTGGCTGCACCGCCAAGACCCCTCCCTCGCGCTAATCGGCGTCGTTTCGCGATGCGTATGGGAAACCGGTGTCATTGACAAGCGCTCTCGCGATCATATCGTCGCTCCGGGTGATATTTGCCCCTGAAATGCGGCTTCCGCGGCGCTTTCCAAAGCCTCCCGCGCGTCGCGATCGCCCCACAATGCGCCCGGAATGCCCAGCCCGCGCTCGACCAAGGCGGCCATCGCGCGGCGCGGTGTGGCACCGGCAACCGCCGCCAGCAGCGACTCGGCGGCGGGATCGACGATCGCGATTCCCGCCGCGCTGCGCTTGATCAGGAACGCCACCCAGCAGCCCAGCGCCATCACGACATGGCGCGGCAGGCGCCCGGCCTGACGGTTGGCGAGCAGCGTGTCGCCGAGCCGGTAAGGCAGCTTCTGCGAGCCATCCTGCGCGATCTGGTCGAGCCGGTGGACGATTGCCGGGTTGGTGAAGCGCCGCAGCACCGCCGCGCGATAGCCGTCGAGGTCGAACCCCGGCACCGCCGGCAGCATCGGCATGATGTCGCGGCGGATCATCGCATCGACGAAGCCGGCGAGTTCGGCATCGCGCATCGCCTCGGCAACGCTGACATGGCCGCGCAGCAGGCCGGCATAGGCCAGCGTCGAATGCGCGCCGTTGAGGATGCGCAGCTTGGCCTTTTCGTAAGCGGCGACATCGCTGGTCACCGTCGCCCCGACCGCGGCGAGGTCGGGGCCATCGCTGACACCGATATCCTCGATCACCCATTGCACGAACGCCTCGCGCTGCACCGCTGCGCGGTCGGTCAGGCCCAGCGCCGCCGCGACGTCGGCGTACAGCGCATCGTCCGCCGCCGGGGTGATCGAATCGACCATCGTCGAAGGCACGCGCACCTCACCCGCGATCCAGTCGGCCAGCGCCGGGTCGCCGGCGCGCGCAAAGGCGACCAGTGCGGCGTGGAGCTTGGCGCCGTTGTTGGCGAGATTGTCGCACGGCATCGGCACGAACGGCGCGACGCCGGCAATGCGCCGCGCCTCCAGCCCGGCGACGATCCAGCCGACCACGCTGCGCGGCACGGTCGCCCGCGCCAGATCGTGCACGATATCCGGGTGCCCCATGTCGAGCGTGCCGTCGGCGGCAAGGCAATAGCCCTTCTCGGTCACCGTGCTCGTCACCAGTCGCGTTGCCGGATCGGCGAGCAGCGCGCGGGTCGCGGCGCCATCCTCGGGACCAAGAAAGCGACGATGCGCGTCGATCACGCGCATCGCGGGTTCGGCATCGCGGATCGCCAGCGTGTAGAGCCCGTCCTGCGCCGCCAGCGCGTCGACCGTCCCACGGCTGCGCATCGACACCGCGGCGATGCCCCAGCGCGCGTCATGGTCGAGCAGGCTGTCGACATAGGCCGCCTGGTGCGCGCGGTGAAAGGCGCCGGGGCCGAAATGGACGATCCCGACCCCACCGACGGCGCGGCCGCGCGGCGCGGCGACGGTCGCCGGCACATCCGCCAGCGTGGCACGCGACAGCGAGATCACAGCGTCACACCGCGCTTCCAGATCGCGATCTCGCGTTCGCCGTTGCGTTCGGCGGCGGTCTCGGCACCCGAGGCGATCGCCGATATCCGTTCGAGCAAGCCAGCTTCAGCGGCATCGAAACCCCGGTCGAGCACGATGCCGGCGTCGAAATCGATCCAGCCGGGCTTGCGCCGCGCGAGGTCGCTGTTCGACGATATCTTGATCGTCGGCACCGGAAAGCCGAGCGGCGTGCCGCGCCCGGTGGTGAAGAGGATGGCGGTCGCCCCCGCCGCCGCCAGCGCGGTCGACGACACCGCGTCATTGCCCGGCGCCTCGAGCAGCGTCAGCCCGGAAACGCCGATCCGTTCGCCATAACCGATCACGTCGGACACCGCCGCGCGCCCCGCTTTCTGCACCGCGCCGAGCGACTTTTCCTCTAGCGTGGTGATCCCGCCGGCGACGTTGCCGGGCGAGGGATTGTCCGACACCGGCTCGCCATGGTCGATGAAGTACTGCTTGAAATCATTGACCAACCCGACGATCGCACCGAACACGCGCTCGTCCGCCGCACGGTTCATCAGCAGTTGCTCGGCACCGAAGATTTCGGGAATCTCGGTCAGGATCACCTGCCCGCCGGCCGCCGCGACGCGGTCGCTGATGCGCCCGACCAGCGGGTTGGCGGTGAGGCCCGACAGCCCGTCCGACCCGCCGCATTTCACGCCGAGCACCAGCGATTCGAGCCCGACCGGGCTACGCTCGCAGCGCGCTGCCTCGGCCAGTTCGGCGACCAGCGCAGCACCTTCCGCCACCTCGTCGCCGCTCAACTGCGTCACCAGCGTACGGATTGCCGGGCGACGCGCTTCGGGGATCGCCTCCAGCAGTGCCGTGATCTGGTTGTTCTCGCAGCCCAGCCCGACGATCAGCACGCCGCCGGCGTTGGGATGGCAGGCGAGCGACGCGAGGATCGCCCGCGTGCCGTCGAGATCATGGCCAAGCTGCGAACAGCCGAACGGGTGGGTGAAGGCATGGACGCCGTCGACCGCATCGCCGAGCGTCGCGGCGGCCCTGGCGGCGATACGCTCGGCGGTGCGCGCGACGCAGCCGACCGTCGGCAGGATCCAGATCTCGTTGCGCGTGCCGACCCGGCCATCGGCGCGGCGATAACCCATGAAGCGCCCGCCCGTGTCGGCCGGCGGGCGGCGCGGCGCCGGCTGGTAGCGATAGTCGAGCTTGCCCGACAGGGCGGTCGCGAGATTGTCCGAATGGACATGCTCGCCGGCAGAAATCGCCCGCGTCGCGCGGCCGATCGGCGCACCATATTTGATCAGCGGGTCGCCCGCCGCGATCGCTGTCAGCGCGACCTTGTGGCCGCGCGCGACATCGCCGCGCAGGGCGAGCGACAGGTCGCCGACCATGACCAGCTCGCCGTCATGTCCGTCGTCGAGCAGGGTCGCGACATTGTCCGCCACGTCGATGCGCAATGCTCTGGTCGTCATCCTCGCCTACTTTGGTAACCGGTATCATTCTCCTGCGCCGGATCGCACGATATCGCAAGACTGGTCGCCGGGCCAACGCGCGGCTATGCGTTCGCCATGCGCAGGACCGGCCAACCGACGATCAACGACGTGGCCCGCATCGCGGGTGTTTCCAAAAAGACCGTCAGTCGGGTGATCAACCGCTCGCCGCTGCTCAACGAGGAAACGCGCCGCAAGGTCGAGGAAGTGATCGAGGGGCTGTCCTACATCCCCAACCCGCAGGCGCGCGCGCTGGCGCTGCGCCGCAACTTTCTGATCGGGCTGGTCCACGACAATCCCAACGCCCAGACGGTGATGAACGTCCAGCAGGGCATGCTCGAGGCGTTGCGCGGCACCGAATTCGAAATGGTCGTCCGCCCGGTCGATCGCGGATCGCCGACGATGCTCGACGATCTGCGCCACTTTCTCGAGCGCCAGCGACTGTTCGGCGTGCTGCTGATGCCGCCGATCAGCGAGAACGACATGGTCGCCAAATTATGCGCCGATATCGGCTGCCGCTATGTCCGCATGGGCTCGGCGCCGCTCGACGAGCCCGCCAACATGGTCACCTCGAACGATCGCGAAGCGGTGCGCGAGGCGGCCGGGCACCTCATCGCGCAGGGCCATCGCCGCATCGGGCTGGTCGCCGGGCCGCACGGCTTCCGCTCGGCACTGGAACGCCGGCTCGGTTTCGAGGATGCGCTTGCCGCCGCCGACATCGCGCTGCCGCGCAGCATGATCGCCGACGGCAACTACACCTTCGAATCCGGGCTGGTCGCGGCCGAACGCCTGCTCGACGTGATGCCGCGCCCGACCGCAATCCTGGCGTGCAACGACGAGATGGCGGCCGGCGTGATCCATGCCGCGCGGCAGCGCGGGCTCGACATTCCGCGCGACCTGTCGATCATCGGCTTCGACGACACGCCGATCGCGGCGCATGTCTGGCCACCGTTGACCACCGTGCGCTGGCCGATCGCCTCGATGGCGCGCTCGGCCGCGCTCAAGCTGATTTCGGGCATCGACCATGGCGAGGGCGTGGAAAATGTCGAGGAACCGTCATTGTTCCTGTCGACACTGATTCGGCGCGGCTCGGTGTCGACGGCGAGTCCGGATGCCAAATCCCGTTGAAGCCCGGCCGGCCCGTTCCTTTCCCCTCCCCGGAGCCCGAGGAACCGGAAGGCTCACGTCACGACCGCCATACTTTGCTATAAGATGCCGGCTTAACGGTTGCACCACCACTTGACACCGGTTACCTAAGGGCTAGGCGCGCATCGCAGACGCGGCGGAGAGGAGGCACGATGACACGGCAACTGAAGCTCCATCCCGATCGCCTGTTCCCGGCCGACCCGACGACGCGATCGATCGCACGGGAGCTTTATGCGACCGTCGCCGACCTGCCGATCGTCAGCCCGCACGGCCACACCGATCCCGCCTGGTTCGCCACCAACGATCGCTGGAGCGACGCGACCAGCCTGTTGCTCGCGCCCGACCATTATCTCTACCGCATGCTTTACAGCCAGGGCATCGACCTCGACGCGCTGCGTATCCCGCGCCTGTCGGGCGAACCGACGACCGATCCGCGCGCGGCATGGCGGCTGTTCGCATCCAACCTTCATCTGTTTCGCGGCACGCCATCGCAGATCTGGCTCGACCACGTCTTTGCCGTGGTGTTCGGCTTCGACATCGCGCTCGAAGCGGCCACCGCCGACCATTATTTCGACGCGATCGCTGCCGCGCTGGCGAGCGACGCGTTCCGCCCGCGCGCGCTGTTCGACCGCTTCCGCATCGATTTCCTCGCCACGACGGAAGGCCCGCAGGACGATCTGTCGCACCATCACGCGATCCGCCGCTCGGGCTGGGCGGGCCGCGTCGTCACCACCTATCGCCCCGATGGCGTGATCGATGTCGAACATGAGGCGTTCAAGCCGGCGATGGCGCGCTTTGCCGAACTGACCGGCGAGGACGTCTATGACTGGACCGGCTATCTCGCGGCGCATCGCAAGCGCCGCGCCGATTTCCGCGCCGCCGGCGCCACCGCGACCGACCATGGCCACCCGACCGCCGCAACCGCCAACCTGTCGCCGGGCGAGGCCGAGCGGCTGTTCCGCACGATCGTCACCGACACATGGACCCCGGCCGATGCCGAGCTGTTCCGCGCGCAGATGCTGACCGAGATGGCGGCGATGTCGCTCGACGACGGCATGGTGATGCAGATCCACCCCGGCAGTTTCCGCAACCACAATGCCGGGCTGTTCGCCAGCCATGGCCGCGACAAGGGCGCCGACATCCCGACGCGCACCGACTATGTCCGCGCCTTGAAGCCGCTGCTCGATCGCTTAGGCAATGAACGCGACCTGTCGATCATTCTCTTCACATTGGACGAGAGCGCCTATGCCCGCGAGCTCGCTCCGCTGGCCGGCCACTATCCCTGCCTCAAGCTCGGCCCCTCCTGGTGGTTCCATGACAGCCCGGAAGGGATGCGCCGCTTCCGCGAGATGACCACCGAGACCGCCGGCTTCTACAACAGCGTCGGCTTCAACGACGATACCCGCGCCTTCCTGTCGATCCCCGCGCGCCACGATGTCGCGCGGCGCACCGATTGCGGCTTCCTCGCCCGGCTCGTCGCCGAGCATCGCCTCGAAGACTGGGAGGCCGCCGACCTCGCGCAGGAACTGACCAGCGGCCTGGTGCGCCGCGCCTACAAGATCGACCAACCCCATCCCGCCGCCGCCGCGGCCTGACCGGAGACACCCATGTTCGACCGCACCTATTACGCCACCCATCCCGACATGATGGAATGCGTCTCCAATGACGAGCTGCGCGACCGCTACCTGATCCAGGACCTGTTCCGCGCCGGCGAATGCGTGCTCAACTACACCCATGCCGATCGCTTCGTGATCGGTGGGGTCGCGGTGGCGGGCGCCCCCGTCAAGCTGCCCGACCAGACCGAGCCGGCCTCGGCACTGGGCCACCCGTTCCTCGAACGCCGCGAGCTGGCGATCGTCAATGTCGGCAAGGTCGATGGCACCGTTACCGTCGATGGCGAGGTCTTCGCGCTCGGCAACAAGGACTGCCTCTACGTCACGATGGGCGCGAAGGACGTGCAGTTCTCGGGCGAGGGCGCGCGTTTCTATCTCGCCTCATGCCCGGCGCACAAAGGCTTCACCACGCGCAAGCTGTCGATCGCCGACGCCAATGCGCTCGAACGCGGCAGCCTCGAGGAATCGAACGAACGCACGATCTTCCAGCTCGTCATCCCCGGCATATGCGACAGCGCGCAGCTCGTCATGGGCCTGACCGTGCTCAAGCCCGGCTCGGTGTGGAACACCATGCCGCCGCACATCCACGAGCGCCGCAGCGAGATCTATTTCTACTTCGAGCTCGACGATCTCGAGAAGGATCGCGTGTTCCATTATATGGGCGAGGGCGAGGCGACCCGGCACATCGTGATGGCCAATGAGGAAGCGGTGATCAGCCCGCCCTGGTCGATCCATATGGGCTCGGGGACCAAGGCCTATGCGTTCATCTGGGCGATGGCCGGCGAGAACCAGGATTATACCGACATGAACGTGCTGGATATTTGCCAACTGGCGTAACGCAATCTTCCTTCCCGCAAGCGGGAGGGACACTGACTTACTCCCCTCCCTGAAGGGAGGGGCTGGGGGTGGGTCGGCCACAGGAGGACGATCCGTTTCCCCCACAACACCCACCCCCGCCCCCTCCCTTCCAGGGAGGGGAGGAGAAGTAAGAAGATGACCCATCCCTTCGACCTGACCGGCAAGGTCGCCATCGTCACCGGCGCCAATACCGGCATCGGCCAGGCGATCGCGCTGTCGCTCGCCGCCGCCGGCGCCGACATCGCCGCGGTCGGGCGCACACCGGCCGAGGAAACCGCCGCCAAGGTGCGCTCGATGGGCCGCAGGGCGGAGATCGTCTCGGCCGACCTGTCGACGATCGAGCCCGTCCAGCGCGTCGTCGACGAGACGCTGGCGAAGCTCGGCGGGCTCGATATCCTGGTCAACAATGCCGGCATCATCCGCCGCGCCGACGCGGTCGACTTCACCGAGGAAGACTGGGACGCGGTGATCGACACCAACCTCAAATCGGTGTTCTTCCTGTGCCAGGCGGCCGGCCGCCACATGATCGCGCAAGGTTCGGGCAAGATCATCAACATCGCCTCGATGCTGACCTTCCAGGGCGGCATCCGCGTGCCGAGCTACACCGCGTCGAAATCGGGCATTGGCGGGCTGACCAAGCTGCTCGCCAACGAATGGGCGGCCCGGGGCGTCAACGTCAACGCCATCGCGCCGGGCTATATCGCGACCAACAACACCACCGCGCTGCAGGCCGATGAAGTGCGCAACAAGGCGATCGTCGACCGCATCCCGGCCGGGCGCTGGGGCGCGGCAAGCGACCTCGGCGGCGCGGCGGTGTTCCTCGCCTCGAGCGCGGCGGATTACGTCCAGGGCCATATCCTCGCCGTCGACGGCGGCTGGCTGGCGCGGTGATGCTGATGGGCGTCACCCGGGCAGACACGCCACCCCGGCGAAGGCTGGGGCCCAGTTGGGAAGGTGGAAATTGGAGGACGCAGCGGCCCTTGTCCCGGCCACGCCAACTGGGCCCCGGCCTTCGCCGGGGTGGATCAAATAGCAGCGACGGCACAGACCAGCCCGCCCTGCGGAAAGGCCAACCATGACATTCCTCGCGTTCGGCGAAATCATGCTCCGCCTATCGCCACCGGGCCGCGAGCTTCTCCTCCAGACGCCGCGGTTCGACGTGTGGGTCGCCGGTGCCGAGGCCAATGTCGCGACGGCGCTGGCGCGGCTCGGCCATGACGTCGCCTTCGCCAGTGCCGTGCCCGACAACGAACTGGGCGACGCCGCCATCACGACGTTGCGCGGGCACGGCATCGACACCGCCGGCATCCAGCGGCGCGGTGAGCGCATGGGGTTATACTTCGTCACTTCGGGCGCCGGCAGGCGCGCGACCGAAGTGATCTACGACCGCGCCTGGTCGAGCTTCGCCGAGGCGCCGGCCGATACCTGGGACTGGGAGGCGCTGCTCGCCGGCGTCGATCGGCTGCACCTTTCGGGCATCACGCCCGCGCTCGGGCCTGCCTCGGCGCAAAGCGCGCTCGCCGCCGTGCGCGCGGCAAGCGAACGCGACATCGCGGTGTCGTTCGACGGCAACTGGCGCGGCAAGCTGTGGGCGCGCTGGGACGGCGATCCACGCGCGATCCTGGCGGAACTGGTCGGCCATGCCGATCTGATGTTCGGCAACCATCGCGACATATCGCTGCTGCTCGATCGCGACTTTTCCGGCGACGGCGCGCATCGCCGCCGCGACGCCGCCGAAGCCGCCTTCACCGCTTTCCCCAAGCTGCAGACGATCGCCTCGACCGCGCGTCACGTCGAGGATGCCGACCGGCACCGCCTGTCGGCCCGGATCGACACGCGCGCCGGCCATGTCCAGACCGAGGAGGTCACGCTCGCCGGCATCGTCGACCGCATCGGCGCCGGCGATGCCTTCGCCGCCGGGGTGCTCCACGCGCTGCGCTGCGGCGAAGACAGTGCCGATGCCGCGCGCACCGGCCTCGCGCTGGCCGCGCTCAAGCACTCGCTGCCCGGCGACGCCTGCCTGTTCCGCCAGACCGATATCGATGCCTATCTCGCCGGAGGCCTCGATGTCCGCCGCTGACCGCTGGAGCCGCCGCGGCGTGATCGGCGCCGGTTCGGCGATGTTGCTCGCCAGCGCGGCGCGCGCCACCGGCGACCCGGTCGTCCGCGCGCCGGCGGGCGACTTTGCCGGCACCAGCGACGCCGGCGTGCGCGCCTTTCGCGGCATTCGCTACGGCCGCGCCGAACGCTTCCGCGCCCCCGTCGCGGTCGCCCATCCCGGTCAGACGATCCGCGCCGACAGCTTCGGCCCGGTCTGCCCGCAGCAGGGCAGATACCAGCCGCAATCCGAGGATTGCCTGTTCCTCAACGTGTGGACCGCCGTCGGGCCGCGCGCGCGCAAGCCGGTGATGGTCTATATCCATGGCGGCGCCTATGCGAATGGCAGCGTCACCGATCCGCTCAACGACGGCCACAATCTGGCCGCGCGCGGCGATGTCGTGGTGGTGACGATCAACCACCGACTGAACGCCTTTGGCTATCTCTATCTCGCGCGGCTCGACCCGCGCTTTGCCGACAGTGGCAATGCCGGGCAACTCGACCTGATCCTCGCGCTCAAATGGATACGCGACAACATTGCGGCGTTCGGCGGCGATCCCTCGCGCGTGATGGTGTTCGGCCAGTCGGGCGGCGGCGCCAAGATCGCGACGATGATGGGCATGCCCGCCGCCAGGGGCCTGTTCCAGCGCGCCGCGACGATGAGCGGCCAGCAGGTCACCGCCAGCGGCCCGATGAACGCGACCGCGCGGACGCATGCCTATCTGGCGAAACTCGGGGTGAGCGAATCGGATCTCGCGCCGCTGCTCACCATGCCGACCGCCAGGCTGGTCGAGGCGCTCGACGCGGTCGACCCGATCCTCGGCGGCGGAGTCTATTTCGGCCCCGTCCTCGACATGAAATGGCTGACGCGCCACCCTTTCTGGCCCGATGCCAACCCGCAGGGCCTCGCCATCCCGATGATGCTCGGCAACGTCCATGACGAGACCCGCGCCTTCATCTCGCCCGACTCGGACAAGGTGAAGGGCCTGAACTGGGATAACCTCGCCGCGCGGATGGCGCCCGAACTGCGCATCGACATCCTGCCCGAATGGGTCGTCGCGCAATATCGCCAGCACTTCCCCGACTGGTCGCCGACCGACGTCTTCTACGGCGCGACCACCGCCGGGCGCAGCTGGCGCGGCCAGGTGATCGAGGCCGAGGCGCGTGCCCGCGCCGGCGCGCCAGGCTTCGTCTATCAGGTCAATTTCACCTCGCGCACCGACCCACGGCGCGGCGCCTTCCATACGATGGACATTCCGCTGGTGTTCGGCACGATCGACGCGGCCGGATCGCAGACCGGCGCGGGCGCCGATGCGCGCGCCGCGTCACGTGCGATGCAGGACAGCTTCGTCGCCTTCGCGACATCGGGCGACCCCAATCACACCGGCCTGCCCCGCTGGCCGCGTTACGATCTGGCGCACCGCGCGACGATGATCTTCGACGTCCGCTCACACGTCGAGAACGATCCGCGGCGCTGGCAGCGCGAACTGTTCGCGCGTGTGCCCTATATCCAGCCGGGCAGCTGATCCGACGACGGAACGACGGGGATGACGACATGTCTTGACAGGCGTTACGGCGCGCAGCATTAAGATGACACCGGTTACCGTACGAGACAATCACCGGCGCATCTGGACCAGCAACAGCTGGCATTAACTGGAGGGGATGGCGTGCCGGTTCGCCCGGACGGCCCAGACTCTCCAAAAAAATTGTCGATTCGGCGTCCGGCGACGAGGTTCGTCTGGCGACCGGTGTCAAAAATGAGCCGTTCGCGGCTGAACAAGGGGAGATGTCATGGCAGAGTTCGCATCGACAGCCACAATGCGCGGCAATCGTCATTTTCACGGAGTTTCCGCGCTCGCGCTGACGCTGGGCCTGATGCTGCCCGCCACCGCGTTCGCCGCCGACAAGGCGCCCGCCGACCCCGCCCCGGCAGCGCAGGCGGCGCAAACGCCCGCCCCCGACGCAAGCGCTGGTGACCAGACCCAGGACATCGTGGTTACCGGTTTCCGCCGCTCGCTCGACGCCGCGCTCAGCGTGAAGCGCGATTCGGTGTCGGCGGTCGACGCGATCGTCGCGGAGGACATCGCCAAATTCCCCGACCAGAACCTCGCCGAGTCGCTCCAGCGCATTCCCGGCATCTCGATCCAGCGCGACGGCGGCGAAGGTCGCGCGATCACCGTGCGCGGCCTCGGCGCGCAATTCACCCGCGTCCGCGTCAACGGGCTCGAAACGGTCGCCACCTCGTCGGACGGCGCCAGCGCGAACCGCGATCGCTCGTTCGACTTCAACGTCTTCGCATCGGAACTGTTCAGCAGCCTGGTCGTCCACAAGACCGCCGAGCCCTCGCTCGACGAGGGCTCGCTCGGCGCGGTCGTCGATCTCAACACCGGCAACCCGCTCGCCGGCAAGGCCGGGTTGACCGGCGTCCTCAGCCTGCAGGGATCGTATAACGACCTGTCGAAGAATGTCGGCCCGCGCATCGCCGGGCTGGTCAGCTGGCGCAACGATGCCGGGACTTTCGGCGTCAATTTCTCCGGCGCCTATTCGAAGACCGACACGCTGGAACTCGGCAACAATTCCGTCCGCTGGGCGCAGGCCTATTTCAACTCGGTCGACGGCACCAACTGCTTCTATTCGGTGCCTGGAGCGACCGGCGGCACGCCGGTGAACTATAGCGGCAAGAACTACCGCCCCAGCGCCGCATGCGATGCCGCCGCGCTGTCGTTCCACCCGCGCATCCCGCGCTACGGCACCGTGCGGCACGATCGCGAGCGGCTCGGCCTGACCGGCTCGATCCAGTTCGCGCCGAGCGAGGGCACCAAGATCTCGATCGACGCGCTCTATTCGCGCTTCAAGGAAATCCGCGAGGAGAAGTGGCTGGAGGTGCTCGCGCGCTCCAACGAAAAGGGCATCGACGTCGTCAATCCGACCTATGACAATAACGGCAACATGGTCTCGGCGACATTCAACAACGCCTATGTCCGCACCGAACATTATCTCCGACAGTCGACCACCGAATTCTATCAGGTCGGCGGCAAGTGGGACCAGGACCTGACCGACAAGCTGCGCTTCACGCTGCTCGGCGGGCTTTCGAAATCGTCGGCCGACATCCCGATCGAGACGACGATGTTGTTCGACAATCGCACCGCGGCGGGTTTCAAATACGACTATTCGAACATGGCGAGCCCGGTGCTGAGCTATGGCATCGACGTCAACAATCCGGCGAACTTCCAGCTGGCCGAAATTCGTGACCGCCCGTCAAACGTCACAAACCGCTTCAAGACCGCGCAGCTGCGCACCGAATGGGACGTGGTCGACGGCTTCCAGATCAAGGCCGGCGCCGTGTGGCGTCGGTTCAACTTCGACGACCGGGCGTATCAGCGCGACACCGCCGTGTGCGGCTCCAGCGGCCCCGACCTCGTGCTCGGCACGCTGACCTGCTCGTCCACCGTTTACGGCTTCCCGGTGACGTCGGCGCTGGCCGACAGCGTCACCCTGGGCAGCGCCGGGCAACCGGCCGGGACGACCAGCCAGTTCGTGATCGCCAACCTGCCCGCAACGACCGACTTCACCAAGCTCTACAGCCGCACCGCCAAGGAAGATGTCGGCAACATCCGCTCGGTGCAGGAAACCACCTCGGGCGGCTATCTCCAGTTCGACGTCAAGGGTGAGCTGTTCGGGCTGAAATATGCCGGCAATGCCGGGATTCGCTATGCCCATACCGACCAGCAGTCGACCGGCATCCTCAGCGGCGTGTCGGTCACCGTCAAGCGGACCTATGACGACTGGCTGCCGTCGTTCAACGTCGCGCTCTACCCGACCCATGACATCATCATCCGCGGCGCGATCGCCAAGGTGATGACGCGGCCGACACTGGGCAACCTGACCCCGGGCGGCTCGATCGACGGGTTCAACTACAAAATCAGCTACGGCAATCCGTTCCTCGAGCCCTATCGGGCGACCAACTTCGATCTCGGCGTCGAATGGTATTTCGCGCCGCAATCGGTGTTCTCGGTCGCGCTGTTCCAGAAGAACGTCAACAGCTTCCCGGTATCGGCGACCTACACATCGACGCTCGCCGCCGCCGGCCTGACCCGCGACGCGCTGCCGGCAAGCTCGCCGGCGTACATCGCCAACGACCCATCGCAGATCTACACCGTCAGCGCCAACGTCAACGGCAGCGGTGCGAAGCTGCAGGGCATCGAGATCGCGCTGCAACTGCCCTTCACCTTCCTGCCGGGCATCCTGAAGCATACCGGCATCCAGGCGAACGCGACCTTCATCAAGTCGACCGCCAGCTACCGGATCACCGGCCCGGCGATCAGCGCCTGCACGCGCGCCACCCCGACCGCCGCCTGCTCGCTGACCGGCGTGCCGGCGGACTATACCAGCACGCTGCTCGGCGTGTCGAAGCGCGCCGCCAACGCCACGCTCTACTATGACGACAACATCTTCAGCGTGCGTGGCTCGGTGAGCTATCGCGGGCCGTTCGTCGACTCGACCAGCGGCACGGGCAACGTGTTCGAGGGCTATGGTTCCTACACCAGCTTCGACGCCTCGCTGCGCTACAAGCTGAACAAGCATATCGAGCTGTCGCTCGACGGTAACAACCTGACCGACACCTATCGCTATCGCTTCACCGACGTGACCGCCGAACGGAACTACGAGAACAACCACTTCGGCCGCACCATCCTGTTCGGTGCGCGGGTCAAGATCTAGCCTGCCCAACCTCCCTCCCCTCGGGCGCTCCCCAACGCGGGGGGCGCCCGTTCTCTTTCAGGAGCCCGCCATGATCGACCGTCGCCGCGCCATCATCGGATCGCTTGCGGCGACATGCGCGGCCACCGCGCTGGCGCAGACGGCGCCGCCGCGCGCCAAGGGGCCGGCGGTGCCCGGCCTGCCGGAACCGGACGAGACGATCGACCTGTGGCCGGACGGCGCGCCGGGCATGCCGGCGCACGCGCCGGTCGAGACGGTCGACGAGCGCAGCAAGGACCCCGCGCTGACCGACCGTGCGGTCCATGGCATCACCCGCCCGCGCATGGTGGTGTTCCGCCCCGCCATCCCCAATGGCTCGGCGGTGCTGGTGACCCCGGGCGGCGGGTACCGGTGGGTGGTGATCGACAAGGAAGGCTATGAGATCGCGCGCTGGCTGTCGGCGCGCGGCTGGACCGTGTTCGTGCTGTTCTACCGCCTGCCGGGCGATGGCTGGGCGGCCGGGCCGGACGTCGCGCTGTCCGACGCGCAGCGCGCGGTGCGGCTGATCCGCCACCGCGCGCGCGACTATGGCATCATCCCCGAGCGCGTCGCGGCGATGGGCTTCTCGGCCGGTGGGCATGTCTGCGGCGACCTAGCGACGCGCTTCGCCACCGCGACGTACCAGCCGGTCGACGCGGCGGACGGGCTGAGCGCGCGGCCCGACGTGGCGGCGCCGATCTACGCCGTGCAGTCGATGAGCGCACCGCTCGCCCACCCCGGCTCGCGCGCGCTGCTGATCGGCGCCGACGCCTCGCCCGCGCTGGAGCGGGCGCACAGCCCGGCGCGCAACGTGACGCGCGCCACCCCGCCCTGCTTCATGGTCCATGCCGAGGACGACCCGACCGTGCCGGTCGAGAACAGCCTCGAGATGCGCGCCGCGCTCAAGGCCGCCGGGGTGGCGGTCGAGACGCACCTGTTCACCAATGGCGGCCACGGCTTCGGCCTGCGCCGCGCGATGGGCAAGCCGGCCGAGGCGTGGCCCGAGCTGTTCGCGGCCTGGGCGAGGACGCAGGGGCTGGGTTAGCCGGCGACGATCTCGCGCAGCGCCTCGGCGAGGCCGCGGGTCTCCTCTTCGGTGCCGATCGTCATGCGCAGGCCGTTGGCGAGGCCCTGGCCGGGGAGCCAGCGGACGATATAGCCCCTCGCCATCAGCGCCTTGTACGCCTCTTCCGCGCTGACCTTGCCGTCGAACAGGACGAGCAGGAAGTTGGCGTGGCTGGGCACGGCGCGCAGCCCGGCGTTGCCGAGCTTGGCGATCTCGCCGGCGAACCAGCCGCGCCATTCGAGGTTGTGGGCGCGGCTATGGGCGATAAAGTCGCTGGCGCCGAGCGCGGCGATCGCGGCCTGCTGGCCGGCGGTGGTGACGCAGAAGGGCGCGCGGATGCGGTGCATCGCGTCGATCGCCGCGGCCGAGGCATAACCCCAGCCGATGCGCTCGGCGGCGAGGCCGTGGATCTTGGAGAAGGTGCGCGTGACGATGACGTTGGCGGCGTTGCGGGCAAGGTCGAGCCCGCCATCATCGTCCTCGGGCGGGAGATATTCGGCATAGGCCTGGTCGAGCACGAGCATGACGTGCGGCGGCAGGCCGGCATGGAGCCGCGCGATCTCGCCACGATCGGCGAAGGTGCCGGTCGGGTTGTTGGGGTTGGCGACATAGACCAGCCGGGTGCGTGTCGTAACCGCCGACAGGATCGCATCGACGTCGGTGGCATAGCCCTTGTCGGGGGCGATGACCGGGGTGGCGCCGACGCGGCGCGTGGCGATCTCGTAGACCGAGAAGCCGTAGCGCACGAAGATGACCTCGTCGCCCGGGCCGGCATAGGCGCCGGCGGCGAGGTGGAGCAGCTCGTCCGAGCCGGTGCCGTAGATGACGCGGGCGGGATCGAGATCGTGATGCGCGGCGATCGCCGCGCGCAGGTCGGCGGCCGAAGCATCTGGATAGCGCGACAGGTCGGCGTCGTGCGCGGCGAAGGCGGTGCGGGCCTGTTCGCTGGTGCCGAGCGGGTTCTCGTTCGAGGAGAGCTTGACGACGGGCGCGCCGCCATCGGTGGTCGAGCGGCCCGGGATGTAGGGCGCGATCGCCATGATCCAGTCTTTGGGCGTGGGTGCGGTGGTGGTGGTCATCATGGGCGGGGCGTTAGCTGCTGGGGTCCAACTCGTCTAGCGTTGCGGCCTTCCTCGGCTCCTCCCCGGAACGGGAGGGGGACCGCGACGCGTAGCGGCGTGGTGGAGGGGGCGTGCCACGGGCGCTGCGCTTGCGGAGCCCCCCCTCCACCATGCTTCGCATGGTCCCCCTCCCCGTGCCGGGGAGGTATTTTACTTCCGCCTGAGCGTTGGCCGTGGCTTGTGGCGGACCGGTGCGGGGCCGTGGTTGGCGCCGCCGTGCTGGTGGGCGCCGCGGGGATCGTGGCGGGGGTCGCCTTGCAGCGCCTCGAAGCGGACATTGCCTTCGGCCTCCTCGCCAGCGGTGCGCTTGATCGCGGCCATGAACTTGCCGGCGATGGCGCTGGGGATCTGGAAGGCGGTTTCGTTGGGGGCGATGCGGATCGCGCCGACCTCGTTCTTGGTGATGTGGCCGCGGCGGCAGATGAGCGGGAGGATCCAGCGCGGATCGGCGTTCTGGCGGCGGCCGATATCCATGCGGAACCACACGACATCGTCGAAGCCGGCGCGGTGGTGTTCCTTGCCGGGAGGGCCGGCGGCGCCCTGGTCGACCATTTCCTCGGGCGCGGGGAGGCGCGCGCGGTGCGCCTGGACGAGCGCGGCGGCGATGTCCTCAGGCGAGCGCTGCGCCATGATCTCGGCGGCGAGCGAACGGTCTTCCTCGTCGACCTCGACGGGGGCGAGCAACGCCTCGATCAGGCGGCCGCGATCGGCCTTGCGGATGTCGTCGACGGTCGGGGCGTTCATCCACTCGACGGCGATGCGCGCGCCCTTCAGCATCATCTCGACGCGGCGCTTGCGCTGATAGGGGACGATGAGCACGGCGGTGCCCTTCTTCCCGGCGCGACCGGTGCGGCCCGAGCGGTGCTGGAGCGTCTCGGCGTCGCGCGGCAGCTCGACATGGATGACGAGGCTCAAGGTCGGCAGATCGATGCCGCGCGCGGCGACGTCGGTCGCGACGCAGACGCGGGCGCGGCGATCGCGCAGCGCCTGCATCGCGGCGTTGCGTTCCGACTGGCTGTGTTCGCCCGACAAGGCGACGGCGGCGAAACCGCGATCGACGAGGCTGGCATGGAGGTGGCGGACATTGTCGCGCGTGGCGCAGAACAGCATGGCGGATTCGGCATCGTGCAGGCGCAGCAAATTGACCACGGCATGCTCGATATCGGCGGGCGCGACGGTGACGCCCTGATAGGCGATGTCGCCGTGCCCGCGATCCTCCCCGACGGTCGAGATGCGCAGCGCGTCGCGCTGATAGCGCTTGGCGAGCGCGACGATCTGGCGTGGGATGGTGGCGGAGAAGAGCAGGGTACGGCGCTGATCGGGCGTGGCGTCGAGGATCTGCTCGAGATCCTCGCGGAAACCCATGTCGAGCATCTCGTCGGCCTCGTCGAGGATGACGGCCTGGAGCGCGGAGAGATCGAGCGCGCCGCGTTCGATGTGATCGCGCAGGCGGCCCGGCGTGCCGACGACGATGTGTGCGCCACGGGAAAGCGCGCGGCGTTCCTCCGACGGGTTCATGCCGCCGACGCAGGTGGTGATGCGCCCGCCGGCTTTCTCATAGAGCCATTCGAGCTCGCGGCTGACCTGCAACGCGAGTTCGCGCGTGGGGGCGATGGCGAGCGCGAGCGGGGCGGCGGCGCGGGGCAAGGTGCCGCCCTCGCCGGTGAGCAGTTGCGGGGCGATGGCGAGGCCGAAGGCGACGGTCTTGCCCGAGCCGGTCTGCGCCGAGACGAGCAGATCGCGGCCGGCGGCCTGCGGCTCGATGACGGCGGCCTGGACGGGGGTGGGCGCTGCATAACCACGCGACGCGAGCGCCTCGGCGAGATGCGCCGGGAGAGATGTGAAGGGCATGATATTCCGGTTCTGGGGGCGGCGCGGGAGCGCGGCGTTCGCCGGCCCATAGCATGGGTGAAGCGCGATTGCACGCCGGGCGACGGGGCGCGGTGCGGGGGCGGCGGCTCCCTGTTCCACGCTGTTCTCGCTGTTCTCCCTGTTCGGCAATGTTTTCGCGCGCGCGCCCGCCCGGATATCGTGGTTGGTCAGCGGGTTGGGCGCTGTGGGCGATGGACATAACAGGGAGGGCAACAGGGAGGCGAAGGGCGCGACAACAGGGAGCGGCGCGGGACGATGGGCGAAACAGGGCGTGGCGGGACGCGCCGGCGGGCGGGCGCGAAAAGAGGAGTTTGTTGGACGGGCGTGACGGCGCGCGGGCAGTATCGCGCAAGCAGCGGCGGCGGCGGAGGGCAAGTAAAAGGGTATTTTTGGGGACCTTCCACGAGACACGCTTGCGCGGCGCTTTACTTGCGACGCGTGCAAGACGGCGAAGAAAAAATGGCTGAAATCCAACAGGCTGTACTGGGCCGGGACTGAGGCGGCGGGCGCGCGGCGGGGGCGCGAGGACTGGCGCGTTACTTGACCCCTTTTGGGGGAGCACGCTGAATTCGCCATCTGCATTGCACACCTCGCGAGGGCGGGACGGCGCCGATCCAACAGGAGGAGGGCAACGTGACCGCGCGTTTGGGGCGGAGGGTTACGCGGGTTTGGGGGTGGGTTGAATCAGCGGGGGGGGGGGGGGGGGGGGGCCGTGAGTGGTGGAAACGGCTTT
>JBAZXI010000035.1:0-46158 GCA_041659925.1 Sphingomonas sp.
GCCTTCTGCTCGGTCGATGCGATACGTATACGGATATTCGCGAAGTCGAAGGCTCCCGGCACCTGCCCAGCGTTCAACCCGAACCATGTCGCCAGGCGGAGCCGGTCCCTGTTCGAGTTCCTGCTGAGATCATGAATCTCGACGCTGAAGCCGATGCGATCGGCAACACCGTTGCCATATTCCCAGCGCAGAATCAGCGCGAGGGGAACGTTGATCTTCGCGGGCTCGATTTCGGAATAGCTTGCTGGCGCGATCGGCAGCCACCCGTCGGTCTTGCCGAGCGCCATGATGGGAAGTTCCGTTTCAAGCCCCGAGCGCACCCGATAGCCATGATCGAATTTGCCGTCGTGATCGCGATCCAGCAGACACAGATATGTGTCGCCATAACGGATCATGATGATGCCGGTCTTCTTGATCAAATCGATGGTCTTGGTCGAGCAATACACATCCTGCCCCGTGCCATCGACGTAGCGAAGGAATTGCGCTCCGGGTTCGGCCTGCACCTCTCCCGTTCCCTCGACGACCGCGATCGCATTGAGCGTGACGAGCTTCGACGGCAGCAAATTCGCCGACAACAGTACCGCGCCCTTGTGCAAATCAAGGTGACCCGGGACCTGGGAGGTGTCGACCATCCACCGTGTAGAGAGCGGCGTTGGCGCCGCCAGAGACGGCATGGCCAGCACCGACAACAGCATTGCCGCGAGACCATGGACCACGCGCTTCATCAGGCAAGTAACCTGACGCTTACAACCTTGCCACCTTGGGTCAACCGCACCGCATCGCCGATCTCGGCATCGAGCACCGGCTTGCCGATCTCCTTGTCCCAGAAGGTCGACAGGAAATTATACAGGTTGCGCGAGAACAGCGCCGACGCATCGGCCGCGAGACGGCCCGCGACATTGCGGTGGCCGACGATCTTGACGCCCGAGACGGTGACCACCTCGCCGGCGACCGCGCCCTCGACATTGCCGCCCTGCTCGACCGCGAGATCGACGATCACGCTGCCGGGCTTCATGCTGGCGACCTGTGCCGCCGAGATCAGCCGCGGCGCCGGGCGCCCCGGGATCAGCGCGGTGGTGATGACGATGTCCTGCTTGGCGATATGGCCCGATACCAGCTCGGCCTGCGCCTTTTGATATTCCGGGCTCATCTCGCCGGCATAACCGCCCGAGCCTTCACCCTCGATGCCCGCGACATTCTCGACGAAGATCGGCTTGGCGCCGAGCGACTGGATCTGCTCCTTGGTCGCCGAGCGCACATCGGTCGCCGAGACCTGCGCGCCGAGCCGGCGCGCGGTGGCGATCGCCTGCAGGCCGGCGACACCAACGCCCATCACGAACACCCGCGCCGCCGAGACGGTGCCGGCGGCGGTCATCATCATCGGGAAGGCGCGGCCATATTCGGCCGCCGCATCGAGCACCGCCTTGTAGCCGGCAAGGTTCGACTGCGAGGACAGGATGTCCATCGATTGCGCGCGCGTGATGCGCGGCATGAATTCCATCGCCAGCGCCTCGAGCCCGAGCTTGGCATAGGCATCGACGCGCGCGCGCTCCCCGAACGGGTTGAGCCCGGCGACCAGCCATGCCCCCGCCGCCATGCCCTTGAGGCTGGCGGGATCGGGGCCCTGCACGCCGAGGATGATGTCGGCACCCTTCAGCGTCGCGGCGCGCGTGCCGAGCGTCGCACCGGCCGCTTCATAGTCCGCATCGGCGCAGGAGGCTGCGGCGCCCGCCCCGCTCTCGACCGCCATTCCGGCGCCGAGCGCGATGAACTTCTTGACCGTTTCCGGCGTGGCGGCGACGCGACGCTCGCCCTCGGCTTGTTCCTTGAGGACGGCGATCTTCATGTCGGCGCTACTTGTGCGATATCAGCCAGATCACCACGAAGGCGATCGCGAAACAGGCGACCGCGCCATATTTCAACAAGCCCATCACACCGTGATAGGTCGATTCATGCGCTTTCATGTCACCGTTACCGGCCATCGTGAAACCCCTCGATACGCCCCTGCTCCGACATGGCCTTAGACCGGTCGGGCAGGTTCCATCAACCCCCGTCCCGTCCGTCCCGTCTTGGGGCGCTTAAGGCCGCTTTTACACCTAACGGCTATGGTTACCCGCTGAACCTGAATTTGATGACGGGAAAACCGGGAATGACGCGCAACGGACAGCGCCTATTGATGCTGATCGACGAAGAGCCCGCCCAGCGCCGGCTCGTCGCCGCGATCGCCGCGCGGCGCGGCTGGCGCGCGGTGTTTGCCGCCGACGGCGAGATGGCGATCGCGATGCTCGGCACGCAGGACGGGATGCAGCTCGACGCGATCCTGCTCGACCATTGGGCGGCCGAGGCCGACGCCACCGCGCTGATCGCCGAGATCCGCACGCGCCGCCCGGCACTGCCGCTGCTGATGCTTACCGCCAATGGTTCGGTCGCCCAGGCCGTCGCCGCGATGCGCGCCGGCGCGACCGACTTCCTGGTCAAGCCGCTCGCCGCCGAGCGCCTGCTCGGCGCGCTCGACGCGGCGGTCGCCGGCAAGGCGGCGGGCGAACTGCGCCCGCTGACCGAGAAGATTCCCGCCCTGCTCGCGTTCGACGAGATCGTCGGCTCGGCGCCGGATTTCCGCTCGGCGCTGGCGATTGCCGCCAAGGCGGCACGGGCACGCGTGCCCGTCCTGCTCGAAGGCGAGAGCGGCGTCGGCAAGGAAGTCGTCGCCGAGGCGATCCACGCCGCGAGCCCACGCAACAAAAAGCCGATGGTCGCGGTCAATTGCGGCGCGATCCCCGCCAATCTCGTCGAGAGCGAGCTGTTCGGCCACGAGAAAGGCGCCTTCACGGGCGCGTTCGAACGCAAGATCGGCCGCTTCGCCGAGGCCGATGGCGGTACGCTGTTCCTCGACGAGGTCGGCGAGATGCCGCTCGAGGCGCAGGTCAAGCTGCTGCGCGTGCTGCAATCGGGCGAGATCCAGCCGGTCGGCGCGCGGCATGTCCGCGAGGTCGATGTCCGCGTGATCGCAGCGACCAACAAGCGCCTGATCGACGAGGTCGAGGCCGGGCGCTTCCGTGAGGATCTCTATTACCGATTGAACGTCGTCCAGGTGACGATCCCGCCCTTGCGCGAACGCACCGGCGACATTCCCGCGCTCGCCCGCCACCTGCTCGCGCGGATCGCGCAGCAGCCCGGCCTCAGGCCGCTCGGCATCACCGACGATGCGCTGGCGCTGCTCGGCAAATATGACTGGCCGGGCAATGTCCGCCAGCTGCAGAACGCGCTGTTCCGCGCCGCCGTGCTGTGCGACGGCGCCGCGCTGACCAGCGCCGATTTCCCGCAGATCGCCGCGCTCGGCGCCGCGCGCCACAGCGTACCCGGCCCGGCACCGATGGCGACTTCGGGCGGCGTCACCCTGTTCCACGCCGACGGCAATCTGCGCGCGCTCGACGAGATCGAGGCCGACGTCATCCGCCTCGCCATCGGCCATTATCGCGGCCGCATGACCGAGGTCGCGCGGCGGCTCGGCATCGGTCGCTCGACGCTCTACCGCAAGCTCGGCGAACTCGGGATCGACAACGCCGCAGCGTGAAGCTGTGTGACATAATTATCCAACGCCCGCTGCCGCGCGGCACGCTGATTTACGAGGCGCGAGGTCCCCGCACCCGGCTGAATTATGTCAGGGGTCCACGTGCGAGGCTATCCTGGCGCCCGACCAGCGCCTGGTCGCGCAGGCCGCGCCAGACATGGATCATCTGCACCGTCTCCGCCACGTCGTGAACGCGGAGCAGTTGCACGCCGGCCTCGACGCCCTTCATCGCCAGCGCAAGCGAGCCGCCGAGCCGGGCATCGGCCGGGGCCTCGTTTGACAAGGCGCCGATCATCCGCTTGCGGCTCGCGCCGAGCATGATCGGGCAGCCGAGCCCGTGGAACAGCGCGAGGCCGTTGATCAGCGCGAGATTGTCGGCGAGCGACTTGCCGAAGCCGATGCCGGGATCGACCATGATCCGCGACCGATCGATGCCCCCGGCAACGGCGACGGCGATGCGCGCTTCGAGCCAGTCGAACACTTCGGTCAGGACGTCGCCATAGCCGCTGCCGCCATGCGCGCCCTTTTTCGGGTCGGGCGAGTGCATCAGGATCACCGGGCAACCGGCCTGTGCCACGACGCCCGGCGCGCGATCGTCCCATAGCAGCGCCGAGACATCGTTGACGATGCGCGCGCCGGCGCCGAGTGCGGCCTCCATCACCATCGCCTTGCGCGTGTCGATCGAGACCAGCGTGCCGGCGGCGGCGAGCCGCTCGATCACCGGCACGACGCGCTTCGCCTCGTCGCCTTCCCACACCAACGGCGCGTTGGGGCGGGTCGATTCACCGCCGATATCGATCAGCGCGGCGCCCGCCGCCGCCATCGCCACGCCAGCCGCCGCGGCGGCGGCCGGGTCGTCCTCCAGCTTGCCGCCGTCGGAGAAGCTGTCGGGGGTGACGTTGAGAATGCCGGCGACCTGCGGCTGGTCGAAACGCAGCGTACGCTCGCCCAGCGCCAGCGCCGGGCGCGGCGCGGTGATCGCGGCGTGGAGCGCGACGGCGCGGGCATTGTCGCCCAGCGCGGCCTCGAAATCGGCGATCGCGACGGTGCGGCGCGCGCCGCCCTCGATCACCTCATAGGCGGTGAACCACAACATCCCGCCGGCCAGCCGCGCGACGTCGCCGTCGCGCCCGATGGGGGTGTCGACGAACTGGATCGGGCGGAGGTGGAGGGACAATGGCGCTGCTCCTTATACCCTTCCCCGGCGAAGGCCGGGGCCCGGTTGGAGCGGCCGCTGTAACGAAGCGAACCGCTCGATCAAGGATCGTTGCGCAACTGGATCCCGGCCTTCGCCGGGAAAGGCGAAGAGTTTGCGCCTAGGGCTGCGTCGCGAGCAGATAGGTCTGGCGCAGCGTGTCGATCGGCTTGAGGCCGTCGGGCGTCTCATGATGCCAGAAGGTCCAGCCGTTGCACGCCGGCGCATTCTGCAGCACCGAGCCAAGCTTGTGGATCGACCCCGTCTGGCCGCATTCGCTCAGCACCGAGCCATCGGCGCGCACCGTGATGCGGAAGCGGCGCTTCGCATCGGTCAGCACCGCGCCGGCCGCCAGCATCCCGTTCTCGACGATCGTGCCGAAGGCGACGCGCGGCGCGGCCTTGGGCGACTGCATCGTGGTCAGCGCGGATTCGTCGAGCGGCAGCGCGGCGTCGATGCGCTCGCGCGCCGCCGACACATAGCCCTGCTCGCGCTCGATGCCGATCCAGCGCCGGCCGAGCCGCTTGGCCACCGCGCCGGTCGTCCCGGTACCGAAGAACGGGTCGAGCACCACGTCGCCCGGCTTGGTGCAGGCGAGCAGGATGCGGTAGATGAGTGCCTCGGGCTTCTGTGTCGGGTGGACCTTGACGCCGTCCTTCTTGAGCCGCTCCTGCCCGCCGCAGATCGGGAATTCCCAATCGGAGCGCATCTGCAGCTCGTCGTTCAGCGTCTTCATGCTGCGATAGTTGAAGGTATATTTCGCCTTCTCGCCCATCGATGCCCAGATCAGCGTCTCATGCGCGTTGGTGAAGCGCGTGCCCTTGAAATTGGGCATCGGATTGGCCTTGCGCCAGACGATGTCGTTGAGGATCCAGTAGCCGAGATCCTGGATCGCCGAGCCGACCTTGAAGATGTTGTGATAGCTGCCGATCACCCAGATCGCGCCATTGTCCTTGAGGATGCGGCGCGCCTCGGTGAGCCATGCGCGGGTGAAGGCGTCATAGATGGCGAGGCTGTCGAACTTGTCCCAGTCGTCGGTCACGGCGTCGACATGGCTGCCGTCGGGCCGGTTGAGGTCGCCGCCGAGCTGGAGGTTATAGGGCGGGTCGGCGAAGATCATGTCGACCGACTTGGCCGGCAGCGAGCGCATCGCGGTGATGCAATCCTGCATGATGATCGTGTCGAGCGGCAATGCCGCCAGCGGCGCTTCCGCTACCGGCGCGTCGGCACGCGTGCCCACCCGCTGAATCGTTTCGATAAGCCCCATCAGTACCGTCCCCGCGTTCGTTGCGCGCATCCAATGAGAATGTGCGGACTCCGGTCAAGGAGAAGTTAGTTAACGAGGATCACTGACAAATAGTTAACAAAGCGGAACAATTCGGGACACCTGCCAGATGTTGAGTCCCGACTTATCCACAGCCCCCAGCACTGGGGTGTGGCGCAAAAGACTCATAATGGCAGAGAAGCTTGCGCGACCGGTGCGAAGGATCGGCGATGCAGCGGGCACGGCCCAAATTCGCGCAACGCGCGGAGATGTTCCGGCGCGCCGTAACCCTTGTTCGAATGCCAGCCATAATGCGGATGTGATTCGGCGTGGGCGATCATGATCGTGTCGCGGGTGTGCTTGGCGATGATCGAGGCGGCGGCGATCGACAGGCTGATCGCGTCACCCTTGACGATCGCCGTGGCGGCATGGCCCCAGCGCGGCAGACGGTTGCCGTCGACCAGCACATGGCCCGGCGCGCAGCCCAGCGCGTCGACCGCCATCTCCATCGCCTTCATCGTCGCCCAATAGATGTTGAGCCGGTCGATCTCGTCGGCCTCGACGATGCCGATACCGATGGTCGCGCAGTCGCGCAGCCGATCGTGCAGCCGCAGTCGCTCGGCGGCGGAGAGCTTCTTCGAATCGTTGATCCCGCGCGGCACACCGCGCGCCGGCAGGATCACCGCCGCCGCGACGACCGGCCCGGCGAGCGGCCCGCGCCCGGCCTCGTCGACCCCGGCGACCGGGGCGAGGCACAGCTTCTCGTGACGCAGCGACGGCCCGGTCATGGCAGCCGCCAGGGCGGGAAGCGGCGATTTTCGCCCGCCTGGTAGAGGCAGATCGCATTGCCGGCGGGGTCGCGCAGCCGCGCCTCGCGCCACAGCCAGCTTTGCTCGGCGGGAAGTTGGTCGAAGGTCACCCCTGCCCCTTGCAGCCGCACGACCTCGGCGTCGAGATCCTCGCATTCGAAGAACAGGGTCGGCCGCGCTCCGGATTCGATCGACAGCGTCGCACCGCCAGCCGCCTCGAAGCGGGCGTAATGCGCGTCGTCGGTACCGACGATCTGCTTGAGGCCGAGCAGCGCGTAGAAATCGCGCGACGCGGCATAATCGGTCATACCGATCGTCACCTGGTTGAAGCGCGCGCCGGGGCCGAGATCGAGCCGGACATTCTGCTGTCCCATCGGCCCGTGCCCGCCGCCGAGGCCGGGAGCGTCCTTGAGCGCCATGCGAACGAACTGGCGCGCACCGACCACCGCCTCGTGCAACGGCGCACCGCGTGCGAGGTAAGTGGCGATAGCGGAGGCGAGCGTGCAGCCGGTGCCGTGCGAATGCCGAGTCTCGATGATCCGCCCTGGCCATTCCCACTGCGAGAATCCGGCTTTCGCGTCGAAGCAGAGCAGGCGATCGTAAAGGAAGCAATCGGTCGATGTCTGGGGCGAATGCCCTTCGGGGGTCAGTTGGTATGTGGTCCCGCCGGCGATTAGCGTGCCGGTGGCGAGAATCGCCGTGTGATATCGCTCAGCAAGCGCCGCAGCCGCGTCAAATATGCCGAGATCCGAATCGTCGCTGCTACCCGAAAGTACCGCCAGTTCGTCGGGGTTCGGCGTTGTGACGGTCGCCAGCTTCATCAGCCGCGTGAACGCGTCGATCGTCGCCGCGTCGGCCAGCGCATCGCCACTCGTCGCGACCATCACCGGATCGAACACGATCGGCACGTCGCGCAACGCCTCCAGCCGGTCCGCCACCGCATGGGCGGTCGCGGCCGAGCCGATCATGCCGATCTTGACCGCGTCGACGCCGATATCGCTCACCACCGAATCGATCTGCGCGACGACCATCTCGGCCGGCACCGGCATCACGGCCTGCACGCCGCGCGTGTTCTGCGCGGTGATCGCCGTAATCGCGGTCATGGCGTGGCCGCCGAGCATCGTCACGGTCTTGATGTCGGCCTGGATACCGGCGCCGCCGCCCGAATCCGAGCCGGCGATGATCAGGACGCGCGGCGTCTCCATCAGCTGGCGAACTTGCGCCCCGTCGCGGCGGGGTGGCGTTGCAGCGCGGCGCCGATCCGCGTCGGGCGGTCGGTCAGTTCGCCGCCGCAATTGGGGCAACGATCGTCGAGCGCCTCGGCGCATTCGGCGCAGAAGGTGCATTCGAACGAACAGATGAACGCGCCGCCGGCATCGGCCGGCAGGTCGGCGCCGCAGCGTTCGCAGTCGGGGCGCATTTCAAGCATGGGAAGGTCCTTACCTTTATCCCTCTCCCGAAGGGACAGGGAATTTATGCCGCCGCCGCGCGTACCGCGTCGCAGATCCGGTCCACCACGCGCTCGACCTGCGCCGGGTCGTCGCCCTCGGCCATCACGCGGATCACCGGTTCGGTGCCCGAGGGGCGGATGACGAGGCGGCCCTTGCCGGCCAATTCGTCCTCGGCCGCGGCGATCACCGCCTTGACGCTCTCGGCCTGGAGCGGCTTGCCGCCGGAAAAGCGGACATTCTTGAGCAGTTGCGGCAGCGGCTCGAAGCGGTGGAGGAACTCGCTCGCCGGCGCGCCCGACCAGGTCAGCTCGGCGAGCACCTGCAACGCCGCGACGAGGCCGTCGCCGGTCGTGGCATAGTCGGACAGGATGATGTGCCCCGACTGCTCGCCGCCGACATTATAGCCCTGCGCGCGCATCGCCTCGAGCACCTGGCGATCGCCGACGCCGGTGCGCACCAGCCCGATGCCCTGCGCGGCGAGGTGGCGTTCGAGCCCGAGATTGGACATCACCGTCGCGACCAGCCCGCCGCCCTGCAAGCGCCCGGCGCGCGCCCAGCCGCTGGCGATCGTCGCCATCAGCTGGTCGCCATCGACGACCTTGCCATTCTCGTCGACGACGATCAGCCGGTCGGCATCGCCATCGAGCGCGATGCCGAGCTGCGCGCCCGAGGCGACGACGGTCTCGCACAAGGTCTGCGGCGCGGTCGAGCCGACGCCGTCATTGATGTTCTTGCCATTGGGGGTAACGCCGATCGCGACGACATCGGCGCCCAGTTCCCACAAGGCGGTCGGCGCGACGCGATAGGCCGCGCCATTGGCGCAATCGATGACGATACGCATGCCGTCGAGCCGCAGATCTTGTGGAAAGGTCGACTTGGCGGAATGGATGTAGCGGCCCTGCGCGTCGTCGACGCGGCGGGCGCGGCCGATGTCGCGCGATGAGGCGAGCGCGACGTCGCTGTCGATCAACGCCTCAATCGCCAGTTCGTCCTCGTCGCTGAGCTTGTAGCCATCGGGCCCGAACAGCTTGATGCCGTTATCGGCGTAAGGGTTGTGGCTGGCCGAGATCATTACGCCGAGATCGGCGCGCATCGAATGCGTCAGCATCGCCACCGCCGGGGTCGGCATCGGGCCGACCAGCACGACGTCCATGCCGACCGAGGTGAAGCCGGCGACCATCGCCGATTCGAGCATGTAACCCGACAGCCGCGTATCCTTGCCGATGACGACGCGGTGCTTGTGGTCGCCGCGCTGGAAATGCGCACCCGCCGCCATCCCGACCTTCATCGCCATCGCCGCGGTCATCGGCGAGATGTTGGTGGCCCCGCGAATACCGTCGGTCCCGAAATATTTGCGTGCCATGCCTTCGCGTCCGCTCCGTACCGTTCGATCGTGGCGGCGTGATAGCGCCGGATCGGACGACAAGCGAGGGCGCGATGCGGCGAGGCGACCGGGAGCGTCGGCGCGCTTCTGCGCGGCGGCAAGAAGTAGGGGTTCGCGCAGAGGCGCAGAGGCGCAGAGAGGCATTGCGGCGGCGTTTCGCCCCATGAGAGGATGGATTGCCGGGTATTGGTCGTTCCCCTTGGCGCCTTCGCGCTTTCGCGTGAACAATCCGGATTCACGCGAAGGCGCGAAGCAGGAAAAATCTCCGCGCCTCTGCGCCTCTGCGCGAACAAATACTCTTCACGCTCGCCCACGCCGGATCGGCCGCCATGGAAACGCCGGCGCCCGACCCCATATTCCGCGAAACCGATCAGGGAGACGCGCGATGAAATACCGTATGCTGGGCGATGGGCTGAAGGTTTCCGCGATTGGCATCGGCTGCATGCCGATGATCCGCGGCGGCAATATCAGCTACGGCGACGCCCATGACGACGAGTCGATCCGTACGATCCACGCGGCGATCGACCTTGGCGTGACCTTTTTCGACACCGCCGAAATGTATGGCCCGTTCAGCAACGAGGAGCTGGTCGGCGCGGCGATCAAGGGTCGGCGCGAAGGGCTGGTGATCGCGACCAAGTTCGCGATGCGCTGGAACGGCAACGAGATGACCGGACTCGACGGCAGCCCGGCCAATGCGCGGCGCGCGGTCGAGGGGTCGCTCAAGCGGCTCGGCATCGACACGATCGACCTGTTCTACCAGCACCGCGTCGACCCCAAGGTGCCGATCGAGGAGACCGTTGGCGGGATGGCCGAGCTGGTCAAGGAAGGGAAGGTGCGCCATCTCGGCCTGTCCGAAGCCGGCCCCGAAACGCTGCGCCGTGCCGCCGCCGTCCACCCGATCGCCGCACTGCAGACCGAATATTCGATCTGGGAGCGCGACGTCGAGGACGAGATCCTGCCGGTGTGCCGCGAACTCGGCATCGGCTTCGTGCCGTACAGCCCGCTCGGGCGCGGCTTTCTCGCCGGTGGCATCTCCAGCCTCGACGATCTGCCGGCCGACGACTGGCGGCGCAACGATCCGCGCTATTCAGCCGAAAACCTGCCGCACAACCTCGCCATCGTCGCGACGTTGGCGAAGGTCGCCGCGCGGCACGGCGTATCCAACGCGCAGGTCGCGCTGGCCTGGCTGCTGGCACAGGGCGACGATGTCGTGCCGATCCCAGGCGTCAAGCGGCGCGCGACGATGGCCGACAGCGCCGGCGCGCCCGATGTCGTGCTGAACGCCGAGGACCTCGCCGAAATCGACGCCGCCGCACCGCGCGGCGGCACCGCCGGCCCGCGCTACGCCGAGCGCGGCATGCGGATGGTCAAGCTATAGGCTGATCCACCGCCACACCCCCGCCGCCATGCCGGCAAGCGGGAGGTGCGCCCAGGTCGCGGCGAGCCAGACCACCACGCCGCCGGCGATGTCGTGCGGGCGGAAGCCGCCGAAGCGCGCGCGGCCGGCGGCGATCGCGGCGAATGGCCAGTAGCTCGTCCTGGCCTCCCAGTCGCGCCAGCGCGTCGGCTGGAGCGCTTCCTTCTTGGCGTCCTGCAGCCGCGCGCCGACCAGCGCGAGGATGAGCATCGCGCCGGCGACGATGATGTTGGCGGCGACCGGGAATATCGCGATGTGGCACAGCCCCCACAGCGCGATGCTCCACATCATCGGGTGGCGGGTGATGGCGAACACGCCCCTGGCGCTCGCCGGCACCGCGCCCGCCGGGCCGGGCAGCGCGGGGTTGCCGATCAGCGAGCCCATCAGCAGCACGCTGGCGAGCAGCATGACGAGCGTGACCAGCGCCCACAGCCCGTCGCCGACCGGCCATAACGGCGCGCTGACCGGCGCGGCACGATAGGCGAGCACGAGCCAGCCCAGCGTGACCGCCGCGACGAGCGAATAGACGCCCATGAAGCCGCCCTCGCCGAGCCGCGCGACGATCGGCTTTCGCAAGGGGTGCGACAGCAGGAAATGCGTACCGACAAAGGCGGTGGCGGCAATCAGCATCATTTCCATCGTCGACTCCTCGTCAGGTCACGCCGTGCATCAGCTTCTTCAGCCATGGCGAAATGATCAGCAGGACAATCCCCGCGCCGATCGTCATCTCGCCGCCGGTCATGAAGGTATGCGAGTAGGTGGCCAGCGCGAGCTGCGGGTTGGTGACTTGCCCGCCGACCGTCGCGACCGACGCCGCCTGCGCCGCCGCACCCGCGAGATACTCCCCGACCGAGATCGACAGGAACCACACGCCCATCATCATGCCGACGATCCGCGCGATCGACAGCTTGGTGATCATGCTGAGGCCCACCGGCGAGATGCACAATTCAGCGATCGAGTGGAGGAAATAGGTCAAGACCAGCCACCACAGCGAAACGCGGAACGCCTCGTTCGCGGTGCTGCCGGCTAGCGACAGGACGACGAAGCCCAGGCCCACCAGCATCAGCGCCAGCGCGAACTTGATCTGGATCGACGGTTCCCATCCGCGCTTGGCGAGGCCGAGCCAGAGATAGCTCAGCACCGGCGCGAACAATACGACGACGATCGGGTTGAACTGCTGCGTCGCCGCCGCAGTCATCGAGAAGCCGAACAGCGAAAGATCGGTGTTGCGGTCGGCGAACAGGGTCAGCGACGAGGCGGCCTGTTCGAACAACGCCCAGAAGGTGACGTTGAAGATGACGAGGATGATCGCGGCGAGCATCATCTCGCGCTCCACCTTCTCCCCGACGCGCCACGACCAGATCGGAATGCCGACCACCGCGACGAGGAAGATCGCCAGCAGCGCCTTGCCGAGCAAAGGTGTCGCGACGATATATTCCCAGATCGTACCGCCGGTCGCCTCGGGCGTGTCCATCACATTCTGGAAGATCAACCAGAACATTACCACCGACACGAGCGAGAGGATGTAGATGAGCGGCGCGCGGTCCGGGCCGGTCTGCGCCGGGGGTTCGCCATAGCCGGCGAGGCGGCCGCCGTCGAACTGCGTCATGCCCCAGCCGATGAGCAGCACGACCGAGACACACAGAAAGCCGGCCCACCAGCCGATATGGTCGGCGAGGAACGGCACCGCGAGCTGGCCGAGGATCGAGCCGATGTTGATGCCGGCGTAGAAGATCGTGAAGCCCGCGTCGCGCCGCCGGTCGCCCGCGCTGTAGAGCGCACCGACAATGGTCGAGATGTTGGGCTTGAAGAAGCCGTTGCCGATCACGATCAGCCCGAGCGCGAAAAGCAGCAATGTCGTGTGGAAAGGCGAGCCGTCCGCGCCGGCGACGAATTGGGTCGGCGAGAGCGTCTGTACGACCTGGCCGTTCGCCCCGAGCAGCTGCACCGACTTGTCGGGCAGGCCGTGGATGGTGAGCGTCTGCCCGTTCATCGAGATCGTCTGCGGCGCGGTGTTCGGCGCGAGGGTCGAGGCGGCGGGCGCCTGCGACACGTCGTAGCGCGCACCGCTGATCGTCGCGAAGGGCTTGGCTTGCTGCCCGCCGAAGCAGAGCATGAAATAGCCGACCGCCATGACGATCGCGCCCCATTTCACCGCGCGCTTGGAGCCGAGATAGCGGTCCGCGCACCAGCCGCCGACCAGCGGGGTGAGATAGACGAGGCTGAGGAACCCACCCACGATCCCGGTCGCCTGGTGATCCTGGAACAGGAAGTGCTTGGTGAGATAGAGCACGAGCAGCGCCCGCATGCCGTAGAAGCCGAACCGCTCCCACATCTCGATCCCGAACAGGCGCCGCAGCTGGACCGGATGGCCGAGCCAGGTGCCCTTGGCGAGCGGGTTGACGTGGCTGATATCGGGCTCGACCGGGCTGTCTGCCGTCGGGGTGTCCACCATTTTCGATTGCTCCCAGGAACCATTTGCTGCGCCATCGGAGGTGGCGCTGATGGCGAGCAGACTAGCGGCAATCGCCCGGGTGTAAATACGGCCGATTGTCGCTAGATGGCGACCATGCTCAACGACACTTCCTCCCCGCTCGCGCTGCTCGCCACGCGCCGCTCGGGCAAGCCGCGCGACCTCGTCGCACCTGGACCCGACGCGGTGCAACTCGAGGCGATGATCGCGATCGCCGCGCGCACCCCCGACCATGGCAAGCTCGCGCCATGGCGCTTCGTCATCGTGCCCGACGACAAGCGCGACCGGCTCGCCGAGGTGATCACCACCGCCTATCGCGCCGAGCGGCCGCAGGCGGCCCGGCTCGAGATCGAGTCGTTCGAGCAATTCGCGCACCAGGCGCCGGCGCTGGTCGTGATGCTGTCGTCACCGCATACCGACAGCCATATCCCCTTGTGGGAGCAGGAGCTTTCGGCGGGCGCGGCGTGCATGAACCTGCTCCACGCCGCCCATGCGATGGGCTTTGCCGCGGGGTGGCTGACGGGCTGGGCGAGCTATGACGACACGGTGCGCGATGCGTTCGGCGCGGCGCCGGAACGGATCGTCGGGTTCGTTTTCATCGGCACGCCAGCCAAGCAATTAGAAGAGCGTCCGCGTCCCGATTTGGGCAAGATTATTTCCGTCTGGAATGGTTGAAAGACTGGACTCCACCGTCAATTGCTGTATTAGGGCAGCATGACAGCCCTGAGCAACGACGACAGCCCGGTCTATATCAAGCTTCGCGGGACGATCTCCGCGGCGATCCTGCGCGGCGATTACCGCGCCGGGGACCAGCTCCCCTCGGTCCGCGCGCTCGCCGCCGAACATGGCGCCAACCCGTTGACCGTGGCGAAGGCCTATCAGAGCTTCCAGGACGATGGTTATGTCGAGGTACGCCGCGGCGTCGGCATGTTCGTGCTGCCCGGCGCGGCCGAAAAGCTGCGCCTCGCCGAACGCGACTATTTCGTCAAGAACACCTGGCCGCGCGTCGCCGAGCATATCAATCTGCTCGGGCTGAACGCCGCCGACCTGCTGGAGCGCGACCTAGCGTAAGCCGTCCGCGTCGTTTCGAAGAAGAATATTTTGCGCGCGGAGACGCGGAGGCGCGGAGATGTTGCCTTCGCGGTGAGCAATCGCGCGACAGCGCGCCTCGGCACTACCTTGCCACGTTGGGAGCATTTTCGCTGACGCGAGGGCGATGACGCGAACGCACCCTCTCTGCGCCTCCGCGCCTCCGCGCGAACAAATCCTCTTCTTCTTTCCCCTCAGGCCGCGAACGCCTCCGCCGGTATCGAATACAGGACCTTCGCCGAAGCCGTCGCCGCCGCCTTGAGCCCGAGCGCTTCGGGGACGATCTGGTCGATATAGAAAGCCACTGCCGCGCGCTTCATCGCGGCGAAGGCATCGTCGCCGGTCGCGGCGCGGCCCTGGCGTTCCATCAGCCAGCCGCAGGTCGCGACCGACAGCATCGTCAGGAAGGGATAGCTCGCGGCGAGCTTGTCGTCGGCCTCGGCGGTCGCGAGGCTGTGGCCGATCGCGTCGCAGGCATCGATCAGGTCGCGCAAGCCGGCGTCCCGCGCCTCGGCGCGCATGTCGGCGATCAACGCGGCGAACGCACCGCCATTTTCCAACCCGAGCTTGCGCCCGACGAGATCGGCGGCCTGGATGCCGTTGGTACCCTCATAGATCGGCGTGATGCGCGCATCGCGGTAGAACTGCGCCGCACCGGTCTCCTCGATATAGCCCATGCCGCCATGAACCTGCACGCCGATGCTGGCGACCTCGCAGCCGATATCGGTGCCGTGCGCCTTGGCCAGCGGCGTGACCAGTTCGAGCCGGGCATTGGCGGCGGCATCGCCGAGCCCGGCGCGGTCGACCTGGCCGGCGGCATAATAGACCAAGGCGCGCGCCGCCTGGGTCTGCGCCTTCATGCGCATGAGCATGCGGCGGACGTCGGGATGCTCGATGATCGCGACCGGCGTGCGGTCGGGCGAGCCGGCGCGCGCCGACTGGATGCGCTCGCGGGCATATTCCACCGCCTTTTGCGTCGCGGCTTCGGCGACCTGCACGCCCTGCAGCCCGACATTCAGCCGGGCATTGTTCATCATCGTGAACATCGCGCGCATGCCGCCATTGATCGGGCCGATCAGCTGGCCGATGCAATCGTCATTGTCGCCGAAGCTTAGCACGCAGGTCGGCGAGGCGTGGAGCCCCATCTTGTGCTCGATCGAGACGACGCGGACATCGTTGAAGTCGCTCGGCGCGCCGTCCGCATCGAGGCGGTATTTGGGCACGAGGAACAGCGAGATGCCGCGCGTCCCGGCCGGCGCGTCGGGGGTGCGCGCGAGGACGAGGTGGACGATGTTGGGCGCCATGTCATGGTCGCCGAACGAGATGAAGATCTTGGTGCCCTTGATCTTCCAATTGCCGTCGCCGACCGGCGTCGCCTGGGCACGCAGTGCGCCGACATCGGAGCCGGCCTGCGGCTCGGTGAGGTTCATCGTGCCGGTCCATTCGCCGGTCGCGAGATGCGGCAGATACAGCGCCTGCTGTTCCGGCGAGCCGTGATGGACCAGCGCCTCGATCGCGCCGACGGTCAGCGTCGGGGCGAGCGCGAAGCCCAAATTCGCCGCGCCGAGCGTGTCGAGCACGGCGGTCTGCAGCGCGAAGGGCAGGCCCTGCCCGCCAAATGCCTCGGGCACGCCGATCGTGCCCCAGCCACCTTCGACATAATCATGATAGGCCTTGATGAAGCTCGCCGGCATCTTCACGCCCTCGGGGGTCCATTTCGGGCCGGCAGTGTCCCCCTCGCGCAGCAGCGGCGCCCATTCGCCCGCCGCCAGCGCCCCCGCTCCTTCGAGCACCGCATCGACCACATCGGACGACGCCGCGGCGAAACGGTCGGTCGCGCCAAGCTCGGCAATGTCGACGACATGGTCGAGCACGAAACGCTGATCGGCGGTGGCGGGGGTGAACACGGTCGAATTCCTTATCGCAAACGGCGCAGGTCGCTATAGCCGCGCGCCATGTCCGATCCAAACCCGTCTGTCACGACCCGCATATTGCCCTTTGGTGACGAGGCCGTCGCCGAAGCCGCGCGCCTGATCGCCGATGGCGAGCCGGTGGCGGTGCCGACCGAGACGGTTTACGGCCTCGCCGCCGATGCGACCAATGCCGCGGCGGTGGCGCGAATCTATGCCGCCAAGGGCCGGCCGAGCTTCAATCCGCTGATCGTGCACGTGCCCGATCTCGCGGCGGCCGAGAAGCTGGCGGTGTTCGACCAGCGCGCGCTGACGCTTGCGGCAGCGTTCTGGCCGGGGCCGCTGACGCTGGTGCTGCCGCGCCGCCCGCGCGCGCCGATCGCCGCGCTGGTGACGGCGGGGCTCGACACGATCGCGATCCGGGTGCCGGCGCACCGCGCGATGCGCGCGCTGCTCGCCGCGACCGGCAAGCCGCTCGCCGCGCCATCGGCCAATGCCAGCGGATCGATCAGCCCGACGCGCGCGCGGCATGTGCTCGACAGCCTCGGCGGGCGCATCGCGCTGATCATCGACGACGGGGCGACCGAAAAGGGCCTCGAATCCACCATCGTGCGCGAGGTGTTCGGCATGACGCGGATCCTGCGCCACGGGCCGGTCACCAGCGCGGCGGTGCGGCGCACGCTGGGTGGCGAGCATGCGCCGGTCGAGCGCTTCGACGCGCATATCGACCAGCCCGATACGATCGAGGCGCCGGGGCAGCTGAGCAGCCACTATGCGCCGCACAAGCCGCTGCGCATCGATGCCGCGCACGGCGATGAGGACGAATGGATGATCGGCTTCGGCGCGACGCCCGGCGACGATACGCTGTCCGCCGCGGGCGACCTCGAGCAAGCCGCCACGCGGCTGTTCGACGCGCTACACCGCGCCGACGCCTCACCCAAGGCAAAGATCGCGGTGGCGCCGGTGCCCGATGAGGGAATCGGCGCGGCAATCAACGATCGGTTGCGGCGCGCGGCGCACGGTGGATCGGGCGACGACGACTGAAGGCGTGGTCTTTACGTCGCCGTAACGAGGTGTAGATTGCTTCCCATGAAGCGCCGAAGAGGCGGCGCGAGGGAGGGTGCATCATGACCAATACGCAACGTGGTCTTGCCGAATTCATCGGCACATTCTGGCTTGTCTTCGGCGGATGCGGCAGCGCAGTGCTGGCCGCGGGCGTGCCGCTGGCCGGGATTGGCTATGCCGGCGTGGCGCTGGCCTTCGGGCTCACCGTGCTGACCATGGCCTATACGATCGGGCACATTTCGGGCTGCCATCTCAACCCCGCGGTCACCGTCGGGCTGTGGGCCGGTGGGCGCTTTCCGGCCAGGGACATGCCGTTGTACATCGTGTCGCAGGTGCTCGGCGCGTGCCTCGCCGCGGCGCTGCTGCACGTGATCGTCGGCGGCAGCCCGGATTATTCGGCCGCGACCAGCACGCTCGCCGCGAACGGCTTTGGCGAGCATTCGCCGCAGCATTTCTCGATGATGTCGGGCCTGATCATCGAGATCGTGCTGACCTTCTTCTTCCTGCTGGTGATCATGGGCGCGACCGACACGCGCGCGCCGGCCGGCTTCGCGCCGATCGCGATCGGCCTCGCGCTGACCTTGATCCACCTGATCAGCATCCCGGTGACCAACACCTCGGTCAATCCGGCGCGCAGCACCGGCCCGGCGGTGATCGTCGGCGGCTGGGCGCTCGCGCAGCTCTGGCTGTTCTGGGTCGCGCCGCTGATCGGCGGGACGCTCGGCGGGCTCGTCTACAAGATGCTCGGCGCGGACGCGACGGTCAGGCCGCCGGTGGAGGGTGCCGCGCTGTAAGGCCAGTGCCGCCCCCCTTTCCGAAAACGGGAAGGGGGCGGCGCCGTTCAGACCGTTGCCGTGGCCGCCTTGGATCGCGCGGCGAAGCTCTTGCGCAGCTTGGCGAGCTTGGGCGGGATCACCGCCATGCAATAGGGATTGCGCTGGCCTTCGCCTTCCCAATATTCCTGATGATAATCCTCCGCCGGCCACCAGTGCGACAGCTGCTCGATCGTCGTGACGATCGGCGCGGGCCAGTCCGCCGCGGCACGTGCGATCGCCGCCTGCGCTTCCTCGCGCTGGTCGGCGCCGTGCGGGAAGATCGCCGACCGATATTGCGTGCCGACATCGTTGCCCTGGCGGTTGAGCGTCGTCGGGTCGTGCGTCGCGAAGAACATCGCGAGCAGATCGGCATAGCTGACCTGCTCGGGATCGAAGGTGATGCGGATCGCCTCGGCATGGCCGGTCTCGCCGCTACACACCTGCTTGTAGGTCGGGTGGTCGGCGGTGCCGCCGATATAGCCGCTCTCGACCTTCTCGACGCCGATCACGTCGTTGAACACGGCTTCCGTGCACCAGAAACATCCGCCCGCCAGTGTGGCGACTTCGCTTGCCATGATAAGCTCCTTGGTAAGTCCCGCTAAGATAGGAAGCCGGTGGCGCGGCACAATCCACCTTGCTAGGCTCCTTTGCAGCTGCGCTGGGGCGGCACCGGCCCACTCCCCCACCCGACCTCCCATAGAATATCCTGATTGGGGAGGTCGGGTGGGGGAGCGGGCCGGTGCCGCCCCTGTTTCAGCGAAGCTGAAACAGGCCAAGGAATCAAAGATGCGTGACGTAACGGTGCTGGTGACGGGCGGGGCGGGCTATATCGGCAGCCACGCGGTGCTGGCGCTGCTCGATGCCGGCTATCGCGTCGTCGTGGTCGACAACCTCACCACCGGCTTCGCCTGGGCGGTCGACCCGCGCGCGACACTGGTACGGGGCAATATCGAGGATGACGAACTCGTCCGCGCCACGATGCGCGACCATGGCGTCACGGCGGTGATGCATTTCGCCGGCTCGATCATCGTGCCCGAATCGGTCACCGACCCGCTCAAATATTATCGCAACAACACCGTCGCCAGCCGCGCGCTGCTCGAAAGCGCGGTGGTCAGCGGCGTCAGGCACTTCATCTTCTCGTCCACCGCCGCGACCTATGGCATGCCCGAGAAGATCCCGGTCGCCGAGGGCGATCCGACGATCCCGATCAATCCGTACGGCACCTCGAAGCTGATGACCGAGGCGATGCTGCGCGACGTCGCCGCCGCGCACCCGATCAACTATTGCGCGCTGCGCTATTTCAACGTCGCCGGCGCCGACCCGCAGCAGCGCACCGGCCAGTCGACCGCCGGCGCCACCCACCTGATCAAGATCGCGGTCGAGGCGGCGACGGGCAAGCGCGACCATGTCTCGGTGTTCGGCACCGATTACGACACGCCCGACGGCACCGGCGTGCGCGACTATATCCATGTCAGCGATCTCGCCGCGGCACATGTCGCCGCGCTCGACCTGCTGATCGCGCGCCCGAGCGAGAGCCACACGCTCAACGCCGGCTATGGCAAGGGTTTCTCGGTGCTCGAGGTGCTCGACGCGGTCGACCGCGTCACCAACATGAAGCTGGTGCGTCAGGTCGGCCCGCGCCGGCCGGGCGACGCTGGCGCGCTCGTCGCCGACAATCGCGCGATCCTCGCCACGCTCGACTGGACGCCGCAGCGCGCCGATCTCGACACCATCGTCGGCGACGCGCTGGCCTGGGAGCGGGTACTGGGCGAGCGGCAGGGCTGAGGAGAACCTGGCTCAGATCGACTTGCTGATCCCGAAGAAGAACCCCCGCCGCGCGCCGAATTGCGGCGCGCCGACCCCGACGCCGGCGCCGTCGCGGATCTCGTAGACATGGTCGAACAGGTTGGCGATGTCGGCGCGGATCTCGATTCCCGGCCCCGCGAACTTGTGGCTCGCGGTCAGGTTGAACACGGCATAGCCGGGCAATTTTCCGCCATTGGGGATCGGATCGGTGCCGCCGGGCGGGATCGCGCCGGCCGTGCGCAAGCCCGAGCCATAGATCATGCTCGCGCCGATCTTGGTCCCGCCGCCCAGCCGGTATGATGCGCCAGCCGAGCCCGTCCAGGTCTGGTCATGGTCGAGATAGATATAGTGGCTGGCGATGTACGCCAGCTCGGCGGGGTCGAAGTTGAACTGCGACGAGACGATATCGCTGCCCTGCGCCCGGGCATAGGCGATGTTGCCGTAAAGCTCGAGGCCGTGCGCCGCATAGCCGATGTTGAACTCGACGCCGTGGACATTGCCATGGTCGTAGTTGAACGGGGTGAGGATGATCGGCGCACCGAACTGGCCCTCGTCGACCAGCCGGTGCGAGTGGCGAAGATAGCCGTCGACGCCGACCGTCACCGTTCTGCTCAACTTCCACTCGAGCCCGACGTCGAAATAATCCTGCGTCTCGGCATAGGGCGCGTCGTCGAGCAGGATCGCGGTCGGCGAAAGCGCGCTGGTGCCCTGATATTTGAGCACGCTGGTCAGCGCGATATTGGCGAAGGGCGGCGGCGAGAAATAGCGCGCATAGCCGGCATGCAGCGTCACCCCGCCTCCCGGCGTCAGCACCGCGTTGACCCGCGGGCTGAAGGCGGATTCGCTGCGAAAGCCTTTATAATGGTCGAAGCGACCGCCGAAATTGACCGTCAGCAGGTCGAACGGCTTCCACTCGTCCTGCAGATAGACGCTGTAGGTCATCTCGGTCGCGCCGCCGTTTTCGGCGATCGCGATCGGCTGGCCGGTCTGGGCGCCCGCGCTGTCGGTCGGGAAGACCTGGGTGGTGGTGCGGCTCGTGCCATGGTCGCGCGTGACGACCACGCCGGCGCGGATGGTGTGCGCCTCGCTGGCGCGGTAAACGCCCTCGACCTGCACGCCGGTGGTGAAGTCCTGCTTGTAGGCGCTCTGCGCGCTGCCGTTGAACAGCAGTTCGCCGAGCGTGTCGGGGGTGTAGCGCAGGCTCGAATAGCGCGCGAACAGCGACGCCTGCAGCGTCAGCGGCCCGGCATCGTGGAGCAGGCTGGCGATTGCGAAGGCGGTGCGTTCGTGCTGGTTCTCGTCGAGATTGTCGCTGAGAAAGTCGGTGACGCCGCCGACTTCGTAGGTCCCGTCGGGATGCAGCCCGCGCGGATTGGGAATCTGGAAGCTCTGGTCGGCATAGCCGCCGATCAGCGAGATGCGGTTGCCCTCATCGAGCGTGTGGTCGACATAGAGGAACGCCTGATACTGGTTGGTCTTGTCGTGGAGCGCGGTACGCCCGGCATCGACCGCCTCGATCCCCAGCGCATTGTGGCGATAGCTGCCGGTGACGAAATAATTGGTGTTGCCGCTGCTGGTCGTGCCGCCATATTCGACGCTCGGCTCGATCGTATCGTGGCTGCCGCCATAGAGCGAGACCACGCCGCCATTCTGGAAGCCGGTCTTGGTGGTGATGTCGATCACGCCGGCGGTGCGCAGGCCATATTGCGCCGGCAGCGCGCCGGTGCGCAGGTCGAACCGCTCGACGAGCCGCGGGCTCAGCGTCTGGCCGAACACCGCGATGCCTTCGGGCAGGATCGTACCGTTGATGCGATATTGCAGATTGCCATGGTCGTTGCGGACGTGGAGCTGGCCGCCGCCATCCTGCGAGACGCCGGGCAGCTGGAGCAGGATCTGGTTGAGCTGCTGATTGTCGCCGCCGGGCAAGGCGGCGATCGTCGCGTCGGTAATCGAATAGGTCGTCGCGCCGAGCCCCGGCTGGATCGAGGCGCGCGCCGCGTCGAGGCGCTGCGCGGTAACGACGATGTCCGGCGTCGTCGTCGCCTTGTCGGCGGGAGCCGCCTGGACCTGGTCGTCGCCGGCCGGCGCGGCGGGGGGCGTGGCGTCGGCCCGGGCGGCGAGCGGAACGATGAGCAACAGGGCAGCGGTCGACGACAGGGCGGTTCGCAACATCGGGAGAGACAACCTTTCGCGCTTCATTGTGCGCCGCAATAAATGTTATGTAATAAAGTATCAATACCGTTTCGTCCTCTCCCGGAAACGATTCGGCTGTGGCAGGTCGTTGGCGTGTCGAAGCTTGCGGGGAGATGAATGGCCCGGCCTCGTACATCGTTATTCGCGCCGTGCGCACCGGGCCTCGGCGGCAAGCTCATTGCCGCGCCGCACCGCAGGCCCTGCCGAAATTCCTCCGCACCTCGGCGCGCACGATCGGCCTCGCTTATTTGGCCGCCGCGGCGTTCGCCCGGCGCAACCGCGCCCAGGCGCCGATCGCCCACCAGGCCACCGCCCACAGCGTCCCGAACGCCCAGCCGGCCAGCACGTCGCTCGGCCAGTGCACGCCGAGATAGACGCGGCTCGCCCCGATCAGCGTGACGATCAGCGCGGTGGCGGCGAACAGATAGGTCCGCGCGGCGCGACTTGCGACCAGCTGGCTGAGCAAGGTCGCCATCGTCAGATAGACGATCGCGCTGTTGGCGGCATGGCCGCTGGGGAAGCTCTGCGACACGACGGTGACAAGATGGTCGGTGACCGTCGGCCGCGCACGGCCGACCAGACCCTTGGCGATCGACACCGCGATCGAACCGCTGATCGTGCCGCCGAGCACCAGCGACAGCGTCAGCCAGTGCCGCCCGATCGCGAGAAAGCCGGCAACCAGCGTCACCATCAATACCAGCACGGTGACGCCGCCGATCGCGGTGATGTCGACCATCGCGGCGCGAAACCAGTCCGGACCGATCGGCACGCCATGCGCACTGCCGCCGCGCGCCCATAGCAGGATCGCGCGATCGAACGAGAAGTGCGCGCCGTCCTCGATCGCATCGCCGACCACCGCGAGAAGCAGCACCGCCGCGGCGACGGCCGCGGCCGCGCGAAGCAGCCAGGGGGGATGGCGGATGGCGTCTTCGCCAGGGAAAGTCGCAACGGGATCGCGCGTCATGCGGGGCGCCTCGGCGAAAATTGGTGGGCCCGTCGGGATTCGAACCCGAGACCTACAGATTAAAAGTCCGTTGCTCTACCAACTGAGCTACGGGCCCGACCAAGCGTCGCGCGTTACGGACCGGGGGCGCGGCGGTCAACCGCATGTGCGAGTTGGCGCACGCTTCTGTTCGTCACCGGGTCGCGCCAGTCGGGCACGATCGCGGCGAGCGGCGTAAGGACAAAGGCCCGTTCGCGGAACAGCCGGTGGGGAATGATCAGGTCGGCATCGCCCCAGCTTCCCCCCGACCACAGGATGATGTCGAGATCGATCACCCGCGAACCCCAGCGCTGCCCGCGGCGGCGGCCGAAGGCGCGCTCGATACCCTTCAGGCGCGCGAGCAGCGCCGGTGGCGCCTCGTCGCTCTCGATCAGCGCAGCGGCGTTGGCGAAGCGCCGAATCGACGGGCCGAGCGGGGCGCTGGCGATGATCGGCGATACCGCGACCACCCCGCCCAGCGCGGCGATCGCTGCCGCCACTTCGCGCGCCGGGGCGCCGTGGCGACCACGCCGGTTCGACCCGAGGCCGATAACATAGCTTGTCCGCGCCATGCCGCCACGCCTAACGCGGCGCGATGAACTTTGCGACCTCCCCGCTCCCCGCCACCGAACCCCCGCGCGATTGCCCGCGCTGCCCGCGCCTCGTCGCGCTGCGCGAGGCGCTGAGGATCGAATATCCGACATGGTGGAACGCCCCGGTCAACGCGTTCGGCGATCCCGCCGCGTGGCTCGGCATCATCGGCCTCGCGCCGGGCAAGCACGGCGCCAATCGCACCGGGCGCCCCTTTACCGGCGATGCTTCGGGCCCGCTGCTGTTCGACACGCTCGCCAAATTCGGGCTAGCGAGCGGAACCTACGCGGCCAAGCCCGACGACGATCTGCAACTGCACGGCACGATCATCATCAACGCGGTCAAATGCCTGCCGCCCGAGAACAAGCCGACGCCCGAGGAAACCCGCACCTGCCGCCCCTTCCTCGAAGGCCAGGCGGCGGCGCTGCCCAACGCCCGCGTGTTCGTCGCGCTCGGCCAGATCGCGCACCAGTCGGCGGTCAAGATCCTCGGCGGGCGGCTGCCCAAGGCGCGCTTCGGGCATCTCGCCGAGCATCGCATGCCCGATGGCCGCGTGCTGATCGATAGCTATCACTGCTCGCGCTACAACCAGAATACCGGGCGGCTGACCCCCGAGATGTTCGAGGCGGTGTTCGCCCGCGCGCTGGAATTGAAACCCTGACGACAACGTCGCGCGCGACGACGAATCATGCTATGGCGCTGACAAGCAAAGGAGAGCTGACATGCTGCTGCCACTTGCCCTCGTCCTGTCCACCGCCGCATCCGCCACGCCGGCCGCTGCTCAGCCGATTTGCCCGGTCAGCCGGATCGAGCAGGCCGATACCGCCCGGCTCAAGCCGCATATCGCGCGACTGGGCGAGATGCCGCCGGCCAAGCACCTCATCGCCGTGCTGCACACCGAAGGCGGGTGTGAAAAGCCGATCGTGGTGAGCGACCAGGTCGGCATGAATCGCCGCTGAGGCGATTGCCGGGCCAGGCGGACAAGAAGTGATTTGTTCGCGCGGAGGCGCGGAGTTGTTGCGCGCGCGGCTACCGTATCGCGTCACCGAAAATTCTACGCCGGTAGCAAGGTAGCAGGAAGGCGCGCTGTGCGCGATGGCTTGCCGCGAACGCAACAACTCCGCGCCTCCGCACCTCCGCGCGAACAAATCTTCTTCCGCTTCAAACGGCGCCGCGCACGCTCTCCGCCAGAGAGCGAACAGTACCGCCCGTTAGATATCCTCGACCAGCCGCCCATAAAGCTCCGGCCGGCGATCGCGGAAAAAACCGAACGCCGCACGGTGGCGCGCGACGCGGTCGAGATCGAGCGTCGCGCTGATCACCCCTTCCTCCTCGCGGTCGAGCTCGGCAAGGATGTCGCCGCGCTCGTCGGCGATGAAGCTGGTGCCGTAGAAAGTCTGCCCATGTTCGGTGCCGACGCGGTTGGCGGCGATCACCGGGACGACGTTCGACACGGCATGGCCGACCATCGCGCGGCGCCACAGCCGCGCCGTGTCGAGGCTGTCGTCATGCGGCTCGTTGCCGATCGCGGTCGGGTAGAACAGGATCTGCGCGCCCATCAGCATCATCGCGCGCGCGGTCTCGGGATACCATTGGTCCCAGCATATGCCCACGCCGAGCGTCGTCGCGTCCGGCCCCGGCCACACCTTGAAGCCGCTATTGCCGGGGCGGAAATAGAATTTCTCCTCATAGCCCGGCCCGTCGGGGATATGGCTCTTGCGATAGACCCCCTGCACCGCGCCGTCCGGCCCGATCATCGCCAGCGAATTATAGTAATGCGGCCCGTCGGCCTCGAAGAAACTGGTCGGAATGGTCACGCCGAGCTCGGCCGCCAGCGCCTGCATCGCCAGCACCGCGCGATGCTGGCCGACCGGCCGGGCGGTGGCGAACATCCCCTCATCCTCGACCCGGCAGAAATATTCGCCCTCGAACAGTTCGGGCGGCAGGATGACCTGCGCGCCACGCGCCTTGGCCTCGCGGACGAGGCGGGTGACATTGGCGATATTGGTCTCGATATCGGGACCAAAGGCGAGCTGGAGTGCGGCAACGGTGATGCGAGTCATGCGCAGCCCCTTAGCGGATCGTCGCGGCAAAGGGCAGTCATGCGATCAGCCGTCTTTCGCGAAAACGCCGTAACGCGCGCGCCACGCCGCCACCTCGTCCCGCAAATCGGCGGGCGCCGCTTCGCCCGAGATGACGAGGCTGGCGACGTCGTTCTCCGGGTGCATCAGCATCTTCTTCGACCCGTCGCTGATCCAGACCGGCACCAGCCGGTCGCACAGCACGTCGAGGATTTTCCCGGCGATGCCCTTGTCGATCGCCTGGCCGGCGGTGACCGTGCGGACGTTGATCGACACGCCTTCGAAGCAGTTGCGCGGCTCGCGCACGAAATTGAGCGATACGAGCAGGCCCGACCGGTCCGGCCGGGCCTCATCGGGCAGGTCGGCGACACGTCGCCAGCCGCAGAACCACGACCGGCAGATTGCCGGGCGCACCGCATGGACGCCGCAGCCCTGCGCGGCGAGGTGCGTGCAGGGCGTCTCCGCCGGCTTCTTGAAATCGGCTGTGTCAACCGTCAGCACGGTGCAGCACGCCGAGCAATCGCCGCAGCCGCGATCGGGGAGGATCGGCCCCAGCAGCATCGTCTCCAGGTCGGGCTCGGTCTGCATCCGCGTCGGGGTGCCGCGCCCCCGGTAGAAGTGCAAGCGTCATTGCGCGATCCTCGCGTACGATATCTGACCTTTCGCCCCCTTCTCCACACGACCCCGGCGAAGGCCGGCGCCCAGTCGGGAGGACGGATATGATGCGCGGCAACACCTGTCGCGGCGTCCTCAATCCCGGGCTCGTCCTTCGCCGCAGCACCTGTTGCGCCGGACGCCGTCCGACTGTTTTCGGGGAGCCGGCACGCTATCGTGAACGACCGTCTCCGAGCATATGGCTTTGTGGCACTCGCCGCCGCCCCGACAAGACTGGCTTCCGTCATAATGCCCGCTATGGCGCACGGCAGATCAGTGTGGAGCGAATGATGAGTGATCCGTCAAAGCCATGGGATGCCGCGCTGGTCCGCACATGGCTGGCGCGCCGGCGCGCCGCCGCGAAGCTCGACCAGGCGGCGGCGGACCGCGCCGGCTACGCTGCGCAAGACGATTATGACAAGGCCGCCGCCGAGGAATGGGTCTGCCGTGCGCTGCAAGCCACCGAATGCGCGGACGAACAGACAGCGTTCGCGGCCCGCCTCAAGCAACTGATCGGGCAGGATGACTATCGGGCGGCGGGCATCAACGACGATGAGTGCTTCACACGGCATGTTCGCACCCAGCTCAGGAAGCTGGCGAAGATGACCAGGGCGAATGAGGGTTTCGACAGGACGCTGCGATATCAGTGAAGGTGGCGCGGCCGACCCGACGCCGGCCATCGTGCCGGGCGCAGGGGGACGAATTTTTCGGGGTAGCTGCGACCACCCCGCTGACTTACGTCCTCGGCATATGACCATGCCGGTGAACGACGCGCCCTGGGCGCTGACCGAGAAGGAGAAGCAGACGCTGCGCCTGATCGTGCGCGGGCACGACGCGAAATCGACCGCGCGCAGCCTCGGCCTTTCGGTCCACACGATCAACGAACGGCTGCGCGATGCACGGCGCAAGATGGCGGTATCGAGCAGCCGCGAGGCGGCACGGCTGCTGCTCCAGGTCGAAGGTGGCGCGGTGGCGGCGCCGACCCCCGATTTGTTGGGGGACGAAGGAATCGGGGAGGACGCGGCACGCGCCGCGGCGGATCAGGGAGCCACGCCGATCGACGGCGTGGGGCGGGCCTTTCGCCAGCCCCGGATCATCATCGGAGTTCTCGTCATGACCCTCGCCCTTGCGCTGCTCGCGCTCACCGCCCTGCCGCAGGTCGCTTCCGCGCCATCCGCGCCGCCCGCGGCCGATGCCGCCGCCGACACGCCCGATGCCGCCGTGGTGGATTCGGCGCGCCAATGGCTGGCGCTGGTCGATGAAGGCCGGTGGGACGACAGTTACCGGCTGACCGGGACGGCGTTCCGCAAGCTCAACACCGCGCAGGTCTGGGCGACGACCTCCGAAAAGGTCCGCGTGCCGCTGGGTGCGGTCGTGTCGCGCACGCTGCTCAGCCAGGAGAACCTCCCCGCCCCGCCGCACGGCTATGAGGTGGTCAAGTTCCGCACCCGCTTCGCCAACAAGGCCGAGGCGGTGGAGACGGTCACGCTCGATCGCGAGGACGGCGGCTGGCGCGTGGTGGGCGTGACGATCGGGTGAGTCTTACGCTGGCGTGCGCACAAGGACAAGCCACGCCGCCAACGCCTATCTCGCCAGCCGCTCGATCACCAGATTGAGAAAGGCGCGCAAGCGTGGCAGCCGTTTGAGATCACGATGATAGCCCACCCAGGTATCGCGTCCGGGGGGCGCTTCTCCCAGGTCCAGTCTGGTCAGGCCCGGCATGCCGTCACCCAACATGTCGGGCAGGATCGCTATTCCTGCGCCACGGACGCAAAGCTGGGCCTGGACGTCGCGGTTGTTGCTTCGGGCGGCGATGTGCGCCCTGGGCAGCAGGCGACGAATCCACAGCGCGTCGGGCGTATCCTCCAGCGCGGTGTCCAGGGTGATCAGGCCGCAACCGGCCCCGCCGGGCGCCATCGTGAAATCCGCGCCCGATGCGACATAGGCGGCATAGTCGATATGGACGAGCCGCCGCGAGACGATCTCGGGATCGTCGAACGGCCTGATGCGAAACACCAGATCGGCCTCGCGTCGTGGCAGACTGAAGAAGCGCGAGTCGGTCAGCAACTCGACCACCACCCTGGGCTGCAACCGCGCGAACTCCGCCATGACGGGCGCGAGGAGGTGGACGCCGAACCAGTCCGATGACGACACCCGCAACATGCCCTCGAGCAGCGTGCCGTGACCGGCCAGCGTGCGCTGCAGCGCCAGCGCCTCCTCCTCCATCCGCTCGGCATGTACCATGACCGACGCGCCCTCGTCGGTCAGGACGAACCCGTCATGGGTCCGCTGGAAAAGCGTCTGTCCCACGGCCTGTTCCAGCGCGCGGATGCGACGCCCCATCGTCGGCTGGCTCTGGCCGAGGCGCCGCGCCGCGCCGCCAAGGCTTCGTTCCCGCGCCACGGCGAGGAACACCCGCAGATCGCTCCATTCCATCCGCATACCCTCAAAAATGAATGAATGCTGTTCAGTATCATTCATTTTCGAAAGCAGGAAACAGGCTCATTGGGTGCGGTGAAAGGATATGAAAATGTCTCACACACCGAAAACGACCATGCGTGCGGCCATTCTGGAGAAGCATGGCGCGCCCTTTACCGTCATCGACCTGCCACGGCCGGTCGCCGGTCCCGGCCAGGTGCTGGTCCGGATCAAGGCGAGCGGGGTCAATCCGCTCGACCTCAAGATCCGCGCCGGTCAGGCCGCTCATGCGCGGCACCACCTGCCCGCCATTCTCGGTACGGATCTCGCCGGCGTCGTGGAATGCGTCGGCGACGGCGTCGATACCTTTCGTCCCGGCGACGAGGTCTATGGCCTGACCGGCGGCGTCGGCGGGATCCAGGGTTCGCTCGCCGAATTCGCGGCGGTCGACGCCGAACTGTTGGCGCTCAAGCCGGCCAAGCTGACGATGCGGGAAGCGGCGGCGCTGCCGCTCGCCTTCATTACCGCCTGGGAAGGGCTGGTCGACCGGGCCGCGCTTCGGGCGGGCCAGACGGTGCTCGTCCAGGGCGGCGCCGGGGGCGTCGGCCATATCGCCGTCCAGATCGCGTCGGCCCTCGGCGCGAAGGTCCATGCGGCGGATGGCGCCGCCAAGGCGCCGCTGCTGCGCCGTCTCGGCGCCGAGCCGATCGACCGCGACGAAGCGATCGAGTCCTATGTCGCCCGCTGCACCGGCGGGCGCGGCTTCGACCTGGTCTATGACGCCGTCGGCGGCGCGGTGCTCGACGCCTCGTTCGGGGCGGTTGCGCGCTTCGGCCATGTCGTCAGTACGCTCGGCTGGGGAACCCATGCGCTGGCCCCGCTATCGTTCAAGGCCGCCAGCTATTCCGGGGTGTTCGCGCTCCTCCCGCTGCTGACGGGCGAAGGTCGCGCGCATCACGGCGACATCCTGCGCGAGGCCGGTCGCATGGTCGAGGGCGGCAAGATCATACCCATGGTCGATCCCCGGCGCTTCGGCCTCGATGCTGTCGGCGAGGCTCATGCGGCGCTTGCGGCGCGAACCGCTTCGGGCAAGATCGTGATCGACATCGCCGCCGACGGGAGATCGTGATGGCGCGGCCATTCGCTCCCGCCTCCTTTTTCGGCATGCCGCTGGCGGGGGCTGGCACTCGCCCTCGCCTGGTGCCGCGGTGAGACTCTGGCCGCTGCCACCGCTGATCGCCGAGGCGATCCTTGCCGGCGCTGTGATGCTCTGGACAACCCTCGCGCCGCTCTATGCGGCAAGAGGCGGCGATGCCCGCCGCGCACTGGGCGAAGACGCCTTTCCGTCCGGGCACCTGCCGGTCCTGACGATCGAAGCCGTGCGAGCGCTCATATTGCCCGGCGAAACGGGGAGCGGCTACCTGATCGCCGCAATGATACAGGAGGCGGCAGCATGGCGAAATCCAAAAGGAAAACGTTGCCCAAGGATTTCGAGGAGTTTCTCGCAGCCGGTGACCTGGCCACGCTCAAGGCTGTGTTTGCCGGCTGCTATGTCGATGCGCGGGGCGGCGTGTTCAAGCAAAGCGCGCTCGCCTTCGCCGCCTGTCCGGACGAGCTGACGCGCTGGCTCGTCGAACAGGGCGCGGATCTGTCCGCCACCGACGCTTATGGCGAAACGCCGCTCCATGCCCGCGCCGGGCACTGGAAAGGCGATGTCGCGCTGCTGATCGCGCTCGGCGCCGAGGTAAACCATGATGCGGGCGGGCGTGGGACGCCGCTGCATCGCGCGGCGGCGGTCGGCAACCTTCGCACGGCGCGCGCACTGCTGGATCATGGCGCGCGCGTCGATGCGATCAATGACGCTGGCCAGACGCCGCTACTGCTTGCCTTGCAGCGTTGCAGCAACGCCACGATCGCGCGCATCGCGCCGATGGCGAGAATGCTGCTCGACGCGATGGCCGGGGCGGCGGGGAAACCGAGGTCGTTCGTCGGCAGTCTGTTCGGCGCGCACCGGGCGCCGACATCGCCCGTAACGCCGGCAATGCAGCACCAGGTGCGGCGGATCGGCACCGATTTCGAGTTCCATCGCGCGAATTTCAATCCCGACAGCGTCGACGCGGCCAGCGATGCGCTTGCCGAGCTGTACCGGCTGTTCGATGTCGCGCCCATGCCACGTCGTGTGCTGCACGACGGCACCTCCCCGATCGTTGGCAGGGCTATACCTTGGGAAGACCGGCACCAGGAGCTTTGGGAGATGCTCGTCCCGTCGAGCGGCGCCGCAGCGACGGTGCAGGGCGAAGTCATCCGCATCTCGGGCCGCATCAGCGATGAGATCGATCGCAATGGCGGCGTCAATTGGGACGGTGACTACCGCAAGATGGCCGACGCCTTGCTCGACCATATCGGCTCTGCGCACCCCCTGCCGCCGGCGGAACGGGAGGCCGCCCGAAAGGCGGTCGCCGAGGTCAAGGGCCGGCGAGACGGCGCCGCCATGCTATGCCAGCTGGCGGTGGAATGGGTGGCGCTCAACCCGACACCGATTGCGCTGCCGCAGCCGGCCTATCGGCGATAGCTGCGCGCCCCAGCAGCCGGGATCGGGTACGGCGCGGCCCTGCCGTTCAACCCGGGCCGGCGCTCAGTTCACGCGATCACGCCGGTATCTGCTGCGAGATGCAGTGAAAACTCCCGCCCCCCGTCAGGATCGCATCCGCGCGCAGGCCGACCACCTTGCGGGTCGGGAACAGCGCCTGGATCGCCGCCACCGCCGCCGCGTCATTCGGCGCGCCGTATAGCGGCACCACCACCGCGGCATTGCCGATATAGAAGTTCATATAGCTCGCCGGCACGATCTCGTCATCGCGCAGCACCCGCCCCGGCGAGGGCAGCCGGACGATCTCCACCCCGGCATGGCCGGCGTCGCGCGCGGCATGCTGATAGACCAGCCAGTTGGGATCGTTGTCGAACGCCTCCGGGATCGCCAGCACGCCCGGCGCGACGAAGCGCGCGAGATTGTCGACATGGCCGTCGGTATGGTCGTTGCGCAGCCCGTCGCCGAGCCAGATCACCTCGTTCAGGCCGAGGTCCTCGCGCAGCCGCAATTCGATATCGGCCTGCGACATGCCCGGGTTGCGGTTGAAGTTGAGCAGGCATTGCCGTGTCGTGACGACCAGCCCGGTACCGTCGCCGTCGATCGCCCCGCCTTCCAGCACCCAGCCGCAATCCTCCGCCGGGATGTGCCGTTTGCGCGCCAGCCGCGCGCCGATCGTGTCGTCGCCGGGCAGGTCGTACTTGCCGCCCCAGCCGTTGAATTCGAACAACCGCGCGCCATGATCGCCGGTGATGATCGGCCCGGTGTCGCGCAGCCAGATGTCGCCGAACGGCTCGACCACCACATCGGCGACATCGCCGGCATGGCGCCGCGCGGCGAGGCCGGCCTCGTCATCGGCGACGACGAGCAGCACCTTTTCGCCATGCCCGCCGGCATGGACGGCGCGAGCGAACGCCGCGACCTCGGCACGGGCCGGCTCGAGATCGTCGACCCACAATTCGGGATGGCTGGGAAAGCCGATCCACACCGCCTTGTGCGGTGCCCATTCGGGCGGTGGTGGCTTGACCGTCATTGCCTGCCTCGCACTTTCGCGCCGCGCGAACGATCGCGGATCGCGCGGAATTCCGCCGTCTTGTACCAGTTGGGCCAGGCATTGCCCGACGCCAGCTGGCGGCCCAGCCGGTAATAGAGCGTCAGGTCCTCGACCGCGCCCGACCAATCCCATTGGGGATCATATTCGTCCTGCGGCTTGTGGTAGCGGTTGGCGATATAATCGAGCGTCGCGGCATGGCCCGCCGCCTCGCCACCGACGCGCAGATCCTCGCCCGAGCCGCCATCGAGCATCGGCACGCCGAGCTTGGCGAAGCTGAAGTGATCCGACCGGAAATAGCCGCCGCGTTCGGGATTGGGCTCGGGCCTGATCACGCGGCCCTGCGCCGCGACCAGCGGAACGATGAGGTCTTCGAGTTCCGACTTGCCGGCGCCGGTGACGACGAAATCCTTCGCCCGGCCGATCACGTTGAGACCGTCCATGTTCACGCCGCCGACCGTGCGGTCGAGCGGATAGACCGGATGCTCGGCATAATAGCGCGAGCCGAGCAGGCCCGATTCCTCCGCCGTCACCGACATGAACGCCATCGAGCGGCGCGCCGGGCCGGCCTTGGCCTGCGCCTCGACGATCGCCACCAGCCCCGCCACGCCCGAGGCGTTGTCGAGCGCACCGTTGCAGATGCCGTCACCCTTCACCGCGTCGCAGTGGCCGAGATGGTCCCAGTGGGCGGTATAGAAAATCCAGTCATTGGGCGCCCCGCCTTGCGCCGCCGGCTTGCCGGGCAGGATGCCGATCACGTTCTTCGATGCCTTGCGGTGGATCGCGTTGGTGAAGCTGACCGATGCCTTGACGCCGAGCGGCACGGCCTTGAAGCCCTTGTGCTTGGCGGCTTCCGACAGCGCGTCGAAATCCTGCCCCGCGCTGGCGAACAATTCCCTGGCCTTGGCGAGCTGCATCCAGCCGATCGCCTGGCTCTGGTCCATATGGTCGCCCTTTTCGTCGAGCTCGAGCTGCGGCCCGGTCCAGCTCGACTGCACCACGCCCCAGCCATAGGCGGCGGGTTCGGTGTCATGGACGATGATCGCCGCCGCCGCGCCCTGCCGCGCGGCCTCCTCGAACTTGTAGGTCCAGCGGCCATAATAGGTCATCGCGCGGCCCTCGAACAAACCGTCGCGGCCCGGGCTCTGCCAGTCGGGATCGTTGATCAGGATGACCACCGTCTTGCCGTGGACATCGAGCCCGGCATAGTCGTTCCAGCCGCGCTCCGGCGCGTTGATGCCATAGCCGACGAACACCACGTCGGAATCGCGCACGTCGATCTTCGGCGTGACGCGATAGGTCGCGATCACCATGTCCCTGCGATAGTCGAGGCTGACCGGGGTCTTGCCGCCGGTAAAGGTCATCGGCGAGACGTCCTGCGCATCGATCTCGACCATCGGCACCGGCTGGAACCAGCTGCCGTGATTGCCCGGCCTGAGCCCGGCCGCCTTGAAGCGCGACACGATATAGGCCGTGGTCTTGTCCTCGGCCGGCGTCGTCGGCTTGCGCCCCTCATAGGCGTCGGACGACAGCGTCCGCGTCACCTCTTTCAGCGTCTGGACCGAGATGGCGGGCGATGCGGTGTCGCGGGCGATGGCGGGTGCAACGCATCCGACAAGGACGGCGACCGCAGCGACGAATTTGGCCGGTAAGCGCAACCTAGTCTCCGGAAAATGCAACGCGCGATATCTGGCAGCGAGCCAGGTAGTGCGCAAGCAAAAGGCCTTGCGGCGTTGCCTAAACCGCCTACTCTGTGGCCGGAGTGCGTTTCGATTACAGGGGTTTATATCCAAAATGAAGGTATTTTTCATCGCCGCCGGGCTGGCCCTGGCGTCGTCGGCAAGCGCCGCTGACCAAGCTGCCGGCGGGGCCGCGGCGGCGTTTGGTGCGCGTCCTCAGGTGCAGAGTGTCAGCATCTCGCCCGACGGCAAGCTGATTGCGCTGGTCGGGCCAACCGCCGGGCGCGGCGCAGGAGTCCTCATCGCCAATCTCGACGGGACGCCGACACTGAAACCGATCCTGTCGTCAACCGGTTCGCCTGATCGGCTGATGGGTTGCGGATGGTCGGGCAACACGCGGCTGGTGTGTACCGTCTACATGATCGACAATGTCTTTGCCGAAAAAATGGGCGGCACGCGCCTCATCGCGGTGAACGCCGACGGCAGCAACATGCGCCAGCTCAGCGCCGAGGGTAACGAACGCTCACTCGGCGTGAACCTCTATGGCGGCAGCGTCATCGACTGGACGGGGGGCGGGTCGGACACTTCGGTGTTGATGGACCGCTGGTACGTACCCGAGGCGACGGTCGGAACGATGCTTGCCAGCACCCGTCGCGGCCTTGGCGTCGAGCGCGTCGACACGCGCACGCTCAAGCGGGAAATCGTCGTCCCACCCAATGAAGCGGCGGGCGAGTATATCACGGACGGCCATGGCGTCGTGCGCATCATGGCGTTGCGGACACGAAATTCGGTCGGCGATTACGACCGCACGGTGAATTATCTTTACCACAAGAAAGACAGCAAAGAGTGGCTGCCGTTGAGCCAGGCGGTCACGCGGGACGACAAGACGTCAGGCTTCGAACCGATCGCGGTCGACCCCGACCTCGACGTTGCCTATGGCATCGAGGCCATCGATGGCCGCGCCGCGCTGTTCAAGGTCGCGCTTGACGGTACATTGAAAAAGGAACTCGTCCTCGAACGGCCAGATGTCGACGTCGACGGCGTGGTCTCTGTCGGGCGGCAGTCGCGGGTGGTTGGCGTCAGTTGGGTCACCGACAAGCCCCACACCGCGTTTTTCGACCCTCAACTCAAGCAACTCGCGGCGGGTCTTTCCCGGGCGCTGCCGGGCCTGCCGCTGATCAGCTTTGTCGATGCCAGCGCCGACGAGCAGCGGCTGGTGCTGTGGGCGGGCAGCGATACCGACCCGGGCCATTTCTACCTTTACGACAAGCCCACGAAACACCTCACTGAGATTGCCGCGGTGCGTCCGCAATTGGCCGGCTACAAGCTGGCGGCGGTTACCTCGATCACCTATCCGGCCGCCGACGGTACCTTGATTCCGGCCTATCTCACCCTGCCGCCCGGCGGGGGCAAGAACCTGCCGACGATCGTTATGCCCCATGGTGGCCCGGAAGCGCGCGATGTTTGGTCGTTCGACTTTCTTGCGCAATATTTCGCCAATCGCGGTTATGCGGTGCTGCAACCCAATTACCGCGGATCGACCGGCTATGGCGAGGCGTGGTTCAAACTGAACGGCTTCCGGTCCTGGCGCACCGCGATCGGCGACGTGAACGATGCGGGACGGTGGCTGATCGCCAAGGGTATCGCAAAGCCGGACCAACTGGCGATCTTCGGCTGGTCCTATGGGGGTTATGCCGCGTTGCAGACCGCCGTGGTCGATCCCACGCTGTTCAAGGCCGTGATCGCCGTCGCACCGGTGACGGATATCGACGCCCTGCGACAGCTCGAGCTGGAGCGAGGCAATACGACGCCGGCACTGCTCGATGAGCGCTTTGGCAGGGGCCCGGAGGTCGCTGCCGGATCGCCGGCGCTGCACGCCGATCGCTTCGCCGCGCCGGTGCTGCTGTTCCACGGCGACGTCGATCAGAATGTCGACATCTCGCAGTCGCGCCGGATGGCCTCGCGACTGAAGGGAGCCGGCAAGCAGGTCGAGTTGATCGAGTTCCACGGTCTCGACCATCAACTCGAGGACGGAACGGCCCGGACCGAGTTGTTGGGCAAGTCCGATGCGTTCCTGCGCGCGACGCTTCACCTGCCGCCGGCGCCGTAACGAAAAAGGGGCGGCCGTTGCCGGCCGCCCCCTTGATCTCGCGTCGAACCGAAATCAGCGCGAGTAGAACTCGACGACCAGGTTCGGCTCCATCTTCACCGGATAGGGCACCTCGTCGAGCGTCGGCACGCGCGTGAAGGTGACCTTGGCGGCGCCGTCGGGCGCGACGTAATCGGGGATGTCGCGCTCGGCGAGGCTCTGCGCTTCCATCACCAGCGCCATCTCCTGCGCCTTGGCGCCGAGCGTGATCTCCTGGCCCGGGAAGACGCGGCGCGAGGCGATGTTGCACTTCACGCCGTTGACGCGGACATGGCCGTGCGAAACGAGCTGGCGCGCGGCGAACACCGTCGGCGCGAACTTGGCGCGATAGACGATGATGTCGAGGCGCTGCTCGAGCAGGCCGATCAGGTTCTGGCTGGTATCACCCTTCATGCGGGCGGCTTCGGTGTAGCAGGCGCGGAACTGCTTCTCGGTCACGTCGCCATAATAGCCCTTGAGCTTCTGCTTGGCGCGCAACTGGATACCGAAATCCGAGACCTTGCCCTTGCGGCGCTGGCCGTGCTGGCCGGGGCCGTATTCGCGCTTGTTCACCGGGGACTTGGGACGACCCCAGATGTTCTCGCCCATGCGGCGATCGAGCTTGTACTTGGCGCTGGAGCGCTTCGACATCGTAATTACCTTCGTGCAAGTGCCAACAACAAGACCGGCCCACGCCATGGGCATGAGCCGATCGATACCCGGTCATCGCCTGTCCGCAAGGACAGGGCCACCGCTTCACCGGGGTGCGGGGCCATTCGCGAAGGGGCGGCCTCTCGCAGAAAGGGAGCCTGGGGTCAAGGGTCGCCACCAACGACCCGCCACCAGCCTATCCGCGCAAGGCCAGTCTATCAGCGCAAGACAAGGGTCGCGCGATCGGAAACCGTCAATCGCCGGGCCGATTGACGAGGTTGCCGTTCTTCAGCCGCTCGGCCTGGCCCTGATTGTCGCCATCGATGACGGCCCACTCGCTCTTGGTATGGCAAGTGCGGTGGCTGGGCATGATGCTGCCCGTGGTCTGGTACGAGCGGCAGATCTTCTTTTCCGGCGTCGGCGTCGGAGCCGGGGCCGGGGTTGTCTGGGCCATCGCCGGGGTCAGAGGCGCGAGGGCGCACATCGCCATCACCAAAGCCAAACGCATCAGATTCTCCTCAGAGTGAATTTTCGAATTTCGAATCGGGCTTAACCGATTTCGGCAAATCTACAAAATTCTTTGTTTTGCGTGGGCTATGCGCAGCTTTGGTGTCATTTTGGCCGTTTCTTGCCGTCGAGCGCCGAGAGTACGCCGCGCATCGTGCGGATTTCCATGCTCGACCAGCCGGGCTTGGTGAGCATGGTGCGCAGGGTGCGGCGCGTGGTCGGGGTGCGCGCCGGCGGGAAGTAATAGCCGGTGGTGGCGAGCATCGACTCGAGCTGCCCGATCATGCCCTCCAGCTCCTCCTGCGGGGCGGGTTCGGGCAGGTCGGTTTCGGGCGGCGAGGCGAGGCCCATGCCCTTCGACCATTCGTACGCGACGAGGATCACCGCCTGGGCGAGGTTGAGGCTGCTGAAGGCGGGGTTGACCGGCACGGTGACGATCGCGCGGGCGAGCGCGACGTCGTCGGTGGCGAGGCCGGAGCGTTCGGCGCCGAACAGGATCGCGGTGCGCGCCGGGGTGGCATGGATCGCGCGGGCGGCGTCCTCCGGCGTGAGGACCGGCTTGGTCACGCCGCGCTTGCGCACCGTGGTGGCATAGACGTGCGGGCAATCGGCGACGGCGGCGGCGACGCTGTCATACACCACCGCCTTGTCGAGGACGATGTCGGCACCGCTCGCGGCGGGGCCGGCGGAAGGATTGGGCCAGCCGTCGCGCGGGGTGACGAGGCGCAGCTCGGTCAGCCCGAAATTGAGCATCGCCCGCGCCGCCTTGCCGATATTCTCGCCGAGTTGCGGGCGGACGAGGACGATGACGGGCGCGGGCGCCGTCAACCCTTGCCCGCTTCCCTGGTGCCCGCCTCGGCGGCGCCGGCGACCTCGGCGACCGAGCCGGCGAATTCCTCGAAGTCGCGCGCCTCGCTGAAATCGCGATAGACGCTGGCGAAGCGGATATAGGCGACCGAATCGAGCCCCTTGAGGCCGTCCATCACCATCTCGCCGATGCGTTGCGACGACACCTCGCCCTCACCCAATGTCTCGAGCTGGCGCTGGATGCCCGAGACGAGCTTTTCCAGCCGCAGCGCGTCGATCGGCCGCTTGCGCGCGGCGATCGCGACCGAGCGGAGCAGCTTGTCGCGGTCGAACGGCTCGCGCCGCACCCCGCCCTGCTCGCCCTCGTTCTTGAGCACGAACAGCTCGCGCAACTGGATGCGCTCGAAGGTGGTGAAGCGCGCGGCGCAGCCCTCGCACTGGCGGCGGCGGCGGATCGCGGCGCCGTCCTCGGTGGGACGGCTGTCCTTCACCTGGCTGTCCTCATGGCCGCAGAAGGGGCAGCGCATTCAGGCGTCTCCGCTTGGGGTGAGAGCGATAGACACACTGCCCCTCTCCCCGGCCCTCTCCCTGCGGGGGAGAGGGAGAAGAAGAAGGTTGGCGTTCACCTCAGAAACCCTCGGCGTAGATCGGGAAGCGGGCGCACAATGCCGCAACGCGTTCGCGGACATTCGCCTCGACCTGGCCGTCGCCGGCCTCGCCATTCTTGCGCAGGCCATCGAGCACGTCGGCGACCATGTTGCCGATCTCGCGGAACTCGGCCGGGCCGAAGCCGCGCGTGGTGCCGGCGGGGGAGCCGACGCGGATGCCGCTGGTCTTGGTCGGCGGGAGCGGATCGTTGGGGATACCGTTCTTGTTGCAGGTGATGCCGGCGCGCTCCAGCGCCTCGTCGGCGTCCTTGCCGGTCACGCCGAGCGGCGACAGGTCGACCAGCGCAAGATGCGTGTCGGTACCGCCCGAGACGATCTCCGCGCCGCGTTCCTTGAGCGTGGCGGCGAGGACCTTGGCATTCTCGACCACGGCGGCGATGTAGCTGCGATATTCGGGGCGCAGCGCCTCGCCAAAGGCGACCGCCTTGGCGGCGATGACGTGCATCAGCGGGCCGCCCTGCAGCCCCGGGAACACCGCCGAGTTGATCTTCTTCGCCACGGCCTCGTCATTGGTCAGCACCATGCCGCCGCGCGGCCCGCGCAACGTCTTGTGCGTGGTGGTGGTGACGACATGGGCATGGGGCAGCGGCGAGGGATGCAGGCCGCCGGCGACGATGCCGGCGAAATGCGCCATGTCGACCATGAACATCGCGCCGACCTCATCCGCGATGGCGCGGAAGCGGGCGAAGTCGATCTGGCGCGGATAGGCCGAGCCGCCGGTGATGATCAGCTTCGGCTTGTGCTCGCGCGCCAGCCGCGCGACCTCGTCATAGTCGATCAGGTGGGTGTCGGGCGTGACGCCATATTGCACGGCGTTGAACCATTTGCCCGACATCGCCGCCCTGGCGCCGTGGGTGAGATGGCCGCCGGCATCGAGGCTCAACCCCATGATCGTCTCACCGGGCTTGACCAGCGCGAGCATCACCGCGCCATTGGCCTGCGCGCCGGAGTGCGGCTGGACATTGGCGAAGCCGCAATCGAACAGCGCCTTGGCACGATCGATCGCCAGCGTCTCGACCTCATCGGAAGGTTCGCAGCCCTGGTAATAGCGTTTGCCCGGATAGCCTTCGGCATATTTGTTGGTCAGCACCGAGCCTTGCGCCTCGAGCACGGCGCGCGAGACGATGTTCTCGCTGGCGATCAGCTCGATCTGGGTCTGCTCGCGGCGCAGCTCATGACGGATGCCGGCGAACACGGCGGGATCGGCCTCGGCGAGGCCGCGGGTGAAGAAGCCATCAGGCTGGACGTCGTGGAGCGTCGAGGGGCTGGTGCTCATACGGGATCCTTTACGAGAGACGGGTGGCCGAGCTTGTCGATGCGGGCGGCATGGCGGCCGCCCTCGAAATCGGTGGACAGGAAGGCGGCGAGGCAGGCGACCGCCATGTCCTCCCCGACGAGGCGCGCGCCGAGCGCGATGGCGTTGGCGTCATTATGCTGGCGCGCGAGCGTGGCGGCATGGGGATTGTCGACCAGTGCGCAGCGCAGCGCGGGGTGGCGGTTGACCGCGATCGAGATGCCGATGCCCGAGCCGCACAGCGCGACGCCGCGTTCCGCCCGGCCATCGGCGACGGCGCGGGCGAGTGCGAAGCCGAAATCGGGATAATCGACGCGCGCGTCGCTGTCGGGGCCGAGATCGAGCACGTCATGCCCCTGCCCGCGCAGCCACCCGGCCAGCACGGCCTTGAGCGCGAAGGCGGCGTGATCCGAAGCGATGGCGATGCGCATGGTGGGCGCGGTTCCCGAATTCGATGGCGTGGACGTGGCGGCCTTTACGCAAAGCGTAACGCAATTGCCATGGGCAGCTGGCCCCTTTGCGCGCGGGAAAAGAGGATTTCGCTGTGCACGGGCAGCAAATGACGCGCAAATATCGGCGCGCGGGGCGGGCAAGACACGCGCAAGAACAAAAGAGTTTTGACGACCGACGGGGGGTCGCTTCGCTGCCGGATGTTGGACGGCCGGCGCCAGAGGAGGAAAGGTAGACCGCGCCGAACCCAACACGGCATGCTGCGGCTTTACGGGGATAGGCGGCGCGAGACGGCGAGGCGAAATCTTGCCGGCCAAGAAATAATTATGACGGAGCGTGGCGTTGTTCGTCATCTTTACTGCCTCCTTGCGCCGGCGACGATGCCGGCGAATCCAACCGTGACGCGGCGCGATGCGAGTGTTTCGCGGCGCGCCGGCGGGAGGTTTGGCCGATCGCCGTGGCGGAGTGAATCAGGCTGACGGCGCGGGCCTTGACCGGGCAGCCGGCATCGTGCCGACGCCGGCAAGACGCCCCGGCGATGAACGCGACATAACGACGCGTTCAGACCCGATGCACGGCGCGGGGCCCAGAAGGGCATCACCAACAGCCTCCATCGGGAGATGATCGATGATCAAGAAATTCCTGACCGCCGCCGCGCTTGCCGGCATCGCCATGACCGGCCTCGCCGCCGCCCCGGCCTCGGCGCAGAGCCGCGGCTATGACGGTTATGGCTATGGCTATGGCGCGAGCTATGACCAGGGCTATCGATATCGCGACCGCGACCATGAGCGCAGCGAACGCGAATGGCGCCGCCACCACCGCCATCATGAGATGCGCGGCTGGGGCTATCGCTTCGACCATGATCGCCGCGACGCGTATCGCGACGACCGGCGCGGGTGGGACCAGCGCGACGGGTATCGCGATGGTGGCTATTACCGGCGTTGAGGCTGGCGACGGCGCCTGAGCGAATGAGGAGCGGGGCCGTGCGGGAGTGCGGCCCTGTTTTTTATGCGCGCAGTGCCGAATGGCGCGCGCTGGGCAGGTCGCCGCGCGACGGGCCTTTGCCGAGCCTGTCGCTGGAATCGACAGCCGCGCTTCGATTGACGCGGGTGCTTCGCGGCCCTTGGCGAAGTCCGCGACGCGAGGCGGCGCCTTCCGAAGGCAGCCATTAGCGCGAAACTTCGCCTTTACCTTTTCCCAACTAAAAATTCGTCAGCATGGGATTTCAAAAACCCTTTCAGGCGGTGCCGGTTGAGCTGGACTCGTACCGCCGTCGCAAAGCGGCGCTGAGCTACCGCAAGCGCGCCGTAAACTATCTCGCGGCTGCCGCCCTCGGCGGAATCGGCATTGGCATCGGAAGCACCGCGCTGACTGAAGATGGCCGGGATCGGATATCCTCGTCCGTCAAGCCGCTGGCCGTGACGGCAGGAATCCGTCGCGCGAGGGAACCCCAGAGGGGAGATTATTGGCGCGGATGCAACGACGCGCGCGGCAGGCACGGCACCGATCTACGCGGGAGAGCCGGGATACCGCGAGGGACTGGATGGCGACTCGGACGGCATTGCCTGTGAACCTTATCGCGGGGGATGATGCCGTTCCAAGCGCGCGCCGACCTGCGAGGGCTTTGCGCCCCAATTATCGACATTCGCGGTTTCAATCGGCGATACCATGAAGCTGCCGTTCGTTCATGGCGACCGCCCCGCCATGTTCAATGGCCGCAGGTGGGACTTCTTAGCCCGACAGCTTCGCGCTCTGGCACCTCGGAAGCGGCCATTGCCATGCCGCAAGAACATCATTAAATTTTTTTATAACAAATTTATGAGATATCAATGCATCATAACATCATCTCGATTTTATCTTTTAAAGCGTATCACCATTTGACACAAATTAAGATGATGACTGCTGCAATGGCAAAAGTGGTAAGCAGGCTGAATAAAAACGCTGAAGCCGTTTGCCTCATCGCAACGTTTGAGTTTGAACTGGTCAGGAAATAAACGGCTACACCCGATGCTCCTAAAAAGCTGAAAAGGTAGCCCGTGAGTGAGTTAGCGTCCCTGTACCCGGCGTCCCACGATGCAATCACACCTTCCACGCCTGGGACATTTAAAGCTCGACGAGTTGCCTCCCTATCCCACGGTGGAGAACTTTCGATAAAAACTAAAGAAAATAAAAATAGACAAACACCACCGACCAAATAAATTATGGAAAAAATTTTTCTTTCATTTCCTGGAGGAGAGAGCTTGAATGCCCTAAAAAGGGTTGCGCCAATGAAAATATACTGAATCGCTAGATCTTTGACAGGCTCAGATAAATAAATTGGAATAAATTTAAATATTATCTCTTTTATCTGATCCCAGTACTTCAAAAAGTTTATAAAATAATCTCTCCAAGCAAAAAAATTATCAACAATCCCGATTATACCAAAGGCAGATAGAAAACATCCCCCTAAGATAATAGGATCGCGTGCGAAGCGCCGTGCTATTTCTTCTGAAGATTTTCCCACGAAACCTGAACCTCCCATCGCAATTTCCTACTCAACTGAAACTGGCCCGCATTATGCGCTTTCGACTAGATCTCCATTAAATTATAGATGAGCCCCTCAGCAAGATCAGCCTTCTAGAAGTTGTTTGCCTTTGCAACCGCATACGTTTGGCGCCAATCGAAAATTTGTGCCCGCAACCGTATTGCCGATTTTGTTGCAACGGCAGGTTCCGGGGCAACTCGCGGTTGGTCACGAGCGGCGTGAGTTTGGTCGTCAGCTGTCGTTCGATGCGGCGGTCGCGAATGGCAACTATCTGCGTCTGCGATCCTGAGACCTGCCGTTCGGCTGCCGTTTGGCGTTTCGGACGATCCGGAAAGGCTGCTCTTGGCTGATCGGCCCTGCCACCTGCCGTCTATGCACGCGTGGATCCGTCGGACAATTCGGAAAGGCGGTTCCCAACCCCGGAAGCGGGAAATGGTATTTTCGCGTGAGCGGCTCCTGCGACCGAGGTCTTCGCAATTCGGCGACCGTTCGGACGAATGGGTAGCACCGAAGGCATAGGCCTGTTCACCGCGGCGGGTATCGCGACGACCGGCGCGGGTGCGACCAGCGCGACGGGGATCGCGATGGCGGCTATTACCGGCGCTGAGGCTAGCAACAGCGCCTGAATGAGTGAGGAACGGGGCCACGCGGGAGTGCGGCCCTGTTTCTGTCTTCGACTGATGCATTGCGGCACAAAAGGGATTATTACAGGCTCCAATGCTCTGATATCTTTTGTTCACCATGTCGAATGCGATAGCTGTAAGTCCCCGTTGGACGTAGAAACTGACTGATCTTCGGGGGAGGAGTTGCGGTGCCAAGGCCAAGTGTAACGAACACAACTGCAACTCTCGGACCGGTCGAATTTATCACAGCGCTTGCCGGCCTCGCAGCACCGATCGTGACACTGATCGTTTCCTTAACGATCATCTTCGTCATCGTGGCCGTTGCGCGTGGCTGGTTCGAAATCGGCGCGAGTTGGGGCAAGGCAAAGCTCGATATTCGTCGGCCGGTTCCAGCGAGGCCAAGTGCTGCGCTACCAGCGCCAACTGCTGAGACCGGCGCAATAGAAGCAGCGGTGCCCGCGATCGCAAGCGAGGGAGTGACGGCCGCCGAATCGGAAGTGGAGACCAAAGATTCGCACGATCTCTTGAGTTATATCAGCGCACGGACCATCGCCGATCTCGACCGTACCTATCCCCTGTTTAGCGAAGGGCTAGAGGACGCATCCTTAGAATTTTGGGAGACGGACTATCTAACCCGGCGCGCCAACTACGGCGCGGACAACGGACGCGACGCTGTCTGCCGACTCGCCATGGATCACCCAACTTGGGTCTATCCCTATGTTTCGCTGGTTGACTGGAGCTTAAACGCGAAGGATTATTCGAGTGCCGAGGAGTTTCTAGCGCTGGGCCTTGCCCGACAAACATCACCTCGGTTTGAATCCATACTCTCTGCCGGTGTTAAGTTTCACTATAAGGTAAACGGGCTCCGCAGCGCAGTCGCGTTCTCTGCTGAATGGTCCAAAGCAATGCTTCCGGAGCGGATTAAAGCTGCTACCTTCTACACCTTGGCCGATCTCCTCAAAGAGGCAGGGATTGTTGAAGGCCATCGTGTCGCGCTTGAATGGGCACTCGCTCTCCAGCCGGCGGAACGCGCTCGGTCCTTCGGCCTTGCCTACAGCTATGCCGACACGCCCGGGCATTGGCCATCGACCATGCGGCACTATCGGCGCGTGATCGGCGTCGACCGGGATGGCCCAGTTGCCCACAACAACTTGGGAGTGTTGTGGGGCAACCTCGATCCACACGTGCAGATTGAGGTATACGAGGAGGCCGCGGAGGGTGGCGATGTATTCGCCACGGTGAACCTCGCGCGTCGCCTTATCGACGATGGATACATCCGTGCCGGTGAACGGTTGCTTGCGAAAGTTGAAGATGCCGATCATGCGGCCGAACTGCACGCTAACGCCAGATCAGCCGCGCTCGCTGCGCGCAGAAAACTGATCAAGTCGCGCACGGAAATTGAGGCCGTCGCGACTGCTCAGACTGACCTGTTTCAGCGATCATTGGCACTCGCTCTACGGCACACGCAATCCGGCGCGCCACCGGCGCTAGGCTTCTATGCGAGTGCCGACGGGTCCGTTGTGATGTTAGTGCAGTCAGATACAGCGCGGTGTCGACTTCGCGTCGGCCAGTCCGAATTTGAGGGCGCCCTACAATATCAAGGAACGTGCTACGCGGGTAGCTTCGGCCCGCCTGGCGTTGTTGCGCTTCTGACCATCTATACCAACTTTACGGTGCTCAATGAAGGCAATGGCCAACTGCGCCTCTTTATGTGGCCGACAACCGTCGGAGTGAAGCAGCTCGCGACCGAATTTGTGTTACAGCGCGTCGAGGCGCCGCCACCGCCGCCAGCGGTGGTGTTGAGCCCGCCGATCAACGAGGAACCCAACGCGTTCGCACTTCCTGCACCGCCTTCCATACACCCACCCTTCAATCACTGAGCCAAAGCGCCATCTTTGGGATTACGGGGATTACGGGGATTACGGCGACAGGTGCTGTAGTGCACCCCTGAAATGAGACAGAGAAAAGGGTGACAGTTCTCCAGTAAGGAGGACGTTATGGCGAACGGATTCGACCAGCGG
>JBAZXI010000036.1:0-36441 GCA_041659925.1 Sphingomonas sp.
TCTAATGTGGTCAAATTGAATGTTTTATGAATCCATCAAAGGCGTAGCTTGCAGGAGGAGAGGAAATCGTCAGGTGGCGGGATTGATAGAATCGCTGGCCATCTACTAGAGTGGTCCTTGGCCTGATCGGCCGATTACGTGCAATGGCGTCTTTCGAGAAATTCGGCTTGGGGATGAGAGAAATGCAATCTGCTGAAGCATCATGGCCTTCGCGCGACTCCATTGAACCGGCACCGGATTGGTACAGTGAGGATGTCTTCCGAAACGCGCTCCGCCGGGTAGTGGCGGTACTAAACGCAAGTGGTGCAACCGCGCGCATCAAGCTCGATGGTACCGATCAGCAAGTTGCGAGTACCTTCAATAAGAGCCGGCTGGACGAGGCGTTGATCCAGTACAATATCGCGTCTTCTGACGCCAAGGCTGCCACTAATGAACACAGCGCCGAATATCACTTCTATGCAAATGTCAATTTCACCGAGCGCGAGGGTGCGAGGGTTGCCGTCTTCGGGGTCCCTCGGCCGTTTCTCGACTGGGGATATCAAAATCTCCAGAGCCCGGCACCTGACGCGCTCCTGGCCGCGGACTTCCCGGGCGGGGCTGACGCGCCGGAATATGTGATGCACTGCGCGACCAATTACCTCGTAAAAAATTTCTGGCACAACTTTGTCCATCACAATATCCAGGGTATCAACAATGGCAATTATGGTGCGTTCAGGGGGATGGCGCGCGAGGATTCGGACTTTCAGGCCGATCACGTCGCGAACATCCTGACTCTTTGCAGCTACGGGATCGCGCCGCTCTTCAGGGGCAAGGGATCGACGGACCGGTCGGACCGAATCAACGCGATATTCACGCGCAACAGGTGCAATCGGATTTTCGCGAAGCGCGCGCGGCATCGGACCGACGACATGGCCGCCGCCAGCGACGACGCGCGCTGGTCTGAACTCGAGTGGCGTTTCTGCAGGGGTGTCGCCAACCGTATCAGCACCACATTGCTGGCGAACCACCTCGCAACTCCCTCTCTCAAAGTGTTCCTGGGTGGGGAAGTTCGCAAAGCCCCCAATCGGAACGCGCGCTGGCGGTCTGGCGAGGTGCTCGTGGAGGTGGCTGATCGACGGTACGCGACGAATATCCCGGCTTATGTGCCATGTGACGAGTGGAAAGCCTATCGCACGGGCACCGCGGTCACCGGGAAGCGCGAAGGCGACATCCGCCGCTTCCGGGCGCGGCGCGAGCGCGAGATCGCCGAGGCGGTGCGGATTTCTTACGGTCGCCAGGTCGGGTCCGACGTGAACTTCCGCACGAGCATCGGACTTCAGCTTGAAGCGCTGGGAATCCGTATCGGAGCGCATATTGTCTAGCACTCGTGTCGGGCTCCGGCTTCGCCGTGAGCGAAGCTGCGGACGCTTAGGATGCACCGTTCCGTAACAGGTCTTCCGCCATAAAACCTTCATTTTGGATGTAAATGAGGTCGGCGGGTGAATCTGACAGCACAATCGATCTGCGACTATCTCGAGCATCTGCGCGTCAGTCGCAATCCATCGACGCATACGCTCGCTGCCTATGGTGCCGACCTGAGGAGCTTCCGGTCGTTTCAGAGCGGGCGCGAAGATGATGACGCGCCAGGCGACACGATCATGGCCTATATTTCCCATCTGGTGGGTATCGGCGCCGCGGCCCGAACAATACGCCGCCGCGTCGCCTGCCTCCGTGGCTATTATCGCGACCTGGTGCGGCGGAAGGTCCTCCCCGAATCCCCGTTCATCCGCCTAGAATTGCAGCTGCCCCGCGCAAAGTCACTTCCGCGTGCGATATCGAGGCGGGAGGCCAAGCTTCTGGCGTCGTCGGCCTGGCAACAATGTCGCGGCAGCCGGTCTGCGGCCCGCATTCCGCCCTTCGCCGTCGCGGTCCTGGTGCTGATCAGTTCGGGGGTCCGGGTCGGCGAGCTAACGGCCTTGCGGAGCGACGATTTCCACCACGACACAGGTGCGATGCGCGTTCATGGCAAGGGCCAGCGCGAGCGGTTCGTATTCTTGGTAGACACGGGGCTAAGGAGACTTGTCGGCAAGCTCTCTGACGCGCGCGCCGGCCTGTCGCTGTTCGGCCACGGCGAAGCGAGGTGGTCGACCGACTGGGTCCGGCGTTCGCTCAGGGAGTTCGCGGCGACGGCAGGGGTGACCCGTCGCGTCACGCCGCACATGCTGCGCCACACCTGCGCGACGCTGCTGCTCGAAAACGGCGTCGACCTCCGCTTCCTGCAGCGGCTTCTCGGCCACGAGAATATCGCGACAACGGCAATCTACGCCCATGTTGGTGATGCGGGACTGCAGCGAGCGCTGGAAGGTGCCGGCCTTTTAACACGGCTGAAAGCCGCCTGATCACCTGCCAGTGTCGCGCCAAATCTCACAGCATCCCGCATAGCGACGCAGGACCAGCCGCAGGGCTAGCCGGCTCTCCGCGAAAATGTATCTTCGGTCGTGGCGTCGAGTTCGATTCCCATCCGGCTTAGGTCCGCGCGGGTGCGATCGTCACCCGTGTCGCTTTTCGCGCAAAGCGTTCATTGAGCCATGGCCACTTTGTGCAAATCGCTTAGGATCTACGAAAAGCAATCATACGTCCGGAATCTCGCGAAGTTCATTCTCAGGTGGCCCGCGCGCGCATCGGCAAATGGCACGCGATGGGCAGCGCGCGCCAATCAATATGGGTCCAGGATCGCGGTGCTTCAAAAGCGCAGCAGCGAGGCGCCCGTTGTCCGGCGCCTGCATTCCCGGTGATCCTGGCGCGATAGCGCGGCCTGTCCTTTGCACGGCGGCGACCCGCTATCAGCGGCTTCGTTCGGGGCGCATGGCGATCTCGCGCCGCGCCCGGTGCTCGTCTGTCGCGCCAGCGAGGAGCTGCGAAACCGGATCAACGCGCTGGCGTGGTCAGGCCCAATCTCGTTCTCGCCATCGCCAACAATCCGATGAGGGCGGCATTCATGTCGCCGTCGCGCCAATGCGCTGTCCGCGCGATGCGGGTCGGGCCAAAGGCGTCGTGAATCGGCCTGGCTACGAGGTCGTGGTAGGTGGCGCGATGTCCCGGTCCTTCGGTCGACACGGCGACGTGCCGACCGCGCACGAACGCGCGGAGTTCGTCCGGCCTGACGCTCTGCCGGTTGATGGTGGGCTGGTGGTGCGGTCCCGCGAGGCGGGCGGTGATGATCGCAGCGAGATCGATCGAGGCAGCCTTCGAGACCACGAACGAGCAGTCCCTAAGATCCGACCAGAAGAGCTGATCGACGGATGCGGCCGGATGGTCGGCGCTCATCACGGCCGTCACGGTCGTACTCCATCCCGCGATCGTGCCGATTCCGGCACGGAGCGTCTCACCGCTGACCAGGATCAGGTCGAGCATGCCGCGCTCGAGATCGCGCCACAGCATCGCACGCGGTGCCTCGCGCGCCTCGATCTCGACATCCGGGCGCTTCCGCGCATAGTCGCGCAGCAGCGACGCGAACCCGCCATCTTCGAGTGAGCCGTCGAATCCGATCCTGAGCAGCCCATTGTCGCCGCGCGCTAGCGCGCGCGCCTCGGCGTCGAGGGCGTCGACATCGGCCACGATGAGACGCGCCCGCTGCAGCATGCGCTCGCCGAGCAGGGTCGGGACGATGCCGCGCGTCGAACGGCGGAACAGCGACTGGCCGAGCCGGTCCTCGAGATGCTGCATGTGTCTTGCGAGCGTCGCCTGCTTGACGCCGAACCGCGAGGCCGCGCCGGAAAAGCTTCCGGTCTCGGCGGCGGCCAGCGCGTAGCGCAGCGCCTGTATCTCGATCATCGGTCGCGACCCCTTGCAGTCCGGCCGCGCCTCGACATTTCAGGTCGCGCTACCGGTGCCGGCTGCCCTGCGCCAGGGGCGGCCGCGCTGAAATTACCAAGAAATGGGCATGGTGCGGTCGGCGCCGGCGATCGTGCCCGCGCGCAAGATATTGCCCTGATTGATAAAATGGGTGCTTGCTTTCGGAATCTTCACTGTTCTAGACTCCGTGTCGCGCCGCTAAAATAGTGGCGCCGAGGCGTGAGAACCTTGAACAGGAAACATCGAATCAGGCCGCGCGTCGGCCGGGTCGCCGGTGCGCATGTCCAGGCCGTTCGCGGCTAAAGGCGCCGGCGCGAGCTATTTCCTGGCTTGTTCTCACCACCCGGCTTTCCGCCGGGCCGCCTCGGAACGTCGGAGGCGGACGATGGAGCGGGTTTCCCTTGCAGGACGAGCGTGGCGAGCGGCCACGCATCGCATGTGAAGGCGCTCGGACCCTCGCGCGCGGAACAGCGCGCTGCCCGCAAGGACGGCGAGGATACGTTGCCCGGATCGGTGCAGCTCGAATTGCTCTATCGCAACGAGCAGCGTGCGCTGGTGCGCTTCTTCACCAGCTACCGGGCCTCGCGCGACGAGGCCAGCGACCTCGTCCAGGAGACCTTCCTGCGGCTCGCCCGGGTCGATTTCGGCAGGGGCGGCCTGCTCCTGCGACCGGCCGCCTATCTCCGGCAGATTGCCCGCAATCTGCTGAAGGACCGCGCCAGGGCGGCAAGGCGACATCATGCCGAGGCTCATGTGAGCGCCGACGACATGGAGCTCGCCGGTATCGACGAGCACAAGCGCCTCGAAGCGCGGGATAGTCTTGCACGGCTCGAAGCTGCTATCATGCGCCTTAAACCCAGGACGCAGGAGATTTTCTTGGCCCACCATCTCGAAGGCCTGAGCTATGCCGATATCGCCGCGCGTACCGGCATGTCGGTATCGGGCGTCGAGAAGCAGATCGGGCGTGCCTTCGATCACATCCACCGGCTGACCGGCCTGCCCTGATGGCAATCGAAGGCGGCAACCGCGCCGCAGCCGAGATACGCCGCGAGGCGTCGGCGTGGATCGCGCGCATGCGCGGCCCCGACGCCGATCGTTCACGCCTGGAATTCGAACGCTGGCGGGCGGCGTCGCCACAGCATCGCCTGCTCTATGCCGAGATGGAGGACATTTCGCGCGGCGCGCGGCAGCTCGCTTCGTCATCGGTCGGCCGGGAATATCGTGGTCTGCGCGAGCGGCGCCCGCTATTCGCGCGTCCGCGCTTTCGTCTGGCCGTCACCGGGATCGCCGTGCTGCTCGTCGCCGGCAGCGCGACGCTCCTGCTCCATCGACCCGCTCCGATCGGCGCGTCGACCGGTAGTGAACAGGCCATTGCATCGGCGACCGGACAGCTGCGCCGGCTTCGCCTGCCCGATGGCAGCGCCGTTGTTCTCGATACCGATTCGCGGATCGAGGTCGCGTTCGGCACGTCGGCACGGCTGGTGCGACTGGTGCGTGGGCGCGCCCGCTTCGCTGTCGCCGCAGCGACCGGTGCACCGTTCATGGTCGAGGCAGGCGACCGGCTGATCCTCGACCGCGGCACCGTGTTCGACGTGGCGGTCGGCCGGGACGGGGTGAAGGTGTCGCTGCTCCGCGGCGCGGTCGAGATCCATGACCGGGTCGGCGGCGGGCGGCCGGGCAGAATGCTCGCGCGGCTCGCGCCCGGCCAACTCGCGTTGTCGGTTGGCAGCGACAAGATGCCGGTCCAGGCGGCGCCCGCGGGTGCCGATCGCTGGGTCGATGGCCTGCTGAGCTATGACGGCGTGCGGCTTGCCGATGTCGTGGCCGACATCGATCGCTATTCGCCGCATAAGCTCAGGCTCGGCGATCCGGCGCTCGCCGGGCTGCGCGTCACCGGCGTGTTTCGTGCCGTGCCGATCGAAGGCGCGGCGCAGGCCCTGGCTGCTGCGCTTGGCCTGCATGTCGCCGCAGCCGACAATGGCGACCTGATCCTCAGCCGCTGATCTGACGTTTCGCCGGGGCGCCCGAATTATTTTGGGCGGGTTGTCCGGCCACTGGCGTCTTCCCCTTCCGACAGCCGCTCGAGCGGCGTCGAGCGATGGGGAGAATGACGAATGCGTGTGCAGATTCTGGCCGGCTTGCTGGCCTCGGCCGCTATGGCGCTTGGCGCGCCAGCCTGTGTTCAGGCCCAGCAGGCCGAGACGCGAGACTATGATGTGCCGGCAGAGGATATGGGGTCTGCATTGCGCGCGCTGGCGGCGCAGTCCGGACGTCATCTCATCGTCGCGACGGACCTGGTCGAGGGCCTGCGCGCGCCGGCGGTGAAGGGTCGCTACAGCTTCGATGCGGCGCTCGGCCAGTTGCTGCATGGCACCGGGCTGGTGGTCGTGAAGGTCGGCGATACATTCGTCGTCCAGCGCGACGGTGCCGCGCAAGCGGATGGCACGCCCGACGTGCTGGTGACCGGTACGCGCATCAGGGGAGAGCGGCCAGTCGGCTCCGAGCTGGTCACGATCGATCGTCGCGCGATCGATGAAAGTGGCTTTGCGACGACGCAGCAGGTCGCCCAGTCGATCCCGCAGAATTTCGGGGGCGGCGCCAATGAGAGCACGAGTCCGGGCGGCACGGTCAGCACGATTGCCAATCTCAATTCGAACCGCGGGTCGAGCATCAATTTGCGCGGGCTTGGTCCGTCCTCGACCCTGGTGTTGCTCAATGGCGAGCGGCCGCCGCTGGGCGGGTTCGGCGGGGTATTCGCCGACCTGTCGATGATCCCGGTCGTCGCGGTCGAGCGTATCGAGATCGTGCCCGATGGCGCCTCGGCGATCTATGGCTCCGATGCCGTTGCCGGGGTGGTCAACATCATCCCGCGGCTCGACTATCGCGGTGCGGAGACCAGCTTCCGCTATGGCTCGGCGGACGGCGCCGCGCGGGAAATCCAGGCCAGCCAGCTGATCGGTACGCACTGGAACAGCGGCCACCTCGTGCTCGCCTATGAATATTATCAGCGCAATCGTCTCGCGGCGTCGGACCGCGACTTCGCGACCGACGATCTGCGTCCGTTCGGCGGGCTCGATCATCGCGGCGTCTATGCCAATCCGGGGACGATCTATGCCGGCGGCAAGACCTTCGCGATTCCCGCCGGGCAGAACGGTGTGGGTCTCACCGCGGCGCAGCTGACCGCGGGTACCGTCAATCCCGGCAACAACTGGTACGGCGCCGATATCCTGCCGCAGCAGCGCCGCCATTCGCTGTTCGCGGCGGTCAGCCAGGATATCGGCGATGACCTGCGCTTCTATGCCCGGGGACTGTTGTCGGTCCGCAGCTATGACCAGCGCCAGCGCCCCAATTTCGACGTGCGGCGGACCGTCCCGGTCACCAATCCCTTTTATGTCGATCCGATCGGCACGCATCTGCCGGTCGGGGTCAATTATGCCTTTGCGCGCGACCTCGGCAACGAGACCGGGCACGGCGTGACCGCGGCCTATGGCGGCACGGCCGGCCTTGCCGCGACGCGTGGGCGGTGGAACGTGGATCTGCACGGGACCTGGGGGTTCCAGTATGAGCGTTCGTCGATTCTCAACCGGGTCAACAGCGCGCGGCTCGCCATAGCGCTCGCCGACACAAATCCCGCGACCGCCTATAATCTGTTCGGCGACGGGCCATCGACCAATCCCGCGACGATCGCCTATGTCCGCGGTTCGCAGACCGCGACCCATACGGGTCTCAGCTGGTCGGCGACGCTGCGCGCCGACGGTCCGCTGTTCGCGCTGCCGGCGGGGGATGTGCGCCTCGCGCTCGGCAGCGAATACCGCTTCGAGCGTTTTGTCGATCGGGGCGGGACGATCGATACCGGCACGCTGAGCCCGGTCGCCTCGGCGCCGATCCCGCTTCATGCGCCGCGCCGCATCAAGGCGGGCTATGCCGAGTTGCTGCTACCGGTGTTCGGCGGAGACGCGACGATCCCGGGCTTCCACCGTCTCACGCTGTCCGCCGCGGTGCGGGCCGAACATTATAGCGATTTCGGCACGACCACGAACCCGAAGATCGGCACCGACTGGGAGCCGGTCGCCGGCCTCACCGTGCGCGGGACCTATGGGACGTCGTTCCGGGCGCCGAGCTTCAACGACCTGCGGCAGGATCCCGGATCACAGGCCTATCTGATCTACACCATTCCCGATCCCCAGGCCGCGTCCGGCCAGTCGAACGTGATCGTGCTGCGTGGCAATGATCCCGACCTCAAGCCCGAACGCGCGACCACCTGGACGCTGGGGCTGGAGTTCAAGCCGCGCTTCCTGCCCGGCGCGCATGCCAGCCTCACCTGGTATCATGTCGATTACCGCGACCGGATCGGTTCGGCCTCGACCCAGCTGTTCAACTTTCTCGTCAATCGCCCGGTCTATGTCGGCATCACCGAGGCCAACCCGACGGCGGCGGCGATCGCTGGATATTATGCCTCGCCGATCCTGCTCAATCCGCTCAACATTCCGCAGACGGCGAGCTTCGCGGCGGTGATCGACGCACGCCTGCGCAACCTGTCGGTGGTGACGCAGTCGGGGCTCGATATCGACGCCGGCTATGGCTTCGCACTCGGCAAGGGGCGCGCCGATCTCGGGATCGCGGCGAGTTACATCTTCCATATCGACCAGGCACTGACCGCGACGGCGCCGTCGAGTAATGTGGTCAGCGTGCTCGGCAATCCGGTCGATCTGCGCGCGCGCGGGCATGCCGGCTGGTCGTCGCCACGCTTCGGCGCGGTGCTGTTCGCCAACTACGTCAATGGCTATACCAACAAGCTCAACGCCACCCCGCAGCATGTCGCGTCCTGGACCACGTTCGATGCGCAGCTGAGCTACCGCTTCGGGGCGGCGCAGGGGCCCTTCAGGGGCGTGAAGCTCGCGCTCAACGCGACCAATCTGTTCGATCGCAACCCACCCTATGCCGCTTATTTCACCGGCACGACCACCGCGGCCTATGATCCGGAAAGTGCCAATCCGCTGCGCCGGGTGGTGTCGTTCCAGATCACAAAATCATGGTGAGGATCCTGCTCGCCGGCGTCGCCCTGTTCGGGGCGGCGCCGGCCTCGGCCGCGACGGCCGATTGCGCGGCGCGGCTGCTGCCGATGGCGCCGCCGCGTCCCGGGACCGAGCTGACCGCGCAGGCTCTGGTCGAACTGCGCGATTTTGGCGGGGCAGGGGCCAAGGTCGGCGGCGAGCCGCCCTTTCGGGTGTCGCCCGATGGACGCTGGGCGGCGCTGATCCTGCGCCGTGCCGATGTCGCGCGCGACGATTATTGTTACGGTCTGCTCCTCGTGCCGCTCTCGGGGCATGACCGGCCGCGCCTGCTCGATATCGGTGGCGACTATCTCCCGCTGATCCACGATCTGCGCGGGGTCGCCGATTTCGTCAATGGCGCGCCGCGGATGAACACGCCCGTCTGGTCACCGGATGGTCGCTTCCTCGCTTATCTCCGTCGCGACCATGGCAGCACCCAGATCTGGGCCGCCGGTCTCGATGGCGCGCCGGCGCGGCAGATCAGTCGGCTGGCGACCGATGCGACGGCGGTCCGGTGGAGCGCCGACGGGAAAATGCTCGCGGTGCGGTCGCGGCCCGGGCTGGTCGCCGCGCAGGATGCGATCAGGCAGGAGGGGTGGGGCGGCTTGCATTTCGACAAGCGCTTCGTGCCGCTCTCGGACAATCATCCCCGTCCGTCGTCGGCCATCCCGTTCGTCGACACCTGGTACGACGCCGCGACCGGTCGGACGGTCGGGTCGGCCGGGCAGGAGGAGGGCGCCGATCCGAGCAAGCCGCGCGACGCGGTGCTGTTTGCGCGGACAGCCGGCGGCCTGCGGGCCTGGACGGCGCCGCGCGACCCGAAGGCGCTGTTTCCGCCGGTCGCGTTGCATGTCGCCATTGCGGATCGGGAGATCCTATGCCCTGCCGCGCTCTGCGCCGACCATGTTGCCGCCTTGTGGTGGGTGGGCCCGGCCGATCTCCTGTTCATCCGCGCCGGCTACCCGGCAAATGGCGGACGCGACGAAATCTATCGCTGGCACGTGACGGGCAAGCGACCACCAGTCCGGCTGCTCTCGACCGTCGATGCCCTGATCGGCTGTCAGTTGGCCGACGTCCGGCTGATCTGCGCGCGGGAAAGCGCGGGCATACCGCGACGGCTCGTCAGCATCGACGTAGCGACGGCAAGGTCGGCGTTGCTGTTCGACCCCAATCCCGACTTTCCGATCGATCGTCTCGGCGCGGTCGAGCGGCTGGCGTGGCACGATGCCCAGGGCGTGGCCAGCTATGGTGACCTGGTACTGCCGCCCGACCACAAGCCGGGCCAGCGCCATCCCTTGATCGTCGTCCAGTATCAGAGCCGCGGGTTCGTGCGCGGCGGCACCGGCGACGAATATCCCCTCCAGCTCTTCGCGCAGCATGGTTTCGCGGTGCTGGGATTTCAGCGACCATCCGAGCTGTCCATATCCGAGACCGTCCGCAATCTCACCGAGCTGCAGCGCGCCAACATCGCCGGGTTCACGGAGCGCCGCATGATCGTGTCGGCGCTGGAAACCGGCGTCGATGCCGCGATCGCTCGCGGGGTGGTCGATCCGGACCGTCTTGGCCTTACCGGCCTCAGCGACGGCGCGGTCACGGCGCAGTTCATCCTCAGCCGGCCCAACCGGTTCAAGGCGGCGTCGATCAGCACCTGCTGCGACGATCCCGGCAGCGCCATGTCCGCCGCTGGCCTCGGCTACCGCGACGATGTCATCTCATGGGGCTATCCCGGCCCCGGCGCGGCGGGCCAGGATTTCTGGCGCGGCTATTCGCTCGCCATGAGCGCGGACGCGGTCAAGACGCCGATCCTGATGCAGCTCGCCGACGACGAATTCCGGCTCGCGCTCGAGACTTATTCGACGCTCCAGTATCGCCATCTGCCAGTCGATATGTTCGTGTTCCCCGACGAGCACCACTATAAATGGCACCCGGCGCACCGCCTCGCCATTTATGAGCGCAATCTCGCATGGTTCAATTTCTGGCTGCGCGGCGTCAGGGATCCGGCGCAAGAGGCCGACATCAAACGCTGGGCGACGATGGCGTCGACTCCTTGGGCAGCCAGCTTCACGCCAGGACCGACTGGGCCCTGCGGCGAGGCACAATAGCCGTCGCGCGTGTACCGCGGGGTTCGATCGTCGCCAAATGCGTCTCGCGGGGGGTGTTCCGTCAGACTATCCAGCCCAAAGGCAGGCGGGCGGCAGCCGGTGCCGGTCGCGGGCGGGCCACGTCAGGCCACGCCACGTCGCTGATGCTGAAGTACACGGGAAGGCGCAGCGGCCGACTTTCGTGACCTTGAGATGCGGTCGTCCAGCCACTGCTCGCTGGGAGTGGGTGAACTTTTTGTCATTGGACGGCAGCGCGCGAGCGAATAGCACCCCATCGCGGATTGGACGGCACCAGGGGATAGAGGTAAGCAAGACTGGTAGGAAACGAACTTCACCGGCCCGCTCGATTGCCTGCCGCGGTCCCACTCCTTCCGCAGTCAATCAGGATGCGAAATCGACGAGCAGGATTGAGTTCTTGATCTCGATTCCAATCAACGCGACGAAGCCGATTACAGCGAGAAACGACAGCGAATTGCCAGTCAGGAACAGTGCTACCAACCCTCCAAATGTTCCCAGCGGGATCACACCAACGACGACCGCAGTCTCACGAAACCGTCCGAATTCAAAGACGAGCACCCCAACAAGCCCAAATGCCGCGAGCAAGATGCTGGAGCCTATGCGGGCGAAGCTGCGTGTCGATATCTCTGCCTCGCCGCCGATGTCGAAATGATATCCCGCTGGCAAGCGGATGTCGTCCATCGCTGCGCGTACCTGCGAATTGAGGCGCGACGTCAACACCCCGGGCTGGTTGTAGCCCGTGATCGTCACGCTTCGTTGCAGCTTGTAGCGGGAAATCTGTTCCGGAACGCTCTTCAGGCGCGGGCGTGCGATGCTTAGAAGCGGTACGCTTTCCCCAGTCAAGGTTGGTACATAAACGTTCGAAAACGTCGATACCGGTTGGTTGATCGTCATCGGCAGCCGCACTGTCACCGGCCAGCTGTCGCCTTCGTCGTCGCGCATACGGCTGACGACCTCGCCCGCGATCGCGAGCTTCAGCGCGCGCCGTGCTTCGCCGGGCGCAATCCCCAGCAGGCCGGACTTGCGCTCATCTAGGCCGAGGTCCATCTCTGCGCGATCGAGCGCGATCGAGCGCGATCGAGCGCGATCGGGCTCTCGACGTCTCGCATGCCGGGAATCTGTTCTAGCTTGCGCACCACGCGATCCGACAACATTTTAAGCAGGTCGAGGTTGGGACCGCTGATGCGCACTTCGATCGGCGCACTGATCGGCGGACCGTTCTGGAACGTCTCCAGCGTCAGCCGCGCGTCGGGATAGCGTTCGAACGCACGGCGCAGGCGCGCGAATAATGCAGCGGCTTCGCCCGCGTCCCACGGGCGCGTGGTCGCCAATATCTCACCATAGCGCGCATTCTCCTCGCGCGGGAGCACGTTGTAGAACACCTGTGGATTGCCGTGCCCGGCATTCTCCATACGATTGACCACATAAGGCTCGCGCCGCAGCAACGCCGAAATGTCGCGCACGGCGCGGTTCGTGGAGGGGATGCTGCTACCCTGCGGCCGCTCGATTCTAACGAGGAAGAAAGACGTATCTGCGGCCGGAAACAGGCTGAAACCGACGACCGGCACTAGCGCAAAGGCGGCGAGGCACATAACAAGCGCGCCACAGAGCCAGCGCCAGGGGTGGTCGAGCGCACGGTGGAGCACTGGCGTGTAGAATCGCCGGATGCCCCCCCATCAGCGCGGCTAGCGCGCGGTTTTCGTCACCACGGTGCGGGCGAAGCACCCGACTGGCGACAAAGGGAATGACCGTGAGCGAAACCAGTAGCGAACTGGCAACCGTCGCGATCACAGCCTTCGGCAGAGGTCGTACGAAATCGCCCGCAGCTTCGGGCAATACCGCCAGGGGCACGAAGGCGACCAGGAGTACCGCTGTTGCGCCTATGATCGCCGCACTGATCTCGCGGCTGCCTGCAATTGCCGACTCGATCGCGGAGCCGCCTTCGCGCAGTCGCCGTTCGATATTTCCCACCACCACGACTGAATCGTCGACCAGCAGACCAAGTGAAATGATGAACCCTGCGATGCTCACTTGGTTGAGCGAATATCCGAGCAGTAGCAGCGCCAATATGCCCATCGCTAGTGATAGAGGAATCGAGAACATTACAACCGCCGCAGGGCGCAGCCCGAGCGGGATCAGCGTCACCAGCACCAACCCAAGAGCGATTGCGAAATCGCGGCCAAGCTCGCCGAGCTTCCGATCGATATCGATGCCCCGATCGAACGCCACGGCAAGACGCATGTCCGGCGGCAGTTCGGCGCGATTTCGATCGACCTGGCGGAATAAGCGCATCGTGCAGGGTGCCGGCATCGGCATCGTCTTTCTGTCGGATCGTCACGAACAATGCCCGATGGTCGTCGAAGCGCGCGAGGTGCAGTTGCTCGGATTCCGCCCAGCCGACGTTCGCGACATCGCTGACGCGGACCATTCGTCCGCCATTCGCATGGACCACCACATTGCTGAGTGCGGCAAGACTGCGATAGGCGCCGCCAGCATCGACGTCGTAAACGCATGAAATCGTGGACGATGTTGGGCTAGTGAAGAAATACATTGAAAATGGTTGTAATTATTAAGGCATGATCGCTCGCAAGGGCAGGCAACATATCACGTTATAAATACGTTTGTTGTAAGCCTATGGCGGTGAAGATTAGGGGATGTTAGGAACAAAGAAACAAGAGCAAACGACTCGGGGGAAAGATGGGCAGGCTTCCGCTATCGAAGGGGTCGCTGGTTGTATCGACGATCGCGTCATATCTCGTATTTATTATTGTCGTAGGTTACGGCTGGTGGGCGTTGCTCGTCCGGTCGAACACCGGCGCGATCTATATTGCCCTCCAGGTCGTTCTCGTTGGCGCCATCGTGGTTTTTGCGACGATGATGATCCGCGCGATAGCCTTGTTGCGCGCCCAGGCCGGCTCGACGAAGACATGGTTGAGTTTTTGGGTCATCGTTTGGCTGCTGACGGCATTCGGCACGGTTGGCGCCGCTTTCAACTGGCTCGAAAGCAAGGCGATCCTGCGCGACGATATCCTCATGCTGCAGAGCCGGTACGACGATCTGGGGCAGCGGGCGGAGGAGACGCTGGCGACAAACCGCTACCAGCTCGAAAAGCAGGGCCTGACGCAGTACCTCAACGAGCTCGAGCAAGAGATCGACGAGTCGACCGGCACGCGGTGTGGCTTTGGCGAAAAGGCCGCCGCGGCGCTCCACAAGATCGGACAGATCGTACCAGTCGCCAGGACCAGCGCGTCGGTGCCCTTGAACCCATGCAATCGCGAGCGGGCTCGCCTCATGTATGCGCCTTATCCTGCGCGCGCGTGGCAGGCGTTCGAGAGCAAGTGGAGAGCGCCGGGCAATGCCGAGAGACGCAAGGACGAGCTGTTCCACAAGATCGAGAAAGACCGGGATAGCAGCAAGCAGGAGCTGGACGATCTGGCTGCGACAGCGGATGGTTTCGGTTCGGCGGATTCGATCAACAATGCGCCGCTGCTCCGCGCGCTTTCCCGCTATAATGGCGACCTGCAGTCATTGTCCGAATTCGAACCAGACGTTCTCAGCATGCCGGGCAAGATCGGCGGCCTGCAATCGACGTCAAGCGGATCCTACGCCGGGACATTCGAGCTCATCTTCAGGAGAATCGGTAAGGGAACGACGCTGCTCTACATCGCCATCGCGCTTCTCATCGATTTCGTTCTGATCTCGCTGCTCACGCAGATGGCGCGACGCTACGCCAAAGAGCACAGTGCCGGCGTTTATTCCGCGGAAGACCGGGCGATGCTGATCAAGCTGGAGCGCGACCCGCGTTTCCTCTGGCGCTCACCTTTCAGCAAATCCCGGGGGAGATAAGCAATGACCGACAATGATCGTGGCAATCCTCCCGCCGCGGGCGCGCCCGCCACGCCGCCGCAGCCCCCTGCGCCGCCCAGGGCGACTTCGGGCAGCGCCAAGCCGCTCCCCAACCCCCCGCCGGCGCCTTCAGCAGCGCCGCAGCCGCCAACCACGCCACCGCAGCCGCCAGCATCACTGCCTCCCGTCCCGACGCCGCGCCACAGCCTGTCGCTCGGCAAGCGGCTCGAGCGCCAGGAACGCCACCCTGTGTTGATCTTCGGTTCTGCTTCCTCGGGAAAGTCGTCCTTCATCCTTTCGATCATCAGCGCCCTGGGTGACGCCGAAGAGGTGAACGTCAACTTTTCGGACAACGAGCCGATCCTCGACGAGGCCGAAGGCGACGCTCAGTTGCAGGCTCATGCGGCGGCGCGCCAATTCTACGACTGGGGGCTTTATCGGTGGTCGGCCGGCGAGCCGCCGCCGCCCAATTCGGGCGAGCGCGTTTTCATCCCGATCGAAGTTCAGCCGCGCTATGGCGACAAGCCCGCGGTGAAGTTCGCTATCCTTGATGGTCGCGGCGAAGATTATGCTCCGCTACTGGCGTCGGGCAACCAGGCCCTTGCTCCAATCGGAGAACTGCGCCGACCGCTCGGCGACGAGATCAAGAAACTGCTCAAGGAATATTCCCACGAGATAACTGTGATCTATGTCGCGCCCTGTTCGCAGGCCGACACGCTCGATGCGGCCGCGGGGCTAAGGCATGCTATCCAGGAATATTCGTCGTCGCGTTCATTGGATTTGCGCGAGAAAGACAGTCATCTCTTCCTGCTGACAAAATGGGACGAGAACGTCGACCCGCTGGTCAAGCGAGCGGGATTCGAGGAGCCTTCGCCGCTCGACGTCCTGCGTCGGATCAGGCCGCGCTATGAAGGGGCCTGGGGACAATTCTGCGGCCTGGCGCTGGGCGACACGGTCCGCGACCGCCGGGTCTTCATGCAATATGCCGCCGGCTATTTCTCGGAAGGCAAGCTCGCCCCGCCGCCCGACCTGATCGCGAAGACCATCAGGCGCTATCCCCGAACGGTCGCCAACTGGCTTTATTCGCGTGCGGCATATTCAACCCTGGTGCAACGCAGCACCGAGCCGGGCGACGATCTCGATATCTTCCTCGACGTCCGCCTCGAACGAAATTCCCGCTCCTGGGCCGACAATATGATCCGGCTCATCTTGAGTGACGTCGCTGTATGACGGTCCCGTCGGCCCTGGCGCTGGTGGGCCGCAAGAATCTCGTCGGGGTCGACCAGTGCGCAGCCGTGGTGTGGCGGCGAGGCGCGGTCGACCCGCGCGTCGAGCAGGCCATTGTCGCCACGATCGAAAAGACCCCCGATGCCCTGACGAGCATATTTTCCTCGACGAGCGACTTCGAGGAAGATGATAGCCACACGACCAGATTTGGCCTCACCCATATGGGCGGTACCACTGCGCTCTATGTCGGCAAGCTCGCTTTTCTAAAACTGAAAGGTTCCAAGCGAGGGCGCATACCGTTCGGCGCCTTCTATTTTCTGGCTGCCGATCGGGAGGCGTGGAGGCTTGCGCCCAATTGCCTGAAGGAGATCGAGCGCCTGTTCAACTGGTATCGACATGCGAGTGCCGCCGAGGGCTCGATCGTATGCGCCGTCGATGGCGTCGGCGCGGATCAGATCAACGTGTGGAGCCCGACCTTTCCAGACATGTTCGAGCGTGACGCCGATGCCGATCATTCACGTCCCGGCCATCACCGGGACGGCGGGAACACTTTCTTCCTCGATAATGATGCCGACCCGGAAAATGTCGCGACGCTCAATCGGTGCATCGATGCATTCCGCAAGAGTGGAGAGGAATTCGACGCGTTTGTCGCCCAGCGGCGACCGCTGCAGGAATCGATGCGGCGTCAGGCCGCGACGCGGCTGATCTCGTACAGGAGGATCGACGAGATCGAAGCTGGCGCAGCGCATAGCGTGACAACTCCGGTCATCGGTCGGGACGAGAGGGAGACAGCAGCGCCGGTCATCGATGGCCGACATCCCGTACCGATCGACCAAGAGCCACGGGCCGACAACGAACCGCCGCAAGCGTCCGCCTATCCGATGGATCCGACTTCTGTCCAATTGCGACAAACCGCCGACGCTTTGCGGAGTATCGACCGGCGGCTTGATTGGATGCAGGCCTATGCCAAGCAACATGCGGAGACGGATAGACACAAACTGTGGATCTCGCGCATCTGCGCCGCATTGTTGTTCCTTTTCTTGCTTGCCGTCTGCGCCGTCGTGGTTCTCGCCGTGCCAGTGTTGCTAAAGCTTCAGGCGGTCGACAAGGTGACGACAGGCCCGCCGTCGGGAACCGGCTCGGGCGACAGGATCCATGCGTGCCTCGAGGAGCCAATATCGAGTCTGGAGCCGTTCAAGGCGACCAAGAGCCCACTGCTAAAGGACATCGTCACGCATAAGGACGATAAGCTTGCCGCGCGAGCGGTCACTGAGGAGCAAGCGGTCGGCTTCGTGAATGAAGTTGCCCGTATTTCGCGCGCGTCCCTGCAGGATTGCGTGCGCAAAGCCGCTTCCGCGGCGGGCTGACCGCCTGCCTCATCTTCCCGAAGACCGATGTCCGCGCGGGTCGGTTCGGTGGGTTGAACGCGGGCTTTCAACAGCGCGCGCTGGTCGATTTTTCTCGAAACCGCCGGGGTCTGCGGCAATGTCTTGTGCCCGCGTTACTCGCCTGGCTCGACCTACCTGAGGACGCGCACTGATGGGGTCGTCGGGAAATCCTTGGATGAGCGGTAAAGATTGAGGAGTTGCTCGACCAGCGTCATCACCTCGGACGTGCGCCCGGCAGTCTGGCTGATGCTTTGGCCTGATGACGGGACGTAATAGTGCGCGCCCTTGAAATCGACCTCGGTGATCCATCCGTCCGCTGATATCGGCTTGGTCCTCATCAATTCGAAAATCGGGATGCAATAGTCGGCACGTTGCGATGTCATCGGGTCGCAAACGCCCCACAATCTGGGCTTGTTGGGCTGGGCCACGTCACGCTGAAGCTCGCCCAGATAATAGATGATTCCTTCGATCGACCGCAGCGTCACGTCGATCTGCAGATCGCAGGAATAGCCGGCTTTGACATAGTTGTTGCAGGCGCCCTTGCCGACAAGCTTGGCGCTCGCGTCGCGGCTCATCCTGATCGTGGATCGATTGTAGTCGCTGTTGCGGCGGATTGGCCGCGCGATGGACAACAGCGCGGTTCGCGTCTTGTCGGGGCGGCCGGAATCGTCAGCTTCGGTGTCGCGGATCCCGGTACGGATTGGCTCGCGCAGCTTGTCGTTAAAGGCGCCGCAGTCTGATTCCGGCGCGGCAAGCGTCAGCCCTTGCGAATCGGCGTCGGTCGCCTCCACCTGATATCTTGGCCGATCCGCGGGCAGGTCGCTTGCGCTTCCGGCATCGGGGGAATCCGCGTCGGCGTTCGCATTGCCCCTGTGCGACGGCACTGCCGTGACATTTGAAAGGACGTCGGCAGGTATGTTGGCAAGGTCGCTCAACTGGGCGATCGGCAAGGTGCGCTTTGCCTCGGGGGTTTCTGCGACATCGAGCGACTGGCAGCGGATCGCCGCGGTGAATGCTGCTGTGTCGGTTGATGAATCCGGATTGTTCTGGAACGTCGCGATATGCGCGCTGAGCTTGAACGGCGCGGTCCCCGGCTTGTGCCTTGTCGGTTTGGGCGTCGGGCCCGTCACCACGATGGCATAGTCGATCCGGTCGATGAACAAATAGCTCATCAGATCCGAGCGCCACCCCTGTTTCAGATAATAGGCAACCATCGAAGGCTGGACGGGCGTCAGGATGCCTTTCCAGAAGTCGTCGGTCGCGTTGATCGCGATCTCGAAGTCGCTGGTCGATGTAACCTTGACGTCGAAGGAGGGTGTGAGCTTCGCCCCACTCAGCGTTCTCGTCGTCGTCGCGGCACCGGTCGTCGTTGTCGCCCCGCTCATCGAGGTTTCGACGCTGGTCGTCGCCGGCGATCGCGTGATATCCTGAAGCTTCACGCCCGGGTCGAAGCTGGCGCTGGCTTCGCCGCTCACAGTGCCGTCGATCTTGGTGAAGTTGGTGAAGTGGAGCGGTTCGCGGTCGCGTGCGCGCAGAATATTGAGGGCGGTCTGCTTGTTGGTCGCGTCAGCCACGAACGTATTATAGTCAACCGCCATCCGCGTGACCGACTGCCGAAACGCGCAACCAGAAAGAGCGATAGCGATGGCTGCCAGCGATAGCGGGCGCCCTGCGACAATTTTCATTGGTTGTTCCCTCCAACGAGCCGATCGGTCCTGAAGTTGATTGTCCTGCTGCCACCCGCAATGCCCTTGTCAGCCCTTTTCACTGTGCGAAGTGCGAAGCCCTTCGAACCTGGCGCGAATGAGCGAGATCGGGTCTGCTTTCGGGTTCCGGCGGCGCGCTAGTGATGACGTCCCGACGTTATGCGCATCATCTCCTTTCGCGGCATTCGGGTGACCGTGAACCCGCCTGCATCGAGCCGGCGCGCCTCGAGATTCACAGGCAGCGTCGAAACCTTTGGTGCCGACGTCAGCGCATAGGGTACGAACAGCAGATCGAGCCCGGCGAGCGTCGTGCGATCGAGCGCGCCAAGCGCGGCCGTCAGGTCGAAGGTTTGCTCGATGTCGAGCATCCCGTCCGAGCGGTGATTGAAGAGACTGACGGGGCCGAGATAAGATGCTCCATCGCGGCGCAGCGACGTTGCATCGGTCCCGCGCTTGACGAGGAAAACGTCGAATCCGGTGCTGCCGGTGCGGCCGATCTCGACCTGGTGCAAGGTCAGCACGATCCTCTCACCGCTGGCCTGCAGACTTCGGAAATCGAAACCGAAGCTCTTGTTGGGCGGCGCAGCCTCTTCGGCCGCGAGCACGAGCGGCACGGCGGTGGGCTGCGTCGGCGACGCCGAAATCGGGGCAGACGCACTCAACGACTGGCTGCTCAGGAGCCGCGACGCTCCAGCCATGTTCCTCATCTCGGTCATCGTCGGGGTGGGGGTCGGCAGTTGCAGCGGCTTGCACGAAGCGTCGTCGTCCCGGAACCGGACGCCCAGCGCCTCGCGATCGAAATAGTCGCGACGCGGCCGGTTCACCTCCTTGCCGCTGGTGTCGAAAAAGAACCAGGGTCGTTCGTCGAACCATGCCGCATCGGGAAGCAGGCCCCAGCTCTTACCCGGCATGCAAGACCAGCGCGCCCACAAGCGATCCATGTTGGCATGATGTACCGGGAAGATCGGATCGAACCCGGCGGTAGGGGGCGTGGCCATCCCGCCAATGGCAAAGGAAGTATTGCCGTCACCATCCGTGCCCTGAACATTGCCTCCGACGGAGCGATGAATCTGGTCGTGAGGCGATTGCTCGAGCAAGCCGCGGGTGGAGGAATCGCTATCGGCAATCCCCCCGCCGACGCCGTTCGACTCCGTGTCGCCGAAAAAGACCGGGCAGGCCATCGCACGGCTTACGTCCACCGCGCGCGACGAGAGCTCGGTAAGCGGCAGCTGATCGGTGAACGGATGCTCGTACCCGCACAGGAAATAGTCACGCTCGGCATGAAATAGCGGATTGATGTTGGCGGGCACGTCATTGGTCGGATTGCCGTCGAGATGCTGGATGCCGAATGCGCGGGGGAACTCACGCTGGTCCGGCTGCGCATAGTCCCAATAGGGCAGGGCAAAATCGGCGAGCCCCGTATGCATCCGCAATATCTGCTCGAAATGGTAGGTATATCCGCGATGCCAGGGAAGAAAGTTTGCCGAATTCTCACCTTTGTGCGGACACTGGTTCCAGTATTTGGCGCGATCGACCTTGAAGACCAGAGGGTCCTTGCTGCCCTGCTCGCAGATGAGCTGATCGGTAACCCCGTGGATGGCAGCCTGGTAGAACCAGCTGAGCGGGTCTGACGGCTTGCGCGCCTTCATCGCGGCAACTCCTTGGCGCAGAGCGGTCAACAATCGCGTATCGGCAACGAAATCCTTGAGTGGCATCCTTACAGGGGGCGTTTGCGCAAGTAACGATCCTGGCAACACAGCGGCTGTGGCGCCAGCGGCAAAAAATTTGGCAGCGGCGCGTCGCGTTATCTGCATATCCCCCTCCTCGTCAACGTCGTCGAGGAAGCAGAAATACCAGTAAATCGACTTGGCGGCGACCAGAAATGGGTCCAATTCGGATGTAAAGACCGTCTCTGCTTACAACAAATGACTCCAACGATTAGGGCTTCGTGCCGGTGAGGTCAGTCGCACGCGATCTCGAAATCGCCAAAGGTAATGTTGTACCGTCGACATCTAGAGGGGCGTGGTGCGTCTCGTAGTCTCCTTCGGTCGGAGATTATGATATAATCACTGCAACGCTCCAGCCATCCCCGGCGCGTCACTCCAAGGGCAGCAGGCCTGGTAGCCGCCTCCGGCAAGAAGAATCTGCCCCATGGCAGCACACCTCGCATTGTCGCTGAGCGAACAGCTGGTGGTCGATGCCGGAGGCTGTCACAACTTTGGTGCAGCGGACGGTGTCGGCGAGGCGTGACGCAGTTCCGACCCTGGAAGGTGGCGCGTCGCGGACCCTTCCCTCGCGAGGCGATCAACGTCGGCGCCAAGAACAAGAAGCAGACAAGATCCGCTTGCATGTCGCATTGCAGGTTGCGAACGCCGGCAACTCTTCCGCGGCCCTGGTCTAAAATCAGTAGCAATCACAATAGTCGCGGCAAAATTATAGCAATGAATGAGATTACCACCAAAATGGTTATTTTATACTGCGTTGCATGGAGGTTTTGGTTCTACTATGATGTAGCACGCAAGGAGAACATCGATGACCGTTGTTGCAGAGAATGTTGTTCGTGAAGCCGTTCTAAAGTCCTCCACCACTAATCCAGCCCTGCAGCGCCTGCAGGGTCGCGTCCTCGCCGAAACCCCGCCGAGCGAAGTCATCACCAGCTACGACCGGATGCACCATCGCCATAGCCGTTCGTAAGGCCCGGTCCGATGTCCGCGGCGAGGATCACGTCGTTCCTCGTCAAAGTCGCGTCGAGGTGTAACCTGGACTGCGACTATTGCTATGTCTACCATCATGCCGATCAGAGCTGGCGCAACATGCCTAGGCTGCTGGCGGTCGAACATCAGCAGGCCTTCACATTGCGACTGGCCGAATACGCCAGTGGCGCTGACCTGAAGCGCGCCGCCATTATCTTCCACGGCGGTGAACCGCTTCTCGCGGGCGCTGACTATATCGTGAACTTTGTCCGGAACATTCGTGCAGCAGTGCCGGATGTCGAGGTGGAGTTCGGCGTGTAGACCAATGGGCTGCTCCTCTCCGATCAGGTGCTGGACGCGCTTGAAGCCGAGGCCATCGCGGTCTCACTCAGCATTGACGGGCCGCGTGAGGCGCACGATCTTCACCGCACAACCCGCAAGGGCCGGTCCAGCTTCGATCGGGTTGCGGGTGCATTGGAGCTGCTCAAAAAGCGACCTGCCATATTTGCCGGCGTCATCGCGGTCGTGGATGCGGCCGTTCCGCCCGAAGTGCTGTTATCGTTCTTCGCCGGACACGGCGTGCCGAAGGCAGACTTCCTGCTCCCGGACTCGCACCACGATCGGCCGCCACCGGGACGTGACAGAGATCCCGCCCGCTACGAGCGATGGATGATCGAGGCGTTCGACACCTGGCTCGACCAATATCCCGAGCTCCCAATCCGCACGTTCGAGGCACTCCTCGACGCAGCGGCCGGACTGCCGTCCGGGACGGATGCCTTTGGCCTGGGCGATGTCAGCCTTCTCTCCGTCGAGACCGATGGCACCTGGCACGACCTCGACGTCTTCAAGGTGGCGGGCGACGGCGCAACCCGGCTGGTCGGCGCCGTCACCGATACCTCGATCGAACAGCTCGCCGCCTCAACGGCCATTGCGGCGCATCGTCGCCTTCTCACCAGGTCGGGGCTCAGCGAGCAATGCCAGGCCTGTGAGGTCGTCGAGGTCTGCGGCGGCGGGTCCGTGCCGCACCGCTTCAGCGGCGGCACGTACGACAATCCGACGGTTTATTGTCGTGAAATGAAGGCGCTTGTCGGCCACGTTCGCGGCAGGCTGGCCGATACGCTTGCCACGGGACAGCCCTTCGCCGACGACTTGCCCGCGTTCGACCTGGACGCGTTCGAGCTGGCAGAAACCAGCGGCGCCATAATGGCCGACCTCCACGCCGCTGCGCTGGACGAAGACGCGGCCGGGCTGGCGCAGGCGGTGGACCTGCTCGAAGACGTGACCATCGCGCCCGACAGCGACGCGATCCGCATGCTGGCCCGACGCGCCGGCACGGTTGCCTGGCAGCGAGCGCTCCGTGCGTCGCGCCTCGGACGTGTCGTGCGTGACGTTGACGGTCAGCCGATCGCCGTCGACGAGCATTATATCGCTTCGTTCGCGGGTCCGACGGCAGGCGCGCTGGAGATCGGCCGCTACGACGAATGGCTGCGCAAGCCTTTCGGGCAGGGGATCGCGTTCGAGGGCGAGGATGTCGCGGCCATTGGCAGCGCATTGGTCGCGGAGGCGCTCGGTATCATCGAGGCCTGGCGCCCGGCGCTCGCCGGCGAGTTGCGCTCCATTTGTTCGGCGGTCCAGTTCGTGCGGGACCCTTCCGCGCATCCCGACAAGATCGTGTCATTCAGCGACAATTCGGTGCCGGGAGCCATGTTCGTCTCGATCAGGCTGAGCAGTGGCTTTGTCGACCCCTATGACCTCGCGGATTCCCTCGTGCACGAATATCGGCACCAGAAGCTCTATCTGTTCGAGCGCCGCCACCCGACGACGCAACCCGGCGCGCTCGTCGTATCGCCGTGGCGCGAGGACCTGCGGCCGGCCTCGGGGCTTCTTCACGCCATCTTTGTCTTCGTCGAACTCCGCCGCTTCTGGGAGCGTGTACGCGACCATGGTCCAGCAAGGCTGAGCAATCGCGCCATCGCGCAACTGGAAGACACGGAGTGCAATCTCTCACAGGCATTCGACACGCTGCGCGAATGCGAGCTTACCTGTGCGGGCCGCGCGCTCGGTGCGCTTCTTGAAAGCAGGAGGCGGCGCCTGCCGCTGGTGACATGAGCTTGCGCGTCCCTTCCGACTTGTTGCCGGCGGACGCGTCGGCGCGACACGCCCGTCTCCGCGACTATTTTTGTGACAAGGATGCAACCGCGACGCGCGTGGACGGGGACTGGGAGCTCGATCTCGCATGGCCCGACAGTCTCGAGCGCCATGTCGACCTGAAGATCCAGCAACATCTTGCGCCCTGGGAGGACATCGGCCTGTCCGGCATGGCGACCGCCCGCCGGCGATCGGGACGCGTTCTCACCTCGCTCTACGACACCTGGACCCTCCTGACGTGGAGCGAATGGGCCGCCCGCACCAGGCCCGATCGCGACACGCGGATCACGATCCTTCACCTCGACGACCATCGGGACCTGATGTCGCCGCGTCTCGCGCTGGAAGGCGACGAACTCAGCGACATGATCACCGGCCGGCGGTTCGACGTGCGCGATCCGGCATCGGTCGCTTCGGCATGCAACAGCGGCGCTGTCGGCATGGGCAGTTTCCTGACGCCCTTCCTGCTCGGCTTTCCCCGCTGTGATGTGCGCCAACTCTGCCAGCCGCCCAAGATCACCGGCACGGTCGACTGGTCCTTCGTGCCAACCTCGCAGCTGGACGACCTGCTGCGGCCGGGCGCCCGTCGGCCTGCGATCGCGCTGAAGCCGTCGCAAGGTGTTGGCCCTGGCCAATATCGCGCGACCAACGACCTCGGCGACTGGCTCGCAGACATCGCGGAAGGCCCCGTCCTGCTTCATGTCGACATGGACTATTTCAACAACCGCTATGACGGCGACGGCGACTGGATCGATCGCATGCGCAGGCACGACCCAGGTGTTGAGCAGGTACTGACTAACATCGATGATGTGACGGCGGCGCTGCGCTCTGCAGGTCTCGTCGAGCGGATTGCGGATGCTGCCGTCGCCTTTTCTCCCGGGTTCTTTCCGGCTGAACTGTGGCTGCCCGCGGAGTCTCGCTTACGTGCTGGCCTCAGGTTGCTGTATGAGTAGTCCTCCCGAAAAAAAGCCTGTGGGCAGGCGTCGCAAGCCAACCCGGCCGACACCCAAGCCCAAGATCATAAAGCCCGCCAAGGGGGGCGTGAAGATCGACCCCGACAAGGTGGAACTGATCAGGAAACCGGGCCATCAGCAAAAGGGCGATGCCCCGGTGGCGAATATTGGGATGTGATGTGTGAGGGTGCTCGCGCGGGCGAAGTCTTCGTCAATGTCATCGACGAACCTCCCCTCGGCCGACACGCATCGCTGCAAATCTTCCTCAACCAGGATCAGCAGGGCAAGGGCATCGGGCGCGTCGCCTATCGCAAGGCCGCAGAAGAGAGTCTCCACGACCCGCTATTCCTCCATATGCGCAAATCGAATCTTGCCTCGAGGCTCGCCGCAGAGGCCGCCGGGTTCGTCGATGCATCGCCAAGGGGAATCACGCAGCTCATCCTCAGGCGTGACAGGGCCAGGTCCTGATGGAGTCGGCGCCCGCCTGGCTGTCGCCTTCTGCGGTCTCCGAGATCTCGCGGCTCCTTGCGGGTACTAAGCCGGTTGTCAGGCTGCGGGTTGGTACCCGCGCGTGCGAACTTCGCCGATGGGGTCGCCGCCATGGCCTGTTCACCAGCAGCGACACCGAAGGTTACGCCGCCATGTCGCACGACGCTATCACCGCGCGGCGGGTGATCGACCTCGATCGACGACCGGGCAGGCACACCAACGCGCTTGGCGCCCTTCTGGGATATCCGTCATGCTGCAGCCGCGCGGCCACGCGGGTGGGCGACGAGGGCATCGACGGCCGACATGCCGCGATTGCCGCGCGTCGCTTTCACGGCCGCTTCCGTGCGATCGACCCTTGTCGATATGCGCAAGGCGAATCCCTGATTTCGCATGTGCCCTGTTCCCATCGCTGCACACGGTCGCTCTCGCTCGCGATGCGAGCGCGAAGATGCTGACGTTCGTCGTCATGCCGTGCCTCAACGAGGTCACTTTCGTCGCCGGTTCTGCCGCATCACTGGGTTTTTTGGAAGCCACCGATCCTCCGCCAGATGCGCACCTGATCGTCGTGGACAATGGCTCGTCCGACGGCACCTTGCGCGTCTTGCACGACCTCCATCAGCGGTCGAACGCGCCCGTTCACGTTGTGACCGAGGCCGTACGGGGCTTCGTCCCGCCACGTCGCCGCGGCGTGGTCGAGGCCGAGGCCCTCGCCGAGTCTCTTGGTATCGCACAAGACGCCGTGCTGATTCTCCAGGCTGATGCCGACACGACCTATCGCGAGGGCTATGTCGAGACGATGCAACGCGCAGCTGTCGACACCGCTGGTGTCCTCTTCGAAGGCTCCACCAAACCGCCTGCGGATTTCGTTGTTGCCCACCCCCTCTTTTTCGCAGCGCAACGCATGGTCGACGACAGCGTCGATCCGCTCGACGCCGAAGATGAGGACGAAGTCGTCGTCGACGACAAGGTTTGCGGATATCGACTGTCCGACTATGTGGCATGGGGCGGGCTGTTCGACGAGCGCACGCCCGCAGGTGACGCCATCCACGCTGAGACCACGCGCATGTTCATCCGGGCACGGCTGGGACATCGAGCGCGCAAACTTCGCGTCAATCCGGCTGGCGCCATACCTTCCCGGCGCAAGGTCATCGAGAATCCATGGCTCCAATACGCAACAGCCGGGTTCCCGCGTGAGGAGTCCTGGGTGAAAGCACGGACGACAGGTCGTGAATGCTCCTATGATATCGACGCCTTCTCTGCCGCGGTGCTTGAAGGCAGGGAACCCGAAGCGGTCTTCCTCCGCCGCGCCCACCAGCTCGCTCTGTTCCGGTACCTTCCCGCGCTTGTTGCGGAAGAGGCCGGGGCCGAAGCTCGTGGAGGCCAACCGGCCGACGTGAGAGCTGCTCTTGCCGCTCTTCCACAGGTGTCGGGCGCACGCTTGGCACGCCAACCCGGACAAGCGTTGCTTGCGATACTAGCCCTTATCGACGTTCGGCCGGACCTGTTCGGGGGCAGCTAGGCACGGGGCCGGATAGGGCGCGCTGTGTGACGGTTCAGGGCAGCGGATTTTCAAGCCGGTCGGGAACCCGCGATAAGTCGACAACGCGCGCCGCTATTGCAGCGAGGAAGCCGATCTGAGCGAAATCGCGACGGCATTGCGAATGACGAACCATGCCGACAACTGTTCGTGGTCGCCCGCGGCCATGAGGCCATCGATCTTGTCCTCGAGCACGCGTGCAAGATTGTCGCCATGCTCGGCGATCAGCTTGCGGGCGATGAGAAACGCCCGTGCCTCTTCTTCTGGGTCCATGGCTCTTGAATAACGTCCAGCGCGACGTAGTGCCACCTCCAGTCTTACCGGTGGCAGGCCCTCTATGGCGAAGCGCTCACCGGGTTTGTCTCCCTGGCGCGTGAGATTCGGGCGCCTCGCGCCGGCGCTTTGCGTCGACGTGACCGCGCTCTACGTCGCTAGGCTCGTGCCTCGCCAAGCTCTGCCGAGCCCCCTTTAGGGGTCTCGTCCTTACGGTCACGAACGCATGGCGTGTGGCCGGACCCCGATGGGGTCCGGCATGCGGCAGGCCGCTTGCGCGGCCCGCGTCTGTGTTGGCCTCTCCCTCTCGAGCGGGCTCGGGCGGCGCTCCCTGCTAGGCCCGCCGCGGACGGCGGCAACCCGGAACGGTGTGACGTCCGGGTGCTCCGCTTTCGCTGCGCCCATCCGGTGCCGCCGCCCGCTCCATGCGGGCCCTTCCGGTCGCAGGTCGCCGCCCATCCCCCGCTCTTCGGGGGAGGCCATGGTGCTTTTTGGGCGGGGCAGGAGACGAGTCTCATGCGCAAGAACCGCAAGACCTGCGCTTCCCCAAACCGGGACCGCGCGAACCTCTATGACGAGGTGACCACCCGCATCATCGCCGAGCTGGAGGCGGGCCGCGTGCCCTGGGTCCAGCCCTGGGGCCGCGTCGATGGCGTCCGGCCGGCCCTGCCGCGCAACGCGCTGACGGCCCGGTCCTATGCCGATCGCCCGGCCGCGCGGCGCGACGATTGGCAAGGGCGCACCTGCGCGACCGACGATCGCCTGGCCATCGCCGCCGAAAGTGACGAGGCAAAGGGTGCCGGCGGCGGTCTCGAACAACCCCCATGCGCTCGACCCGGCGATCTCGCCCTACACGTTGTCGGCCGGCAGCGTGATCTCGGCGAGCCTGATCACCGGCCTCAGGTCGGACCTTCCCGGCCTGGTGACGGCGCAGGTCACCGAGCGGGTGTACGACAGCGTGACCGGGCGGATACTGTTGATCCCGCAAGGGGCGCGGCTGGTCGGCAGCTATGACAGCGTCGTGGCATTCGGACAGAAGCGCGCCTTGCTGGTGTGGCAGCGCATCATCCTGCCCGATGGCTCGTCGATGCAGCTCGACAATGCGGCTGCGGCCGATCCTTCCGGTTATGCCGGACTCGCCGACAAGGTCGACTTCCACACCTGGTCGCTGCTCAAAGGCGTCGTGCTCTCGACGTTGCTCGGCGTGAGTTCAGAGTTGGCGCTCTCCGGGCAGAGCGACCTCGTCCAGGCAATCCGCATGTCGACGCAGGACAGCGTCGCGAGGGCGGGTGACCAGATCACGTCGCGCAATCTTCAAGTCCAGCCGACGATCACCATCCGGCCCGGCGCGCGCGTACGCGTCGTGGTCCACCGTGACCTGATCCTCGCGCCATGGCGCGGGTAGGAGGAGACCAATGCCTGACCTGAAACTGGCCAAGTTGCCCGACCGCACGCCGATTAAACTGAATATCACCATCGCGCCGGACTTGTCGGACGGCCTGGCTGCCTATGCCCGTCTCTATCGCGACACGTACGGCCAGGATGAGCCCGTGGCGGAGCTGATCCCGGCGATGCTGGAGAGCTTTCTCGCCAGCGACCGCGAGTTCCTCAAGGCCAGGCGGGCCGCGCCGAAGGAGTGAAATGCGACCGACATCACCACCCAAGGCGACGACGCCACCTGACCCGATCACTGTACGGGTTCCGACGGCGTATCAGATGCTCGGGATCAGCCGCTCGAAATTCTAGATGCTTGTGGCTGATGGCGAGTTCGAGATCGTGAAGGTCGGCAGGTGCACGCTCGTCGTTGTGGAGAGCTTGCGCGCCTTCGTGGAGCGCCAGCGCCATTGACGCAGTATGGTGCGGTGGCCGGTGTCGCTGTCCGGTTCGGGGCCGATCTCCAATGCTCTCAGCGTGCTTGTGAGCGGCAACGCGCCGATATGCGCGGCTTCGATGCCGGCGATGTAGCGCAGGTTTTGACACCCTTCCTCGAGTGCGAGCTTCCACCGCGCGAGCGTCGCGTCGGGATCGAGCAGTTTTCCTGCCGACGCCTCGCGATCGACCTCGATCCATATGCATTTACCCGCGTTCGGGCGGAGCCAATCCGACCAGTGGCTTGCGGTTGGTGAAACCGCGCTTTCGGGGCGGGACAGATCGAACAGGCTTACCGCGCCGATCGAGCGGCAGAAGCCATTGCCGTATTTGGCCACGGCGTCCGCGCGAATCGAGCCATCGGCGACGATCCCAAACCATCCACGCTCGTCGGTTGCGTGCCACAGGCCCCCATCGAGCTCGCCAAGCAGCGAGTCCTCAATCCACTCCGGAGACCCGGATCGTCGGTGCATCGATGCCACGGGGCTGTCTAACATCCATCGGTCTTGAAGCGGAAGTCCAACAAGGACGCGCCACCCGATTTCGGGCGCTCCGCAAATCGACAGCAGGGGCGCACATTATTCGTGGCGAGCGATCATGATCGACCTCAGCCGGGGTGTGGGCCGCAGGTCCGCCGATGTGTTCGCAGGCCACTTATCGAGAAAATCGTCCAGTGGCGTGCAGGGGCGACCCGGCGAATCCATGGACAACGTATGGACTATGTTCTTGTTTTGGACCAACCAGATGACAGCTAAGTCATTGAAACAGTTTGTGACCCCTACGAGAGTATAACTTTATTCTCAAGCAATATCAGGGCGTCCTAAGTCCCCTGTAAAATCAGCGATTTGTCTTGTAGCGTGTTCGCGGTCGGTCGCCCTGATTTGCCTGAATTCCCATTAAAAAGTGGGAACGATTGTGGGATCATTTCAGGCAGGGAATAGAACCGATGGCTCTTACTGCGCTCAAGGTGAAGAACGCCAAGCCGGGCCGCCATGTCGATGGCCGGGGGCTGTGCTTGCTGGTAAAGGACAGTGGCGCGAGAACATGGGTGCTGCGGATGCAGCGCCAGGGCCGGCGCCGCGACTATGGATTGGGATCGGCACTGGACGTGTCGCTAGCCGAGGCGCGCGACGCGGCAGCGGCACTGCGCCGTCAGGTGCGTGAGGGCGTCGATCCGGTCGCTGAGCGGCGCAAGTCGCGCAAGGTCGTGCCCAGCTTCGAGACGGCGGCGCGGGCCTGTTACGAGGCGATGAAGGAGGGTTGGAAGAACCAGCGTCACGCGAGCTGGATATCCAGCCTTGAGAACCACGTCTTTCCGCTGATCGGTACCAAGCTAGTGAACGAGGTGGACAGCGCATGCGTGGTCGAGGTGCTGTCGCCAATCTGGCTCGACATTGCCGACACCGCGCGGCGCATCTTGCAGCGCATCGGCGCGGTGCTGGACTTCGCGCATATCAAGGGATGGCGTGCCGAAGAAACCTCGCTCCGCTCAGTCCGCAAGGGGCTTCCTCGTCAGGTGGACAAGGGTGGGCATCTCGAAGCCATGCCCTATGCCGACGTGCCCGCGCTCATGGCGAAGCTGGCCACCGCGTCGCCGACCACCGGGCGGGATGCGCTGCGCTTCACGATCTACAATGCCGTGCGCTCCAACGAGACGCGCTTTGCGGTCTGGACAGAGTTCAATTTGGACAAGGGTATCTGGACCATTCCTGGCGAGCGGATGAAGGCGGGCGAAACCCACGTCGTGCCCTTGTCGCCGCCTACCGTGGCGCTGCTGCGAAAGCGATGGAAGGAGCGGGCCAGCGATACCGGCCTCGTCTTCTCCGCCGACGGCGAAAAGCCCATCAGCGACATGACCATGACCAAGCTGTTGCGCGATGACGGGATCAAGGGCGTGACCGTCCACGGCTTCCGCTCCGCCTTCACCGATTGGTCGTCGGAGAGAACCCGTTTCCCCAAGGAAGTGGCGGACAAGGCGCTGGCGCACAAGCTGCCCAACAAGGTCGAGGCGGCCTACCGTCGCACCGACTTCTTCGAGAAGCGGCGCAACCTCATGGCGCGCTGGGCGGAGTATCTGGACCGGGTGCCCGCGAAGGTGAGCAAGGACGCCGGCTCCACGGCGTCCGAGCCTATGCCGCTCCGCGCTGCCGCCTGACGAGATCATGCAGGCTGGCCGTGGTGATGCGGGTGGACTTGCCGAGCTTCACCGTCTCGACTTCACCGGCCGCGATCAGCTCGTAGAGCTTGGTGCGGCCGACACCGATCATGCGGGCAGCGTCATTGACGCGGATGCAGATCGGATCGGGAGGGTGCGAGTGGGTCATTGCCCCGCGCTCCCGGCGTGATCCTCGCGGTAGCCGGCTGGATTTGCAATCCAGCGACTGACGGCGGACTCGTGCCAGCCAGCGCCGTGAATGCTGATCCGAACCTTATCGGGAAAGGTGCCATCGGCCATCTTGCGATAAAGGGTTGAGCGGGACAGGCCTGTGCGGTCGAGAACAGTCTTCAAACGAATGATGCGATCAGGGTTGGACATGGGCGTGTCTTTCAAGTCACGGGTTTTCAAACGCCCCCACGAAACTTGCATCGGATGGCCTTGCGTCCCATGCAAGTGCCCTGTTGGGTGCTGTTTGACTCACAAGTGCTAGTGCCGGTGAAGACCGGCGGTCCATGGCGGACTATGGCGGATTGTGGCGTGATTTGGCGGAAACAGTTGCCGATTGGCATCAGCGCAGTTTTTGTCCCACTGTTGCCTTTGCGTCACGCTCGCTAGCACCGCTACGCCATTCTTGAAGCAACTTCTCGCGTTGCACAGGTCGAGTCTTTTATGGCTTTCCATCTTTCCTATGGTCTGCCTGCCGCGGATCAGGCTGCTTCAAACCCTCCCGCTGGACAAGGGGAGAGGCGCTACAATGCTTAGTTGCGCAGATTCACACGCTTGATACTCGCCTGCAGACTAGGGCTAACGGCCGACAATGGGACTTAGCCGCCATTCCCGACGACCTCAGCGAATGGCAGCACCTGACAGAAGCGGACACTCAGGCGCTTAAGCGTAGTAAGTGGACAGCGCACGCCAGGGTCGCTGACGCACGCTCCTCAGTCTAGACTCGTTCGAACTGCGACGAGACTGGTAGCTTGCGTCGCAACAGTTCGACGGAGACATTTGAAGTTGTAGAAACCGGCGAACTACTCCGCGGTATCGACTGACGAGTGAGCGGCGGCGCGCAGGCGATTCTCCCTATCGGCCAACTCCTCAAACCGGCATAAAGGGGCAGCCTTGCCGCTCGCGACTTCCAGCGCCTGGCCGATATCCGCAATCAGATCGTCGACATGTTCAAGGCCGATCGACAATCGCAGCAGTTGATCGCTGATCCCGGCCAGCCGGCGTCCGTCTGCCCCCATATCGGCGTGAGTCATCGTTGCCGGATGTGCCACCAGGCTTTCTACCCCCCCGAGCGACTCCGCCAGAGTCAGGACGCGAACGGCCTCGCAGAAGCTGCGGATCGCCTCGCTGCCCCCGGCGAGTTCGAAGCTCAGCATCGCGCCGAAGCCCTGCTGTTGACGCGCGGCAAGCGCGTGGCCTGGATGATCTGCCAGGCCGGGATAATGGACGGCAGTGACTTGCGGTTGCTGCTTTAGGAAGGCCGCGACGGCGCCCGCCGTTGCCTGCTGCCGCTCGATCCGCGCATACAGCGTCCGCAACCCGCGAAGCGTCAGCCACGCATCGAACGGCGAGCCGGCGGTGCCGGTGACATTGCTCCAGGCGCGCAAGGTCTCAGCATCCTCGGCGCGCGCCGTGACGACCGCGCCGCCGATCACGTCGGAATGCCCGTTCAGGAACTTGGTGGTCGAATGAACGACATAGTCGGCGCCAAGGGTGATCGGCCGCTGCAAGGCCGGAGACAAAAAGGTGTTGTCGACCACCGTCAACGCTCCGGCTGCTTTGGCGCGGCGCGCGATATCGGCGATATCGACGATCCGCATCAGCGGGTTGCTGGGCGTCTCGACCATCACCAGCGCAGCGCCTTGGGACAGCGCGTCGCCCAGCGCAGCGGTATCGGCAAGGTCGACCACGGTCAGTTGGAATTGCTGCCTGGCCGCGCGAGCTTTCAACAGTCGAAGCGTGCCGCCGTAGCAATCGTGCGGCGCGATCACTCGATCGGCGGGGCTCAACTGACCGAGGATCAGGTCGATCGCCGCCATGCCCGATGAGGTCACGATGGCGCCCGCGCCACCTTCGAGCGCGGCAAGGGCATCGCCAAGCATATCGCGATTGGGATTGCCGGCGCGGCCGTAATCGTAGCGGCCGGGTCGCTCATATCCCTCGAACGCATAAGTGCTCGACAAATGGAGCGGCGGGGCAACCGCGCCGAACGCCTTGTCGCTGGCTACACCATGCGTCGCCGCGATCGTTTCGGGCTTGAGCGGTTCGGTCATGTCGTTCCCTTCCGGTCTGCCTGGCTTGCGCTGCCGCGATGCCGATTCTGTTCGGCGCGCCTGCCGGTGCTACGCGCTTTCAGCAGATCGTGGCGCGAAAGAATTCCCACCACCCGGTCCGTGTCCGCATTTACAATGGGAATCCGGCCAATCCCCGTTTCGACCATGAGGTCAGCAACCTCACCGATCGGCGACTCCGGATAGGCGAAGGGTTGTGATGCGTCGGACAGCGCTTCCGTCAGCGACGTTTCGTCCAGATCGCCCTCGACCTGCCAGCGCAGCGCGTCGGACCGCGAAACCAGCGCGAGCAATCGACTGTCGCGATCGACCACCGGATAGCTGCGATGCGCGGCTGCTTTGCTGAAAAAATCGACGGCCTCGCGGATCGACATATCTCCTGGTAGCGTAACGGGATTGGCGGTCATCACTTGCTCCGCTTGCAGGAACTCCAGCGGATCGACTGTATATTCCTGAAGGATGTGGCGACCGCGCCGAGCAATCTTCTCGGTCAGGATCGACCGCCGCATGATCAGCACGCTGACGGCATAGGCGCCCGCGGATGCGGCGATGGTGGAGGGCAATGCGTTGAAATGGCCGGTCAACTCGACGACGAAGATCGCGCCGGTCAGCGGCGCGCGCATCGCACCGCTCATGATCCCGGCCATCCCGATCAACGCCCAGAACCCGACTGATCCAGGTAGGAAGTGACCAACGAGCGCGCCCAGGGCACCGCCCAGAATCAGCAATGGCGCGAGCACGCCACCAGAAGTGCCCGAGCCCAGCGCCACCAGCCAGACGATCGCCTTCACGACCAACAGCGCCAACACGACGCGAATGGTAAGCGAGCCATCGAGCAACGCCTGAATGTTTGAATAACCGGCCCCGAGCACGTGCGCGTCGATCAGCCCGCCGATCCCCACAACCACACCCCCGATCGAAGGCCACCACATCCAATGCACCGGCAAGCGGTGAAAAACGTCTTCGACCCGATAGAGAAGCGACGACAGCAAGGCTGCCTCGAACCCCAGTATTGCGCCCAAGCCGAGAGCGAGGCCCCCCGTCTGCCACCAGACCGGCATTGATGACGCAGCGAAGGGGAATAATGGACCCGCGCCCAACAGGAAGGGCCGCACGCCAAGAGCAATCAACACCGCGAGCACCACCGGCACGAAACTGCGCGGTTTCCATTCAAACAACAATACTTCGACCGCCAGAAGAATGGCGGCCAGCGGCGTGCCGAAGATACCGGTCATGCCCGCCGCGGCACCAGCCACCAGCAGGGTTTTACGTTCCGCGGCGCTCAGTTTGAAGCGCTGCGCGAACAGCGAACCGATCGCGCCGCCGGTCATGATGATCGGGCCTTCGGCGCCGAACGGACCACCGCTGCCGATCGAGATCGCGGACGAAAGCGGCTTCAGGATCGCCACCTTCAACGAAAGCCGGCTCTCACCGTACAGGATCGCCTCGATCGCTTCAGGGATGCCGTGGCCCCTGATCTTGTCCGAGCCGAACCGGGCCATCAGACCGATCATCACGCTGCCGATGACCGGAATGGCGACGACTGCAAGGCCGACACGAGCATCGACCGGATCGAGATTTACGGTGGACAACCTGCCGAACCAGAACAGGTTGGTGGCGATTGCGATCAGCTTCAGGAGAATCCAGGCGCCGCACGCTGCACCAGCGCCAATCGGCAGCGCTGCCAGGGCCAGTATGATCATTCGCCAATTCGCGCTGTGATCACGTAATTGACGGGATTTGGTCGTGCTGGTCGGTGGCGTGGTCATGAAAACTCGTCTGAAGGTTTGACCGCCGACTATATCGCAATACGATGCAGTTCAACGTGGGAATGAATGATATGCCGGGTGCGGAAAAACTGACGGATGCCGACTACGTGGCGCTGGCGGATTTCCGCCACGCGCTCCGCGAATTTCAGGCGTTCAGCGAGGGCCGCGTCGCCGAATACGGGCTGACGCCGCAACAGCATCAAGTGCTGCTCACCATTCGCGGGGCTACGTCAGCAGTGGTCAGTGTCGGCTATATCGCCGAGCGTCTGATCCTAAAGCCCCACAGCGCGTCCGGACTTATCATCCGACTCGAGGCATTGGAACTTGTAGTCAGGAAGCCTTCACTGATCGACGGGCGCCAGGCCGTCGTGGAATTGACCTCAAAGGCACGGACGTTGCTGGAGCATCTGTCCGCGATCCATCGCGAGGAAATCGTTCGGCTGCGACCTCTGCTGAAAACCTTGCTGGACACCTTCGCCTGATCGATCGGCACCCTGTCAGACATTTGCAATATATATCGTAGAACGATATATATTGCTCGAGAGGAGTCGCCATGTACGTGATCCTGATCATCCTTGGATCGATCGCGTTGATGATCGGGAGCATGGCGGCTGGCATTCTCTCCTGCTGGTTGCTCTGGTCCGGGTTAAAGCGGGTAGGTCATCCCGAATGGGGGCCACCAATCATACTGATCCCAAGGGGCCCTCGCTTTGATCGGTCAGTTCCCAGTAAGCGAGTTTCTCGCCCTGGCTTTGATATTCGCTGGATTGGCAGTCGTTCCGTTCTGCGCAGAGGGATTGGCTTGGCGCGCTCGTCGAGACCATCGCGATCATGATGGATCGCAAGAGCAGGGAGAGGTGAATGCAATCGATCATCTCCCAAACGCTTCCGACAATTATCGACGTTATCCAGCCATTGCCGGATGCATTGGCGAAGCACGGCGACCCACATCTGATGAGCTCAAGAAGGTTGCCTTGCGCACGCTGCGTGAGACATTTGGCGCGCGATATCCAATATTGGGATTTGCCGAAAAGCGTGCCGCGCTACGGGCGGCGAAGGCCGCCCTGGAGGGAAGCTGATCCG
>JBAZXI010000037.1:0-31369 GCA_041659925.1 Sphingomonas sp.
ACGGCTCGATGACCAGGGGCACGCGCGCGAAAATCTGCTCCTGCTCGGCGCGGTGGCGCGCCGGGTCGGTATAGGCGGCGGCATCGACATGGGTGATGGCCGCCGGTTTCGGCGCGTCATCGGCGATGAGCTGACGCGCCAGTTCGAGCTGGCCGTGGGTCGGAGCGTTCATGGGCACTAGGCATAACGCAGAACGGCTCTAATCTCACGGAAGAATATTCGGGGGTTCAAGGTGACTGAAGCGCGTCCAAAGGGATTCAAACTGCTCGCGGCGGCGCTCAGCACGCACAAATCGGCGTCGATGCTGGCGCTGGCCTTCTCGTCGGGGCTGCCGTTCGCGCTGCTCGTCGGCACGCTGACGGCGTGGCTGGGCGAGGTGAAGGTCAATCTCGCGACGATCGGCGTGCTGTCATGGGTCGGGCTGACCTATGCCTTCAAGTTCCTGTGGTCGCCGCTGGTCGACCGACTCGAACTGCCGCTGCTCAACCGCTTCGGGCGGCGCAAGAGCTGGATCATGCTGTGCCAGGCGCTGATGATCTTCGGGCTGGTCGGCCTCGTGATCACCGACCCCTCGGTGCATATCGCGCGCTTCGCGCTGTTCGCCTTTCTTGGCGCAATCGGCTCGGCGACGCAGGATATCGCGGTCGACGGCTGGCGGATCGATGTCGCCGACGAACGGGCGCCGATCGAGCTGCTCTCGGCGATCTACCAGCTCGGCTATCGCACCGCGAGCATCGTCGGTGGGGCGGGCGCCTTGTTCATGGCGGCGCGGATGAGCTGGCCGATGGTCTATCTCGTCATGGCGGGGCTGATGGGCGTACTGCTCGTCATCACCTTCACCGCGCCCGACACCGACCGGCCGCCGCGCGCGGTGGTCGAGGTGCTGGCCGAACCCGGCGAGGTCAACCCGAAGGTCCGCGCCGGCGCCCTGCTGATCGTCGGCGGCGCATGGGCATGGGCGATCGTGACGATCATCATGTTCATGGTCGGCATGCTGGCCGAGCGGCCGCACGGCACCAAGCCACCCTCGGTCGGCGACTTCCTCAAATATCATGGGCCGATCATCGTCATCGCGACGGTGCTGGTGCCGCTGGCGATCGCGGCGGTGATCAACTGGCTGAAGGCGCATGGCCGCGAGGTCCAGCACGCGGTCGACCCGACCCGCACCACCACGCGCACCGCGACCAACCATCTTTACGGCGCGCTGGTCGCGCCGCTCGTCGACCTGACCGCGCGGCTGCGCTGGGGCGTGCTGATCGTGATCGGCCTGATCCTGACCTATGCGCTGTGCTACAATATCTGGGCGTCGTTCGCTTACCCCTTCTATCTCGATTTCATGCACTATTCGAAGGACGAGGTGGCCTTCGCGTCGAAGGTCTTCGGCATCATCATGTCGATCGTCGGGGTCAGCATCGGCGGCTATCTGTTCCTGCGCATCGGGCGCTTCCCGACCGTGCTGATCGGCGCGGCGATGCCGATCTTCGGCAATTTCCTCTACGCCGACCTCGCCGAAGGCGCGCCGCATATCGACGTCGTGCTGCACGTGTTCAGGCTCGACCTGCTCGCCGCGTGGTTCGGCAGCGACGAGCGCATGGCGCGCTTGCTGCTGACGATCTGCTACGAGAATATTTCGACCGGGCTGGCCGGTGCGGCGTTCGTCGCGTTCGTCTCGGGCATCGTCAGCAAGAAGTTCGCGGCGGTGCAATATGCGCTGCTGTCGTCGCTGACCTTCCTGATCGGCTCGCTCGGCAAGGGCTTTGCCGGCGAGATGATCGACAAGTACGGCTATGCCACGGTGTTCCGCGAGGTCGCGGTGGTCGGGCTGCTGGCGATCCTGTTCGTACTGCTCGAATGGTGGCGCTCGACGGTGGTCGCGCGACGCGATGAAGCCGGCGGCACCGGGCAGCCGGCATGATCCTCTACATCGCACTGCTGCTGGTGCAGATCACCTGCATCGTCGACGTGATCCGCAACGGCCGCAGCCAGTTGTGGATCCTGGCGCTGATCTTCCTGCCGGTCGCCAGCACGGTCGCCTATGTCATCGTCGAGGTCCTGCCGGGGATGAAGGGCAACCGCCATGTCCGCACCGTGCGCGCCAAGGCGGTCGCGGCGATCGACCCCGATCGCGAGGTCCGCGCGGCGCGCAGCGCGCTCGACCTTGCCGATACCGTCGCCAACCGCATCCGGCTCGCCGATGCGCTGACGGCGCTCGGCAAACATGGCGAGGCACTGCCGCTCTACCGCGAGGCGGTGGCGATGGGACCTGCCGACCTGCGCACCGGCGAAAAGCTCGCGCGCGCCGAGTTCGAGACCGGCGACGCGACCGGTGCGCTCGCCACGCTCGACGCCAATCGACCGGCGACCGCGCAGAGCGACCGCGATCGCCAGGCGCTGCTCCGTGCGCGCATCCTCGACCAGTTGGGCCGCAAGGACGAGGCGCTGGCGATCTTTGCCGATATCGTCACGCGTCTTCCCGGCGAGGAGGCACGCTGTCGCTACGCCGCGCTGCTGATCGAGCAGGGCAGGAGCAAGGAGGCGCAGGCGGTGCTGGAGGAGGTCGAATCGCGCATGAAGCGCCTCGACCGCCACCGGCGCGCCGCCGAGGCGGACATGTACCGCTGGGCGATGGAGCAACTGGCAACGCTGCGGCGCGCGCGCACCTAGCGCGGCAAGAAAAGCCGCCGGTTGCGCCAGGAACAGCGCAAATATCTCGCCAAATAGGCCCCAAGATGGCGGCAAGTAGCGGGGGCATTTTGCGAGCCGATGGGGGGCGGTTTGCGGGCGCGCGTTCCGCCGGGAATTTCGAGATATGCGGCAATGACGCTCGCGTAGTCCAACGGTGCATTACATCCGCGGCAGCCCGAGAGGCGGCGTCGCGCGAGGCCGCGTGAAGAAATAGTGGCGCCGCATTATGCGAATAGCCTCGACATATTCTTCAGATTTATTGTCGATCGTCGCGACGGGAATCGCGCCGTTCCAACAGGGCGCGCTGGTCATTGTGTCAACGATGGGAAAGAGCCGGCCGCGCGAATCGGGATGCGGGGCGACACAGGGTATGGGGCAACGGCGCGTTTCTTGAATCACGCCAAATCCCAGGCAGGATGCGTCGCGCAAGGCCCTCCCTTTCAGGAGTTGCGGGTCGGGGTGGGTAGTGCCGCAAACCTTCCCTCGCGGACAGGCCCCCCCCAACCCCTCCCGTGAAGGGGAGGGGCTTCGGAAGAGTCATGCTGTCCAGAACCTGGGACAGGACAAAGGTCGGGGCAGATGGAGGTCGGATTTACCCGACACTGTCGCCGCTACCCCGCGATCGGCTGCCCGCCATCGGCAAATGCGGCCGACACCGCCATCACGCTGGCGAACACGCCGTCGGCATGGCGGATGCCGAGCAGGTCGGCGAGCAGCAGGCGCGCGGTGCCGGGGGCGGTCTCGGCGCGGGCGAGGATGGTGAGCGCGGCATGTTCGGCGTGCGTCATGCGCAGGCAGCAGCATGGCGCGATCGAAACGGGCACCACGGCGCTTGCCGCGAGATCGGCCATCATCGCGCGCAGCAGCACCAGGGGGCGGCGATAGCCCTGCCCAAAGGCGGCGAGCATCGCGCGCGCGGCGGCGACATCATCGAGGCCGTGCGCACCGAGGCGGCGAAAGGCGAACAGCGCGAGCCGCGCGCCCGGCGTCGCGGGCAGCGCATGCGGTGTGGCGGAGAGGGCGGTCGGGGCGTCGGTCATGATGGGCTCCAGCGGGTGCCACCATGCTGCGACAAAACGCTAATGCAAGTCAATCGCAATTAGCGAAGTTGCGTCAATCCGCGTTAACGACGCGGCAAATGCGGGTTCGGCTGGCTTTTTGCCGCGCGACGCACCATATGAGCCGCAACACATTCCCGCGATGGCGCCGGCCGAAGCCGACCGCGCCCGCTCAATTTTCTCAAAGACTGGATTTAAGTGACTCCCAACAAAGAACTCCTGTTCGTCGCGCTCGGCGGATCGGGCGAAATCGGCATGAACGTCAATCTCTATGGCTGTAACGGCAAGTGGCTGATGGTCGATTGTGGCATCACCTTCGCCGACACCAATTATCCCGGCATCGATGTCATCCTGCCCGACCTCTCCTTTATCGAGGAGCGGCTCGACGACCTGGTCGGCATCGTTCTGACGCACGGCCATGAAGACCATATCGGCGCGCTGCCCTATCTCGCCGAGGACCTCGGCGTGCCGCTTTACGCGACGCCGTTCACCGCCGGCCTGATCCGCGGCAAGCTGGAGGAAGAGGGCAACGAGAAGCGCGTCAAGCTGCGCGTCGTCAAGCCCGGCCAGCGGATCGAGGTCGGCCCGTTCGGCGTGGATTTCGTGCCGCTGTCGCACTCGATTCCCGAAGCCAATGCGCTGCTGATCCACACCCCGCACGGCCGCATCTTCCACACCGGCGACTGGAAGCTCGACGAGATGCCGGTACTCGGCGCGCCCTCGTCCCCGGCCGAGCTGACCGCGATCGGCGACCAGGGCATCCTGGCGCTGGTGTGCGATTCGACCAACGTGTTCAACCCGGACTCCTCGGGCTCCGAGAATGACGTGCGCTCGGGGCTGACCGAGGTCGTTGCCGAGGCGAAGAACCGCGTGCTGGTCACGACCTTCGCGTCGAACGCAGCGCGGCTGCAAACGCTGGGCGAGGTCGCCAAGGCGACCGGTCGCGCGCTGTGCATCACCGGCCGCTCGCTCGACCGTATTCTCAAGGTCGCGCAGGCGACCGGCTATCTCAAGGGTTTCCCCGAGACGATCGACCCCGATGCCGCGATGCGCTTGCCGCGCGACAAGGTGATGATCGTGGCGACCGGCGGGCAGGGCGAGGCACGCGCCGCGCTGGCCCGCGTCGCCGATGGCGCGCACCCGATCCGCCTCGACAGCGGCGACACCGTGGTGTTCTCGTCGAAGCAGATCCCCGGCAACGAGGTGGCGATCGGCCGGATCCAGAACCAGCTCGCCGCGCGCGGGGTGGAGATGATCACCGAGCGCCAGGCGCATGTCCATGTCTCGGGCCATCCCGGACGGCCGGAACTGGCCAAGATGTATGGCTGGTTGCGGCCCGAGGTGCTGATGCCGGTCCATGGCGAGATGCGCCACCTGATGGAGCAGGCACGCTACGGCCTGTCGCTCGGCATTCCGCGCGCGCAGGTGCAGAGCAATGGCGACATCATCCGCCTCGCGCCGGGCGCGCCGACCAAGATCGGCAACGCCCAGGTCGGGCGGCTGGTGCTCGACGGTGACGTGATCCTGCCGGGCGACGGCGCGACGATCAACGAGCGGCGCAAGCTGGCGCTCAACGGCCAGATTTCGGTCGCGGTGGCGATCGGGTCGCGCGGGCTGATCGGCGCGCCGCAGCTGCGGTTGCAGGGCATCCCGGTCGAGGAGGATCGCGAGCCGTTCATCGGCGAGGCGCTCGAGGCGGTGACCGCCGCGGCGCGTGGCAAGGGGCGCGAACGCGACCGGCTGCGCGAGGATATCCGGCTGGCGGTACGGCGCGTCGCGACGCGCTGGACCGGCAAGAAGCCGATTGTCGATGTGTTGCTGATCGAGGCGTAAGGCGATGATGAAGTGGACGTCCGGGCTGGCCATCTACTTTCTGTTCTGGTCGTTGTCGGTGTTCCTGGTGCTGCCCTTCGGGATCCGCACCGCCGACGAGGCCGGCATCCCCAAGGTGCCCGGCCAGGCCGACAGCGCACCGCACGAATTCCGCCCCGGGCGCATCGCGATCCGCGTGACCGTGGTGGCGACGATCCTGTGGCTGATCTTCCAGCTCAATTATATCGAGGGTTGGATAACGCCGCAGACTTTCGACATCGGGAATGGCTGGAACAGCTTTTAGAGGTGCCCGCTGGCTGATTGGCCGGAAGCTGTCAGGGCGAGCCGCGCCGCTGCCGACGCGTTGGTCGGGGCACCTGAAAGTGGACAAACCGGAAGCGGGATGAAGCGACCGGTCGGCAAGCGCCCCATTTGCTGCCATTAGGTGAGACTGCTTAGTATAGGCCTCTGGCGTGGGATTAATCGAATTTCAAAACGGGGGGTGGATGTTTTTCGTGACCTTAGTGGCCCTTGCTGCCCAAGTCGCTGGCGTAGCGTCAGACGCTCCCCAGGTTCCTGTTGAACCTATGTCCCCGGCGCTGACTGACGCGACCGCCAACAAGGCGCGGATCAAAACGCGGCCATCGTTGGTGCACGAGCCGGACTACGTTCGTCCAAAATCGGCTATCGAAGCTGGCGAATTTGGTGAAGTGTGGATTTCTGGAATTGTTGGCGAAGATGGCAAGCTTCACGAACCCAAGATTAAAATGAGCAGTCGGGCCGCATCCATTGATGCGGCAGCTCTGGCCGACGTGCAATCCCTTTTGTTTTCACCCGGCCGCGATGCCGAGGGGAAGGCGATCAGCGTCCCAATAACTATGTCGTTGGAATATGGCCACGTGGAGTTTCATGGTCCGAACAACTTGGCACAGTATCGGTGCGACCAAGCTGTGAAGGATTATGACTGGTGGAACCGAACTTGGTCGGCTGATAAAAAGGATCGTATCTACGGCACCGTCAAAGGCATGGTGGTGATGCAAGCACTTAATACCGGCAATCGTTCAGGATTAGACTTTGATAGTGAATGGAAGGCTGCAATCGAGGCGTGTCGCGCGCAGCCGACCAAACACATGTTGGACTTACTGAAGCCGGACGGAGAATTTATTCGGAGGATGACAAAAGAATAATCCTTACCTGACCTTTGGTAGCGGCTTGCCCGCAATTTCCACCACCGCGGGAGTCGGCTACCAACCAAGGGTAACTCAAGGTTATAACCCGGAGCGGGCCGTCCGCACACCACCACTTTTCCCCGTTCCGGCGCCATCAATCGACGCGACCTGCCGGATAGCCGACCGGAAGGTATCGGGATGCAAAGCTGTCCGGCGGCAAGCGCCCCATTTCGCAGACATTCCGCATTCAGGTAATCCGCCACGGATGTTATGCGCGAGCGACGGCGATACTCTGGTCGGCATTGCGATGGAGCTATGAGAATGAGCCTTATACTGGCGTTAAGCGTGGCGACCGCGGTAACAATGAGCGTGCAGGACAGTTCGCCTACGCCGCGATATGATCTTGTGTGCGTATTTCAGAAAAGGAGTAATGATCCGGCCTCCGGCACAACGCAATCTGAACCGATAAAGCAGAAAAATCTTACTATTTCATTTGACAGAGGCAATTCACCGAAAATCGATGTCGATAGTATCGTGATTAGTGGCGACCTGTCAATCGTTGAGGGGAGAAAGGCCAAAGAGTTCATATTTGGTAATGATATGCACTTTGGTATTTTTTTTCCAGCACCCGATGGATCTTTATTGGGTTTGATTGGAACTCCGAGCGCGCAGAAGAGATTTCAGACTACCGTTCTACGAAAATCAAGCGACGGAAAGGTTAGTTATCCCATGGCCGGCTTGTGTGGCATTGTGCACTCTCAGGCGGCACAAGCTAGGTAGTCTCGGATAGAAAGCTGTATCTGGATGGCTGCTAACCACCGAGGCTGTGTGAAAACGTCTCGTCGCGACCGAAACGAGCAATATCGAAATCGACTGTCGGGAACGGGCGAACAGGTAGAATCGAAAACGCTTCGGTGCTGTATCGTTATCGCGCGGGCGATGTAGAATTTCGCGTTTTCACACAGCCTCCACCAGACCCGGTCGTCGGCCGCACGCGCCAAGCGTGTAATTTTCGCTCCTCGCTAGACGGCGGCACCGCGCATCGGCTGGAGCTTGCCGCGCGCGAGCGAGCGCCATAGCCATTCGAACGGCCCGTAGCGGAAATGTGCCAGCCACGGCTTCGACCAGAGCAGCATCGCCGCCCAGATGCCGGCGACGACGAGGTAGAGCTCGGCGCGCGACAGCTGGCCGTAGAGGCCGGCGCCATAGCCGTAGAACAGGCTGCTGCAGATCAGGCTCGTGCCGAGATAGTTGGAAAAGGCCATGCGCCCCGCCGCGGCGAGGCGTTCGGTCAGCGCGCCGCCGGGACGGGCGAGCAGGATGATCAGGCAGGTCCAGCCGATGATCATCAACGGGCGGAACGCCGTCGACAGCGTGATCGCGCCGAGCGCGACGTGCCAGGCGTCGAAGCCGCTGTGCCACTGCACCAGCAGCAGCACGACATAGGCCGGAATGCCGATGCCGAAGCCGATCGCCAGCCCCGTGCGATAGCGTGCGCGCGGCCACGCGCCACGCAGCATGCCTGTCTTGAAGCAGGCCATGCCGAGCAGCATGTAGCCGAGCGTTTCCATGCCGATGAACAGCAAGGACTGGATCGGCGACGATGCCGCTTCGGGCAGGCGGTTGAAGAACAGCGCCGCATAGCCGCCGCGATGGGCGGCGATGTCGCGCGTGAGGAACGCGGCATCGGGCCGGCCGAACGATTCGATATAGCCATGATATTGCCGCAGCGTCGCGGCGTCGGCGGTGTGCGCGGCGACCGCCGCCTGCGCCCGGGCGATGTCCACGATCATCGTCGAGGTCAGCAGCGTCTCGAGCGCGATCAGGATGACGGCGGCGATGACCAGCTTGTAGGGCGGCATCCTGCGGAACGGATAGGCGAGCGCGCCGATCAGCGCATAGTGATTGAGGATATCGCCCCACCATATAAGGTAGAGATGGGCGAGGCCGAACACGAACAGCCACGACATCCGCGCATAATGCACCCGCACCGGATTCTCGCCCTTCGCCTCGGCCCGCTCGATCACCAGCAGCATCGAGGCGCCGAACAGGAAGGAGAACAGCCCGCGCATCTTGCCGTCGACCAGCACGAAGTTGACCGCCCACATGCCATAGTCGATCGCGCCGTGGCCGCCGAAGGCGGCGGGGTTCATATAGGCGGCCTGCGGCATGCCGAAGGCGACGATGTTCATCAGCAGGATGCCCATCACCGCGACGCCGCGGATCACGTCGAGCGTGGCGACCCGGGCGGGGGCGGTGGTCATTGCGGGGAACTCTTGCTGCGCGCGATCATGATGCCACGCTGCTAGGCGATCCCGCGAAAAAGTCACCCGTCTGGCCCACGCCAGCGTGCCGCGATGCGGGCGACATGGGCGATCGGCATGCCGACCAGCGCGATATGGCCGAACAGCTGCTCGCCGACCTCGCGCAGGTCGAGGATCGGGAACATCGTCGGGAAGCGGTGCGGCAGGACGATCCAGTACATCGCGATCCACAGCAGCAGGCCGTAGCCGACGCCGCTGCGGCGCGAATGGCGATTGAGCTGCGGGATCAGCGCGGCGGCGCCGAAATAGGCCGTGACCATCACCAGCGTGATGAGGAAGTGAATGAGCAGCCCGCCGACCGCCGTCGCGATTTCACCCATGTCGAGCGCTGGCCATGCCGCGGCGGCGATGCCGTCGAGCAGCCCGAGCGGCGTGCCGCCGGCGAGGATGTCGAACAGCATCGCCGCCAGGATCTCGAACGTGCCGGCCAGCGTGGTGGCAATGGCGATGCCGCGCCAGAAGCCCGATTTCGTATAGCCGATCTTCACGCAGTCCCCCAGGCCCCAGGGGAAGCGCTATGGCGGCGGGCGGCCGGCGTCTATGATGTTCGCAGCGATTTTCGGACGACCAGTTTCAATCCGGACCATATTTGGTCGACCGCGCAAACTTTCACGTCGACCAGACCCGTCGGCAGCGCGACCGCGCGGATGCCATCCTCGCCGATATCGGTCGCGACCTTTGACGCTTTCTTGGGCCATGACACCCAGATCATGCCATCGACGGCGATTCGATCGCGCAACAGGGCGATGTGCCGCTCGAGATCGGCGTATGCGGTGACGAAGACATGCGCCACGTCGAGGCCGGCATCTGGCCCGTCCAGCATGACGAGGCCGATCGCGGCGGGGTCGATCTCGGCGCGGACGGTGTCGGGCATGTCGGCGAACCAGGCGCGCTGGCCGCCCTTCAGACCGAGCTTCTTTGCCAGCGGCGTGCCCGAATAGCCCGCGCTCACAGCCAGCTCGCGATTTGCTCCAATGGCTTCTTGCGCAGTGCGTGGAGCGGGACGGTGGCATCGGCCGCGGCATGGCCGGCGACGACGATCATCACCGGCTTCTCGTTTGCCGGGCGGCCGCACAGCGTGTTGAGGAAGCGCATCGGATTGGGCGTGTGGGTCAGCGTCGCGAGATTGGCGGCGTGGAGCGCGGCGAGCAGAAAGCCGGTGGCGATGCCGACGCTCTCCATCACATAATAATTTTGCCGGTCGTCATCGGGCATTATCCCGCCACGGCGCTGGCCGAAGATGACGATCAGCCAGGGCGCGACCGCGAGATAGGATTTGTCGGCATCGGTGCCGAGCGGTGCCAGCGCCTCGATCCACTCGGCGCTCGCCTTGCTGGTGTAAAAGGCACGTTCCTCCTCCTCCGCGGCGGCGCGGATCTCGGCCTTGCGGGCGGCGGAGCCGATCACGGCGAAATGCCATGGCTGGTGATTGGCGCCCGACGGCGCGGTGCCCGCCGCCTCGATCGCGGCTTCGATCACCGCGCGCGGCACGGCGGCGTCGCTGAAATAGCGACAGGTGCGGCGCGTGCGCAATTCGTCGCGCACGCCCTGTGCGCGCGCGATCCGGTCGGCATCGGGCAGCGCGGGCAGGCCGGGCCATGGGATTGCGGGGTGGTCGAGCATGGGCTCAGCGTAACGCCGAATCGTGGCGCTTCACAATGCCGCCATCATCGCGATCTGGTCGGCCTGGGTCGGGCGGATGCGATAGTCGGTCTCGACCGATTTCGCCTTCACGATCCCGCGGCGGTCGAGCATCAGCGTGGTCGGATAGGGCACGCCGAAAGCGATGCTGTCGGCCTTGTATTGCGGGTCGCGCAATTTGAGCGCGTCGATCATCCTGCTGCCGGTATCGCTGTAGAGCGGATAGGTCAGGCCCTGCTTGGCGGCGAAGGCGGCGAGCGTCTCGGGCTTGTCGTAGCTGACCGCGATGAAGCGCACGCCCCTGGCCTGCGCCGCGGCGGCGACCGGGCCGAGGCCCTTTAGCTGCGCCTGGCAATAAGGGCACCAGGCGGCCGAGCGAAACAGCACGATCATCACCGGCTTGCCGCCGGCAACGCGGGTGAGCGTGGTCGCCTTGCCCTGGCTGTCGGTCAGCGCGAGGTTCATCGCGACGCGGCTGCCGACCGCCGGGCCGATCGCGGCGGCATCGGCGACCGGCGCCGGGGGCGGGGTGGCGGCACCCGGCATGGCGGTGCCGAAGGCGAGAGTCAGCGCGAGCGCGGCACGACGGAGCGGGAACATGACGGGCATCCTTTGGAAGAACCTGAATGCCATGATGTAGCGCGTGTCGCGCGTCGCGCGGTCAACCAAGCGGTTGCGCGGCGTCCCCCATCAGTTGCGGGAAAAACCCTTCATGCGCGGCACGCAGCTGCGCGAGCGTCACGACATGGTCGTCGTCGGGCAGCTCGAAGATCAGCCGGTCGGCGATCGTCCGCCCGATCCGCTCGACCTCGACGCCGGCCGCGCCGGCGGCGAACAGCGTGTCGAGCAGCGCATGGTCGGCGATCGTCGCGATGTAGAGCCCCTGGTCCTCGCCGAACAGCGAGCAGGCGACGCCGCACGGCAGCGGCGCATGCAGCATCGCGCCATAGCCGCCGGCCAGCGCCATCTCGGCGATCGCCACCGCGACGCCGCCATCGGACACGTCATGCACCGCGGTCAGCGCGCCCGAGGCGATCGCGCCGCGCACGAACTCGCCGGTGCGGCGCTCGGCGGCGAGGTCGACCGGCGGTGGTGGGCCTTCCTCGCGGCCGTGCACTTCGCGCAGCCACAGCGACTGGCCGAGATGCCCGCTGCGCGTGCCGATCAGCACGACGACGTCGCCGGTGCCCTTGAAGGCGATCGTCGCGCTCTTCGACCAGTCGGCGAGCAGACCGATCGCGCCGATCGCCGGGGTCGGCAGGATCGCGCTGCCGCTGCCATCGTCATTCTTGGTTTCGTTGTAGAGCGAGACGTTGCCGCTGACGATCGGGAAGTCGAGCGCGGCGCACGCCTCGGCCATGCCCTCGATGCAGCCGACGAACTGGCCCATGATCTCGGGCCGCTGCGGGTTGCCGAAATTCATGCAGTCGGTGGTGGCGAGCGGCAAAGCGCCGACCGCGCTGAGGTTGCGATAGGCCTCGGCGATCGCCTGCTTGCCGCCCTCATAGGGGTCGGCGAAGCAATAACGCGGCGTGCAGTCGGTGGTGATCGCCAGGCCCTTGTCGGTGCCATGGACGCGCACCACGGCGGCGTCGCCGCCGGGGCGCTGCACCGTATCGGCGCCGACGCTGTAATCATATTGCTCCCAGATCCAGCGCCGCGAGGCGATGTCGGGCGAGCCCATCAGCGTGAGCAGGTCGGCGGCGATGTCGCTCGTCTCGGGCACGTTGGTCAGCGGCGCCGGCGGCGGGGTCTTCACCCAGGGCCGGTCATAGGCCGGCGCATCGTCGGCGAGCGGGCCGAGCGGGATGTCGGCGACGGTCTCGCCCTTGAAGGTCAGCACCATGCGGCCCGTATCGGTGACATGGCCGATGACCGCGAAATCGAGCTCCCACTTTTTGAAGATGGCTTCGGCGAAGTCCTCGCGGCCGGGCTTGAGCACCATGAGCATGCGCTCCTGGCTTTCGCTCAGCATCATTTCGTAAGGCGTCATGCCGGTTTCGCGGCACGGCACCGCGTCCATGTCGAGCTGGATGCCGACGCCGCCCTTCGACGCCATCTCGACCGAGGAGGAGGTCAGCCCGGCGGCGCCCATGTCCTGGATCGCGACGATCGCGTCCGACGCCATCAGTTCGAGGCACGCCTCGATCAGCAGCTTTTCGGTGAACGGATCGCCGACCTGCACGGTCGGGCGCTTCTCTTCCGAATCCTCGGAGAAATCGGCCGAGGCCATGGTCGCGCCGTGAATGCCGTCGCGCCCGGTCTTGGAGCCGACATAGACGATCGAATTGCCCACGCCCGAGGCGGCGGAATAGAAGATCTTGTTGGTCTCGGCGACGCCGACGGTCATCGCGTTGACCAGGATGTTGCCGTCATAGGCCTTGTGGAAATTGACCTCGCCGCCGACCGTCGGCACGCCGACGCAATTGCCATAGCCGCCGATACCATGGACGACGCCGGCGATGAGGTGGCGCATCTTGGGGTGGTCGGGCCGGCCGAAGCGCAGCGCATTCATGTTGGCGACCGGCCGCGCGCCCATCGTAAAGACGTCGCGCAGGATGCCGCCGACGCCCGTCGCCGCGCCCTGATAGGGCTCGATATAGGACGGGTGGTTGTGGCTCTCCATCTTGAAGATCGCCGCCTGGCCGTCACCGATATCGACCACGCCGGCATTCTCGCCCGGGCCGCAGATCACCTGCGGGCCGGTGGTCGGCAGCTTCTTGAGGTGGATGCGCGACGATTTGTAACTGCAATGCTCGGACCACATCACCGAGAAGATGCCGAGCTCGGTGAGATTGGGCTCGCGCCCCATGGCGTGGAGCACACGCTCATATTCTTCCGGGGACAGGCCGTGCTGGGCGACGATCTCAGGGGTGATCTGGCTCATGTCGCTGCCCTTAGCGGCGGGCGGGCGAGCGGGCTAGTGCGATGGCGCGCAAATTTGCCATGGCGTCGCGCGGGTCGGCCCCTTTCTTGCCCCTCCCTGAAAGGGAGGGGAGAGTGAGGCGTCTGCGCTCCCGTTTAAGGGCCTGAACCCACCGGCTCTCATCCCCGACCTACAATATCTCCCGCACCTTCTCCGGTGGCCGCCCGAGCCGTACGCCCTTGTCGGTCTCGACCAGCGGGCGCTCGATCAGGATCGGGTCGGCGGCCATCGCGTCGAGGATCGTATCGTCGCTCGCGCCCTTCAGCGCCTTCGCGCCGTCCTCGCCGGTGCGCAGGCCGTCGCGCGGCGTCATGCCGGCACGGGCGTAAAGCGCTGCCAGCTTCTCCCGCGTCGGCGGGTGCTTGAGATACTCCACGATCTCGACCTCCACGCCGGGCGTCTCGTTGAGGATCGCCAGCGCCTGACGCGACTTGGAGCAGCGCGGGTTGTGCCAGATCGTCGCCTTCACGCGTCCGCCTCCGCCACGAAATCGACGTCGCGCCGTTCCGGCCCGACAGCCGTCCAGATCACCAGCACGACCACCGTCACCCCCGCGACCAGCGCGAGTGCGAGGCCGTAATTGCCGTCATGCGTCTTCGCGATCCAGCCCTGCAACGGGCCGTTGCGCGAGGCGATGAGGTTGCCGAGCTGATAGGCGAAGCCGGGGAACATGCCACGTACCAGCGCCGGCGACAGTTCGTTGAGATGCACCGGCACGATCCCCCAGGCGCCCTGCACCGCGACCTGCATGAAGAAGGCGCCGATGCCGAGCATCAGCGGCGTGCTGCTGAACGCCCAGAGCGGGATGAAGGGCAGCGCGAGCAGCGCGGCGATGATGATCGCGCGCTTGCGGCCGATATGCTCCGACCAGAAGCCAAAGCTGATTCCGCCGATGATCGCGCCGATGTTCATCACGATCGTGAGCATGCCGGTGGTGTGCGTGTCGAAGCCATGCTGCTTCTGCAGGAACAGCGGATAGACGTCCTGCGTGCCGTGGCTGAAGAAGTTGAACGCCGTCATCAGCACGACGAGGTACAGCGCGATCCGCCAGTTCTTCGCCAGTTCGGCGAACGGGTTGGGCTTGCGATGTGCACGGCGCTTCTCGAAGGCCGGGCTCTCATCGACATGTATGCGGATCAGGAAGACGAGGATCGCCGGCACGATCCCGATCATGAACATGCCGCGCCAGCCGATCTGATCGAAGAACAGATAATAGGTCAGGCTGGCGAGGAAGAAGCCCGACGGGTAGCCCGATTGCAGGAGGCCCGACACCGGGCCGCGCAGCCGGGCGGGCACGCTTTCCATCACCAGGCTCGCGCCGATCCCCCATTCGCCGCCCATCGCGAAGCCGAACAGCCCACGGATGACGAACAGCATCGGCAGGCTCGTCGCGAAGCCCGAGGCGAAGGAGAAGAAGGAGAATAGCAGGATCACCGCCATCATCACCGGGCGGCGGCCATAATGGTCGGCGAGCCAGCCGAAGAAGAAGGCGCCGAACGGTCGCGCGGCCAGCGTCAGGAAGCCCAGTTCGAGCACCGTCCCGGTCTCGGCATGGAATTCCGCGCCGATCGCCTTGAACATGAACACCAGCAGGAAGAAATCGAACGCATCGAGCGTCCAGCCGAGATAGCTCGCCCAGATCGCGCTGCGCTGCGATCCGGTCAGCGTCCTAAGCGTTTCGACCAGCCCCATAAAGTCTCCCCCCGGTTGACGAATGCTGGGGCTAGGACAATTGCCGCGTTCGCGCCACCCACCAGGCGAGCAGGCTGAGCAAGCCGTAGGCGAGCAGGCCGAGCACACCGGTCGACGCGGGGGCGGGATCGATGATGGCGGTGGGCTGGGGAGACAGCCAGTTGACCGCCTGAAGCGCAGCCATGCCGATCGCCAGCATTATGGGAGACCAGCGCCCCGCCGCGCCGATCGCGGTCGTGCGCGACACGAACAACCACAGCCCGCCAAAGGCGAAGAGCAGTTCGAGCGGGACTTCGATCGCCGGATAATTCCACAGGCCGAAGCCGAAGGCGGGCGGTGCGCCGGCGAGCGTCAGGTCGGGGCGATGGACGAGCAGATCGATGAACCAGTGCGACAGCACCACCGCCGCGCCGATCGCCGCCGCCGTCCAGTCGCGCCCGAGCAGGCGGATGACGAGCCCGAACCCCAGCGCCCAGCCAAGCGCCCCGACCAGGCTATGGTCCCAGGGCATGTCGTACAGGTCCATCGGGTTCATGGTCGTCGCGCCGGGCACGAGTCGCAGATGCTCGATGTTCAACAGCAGCAGCGAGAAGAAGCTGATGTCGGCCAGCTGCGCGGCGACGAACAGCGTGCCGAGGCGCGGCGAGCGCCGCGAGGTCGCGGCGATGAAGGCGGGGGCGTAATGGCCGATGAACATGGCTGACCTTACTCCTTGGCGCTGGCGGTGACCGGAACCTCTGCTTGCTTCAGAAAGCTGTCGACGTCGGTGGCGCTGGCATCGGCCGCCTCTTCCATCGGCACATGGCCGATATGCGGGTAGACGATCAGCCGACTGGCCGGAATATGTGCCGCGAACCACTTGCCCGAGGCGAGCGGGATCAATTTATCCTCCGCGCCCCACAGGATCAGCACCGGCATGGTGAGACGGGCCATGGCGGCGGGCGTGGCGGGCGACTGGCGCGTCGCGAAACGGTCGAGCGTCGCCTGGCGATTGCCGGGATAGCGCAGCAGCTCCCAGTAGCGATCGATCGCCGTGGGTGTGACGATCGCCTGGTTCGACACGGACTGGTGCAGGCTCTGTTCGATCATGCTGCGCGGCGTGACGAACTTGGTGATATCGCGCAGCACGGGAGTCTGGACGATACGAAAGCCGATCGGCAGCGAGCGTTTGGCGGTTTCGGGCGCGCCCGCGGCATCGACAAGGATCAGCCGTGAAACGCGCTCGGGATGCGCCGCGGCATAGGTCCAGGCGACCCAGCCGCCCATCGAATTGCCCGCCAGCGCGAAGCGCTCGACGCCGAGTTTGCGCGTGACGCGATCGACCGCATCATCGAACCCGGCGGCGCTATAGTCACGCTGCGGGTGCGGGCCGGTCAGTCCATGCCCGGGCAGGTCGAAGCGGATGACGCGCCAGCGACGATCGAGCCGTGCCGCCCATTCATCCCAGGTCTGCAGCGAGGAATTGGACCCGTGCAGCAGCACGATCGCCGGCGCATCGCGTGGGCCGGTGTCGCGGACGTGGATCGTCAGGCCGTTGCCGATATCGATGAACTGCGATGGCGGCGCGCCATATTTGGCGCGCATCGCGACCGGGTCGGTGTCGGGGGTACGGCCGAACAGGAGCAGCGCCGCGAAGGCAATGCCGATGATCAGCGCGAGCCAGCCGACAATCCTGCGTATCATGCCTCCGCCCCCCATTTCGTTCCGCTCTCGCTGGAATGCGGGCGGCGCGGCGGCCGCCCTTCTTCTTACGGCTATTGCCTGGCCAGCCACTCCTCGAGCCATTTGATCGTATACTGCCCCTCGAGGAATTCGGGATCCTCGATCAACGCCTGGTGCAGCGGGATCGTGGTCTTCATCCCCTCGATGACATATTCCTCCAGCGCGCGCCGCAAGCGGCGGATCGCGCCCTGGCGCGTGGTGCCATAAACGATCAGCTTGGCGATCATGCTGTCGTAATAAGGCGGCACCTTGTAGCCGGCATAGAGCCCGCTATCGACGCGCACGTTCATGCCGCCGGGGGCGTGATACTGCTTCACCAGCCCGGGCGAGGGCGCGAAGGTGCGCGGGTCCTCGGCGTTGATGCGGCATTCGATCGCATGGCCGCGGAACTGCACGTCTTCCTGTCGCAGCGTCAACGGATGCCCTTCCGCGATGCGGATCTGCTCGCGCACCAGGTCGAGGCCGGTGATCGCCTCGGTCACCGGATGCTCGACCTGCAACCGGGTGTTCATCTCGATGAAATAGAACTCGCCGTCTTCCCACAGGAACTCGATCGTCCCGGCGCCGCGATAGCCCATGTCGGCCATCGCCCGCGCGACGATCCCGCCCATGCGCTCGCGCTCATTGGGCGTGATGACGGGGGAGGGGGCTTCTTCCAGCACCTTCTGGTGGCGGCGCTGCAACGAGCAGTCGCGCTCGCCGAGATGGATCGCATTGCCCTTGCCGTCGCCGAACACCTGGAATTCGATGTGGCGCGGGTTGCCGAGATATTTCTCCATGTAGACGGTCGCGTCGCCAAACGCCGCCTTGGCCTCGCTGCCCGCCTGCTGCATCTGCGTTTCGAGGCTCTCGGGGTCGTTGACGACCTTCATGCCGCGCCCGCCGCCGCCGGAGGCGGCCTTGATGATCACCGGATAGCCGATCTCGGCGGCAAGCTTCTTCGCCTCGGCGACATCGCTGATCGCGCCGTCCGAACCCGGCACCAGCGGCAGGCCGAGCGCGCCGGCGGTGCGCTTGGCCTCGACCTTGTCGCCCATCGTGCGGATATGCTCGGGCTTGGGCCCGACGAAGATCAGGTCGTGCGCCTCGACGATGTCGGCGAACTTGGCATTCTCGCTAAGGAAGCCATAGCCGGGGTGGATCGCATCGGCGTTGGAGATTTCCGCCGCCGAGATGATGTTGGGGATGTTGAGATAGCTCTCGGTTGCCGATGGCGGGCCGATGCAGATCGCCTCGTCGGCAAGGCGCACATGCATCGCCTCGGTGTCGGCGGTGGAATGCACCGCGACGGTCTTGATGCCCATTTCGTGGCACGCGCGGTGAATGCGCAGCGCGATCTCGCCGCGATTGGCGATCAGCAGCTTCTTGATCTCGGCCATGTCGGCGCCGCTATTCGACGACGACGAGCGGTTGGTCGAACTCGACCGGCTGGCCGTTCTCGACCAGCACGGCCTTCACAGTGCCGGCGGTCGGCGCGACGATCGGGTTCATCACCTTCATCGCCTCGACGATCAGCAACGTGTCGCCGGCCGCGACGCGCGCGCCGACGCTGACGAACGGTGCTGCACTGGGATCGGCCGAAAGATAGACGGTGCCGACCATCGGTGATTTCACGGCATTGGCGCCGGGGGTGGGGGCGGGCGACTCGGGTACCGCGGCCACGGCGACGGGCGCGGCGGCTGCGGCAGGTGCCGGGGCGTAGGTCACCGGCGCGGCGACGCTCGCCGCCTTGCGCGCAACGCGGATGCGGCGGTCGCCATGCTCGACCTCGATCTCGGTCAGCGCCGTCGCGTCGAGCATTTCGGCGAGTTGGCGGACCAGATCGATATCGACCTGCATCGCGCTGGAATGTTCTTTGTCGGTCATGCGACCTTGTTCTCCCTTGTTGGGCGCGCGTCCTGTCAGAAGCGCGACGCCGCTTCAAGCGCCAGCAGATAGGAAAGCGCGCCGAACCCGGCGACGGTTCCCTTCGCCGCCCGGCCGACATAGCTGATGTGACGGAAGGATTCGCGGGTGTGCGGGTTGGAAAGATGCACCTCGATTACCGGCGTCCTGATGCCCTTGATCGCATCATGCAGCGCGATCGAGGTGTGCGTGAAGGCACCGGCATTGAGCAATACCGCCTTCGCCCCGGTCGCCTGCGCCTCGTGCAGCCAGTCGACCAGATGGCCCTCATGATTCGATTGGCGCATGTCGATCTCCAGATCGAGCGCGCGCGCGCGGTCCTCGAGCTGGCCCGCGATATCGTCGAGCGTGTCGGCGCCGTAGATTTCGGGCTCCCGCGTACCCAGCAGGTTGAGGTTCGGGCCGTTGAGGACGAATATCGTTTCGGACAAGTCGGGCCTTTCGGTTGCGACATGGGAACGAACACCATATCTGCTGCGCGTTCTAGCCGTTCGTGTCGAGCGAAGTCGAGACACGTATCCAACGGCATGCTCCGCCATGAGCTTCTCGACATCGCACGAAGCGAACGGAAAAAGGTTGACGAATGCATAGCGACGGCACTGTCACGATCACCATCAACGGCGAGCATCGGCGCGTTAGCGCGGGCCTGACGATCGCCGCACTGGCCACCGACCTTGGCCTCAATCCGGAAAAGGTGGCGGTCGAACGCAACCTCTCGGTCGTTCCGCGCTCGACGCTGGGCCAGGTGCTCGTCGAGGATGGCGACGAACTCGAGATCGTCCATTTCGTCGGCGGCGGCGATCATGCCGCGACGCTGGCCGACGACAGCTGGACCGTCGCCGGCAAGACCTTCCGGTCGCGGCTGATCGTCGGCACCGGCAAGTACAAGGATTTCGCGCAGAACGCCGCCGCGGTCGAGGCATCGGGGGCGGAGATCGTCACCGTCGCGGTGCGGCGCGTCAACGTCACCGACCCCGGCGCGCCGATGCTGACCGACTTCATCGACCCGAAGCGCGTGACCTATCTGCCCAATACCGCCGGGTGCTTCACCGCCGAGGACGCGATTCGCACGCTGCGGCTCGCGCGCGAGGCCGGCGGCTGGGATCTGGTCAAGCTCGAGGTGCTGGGTGAGGCCAAGACGCTTTACCCCGACATGGTCGAGACGCTGCGCGCCTGCGAGATTCTCGCCAATGAAGGTTTCAAGCCGATGGTCTATTGCGTCGATGATCCGATCGCGGCGAAGCGGCTGGAGAATGTCGGCGCGGTTGCGATCATGCCGCTCGGCGCGCCGATCGGCTCGGGCCTCGGCATTCAGAACCAGGTGACGATCCGCCTGATCGTCGAAGGCGCGAGCGTGCCGGTGCTGGTCGATGCCGGGGTCGGCACCGCTTCCGACGCGGCGGCGGCAATGGAACTTGGTTGCGATGGTGTGCTGATGAACACCGCGATTGCCGAGGCGAGGGACCCGATCATGATGGCCCGGGCGATGAAATTCGGGGTCGAGGGCGGGCGTCTTGCCTATCTTGCCGGCCGAATGGGCAAAAGGCGCTATGCCGACCCGTCGAGCCCGCTCGCGGGGTTGATCTGATGCGCGGCGCCATCCTGTTTTGCGCGGTCCTGCTTGCCGGCTGCGGTCAGTCCCCCGCGAACAACGGCTCGGCACCGGTCGCCACCGCAAGTCCGGCCGTCGCGGCGCCGGTCGCGATGACCTTCCGCGCGGGCGACGGTCTCACCGTGTTCGCCAGGCGTTACGATGCGGAGAAGCCCAAGGCGCTGATCCTGCTGTTTCACCAGGCCGGGTCGAGCAAGGACGAATATGCCACGATCGCACCGCGCCTCGCCGCGGCGGGCTATACGGCGCTGGCAGTCGACGCGCGCGCCGGGGGCGGGTTGTACGGCTTGAACGAGACCGCCGCCGCGCTGACGCGGAAGCCGGATTATCTCGAGGCGCAGCAGGATTTGCAGACCGCGCTCACCTGGGCGGAAAGGCAGAAGCTGCCGGTGGTGCTGTGGGGAAGCAGCTATTCCGCCTCGCTCGTGTTCCCGCTTGCCGTGGCAAATCCGGGCGAAGTACGTGCGATCCTGTCATTCTCGCCCGGCGAGTATTTCGACGACAAGCAGCTGGTCGAGCATGCCGCCGCGGCGGTGACGGTGCCGGTCTTCGTCACCTCGGCGAGCACGCCGGCCGAGATCGCCGCCGCAAGGGCGATCGCCGGCGCGGTGCCGGGCGGCAAGGCGCAACAATATGTCCCGGAAACCGGCATCCATGGGTCATCGACGTTGATCGCGGCCAAGGACCCGAAAGGCGCCGAGGCGAACTGGCGCGCCGCGCTCGCATTCCTTGCAAAGGTGGTGGGTTAACGCTTCACGGCTTGCGGATCAGCCAGACCGCGGCGCCCTTGCACGATCGATCATTCTCGACGTGCACGAGTTCGATCAGCCCGCGCCGGGTCAGCGCGCTGCTATAGTCGGCGGCGCTGAGATCGTCGCGAAAGCGTGATCCGGGGCGAAAGCCGTCGAGATCGTCCTGCTCGACCGGCAGCACGCTGAACAGCAGGCGCCCGCCCGGTTTCAGCCATCCGGCGACGCGCTCCGCCATCGCCGCCTGGTCGGTGCGTGACAGCAGATGCAGGCTTTCCCAGGCCAATATGGCCGCGAAGTCCTCATCGAGCATGACCGTGCGCATGTCGCCAAGGATCCAGCGCTGGCGCGGGAAGCGCGTGCGCGCCAGGTCGATCAACGGCGCGCGATGGTCGATTCCGACGATCTGGAAGCCGCGATCGATGAGATAGCGGTCGATCGGCTCGCCGGCACCGCAGCCGAGATCGAGGATCGTCGCCCCGCGCGGCAGCGGCATTACCAGCCGGTCGAGCCAGGCGCGCTCTCCGTCGGTGATCGGCGTGGTGCGCTCAACCATCAGGCACCGCGCGGAACCCATTGGAAGACCGGCCGTTCTCTACGCAGAAGTAGGTGCCAGCCCCCGGTACCGTCACGACATCAAGGAGCTTCGACATGGGTGAACTCACCGACAAGATCAAAGGCAATGTCAACGAGGCGATCGGCAAGGTCAAGCAGCAGAGCAATGACCCCGCCACGCGCGACGAGGGCGCCGGTCAGGAAGTCAAGGGCAAGGCCCAGCAGTTCGTCGGCAAGGTCAAGGGCGCGCTCGGCGACGACATCTGACGCGCCGAAGCGATTTTCGTCTCGCGAAGGGCCGCTCCGAAACCGGGGCGGCCTTTTTCGTGTCTACCGTGCGCGGATCGCGGTGAGCGTCGTCGCCGGGGTCGTCACGTCGATATCGGTCTTGAGGTGCAGCAGCCGCACGCCGCGTTCGCCCATCGCGCGGGCCAGGGCGGGCGCGAACTGGGCCGTCGTTTCGACCGTCTCCGCCCAGCAACCATAAGCGCGGCCGAGCGCGGCGAAGTCGGGATTGGCGAGTTCGGTGCCCGACACACGCCCCGGAAATTCGCGCTCCTGGTGCATGCGGATCGTGCCGTAACCGCCATTGTCGATCACCAGCACCAGCATCTCGGCACCGTGCGCGACAGCGGTGGCGAGTTCCTGGCCGTTCATCAGGAAACAACCGTCGCCGGCCAGCGCGACGACCTGCCGGTCGGGATGGCGCAGCGCGGCGGCGGTCGCCGCGGGTACGCCGTAGCCCATCGCCCCGGCGGTCGGTGCCAGCTGGCAATCGTTCGCGCCATAGGCCCAGTAGCGATGCCACCAGCCGGAATAATTGCCGGCGCCGTTGCAGATGATCGTGTCGCCGGGCAGCGCCGCGCGCATCGTCGCGACGCATTGTCCGAGGTCGAGCGTCACGTCGCGTGGGGCGGGGGTGGACCAGGCTTCCCAATCGGCGTGCGCCGCGTCGCCGCCAAAGCCGGGTTCGGGCGTGTCGATCGCGAGCGCCGCATCGGCGAAGCTCGCCATGTCGGCGCAGATCGCAAGGTCGGCGCGGTAGACCTGGCCGAGTGCTTCGGGGTCCGGATGGACGTGGACGAGAAGCTGGCCGGGATGGTCCGGTGTCACCAGCGTATAGCCATCGGTGGTCGCCTCGCCGAGCCGCGCGCCGACCACGAGCAGCACATCGGCGTTCTTGATCCGCTGGACGACCCTGGGGTTGGGGCCGTAGCCGAGATTGCCGGCATAAACCGGCGAGAGGTTGGGGACGGCGTCCTGGCGCCGGAAGGCCGCGACCACCGGCAGGTTGCAGCGCTCGGCCCATTCGGTGAACAGCGTGGACGCGGCCGCGTCCCAGCCGGCACCGCCGATGATCGCGACGGGGTTGGTCGCTTCGCCCAGGACGCCGGCCAGCGCGGCCATCTCGATCGGATTCGCCGCCTGCGTCACCCGCTTGGCGCGTGGCCGGTCGATCGCCTCGACGGCATCGAGCAGCATGTCCTCGGGCAACGCCAGCACGACCGGCCCGGGCCGCCCGCTCATCGCCGTCGCATAGGCGCGCGCGACATATTCAGGGATGCGCCGCGCATCGTCGATCCGCGCCGCCCATTTGGCGATGGGTGCGAACATCGCCTCGAAATTGATTTCCTGGAACGCCTCGCGGTCGCGCGTGCCGCGGTCGACATCGCCGATGAACAGGATCATCGGCACCGAATCCTGCATTGCGACATGCACGCCGATCGAGGCGTTGGTCGCGCCGGGGCCGCGCGTGACGAAGGCGATGCCCGGCCGCCCGGTCATCTCGCCGTCGGCGCACGCCATATAGCCGACGCCACCCTCCTGGCGGCACACCACCAGATTGATCTCGGGCGTGTCGTGCAGCGCGTCGAGCACGGCGAGAAAACTCTCGCCGGGGACGGTGAAGATCCGGTCGCAACCTTGTGCGACGAGCTGGTCGACCAGGATGCGGCCACCGGTACGGGACGATGTCATGCTGTGCTCCCTAAGCCGGGCAGCGGGGAAGGCCAATATCTGTCGGGAAATCTTACATCGCCCGGCGCCCGGTTGTGACCGTTAACCATCGAAACCCGCGGATTTGCGTGACTGGCAACAACTGGCACGCGGCCTGCAACACTGTCGACATGCCGAGCGTTTCACGCTTCAGCAGGACGGCCCGGTGCGATGCTCCCAACGCGCGCTGGTCCGTCCGCCCCGGCCTCGCTTGATCTCAGTGCTTGAAGAGCTCCGCCAGTTCGCCGCTCTCGTACATTTCCATCATGATGTCGGAGCCGCCGACGAACTCGCCCTTGACGTAGAGCTGCGGGATGGTCGGCCAGTCGGAGAATTCCTTGATCCCCTGGCGCACGCCCTGGTCCTGCAGCACGTCGACGCTGTCGAACTCGACTTCGAGATGGTTGAGAATCGCCACCGCGCGGCTCGAAAAGCCGCATTGCGGAAATAGCGGGCTGCCCTTCATGAACAGCACCACGTCGTTCTTGCTCACGATATCGGCAATACGTGCCTGGGCGTCGTCGGTCATGGTCATACTCCTCTACTCGGGCACGGCTGTGGTGAGCTGGAGCGCATGCAGGACGCCGCCCATCCGACCGCCAAGCGCCCCATAAACCCGGCGCGTGCGCTCGACGCGCGAGACACCGCGAAAGCTCTCGGCGACGACGCGCGCGGCATAATGATCGCCATCGCCCGCCAGATCGGTGATCTCGACGCGCGCATCGGGGATGCCCGCGACGATCAGCGCCTCGATCTCGGTGGCTGCCATCGCCATCGCGGTTACTTCGCTTCCATCAGCTGGCGCCGCGCTTCGATGGTCTGTTCCTCCAGCGCGCGGCGCACCGCGGCATCGTCGATCTCGACGCCGGCGGCGGTCAGGTCGCCGAACAGCTTGCGGATGACATCCTCGTCACCGGCTTCCTCGAACTCGGCCTGGACCACCGCCTTGGCATAGGCGTCGGCCTCTTCCGGCGTCAGCTTCATCAGGCCCGAGGCCCAGTTGCCGAGCAGGCGGTTGCGGCGCGCGGTGACGCGGAACGCCATCTCCTCGTCATGCGCGAACTTTGCCTCGAATCCGCGCTCGCGATCGTCGAAGGTGGTCATGAAGGCTCCCCGTGGGTCTTGAAACTCGCTGTGGAGATAGGGCGCCGACCCGCGATAGGGAAGGGGGTTAAGACGAGACCTCGACGACGAGTTTCCCGATCGCGCCACGCGCCGCCATCTTGGCGATGGCGTCGCCGCCGCGCGCGAACGGGAAGACCTCGGTGACGCGCGGCGCGATCCTGCCGTCCTTCCACAGCCGGAACAGTCGCGCGACATGTGCGGCATTGGCCTTGGGATCGCGCGCCGCGAAGGCGCCCCAGAACACGCCGCACACGTCGCAGCTCTTGAGCAGCGTCAGGTTGAGCGGCAGGCGCGGGATGCCGGCGGGGAAGCCGACGACGAGATAGCGCCCCTCCCAGCCGATCGAGCGCAGCGCGGGCTCGGCATAGTCGCCGCCGACCGGATCGTAGATCACGTCGAAGCCTTCGCGGCCGCCGGCGGCCTTGAACTGCTCGGCGAGCGCCTTGGACTGCTCCTTGTCGAACGGCGCGCGGCCATAGACGATGGTTTCGTCGGCGCCGGCATCGCGTGCGACGGCGGCCTTTTCCTCGGACGAGACGGCGGCGACGACGCGCGCGCCGAATGCCTTGCCGAGCTCGATCGCGGCAAGGCCGACGCCGCCGGCCGCGCCGAGCACGAGCAGGTTATTGCCCTCGATCAGGTGCCCGCGGTCGAGCAGCGCGTGGATCGTCGTGCCATAGGTCAGGATCAGCGAGGCACCCTCGGCGAAGCTGCGGCCCTCGGGCAGGTGGTAGAGCTTGGTGGCCTCGACCACGACCTTCTCGACCAGCCCGCCATGGCCGACCATGCCGATCACGCGGTCGCCGGGCTTCCAGTCCGATACACCCTCGCCGACGCTCTCGACCACGCCGGCGATCTCGCCGCCGGGCGCGAACGGGCGTGCGGGCTTGAACTGATATTTGTCCTCGATGATCAGGACGTCGGGATAGTTGATCGAACAGGCCCGAACCGCGACCACCACTTGCCCCGGACCTGCCACCGGATCGGGCAGGTCGTCGAGAATTAGTGTTTCAGGTCCGCCCGGCGCCTTCGACAACAAGCCCTTCATGTCCGCTCCTTCGCTCGATCCATGGGCGTTGCTCGTGCAGCATCGCCTCGAATTTCGAAATCGCGGTATCCCTTGCCAGCGTCAAGCCGATCTCGTCCAGCCCTTCCATCAGGCATTGGCGACGAAACGCGTCCATTTCGAACGGAAAGCGATCCTGGAACGGCGTGGTGACGCTCATCGTCTCGAGATCGACGGTGATCGGCTGACTTTCCGCGACCTCGATCAGCCGGTCGATCGCCGCCTGCGGCAGCACGACGGTGACGATGCCGTTCTTGAAGGCGTTGCCCGAAAAGATGTCCGAGAAGCTCGGCGCGATGACCGCGGTGATGCCCATGTCGGCGAGCGCCCAGGCGGCATGCTCGCGGCTCGATCCGCAGCCGAAATTGTCGCCGGCGATGAGGATCGGCGATCCGGCGTAACGCGGATCGTCGAAGATGTTGCCGGGTTCGGCGCGCACCGTCTCGAAAGCGCCGCGGCCAAGGCCCGTGCGCGTGATCGTCTTGAGCCAGTGCGCCGGGATGATCACGTCGGTATCAACGTTCTTCGCGCCCCATGGATAGGCGCGGCCGGTGACGCGGGTGACTGCCTTCATCGCGATGGCGCGGTCTGCGCGGAAACGGGGCGGGCGCCGGTCATCGCCCAGGCGGCGACGCCGCTGAAAATGGTGCCCATGATCAGCAAGGTCAGTGCGCGCTTCATGTCATTCTCCCCTCATCAGCTCGCGGACATCGGCGAGCCGGCCGGTGACCGCCGCCGCTGCCGCCATCGCCGGCGACAACAGGTGCGTGCGGGCGCCCGGTCCCTGCCGTCCTACGAAATTCCGATTCGAAGTGGAAGCGCAGCGTTCGCCGGGCGGTACCTTGTCGGGATTCATCGCCAGGCACATCGAGCAGCCCGGCTCGCGCCACTCGAAACCGGCGTCGAGAAAGACGCGGTCGAGCCCCTCGGCTTCGGCCTGGCGCTTGACCAGCCCCGAGCCCGGCACGACCAGCGCGCGCACGCCCGCCGCGACATGGCGACCGCGCGCGACATCGGCGGCGGCGCGCAGATCCTCGATCCGGCTGTTGGTGCAACTGCCGATGAAGACATGGCCGATCGTCACGTCGCGCATCGCGGTGCCCGGCGTCAGCCCCATATAGTCGAGCGACTTGCGTGCGGCCGCGCGTTTCGACGGGTCGGCGAAGCTGTCGGGATCGGGTACGATATCGGTGATCTGGACGACGTCCTCGGGGCTGGTGCCCCAGGTCAGCGACGGCGCGATGTCGGCGGCGTCGAGCGTGACGACGCGGTCATAGGTCGCGCCGGCATCGGTCGGCAGCGTCTTCCACCATGCCAGCGCGGCGTCCCACTCGGCGCCGGTCGGTGCCATCGGGCGACCCTTGAGATAGGCGTAGGTCTTGTCGTCGGGCGCGACCAGCCCGGCGCGCGCGCCGGCCTCGATCGACATGTTGGCGACGGTCAGTCGGCCCTCGATCGACATGGCGCGGATCACCTCGCCGGTATATTCGATGACATGGCCGGTGCCGCCGGCCGCGCCGATCTTGCCGATCACCGCGAGCACGACATCCTTGGGCGACACGCCATGGCCGAGCGTGCCGTCGATGCGCACTTCCATCGTCTTCGCGGGCGTGAGCAGCAACGTCTGCGTCGCCAGTACATGCTCTACCTCGGAGGTACCGATGCCGAAGGCCAGCGCGCCGAGCGCGCCATGCGCGGCGGTGTGGCTGTCGCCGCACACCAAGGTGGTGCCGGGCAGGGTGAAGCCCTGTTCGGGGCCGACGACATGGACGATGCCCTGCTCGGGCGCGAGCGCGTCGATATAGTCGATGCCATAGGCCGGCGCATTGCGTCGCAGCGCGTTCAATTGCGCGGCGCTCTCGGGGTCGGCGATCGGCAGTTCGTGGCCGGCGGCGTCGACGCGCGGCGTGGTCGGCAGATTATGGTCGGGCACCGCCAGCGTGAGGTCGGGGCGCCGCACCGTGCGACCGGCGGCACGCAGGCCGTCGAACGCCTGGGGGCTGGTGACCTCATGGACGAGGTGGCGATCGATGAAGATCAGGCAGGTGCCGTCGTCGCGCTTCTCGACGACGTGCGCGGCCCAGATCTTCCCGTAGAGGGTGAGGGGGCGACTGGTCATTTCACGCGCGGCCTTGGACCGAATGATGCGGCATCGCAACCCGCTACGGCATTTTGTTGCGCGTTTGCGGCGGGCCGTTGTTGGAGCACGTGGGGCGGTGGGCCGAGTATTCGCGCGGTGAATCCCACGGGTGGCGCCAAGTAAAAGGGCAATTTTGCGAGGCGATGGGGGGTCGCTTTCGTGGGAGGTTGACGCGGGGTGGCGCAAGTGGCGCGGAGAAGGGGCGGCCGTTTCCAACGCGGCGCTGCTGGGCGTTTTGCTGGCATTGGCGCGCATAATTGGTACGCGATATTGGCGCGATACTATGGAATTATGCGAATACATGGCGTTTTTTCGCAGGCTGTAGTCGGTGCGGGCGGGCGATATCGGGCGCCCGTCCAACAGCGCGTGGCGCGCGTCGCGCATTGGGACGTGGCGCAGCAGGTGGCATGGCAGGGTGGAGGGCGAGCGCTGCGGCATGTTGCGGAGGGTAGCCGCTCGCGGGGGACGGTTGAATCATTGTGGATCGCGGTTGAGTTCACGAATTCGGCCGAAGCGGCCGGTGCACGATCGATCCGCGTCGCCACGCCCAGGGCAATGACAGCTAGGCGACCTTCGTCCGGGGCTGTGCCAGCAGGTGCGCGATGGCGGCGGCGTCGACTGGCTTGCTGATGAAATAGCCCTGTGCGAGGTCGCAGCGCGCGGCGCGCAGGAAGGCGAGGCACTCGTCGTCGTTGACACCTTCAGCCACGACCTTGAGCCCGAGTTCATGGGCCAGCTCGATCGTCGATCGCACCAGCACGCCATCGCTACGATTCCGGTGCGCGAACTGGACGAAGCTGCGATCGATCTTGAGTTCGTCCAAGGGGAGCTTCTTGAGGTAGCTCAGCGTCGATTGGCCGGTGCCATAATCGTCCAGCGAGATACCGATGCCCATCGCCTTGAACTCATGCAAAGCCGCGATGGCCACCTGCGCGTCGGTCATTGCCGCGGATTCCGTAATCTCGAAAATGAGCCGCCGGGGCGCGAGGCCGCTGGCACGGATCAGCGCACGCACATCGTCGAGAAATGAAGGTGCGGTGAGGAGATAGGCCGAGATGTTGACGGCGCCCGATATCCGGACACCGAGCGCATCCCAGACCCGCAGGTCGGCGATCGTGCTCTCGAGCACGAACAGGGTCAGCCGGGCGATGCGACCGTTGCGCTCGGCCAGCGGAATGAAGTCATCGGGGGAGATCATGCCGCGGACCGGGTGCATCCAGCGCACCAATGCCTCAACGCTGGCAACGCGCCCCTCGGCGATCGCCAGCTTTGGCTGATAGACAACGCGCAACTCGCCCGACGTGACCGCCGCATCCAGGTCGCTGAGCAGTGAGAGGTCGCGCGAAGCCTCCTCATGCTCGCTTGCGGCGTGCACATGCCACAAGGTTCCGGAGTTTGTCGCCTGATCCGCCGCGAGGACGGCATTTGCGACAGCGCCGGCGGAATCCCGATCGCCCACCGAGGCGAGGCCCAGCGCCAACGACACGTCGACCTTGCGGCCCTGCACCTCGATCGGCGACAGCATCAAGACACGCGCCTGATCGTAGCGTCGGACAAATTCATCCGGGTCATCGTCGCATGGCATTGCCAGGACGCTATCGGCGACGCGGTACACCGTCACCGCTCCGTCGAGCAGCGCGAGGCGATCTCGCACCCTGCGGATAACGTCGCCGGCCGCATCGGGACCAAGCCCCGCCATGATGCGATCATAATCGAGGATGCGCGCCGCGGCGACCGCCGGCATGCCCTGGACCCGCGCCGCGATGAGCGCCGCGCGATTTGGCAGGCCGGAAGCGCTGTCGTGCATTCGATCGCGTTGAAACGACAAGGTCGCCCGCACCGCCAGCACGATGCCGCCCAACATCGCCCAGGCAGCATAGGCGGGCACCAGTTCGAACTGCCAGCCGAACCAACTCGAACAACCGACCGCCGCGAAAAACATGGCGGTCGGCACCGCCACCAGGATCGACGTCACGATCCAGCGTGGGCGGCCCGCAAGCCGCACGAGCGCCACCCCCAGCAGCATCACGACAAGTAGCGGGCCGACCCAGCCGCCGGCTCGGGGTACCCCGACCGCGAGCGTTTCGGCTGCAAGTGCCTGGATGACCACGCCCGGCACCACGCCGTGCCCCGGGATGGCATAGCGGTCGCCGAGTTCAATCGCGGTCGCGCCGACCAGCACGCGCTTGCCGCGCACGGCGGCAACATCGAAGTGGCCATCGCGCACTTCGACGAAGCTGAGGCGAGGGATGGTGCCCGGGTCGATCCCATAGTCGATCGGGAACTGCTCACCCACGACCCCGGCACGACCGGCGATCATCGCCGAGAGCGAGGGGCGGGCAAGACCGGCGGTAATCGTGCCGAACGGCGCGCTGCGTACCGTGCCGTCCCTGTCCGGCTGGATCGTTACCGCGGCGAGCAGGGCGTGATCGCGCAGATAGGGCGGCGGCAACGAGTCGGTGTTTTCCGAGCGGCCCGTGCCGGCCGTTTGTGAAAAGGTGGGCAGGATGACCTGGCCGTCCGCTCGCGCGAGAGCCGCTGCCAGCGCGCCGTCCTCGGCGGGATTGGAGCGCGACGAGAAATCGACGTCGAAGGCGATCGTCGCGGCACCGGCGCGGCGCAGTTGATCGATCAGCCGCGCATGGTTGCTGCGGGGCCAGGGCCAATGATCGATCGTCGCAATGCTGTGGGCGTCGATCTCGACAATGACGAGCTGGCCGCTGGCGGGATGCGACCGCACCGCGAAACGCCAGTCCTGAAGCCCGCGTTCGACGCCCTTTCCAAGATCGAAAGCGCCGACCGCGACACCGATGATCGCCGCAACGACAACGGCAAACGGCCGCCAGTGTCGCTGGAGGCGTTCAAGGAGCGGCCCGGCAGAGAAGAGGCGTATCATGCGGACCAGCCTAGCGCGAGATCGCTAACGGCTCGTCAACCGCCCGCGCTGACAGCGTCAGGCGCCGCCCTTGCCCTTGCCGCCTCCACCGCCGTTGCCGGGGTTCCCGCTGCCGTTTCCGCCACCACCGCCGTTGCCGGGGTTCCCGCTGCCGTTTCCGCCACCACCGCCGTTGCCGGGGTTGCCGGTGCCGTTTCCGCCGCCACCGCCGTTGCCGGGGTTACCGGTACCGGTGCCGCCGCCATTGCCGTTGCCGGGATTGCCGGTGCCGTTTCCGCCGCCATTGCCGTTGCCGGG
>JBAZXI010000038.1:0-30561 GCA_041659925.1 Sphingomonas sp.
GCGCCGCCGAGCTTGGCCTGGTGGCCGAGCCCGAACTCGACGAAGACGGCCGAGAGGAAACAATCGAGGCTGCGCTGGTACGCGCGGTGCTCGACGTGGAAATCGATGTCACGCCGCCGACCGATGCCGAATGCCGCCGGGTCTATGACGGACAGCGCGCCAAGTTCCGCAGCCCAGCGCTGTACGAGGCAGCCCATATTTTGATCGAGCCGCGCTCAGGCGCCGACGAAGATGTCGCGCTCGCCCAAGCGCTCGCGAACAACCTGTCGCGCGCCCTCGCCGAAGGTCCCTGCACCTTTGCCGAGCTGGCGCGCGATCACTCCGATTGTCCGTCTGCCGGGACGGGGGGCTCGCTTGGCCAGTTGCAGCGCGGCGATCTCGTCGCGGAGGTCGAAGATGCACTGCTGGCCCTCGCGCCGGGGCAGGTCGCCGCCGCACCGGTCCGCTCGCGATTCGGCTGGCACCTCCTCAAGCTCGAACGCCTCATCGAGGGTCGGGACCTACCGTTCGAGATTGCCGCCGAACGAATCCGACTTCACCTCGAAAGCCGCGCCTGGAGCGTCGCTGCGGCACGCTATGTCGTCGCGCTCGCTGAGGATGCGCAGGGAAAAGGCGTCGTCGCCACGCTGGACGAGGAAGGCGGCGTGCGCGACGGATCGGGCTGCCTCGGCGACTTCCTCGGGGACGGTGCCGCGGCCGAGCGGTTGCTGCCCTGGCTCGCCGCCGCCGATCCGGATGTATTCCGATACCTGCTCGAAGAATCGTCAGACAGCGGCGTCGAACCGGCGAAGCTCGCTCGCGCTGCGATGGCTGAATTCGTAAATCGGGCGAATGACGAGCAATGGACTCAGCTGATCTCCGCCTCGCGGAACGGAACGGATCCCGCACAGGCAGCATTCGCGACGATCATGAAAACCCGGTTTTCCGGTAGCCACCAAGGCTGTGCGGGAGGCCATTAGGAATTTCGGCCGCGCCGACGTGGGGCCAGATCCTGATGCGTTGCATCTCAGATTGACGCGAGGCGAGTATGACATCGAACTATGCTGAGCAGGCGCGGGCGCGCAAATTGGCGGACGCACTCTCATGTGGCATCGACGACGCATTCATTTCGCGGCTCGTCGACAGCTTCTACGACTCTATCCGCCAGGACGACATGCTCGGCCCGATCTTTGCGGAACGGATCGGCGACTGGCCGCACCACCTGGCGCGCATGAAAGATTTTTGGGCCTCGATCATGCTCGAATCCGGGCGGTTCAGCGGCAACCCGATGCGCAAACACATTGCGATAGGCAAGCTTGATGAAGCGCATTTCGTGCGCTGGCGGTCACTCTGGGACCAAACGCTTTGCCGGATTGCGCCGAGCGGAGCCGTTGCGGACAAGTTTCGCGAGGCGGCACAGCGGATTGGCGAAAGCCTGCTGGCCGGAATCAGGATCGACCGGGGAGACCTGGGCGCGATTTCCGCCAAGGAGCGTCATGACGCCCGCTCTCTATACCGTCTCACCGATCTTCCATGAGTAAAAACATGCCAGACGCCCGCGCTACGACCATCGCGGCCATCACGAGATTGTCAGCGTGCTCGGGTCCGAACTTTGTTTAGTTTGAATGCCACGTCGGAGGTCGAGCCCTCGACGCTAGCAGCTGGAAATCCGTCAATTTTTTATCAGAAGTATCGCTGATTTGAGGCGGATACCCCGTGTGATACCACCGCCGAGATTCAGCGGATTCACTACCATGGTAACAGAGGGCCAGCTACGTGGCGCTTGGCGCAAAGTCGCCTCAGCCTGTGTCGGGCTTTTCGGGTCCCTGAGGCCGAAATGTATCGTGGTCTCGAATCCCTCCCGCCCAAGCGATCCAGCGCGAGCCGGGTAGACTTAAAGGCGCAGGCTCATTGGCGGTCGAGGGCAATCAGACGGCTCGATCGGCTTCGGAATTACGTCCGCTTATGGCGATAGCCGCCATCGAAGCAGTTGGGCTGGATGACCGACTGTGGTCGGTTTACGCCATTCCGGTGATCGGTACCAAGTGTATGACTTTGACCACTAAAAGTGGTCTGTCGCATCGCAGGTTATCGGTCAGACTATTCCTTGGACAGCTCCTTCTGGCGGCGCTGCAATTCGTTCTCGACCGCTTCGCGGATGAACACGGCCAACCGCCGGTTGCCGACGAGCGCTTCAATGCGGCGGATCGTATCAACCGATAGCCTGACCGTTGTCGGCTTCATTCCAAGCGGCGGACGTCCCATCGACCCTTGGCTATCGGGCGAGGTTTCAATCTCCAAGTCAAACCGGTTGACGCTACCGTTTATTTGAATATACGACATCGTTTAAGCGATAAACGATGTCGTATATCGATGCAATGGCTTTGCCTTTTGGCGTGCCCGCGACGATGGCGACGCGAATCGCGCGGGATCTTCGGGACCGTACCGCATCCGCCCGTTGCTCCCGCCAACCGCTGGATGCGAACGGAGGTGTCTATGGGCAACACTGCTCCAACCACGTCGCGCCGCGTCCTGTTGCGGGCGCTGACCGCCATGCCCGTTGCGGTTTCCGTTGTGACCTCGCCGTGGTGCGAGGCTTTGGCGGCACTCCACTACGAACATAACGATGAACCGGCATTGCTCTGTCGAAGCAGGGAAGGGCGGTGCCTCAGCAGGTTTCGCTATCATCGTGCGGAGAGCTTCTTCCAGACGCTCGAAGCCGGAATCCTCGCGAGCAATGACGAGGTTCTCTATTATTCCGGGATCGTCGCCCAACTGGCGCTGAGCGGCCATTTGCTGGACATCGGCTTTGAGGATGAATGGTGCGCGCGCCATATCGGTCTGCGTGTCGCCAAGGGGCTAGCTTACGCCAACGCCACCGGGCTGGGCCATACTTGTCCCGACATGGCGCGACTAGCGGTGGTGCTGACGCCTTATTGGAAATGGCGTCATCCCCGTTGGGGTGATCCAATCCCCGCTGATGGCGGCTTCACTGTGGATGACGTGCATCCGCTGCTCCGCGCGCTGCTGAACCGCGTGCGTGAGGTTACGGGGCAGCCACGGCCGAATGGCTGGCGGCGGCGTTTCGGTGGCAGGCGAAGCGTGTAATGGCCGATGTGCAGGGCCATGATGCGGCCACGCTTGTCGCTCTTGAAACCGCTGTCGAGGCGCTGCCGCCCCTAACGCGTGCGGTGTTCCTGCTGCATCGCGTGGACGACCTTTCCTATGACACCATCGCTCACCGCCTGTTGATCGGCGTTTCGGCCGTAGAGAGTGGTCTGGCTGACGCGTTATATCGGTTGTGCTGTACGCTTGACGGCGACACGACCGAGCGCGCCATGCCCGAGACTCTTGCCGACGCACATGCCCTGCTGAGCCGGCGGTATCGTCGCTACTGCGAAGGCAGGCTTCATGTGCTTGGCATTACTCGGCCAGTCCGGTGGGGTGACGATGATGACGATGCTGCCGTGATGCGGGCCATCCTGCTATCGATGCCCCCGGCAGTGCTGCAGACCTTCATCCTCAATCGGGTCGAGAATCTGACGTGCGCGCAGATTGCGAAGCGGGTGGGGACATTCCGATGGGTCGTGCGCGGGCGGATGCTGCGCGGGATTCATCGTATCGCTCAGCGCCCAACGTCGTTCGAGCGATGGTTGCGCGATATTTGAGCGGTGTATCGCGGTTTACCGGCTTGGTGGCTGCTGGTCGATTAGGCCGCACCTCCGCCTTCCATGACGTCGGACTGTTCTTCGAACGGCACAGCAGCCGTGAAGCCCCAATCTTTCAGCCGGCGCGCGCGCATCGGCGACTTCGCCGCGATCCGCGTCAGCGCTTCTCGGAGCGAAGCGATCAGCACGGGCTTGTCGTGAGCATTGTGCCCGGCAATCTGCAATGCAGTCCGAACAACCCGGCGCAGCTCCGGCCCTCTCGTCCCTTCGATAAAAGCCTCCAACCTGTCCGAGGTCACGTTCGCCAGCAACCGGATATCTTCATCTTTCCAAGATTCGCCCCGACTGATGGCGAGAAGCACTGCAAAAGGATCGCGCCCGTCAATGTGTCCCGACAGACGCGCCTCGAAAGCCGCGTGCAGGGCTGGGTCGGCCGGTGCCTCCGCCGAGAAGTGGTGGTGGTGTACATCGAAGAAGCGCGGGTTGTCTGGCTGGGCTGTAGTATACTCCCGCGCCAGGTTGTCGGCCTCGGCGTCGCGGCCGAACTCCCTCAAAAACCGGATTGTGGCATTGATGTTGAGCGCATCTATTGTTTCAAGATTTTCGAGCGCACCTCGATAAAGGTTGTCGAGTACGGCATCATCGTCGCTTTGTAGCGATTCATGGTAATTGTCCCAAGCCTGCGCGAAGCTGTTTTCGCGACTGTTGCGCGCCAACGCTTCCTCCAACGTTTTTGCCGCAGCCGACAGCCGTCCCTCGTCGAAGTAACCAACTTCGACACCGTCAAAAACGACTTGATCGAAATCGTCGGGATGGGAGAAAGGCAAGGAGAAGAATGCGTCTCGCCATCGGACCATCTCCTCCATGCCTTCGTTGTTTTCCCCCGGCATCGCCGCGACGACCGCGTTATATGACCGAACGAAGGCCAGCTTCGGCGCCTGATCCGGTTCGAACACCGCCCATCCTGCGAGCAGGCAGGCAGTGACAGCCTGGGCTAATACTTCCGGCCGATGGGACTGGAGTAGCTCCGCCAGTCGGATTGACAGGCGCTCGATTTTCTTGATGACCCGTATGTTGGTGATGCCAAGCAAGCGGATACCCGGACGCAGTAACTCGCCGACTGGCTTGTCGTCCTCGATCCCAATGGTTGCGGCCTCAAGCGCCGTTGGAGCGAATACCAGCCAGGTATCGACGGCCTTTTCGAGCAGGCGATTGAAATCCTTCCGCTTGATATCGGGCATTGCTTCGTCGTTGAGGAGCAGCACGATACGGCAATTCCGTTGCTCCTTCAGAAAGGAGATGAGGCCGAGCACATCTCGCGGTTCCAGCGACGCTCCGGCGCGCTCCAGATCGTCTAGACAAATGAGTTGGTTGCGCACGAGCAGAAAAGCCGATCGCGCCACCGCATTCCCGACTTCACCTAACCCAACGGCGCTTAGGACCGGTCCGATCCAGGCTCGTGCCTGACGTCCGAGCGACTTGCTCTTCTCCACCAGCTTGCCGAAGGTCTCCGCATCGGGTCCGCTGAGCGCATTTTCAGGAGGAACGGTGCTCTCGAAAATAGCGTATCGCAACTCATCCAACGAATTGAGGCCAAACATTGAAACGTAAGCGTAGTCTTGCGGATGAAAATCACCCGCCTTCTGCGCCTCCTCAAGATAATAGCGCCAAGCGTAGGTCTTCCCGACACCCCATCGCCCTTTGATGCATAAAACTTGAGCCTCGCTACTCGCTAGGAAGCGCTGTATCTCTCGGATGATCAAGGTTTTTGACATACCTGCTTCTAACCCGGCCGATCACCCGTGTGATAGGCCAAAATCGCCGCCAACGGGCCACGCCGCGCCAGCGTTGCACAATGGGCCGGTAACTCCTGTCGCGAGTGAACGAAGGGTAGTTTTCCCTCTTGGCGCGACGCAAAGCGGCCCAACAGCTAACGGCAAGTGTTCCCTATTCCTAGTCGCGCCTGGGCGCCCTTAGAATGTCCAACGTCGAAGCGAAGCCCGTCATTCTGGGAGGCGTCCTGTTGCCGCTGAATTCTCCCCTTTCTAGCGAGTGGATAATGGTAATTTCCCGCTCGCTGTTACCTTTCCGCGTCGATCCTCGTGCGGGCCGAAGCGGCCTCCTGTTCTGCCTCAAACGCACGGTTGCCCCTACGCTTCCAAAGGGCGAGCGCATGGCCGCGTTCATCACCGCGCAGCTTGTCCGCCACCGTGAGCAATGCGCCGTAGAGCGTGGCGCGGTCGTCATCGGTGAGATCGACCAATCCCGCTTTCACGACGAGGCCACCCAGCTCGATCAGTTGCCGCGTTCGCTCGCGGCGTCTGGCGACCCATTCGCGCATGTCAGTTCGTGCCTTTCGTGCTTCAAGCCGATGCCGCGCCGCCATCGAGCGGTAAAGTGCCGCTCGGTTGGCGTTGAGTTCCCGGCGCAGGCTTTCGTGCTTTGACTTGAAAGAACACCGCGCCCCGCCTGCGCCAGCCCTCCTTTGTCGCGGCGTCCTTGGTGGCAACAGCATCGAGCAGTGCGCCGGCAAGGAGATCGGTGTCGAGCGTATCGGCACCCGTCGCGGCGACCAGTTCTCCAAGCTGGCGTACACGGCGTTCCTTGAGTTGCCGCGCCTTGTCAGCGAGCGCTTTGAGTTCCGAATCGAAGTCACGAAGTTTGCGCATCGAACGTCTCCATTGAGAGATGATGCAGTTATGATAATAGAGGGCAGGGCGTAATGCTGTAGTGTCGCCGGGACAGTCTGGCACTCGCTAGTCCCTCACCGGAATTTTTCGAGTGAGGGCGCGCTTATACGTCGTGCCGACGTCGCTTTAGAAGTGTAGATGGATTGCCGTCATGGCGATTTACCACTTCTCGGCTCAGGTCATCAGTCGCGCCAGCGGGCGCAGTGCCGTGGCGGCGGCAGCCTATCGTTCGGGCGACCGGCTGCACGACGAGCGGCTCGATCGGCATCACGACTTCTCGAACAAGACAGGCGTCGTCCACTCAGAGGTGATGCTGCCGGACGGTGCGCCCGAGCATCTCGCTGACCGCGAAAAGCTGTGGAACGAGGTCGAGGCAACCGAGAAGCGGATCGACGCGCAACTCGCCCGCGAGATCGAGTTCGCCATTCCCCGCGAGATGACCAAGGAGCAGGGCATCGAGCTGGCGCGGGAGTTCGTGCAAACCGAGTTCGTCGATCGCGGCATGATCGCCGATCTGAACGTGCATTGGGATATCGGCGCCGACGGTCAGGCTAGGCCGCACGCGCATGTGATGCTGACCATGCGCGAGGTCGGCGAAGACGGGTTCGGTCCGAAGAACCGCGATTGGAACGCGACCTCCCTTTTGGAGAACTGGCGCGAGCGTTGGGGCGAGCACGTCAACGAACGCTTGGCCGAACTGGATATCGATGCGCGGGTCGATCACCGCTCGCTTGAGGCGCAAGGGATTGACCTGGAGCCGCAGCACAAGATCGGTGCCGCCGCGTCGCGCATGGCGGAGCAGGGGCTGGCGTCCGAGCGGCTCGCCGAGCATGTCGAGATCGCGCGGTCCAATGGGGGCAGGATCATCGCCAACCCGGGCCTCGCGCTCGACGCGATCACGCACAGCCAGGCAACGTTCACCAACCGCGACATGGCGATGTTCGTCCACCGGCACAGCGACGGCAAGGAGCAGTTCGACCAGGTGATGGGCGCCGTGCGCGGTGCGCCGGAACTCGTCGCGCTTGGCAAGGACGGACGCGGCGAGGAGCGGTTCACATCGCGCGCCATGATCGATTCCGAACAGCGGTTGCAACGCGCCGCAGCGCTGATGGCGGAACGCGAGCGGCATCCCGTGTCGGAAGGGGGCCGGGAAGGGGCGCTGGCGCGCGCGGCGGAACGCGGGCTGGAGCTGTCGGGCGAGCAGCGCGCGGCGTTCGAACATGCGACCGACAAACGGGGCCTGAGCGTGGTTGTCGGTTATGCCGGGACCGGCAAGAGCGCGATGCTGGGCGTTGCGCGCGAGGCTTGGGAATCCGCCGGCCTCACGGTGCGCGGCGCGGCGCTGTCGGGGATCGCCGCGGAGGGACTGGAGAACGGTTCCGGCATCGCCTCGCGTACCATCGCCAGCATGGAGCATGGCTGGTCGCAGGGTCGCGATCTGCTCACCCCGCGCGACGTGCTGGTGATCGACGAAGCAGGTATGGTCGGCACGCGCCAGCTGGAGCGCGTGCTGTCGCACGCGGCGGATGCGGGCGCGAAGATCGTGCTGGTCGGCGATCCGCAGCAATTGCAGTCGATCGAGGCGGGGGCCGCGTTCCGTTCCATCCATGAGCGGCATGGCGGTGTTGAGATCACCGAGGTTCGCCGGCAGCGCGAGGACTGGCAGCGCGACGCGACGCGCCATCTCGCCACCGGCAGGACCGGCGAGGCGATCCGCGACTATGGCGAGCGCGGCATGATCCATGCCGCCGCCACGCGCGAGGAGGCGCGCGGCGAACTTGTCGAGCGCTGGGACCGGGAGCGGCAGGCCAACCCGCACGACACGCGGATCATCCTCACCCACACCAATGACGAGGTGCGCGCGCTGAACGACGCCGCGCGCGCCCGGATGCGTGACGCGGGCGCGCTGGGTCATGATGTGTGCGTGACGGTCGAGCGCGGCGAGCGGCAGTTCGCGTCAGGCGACCGGGTGATGTTCCTCAAGAATGAGCGCGGCCTTGGCGTGAAGAACGGCACGCTCGGGACGATCGAACAGGTGACGCCGCAGACCATGGCGGTGCGCACCGATGACGGTCGATCGGTCGCGTTCGACACCAAGGATTATGCCCATGTCGATCACGGCTACGCCGCCACGATCCACAAGGCGCAGGGGATGACCGTTGACCGGGCGCATGTCCTCGCGACGCCCGGCATGGATAGCCATAGCGCCTATGTCGGGCTGTCCCGCCACCGTGACGGTGTCGCACTGCATTACGGCCGCGACGACTTCGCCGATCGGGACAAGCTCGCCCGTACCCTGTCGCGCGAGCGCACCAAGGACATGGCGAGCGATTATGCGCGTGATCCGGTGCAGGCATTCGCCGAGCGGCGCGGGATTAGCTTGCGCGAACGCGTCGCCGAGATCGTGCGCGCCGGCGCCGAGAAAGCGCGCGGGATCTTCGACGGGTTCAAGCCGACGACCCCGGCGCCGCGCGAGCGGGACATGTTCGCGGACTTCCGGCCCGAGCCGCGAGAACCGGCAGCGCACGAGCCAGCGCGCGCTGGTGGAGCGCGCGGCGCGGTCGAGCGCTATGCAAAGGCGCGCTACGAGATCGAGCGCATGCGCGAATCCGGCCTTGCCGCCATGCCGCACCAGCAAGCGGCGCTGGAGCGCGCCAGAGAGGCGTTGGACGCCATCCGGCCCCATGGCTCGACCGATCTGCGCGCGGCGTTCCAGCATAGTCCTGAGCTGATCCGTGAGGCAGCCGAGGGGCGCGGCCAGGGGGCGCTGCGCGCAATGCAGCTCGAGGCCGAACTTCGCATCGATCCCGTCAAGCGCGCCGACAAATTTGTGGAAGGCTGGCAGCGGCTGGAGCGCCAGCGCGAGGCCTTGCAGCGCGACGGTGATGCGCCGGGTGCGCGCAAGGTCGGCGGCCAGCTGGCGGGCATGGCGAAAAGCCTCGAACGCGACCCGCAGATGGAGTCGCTGCTGCGCCCCCGCCGCCATGAGCTTGGAATCGATGCCGACATGGGCCGCCACCTCGCCCGCGACCTCGCCGACCGTGTGTCGTTCGAACCCACCCGCAGCCTTGGCATGAGTCGATAGGAGGAAGAAATGCCCGACGAACAATCCCTATTGAACGAATCCGAAGCCCCACCGGAAACTGCTGCGCAGGCGTTCGCGCGGCTGGACGGGCGGATCGCGCTGATGTCGCGCGCGGTCGAGCATCTCGCCGCCGAGCGGGCGAGCATCGATATCCCCGACTATAGCGACACGCTGGGGCAGATGAACGCGCGGCTCGCGGCAATCGCGCAGGAGCTGGAGGGCATTGCCGAGAAGCCCGCCATGCTGCTGACGCCGGAAGACTTGGCGACACGGATGGATGCGGCGGCGGCGCAATCGCGCCGTGCCGACAGCGCGACACTCAGGGAGGCGCGCGAGGCGCATCAGGACGCGGCGCGGATCATCCGCGACCTTGTTGGCGCGGTGCGCAACCAGCGCGATGAGCGCGAGCGACTTCTATGGACCGCAGGCGGCAGCCTGCTGGCCGGATGCCTGTTGTGGTCGTTCCTGCCCGGCGTATTGGCGCGCACGCTGCCCGAAAGCTGGCATCTGCCCGAGCGGCTGGCGCGGCATATGGTCGGCGAGCCGACCTTATGGGAGGCAGGAGTCCGGATCATGCGCGCGGACAGCCCGGCTGCCTGGCAGGCTATCGCGGATGCCTCCGAGCTGCGGCGCGATAATCGCGAGGCGATCGACGCTTGCGAACAGGCTGCCAAGACGGCGAGGCGCGCCGTCCGATGCACGATCATGCTAGGGCGATAACGATCGCTTGGCAGGGCTGTGCCGGGATGGAGGGTGCTTAGGGGGCGGCCGTCGCTCAAATTTCAGGTGATAGGCACCTAAGGAATGGACCGTCGTCTTCGATTGTGAGATCAAGCTGCTGATTAGGTTGATCGCCGTTTGTGGCCATCGAGAAGCGAACGCGATTTCCGTCAACTCGGCCGGGCTGCGGAGTGAAATTTTGCTCGCCATGGAGCAGCCGTTCCTCAAGTTTGGCAGAGATCGCGCCCTCGATGCGATTTTGACGAATGGCTTCTATTGCAAGCGATGCACAGAGTCGCCTGGTACCGGGCGTTAGTGGACCGGAAACCATGAGTTGGCGGCGGAGGATCGGCCACATCCACGAGGTCTGCGGAATCATGAGAGCGACATCGTCCATGGAAATGTTCAGGAATGGCCCGCAATTGGCCGCAAGCAGCTTTTCCCGGCGCGCTTGAAGGTGAACAATAAGTAGGGGCGACCGGCCAAGCCCAGGTGAGTGCCACGTTCCATCAAGGGGCGGGGACACGTCACCGTTACCGGCGAGACTGACCGCAAATTTTCGTTGTCCATCTTTGACCGAAAAGCTTCCATCTCGCCGATCAGCGACAGACCAGCCGCGCATCTCGAAGAGCCGGACAAGCCCTTCCTCCATCCGCTCCAGATATTCGCCTTCGGCGAACTTGTTAACGCGTTCGACCAGAAGCAGGACGGCTAAACTTCCTCCTTCCAGGTGGTTGCGCCTGACCTGATCAGGCAACCCGAAGAGACGACGCAGGAGATAGGCACACTCGAGCTGAACTTCCGCCCCTTCCGCTCTCTTTGCACCTTGAATATACAAGCTCGCTTTGCCATCGAGTAAGGCCCCGGCGCGAAACGCGCGGGACCCAAGCCGGCAGGAAATTGCGATAGCATCTCCGTCGCTAGGGATAGGCTCGCGAAGCAACACCTGGTGCCGCGCGAGAGTCGTCGTGTCGCGGGGAACCTTCTCTTCATTCAACTGGAATCGGAGAATGCCGATTAGCGGTTTTATCGCTTGGACCGGATCTCGTCCGCGAACGACGCTCGTCGCATAGGGGGCGAAAAAGGTTACGGTTGGCAGATCGGCCCGATCCTGAAATTCAAGATCGCGTGGTACCGACGTGGCGGAGCTTGAAAGCGCAACAAGGATTGCGCGCTGCCCAATTATTCTCGAACCGGCGTCGGCCAGTAGTTTCCACTCGGCCTGTGTGCCGAGTAGAACGGTGAGCACCGACGAATGACGAATTTGGAGTTTAGCGCTGAATGGGCGAACTTCGATCCCGCGTTCAGGGGAACGAAGCCGGGAGTCGTGCGCCGTGGCCAGCTTGCCAACAAGGACGATGGTGATGTGATCAGACCCATTATCGATAGCCTCCGCGTAAGTGCGCCTTACGACATTGGCGTCCACGTCTGTCGGGAACAGGTCAGGATGCTCGCGCGCGAGATTCTCGTAAGCCGCCTTGAGTTCTTGCGGCATCCAAGCGCTCGGATCGTTGACGGTGAGTATCAGCCTGCGTCCAAATAGTCGGACACGCATCTTCAGCTCATAATCAGTGCCTGGGGATCTTGGCCCGCCTTTGCTAAAGGCAGTGAATCTTCGCCGGACCGCCGGCTCCAAAATCGCGCGGTCGCGCCATTTGAGCGCCCCGTCGATGTGCATATCGCGATAGGCTTGGAATGCGGCATGATACACCGCCTTCTTCTGCCGATCGAGCTTCAATGTATCGACGACGTCGAACTGAAGCAGAGGTTGATCGGCCAACGCAGAAGTGGCGATCCGGGAGCCCATCTTCGCTCGAAATTCTGGCCACCGCTCGATCAAAGGTTGCTCGCCATCGAAACCAAAGGCCCAGACACTGTGCTCGTCGAGCCCGACCTCAATCTTCTCTGATAGCATCGCCACATCGCGTTCAGGCCAAGGCACGGGCATAAACGCTTCGATGCGTCCGTCCTCGGACACGATCTGCACGTAACTCTGATTGTCGCCTTCCGGGCCTGCCAGCAATGGTTGAAGAAAACCGGCACGACCAGGCGTCGGATTGAAGAGCGCAATAACGCGTCCTTCGGAGATGTCGCTCACAGCCAACCTCGTTCCTCCAAAAATCTTTCAACTTCGCTGAAGAGCCTGCCGGCCACTTCCGAGGGATTGAACATGTGAGGTAGACGATATCCGCGCGGTTCCGCGCCCCAAGCGGTGACCATGGACTTGACCGCAGGATCATCAAAAATCTGATTGGGCCCAATCATGGCGAGAACCTCGCCTTGCAATTGAAGCGGGTCAGCTAGCTGGACTTCAATGGTCGCACATCGATCATCGAACTTCTCTGCCAGACCGCCAGTTATCAACTGGTAGTATGAACGAACAATATTTTGAGTGACCGGAAAGGCGCGCGGCTGCGCCGGGTTCATTGTCCAATAGCGTTCAAGTGAATCATAAAATGCGCCGATCACTTGCAGAGGGTGATCTCCCTTTTCGATTTCAAAATCACAGAGGTCGACGCTGTCGTGAAAGGCGCCGCAGTACCGCGCAAAGCCGCCGCTATCGAAAGGGAGGATGCGATGCGCCCGGTCGATTACCTTATCGCGCAAAATCAAGCAGATTCGGGCGTAATCAAGATTCGATGTGGCATCGCCTTGCCAGCCGCGCCTGTAAGCTGGCTTGCCGTAAAACAGGTAGATGAGATCTTCCCCAAACACGTCGCAACGACGCGGCTCTAGTCTTCCGGATTGCACTAGACCTTCCAGCCGCGCGCAGTCCGTCACATGGGTAAGGCCTAGCACGCCGGCCAGTGGTTCTGCCTTGTGCACAAATTCTCGGAATTGCGAGCTTGCCATAGGGACAAGCATAACGGGAACTCTTTCCCCGACAACAAGCGAGTTACACGACTTGCGGGGTCAATGTTGGACGCCGATCGGAGGTCAAGATAGAACGCCGGTTGACACGCCACCGAATTGTGAAGTTTCTCGACGTCGATACCGACGAGCGCTTCGGAACCCTCATGCCCCATCGTTTGCTCTTCTCACGTTGAGGCCGGCATTCTCTACCCTCTTCCTTCCTTGCGCGACCTGGCCGGAAAGGGAGCGGGATAGGCGGCGATCATACGGTCTATTCAGACTCTAAACTCACTCTATTGTCGCTTCATGGGAAAGGGCCTCTTTCGATTCTACTGGGCGTGCGTGAAGCGCGCGTTCGCTGGCTGGTTCAAGCGCGTCGAAGGGATGGCGAGCACGGCATCGCTCCTCATCGGCGTGGGCTTACTATTCTGGCGCCCGCCGGCGTCGATCGAGAAGGCCGTGTCCTCGGTGCCGAACATGCTGTTCCTCGGACTGTTTCTGGCGATCATCCTGATCCGATTGATACAAGCTCCCTACTGGCTCCTGCGGGACGAGCGCGCCGCGCGCGAAGCGATCGAGAAGGCGAGACGTCCGGCGCTGCGGCTGGAGCTGCCCGAGCCGGCGGTAATCCAATCGATCAGCCTCCGAGGAACGACGTCAGAATCGGTGAGCGGCAGGCGGCAGACTGTCATCACGGGTGGAGAAATGGACGTCGTCGCGCTTCATTGCACCAACGACGGCGAGACCGCCGCGCGCGGATGCCGCGCGCGCCTCCTGGAGCTGGTTCGGATCATGCCGGAGGGTGACAGCGCCCTTCGCATTATCGGCACCCTTGAGCTTCCATGGAGCAAGGAGGATCCGGAGGGCAGCCTCAACATCGACATCGCCCCCGGCGAGCAGCAGCGCATCTGGATCGGCGGGGTGCGCTCCGGAGGCCAGACCTGGCTGTACCGTGACCGCAAGCGATTGCCGATCGAGTATCAGCAGCTGCTCGGCGAGGCAGGAACCTATCGCATGCTGATTCAGGTCGATGGCGACAACATCCCGCCGCAGCAGATGCAGCTTGAGATCGTCGCAGGTCCGGGTCCGGAGCCGGTGGGTGGCGGAATCATTCGCGGCTCCGCCGATGTCCGAGTGCTCGCTCAAGGCGCCCCGCGGATCGAGGAGCAAGCGCCAACCCATGCGACTTGACGTAAGACTTCGCCCGACCCGGTTCGCCTATCTCGCGGCGCCCGACGACATCGACGCGGTCCAGCGCGTGCTCGAGACGAACACCTGCCTATGGGGCGGGAAATACAATCCAATCGTCCCGGTATTCTCCTCGGTGCCTGAATGGTGGGATCGGCAGGGCACATCCGAATCCGCCGAGCAGATCGTCAACGGCTATCTCGATTATTTCGAGCCGGACATGCTCGTGGAGACGAAGCCAGGCCAAGCCGCGGCACTCGGGTTCCACAAGGACCGCGTGATCCCGATCGAGGATCTGCAGCCGAAATTCGGCCGCCTTGATGCAGCTTATATCAGCGCGTGCGGCCTGCAGATGTACTCGCTCTATCGCGATCTCTATCGCTCCGAATTTCAGTTCAGCCGACGCGAGCCGGAGAAGATCGTCCGCGTACTCAGCGAAGAGCCCGCCTTGGAAGCCCTGACGGCGTGCATCTTCGGCGCATTCCCCGCCAAGGGGATGCTGCACGATCTCGAGGGAGTCTTCGACCAGGTTTTCACGCCCGAGGTGCTGCAGCTCGGCCCGACCAACGCTGGCGAGATCTTCGAGAACAACTGGCTCAACGCACTGCACCTCACGCATGCGAAGCTTGAGGTGCAATATTCGAGGCACATGGACCCACGCGTCTTCGTGTTCGACGGAACGAGGGCCGGCGACCTGATCGACTATTGGAACCTGCGCGCCGGCGTCGCTCCGGTCGTTCCCGTCCCCTTGCAATTCGTGAAGGAGCTGTCGGGCTTCGCGCGAAAATTTGTGACCGGGAATTTTCGTCCGCTTCCCGGCAACCGGCACGGCGTGATGATCCGGCCGATAGTCATGTTCGGACGTTCGATCGCCGAGGAATCGATCGACGCGATCTTCGACGAGCATTTGCGCATCGAGGCGGAGGGCGCGAATTGTGTCCAGCCCTGGTATCCCCGGATCTGGCGGACCGCGCCGGAGAGCATGGTCAGTCCCAGACGACCTGTCATCACGGCGAAAGAAGTGACGCGTGACGCGCCCGTGGGCGGAGACAAGCCGGGGATTCGCTTCGACGGCCTGGAGCCCGATTTCGACGCGCCGGTGGGTGCGCTCGCGCGTTGGGTGAACGTGGTTCGCTTCGATACAAATCGATGGGATTCCGATTTTGCCACGGTCTATCCCGACGACTATCGCGATCCGAAGATCCCCACGTTTGGCGGTCGCCGCGGAGATATCCTGTCGACGAGCGAGGGATATGTGGTCCTCGGGAATCGTTCGACCCAGCGGCACTATTGGGCGCTCGAAAGCCATCCGTCCGCGATCGAGACCTGGCTGGCCGATCGGGGGATCAGGACAGCACTCTCCGGATCCGGTCGCGCGACGCAGCAGATCATCGAAACCCTTGGCGGATTTTCCTGGGTATCCTCCCTGGCCAGCGAGGCGGTGGTGAAGCTGCTGAACGACATCAGCCGAAGGCCGGTCAACAAGAGCATGGAGCACCATCAGTTCCGCAACCGCGTCAACGATGCCGTGAAGGACAAGCTCTGGCACCGTGACGCCTTCAAGGTGCTGGTCGAGAAGAACGCGGTCGAGCTCGGGTTCGAGGTGCGCTGCGAGAAGTGCGGAAGCTGGAGCTGGTACGCGCTCGCGGAGCTGGACGCGGAACTAAAATGCCATCTCTGCCTCAGGCGCTACGGCTTTCCCGCTATCAATCCGACGGACCGTGATCGGGCAAACTGGGCGTACCGGCTGATCGGTCCGTTCGCGCAGCCCAACTATGCCCAGGGCGGGTATGCAGCCGCGCTCTCGATGCGCTTCTTCGCAAACGTGCTGAGCAGCGTCACAGAATCGCGGATCACCTGGTGCGCCGGCCAGGAAATGACCTTGTCTAGCAAGCAGGCGGTCGAGGCGGATTTCATCCTGTGGTACCGCCGCCAGGAGCTGTTCGACTCACCCCATTCGACGCAGCTCGTCTTCGGTGAGGCGAAAAGCTTTGGGAAGGACGCCTTCACCGCCGACGATGTCTCCCGGATGAAGCAGCTCGCGATCGCTTTTCCTGGCGCCGCGCTGGTGTTCGCGACGATGCGGCAGCCCTCGGATCTCACCGAGGAGGAGGAGGTCAGGCTGAGCGAGCTGGCGCAATGGGGCCGGCATTATGAGGACACCCGGTCGGAACCTCGGGCCCCGGTCATCATCCTCACGGGCGTGGAGCTGTTCGCCGATCACAGCCTCTCGTGTAGCTGGCAGGAGCGAGGCGGCCGTCACGCCGAGCTTATTGCGCCTGCCTATGTCCGCCCGGACAATCTACAGGAGCTCGCCGACATGACCCAGCAGCTCTATCTCGGAATGGACTCCCATCACGACGAGATGATCCGGGATTTCGAACGCGGTATGGGCTCGAACGCGTCTTCCAACGCCGATTAGTGCTAGGATTAGGGCGGTGCGATGGATCACCCTACAAGTTTGAGTCCGAACCGCGCGGCCTTCAGAACACGCTTACCGCTCAGCGGCCCCGCACTAGGTTTCTCCCAATTCTCGGCATAGCCGGCGGCCGAGAGGCCGTTGTCCAAGCAGTCGAGCATGTCCCCAGCTATTGCGATTGAGCGCGGCCCGCCAATCTGCCACAAATTGGCGATGCTGATACAACCCTGGATCCCGCTGATCAGCGGCTTCGTCGGAGCGGTCATTGGCGCGCTGTGCAATGCCTATCTGCGCGAGCGATCCGATCGGCGAACGTCCAAGGAGAATCTGGTTGGCGAGATCGCGCTGCTTTCGCGGGACGCGCTCGCGTCGCTCCTCGAATTGTACCAAGCCTCGCTGCCAGAGGCGAACGCCGCCGATCGCTGGGGCAAGCTCGCCGCCGCCGAACGCCTGATGGGGAAGGGGGCGGCGCTCGAGATTCGCGTGTTTCGCGAATATCGCAGCCGCAAGATCCGCGCAGCTTTCCACCAGTTGCTCAACCGTCTCGACAGCTTCAAGGATGAAATCGTCGCACATGAGGTCGTCGAAGAAAGCCGCCTGAAGCTCGGCACTTTATGGGTCGGACAGCAGGCCGACACGGCGATCGAGCTCGCCTCGGCTGCGGCCGGCATCCCCTTGATCGATCGCGCGCGCGTGGTGTTCGTCGGCTTCCGTAAGGTCTCTTCTGAGGACAAGGCGGCATTATCGTTCGAACCTGAGCCGGTGCCATGGCGCTATGCGCTGTCGCTGCAGTTCGAGGATGAAATACCCCAAGAAGGGCTTGATGCGATCCGTACACGTACCGAGGCCCGAGTCGGCGCCATGCTATGCGCCGAGCACGGTCAGGCCGCGCACATTGCCTTGGTGGGACCATCCTCCAATTTCCGCACCGATGTGGAAGGGTGCTGCGAGCCCTTCATTACTGCTGTCCATCGCCGCTTTATCGGGTTGGACACCTGAGCGGCCGTATTAAGGGCTTGCCAGTCTATTTCTTCCCACTGCGGCGCTGGCCCCTCACGCGGGTAGATGCGCGTGCCCCGGTATAGGGTTCGAACGTCTGGCCCGGTCCGTCGGCTTGGAGAGATTGCGGACGGTCCCGCGCGGAAACAGCCGGCGCTGGACCGCTCGCACCCAGTCCGCAGTCGCTTCATAGGCGACGACGAGCGCGTCATGGCGCTGTACTGAGCGGGATCGAACGCGCGGCGCCACACGTCCTCCCACGCCGCGAGTAGCGCGAAATGCTTCGCCCTGAAACCGTGATCCACGTCTCCCTCCGATCGATTCGCCGGCCCCCGCCTGACCGTGCTTGCTATCTGGCACCCCTGCCGCGAGAGGAAGCGCGATATGGGACGACGCAACGGAGCATCGATGACCGCGCTGGAAAGGATCAGCGCCCGCCTGAAGGCGATGGCGGACCGGCCGGTCAAGGCACGCCGCCCCACTGGCCGCCTCGGCGAGATCATCGTCGAGACCTGGCTACGCGAAACCTGCCGGCTCGAGGTCTAGCCCTTGCCGCAGGAATTCGGCACCAATGTCGCGTTGCTTCCTTAGAGCGGCAAGCGCCCCTACTTGCGGTGGGGTTCACGCTTCAGGAGCCGCACTTTCTCGTCGACGCCAAGCTCCACCCAACCCGTGGCTTCCGGCAATTCTCCCTCGAGCCGAGGGAGATCGCCGATTTCCGGAAAGCCATGCAATTAAACGCAAGTGTGGGGAAAAATGTCGGGTAGCCGGTCGCGAAAAATTATTTTTCGGTTATAAATCAAATTTATACGAGGGAATCTAGGTTCCTCCCGCGAATCCGTATTCGATCTCTGGGCGAGGGCATATCGCGCATGAGTTCCACCCGGCACCGCCCCACGAATCGTCCTGGCCCGAGTTGATTTAATCGCATTTTGTCCGATGTCGTTTTCCGTACATTTTCCGTACGGGGACCGCAGCATCCAACTAAGTCATTGATTTTATGGCGCACCCGACAGGATTCGAACCTGTGGCCTCTGCCTTCGGAGAGCAAGCGCAATACGGCTGATATGACCCTTTAGGGATTCGTCACGCTAAGGCCCGAATCATACCAGCACGCCCCGCACAAAATGTGGGAACACTTGTGGTATCAATTTGCGCGGCTTTCAAATTTATCAAGTAAAACCAGCATGATAAATCGCTTGCTTGGTGACCCCTACGGGAATCGAACCCGTTATTTCGCCGTGAGATGGGGACATCAACCGCTGGGCAGCGGCAGCATCGCTCCCTTCAGCACCCAGCTCCGCGCCCAGGTCTCGGCATCGACGAGGCTCCACAACCGTACGATCGCTTCGCCATCCGGCAGTGGGGTCGCCAGGCCCGCCTCGATCGCCGTTCGGTCCAGCGGCAAGTGTTCAGCCAGCGCGCCGTCGAGAAGCAGAGTCCGCATGCGGTCGCGGTTCGCCGCGAACAGACGCGCCGAGAAGCTGTCGAACGTGCCCTTGCTCTGTCGCGCGATGACCGACGCCGGCAGGCGATCGGCATAGGCGGCGCGCGCAACCGCGCGATTGCGGCCGCCACTGCACCATAGCCAGCTCGGAATGGCGAGACAGGCTTCCATCAATGGCTGGGAAAGTAGCGGGCATATCATTGGTGCGACGCACTGTCGGGCATGGCCTTCGACATGGTTTTGCGCTCGCATCAGCGCGGCTACATGGGCGATCTTGCCGGGCAATTGGTTCGGTGGCACCGCGGCCCAGGGATGTCCGTGCGGCGCGGGCAGGTCGGCGATCGCTTGTGCGTCGAGAAATCCCGTCTGCGGTTTCCAGATCGGGGCGGTCGGCCGGCGGACTCGCCGCGCAACGCGCGCGGCGATGTGCCAGATGCTCGTCTCGCCCAGCGTGGCCAGGTCGCCCATCGTCTCCCACACGCCGCGGCCCATGCCGGTCGCGCGGATCCGATCGATGGCTGGCGACAGGGTGCGCTGATAGCTGAACACATTGTCGCCGCCGCCACCGCCAAAGAACATCGCCGCGGCATGGTCGTGCGCGACGCGCTGGGCGGCGCGGTCGAAGGGTCGCGCGAAGATCCGCGCATAGGGTCGCGCGAGTAGTGCGGCATCGCTCAAGGCGATGTCGATGCCGTCGATCGAGGGGTGCTCGACCTGGAGCGAGAGTCCGCAATGCGTGGCGATGGCGCGCGCATAGGGCGTCTCATCCGGGTCGCCCGTCGTCGCGGCATAGGTCAGGCCGACGATGCTTGCCGGCGAGCGTGCCAGGCCGGCCGCGACGATCGCAGAATCGAGGCCGCCCGATATCTCGGTGACGGCGCGTGCCGCGCAGCTCCCCCAGGCGGCGAGGCATTCGTCGAGGCGATCGGCGACGATCTGGCATGCCTGCGCCATGGTCATGCGCGGGTCACAGCGCGCGACATGGGTCCAGGGCGACCACGCGCAGCTGATATCGAGGCCCGTCGGAAACAGGCGCGCCGCGACGCCGGGCAGTATCTCGCTGACGCCGCGCAGCGGCGTACGCGCCGGCTTCAGGTCGCGATACACCAGCCCCTGGGTGAGGATCGTCCAGTCTATCTCGGGCTCGAGCAGGCCGGTCGCCCGCAACAGGTCGGGGCGGGAGGTCACGACATGGATTCCTTCGATCTCCATGTGATAGCAGGGGACGGTGCCGGACGGCTCGCGCATAACCTCCGGCGTCGCGTCACGCGTCCGGAGCGTGACATAGCCGCCCCAGATGCGGTCGATCAGGCTGTCCGCCGGTTCGCCCTGGGCAGGGAAGGGGGCTGTGAGACGGGCATTGCTCGCCCGATCGAACGCATAGCCGATCAGCAGCCCTGCCTCGCCGGCGAGCACGACCCGCGGCAGCTGCGGATCGCCCAGCACCAGCAATGTGGAGCTCTGGTGGAGCACGCTCAGACCGTGCGCGTCAGACAGCGTCGTGACGAACGCATCGAGACGCTCGGAATGGCGCACCGTCTGGCGCTTGAGCAGCGCGACATAGCTCAGCGGGATCACAGCGCCAGGATCGGCGTGAAGCGCGAGACATGCTCGTAGCTGTCGTTGAGGATGGTGTCGTCCGACTGCAGCCAGCAATGCGCCGCGAAGGGCGCGCCGGTCACCCCGAACACCAGGCGACATCCGATCCCGGCCCGGTCGAGCCAGCGATACTGGGCGAGCGAGTCGAGCAGGCAGTTCCGCGCCAGCGGGACGTAGCGCCGCTCGCGATCATAGGCAGCAATGCCCGTGAGCGCCGCGGCGCTTGTCGTAGCGCTGATGGCAACGGCCTGTCGGTCGATCCGACGAAGCATATGGTCGAACCCTCTCGAGCGGAGTCCAAGCCAGGTGCCAGCGACAAGCCTGATGATCGATAGAAGGTTCCTCGAGCCATCGATGTCGCGAACTGCGATACCGGCGGCGAGCGTCTGTGGGACCGCGACCTCGACCCGATCGGCATTGCTTGGCTGCGGATCGTCTTTCCCGAGCGTTCCCCCGATCTGCAGGAGCTCGATCAGCGTCTCGGGCGCGTCCTTCGTCGCCTCGGCCATGAGCCAGTCAGTCACGGAATCCGCGATCCTGCCGGGCACCATGAGATAGCGATCCTGCCGGCGGTCCAGCAGGATCAGCCGATCGGAGGCGGCGCAGATCGTCGCATGAGGAAGGAGCTGCCAGTACATTTGCTGGTCATGCCGGTGGTCGGCACGGCCATGAGGCCGCGCCGACCGTCGGCGATCAGTCGTCGCTGATGCCGGCCTTGTCCTGCAGGACGAACAGGTCGATGACCTGACTGCCATCGCCCTGGGTCTCGACGCTGGCGGCGCCGAGGTCGATGAGCGCAAGCGGCTCGCTGGTCTCACGGTTCATGGTGCTTCTCCTTCATCCGCATCGGTGCGGTTTGATGAGAGTCGGCCGGCCTCGCGCTTATAAGAACTTTATAATGCGATTATTTTCGTGATCGGCGATCAACGACCATTTCGGCGACGAACGAGCTCCGGCGCAACGCGCATCCGGCGCAGATGATAGCGCTTAAGTACCTGAGACTGGGCAGGATCGACGCGGGAAAGCTCCGCCAGCTCGGCCTCGTTGACGCCCAGCACGGCGCCTTCGATCATCCGGAATGGATGTATCCTGTCGGTCGCGATGAGGATGGCGGTGCGCAATTCGCCGTTGGGCACGACGCTCGCGACTCGCTCGAACAGGTCGGCCGTCCAGTCGGCGATCACATCCTGTGCGGCCACGCCATCGATCGCCGCTGCAAGCATCGCCGGTGGCGTTGTCCGAACCGCCATCGACAGGATCGTCGACAGCCATTCATACAGGTCGCGCAACTCCGCTTCGCTGAGACGGGGGACGCGGAAGCCTTCGCCGATGCTCATCTCGACGAGCCGCTCCCCGACCAGTTGATGCAGTGCATCCCTGATCGGGGTTGCGCTCACACCCAGCTCATCGGCAAGGCGGCTCGCCTCGAGCCGCGCGCCGGGGGCAAATGCCCCGGCGCGCAGCCTGCCGCGCAATTCGCCATAGCTGCGCTCCATTGCCTGAATCGGGCTCAACGGACCGATCCGATCATTCCCTGACCGATCCGGTGCTCGGATACCGCCTCACGCTGGTCGGGCCTGAGCGCGTCGACCCCCCCGATATACTCGGGCACGGAATCACCGAGCAGGATCGACGGGCACACGCCTTCATAATTGCCGAGATTGGGGCGGTGCTGGGCATAGCCGACCAGGGCGGCGAGGTCGGGCGGGAAGCGGCGCGCGACGGGGGGCGGGTAGGCGAGCCACTGATTCTCGTACGGCTTTAGCCAGCCAAGACAGTAGCTGATGAGCACGCCGCGGCGCGTCTCGTCCGACTGGTTGGCGCCGGCGCCGTGCAGCGTCGAGCCGAGGAACAGGATCGCCGATCCCGGGTCGCAGGCGGCGATCAACGGTTCGCCATTTTCTCCTTCGACCAGCGCCTCGGCCCCGTGGGAGCCCGGATAAAGTTGGGTCGCACCATTGTTGCGCGTGAAGCGGGTCAGTGGCCACATCACGTTGATCAGATATTCGACCTCGCCTTTCACACCCTGCCACATGTCCTGGTCGCGATGCGGGTATTGCAGCGGCGCACCGGGATGCAGTTCGATCGCCTGGGTGAGATTGAGCTGGACGGTGTCGCACCAGGGACCGAGCGCGTCGCGGACCAGCGCCATGATCAATGGGTGCTGGACGAGGCCGGCGGCGTGCTCCGAACGCTTCAGCAGGCTGCCGAACCGCTTGGTGCGGCCGCCATAGAAGTCGCCCTCGCAGAACGGCGTTGCCGCGAAGATCGGTGAAAGGTCGGTGCTGAGTGCTTCGACCTCGGCCGCCGGGACCAGGTCGTTGAGGAGGCACCAGCCGGTCGTGCGGAGGGCCGCCACGGCGGCGTCGAAGCGGGCCGGGACGGGGGTAGCGATGTCGGTCATGGGTCAGCCGTTCGCGCCGACGGCGCGCCTTTCGTGGAGCATGGGCGTGGCGGTGGGGAGCCAGATGCCGGCTGCTTCGAGCAGCGCGGGCGTCGCGCGGGAGATGTGGATGTCGAGACCGGCGATCGTGCCGGAGGCGTGCTGGACCGGTGCGCCAAGCGGACGGCAATCCCAGCCGAAACCGAGGATTTGCTGGAGCCAGGCCATCCCGGCGACGCCGGTATAGCGCTCGATCCCGTTGGCGAGTGCGTGCTCGACCAATGCCGTGATCAATTGATTGCGCGCGGTCCTTCGTTCGATGGCGGTCAGGTCGCGGTCGAGGCAGAAGCGCGTGATCTCGAAAATGGTATCGCCGATCGGAACGCCGTCCTCGCAGAGCTCGGGGAAGAGCATGCCGAGGATGTGCGGCTGCGTGGTCGGAAGGAGGCGGGCGGAAGCGAGATGCGCGCCGTTCCGATCGGTCAGGATCAGGTAATGGGCATGTTCGTCGTCGAACCCGTCAATCTCATATTTGCCGTCGAGCGCCGGGATGTCCCAATGAAGAAGATCGATGAACACCCGCTTTCGCGCGACGAACATCGCCTTGAGACCCTCATCTTCTCGCGTCTGGATCGTGGTACTGAACAGTAGCGCCATGGGCGGCCTCCATGATGGTGGAGGCGCCCAATTTCACCATGGCCGGCCGTTCGACCAGTACCAAGAAATGGGGATGGGTCAGGGGCGAAGGATATCCCCGAAACAGATCAACCCGTCGAACAGGGCGCGTACCGCGAGCATCGCGCGCTTGGTGACACCGTAGCGTTCACGGGCATGCTTCAGATGCTGGATCACCGTCTCGTGACTGATCCCGAGGATGACGGCGATCTCCCAGTCAGTCTTTCCCCGCGCCGCCCACAATACGCAGTCGCGCTGGCGGTCGGTCAGCGTCGGTCTCGCATCGGCCCAGATATCGCGCACCTCGGTAATCCTTCTTGCTGCCTCGAAGGCGAATCCGCCGATGAGCTGGGCGACATAGTATAGTTCGGTCGGGAAGACCTCGCCGATTCCCACCGCGAACGAGCAGGATCCGTTCATCTCGCCCGGGACATGTGCGGGCACGGTGAAGCCGTCGCCGATGCCGACGAGTTGCGCCTGGCTCAACACGCTCAGGTCGGATGGCGTCATCTTGATCATGTCGTGGACGCGCGACCATGGGAAACCGTTGTTCGCCGCATGGCTGGCGCGGTGGATCGGATCCGACCTGCCCAGCTGGTTCTCGTCGAACCAGTTCTGCCAGGAGGCCGGGTAATTGTGCAGCCGCACGCCAGGTGACGCTCCCTGGGTGAAGTCGACATGATGCGTCAGCGCGAAAAAGCGTATGCGCATCTGTTCACAGCACTGCGCAAGCGCCTCGAACAGATCATTCTCACTTGCCGCAACGGATACATTGTCGACGAACGCTTCCGCGATCGCCAGCCTTGGCATAGTCAAATCATCCGGTCACGGAGGCGCTCCCAAACACCCGACCCGCGACGCGACCCCTTGCTGCCCCCGACCCGTCGCCTTCTCACGGGCCTGGTCGGATGCTGATTGGCACCATGACAAGGTCCGAATTTTGATATTTTATGTCAATTGCTTAGCGACGATGCCTTGCGGGAAAGTGGTTCGAAATCATGCCGATTTGGTCGCGCTTTCGTCGTTGACGTTTGCCGCAAAGCCCGCCGTTCCAACCGGGTTGGGTTGGCGGTTTCGGCTCATGCTGATCCTGGACGTCGAGCCTGGGAACCCCGCATCCGAGTTCGCGGCATCGTAGTCGCGTGCACGGCAAATGCCGCAACGAGCATTTGTTACCGTCGCCATCCGCCGGCGTTACTCGCCAAGCGTCTCCTGAAATCGTCGCAGCAATTTGGGAATCACCATATTCCAACTCTTTGGCGTGCATCTGCATGCGCCGCTTGCCGTTCGCTGCAACGCTGGTTTGGCGGTGTACCTTGGCCGGAATTCGCTGAAAACATTTGACATTGCGGTGACTGCCGCCCTCCCGCCGCTATTTGCCGAGTTCAACCGCAAGCGCGCCCGAAGTGTCCGCATCGACAGTGACGTCGCCGTCCCAGCCCGTGCCGTAAACAGCGCGTGTCATCAGATAGGGCTTGAACGATTTTATCGCGTCCGCGACGAGCACGGTCGCTGGCGTGTCGCGATCGCCGGAGACGCCGGCGACCAGCAGGTCGACCGCCTGCTTGCGCGGATGGCCATAGGCCCAGGCGGTCCATTGCGCCTGGATATTGCTGTGGCCCATCTCGATCACGGCGATCTTCGGGCTCATGGCATCGACCAGCGCCTTGCTGGTGCCGTTGTACGATCCGTGATGACCGACCGTGTAGACATCGACGTCGAGCAGCGACGTGCGGGCATAATGGTTCACCATCGTCTCGAGCGCGGTGTCCTCCATGTCGCCGGTGAAGAGGAAGGAGGATTTGCCATAATCAAGGCGGATCACGATGCCCTTGTTGTTGCCATTTTCGAACTCGCCATCGGGCCAGCCGGGGTTGACGGCGTAGCTGCCCGACAGGACGTGGAATTGCGGATCCCCATCCGCGCAATTGACCGGATCGATGACCGCGTTCGTCAGCCCTCCGGGGCCGCCGGCAACAACCATGTCCTCGGTCACGCCGAGCGCGGGGATCGCCGGCGTCGCGCTCGGGGCGTAGTCGGCCATCCACTTGGCGTTGGGGCTGCCCGAGCCGGTCAGTACGCCATTGTGAACATAGCCGCCGATATGAAAGGCCTGGGCGATCAGTTTCAGGTTCGTGTTGTGATCGATATGGGTGTGGGTGATGAAGATGGTCGCGATCGTGCGATGCAGATCCGGGCGCCGCGCGAAGAAGGCCTCGAGATAGGCCATGAGATGTGCGGAGGCCTGATCGCCGCGCCCACCGGCATCGACCAGTACCGCGCCGCAGGAGAATTCGAGCAAGGCCGAGGCGCCCTGATCGACATCGATATAGTGCACCGCCATCTTGCCGCTGGAGGGCGCGACCGCGCCCACCAGAGGCTGGTCCGGTTCCCGCTGGACATAGGTTGAATAGATCCAGGCCGTCTGACCGCCGGCGAGCACGACATGATAATAGCCGTGCTGCTTCGCACCATCATCGAGTAGCGCAAACTTCTCCCCGATCCCGGGATATCGGATCGCCACGGCTTGACGCGAGGGCGAAGCCCGCAGGGTGACGTGTCGCTTGACCTCGACCTGATCGGCAAAGGCCGGCGACCTGGCGAAGAGGCTGCCGAGCAGCAGCAGTCCAAGCCATAGCGACCTGATGCTCGTTCCCATCATTTCCGTCCCTCCTGCGGTGTCTTTGCCGAGTGCCGCCGTCGCTCAGCGTCGGTTGTCAATCGGGCGCGAAGTCAGCCATGCCACTGCCCGACTGGTCGTTGCTGATTGCCTGCCCCGCCACGAACACCAGGATGTTGGTGCCGATGATGTGACCCGCGGGCCGCCCGGTCGCGGCCGGAACGAGCATTCGCCAGCGCAGCGCAACCTTGTCATCCTCGGCAAGGATCGCTTCGATGACGAAGTGCAGCCCCGGAAACTGCGTGCGCAGCCCGGTGACCCACGCCTTGGTCCCGGCCGGCGGGCTGGGATGCCCGTTATAGGCGTAGTCGGGGCTCAGAAGGTCATCGACCACGCCCAGATTGCCCTGGTTGAATGCCTCCTCGAAGAAGCGGACGGTGAGTGCCTTGTTCTCGTCTGAAGTCTCGGACATCGCTTCTACTCCTCAATGGCCCATGCATGGGGGTGACCCCGCCGGGACGGCGCCGCGCAGGCCGTAGACCGACGTGACGCGCTCTCCCTTCCAATATTGCCCGGCATAATAGCCGCCGGTGTCAGCCGATCTGGCCTCGAGATAGTTCTGGATGCTGCCCGCCAGCTGCAGCGAATTGTCGAGCGGTGCCGTGCCCTTGTCGAACGAATCCATCGGTCCGAGATTGCGGAGCCACCGCCACCATTGCGGGTCCTCGCAGGTCAGCGGGCGACCGTCGATCTTGGTGAAGGCCGGCAGGATGTTCGAGGCGGCGGGGTATTGCGCGGTCGAGTGGCATGATTTGCAGGACGACAGCGTATTGTCGACCGGACCGCTCAGGCGCAGCCCGAAACCAAGATGCATTGGCGGCAATTCGCGCGTGTCGGGGTTGATCACGCTTTCCTTGAGGTCCGGGTTGATGACCGTGCGGGTCGGCGCGGCATTACCTTCGAGATGCGTGCGCACATCGGGGTCGTTGCCCCATTGCAGACCTATCGGAATGAGGTTGCGCCACAGGTTCTTGTTGGCCAGCGCGCCGTTGTAGACGAACGTCCCGAAGACCCAACCGCCAGTCGCCTTGGCCCGGTCATCACGGACCATGATATCCGTATGAGATGGACGGGCTTGTCGGGAGATGCGCGTCTTTGGGTCGTGGTGAAAAGGGTCCCACTTGATGGCGCGAAAAAATGCCGTGGACGGTGCGTGCTACGCGTAAATCAACGATATATTTCAACTGTTTGTCCCGCGTTTTGCGCGGTCTTCCTAACTGGGACCCTCCAGGGTCCCACTTGTTGTGGGCGAGCCGGGAATTGGCTGGGATCGTCAGCTGCCGGAAATGGCGGATTTCCGCGGTTAAGAGGGCTAAGAGGCGAGGGTGCGGACTCCAGCATGTCGTTGTCAAAAACGGGGTAGAATGGGGCGGGACTCTGGACACAGGGGTGGTCAGGTATCTCGGGAAGAAAGGCGTGTTATTTTAGCCGTCTATACCTCTTTATCCCGGCTAATATCGGCTTGTCCTGGACTCCAGAACCTTCTGTCCACGTACATCCATGGCCCGTTGCGCTTTCCGGATCAGGCGCCTCTGACGCGCGCCCTAACCGGTGGGGTCGCCCTTGATCCCGAAATAATACCCGTTCACCGGCACGACCAGAAAGGCCAGTATCTTCGCAAAGAGCTTGGCCTGTTCGACGATGTCGTCGATCGTAATCGACTGCTGCCAATGACCCTGTGCGATGATGTAGATCAGCACGACATTGTAGAACAGGGTGAGGCCGATCGCGATCCGCCCGATCATTTTTGAGTTCAGTTTGACCGGCGGTTTGAAGGGGCGAAGGAACAGCGCGGCAAGGAGTGGAGCGACCGTTACGGCATAGATGCCGATGATAGTCGGATAGACGGAGGTCCTATTCTCCGGGAGGAGAAACGGGATGCCGACGTCGGTCTGCCGCCAGAAGTAACTCTCGACCGTGACGAGGGCGATGGCGAAGCAGGACACCCAGATCAGCACAAGCCCATTCCGGACGGTCATGTAGCGGACTCCGCGTTCAAATTCACCTTCACCTGATCGGCCAGATGGGTGACGAAGAAATCGCCGAAATAACGGTCGTCCTTGACGGGCGACCATTTCGAGAGAGCCCCGCGCTGAAACAGCTCCGCGCTGATCAGGTATCGGAACCGGCCATGGCTGGCGTCGAAAGAGCCGGAATAGCGGACACCATATTGAGCCGGGGAGAGGCGCAGGTCACCGCGGGTCCGATTATAGGTTTCGATCAACGCCTGTGGAAGCGTCGCAACATTCGTCTTCCAAGTCTTGTTTGACGGAAGCGTGCCGTCCAGACTTATTCTTGGGCTGACCACGCTCATGCCCATGTCCTGCAATGAGCGCAGTAGCGCGCGCGACGCGATGGCGCCTGCGGTCCCGCGAGCGCCCGCCACAAGGCCTGAACCCATATGGGTGCCCTTGTTCACATAGGGCATGTCGACCGGCCATCTGTTCTGGGCCGCAGTTGAAAACGATACGCCCAACAGCAGCACAGGCAGGCAGGTGGTCGAGCTGGTCACGCATGGCTGAATCTGTCTACCAACAGGGGCGCTGTGATGGACAGCGAATTTCCACTGGTCCGGACGGGCGAAGTGGTTGTGCTGGTTGGCTTGCGTCGCTGGATTGTGGGCCGATCACCGGCGGCGATCCATGGGGATCGTCGATGTGTTTGAGCACGCATGTTTGTCACGCTGATCACTAGACGAAGGGCTCGGCGCGTTGTGCAATGATGGTGCGGACACGGTCGAGCATGCGGTCGCCGGCACGGGCGAGCGGCGCCGGCAGGGCGAGGGTCGGGAGCGCATCGACCAGGCGCCTGGCGCAGGTCGCCATCAGGATCGAGGCGCGCGCCTGGGGCAGTTCGATCGTGCGCGCGAGCGTGAGGAAGTCGTCGGGTGACAGGCGGTCATCCTTGCCGGCGAGCTTGAGCGCCATGCGGTCGTTTTCGAGCCCGGGAAAGACCCTTGTCGTGACCACGTCGTAGACCGGCGCGAAGCGCACCGAGGTCATGTGATCTTCGCCCGTATCGGCGATCTTCAGCAAAGCGAGGTTCTTCAGGTGCATGTCGCCGTCAGCGATCAGCCAGGCGAAGACGGCGCGGCGGAACAGGATTTCCAGATCTGCGACCGGGTCGGTCGACAGCGGGCGCAGGCCCCTGGCCATTCGCTCGATCGTGCCGTCATATTTGCGGCTCGCGGGTTGGTCGAGAACGGAGCAGAAATCTTCGAGCGCCAGGCGCCGCGTGTCGTTGCCCGTCCTGCGGATGTCGAAGCGTTCGACGAGGAGCGCGGGCGCCATGTCGTCGGGCATCTCGACCAGCGCGGCCTCGGCGACTTCGAAGTCGGCGGCGCGCGCGAGGGTCAGGCAGATCCACTCCACGACCGGGATATCCTCGAAGCCATTGGTGCCAGCGGGCTTGAGGATATGGGTGAAGGGGGCGTCGATCGCGGCGATGAGGTCGCCGTCGCGCCGCAGGCACATCGGCGCCTTGATCTGGACGCCCGACAGGCGCGGGGCGCGCCCGGCAGCGAAGATGCTTGCCAGGCGCTCCTGGAAGGAATCCTCGAGCGTCTGTTTTGCCGGTCCCAGGTAGCGCCCGGTGAACAGGCCGGATTTCTGGAACTGGGCGAGACGGCCTTCGAGGATATCGGCCGGAAGGGTGGCCAGTTCCGCTTGGTCCGCAACGATGGTCACGTTCGACGTGTAGCGGCTTCCGCTGCGCAACGTCTCGCGTTCGTCGCGTTCGTCGAGGACCCGCGCCAGCCAGCCTTCGGGCAGCAGGGATTCGATGAAGGCGGGCAAGCTGCCCGGGCGTGTCTCCCGCACCAGGGCAGGGCGTCGCCCTTCGGCCGGCGTCCAGCGCCATTCGGCGCCGTCATGGGCGAGGCGGCCGATGGGTTCGCCGTGCCAGGCGACCACTAGATCGAGCGCGGCCTTGTTGACGGGTAGCTGGGGGACGCGAATGTCGGTGCGCAGATAGTGCTCGGCGGCCTCCGCTTCTCGGTGCCATCCATTGGCGCGACCCAGGACCCAGAGCGCGTCGGCGGCCTTTTCGGCATCGCCAAATTCCGCGAGCAGGCGGTCGGCCATCTGCCGGCGCATCTGTGGGTCGACCGCGCTGGCATGCTCGCTGCGCTGGCGGAAAGCCTCGAGAAACCGCTGCCGGGGCGAGGAGGCGGTCAGG
>JBAZXI010000039.1:0-28822 GCA_041659925.1 Sphingomonas sp.
AGCGGTGCTGATTCCAGGGGAAGAACAAGCGTGACCGATCTCTTCGTGCATACCGACCCCGGCTCGATGTCGCCGATCGCGCTGTTCCTGCAGGCCGATCTGGTGGTGCGGATCGTGATGGGCGGGCTGCTGCTGGCCAGCATCTGGACCTGGGCGATCATTGTCAGCTTCGCGCTGCGGCTGGGCAAGACGCGGCGCGAAACCGAGCGGTTCGAGCGCGCTTTCTGGAAGGCCGACGATGTCGATGCGTTCCATCGCCAGGAGGCCGAAAGCGAGCAGCCGATCGCCAAGGTGTTCTCGGCCGGGGTCGCCGAATGGCGGCGATCGACCGCGACCGGTACGGTCGATCGCGACGGCACGCGCGAGCGACTCGCGACAGCGATGGGCGCGTCGGTGGCGAGCGAGGTCGACAAGCTGTCCGACCGGCTCAACATTCTCGCGACGGTCGGCTCGGTCGCGCCGTTCGTCGGGCTGTTCGGCACCGTGTGGGGTATCATGAGCAGCTTCACGCATATCGCGCAGGCGCAGAACACGTCGCTCGCGGTGGTTGCGCCCGGCATCGCCGAGGCGTTGTTCGCCACCGCGATCGGCCTGTTCGCGGCAATCCCGGCGGTCATTGCGTACAATCGCTTCAGCCATGGCATCAACCGGATCGAGGCGCGTCTCAACCGTTTCGCGGATGGCTTCCATGCCACGCTGAGCCGTCAGCTCGAAGGCCAGCCGGTGCGCGGCTGATGGCGATCAACCTCCCCTCGCAGCGCGGCCGCGGGCGGCGTGCGCCGATGGCGGACATCAATGTCACGCCGCTGGTCGACGTGATGCTGGTGCTGTTGATCATCTTCATGGTCACCGCGCCATTGCTGACCGCGGGGGTGCCGGTCGAACTGCCCGACAGCAAGGCCAAGCCGCTCGACCAGGACCAGCACCCGGTCGAAATTTCGCTCGATCGCGACGGGAAGATCTATGTCGACAAGCTCGCGGTCAGCGACGCGACGCTGCCCGACATGCTGACGCAGGTCGCTGCCAGGCAGCAGCAGGGGCCGCAGGGCTCGCGGCCGCCGCAAATCTTCCTGCGTGCCGATCGCCACCTCGATTATGGCAAGGTGATGCGCGTGATGGGCGAGCTCAACCATGCCGGTCTCAATCGCGTCGCGCTGGTGACCGTCGGCGACGACGGCAAATAGATGGCGCGGACCGCATCCTGATGGACCGGACGGAGAAAGTCGGCCTGGGCGTTGCGATCGTCGGCCATGTGGTGGTGTTCGGCGCGCTATCGCTCGGCTTCTTCACGGGGACGACACCGCCACCACCGCCGCCGCCGTCGATCGATGTTTCGCTGGTCGACAAAGTCGGCTTGCAGGCGACTGCGCCGCAGGCGGTGACCCCGCCGGCGCAGAGCGAGGCACCCGAACTCGGCGCGCCCGAGGACGCGCCGGCCGCGCCCGCCGCGGAGAGCGAGCCCGACCCTGCGCCGCCCAAGCCGCAGCCCAAGGCCGCGCCACCGCCCAAGCCGGCGCCGGCGCCGCCACAGCCGAAAAAGCCCGTCGCCCGGACGCCCGACAAGGCGAAGGAACCACCCAAACGCGAGGCGACCACCGCCGCCAGGCCGGCCAAGGCCGAGGCACAGGCAGCGGGAAGCGGCACCAGGCCCGGCAAGCGTCCCAGCGGTGCCGATCTCGGGGATATCATGAAGGGGATCGGCACGCGGCCGACCCGCTCGACCGCGCAGGTTCCGCAGGCCGCCACGATGAGCGCGCAGGCCGCGATGGATATTTCGTCCAAGATCCAGCAGCAGGTGCAGCCCTGCGCCAACCGCCAGGTCAAGCCGGGGCCCGGGGCGGAGCGGATCCGCGTGATCATTCGCCTGAAGTTGCGCCGCGATGGCTCGCTGATCGGCAATCCCGAGGTTGTCGGCTATGATGGCGACGACGACGACAACCGGCGCTACCTCGATCGCGTGAAAGACAATGCGATCGCCACGTTCAAGGGATGCGCGCCGTTACGCGATTTGCCGCAAGAGCTGTACGATGTGCCGCGCGGCTGGAGCGACTTCAAGATGCGCTACAAGTTGCCCGGCTGAGGAGACGAAGACGATGTTGTTCCGCCCGATGTTGATCGCGGCCCTGCTTGCCGGGGTGATGCCATTCGCCGCCATGGCGCAACAGGTTGCGCCCGTGCCCGCGCCCCAGCCACAGACCGGAACGCCGACACCGGCGCCGACACCCGGCCAGCAGCAACCGAGCGAGATGATCGTCGACGTGGTCGGCGGCACTTCGGCCCCGGCGCAGATCGCCATTCCGCCGATGCCGACCGCCGCCGTCCAGCAGACGGCGGCGGGCTCGACCGACATGCTCGGTCGCGAACTCGCCAATATCGTCACCAACGACCTGAAGAACTCCGGTCTGTTCAGGCCGCTGACCGGCGAGGCGCTGCACCCGATCGGCTATGCCGAGGTTACCAATCCGGGATTCGACTATTGGGCGGGGGCCGGCGTGCAGGCGCTGGTGCAGGGCTTCATCCGCGCCAATGGCGACGGCACGCTGACGGTCGGCTGCTATCTCTACGATACCTATGCCAAGACCGAGCTGACCCGGCAGGGCTTCGTCGTGCCGCCGTCGGACTGGCGCCGCGCCGGGCACAAATGCGCCGACATGGTCTATACGAGGCTGACCGGCGAGGGGCCGTATTTCGACAGCCGCGTCGTCTATATCGCCGAATCAGGCCCCAAGGCGCACCGCATCAAACGGCTGGCGATCATGGACCAGGATGGCGCGAATCACCGCTTCCTGACCAATGGCCAGTCGATCGTGTTGAACCCGCAGCTCACGCCCGATCAGCGTGCGATCGTCTATATGAGCTATCTGGGCGACCGGCCGGCAATCTATGTGTACGATATCGGGACAGGTCGGCAGCGCTTGCTGGTGCCCGAAACCAACCTAAATTTCGCGCCGCGCGTCTCGCCCGATAGCCGCTGGGTGCTGTTCTCGATGGCGATCAGCGGCAATACCGATGTCTACCGCGTGCCGCTCGCCGGCGGCACGCCGCAGCGCCTGACCGAGGCGCCGGGGATCGATACCGGCGGCAGCTATTCGCCCGATGGCCGGCGCATCGTGTTCGAGAGCGACCGATCCGGCACCCAGCAGCTTTACGTGATGAACGCCGATGGCACGCAGCAGCAACGTATCAGTTTCGGTGGAGGAAGTTACGCCACGCCGGTGTGGAGTCCACGCGGCGACCTGATCGCCTATACGCATATGGCGGGCAATTTTCGGATCGGTGTGATGAGCCCGGCGGGTGCCGGCGCGCATGACCTGACCGACGCCTGGCAGGACGAAGGGCCGACCTGGTCGCCCAATGGTCGCGTGCTGATGTTCTTTCGCGCTACCCAGGGCAGCAGCGGCGTCGCCGATCTCTTTTCGGTCGACCTGACGGGGGTGGCGCTGCGTCATGTTCCCACGCCGCTCGATGGATCCGATCCGAGCTGGGGACCGTTACGCCCATGATGCTGCGGCGTTGACTCTCATTAACCCCGTCGCGACGATGCATGCGCGCTTGTTGTGCTATCGTCACGACTTGATCGAAGGAGAAGCCTGATGGCCAGATTGACGACCATGATGCTGGCGACCGCCGCGCTCGCCGCGATGACCACCGGCTGCACGAAGAAGCATCCGGCCGAGCTTCCGCCCCCGGCCGGTCCGGCCCAGCCGATGCCGATGCCGAACGGCCCCGGCTATGCGCCCGGCTCGCGCGCCGATTTCGAGCACAGCGTCACGAGCAACACGATCCACTTCGCGCTCGACCGCTACGACATCGATCCGCAAGCGCAGGCGATCCTCGACAGCCAGGCGGCCTGGCTGGCCAAGTGGCCCAACGTGCCGATCAGCCTCGAAGGACATTGCGACGAGCGCGGCACGCGCGAATACAACCTCGCGCTCGGCGACCGTCGCGCCAATGCGGCGAAGAACTATCTCGCCGCGCGCGGTGTCGATCCGCGTCGCATCTCGACGATCAGCTACGGCAAGGAGCGCCCGCTCGCGCTGGGTTCGGATGAGGCCAGCTGGGCACAGAACCGCCGCGCGGTGACGATCGTTCTGAACTGATTCTTCCCGCTTCCCTGAAGAGGGAGATGGCGAGACTTCGCTAGGCGCCGTCCGGGATGTCCCCGGGCGGCGCTTTTCGATTCCGCTTGCGACTCGATGAAACCCGATATAAATATGATATCATATTAATGGGAGGCTTCGCATGGCGAGCATTGTTACGGATCAGGGCGCGCACCACACCGGTTTGACGCTGTCGCGCGAGCGACCGGCGGCGACGATGAGCGGCTATGTCATGCTGCTGGTACTGCTGGCGGCGATCGCCACCGGTGTGGCCGGCGCATCACTGGTGAAGGGCGACCCCGCGCTTGGCGGGATATTGATGACCGTCGCGGCGCTGGTGTTCATCTTCGTTCTCGTCGGCTTTTACATGCTGCAGCCCAACCAGGCGGTCGCGATCACGCTGTTCGGGTCTTATCAGGGCACCGATCGCAACACCGGACTGCGCTGGCTGTTGCCATGGCTCGGCCGCAAGAAGGTTTCGCTGCGCGCCAACAACATGATCTCCGAGCGACTGAAGGTGAACGACCTGCGCGGCAACCCGATCGAGATCGCGGCCCAGGTGGTCTGGCGTGTGACCGATACCGCGCAGGCGCTGTTCGACATCGACGACTACAAGGCGTTCGTCATCGTCCAGATCGAGGCGGCGGTGCGTACGATCGGCGCGCGCTACCCCTATGACGATTTCGAACATCAGGAAGTCACGCTGCGCGGCAATCACGACCAGGTCAGTGGCGAGTTGCGGACCGAACTCATCGCCCGACTGGTCACGGCGGGCGTAACCGTCGACGAGTGCGGCTTCACCCATCTCGCTTATGCGCAGGAGATTGCCGGGGCGATGCTGCGGCGGCAGCAGGCGCAGGCGGTGGTCGCGGCGCGTAAGACGCTGGTCGAGGGCGCGGTCGGCATGGTCGAGATGGCGCTCGACATGCTCAGCGAGAAGAATGTCGTCGAACTCGACGACGAGCGTCGGGCGGCGATGGTGTCGAACCTGATGGTCGTGCTGTGCGGCGAGCGCGACACCCAGCCCGTCGTCAACGCCGGCTCGCTCTACCAATAGACGGGTGGTGACGGGCCCGGCCAAGAAGGCGTTTCCGCTGCGTCTCGATCCCGCGCTCCATGCCGCGATCGAGCGCACGGCGGCGGCCGACCTGCGCAGCGTCAACGCGCAGGTCGAATGCCTGCTGCGCGAGGCACTGACACGGCGGGGCGTAAAGCTGACGGTGCCGGTCGCCGCGAAACGCGGGCGACCGCCGAAATCGAAAGAGGAGTGACACAATGATCGGATTGCTGACGACAAGGGCACGTCTGCCCTATTTGCTGGCCCTGTCACTGCTGCTGCTGACCCTGGGCGTGGCGGCGCTGTTCTCATGAAGATGCAGGACATTTTCAGCCCGCGCCGGGTGCGCGACGGCTATTGGTTCGTGCCCAAGCGCTTCGGCTACGGAGCGACGCCGGTGACCTGGCAGGGGTGGGCGGTGACGCTCGGTTTCACCGGTGCGCTGCTGCTGGCGGTGCGGCTGTTGCCGGCGCTGACGGAGAAGATCATCGTTTCGCTGGCGCTGATCGGCGCGTTGATCGTCATCAGCGCCGCCAGGACCGATGGCGATTGGCGTTGGCGCAACGGAAAGCGCGACCGGTGATCGCGCTCGCCGCCCTCGCGCTGGTCACCGCCGCACCGATCTCCGCGTCTCCGGCCGCGCCGGTCGAGGTTTCCGCACCGGGTCCGAAAGGGCCTCTGGCGGGTACATTGATCGACCCCGACCCCAAGGCGCCGGCGGTGCTCATCCTGCCCGGCTCGGGTCCGACCGACCGTGACGGCAATAACCGCTACGGCGTTGCCGGCGGCCCCTATCGCCAGCTCGCCGAAGCACTTGCCGCCGATGGCATCGCAACGCTGCGGGTCGACAAGCGAGGACTGCTCGGCAGCAAGGCCGCCGTGGCCGACGGCAACAGCGCGACGACTTCGGGCTATGCCGATGACGTCCATGCCTGGGTCAGGATGCTGCGCCAGCGTAGCGGGCGACGCTGCATATGGGTGCTCGGTCATAGCGAAGGTGGGCTCGTCGCATTGCAGGCGGCGCAAGCGCCCGACGGCATCTGCGGTGTGATCCTGCTGGCCGCGGCCGGGCGACCGATCGGTGAGGTGATGCGCGAACAGATCCGCAGCAACCCGGCCAACGCCCCAATCCTCGATGCCACGATGGGGGCGATCGATGCGCTCGAGGCGGGGCATCGCGTCGACGCGACGACCTTGCCGGCGGTCATCCAGCCCTTGTTCGCCGACAAGGTCCAGCCCTATCTCATCGACCTGTTCTCGCACGATCCTGCCAAATTGGTCGCCGCGACCAGGCTGCCGGTGCTGATCCTGCAGGGCGAGCGAGACTTGCAGACCAGCGTGCAGGATGCGCAGCTGTTGAAGCAGGCACAACCGGCGGCGACCCTTATGCTGTTGCCGGGCGTCAATCACGTGTTGCGCCCGGTGGCGAGCGACGATCGTGCCGCCAATATCGCGACCTACGCCGACGCGGCGCTGCCGATCAGCCCGACGATCGCCGCGGCGGTGGCGGCCTTTGTCAGGCGCCCCGGCTGAACGCCTCGTCGAGCAGCTTCGCCAGCCGCAGGCCGCCGCGTTCGACCTGAAGGCGGGCGGCGGGCACCAGGCTCGCGATCGTCGCGTCGTCGAGGGTGACATGCGCCGGGTTGGGCGCGCACGGATCACCGTGCAGTGCGGTGGCATAGACCACGTCGTGCGCGACCTGCCAGCTTTCGCGGCTCCAGTCGGTCACTGTACCGGCGGCGATGCGCGCGCGGGTCGCCGCCGGGTAGCGGCGGACCAGCGATGGACCGGTGGTGATGGCGCGCTCGGCGAGCGGGCCGTCCCAGATCGAATGGAGGTTGAAACGCGGCGGCGCGTAGATGCCGTAGCTCGCGCCGATGTCGTTGCCGCCCTTGTCGCCCTTTTCGCCGGCATGGAGCGGCTGGTGCAGGTCGCCGACGAAGTGGATCAGGAACACCAGCGCCTGCACCTTGTCCTTGCGCGGCGCGTTTCGGTCGCGCAGCGTGGCGACGTCGCGCTCGATTTGCGCCGAGACGCAGTTGCCGTCCTTGCATGGTTCGGCCAGCGAGAAGGGCTGGCAAATGTTCACATCCTGGAAGTGCCAGCCATAGGCATAGCCGAAGCGGGGCTTGCCGTCGGCTCCCTTGAGCTTCTTGACGCAATCGGCCCAGGTGCTCGCCCCCTCGATCGTGGTGGCGGGGCATTCCGGCGTGCCGAGCGATGCCGAGGTCGCCAGCAGGTGGCGAACCGCACGGCGCGTCGCCGGCGTGACATTGGCCATGGCGATTTCGCCGACCGTTTCATGGCCATATTCCCAATAGGCCGAGGCCGGGGCGGACAGGCCGAGCGCGGCGATGAAGACGCCGATCGTGGCGGCGGTTGTGATGCGACTCATGGGCGCGGGCTATAGGGCGCGCGATCCGCCTAGGCTACGGCGCGCAACGCGGTTGCGGGACGCGAAACGACGGACCGGAACACCACCGACAGCAGCAGCGGCTCGGGATTCGGCATCGCAGGCGGCGACACGAAAAGCAGGCTGTTGTCGTGGCATTGCCAAAGATCGTCGGCGAGACACGTCATCGCGTCGTGGACCGGCACGGCGGCGATCGGGCGCGGCGGCAGCCCCCCGACCCGCTGGAAGTCGCTCACGCGGTAAAAGGCGACCTCGTCGAGCTGGATCACGCTGCCGATCAGCCCGAGCTGGACACCGACGCTGAACTGCGCATTGCCCACCGGGATGGTCAGCGCGTGATAGCCCTCATGCGTGGCATAGGCGTCGAACGTGCCGGTCATCTGGCGGGTCGCATCGACCATCAGGACCGGTACGGGCAGCGCGGCGACGTTGAAGTCGCCGCTGCGCAGATCGAGCTCGAGGCAGTTGCTGGCGAACAGCGACAGGCTGAGCGGCAGGCCGTGGCGCTGCAACTCGCCGGGGAGGAACATCCGGTCGACCGAGCGAAGATAGGGCAGGCCACGGCGCCTGAGCCCTGCGCCGGCGCTGTCGTCATCGACCAGGTCGACCAGGTCGTCGGTGCCGAGATTGACGTCATGCTCGAAGGTGCCGAACAGCGCGACCTCTTCGGCCTGGGGCAGGAACAGCAGCCGGGCGAGGATCGCCGTCGTCATGCGACGGCGCGCCTCACCGTCATCGGACACGGGTGCGCGATGGACCGCGGCGGGCGCCGTCTGCGCAAAGGCAAGCACGCCGGCCTGGATGCGGTCGCGTGTCCGGGCCTGGGCCGGCGACACGCGGTTGGCGCGGCGCACGGGGCGACCATTGTCGTGATAATCGATCACCGAGCCCGCGCCCGAGGTGGCGACCTGTTCGACGATGGCGATCTGGCGGCAGAAAGCGGTGATCGCGCGATGATCATAATGGCGTGAATCGATCATGCCGCGCTTGGCGGGTATCGCCGGGCAGCAGTCGCGCGACAGGAGGTAACGGCCCTCGACCGTCACGCCGAGCGCGTTTTCGAGCAACGGGGCGATCAGCCGCTGGACGGTGCCGTGATAGCCGAGATCGATCAGCATCACGATGTCGCCACGTTCGATCCGCGCCTCGCGCGTGACATGGGCGATCAGGCGTTTGGCGAAGGCGGCGCTGCGCGCGACGATACGGCTTACCGTGGCGGGTTGGAGGACATTGCGGCGAAAATCGCGATTCGTCGTCCCGATCTTGCGGGCCTCCGCTTCGGCCAGGCCAAGCTGCGGCGCGAGCGCGTCGAGCCGGTCGGTCGCTTCGTTGTCGAGATAATCATGGATCGCTTCGATGTCCGTGAAGCTCGCGCGGCGTGCGGTGAAGCGGCTGATCGCGACGGCTGCGCCGACACTGCCAAGTGCCTCGAAGACGCGATGCGGGAGGAAGCCGTCGCGCAGCAGGAACAGCGGCTTGACCGGGCGACCGGTCGCGGTGGCCAGCGCCGCCGCCTCGTCACCGACCCAGCGCGCGAACGCGTCGAAGACGGGGCCGAACACATCGTGCCCGAGCGACCAGGCAGCGTCGTTTTCGGGGCGCAGGGCGAGCGCGGCCCGGTGCGGCTGGATCGCCGGCTTCGACACACGCGTCGCGGGATCGACCATGACCGACGCCGCCGCTTCCAGTCGCAGGCGCTTGGCGGTCGGCGCATCGAACTGTTCAATGTGCACGGCGTGAAGACCGGCGGCGTCCGCGGCGTCGCCATCGGCATGAGGATTGTCGCCGACATGGAGGATCGTCGACGCGCGAACCCCCAGTGCCGCGAGGACGGGTTTGAACAGCCCATCGGCCTTCGACATGCCGAATTCGGACGAGCAGAAGATGTGGTCGATCTGCGCGGCGACATCCTCGCCGGCGGCGCTGGCGATCAGCGCGCGGAGCTGCGGCTCGGACAGATAGGTATCGCTGACGACGATCACGCCGAGGCCGGCGGCCTTTGCGGCGGCGATCAGGGCGACGGTCGGCGCGAAGGCATAGCAATGCCGTGCTTCCAGCGCGAGTTCGTGCGCGACGCCATCGGGGTCGGGTCGGCCGGCGCGCGCGGCGTGGATCTCCTCGATGCTGACCTCGACCTGGCCGTCGCGGCGGACACGGCGATGGCGCGCGGTCTTTTCGGCGGCGACGCGGCCCTCGATCCCGCCGCCGGCATCGCCGAATTCGGCGAACACATCCTGTGGCAGCTGGGTGGCGCGCCACAGCAAGGTGTCGAAGCAGTCGAGCGAAAGCGTCTTTATGCCGGCCGGCGCATGATCGAGCAGGGTCGCGATTTCATGCGGGCGGATGGTCGTCGTCATGGCAGCTCCCCCTCGCCGGCGCGGTGCCGGGCGTCACGGGATATCGCCGAAACCGGTTGCCGAAGCGTTAACCATGGCGTGTGGCGGGGCGGGCTACTCGTCGCCGTAGATTGCCACTACGCGCGTTCCATCGGCTCCGGCGCGACCGCGATACATGCCGGGGGTGGTGAAATGCCAGGCCGGCGTGCCATCGGCGCCGGCGACGATCACCCCGCCCGTGCCGCCAAGCGCGGTGACCTCGGCCATCACCACGTCGACGGCGGCCTGGACCTCCTCGCCGGCGAGGCGGACGCGCGCGGCGATCTCATGCGCGACGCCGAGGCGGATGAAATATTCGCCCGACCCGGTGCACGATACCGCGCAGGCGCGGTCATCGGCATAGGTGCCCGCGCCGATCAGCGGCGAATCGCCGATCCTTCCCCAGCGCTTGCCGGTTACGCCGCCGGTCGAGGTGGCGGCCGCGACATGGCCGTGCGCGTCACGGGCGACCGCGCCGACCGTGCCATATTTCATGTCGACATCGAACTTGCCGCCGCCGGCCTTGAGTTCGTCGAGCTGGCGGCGGCGCTCGGGGATCGCGAACCACGCGGCATCGGCCTGTTCGAGGCCGTGCTCGCGCGAAAACGCATCGGCACCGTCGCCGCCGAGCAGGACATGTGCGCTCTGCTCCATCACCGCGCGGGCGAGCGCGACGGGGTGGCGGGTCGCGGTGACCCCGGCGACCGAGCCGGCGGCGCGGGTCGCGCCGTCCATGATCGCCGCGTCGAGCTCGTTGGTCCCCTCGAAGGTGAAGGCCGATCCGCGCCCGGCGTTGAAATGCGGATCGTCCTCGAGCACCCGCACGGCGGCTTCGACGGCGTCGAGCGCCCTGCCGTCGGCGGCAAGGATCATGGTGCCGGCATCGAGCGCGCGGCCCAGCGCGGCGCGGACGGCGACGTCGGTCTCAGGCGAGATCCGGTTTCGCTCGATCACGCCGGCGCCACCGTGGATCACCAGCGTCCAGTTTTTCGTGTTGGTCATGGGGCGGGGCCGTAGTCGCGCGCGCCTTGCGCTTCAACCCGATCAGCGGGCGAAGCCAGGCGATCCGGCGACCGATCAGATAGAAGAGCCAGCATCCGGCGATCGTCGTCGGCACGAGGATGGCGAATTCGACCAGCGGGTCGAGGTGCAAGGGCAGCAGCCAATATTCGCCGAGCACGATGATCGTCTGGTGGATGATGTAGAAGGGGAATACCGCTTCTGCCAGCACCGTCCGCCACGCGCCGTCGCGATTGAGGAAGCGCTCGGCGATGCCGATCAGCGCGGCGATCGCCGCCCAGCTGTCGACCACGCGCGCGAGGCGCGACAGCTGGGTGATGTCTCCCCATGAAAGGCCGAGATCGCCAATCGCGACCGGCTGTCTGGCGATCGCCGCAAGGGACAACCCGCCGAGGACGGCATAGCTGGCGACCGCGATCGCGGCGGAGAACTTCCAGTGTCGTGCCAGGCCACTCATCGCCGCCGGTGATCCGGCGAGGCCGAAACCGAACAGGAAGGCGGGGAAATATTGCGCATGGGCGAGCGCGTCACCGACTAGGTCCTGCGTGTCGGAGATGCGCTGGAACAGCCAATATTGCGTGATCAGCACGAAGCCGAGCGGCAGCAACAGCGCGCGACGGCCGGCGAACAACCCGTCGAACGGGCGCTGGAGCCGGGCGGCGTCGGGCAACAGCATCAGCGCCGCCAGAGCGACGGTGTAGACCCACAGATAGACGACGAACCACAGATGGTTCCAGTTCGGCAGCGCGATGCCGGTGCGCCTGGAGAAGCTGAAATAATCGTGCAGCCAGAACCAGCCGAAACCGCGCGCATAGTCATGCTGCGTGGTCAGTTCGACCCAGGCCTGGGGCGGCACGATCACCGCGATGCCGAAAATCAGCGGCACGAGCAGACGGCGGTTGCGATTGCCCAGGAACCCGCCGACGCCCGAAGACCTGGCGAACAGCGCGCGGCTGGCATAGCCCGAGACGACGAACAGCAGCGTCAGGCGCCACGGGTTGGTCAACAATAGCGGGATCTCGACCCATGCGACGGGCTCCGCGGTCTTCACATGGTAGCCCCATGGCACGAAGACCATGCCGATATGGTAGAGGATCAGCAGCGCGAAGGCGCCAATCCTCAGCCAATCCATGCCGTAATGCCGGGACATCACCGCGCCCAACAAGCAGTGGCGCCGAAAATCTTGCCGCCGTCGTCGCGGTCAGGCGGCATCCGGTCGCGTTCCATCCGCCTGGCGCCACCACGGGTGACCGGCATCGGGTTCGATTTTTCGATCATGCCGCGTCGCGGTAGCCGCGCGCGGGCGCCGCTTCAACCCGATCAATGGTCGAAGCGCCCCGATCCGTCGACCGATGAGATGGAAAGGCCCAGCGACCCGCGACTGCACAGTCGACCTCGCCAGCGGTGAGCGCGTCCGTAGCAGTCGGTGCTATCGCGACCGGGTCGAGCCGCGCTATAAGGCCCGCGAAGCGTAAGGAAACACTGTCATGTCCGTCCGTCCCTGGCGCGATATCACGCGCCGCAGCAGCCGCCAGATCATGGTCGGCAACGTTCCCGTCGGCGGCGATGCGCCGGTCACCGTGCAGACGATGACCAACACGCCGACGTCCGACCCGCGCGCGACGATCGACCAGATCCGCCGTTGCGAGGATGCCGGCGTCGACATCATTCGCGTGTCGTGCCCCGACGTCGAGAGCACCGCCGCGCTCAAGCAGATCGTCCGCGCAAGCCGCGTGCCGATCGTCGCCGACATTCATTTCCACTATAAGCGCGCGCTCGAGGCGGCCGATGCCGGGGCGGCGTGCCTGCGCATCAACCCGGGCAATATCGGCTCGGAAGCGCGGGTGAAGGAAGTGATCAACGCCGCCAAGGCCAATGGCTGCGCGATCCGCATCGGCGTCAATGCCGGCAGCCTCGAAAAGGACCTGCTCGAGAAATATGGCGAGCCGTGCCCCGAGGCGCTGGTCGAAAGCGCGCTCGACCATATCAAGATCCTGCAGGACCATGATTTCCACGAATATAAGGTCGCGGTGAAGGCCTCCGACCTGTTCCTCGCGGTCGCGGCCTATCAGCAGCTCGCCGAAGTGGTCGATTGCCCGCTCCATCTCGGTATCACCGAGGCCGGCGGGTTCGTCGGCGGCACGGTCAAGTCGGCGATCGGGATCGGCTCGCTGCTGTGGTACGGCATTGGCGACACGATCCGCGTTTCGCTGTCGGCCGAGCCCGAGGAAGAGGTGCGCGTCGGCTTCGAGATCTTGAAGGCGCTCGGCATCCGCAATCGCGGCGTGCGCGTCGTATCGTGCCCGAGCTGCGCGCGGCAAGGCTTCGACGTGATCCGCACCGTCCAGGCACTGGAGGAGCGGCTGCAGCATATCCGCACGCCGATGTCGCTCAGCGTGCTCGGCTGCGTCGTCAACGGACCCGGCGAGGCGCGCGAGACCGATATCGGCCTGACCGGCGGCGGCAACGGCAAGCACATGGTCTATCTCTCGGGCGTGACCGACCATCATGTGCAGAGCGAGGACATGATCGAGCATATCGTCAAGCTGGTCGAGGCCAAGGCGGCCGAGATCGACGCGGCGGATGCGGCGCGCGAGGCCGTGGCGGCGGAGTGAGCGACGGAACAGCGCTGACCATGATGCGCGGCCTCGCGAACGATATCCGCCTGCGTCGATGACGGCACGCCCGGTCCCTCAGATCGCGGCCTTTGCCGTCGCGACGTTCGGCATTGCCGTCTTCTCCTGCATGGACGCGGTGATGAAGGGGCTGAGTCTCGCGATCGGCGCCTATAACACGCTGCTGTGGCGCAGCGTCGCCGGCGCGGCGATCAGCGGGGTGCTGTTCCTCGTCACGCGTACCGCCTTGCCTGTCGGTAGCGTGCTGCGCGTGCATCTTGTCCGCGGCGCGGTGTCGGCGGTGATGGCGGTGACCTTCTTCTGGGGGCTCGCGCGGGTCCCGATGGCGCAGGCGATCTCGCTTGCCTTCATCGCACCGCTGATCGCGCTGTTCCTCGCCGCTATCCTGCTCAAGGAAAGGATCAGCCGCGCGGCGATCGGGGCGTCGCTGCTGGCGCTGGGCGGGGTCGGGATCATCCTGCTCGGCCAGGCGCAGGCGCATCTCGGCCATGCCGCGTTTCAAGGCGCCATCGCCATCCTGCTCTCGGCGGTCTGTTATGCGTGGAACATCATCCTGATGCGGCAACAGGCGCAGGTTGCCGGGCCGATCGAAATCGCCTTCTTCCAGAGCGTCATCGTCGCCGTGCTGCTGGCGCTCGCTGCGCCGTGGCTCGCGGTCGTCCCGGATCTGCGCCACGCGCCGGCGCTGGTCGGCGCCGCATCGCTCGCCACCGCGTCGCTGCTGCTGCTGTCCTGGGCCTATGCGCGCGGCGAGGCCAGTTATCTCGCCCCGACCGAATATACCTCGCTGCTATGGGCAGCCACGCTCGGCTGGCTGGTGTTCGGTGAGCGCCTCTCGCCCTATACGCTGGGCGGTGCGGCGTTCATCATCACGGGATGCATCATCGCCGCGCGTCACCGCCCGGCGCACATTTCCGACACGGAGGCGGCAATATGAGCGTGACGATCAGGGCGGCCATGCCGGGCGACGTGGCGACGATCCTTCATTTCGTGCGCGAACTGGCCGAATTCGAGCGCGAGGCCGACAAGGTCGTCGCGACCGAGCCGTTGCTCCATGAGGCGATGTTCGGCGAGCGCCCGGTGGCCGAGGCGGTGATTGCGGAGCGCGATGGTATTCCCGTGGGGATGGCGCTGTTCTTTCACAATTTCTCGACCTGGACCGGGTGGAAGGGGCTGTATCTCGAGGACCTCTATGTCACGCCCGAGGCACGTGGATCCGGGGTCGGCGGGGCGCTGCTGAAGCATCTCGCCGGGATCGCGGTCGATCGCGGCTGCACGCGCTTCGAATGGGCGGTGCTCGACTGGAACGAACGCGCGATCCAGTTCTACCGTTCGATGGGGGCCGAGGCGATGGACGAATGGACCGTCAACCGCGTCTCGGGCGCGGCGCTCGCCAAACTGGCGGGACGCGGCTGATGGCGTGGGTCTGGCTGGTGACCGGCGGGCTGTTCGAGATCGGCTTCACGACCTGCCTGCGCAATGTCGAGGGTTTCCGCAACCTGCCCTGGACGCTTGGTTTCCTCGGCTCGGTCGCGCTGTCGATGGGGCTGCTCGAAATCGCCTCGCGCAGCATCCCGATGGGGACGGCCTATGCGGTGTGGGGCGGGATCGGCGCGCTCGGCACGGTGATCGTCGGCATCGCCTGGTATCACGAGCCGGTGAGCCTGCCGCGGCTGCTGCTGATCCTCGGCGTGGTGGCGTGCATCGCCGGGCTCAAGCTGACGGCGGCGCGCTGATGGCGTTCGACCAGGGCCTGATCGACTGGGTCGAGGAAGCGATGGCGCCGCGCGGCACGGTGACGATGCGCAGGATGATGGGCGGCGCGACGCTCTATCTCGACGGGACGATCTTCGCGATCGTCGCCGACGACCTGCTGTGGTTCAAGGCCGATGCCGAAAGCGACGCGACATGGGACGCGGCCGATTGCCCGCGCTTCACCATGACCTTCAAGGACGGTCGCATCGATTCGATGAACTATCGCCGCGCGCCCGACGATGTCTATGACGACGCCGACGCGCTGCGCGAATGGGCCAGCCTCGGCGTCGCCGCCGGGCTGCGCGCGCCGGTCAGGAAGAAGCGCGCGAAGAAATAGCGCGATCGGACGATGGGAAAGAGCGGCGGCCCGGGATGACCGTGACCCTGCTTCTACCCTGAGAGCGGGCGATTTGAATCACCGGGTATTCGGCTTGGAAGGCGTGCCCCACGCAACTATTGCGCAAGTCGTGCGGCGCTGGCGCGGCAAGTAAAAGGGCTATTTTGCGAGGCGATGGGGTCCCGCTCTCGTGGTGTTGGATCGCTGCGCCGCGATGACCAGGTGACGAAAAAGTCGCGAACCCCAACAGCGCTCGCCTCACTCGATCAATGGTGCGGGCGCTGGCGGCGATTGCGAGGACTGAGCGCTTATTAGCGCATTATGCGAATAGCCTGAACTGTTCATGGCCGTGATTGGCGCGTGGTGGGCGCGGAGGTGTGCCAGATCCATCAGCACGCGGCTGTCGGTCGGCATCGCCTCCGTGCGCGGCGCGCGCCGGGTTTCGCATAGGGTGGGCGCTGTCATGCCGGCGAGCATAGGGTCGCGGCGCGGTCGGTTGAATCGGCGCGGCGACGGCGATCATCGAGCCGTACCTGAGGGAGGCTGCGCCCCAACCCGTCCGGCGAACGGGAGGGATGGGTTAGCAGCGGCGACGCCTGTGAGGCCCGGCCTCATACCAAATCCGAAGGCGTACGACTCTCTCAAGCCCCTCCCCTGAAGGGGAGGGGGGTAATGGTGCCGATCCGCGAGGCCCGGGATCAGTCCTTCTTTTTCTTGGCCTTCTTCTTCGCGGCCTTGGCGGCGGCGATCGCTTCCATGACGATCGTGCGGGCTTCCTCGGCGTCGCCCCAGCTGCCGATCCGCACCCATTTTTCGGGTTCGAGATCCTTATAGTGGGTGAAGAAATGTTCGATCTGCGCGAGCACGATCGACGGCAGATCGCCGCGCTCGCCGACATCGGTGTAGTAAGGGAAGGTGGTGTCGACCGGCACGGTGATGAGCTTCTCGTCGCCGCCGGCCTCGTCCTCGAGCTTGAGCACGCCGATCGGGCGGACGCGGACGACACTGCCCGGGATGAACGGCGAGCGCGCGATGACCAGCGCGTCGAGCGGGTCGCCATCGGGCGACAGCGTGTGCGGCACGAAACCGTAGTTCGCCGGGTAGCGCATCGGCGTGTGGAGGATGCGGTCGACGAACAGCGCGCCCGACTTCTTGTCGAACTCATATTTCACCGGCTCGCCGCCGACCGGCACTTCGATGATGACGTTGAGGCTTTCGGGCGGATTGTCGCCGACGGGGATCAGGTCGATGTTCATTGCTGTGGCTCTGCTTGCTGCCGGGCCCCCCGGCCTGTCGTAGGCCGGGGGGCTTCGACAGGTTCAGGGCACGCGGTGGTGGGTGGCTCCCCTCACTTCGCCGCCAGCAATCGGTCGAGACCCGTCTCGCCGCTGCCGATCTTTTCGAGGTGCGGATAGCGCGGCCCGCCATGATAGTCGATGGCGATATCGCGGAGCCGCTCGCCGGCCTTGACCAGCAGGTGGATCGGCTCGTTGCTGTCCTTCGCCTGGATGATCGCCGTCTTCAGCCGATCGTCGGACCAGGTCATTCCGTTCACGCCGACGATGCTGTCGCCGATCGTCAGCCCCTGTTTGAAGGCCGGCCCATCCCACAACACGCTGGTCAGTTCGCCGCTCGCATTGGCGATCAGGCCGATCGAATAGGTCAGGTCGGTTATCTTGCGGGTCTTCTCACCCTGTTTGAAGGTGGGCGACGGGGTGTCGGTATAGACGAGGCGATAGCCGTTGCGCGTCAGGCCCGATAGCGGCGCGCCGTCGGCGTGCTCGGTCAGGCGCTTCACCAGCAGGCCCTTCCAGTCATAGGGGACGATCCCGTTCAGCGTCGCGGCGACGTCGTCGAGCGTGTACGTCACCTCGCCCCAGTCGCCGTCCTTGATGCCGAAAAAGGCGTGTGCGAAATCGTCGATCGATTTGGTGCCGTTCGACTTTTCGCGCAGCAACGAATCGACCTCGAGCCAGACGAGCTGTCCTTCCGAATAATAATCCTCGCTGCGCTGCCAGCTGACCCAGCCCTTCGGCCGGCGCGACGAGATGATCGGGTCGTTGGTCGTGTCGACCAGGTCGCGCCACTGTCGCGCCGGGTTGGTGTCGTAATAAGCGGCGGTCGCGGCGATCTGGTCGAGCGTATCCTGCTTCGAGACGAGGCCGGAGCGCGCTTGCAGCACATAGCCCCAGAATTGCGTCTGGCCCTCATAGACCCACAGCAGCGAATCGCGCATCGGCACGTTGAAGGTCGGCGTCCACAGGTCGGCGCCGCGGCGGAACTTGCCGTCCCAGCTATGGGTGAATTCGTGCGGCAGCAGGTTACGCGAGGCGGTGCTGGTATCCCATTCGGTGAAATATCCCAGACGGGTGCCGTCCTCGGAACTGCGGTGGTGTTCGAGCCCGATGCCGCCCATCTGGCCGCTGATCGAGAGCAGGAAATGATAATGGTCGTAATGCTGCGCGCCGAACGCCTTGACCGCCTGCTCGACCAGCCGCGTATGCGCGGCGATCTGCTCGGGCTTGGCGGCGAGCTGCTCGGGGGTGTCGGCGCAGGTGTCCATCGTCACGCGCGGGGTCAATATGAAAGCCTTGCAGTAGCGCCCGGCGAGGATCGGCGAATCGACCAGCACTTCATAGTTGGTCGGCTCATAGGTGTAGGTCGAACCCACCGCCTTTGACGGCAGGCCGCTCGCCGCGGTGAACCCTTCGGGGTATTTCACCGTCATCTTGACCGGGATCTGGCGGGTGAAATAGCCCGCCGGATAGAGGCTCATCGAATTGGGCTGGAGCCGCAGCATTGCCGGGCTCGTGACGATCGAGCCCTGATCGGCCCTGGTCGCCGACAGGAACTGCAGGTCGATGTCGAGCGCGTGCGCGCCTTGCGGCACGTCGATATGGTAGGAATAGACCTCGACCGGGTCGCGCGTCCAGGCGATCTCCTTGCCGCCGCTGCGGATGTGCAGGCCGGCGAGTTTGTCGAGCTCGCCGCGCGGGCTGTGCGCGCCCGGCAACCATTTCGGGAATTGCAGCACCATGTGCTCGCCGCCGCGCACGGTCAGCGTCTCGTGCGTCGTGAAGATACCGCGCTCGACATCGGTCGCGTCGATGTCGAGCGTCATCGTACCGGGATAGGGGATGTCGCGCGGCGCGGGAATGGCATCGATAAAGGGAATCGGCTGCGGCCGGGAGTTCTCGGCGAGTACCGGCGTGATGGCGGCGGACGACAGCAACAGGGCGACAAACAGCTTGGCGTTCATACAGAGGCTTTCGGACCGTGAGCGGATGGAGAGTGGTCTAGGCAAGTGTCACACGTACGTCCACATGCCCGAAACGGCCCTTTTGGGCTGTCAGCCGCCACCCAGCGTGTTGATCGTGAAGGCGAGCACGCCGAGATTGAACACGAACGCGGCGAGACACTGGCCGAGCGAGTGCAGCCGCATGCGCCGCGACGAAATCTCGACGTCGCTGGTCTGGAAGGTCATGCCGAGCGTGAAGCTGAAATAGATGAAATCCCAATAATCGGGTTCGGCGCAGTTGGGGAATTCAAGCCCGCCGGTGTCGTTCCCGTCGCCATCGCAATCCGAATAGAACAAATGCGCATAGTGCAGCGCGTAGACGATGTTGGAGAACAGCCACGCCAGGATGAGCGTGGCGATGACCAGCGCGATGACCCTGGCGTCGCTCTTGCTCTGCAGCTCCTTGGCGACGGCGACGAGGATGACGAGCATCGTCACGCCGGTGACGCCAAGCAACAGGGTGCGGTTGGCGTCGTTGTCCGACGCGGACTTGCGCATCTGCGCCGCCGTCCCCTTGTGGCGCAGCGGCCAGATCACGATCAGGAACAGCGCGCTCGCGACATCGAAGGCGGCCATTGCGCCGCGCCCCCAGCCGAGCGGCGGTATCGCCACGAACAACCCGATGACGAACACCATAACGAACATCACGAAGCGCGGCGGCGCGATCTTCTTGCCGAGATTGAGTGCCATGTGTCGACCACCTTGCCATGTTCCTCCCGGCTCCCGCCGGCGGGAAAGGGAATTTCACGCGGTGCTAGCGCTTGGCCGCGCGCTCCACTAGAGAGCGCCGCCAATATGGCGCGCATAGAGACCCCCCGCCGCATCCGCGGCACGCAGGACATTTTCGGCGACGAGCAGCGTCGCTTCGCGCGCGTGCTCGCGGCGTTCGAGCGCGTCCGTCGCCTCTACGCCTTTCAGCGCGTCGATATCCCGGTGTTCGAGGACACCCAGGTGTTCGCGCGCTCGATCGGCGAGACGACCGATGTGGTGTCGAAGGAAATGTACACCTTCCCCGATCGCGGCGGCGATTCGCTCACGCTGCGGCCGGAATTCACCGCCGGCATCTGCCGCGCCTATCTGACCGAGGGCTGGCAGCAATATGCGCCGCTCAAGCTGGCGACCTCGGGGCCGGTGTTTCGCTACGAGCGGCCGCAAAAGGGCCGCTTCCGCCAGTTCCACCAGATCGATGCCGAGATCATCGGCGCGGCCGAGCCGGCGGCGGATGTCGAACTGCTGGTGCTCGCCGACCAGTTGCTGCGCGAACTCGGCATTTCGGACGGCGTGACGTTGCAGCTCAACACGCTGGGCGACGCGGCGACGCGCGACGCGTGGCGCGCGGCGCTGGTCGCGCATTTCGCGGCGCATCGCGGCGAACTGTCTGACGACAGCGTGACGCGGCTTGACAAGAATCCGCTGCGCATCCTCGACAGCAAGGACCCGCGCGACCGGCCGATCGCCGATGCCGCACCCGATATCGACGCCTATCTCACGCCCGAGGCGCGCGCCTTCTTCGACGCGGTGACGGCGGGGCTCGATGCCGCCGGCGTTGCCTGGACGCGCAACGCGCGGCTGGTGCGCGGACTGGATTATTATCGCCACACCGCGTTCGAGTTCGTCACCGAGCGGCTGGGGTCGCAGGGCACGGTGCTGGCCGGCGGGCGCTATGACGGGCTGATCGGCTCGCTCGGCGGCAATGAAACGCCGGGCGTGGGCTGGGCGGCTGGCATGGAGCGGCTGGCGATGTTGCTCGACGAGCCGGCCGGCGAGACCATCGACGCAGCGATTGTCCCGATGGGCAATGCGGCTGCGACGCGCGCGCTTGGCATATTGGCCGACCTGCGGCGCGCGGGCCTCGCGGTCGATATGGCGTTCAAGGGCAATATGAAGCGCCGCCTCGCCAGGGCCGACGCGCAGGGTGCGCGTTTCGCGGTGATCATCGGCGACGATGAGCTCGCCAAGGGGGCGGCGACGGTCAAGGCGCTGGCTGACGGGACGCAGTCGGAAATCGCGTTCGACGCGCTGGCCGAGGCATTGGCCACAAGATGACCCGCATCTCCGCTGACCGGATCGCGCAGATCGAAGCGCGGCGCGACGAGTTGCAGGCGCTGATGGCGACCGGAGAACTCCCCTCCGACCGCTTCGTCGCGGTATCGAAGGAATATGCCGAGCTCGAACCCGTCGCGCGCGCGGCGGGCGAGGTGCGCCGGCTGCGCGCCGAAGCGACCTCGCTCCAGCATATGTCGCAGGATGGCGATGCCGAACTGCGCCAGATGGCGGCCGAGGAACTGCACGAGAACCAGACCCGGCTCGAGGCGGCCGACCGCACGCTGGCGCTGGCGCTGTTGCCGCGCGACGCCGCCGACGAGCGCGCGGCGATGCTCGAAATCCGCGCCGGCACCGGCGGCGACGAGGCGGCGCTGTTCGCCGGCGACCTGCTGCGCATGTATCAGCGCTATGCCGACAACCAGGGCTGGCGGGTCGAACTGATCTCGGCCAGCCCAGCCGAGATGGGCGGCTACAAGGAAGTCGTCGCCTCGATCGAGGGCAAGGGCGTGTTCGCCAAGCTGAAGTTCGAGAGCGGGGTGCATCGCGTGCAGCGCGTGCCCGTCACCGAGAGCGGCGGGCGGATCCACACCTCGGCGGCGACCGTCGCGGTGCTGCCCGAGGCGGAGGAGGTCGATGTGCAGATCGACGAGGCCAGGGATTTGCGGATCGACATCTATCGCTCGTCGGGGCCGGGCGGCCAGTCGGTCAACACCACCGACAGCGCGGTGCGTATCGTGCATATCCCGACCGGGCTGGTGGTGATCCAGCAGGACGAAAAGTCGCAGCACAAGAACAAGGCCAAGGCGCTCAAGGTGCTGCGCACGCGGCTCTACGAGGCCGAGCGCGAGCGGCTCCATGCCGAGCGTGCCGGCGCGCGCAAGTCGATGGTCGGCTCGGGCGACCGCTCGGAGCGGATCCGGACCTATAATTTCCCGCAAGGCCGGGTGACGGATCACCGCATCAACCTGACGCTGCACCGGCTCCCAGAGATTCTCGAAGGCGAGATGGACGAACTGCTCGGCGCGCTGATTGCCGAGGATGAGGCCGAACGGCTGGCGAGCCTCGATGCGTGACGCCAACCCCTCCCGCCTGCGGGAGGGGGCTGGGGGACGGGCGCCCGGCCTGCCTCGGGCGGATCATTCATGGTGAGCGCAAACCCTCCCCCGACCCCTCCCGCAAGCGGGAGGGGAGTGAGGAAGGCGCTCGCCGAGGCGGCCGCACGTTTCGTTTTTTCCGAAACCGCGCGGCTCGATGCCGAACTGCTGATGGCGCATGCGCTCGGGGTGAGCCGCGAGGCATTGCTGCTGCGCCACCTCGACGATCCGCCTCCCGCCGGCTTCGCGGCGCTGGTCGCGCGGCGTGCGGCGCATGAGCCGATCGCCTATATCACCGGCACGCGCGCCTTCTGGACGATCGACCTTGGCGTTGGTCCCGGCGTGCTGATCCCGCGCGCCGACAGCGAGACGCTGATCGAGGCGGCGGTTGACCATTTCGGTGGTCGTGCGCCGACGCGGATCCTCGATCTCGGCACCGGGCCGGGCACGCTGCTGCTTGCCGCGCTGGCGCAATGGCCGGAGGCGCAGGGGCTTGGGATCGATACGTCCGAACGGGCGTGGCAGTTTTTCGAAGAGAATGTCGCGGCTCTGGAGATGGACGATCGTGCACGCTTCAAGTTCGGTGATTGGGCGGCGGATACGCAGGGGGCGTTCGACCTGATCCTGGCCAATCCACCATATATCGCGACGACCGACGTGCTTCCTCCCGAGGTTTCGGAATATGAACCGGCGGCCGCATTGTTCGCCGGCCCCGACGGCCTCGATGCGTACCGCGTCATCGCGCCGCAACTCCCCGCGCTGCTCGCTCCGGGCGGCGTCGCGATCCTCGAAATCGGCGCGACGCAATCGGAAGCGGTGACCGCATTGCTGGCGGCGCAGGGCCTGACCGTCGCGCTGCGACACGACCTTGCCGGGCGGCCGCGCGCGCTGATCGCGGCATGAGCCGATCCGTCGCGGCAACAATATTCCGCTTGGCGAATGGCGCGCCACGGGCTATGAGCCGGACAGGGGCACGCGATCTCAACATCAAGTTGTTGAAATCGGGCTGTTGCCCGCCTCTTCGGTCATGACGTCGCTGCAGTCCGGCGACCGTGGCAGGATCGCTCGACCGGTGGTCGGTGAGCGCTCCCCGGGGAGCACGCCTCCTATTTATTCGGAGCATGAGACCGCGTTGGTTTTAAGGGACGAGGACAGCAACAGTTGATCAACAATCGTCAAGCCGGCCGCCGTCGCGGCCGTGGCGGGCAGCAACAGCAGCGCCCGCAAGGTAATTCAGGTCGTCAGGACAATGGCAACCGCATCGACAATCGCGCGCGCGGCAATGCGGCGCAGCTGCTCGAGAAATACAAGAACCTCGCCCGCGATTCGCAGATGCAGGGCGATCGGGTGAATACCGAATATTATCTCCAGTTCGCGGACCATTATTTCCGCGTACTCGCCGAGACGCGGTCGCGCTTCGAGGAAACCCGCCGCCAGTCCGGCCAGTCGTTCGACGAGGACGAGCAGGATTATGACGATGATGGCGAGCCCGTCGCCCGCGTCGAGCGCCAGGGCCAGGGCATTCCCTATCAGGGCAACCAGGGCAACCAGGGCGGCAATCGCCAGGCCAATCGCGACGACCAGCAGGACGACGAGCGTCCGCGCCAGTATAACGGCAACGGCAATGGCGATGGCGGCAACAACGACCGCCAGGACCGGCAGGATCGCGCGCAGCGTCAGGACCGGCAGCCCGAGCGTCAGGCGCGCCCCGAGCGCGATCGCCAGGAGCGTCCGGAGCACGGCAACCACAATGCGAACAATGCGGGTAACGGCAATGCCCGTTACGAGCAGGATCGCGGTGAGCCGCGCGAAAATCGGCCTGAGCGCGTCGATCGCCCGGCGCGCGTCGAGCGCCCGGTGCGTGCGGAACGTCCCGAGCGCCCCGTTCAGTTCGAGCGGTCCGAGCCTGTCGAGCGCGTCGAACCGGCCGCGCCCGTTGCCGAGACGGCGGCTCCGGCCGAGCAGCCGCGTCGTCGCGGTCGCCCGCGTCGCGAGGAAGCCGAGGCGCCTGCGGCGTTCGATGCGGCGCTGCTGCCGCCGGCCTTGACCGTTGCCGCTGCTGCCAGCGACGACGAGGCGCCGGTGGAGGCGCCGCGCAAGCGCGGTCGCCCGCGGCTCAAGCCGGCGGAAACCTCGGCCAGCTGAGGCATCGCATCACCGGTTTCGAAAAAGGGATCGATCCATCGCGGATCGGTCCCTTTTTTCGTTGCGCGGCGGGTGGTTGATCGTAGCATCATGCGGCACGGCGACGGGAGAGTGACGATGCGCGGACGGATCATGCTGGCGGCACTCGCCTGGCCGACGATGGCGGCGGCGCAGACCGCGCCCGATGTGACGCCCGCGGTATCGCCGCAGGGCGCCTCGGCGCAGGGCGATGTCGCGGTGACGATCTACCAGAATGGCCAGGCCCTGGTGCAGGACCAGCGCCAGCTCGATCTTCCCGGCGGCCGCACGCGGCAGGAATTCCCCGATGTGTCGGCCCAGATTCGTTCGGAGACGGTGACATTGTCGGGGCCGGGGCTCGGTGTGGTCGAGCAGAATTTCGACTATGACCTGCTCTCGCCCGACAAGCTGATGGAGAAGGCGGTCGGCTCGGTCATCACCATCGTCCGCACCAACCCGGCAACCGGGGCCGAGACGCGCGAGCAGGCCAAGGTCCTCGCCGCCAATGGCGGCATCGTGTTGCAGATCGGCAACCGCATCGAGGTGCTGCGCGACGACGGGCTGCCGGTGCGCGTGGTGTTCGACAAGGTGCCCGACAATCTGCGTGCGCGGCCGACCTTGTCGGTGACGGTGCAGGCCGACCATGGCGGGCGCATCCCGGCGACGCTGACCTATCTGACGCCGGGCATGAACTGGACCAGCGACTATGTCATGCTGTTCGACGAGGCGAAGGCGACGGTCGACGTGCAGGGCTGGGTAACGCTGACCAACAATACCGGCACGACCTATCGCAACGCGCATGTCCTGCTGATCGCCGGCAACCCCAATGCGACACGCGGCGATTTCTCGCGGCTCGGCGAATCGCGGCTCGATGTGGCCGGCACCGAAAGCGGCACGCGCGAACGGCTCGGCGACTATTATCTCTATCCGCTGGCCGAGCGCACGACCGTCGCCAATGCGCAGCAGAAGCAGGTCAGCTTTCTCGACGTGAAGGGCGCGCCGGCGCGGCGCAGCTATGAATGGGTCAACGGCTGGCTGGCGACGACCGACGAGCCGCGCAGCGCGGCGAGCGTGATCAAATTCTCGACCGGCAAAAGCGGCGGGCTCGGCGACCAACTGCCGTCGGGCACGATCCGAGTCTATATGCGCGACGCGCAGGGCGATCCGCAATTCGTCGGCGAGAGCCGTATCGAGGCGACGCCGATGGGCTCGCAAATGTCGCTGCGCACCGGCGATGCCTTCGACGTGAAGGGGCAGGCGGTGACGGTCGAGCGCAAGCGCCTGTCGTCGAGCCGCTGGCGCACGACGATGCGCTATGATTTCACCAATGCGCGGCCCGCGCCGGTGACGGTCGACATGGCGCAGGACGGGCTGTGGGGCGATGTGCGGATCGTCGAACAGTCGATCACCGGCACGCGCGTCTCGGCCGACCGGATGGAATGGAAGGTGCCGGTGCCGGCCAACGGCAAGGCATCGCTCAGCGTGGTGTTCGATACGCGATACTGATCCGATGCGCCGGATCGCCCTTTCCCTGGCCCTCGGGCTTTTCGTCGCCGTGCCGGCGGCGGCGCAGCGTGTGGTCACGTCCGATCATGTCGATCGGGTGTCGGTCACGCTCTATCGCGATCCGACGCGCGGGCAGGGCGCGATGGATCCGCGCTGGCCCGGCGGCTACGCGCTGATCACCGAGACGCGGACCGTCGCGGTGCCGGCCGGGCGGGCGGTGCTCCGGTTCGAAGGCGTCGCGCAGGGTATGCTGCCCGAGACCGCGATCGTCACCGGCCTGCCGCGCGGCGTGGTCGAGAAGAATCGCGACGCGCGGCTGCTGTCGCCCGCCGCGCTGATCGACGCCTATCTCAAACGCCGCGTGACGATCCGCCGCACCAACCGCAAGACCGGCAAGGTGACGACGGGCGAGGCGATCATCGAATCCGGCCCCAATGGCGGGGTGCTGCTGACCACGGCAAGCGGGGTCGAGGCGCTGGGCTGTTCGGGCCTGCCCGAGAAACTGACCTATCCCGGCGTGCCGGCCGATCTCGCCGCGCGGCCGACGCTGTCGGTGGTGACCGACAGTCCGCGCGCCAGCACGGTCACGCTCCAGCTCTCCTATCTCGCGCAAGGCTTCGACTGGTCGGCCAATTATGTCGTGCGCGTCGCGCCCGACGGGCGGACGCTCGACCTGTTCGCCTGGCTGACCATCGCCAATGGCGGGAGCGAGGGCTTCAGCGGCGCGCATACCCAGGCGGTGGCGGGCGGCCTGCACCGCGAGGCGGCGGCGATCCTGCCGAGCGGGCCGGCACCGGCATTGCATCTCCGCTGCTGGCCGATGGACGTGACATCGACGCATGCGAAGTGGAGTATCCGTCGGCTGGAATTGCCTGGCTCCGAAGAGGAGTCGGCGGGCTACGACATCGTCGTTACCGGTTCGTCAGTGCGGCGAGGCATTGTCATGCGCGCGCCTGTCGCGATGATGGCACCGCCGCCCCCGCCGCCGCCGATGATTGCGCAGCAGGAAGAGCTGGGCGACCTCAAGCTCTACCGTATCCCCGAGCCGGTCACCGTCGCGGCACGCAGCCGCAAGCAGGTGGCGATGATCGATCGCAGTGCCGTGCCTTTCGAGACGATCCATGTCGGCCAGTTCTCGCCTGGCCAGTCGGCGAGCGTGCCGACCGCGGTGATCCTTCGCGCGAAGAACCGGAGCGAGGATCATCTCGGCGTGCCGCTGCCGGCCGGGGGTGTCGCGGTCTTCGCGCCACGTGGCGACACATCGCTCCTGATCGGAGAGAGCGGCATGGCCGACCGCGCGGTCGGGGAAGAGGTCGAGTTCGGTGCCGGTACGAGCAGCGACATACGTTATAAGGTGACGGCGTTGCCGGGCGCGAAGAAGAAGGCGGCCTATCGCATCACCGTCACCAATGCCCACGACGCCGCCATCGCCTTCGAGATCGCCCTGCCAGGTCGGCGGATCAGCGCGTCGGCGCCGCTGGCCGAACGCAAGGGGCGCAAGACCTGGCAGGTCAGCGTGCCGGCCAATGGCGAGGCGACGCTCGACGTGACCATATCCTATTAGCCGACCTCAGTCGTGCTCGCCGACGCTTTCATCGTGCCCGGTGCCCGAGCTGAGGAACACCAGCCCCATCAGCGCGGCGGCCATCATTACCGAACCGCCGATCCCGCCGATCGTTGCGAGGATCGCGATCCACGACAGCGGACCATAGAAATGGTCGAGCCCCCATACGCACGCGCCGGCGGTCAACAGCGCGGCGACACCCATCCATGCCATCAGGCGCCGATAACGCGCCCAGGCATGGGCGGCCTGCTCGGGATCGTCGAGCCCGGAAGATTTTCTGTCCATGCTTTCCCTTGGCCGCGAAAAATGTGATCATCAATGGCCTCATAAGCGGAGATCCGCACGAGGAGAGGCAATCATGACAATCGCGGCGATCCTGAGCACTAAAGGGCGCGAGGTGATTTCAGTCACCGCGGGCCAGAGCGTGAATGAAGCGGTGGCGCTGCTCGCCACGCGGCGTATCGGCGCGGTGCCGGTAATGGACGGCGATACCGTCGTCGGGGTCTTTTCCGAACGCGATGTGATCCACGCGATCGCGGCGCACGGCGCCGCCGCGCTCGACCGGACGGTCGGGGAGGTGATGACGGCCCCGGCGATTACCGTGGCACCGGGCGAGCCGGCGATCGGCGCACTCTCTCTCATGACGCGCCGTCGGGTACGCCATCTTCCCGTGATCGACGGCGGCACGGTGATCGGCGTGATATCGATCGGTGATCTCGTCAAATACCGCATCGACCGCATCGAGGCCGATGCCGAGGCGATGCGCAGCTACATCCAGTCGGCATGAGTCGCGACGGCCGCCGCGTGCCCGCGCGCGCAGCGGCCACGCGCGGGGCCGTTTGGGCGCCGATTCAGGGCTTTTGAGCGTGAATCGGGCGAATCACAGGGGCGATTCGACTCGGTTGCGGGTGATTCCCGAATCGGTCGGCCACCCAATGTGACAAAACGTTTCAAAATTAATGCTCTAATTCAATCGCTTACGAGGCTCGTGAAACAAAATTGCAAAAAGCGTTTGACGGGTCCGAACCTCCTACATATAGGACCTCTCACCGCAGCGACGGACCACACGGTTCGCTTCTACGGTCACCAGAAACCAGGCGCCGAACCGCCCCACTAAAAAAGGGGTTTGGGATGGCGTCGGGCTTTTGCGCTCTTTGACATTGTCGGTTTAGATGAAGGGACATGTGGGCGGCGGCTCCGGGTCTGGCATTCAAGGTGCCATGTACTCGGTTAAATCAAGCCGTTCCTATATGTCCTTCACGTATCCATACGTAAAGAATTTGTGCAGGAACGGCTCCTTGAAATGAGCGGTCTTGTCGTGGTTATTCCACCGCGTCGAGATCGGACATAAAACTTGAGAGTTTGATCATGGCTCAGAATGAACGCTGGCGGCATGCCTAACACATGCAAGTCGAACGAAGGCTTCGGCCTTAGTGGCGCACGGCTGCGTAACGCGTG
>JBAZXI010000040.1:0-17540 GCA_041659925.1 Sphingomonas sp.
CAATGAGAAAGCCTCACCCTCACATCCTCCCCGCACCAGCACCGTCCCCGCCGTCGTGTCGAACACGATGTCGTCATCGTAGGACGCCTTCGGGTCTCGCCGGTAATGGTTGCGCTCTAGCGCGTTGAAGATCACCGCCTGCGCCGCGCGCTGTTCGCGTTCCGCCTCGCGCACGATCTGGGTCCAGCGGTGCTGCGCCAGCCGGTTGCCCGACAGCGCCGCGCGCGCCATCGCGCGGATGATCGCCTGGTTCACCGGCATCTCCTCCTCGCCATCGCCCGCGATGCTGCCGTCCGCGTTCAGGCGCACCGTGCGATAGGCCTCGGCCAATATGAGCTGGCGGGTCGGTTCGTCCGCGCCGATCAGCCGGTCGCCCGGCCGGCCGCTCCGCGCGCGCCATGCGCGCCGCCCCGCGGGGTTGCCCGACGCGCCCTTGCGAAAGCGCCCGTCCGGGCCGCGCGCGCCGGCCTCCGCCGCCGCGTCGCCCATGTCGTCATTGTCGCTGCCGCCACGGCGCGATTCACCGCTGTCGCTCTGCATGAAATATCCTCCGCATGATGCCGAATCACTGCGCCCTCACTGCCGATTTTTTCGCGATGTTGAATCACGCCGTCCTGCGCGCGCCTGCACGGCCGCCTGCCGGGCAGGCGCCATCGACCTGCTCCGCCGCCTGTTATGTTGGAAAAGGGAATTCGGCCATCATACTGATAGCATTGGAGAAACAAGCGCGCGTCGGCACCGATTCGGCGGCGAAAAAAATGTCGGCAGGTGGTTGCAGGTCGATCAGGCCGCGCGCGCCCTCACGGCCAGCTCGGAAACCACATCCAGTGCTGGAACGATTGCGGCCCGCCGAGCGGCAGCGACGAGATGATCGGGTAGAAATAGGCGAACAGCCCGACCGTCAGCGCGACGAAGCCCTCGTCCCAGTTCTTCAGCCGGCCCTTGCCATAATGCTCCCACGCCCCGGCCAGCGGCAGCGCGAGGAAGATGCTCGGCAGGTAATAATAATAGAAGAAGCCGATCGACTTGGGGATGATCGCCCACATCGCATAGCTGCCGATCCACAGCAGCGCGACCGCCAACGGCTTTGCGGCGCCGTGCCGCAGCCCCGCCCACAGGCACGCCGCCACCGCGATCAGCCCGCCCCACAAAACCGCCGGGTTGCCGATCATCAGCACGCCGCGCTGCGCGCCGTCGACCTGCTCGTAGAGATACCAGATCGGCCGGATCATCAACGGCCAGCTCCACCAGCTCGACTGATAGGGGTGCGGCGGCAGGACCTGCGTCTGCGCGGCGTACATCCGGCCCTGAAAGGCGATCAGCTCGTGCCACGGCAGCGGCAGGTTGGTGTAGAACAATGCCGGCGCGAAGGTCAGGAAATAGCTCGTCACGCTGACGAAGCCGAGCGCCAGCAGCGCCGGCACCACCGGCAGCCCGGGCCAATGCGGCTGGTTCGTGCCGTTGAGCGCAGCCCACACCGATTGCTTCTGCCGACGCCCGTCGCGCAGCCGCACGACGATGAAGGCGATCGCGGCATAGGCGATGATCGGCGCCGCCGCCCATTTCGCCGCCACCGCCAGCCCGAGCAGCACGCTGCCCAGCACCCAGCGCGGCCATGCCCCACCGAGCCATGCCGTGCCCGCCGGCGCGCGCATCGACCACAGCAAGGCGGCCAGCCCGAGCACGACGAACGCCGCCATGAACCCGTCGAGCATCGCGATCCGCGCCTGGATGAAGATCGTGATGTTGAGCAGCGCGAAGATCGCGGCGAGCGTCGCGGTGCGCATCCGGCCGAAGATCAGCCACGCCATCGCGAAGATGCCGAGCACCGTCGCCGTGCCGGCCAGCGTCGAGAAGAAGCGCCAGCCCAGGCTGTCGTCGCCGAACAGCGCGATTCCCGCCGCGATGAACTCCTTGGCGAGCAGCGGATGCTCGATATTGGCCGGCCCGCTCAGCGCCAGCAGCGTCCGCGCCGCCGGCACATAATGCACCTCGTCGAACATCAGCTTGTGCGGGGTCGCGAGCCGGAAGGAGAACAGCAATTGGGCGGTCGCGCCGATGATCGCGGCGGCGCGCCAGGGGCGGGGCGGGGGAGCGGGCGTCACGTGACGGGCTTTCCCACCTTATCTTCGCGTGTTCAAGGTTGCGCCGCTGGCCCGCGAACGGCAAAGCGCTCCGCATGAAGCGTCGCACCGGACAAGACCCCTCGATCACGCGCAACTGGCGTCCCGCAACCCAGGCCGTGCGTGGCGGCACCGCGCGCAGCGAATTCGGCGAAACCTCCGAGGCGATCTTCCTCACCTCGGGCTACGCCTATGATTGCGCCGCCGATGCCGCCGCGCGCTTCACCGGCGAACAGGTCGGCATGACCTATTCGCGGCTGCAGAACCCGACGGTCGAGATGCTCGAACGCCGCATCGCGCTGCTCGAAGGGGCCGAGGCGTGCCGTTCGATGGCGACCGGCATGGCGGCGATGACCGCGGTGCTGCTCTGCCAGTTGCAGATGGGCGACCATCTCGTCGCCGGCCGCGCCGCCTTTGGTTCGTGCCGTTGGCTGACCGATACCTTGCTGCCCAAATTCGGCATCACCACGACCATCGTCGATGCGCGCGACCCGCAGCAATTCGCCGACGCGGTGCAGCCCAACACCAAGGTCTTCTTCTTCGAGACGCCGGCCAATCCGACGATGGATATCGTCGATCTGAAGGCGGTGTGCGACATCGCGCGGGCGCGCGGCATCACCAGCGTCGTCGACAACGCCTTCGCCACGCCGGCCTTGCAGCGCCCGTTGGAATTCGGCGCCGACGTCACCGCCTATTCCGCGACCAAGATGATGGACGGGCAGGGGCGCGTGCTCGCCGGCGCGGTGTGCGGCACCGAGAAGTTCATCAACGACACGCTGCTGCCCTTCACCCGCAACACCGGCCCGACGCTCAGCGCGTTCAACGCCTGGGTCGTGCTCAAGGGGCTGGAGACGCTCGACCTGCGTATCCGCCGCCAGAGCGAGAATGCGATGAAGGTCGGCCAGTTCATCGAGAGCCGCGTGCCGCGCATCCTCCACCCCGGCCTGCCGAGCCACCCGCAGCACAATCTCGCCATGGCGCAGATGGACGCCTGCGGCCCGATCTTCGCCTTTGAGGTCGAGGGCGGGCGCAAGCAGGCGCACGGCCTGCTCGACGCGCTACAACTGGTCGATATCTCGAACAATATCGGCGATTCGCGCTCGCTGATGACGCACCCGGCCTCGACCACGCACTATGGCGTCGCCGAGGAAAAGCGCCTCGAAATGGGCGTGACCGAGAATATGCTGCGCCTCAATGTCGGGCTCGAAGATCCCGAGGACGTGATCGCCGATCTCGACCAGGCGCTCACGGCGGTGGGGCTTTGAAGGCGCTCTTCCCCTATTCGGCGGCGACGCGCGGCGTCACCGTCCGCGTCTCGGTCAGCTACCTGCCCGAGCAATCGGAGCCCGGCCGCGGTCGCTGGTTCTGGGCCTATCATATCCGCATCGAGAATGCGGGGCCGATGGCGGTGCAACTGCTTACCCGCCACTGGATCATCACCGACGGGCGCGGCGCGCGCCATTCGGTCGAGGGCGAGGGCGTCGTCGGCGAACAGCCGCAGATCGCGCCGGGCGGAAGCTTCGACTATGTCTCCGGCTGCCCGCTCGCCACGCCGACCGGCTCGATGCAGGGCAGCTATCACATGGTCGGGGAAGATGGCTCGGGCTTCGATGTCGACATCCCCAAATTCGCCCTGATCGCCCCGGCGGTGGGGGCATGAAGCGCACCCATCTCCCCTTGAACGGCCTGCGCGTGCTCGACGCCGCCGCGCGGCACCTGTCGTTCACCCGCGCCGCCGATGAACTCGCCGTGACGCCAGCGGCGGTCGGCCAGCAGATCCGCGCGCTCGAGGATACGCTCGGCGTCGTGCTGTTCCGCCGCACCACCAAGGGCCTCGAACTCACCCCGGAAGGTGACGCCGGGCTCGCCGCGCTGCGTCACGGTTTCCTGCAATTCGAGGAAGCCGTCCGCGCGATGCAGGCCGGCCAGACCTCCAAGTCGCTGACCATCGCGGCGCCGCGCGACCTGACCGAGAAGTGGCTGATGCCGCGCCTCGCCCGCATTGCCCGGGCCGATAGCGAATTGCGCTTCGCGATCGTCTCGGCCGACGAGACGGTCGACTTCACCGAGGCCAATCTCGATCTCGCGATCCGCTGGGGCGAGGGCCCGGGCGAGCATGAGGGCGAGGCGCTCGAATCCGAGGGCATGGTCACGGTCGAGCGCCCCGGTGGCGGCGCCGACACGCGCATCTCCTGGCCCGGTTGTCTCAACGACGATGCCGTCTCGCTGGTCCGTGTCGGCGATGCCGGCCTCGCGATCGACGCCGCCGCCGCCGGGCTCGGCCGCGCCACCGTGCCTGAACTGCTCGCCGCGCGCGATCTCGCCGACGGGCGCATCGTCAGGATTGGCGACGCCAAACCCTATCGGCTGGGCTACTGGCTCGTCGCGCCGCTCCCACAATGGCGCCAAAAGAAGGTCAAGGCGCTGGTCGAGGCGTTGGTCGCCGGCGAATGAGCCCGCCGGTGATCGAGTCCGCGCGGCTGCGCCTGCGGCCGCTCCTGGTCGGTGACGCCGAAGCGCTGCACCTGATCTACGCCGACGTGGAGGCGATGCACTGGTGGTCGCACCCGCCGCACAGCTCGCTTGACGAGACGCGCGAGAAGGTGGCGACGAACGTCGCCAACCCCGACTGGCGCGCCTGGGCGATCACGCTGACCGGGGACGATACGGCAATTGGCACGCTCGCCGCGCACGAGAAGCGCCAGGGCAGGGTGGTCGAGATCGGCTATGCGCTCGCCCGGACGCATTGGGGGCAAGGCTATGCGCGCGAGGCGGTGTCGCGGCTGATCGACCTGTTGCTGCGCGAGGAGGGGCATCGTCGCGTCTTCGCCGACACCGACCCTGAAAACGCCGCCTCCAACCGCCTGCTCGAAAGCCTCGGCTTCGTGCGCGAGGGGCATCTGCGCGGCGAGTGGGAGACGCATATCGGCGTGCGCGACAGCTTCATCTGGGGCCTGCTCGCCGAGGAATGGCCGCGTTGAACCGCCCGCCACCCAATCTCAACGACCCCGCCGAGCGCGCCGCCTATCGCCGCGAGTTGCGCGGGCTGGTGCCATGGGTGCGCTATGTCGGCATGGCGCTGGCGCTCGCCGGGGCGGCGATCGCGGTGCTGTGGCCGCACCTGCCCGGTGCACTGGCGCTGGTCGTGATCGTGTCGGGTCTGGCGATGATGGTTGCCGGCATCGCCATCCGCACGCGCTATCACGCGCGCCGCATGCGCGGTGATGTCTAGCGCGGCACGGCGAGTTCGACCGCACGCGTCATCAGCGCGACGAAGCGGCCGTCATCGACCGCCGCCGCCGGGTTGTTCCAGCTCGCCGACAGCGCGAACCAGCCGCCGTCCTTCGCCCGCAGCAGGAAGGTCATGCTGATCACGCCCGGCTCCGACCCGCCCTTGTAGCCGACATAGCTCCACTTCGCCGCCGCCGCCGGCCCGACGCCGCTGTTGATGGCGAGAATACGTCGCGCCTCGGCGCCGGCGCCGCGCTCCGTGTTGCGGCGGATCCAGTCCATCGTCCGCACGAGATCGGCCGGGCTCGCGAACCATTCCACGTCGAGCATCACCGGCTTGCCGTCGCGGAACAGCGCCGGGTCGATCGCACTGAGCGGTGCCGGGGCGATGTCGCGCGCCAGCAGCGCGCGCTTGCCCGCCTCGTCGAGCGTCTGCCAGCGCCGCCCCAGCGCGCCGCCCTGCACACCCTTGAGCTTGAACATGTCGAGCGTCGACAGCATCGGCCGGTTGCGCGCCGCATCGTGCCAGCCGATCACCGGCAGCATCGCCTCGACCCGCACCCGTCCGACCAGCGCCAGCAAGATGTCGGTCGCGCTGTTGTCGCTCACCGAGATCATCTTCTCGGTCAGCTCGCGCAGCGTCACGGTCGTGCCGGCCGGCTTCTGGGTGTAGAAGCCGCCGGGCAGCGGCGCTCCGTCGAGCGTGACCATGTCGTCCCAGTGCCGCTCGCCGCCATTGGTCGCGCGGATCAGTTCGGCGAGGATGGCGAGCTTGAACGCCGACCCTATCGCCGCCGGCCGATCGGCATCGAGCGACAATGTCGCCACCGGGGCGGCATCGCCGAGCCGTGCCAGCGTGAAACCGGTGAGCCCCGGCTCGGCCTTGAGCGCGGCGACCACGGCATCGAGCGACGCTTCGGTCGTGGTGGTGCCGGTAATCAACAGGCCGATGATGCGGTTCGGTGCCTCAGCCTCCACCGCGAGGTTCATCGACACCACGCCGCGCTGATAGGTGATGCGGATCCGCGCCGCGTTGGGCTGTACCGCCTCGATCGCCGCGACCGACATCGCCTTGCCGAGCCCGTCGCGCAATTGCCCGGCAATCGCGCGGACCTTGGCGTCGGGCACCTGCGCGAGAAAGGCGGGCGCAAACAGCGCGGCGCTGTCGCCGGCGCCATTGAGCAGCGCGATGAGTTGCCCGGCACGATCGCGCAACGCGGGGCTCGCGACGACGGGTGCCGCGGCCGGTGCCACCTGCGCACCGGCGGTCGACGCAGCGACCGGCAGGGTCAGGGCGAGCGCGACGGTCATCGCGGCGGCGAGAAGCTTGATCATCCGGCGATCCTATAGCCGCCAACGGCGCGGGCAAGCCCCGGTCCGGATCGCGTCACGCGTCGATCGCGTCCTCGTCCATCCGTGCGGCATTTTCCTGAATGAAGGCGAAGCGGTGCGCCGGGTTGTTGCCCATCAGCCGGTCGACCAGGTCCTTGACCACCGCGCGCTCCTCATATTCCTGCGGCAGGGTGATGCGGATCATGCTGCGCGTTTTCGGGTCCATCGTCGTTTCGCGCAGCTGCATCGGGTTCATCTCGCCGAGACCCTTGAAGCGCGCCACCTCGACCTTCTTGCCCTTGAACTCGTTCGCCTCGATCCGCGCGCGGTGCGCGTCGTCCATCGCATAGAGGTTCTTGGTCCCGGCGGTCAGCCGGTACAGCGGCGGCTGGGCGAGATAGAGGTGCCCGCGCCGCACCAGCTCGGGCATTTCCTGGAAGAAGAAGGTCATCAGCAGCGTCGCGATATGCGCGCCGTCGACATCGGCATCGGTCATGATGACGATGCGTTCGTAGCGCAGATTGTCGGGCACGCAGTCCTTCCGCGTGCCGCAGCCCAGCGCCATGATCAGGTCGGCGATCTCGAGATTGGCCATGATCTTGGCGGAGGTCGCCGAGGCGACGTTGAGGATCTTGCCGCGGATCGGCAGGATCGCCTGGGTCTTGCGCTCGCGCGCCTGCTTGGCCGAGCCGCCGGCGCTGTCGCCCTCGACGATGAACAGTTCGGTGCCCTTGGGGTCGTCCGACGAACAGTCGGTCAGCTTGCCCGGCAGGCGCAGCTTGCGCGCGCTGGTCGCGGTCTTGCGCTTGACCTCGCGCTCGGCCTTGCGCCGCAGCCGCTCGTCCATCCGCTCGAGCACGAAGCCGAGCAGCGCACGCCCGCGTTCCATATTGTCCGACAGGAAATGGTCGAGATGGTCGCGCACCGCGCGCTCGACCAGCGCCGCCGCCTCGGGGCTGGTCAGCCGGTCCTTGGTCTGGCTCTGGAATTGCGGGTCGCGGATGAACACCGACAGCATCAGCTCGCTGCCGGTCATCACGTCCTCGGCGGTGATGTCCTTGGCCTTTTTCTGCCCGACCAGCTCGCCAAAGCCGCGAATGCCGCGCACCAGCGCGGCGCGCAGCCCCGCCTCGTGCGTGCCGCCATCGGGGGTGGGAATCGTGTTGCAATACCAGCTGTACGACCCGTCGCTCCACAGCGGCCATGCCACCGCCCATTCGACCCGGCCCTGATCGTTCGGAAAGTCCTGGCTCCCCGAGAAAAAGTCGGCCGTGGCGCATTCGCGCGCGCCGACCTGCTCGCGCAGATGGTCGGCAAGGCCGCCGGGGAACTGGAACATCGCCTCCGCCGGGGTATCATCGCTGATCAGCTCCGGCGCGCATTTCCAGCGAATCTCGACCCCGGCGAACAGATAGGCCTTGGAGCGGGCGAGCTTGTAGAGCCGCGCCGGCTTGAAGTGCATTTCCGGCCCGAAGATCTCGGCGTCGGGCGTGAAGGCGACCGAGGTGCCGCGCCGGTTGGGCGTCTGCCCGAGATGCTCGAGCGGCCCGAGCGTCAGCCCCTTGGCAAAGCGCTGGCGGTACAGCTCGCGGTTGCGCGCCACCTCGACCACCGTGTCGGACGACAGCGCATTGACTACGCTGATGCCCACACCGTGCAGACCGCCCGATGTCGAATAGGCCTTGCCGGAAAACTTGCCACCCGAATGCAGCGTCGAAAGAATCACTTCCAGCGCGCTCTTGTCGGGGAATTTGGGGTGCGGATCGACCGGCATGCCGCGACCATTGTCGACGATGGTCAGCCGGTTGCCGACCTCCAGCGTGACCTCGATGCGCGTGGCATGGCCGGCGACCGCCTCGTCCATCGAATTGTCGAGCACTTCGGCCGCGAGATGGTGGAAGGCGCGCTCGTCGGTGCCGCCGACATACATACCGGGGCGACGACGAACCGGCTCCAGTCCCTCGAGCACCTCGATCGACGAGGCATCATAATCACCGGTGGGTTTGGGCGCGGACGCGAACAGGTCTTCGGACATGGCTCGCTATAGGATGCCGGCGCGCGCTCTGCCAAGCGCGACGTGTACGACGTTTGTTCGTGAAATTTCGCGCCCCTTCATCCTCCGTCACCCTGAAACGAATTCAGGGTGACGGCATTGGATGATCCGTCGATCGCTTAGCGCACCCGCGGCCCGCCGAACGGCAGCGGCGGGGGCGGGCGGCGGTCGCGGCGCGGCAGCTGCGCCTGATAGGCATGGCCGCAATGCGCGACGCAATAAGGGAAACCGGGGTTCACCTTCTCGCCGCAAAAGTGGAAATCGGGCTCGCCCGGGTGGCCGAGCGGCCATTTGCAGATCTTGTCGTTGAGATCGAGCAGCGTGGTCTTGCCCGCCATCTCGGGCGAGGGCTTGGCCGGTACCAGCCGGCGCGGCGGCGCGGGCGTGATCGGTGCCTGCTGCTCGCCCGGTGCCTGGCGCAGGAACCCGCCAGGGCCGACCGAGCGCAGGATCGGCTGCTGCTGCTGTGGCGGCGGCGCGGCCACCACCGTCTCGGGCTCGCTGTCGTCATCGTCGTCCGATGCCTCGACCACCGGCGCGCGCGGCGGTGCGACCGGGGCGGCGGCCTGGACCGGCGGAGCGGGTGGCGGGGCGGGGCGGGGCGGTGGCGCCGGCTTCGGTTCGGCGGCCGGCGCGGCGGCCTTGGGCGCCGGATCGTTCGGCTTGACCGGCGAGGGGCGCGATTGCAGCCCCAGCCGGTGCGCCTTGCCGATCACCGCGTTGCGGCTCACGCCACCCAGCTGCTCGGCAATCTGGCTGGCCGTCTGGCCCGCCTCCCACATCTTCCTCAGCGATTCGATACGCTCGTCGGTCCAGGCCATCGATAATCCCATGTTTTGCCATGCCCGAGCTTCAACGGGTTGCGGGCGGCTGCGGCAGCGACTAACCGATCGCGCCATGAGCAGCCAGCCCCCTTCCGGTGAAATCCAGTCGGCGGTACTGAGTCCGCCCGGCGTCCCGGTGATCCGGAACGTCAATTGGGGCGGTCTCAAGACCCTCTATATCAAGGAGGTGCGCCGGTTCTTCAAGGTCCAGCTCCAGACGATCTGGGCCCCGGCGATCACGACGCTGCTTTTCTTGACGATTTTCACCGTCGCCACCGGCGGCAAGCGCCCGGTGCATGTCGGCGGCGTCGACGTGCCGTTCGCCGATTTCATCGCCCCCGGGCTGATCGTGATGGGCATGTTGCAGAACGCCTTCGCCAATTCGAGCTTCTCGCTGCTCGTCGGTAAGATCCAGGGCACGATCGTCGATTACCTCATGCCGCCGCTGTCGACCGCCGAACTGCTCGCGGCGCTGGTCGGCGGTGCGGTGACGCGCGCTTTCTGCGTCGGCGCGGCGGTGTTCGTCGCCATGTCGCTGTGGCCCGGCGTGCACGTCTTCCCGCTCCACCCGCTGGCGATCCTGTGGTTCGGCCTGCTCGGTTCGGTGTTCCTCGCGCTGATCGGCATCCTCACCTCGATCTGGGCGGAGAAATTCGATCACGCCGCCGCGGTGCAGAACTTCGTCATCGCGCCGCTGACGCTGCTCTCGGGCACCTTCTACTCGGTCGACAAGCTCGCCCCGGCCTTCCGCGCGTTCAGCCATGTGAACCCGTTTTTCTATGTCATCTCGGGCTTCCGCTACGGCTTTCTCGGCACGGCGGATTCGCCGGTGCTGCTCGGCGGCGGGGTGATCCTGCTGCTCGATATCGTGCTCGGCACCTTATGCTATTCGCTGCTGCGGAGCGGCTGGAAGATCAAGAGCTAGCGCGCGCGATTGCGCCGCTCACGGGCGCGGGCCGGCGGCGACGGCGCATTGTCCGCCGGCGCGGCCGCGACATCCGGAACCGGCACCACACCTGTCACGCCCCGGCCGTCCGGCGGCCGCCACGCGCCGCGACAATCCCCGTTCCTCGGCGAAATTCAACGGCAGGCCGCTCGAATCGCACGATCTATCGCGCAAACCGCGTTTCTTGAGCGTTCGCCGCCTAACGGAGGGGCGACAGTCAACGGAGAGAATTTAATGCGATTTGCAGCCAGTGTCCTTTTTCTCGCCGCGCTCGTGCCCGCCGGCCCCGCGTTCGCCCAGGCCGCGGGCAGCGCGCCCGCGACGGCGAGCGCCCCGGCACTCAAGCTCGGCGCGACGATCTATGATCCCGCGGGTGGCGAGGTCGGGACGATCGACACGATCGCCGGCGATGTCGTGGTGGTGTCGACCGGCACGCACAAGGTTTCGCTCGCGGCAAAGGCCTTCGGCACCGGCCCCAAGGGGCTGACGATCGCGCTCACCAGGGCGCAGCTCGATGCGGCGGCGGCACAGGCCGCGACCGATGCGGCGGCGGCGCTCAAGGTCAAGCTGGCCCCCGGCGCGCAGGTCCACGGCGTCGGCGGCACCGCCGTGGTCGGCGCCGTCAAGTCGGTCGGTGACGATTTCGTCGACGTCACCACGCCACAGGGCGACGCCCGCCTTCCGATCACCGCGTTCAGCATCGGCGGCACCGGTGAAATCATCATCGGCATGACCGCCGCCCAGTTCGAGGCCGCCGTCGCGCCGGCGAAATAGGCCGGGAAGCGACCGACCCGCCCGGCATCGCGGCCGGGCGGGCATTGCGCGAAGGGCGGGGCGAGGATGATGTGCGCCGCCGCCGGCCGTGGCGTTGGCGCGGAGTCGGGCGGCGCTCGGCGCGTTGCCCACAACTATATCGAATTACATCCGAAATGGATCAGGTTCCGGCTATCCGACGGAAACCTGCCGTGCTTTGTGCGCGCATCACGGGTGGGGCGATTCGATGCGACGATCACATTGGCTGCTGGTTTCGGCCAGCGCACTTGGCGTGCTGGCGGGGTGGCGCGCTGCGGCGCAGGAGACGACGAGCTATAGTTATGATGCGCTCGGGCGGTTGGTTACCACCGTGCGCAGCGGCGGGCCGAACAACGGGGTCGCGATGGCGACCTGTTTCGATCCGGCCGGCAATCGCACGAACTATGCGGTCAACACCAATGGCGTGGCCTCCTGTTCGACACCCACGCCTTCGCCAACACCGACACCGACACCGACACCGACATCGTCCAACCAGCCACCGATTGCCGTGGCTGACAGTGTATCGATACCATGCTGGACAACCGGCACGGCGAACCTGACGGCGAACGACAGCGATCCGGAGAATAATGTTCCGCTGGCGTTGCAGTCGATCACGCGGACCAGTGGTACCGCTACCGCTACCGTCAGCAGCGCGAGCACGGTCAGCATCAACGCCAATGACAAGGGAGCGTCGATCTTCAGCTACAGCGTTGCCGATAGCCTCGGCGCGATATCGACCGGCCAACTCACGGTCACCTCGACCGGCGGCACGGCATATTGCGCCAACTATAATGGGGGCGGGTGACCGTGCTGGGCAATGATTTTGGCGGCTATCAGCCACATCCGCGCGGCGAGGGGGTGATTCATCCTCGCTGCACACAGCGGCAAGCGGCGCGGCGATATCGTCACGAACCACGCGCTCGACCAGGCCGACAATCAAGCGGTCGGCAACTTGACGCGCTCGCCATCGCGCGTGGTCCCGGCACAACCTCGGCTAGCCAGGGCTGCCGACACTGGCTGCCGGCGCAGATCATTGAGTTTTGGGGAAAGACGTCCGGCATTGTCGCGACGGGCACTGCAAGTGTCCGCCTGGTATCGACAGCGCCGCGGGGGGGCGAGTGAATGCGACATATTATCCTGTGGCCGATCCTGATTGGATTGCTGTTTCCGGTTGCGGCGCTGGCGCAAACCGATCCCCCGAAGGTGATCACGCCACTGAGGGTCGAGAGCGACCGCAATTCGGTAAACCTCGTCGACGGGCTGACCAGCATCGACCTGCCCTCGCTCGCGGTGCCCGCCGCGCCGCGGCTTACCTTTTCACGCGTTCAGGATATTTTGCCCTATTTGAGCGGGTCGATACCGGCAGGGGATCCAGACACCACACCGTCATATTTCTCAGCGCATACCGGCGCGACGGCCTCAGAATCGTTCCGATGCGTTGCAGACATCTGCAAGAGCGTCGTAGGATCAGGTTCAACGCTGCTCGGCAACATGCTGACGCAAGTAGGCTCTGGCGCAATATTTAATTTCAACCTTTCTTCATATGACGTAACCAATGCGAATGGTCGAACCTTTATTTATTATGCGTCATCGGTTCAATATCCCGATGGAGAAACGCTCAGCTATACCTACCAAACCTATGTCGCCGGCACGCGGACCTATTATCGCCCGATAACTGTCACGTCCAATGTGGGGTACGCCATTGCGGTAACCTACCAGAGCGACACCTACAGCACGGCCTGGTCTGTTCCCAAGGAAGCAACGCTTTATGCGATCGCGGCACCGTCAACGCCATTGGCCAAACTTTCCTATAGCGCAGATGCCACGACGATTACGGACCTTGGTGGTCGAGTTTACCAATGCACGGGTTGCGCGAATGGGCTGGGCAATGATGTCGAGACCTGGGCCGGCTCGATCCAGCTCCCGGGGGAGAGCGGCGCGACGAAGCTGGTGACCACGCTGGCGACTGCACCTGTGGTAGGCGCGGTCAATCGGGACGGGGTCAACTGGAATTACAGCTATACCGGCCTCGTTCTGAACCCTTCGGGCACGGGATATAATTTCGACAAGATCACGGTCACGGGCCCGGACGGTCTGTCGGATCAGTTTTTGATCACCGTTCTGCAAAAGCGCAACTATATCAATAGCTGGATTGATCGGCTCGGCCGAACGACGACCTACCAATATGACGGGCAGAATCGTCCGACGATCGTTACCTATCCCGAAGGCAACAAGACCAGCGTCGTGTTCGATGACTACGCTAACGTCATCCAGAAAACGTCTACGGCAAAACCCGGCTCCGGCCTCGCTGATCTCGTTGAAACGGCCTATGTCGACACGGTCAATTGTTCGGGCGTCATTTGCTACCGGCCGGTATGGACCCGCGACGCGCTCAATCGCCAGACCGACTATGTTTATGATGCCAATGGCCAATTGATCGAACAGACCGATCCGGCCGACGCATCGGGCGTCAGGCGCAAGACCTATATCACCTACACCACCACCGCGCCCTACCGGAAATCGGTCGTCCGCGTCTGTGGCTATGGCACCACCTGCGGTACCAACGCCGAAATCCGCACCGAATATGATTATTGGGGTAGCACCTATCTCCCCAGCGCGATGCGCCAGATCGACGCCGCAACCGCCACCACGCTGACCACCAGCTATACCTATGACGCCGCCGGTCGCCTGCTGTCGATCGATGGCCCGTTGGCGGGCACCGACGACACCAAATATTTCCGCTATGACGTCTATGGCCGCAAGACCTGGGAAATCGGGGCGCTGGCGCCCAACGGGCTTCGCCTGGCCAAGCGCTACACCTATCGCGACTCCGACGACAAGGTGGTGACGGTTGAGAACGGCACCATTCCCAGCGCCACCAGTACCACGCTCACGGTCTTCGCGCAGGCCACCACGACCTATGACAGTCGCCGTTACCCGGTGCGCGAGGCGCTGTCTTCCGCCGGCACCAATTATCAGGTAACCGACAAATCCTTCTCCGACCGCGGCCAGGCGATCTGCGCGACGATGCGCATGAACATGGCTTCACTGCCGGCCGATGCCTGCACGCTCGGCACGCCGGGCGCCCAGGGTCCCGACCGGATCACCAGGAGCATCTATGACAATGCCGGCCAGCTCATCCAGTTGCGCAAGGCGGTCGGGACGTCGCTCGAACAGGCTTATGCCACCTACAGCTATACCGCCAACGGCAAGCAGGAATATCTGCTCGACGCCAACGGCAACCGGGCAAAGATGGAATATGACGGCTTCGACCGCCTGGCGAAATGGATATTCCCGTCCCTGACCGCGCCGACTGCCTATAATCCCGCAACCCAGGCCACCGCACTGGCGACGGCCGGGGCGCTCAACACCGCCGATTATGAGCAATATGGCTACGACGCGAACGGCAACCGCCTGACCTTCCGCAAGCGCGATGGCCAGGTGATCGGCTACAGCTATGACGCACTCAACCGCGTGCTGGTCAAGGATATCCCCGGCGGCACCGGCGCCGATGTCTATTATGGCTATGACCTGCAAGGCCGTCAGCTCTATGCCCGCTTCGCCTCGACCTCGGGCGCGGGGCTCACCAACGGCTATGATGGCTTCGGCCGACTGACCTCGGCGAGCAGCAACCTCGACGGCATCGCGCGCGCGTTCACCTATCAATATGACGCCGACGGCAACCGGACGCGCGTCACCCATCCCGACGGCACGTACTTCGCCTATGTCTATGACGGCCTCGACCGCCCCGTTGCGATCCAGGAGAATGGCGCGACCCAGGTCGTGTCGATCGCCTATGACAATCAGGGCCGGCGCTCGGGCGATGCGCGCGGTGTGGCGCTCACCGGCTATGCCTATGACGGCGTCTCGCGGCTCAATGGCCTCAGCCACGACCTGACCGGCACCTCGGGCGATGTAAGCTGGACGCTGGGCTACAATCCGGCAAACCAGATCACCACGCAGTACCGCAGCAACAACGCCTATGCCTTCACCGGCTATACGAGCGTTAGCAAGAGCTATGCCGTCAACGGGCTCAACCAGTACACCGCCGCCGATGGCGCCAGCCCGAGCTATGACGCGAACGGCAACCTCACCTCGGACGGCACGACCGGTTACAGCTACGACGTCGAGAACCGGCTGATCACGTCGTCGAGCGGCGCGACCCTGTCCTACGATCCCGCCGGGCGACTGTGGCAGATGACGATGGGCGCCTCGACCGTGCGGTTTCTCTACGACGGCGACCAGTTGCTGGAGGAACGCGACGGCAGCGGCACGCTGCTGCGCCGCTACGTCCACGGCAATGGCGATGACGATCCGATCCTGTGGTATGAGGGATCGGGCCTCACCGACCGCCGCTCGTTCCAGATCGACCATCAGGGCTCGATCACCTCGATCGCCAATGCCGACGGCACGCTGCGCACGATCGACAGCTATGACGAATATGGCCTGCCGGGCGCCGCCAATGACGGGCGGTTCCAATATACCGGCCAGGCGTGGCTGCCGGCGCTGGGGCTCTATTATTACAAGGCGCGGATCTACTCGCCGAAGCTCGGGCGGTTTTTGCAGACCGATCCGATCGGGTATAAGGATCAGGTTAATCTGTACGCTTATGTCGGAAACGATCCTGTCGATGGGCGGGATCCGAGTGGCGCGTGCACAGGCTCGATCATTCAAGGTAAAGACGGTCAGTGCGCTGGGGGGGGCTACGTAAATGGCATAGGCGGCACGATCTTCTACAGTTCGACCACTCACGCGGCTGTTAATAAGGGTTCGGGGAGCGCGCCGGGCAAAGCTAGCCCCTTAGCCCCGGAATGCCAATCTCGGATTGGTTTGGTAAATCCATGTGCAGTGTACCTTCCCTTCTCTCAAGGTAAATTGGGACACATTAGAGGAACTCATTTTGGGAAGCCGCAATGGCTTAATGGAAAACTGAGGCGCTCGATATTTGTGCCGGAATTGCAAGATTCCGCTAGGATTGAAACGCTTTACGCAATGGCTTCTGTTAGTTCAGTACCTGTGGCAGACCCCGCGAACCCTAAGGTATCTTATCTTACCTTTGTGGCTCCATTTCCTACAGGATGGGCGAGAGGGCCAGAAATTGGAAATTTGACCTATGCTATAACATTTCAACTTTATGCCGTTGGAACTACGCCGGGTGGGCATAGTATATTTCAACCTACGACTGCCTATCCAGGACTCCCGAGCCAATGATTGTTAAATTTCATATCGAATGGAATTCGAATAATAATTTTGAGGCCGCGGGCGATAATCCTATCGTTTCAGTTGCGGATATTGGTGGGTGGTTGCTTTTGGAATTTCCTAGGATTGTTGAAAAAATAAAAACTACGACGATTATTTTGGACATTGCATCCCTGATAAATTCTTTGGCGGGTAAGTTTCTAGGAGATGGTGCCGGGAATGTGATGCCGATACACATTGATGGAAGTGCTTTATTGTTTATGCGACGTACCGATAGGGTGGTTTTGTATGAATTTAATCCTGATCTTTACGATGAAAAGGTAAACCCGGTTATTGACGAGATCTCTCTGATGGAAGCAAGTGCGATATCTAGAGTGATATTTGATGAAGTCATGAGAGAAATAAGCAAAAATGCCCCTGAAATTAAGGGTAAGTTTATGGAAATGATTATATAGAATGAATTGCATGGGGGAATCGGGATTAGGGATTACGGTGCCAGTTTACTAAAAGCACAAAACACGGCAGGTTGAGGCATGGCCCGTCTCCCGGGCGTCCCGTATCACGTGACCGGATGCCACCGCCCGGCCGGGTATCGCGACCCCGCAATATTCAGTCCTGACCGCCGCGCTGCGGCCGACCATCCGGCCCGCGCGGAACAGGCGGGCCGAGCGAGCGCCGGATCGATGCCCGCGTCTCCGCTGGCACCTGGCCCGAAAAGCAGCCGAGCGTATAAGGATATTCCATCGTCAGCCGGTAGGCGTAGCTATAGTGCGTCCCGTCCACGTCGACGCTTTCGGCGCGGCCATGGCAGGGATCGAGGTCCTGGTTCGTCAGGCGGTGGCCGTCGGCATCGCGCATTCCCATGATCGGATAGCCGTCGAGCGCCCAGCCGACCACCGCGTCCTGCTCCGCGCCCGGGTAACTGCTCACGAGGGTGGCAAAAAAGGCTTGCGCTGAGCGGATTGGACTGATTCACCCTGCGGATGGCGCCACCCCCGCTTCATGTTCTGACCGAAGCCGAGAAGAACGAACTGCTGCTT
>JBAZXI010000041.1:0-16276 GCA_041659925.1 Sphingomonas sp.
TTGGCGGCTGGCGACGCGGCCGGCCCGTCGGGCCAACCAGCGCCACCGTCACCTCGGCTTCGGTCAATATCGTGTCGCCGCGCATGACTCTCTGATGAATATGCGCCGCGGCGGCGCGGATTTGTGTCAATCGGGACACGACAAGGAGATTATCGTCGAGCGCGGCAGGGCGAAGATAACGGATTGCGAGCGCGCTGACGGCATATCCCCCCACACCCGACACGATTGCGCCACGATGGTCGATGCCCAGCAGCCGCAGCATGTCGGAGCGTGCGCGCTCCATGTAGCGCAGATAGTTGGCGTGGTAGACCACGCCCGTCAGGTCCGTGTCCTCGAAATATACGCGCAGCGGAAAACGATGCTCCGACCCGTCGAAACGCCCCTCGCGCGGCTGGTCCTCGGTCGATGACGGCATGACCGACCGTTAGCCGAGACCATCCCGCGAAGGAACCCCGTTCGCCTCACCGGCGACACGGCTTGACGGCCGGGTAACCTTGAGGTTACATGTCACCCATAGGTTACACATTTGGGGTGAAGCATGTCCGAACAATCCGATCTCGCCGAGCGCCTCGCCCGCCGTCGTGCCCGCGTCGCCACCGTGATGGCGATATATTTCATGGCCACCCAGGCGATCAGCTTTCCGGGCGACATCGTCCTGAACAGGCCGGGGATCGTACACCTCGTCGGCTGGGTTGGCTGGGCCGCGGCGCTGCTGGTGTTGCTGGCGCTGGGCAACGGGCTGTTCAGGGGCGGCGCGGTGCGCGGCATTCTCAATGACGAAACGACGCTCGACCACCGCAAGCGCGCCATGGCGCTGGGCTTCTGGGCGGCGATCGCGACGGCATTTCTGGTGTTCGCCCTGAGCTTCATCGAACCGATCTCCGCGCGCGAAGCGAGCCGGCTGATCGTCACCACCACCATCGCCACCGCGTTGCTCCGCTTCGGCACGCTCGAACGACGGGCGCTGCGCAGTGAATGACGGCCTGGTCAGTCGACTGAAGGAGATTCGCGGCGCGGCCGGGCTGACTCAAGCCGAGCTTGCCGAACGCGTCGGGGTCAGTCGCAAGACGATCAATACCGTCGAGAACGGGGTGTTCATCCCCTCGACGATCCTCGCGCTCAAGCTGGGTCGCGCACTCGATTGTCCGGTCGAGGCGCTGTTCCAGCTCGTTGCGGAAGCATGACGGCGCTTATTGCCGGGCGCCGAACCCTGGCGCCGGATCGTGCGACGCCAGACCAGGCGATGTATTCGCGGCACGCTGCATAGCCGCGACCTCGAAACCGTCAGGAGCCAGCGGCACGCGGGCGTTGGTGGCGTAGGCGCGGCGCACCGCACCACCGCTTTCCGCGGCAAGCGGCGCGCGCCGGCTGCTCGGCACGACATCATAGCGCGCAGTCTCATCGCGCGACATGCCCTCGCCGGAAGGTTCCTGCCGCAACGGGCCCTGATGGGATTGCGCCGCCACCGGCGCGGCAACGACCAGCGCAACGATGATCGCCGCTGCGGTACGCAAACACAGAACCATGGTGATCGCCCCTTTCAAGCCCATCGTCATCATGGGCGAGTGCTGTCTCGGTGGCGGTGAAGGAGTGCGGAAAACTGCCGATTCACCACTATTTGCCCGACATGCAATCTCCACTGGACGGCGCGCCCCGCAGCCGGGCAAGCTGCGCCGATATGACCGAACCAGCACTCAGCATTCACGGCCTTGCCAAGGCGTTCGACAAGCCGGTGATCACCGGGCTCGACATGGAGATCGCCGCCGGGCAGCTCTATGCGCTGCTCGGCCCCAATGGCGCGGGCAAGACCACGACGCTGCGCATGGTCACCGGACTTACCGCCCCCGATGCCGGCACGATCCGCATCTTCGGCATCGACGCGCGCGCCGATCCGATCGCCGCCAAGGCGATCACCGCCTGGCTGCCCGACGAGCCGATGCTCTACGACAAGCTGACGCCGTCGGAATATCTCGCCTTCATCGCCGGGCTGTGGCGCATGAACCCCGACCACGCCGCCGACGAGGCCGAGCGGCTGCTCCACTGGCTCGATTTGTGGGACGAGCGCGACACGCGCTGCGAGGGCTTTTCACGCGGCATGAAGCAGAAGGTCGCGCTCGCCGGGGCGCTGATCCACGATCCGCAATTGCTGATCCTCGACGAGCCGCTGACCGGGCTCGACGCCAACATGGCGCGCGCCGTGAAGGATGCACTGCGCGCGCAGGTCGATGCCGGCAAGACGGTGATCATCACCACGCATATCCTCGAGGTCGCCGAGCGCATGGCCGACCGCATCGGCATCATCGCCGGCGGCAAGCTGCTGATCGAGGGCAGCCTGGCCGAGTTGCGCGACCATGCCGGCAATGAGGGCATGACGCTGGAGGACATCTTCATCCGCATGACGAGCGGCGCGTGAGCCGCTTCACGCCGTTCACACCGGGCTCGTTCGCATGGCTGGCGTGGCACGAGATCATGCTGACCTGGCGCGCGCGGCCAAAGCGGCTCCTCAGCCAGATCCTGGGCGTCATCATGCTGCTCGGCTTGTTCGCACTGGGCGGGATATTCGGCTGGCTCCTTCGCGACGTGCCGATCCCGGTCGACGGCACCGCCTATGCGATCGTTCTCGCGGTCAGCGTCCTCGGCTTCACCTTCATGACGACCCAGGCGATGATCGGCAGCCAGCGTACCTTGTACGAGACGGGCGACCTCGCCCTCCTGTTCTCCGCGCCGATCGAGCCGCGCGTGGTGCTGCTCGCCAAGCTGCTCGGCATCGCCGGCACCATCGTGCTGACATACGCCATGCTGATCGTGCCGCTGCTGTTGCCGATCGCGATCCTCGGCCATCCCGCCTTGCTCGGCTTCATCCTGCTGCTCTTCGCGCTGGCACTGACCGCCGCCGCGACCGGCATCGCCATCACGCTGACGCTCGCCCGTCTCGTCGGCCCGCGCGCCGCACGCACCGTCGGACAGATCGCGGCGGCGCTGCTCGGCGGCAGCGTGTTCCTCGTCTCCCAGCTCATGTCGCACCGCGAGCGCGGCGAATCGTCGATGGCGGCGCTGTTCATGCGGCTGCGCGACGCCGGCATCGGCAGCAGCGGGTTGAGCGCGCTGCCCGGCCGCGCCGCGTTCGGCGATCCGCTCGCCTTGTTCATCCTGTGCGGCGGCGCTGTCCTGTTGTTCATGCTCGCCGGACAGACGCTGCAGCGCCGCTTCATCAGCGGCTATCAGGATGGCGGGATGCGGCTTTCGCGGTCCACGGCGCGCGGCAAGGCGATGCGGCGACTGTTCCATGCCGGGCTGACGCGCGCGATCTTCGCCAAGGAATGGCGGTTGCTGGCGCGCGACCCGGCGCTCGCCTTCCAGCTCGTGCTGCGGCTGGTCTATATGGCGCCGCTCGTGCTGGTCGCCTTCGGTCGCGGCCATACAATTCCGCTGCCGCCGACGCTCGCCTTTGCCAGCGTGCTCGTCGCCACCCAGCTGGTCGGCAGCCTGACCTGGCTGACGGTCTCGGCCGAGGACGCGCCCGAGCTGATCATGGTCGCGCCGATCGTGAAGGACGATATCGACAGCGCCAAGCTGCTCGCCGCCTTCGCCATGGCGACACCCTTCGGCATCATCCTGCCGATCGCGATCGCCTTCCAGACGATCCCCGGCGCGATCGCCACATTGGTGCTGACCGCGATCGGCGGCGGCCTGTCTGGCGCGGTCGAAATCCAGTTCGGCAAGCCGGGATCGCGTTCGAGCTTCCAGCGCCGCCAGCGCTCGGGCTCGATCATCGCCGGCATCCTCAACCTGATCATCGCCATCGCCTTCGGCTGCGCGGCGGGGGTGGTGGTCTATTTCCTGAGTTGATCGCTCAGCGTTGGTGGACGCGTTCGCCGCGTCCGCACATGCCGACGAATTTCGCGATCCGCGCCGCCCGCGTCTCGGGCTTCTTCGCCTCATGGACGCGATAGAGGATGGCGTAACGATTGGCCGAATCGAGCTGGTCGAAGAAACCGCGCGCGCCGGGCTCGGCGTCGAGCGCGGCGGCCAGATCGTCGGGGACCGTCACGCTCGATTGCGGCGCATAGGCGGCATCCCATCGCCCGTCGGCCCTCGCGGCGTCGATCTCGCCTTGCCCCGCCGCCGCGACGCGCCCAGCCGCGATCAGCTCGATCGCGCGCGTGCGGTTCTTTTCCGACCACTTGCTGCGGGCTTTGCGCGGCGTGAAACGGATCAGCCACCAGTCGTCATCGAACGGGTTCAGCTGGCCGTCGATCCAGCCATGGCACAGCGCGCCGTCGATCGCCTCGGCCTTCGACACCGACGGCACGCCCGCACTGGCCTTGGCCAGCTTGAGCCACACGCCAATCGAGGTTCGCGGTTCGGCCGCGAGCCACACCTCCCACGCCGCGAGGTCGGCGAAGGCGCGGATCGGCAGGCCGGCGCGCGCCGTTTCCATCAGGCCGCCCGCTTCTCCAGCGCGTGCGCGGCCTCGTCCATCAGCGTGGCGATGATCGCGGCGACCGGCTCTTCCTTCGTCACCATGCCGACCGACTGACCGGCCATCAGGCTGCCATGCTCGACATCGCCGTCGATCACCGCGCGGCGCAGCGCGCCGGCCCAGTAATGCTCGATCTGCAGCTGCGCCTCCAGCATCTCGACCTTGCCCTCGTCGAGCGCCTGCGCGACCTCGCGCTGCTTGGCGGTGAACAGCTCGCTCGACGCGTTCTTGAGCGCGCGCACTGGGATGACCGGCAGGCGCGGATCGATCTGCACGCTGGCAACCGCGTCGCGCGCCGAGGCACGGATGAAGGCTTTCTTGAAATTGGCGTGCGCGATGCTCTCGGTCGCGCAGACGAAGCGCGTGCCGAGCTGGACGCCGGCCGCGCCCATGTCGAGATAGGCGGCGATCGCCTCGCCGCGCCCGATGCCGCCGGCGACGAACACCGGCACCTGCTCGGCGACCGCCGGCAAAATCTCCTGCGCCAGCACGCTGGTCGAGACCGGGCCGATATGGCCGCCGGCCTCCATGCCCTCGACGACCAGCGCGTCGACACCCGAGCGGATCAGCTTCTTGGCAAGGCTCAGCGCGGGCGCGAAGCAGATCAGCTTGGCGCCATTGGCCTTGATCGCGTCGATCGAGCCGGTCGGCGGCAGCCCGCCGGCGAGCACGACATGCGTCACGCCGTGCCGGTTGCAGACCTCGATCAGGTCGAACAGGCCCGGATGCATGGTGATCAGGTTCACGCCGAACGGCCTGGTCGTCAGCGCCTTGGTCGCGGCGATCTCCGCATCGAGCAGTTCGGGCGTCATCGCGCCGCACGCGATCAGCCCGAAGCCGCCGGCATTGGACATCGCCGAGACGAGATGTCGTTCCGACACCCACGACATCGCGCCGCACAGGATCGCGACCTCCGATCCGAGGAAGGCGGCGCCGCGCGCCATGCGGCGCTGAAGGCGCTCGGCGCCGATCGAGGAAGTGGGGGAAGCGGTGAGGGTGTCGGTCATCGCGGCCTCATGCCCGTACGAGGCGCCTCGTGCAATTGCTTCATCCCCTCCCCTCTTCTTGGGAAGAGCGGCAATCTGCGCGGGAGCGCGGGCGAGGGCGGGGTCGATGACGCCGGTGGAGCTCCGTCCTCTCCCTCCCCCTCGCTCCCGAAACCTTCGACAGCGCGAACGCGGAATTTGCCCGGCTGCGGTCCACCTGCCCGGTGGCGCACAGCAATGCCTGGGGCGGATTCTGGGCCCCGATGAAGCACGACGATGTCGCGATCGCCGCCGCCGACCGGGAGACCTTCATCACCTCGCAGCAGAACGTCATCCCCAAGGTTGCCTTTACCGGAAGGCGCCCGCCGCTTCACCTCGACCCGTCGGAGCACACGCCCTATCGCCGCGCGCTGGCGCCGCTGCTGTCGCCGAAACGGTCGACCACAGGCCGGTCGCGACCCAGATCGAACCGATTGTGATCAGTCCAAATGCCGCCGCGCTTGCGCCAGCCGCAAGATAACCGAGCCACGCCTTGCCGCGGTCCGGCACCCATAGCAGCAGCAGGTCGACGGCGGCATGCCGCGCATCGAGCGTGGCGAGCAATATGGACGATGACAACGCCACGACGGCGCAGACCCGGAAGAGTTCGATCGAGCCGTTGACCGCAAAGCCGACATGGCGCCCGAGCACCGCCAATGCGTCCGACGCCATGGCGAGCAGGAACGCGAACGGCGCCCTGGCGGAGACGGAGGGATTCGAACCCTCGGTAGGAGTAATCCCCCTACGGCGGTTTAGCAAACCGCTGGTTTCAGCCACTCACCCACGTCTCCGGCTGCGGCGAAGCGCGGCTATAGCCGGGCCGGTCGCGGCGATCAACCACGCTGTTTCCGAGGGTTTCGGCGCGCAATCGACTCGGCTCGTCGCGCCGTTCATTGCCGGGCAAGCCGGCGTGGCGCTAAGATGCGCGATCGAGGCACGCGGGGGAGTTACCATGCGCAAGGCATTGACGTTGTTGGCTGCCGCTCTGGCCTTCGGGCTGGGTGGTGCTGGCTCGGCGCAGGTCCGCACGATCGACCCGAACCAGGTGATCGACAGCGACATCAATCATCCACAACCGCCGGCGCCCAACCCGGCGCCGACCTATCCCGCCCAACCGGACCAGACGACGGTGCCGCAGCCCTATCCCGAGCAGCAGGCCCCGGCCCAGCCGCCCGTCGACCAGGACGCATCGACCGGCGCGCCGTCGGCACGCGCCGACGCCAACCGCGCGGCCGCGACGGCGACGACGTTCAAGCGCGAGGAAATCCTGTCCGCCGCCGAGGGCACGTTCGGCAAGGGCGCGGCGGGCCTCGCCGGCATTCTCGAGCGCACGCTCAAGGATCAGGGCGAGCCCAACGCCTATATCGCCGGGCGCGAGGCGGGCGGCGCGATCGTCCTCGGCCTGCGCTATGGCTCGGGCACGCTGTTCCACAAGATCGAGGGCCCGATGCCGGTGCACTGGACCGGTCCGTCGGTCGGCTTCGATCTCGGTGGCGATGCCAGCAAGGTGTTCGTACTGGTCTACAATCTCTACGACAGCGAGGAACTGTTCAGGCGCTTCCCGTCTGGCGAGGGCCGGCTCTACGTCGTCGGTGGATTTGCGGCGACCTATCTGCGGCGCGGCAATATCGTGCTGATCCCGATCCGCCTCGGCGTGGGTTGGCGCCAGGGCGTCAATCTCGGCTATATGAAGTTCAGCCACAAGGGCCGGGTGATTCCGTTTTAAGGCGCAGCGCGGGCAGCAGCGCGCCGCCGCTACCTCACGCAAGCCCGGCCGGCGCGGCAAAGCCGCGACCGACGCTGCAGGCTTTGCCTGGGGCGCGCCACATTAGAGGCCCAGACCTATGTCCGATTCGACCGACGACATGATGATCGACACACCCAACGGACCGATGACCTTCGCGGCGTGGAAGAAGAAGCACCCGGTGCAGATCCCGTCGCGCCGGACCAAGGGCAAGGACCTGCCCGTCAAGGTCAAACGCTTCACCGACCGGGACTGACGCCCGCCGCTATTCCGCGATGCGCCACGCCAGTTGTTCGCCGGCATGGAACGGCACCAGCGCGTCGTCACCCGCCGCGATGCGTTCGGGCACGGCGATCGGCGCCCGTTCCAGCGTCACCGTGCCACTGTTGAGCGGCAACCCGTAGAAGCGCGGCCCGTGCTCCGACGCGAAGCCTTCGAGCCGGTCGAGCACGCCGTCTTCCGCGAACACCGCGGCGTAGCTCTCCAGCGCGAAGGGCGCGTTGAAGATCCCCGCGCAGCCACATGCCGCTTCCTTGCGCGCGGCGGTGTGGGGCGCGCTGTCGGTGCCGAGAAAGAAGCGCGGCGAGCCCGAGGTCGCGGCGGCACGTACCGCCAGGCGGTGCACCTCGCGCTTGGCGACGGGCAGGCAATATGCGTGCGGCCGCAACCCGCCATCGAACATCGCGTTGCGGTTGATCTGCAAGTGCTGCGGGGTGATCGTCGCGGCGATATTCGGTCCCGCCGCGGCGACGAACGCCGCCGCCTCGGCTGTGGTGATATGTTCGAGCACGACCTTGAGCGCGGGGAAATCGCGCGTCAGCGGTGCCAGCACACGCTCGATGAACACCGCCTCGCGATCGAAGATGTCGACGTCGCGAGCGGTCACCTCGCCATGAATCAGCAGCGGCATACCGATCCGCTGCATCGCCTCGAGAACCGGTGCGATGCGGGCAATGTCGGTGACGCCGTGCGCGGCATTGGTCGTGGCGTTCGCGGGGTAGAGCTTACACGCCGTCACCACGCCCTCGGCGGCACCGCGCACGATCTCGTCGGGGGCGATATCGTCGGTGAGGTAGAGCGTCATCAGCGGCGTGAAGTCGGTACCGGGTGGCAACGCGCCGATGATCCGCTCGCGATAGGCCGCCGCCGCCGCGCTGGTGGTCACCGGCGGCGCGAGGTTCGGCATCACGATCGCCCGCGCGAATTGCCGCGCGGTATAGGCCGCGACATGTCGCAGCATCGCGCCGTCACGGAGGTGGACGTGCCAATCATCGGGGCGGCGGATCACGAGGCGCTCGGTCATGTGTCTCGCCTTAATTGCGGGAGGCGCTTTGCGCCACTACCTAGGCCCGATGGGTACATGGCTTTCCGACCGCGCGTTGCTCCGCATCGCCGGCGACGATCCGCGCGGCTTCCTGCAGGGGCTGGTGACCAGCGACATGCTGGGACCTTTGCCGATATGGACGGGGTTGCTAAGCCCGCAGGGCAAGGCGTTGTTCGACTTCATCGTCTGGCCCGATGGCGACGCATTGCTGATCGACTGCGAAGTCGACGCGGCCGAGGTACTGGCGCGGCGCCTGACGATGTATCGCCTGCGTCGGCCGATCACGATCGAGGCCGTGTCCGGGGGCGTGCATTGGGCGCCGGACGGCATGGCGGGCGTGCCCGATCCGCGCCTGTCGGCGCTGGGTCGCCGCTGGCTCGGCGAGCCGGGCGCGGCGGCATCGGCGTGGCGCGCCCATCGCCTCGCGCTCGGCGTCACCGAAGGCCGTATCGAACTGGGCGATGGCGAGACGCTGTGGCTCGAGGCCAATGCCGGCGAGCTGAACGGTGTCAGCTTCACCAAGGGTTGCTATGTCGGGCAGGAAAACACCGCCCGGATGCATCACCGGGCCAAGGTCAACCGTCGCCTGGTCGTGGCGCCGCTCGGGGAAGCGGGCGAACGGACGAGGGTAAGCTATCCCGATCTCGGCCTGATGGTCGAACTACGCCGGGTCGAGGCGCTGGGCGATGCGCTGCGCCCCGTCTGGCTCGACCAGGCGCTGGCTCAGCGCCCGATCGACGAATAGGCGAAGCCGGCGCGCGCGGCATCGGCCGGGGGATAGACATTGCGCAGGTCGACCATCACCGGCGCGACCATCACGCCCGCCAGCCGCTTGAGGTCGAGTGCGCGATAGGTATCCCATTCGGTGACGATCACCACCGCGTCGGCGCCCTGCGCCGCGTCATAGGCATCGCGGCAATAGGTCACCTCGGGCATCATGCCGCGGGCGATCTCCATGCCCTCCGGGTCATGCGCGCGCACCTTGATGCCGGCGTCGAGCAAGCTCTGCACGATCGCCAGGCTCGGCGCGTCGCGCATGTCGTCGGTATTGGGCTTGAAGGTCAGGCCGAGCACCGCGACCGTCTTGCCGCGCGCGCCGTCGGTCCCCTCGCCGCCCAGCGCATGGATCACCTTGCGGCCCATCGCGCGCTTGCGGCTGTCGTTGACCTGCACCACCGCCTCGACGATGCGCACCGGCGTCTCATAGTCCTCGGCGGTCTTGAGCAGCGCGAGCGTGTCCTTGGGGAAGCACGAACCGCCATAGCCCGGGCCGGCATGGAGGAATTTTGATCCGATACGGTTGTCGAGGCCAATGCCGCGCGAGACATCCTGCACGTCGGCGCCAACCGCTTCACACAGATCGGCGATCTCGTTGATGAAAGTGATCTTGGTCGCGAGGAACGCGTTGGCGGCATATTTGATCAACTCGGCGGTGCGCCGGCCGGTGAACAGGATCGGGCTCTCGCCAAGATAGAGCGCGCGATAGATCTCACGCATTACCCCTTGCGCGCGCTCGTCATCGGTGCCGATGACAATCCGGTCGGGGCGCTTGAAGTCGCCGATCGCCGCGCCCTCGCGCAGGAATTCCGGGTTCGACACGACGGCAACCGCGATATCGGGCGAAACGATCTCGGCGAGAATCGTCTCGACCTTGTCGCCCGTGCCAACCGGGACGGTCGATTTGGTGACGACCACCGTCGGACCCGTGATCGCCGCGGCGATTTCCTTCGACGCTTCGAACACATAGCGCAGGTCGGCATGGCCGTCGCCGCGGCGCGACGGCGTTCCGACGGCGATGAACACGGCGTCCGCGCCAGCAACTGCCGCCTTGAGATCGGTGGTGAAGGTCAGCCGGCCGGCCGCGACATTGGCGGCGACGAGCGTATCGAGCCCCGGTTCGTAGATCGGCATGCGGCCGGCCTCGAGCGCCGCGATCTTGCTCGCGTCCTTGTCGACGCAGATCACGTCATGTCCGAAGTCGGAGAAGCACGCGCCTGACACCAGGCCGACATAGCCCGAACCGATCATCGTGATGCGCATAGTGGTGGTTCACCCTCGAAAATACGGCACGGAACGACGATCCGCGCGGGAGATGGCGCGCTCTACCGAAACCGCCAGCGATTGTCAGCCCTTCGCCCGCCCGATTCGCGCGAGCGCCGCGGGCAAAGAAAAAGGGGGACCGGCGAACCGGTCCCCCTGATCTTTTCGTCCCGAAGGATCGAGCTTAGTTGCCCGAACCCGGTCCGTATGTGAGTTCCACGCGGCGGTTCTGCACTTCGCGGACACCGTCTGCGGTCTGAACGCGCAGGTGAGCGGGGTCTTCGCCGAACGCCTCGGTGGTCATCACGCCTTCGGGGATCGAGTGAGCGCCAAGGTAGCCCTTCACCGCGTCAGCGCGACGCTGCGACAGGCCCACATTGTACTTCGGCGTACCCGAACGATCGGTGAAGCCGGCGATCATGACCTGCGCATTGCCGCAATTGGCGTACTGCGTGACGGCGTTGTCGAGGATCGACGCTGCCTCTGGTGTGATGTCCGACTTGTCCCACTCGAAGAACACGATGAACGGCCCCGGGGTGCACTGCACCACCGGCGGCGGCGGCGGAGGCGGAGGCGGGGGAGGAGGCGGCGGCGGCGGCGGCGGGGGCGGGGGCGGCGGGGGTGCCGGCGGCTCGCCGAAGTTGTAGGTCAGGCCACCGAGGATGCTGTGCGTACGGAACTGACCGTTGATGGTCCGGCCCGAGACATCCACCGTCTTGACGTTACGTGCGGTGAAGAAGCGATACTTCAACGTCGCATCGAGATGCGCGCTGAGCGGCGCACGAACACCGGCCATGCCCTGATAGGCGAACACCGAGTCCGAATCGTCGAGGAACGGGCCGAACGTGTTGAGAGCGTACTTGCTCTCCTTGACACGAGCGACGCCGACACCACCGCCGACAAAGCCCTGGATACCGTCATCGTCGCCGAAGTCGAGCAGGCCGTTGACCATGAAGCTCAGCGCCGTGGTGCGACCGCCAGCATAAGGGAAGGTCCCCGCGGCATGGTTGTTGTTCGCGCCGTTGGACAGCTTGATCGGGGTGGTCGTGCTCGAACGATAGGAATCGACCGTCGCACTCTTGTACCCGACTTCGGCTTCCAGGCGGAACATGCCGAAATCGTAACCGATCGTCCCATCGACATCGTAGCCGTAGTGGTGATTGACGACACCGGCATCTTTCAAAGCGCCGATATCGAAGTGGATGTCTTCCACGATCATCGCGCCACCTTCAGCGCCCACGTACCACGCGTTGTCGCGGGCCAGGGCTGGTGTGGCGAGAGCGGTGGAGGCAAGCGCCATAGCAACCGCAAGCTTCCGCATAAAATTCCCCTTTCGTCGTTGTCACTCGGACAGCGCAAACTCCCTACCCGCTGCTTGGTTTCCGCGCAAGCGCACAAATTCGCGCGCTGTTGCCCAAGCGCAACAGAATGCGCGATTTCGGGCGGTTGTGGCTCCTATTGTCGCAGTTGAATCGCACGCGTGGCGCGAACTTCGGGCTTGTCGACGTGACATGGTCGGGCAGGCGGAGCGACCACGCTTTTCGCGCGGTCACCGCGTACGGCACTTGACGGGGCCCGGCGTCGGGCGGCCCCGACACAAAATATTACGCTATAAGAACGCGGTAGCGCACAATGTCGCCGTGACGTGACGCGGCCACCGGGTCAGGTCCGTGGCGGGCGGCGAGAGGTCGCGGACCGCGCGATTCGGTGGGCCAGCGCCGGCCGCGCGTCGCCAAGCGGCGCCGGGGCGAGCGCTACGCACGCGGCTCGATTCGCGCGGCCCTTTCAGCCGGCCGGAGCACTGGCCGCCTCGGCGACGCGCGCCCATGCGGCAATCTCGTCATTGTGATGTGCGGCAACCGTCACCGCACCGGCGATTCCCCGCGCCGTATCGATTTCGGCCGAGCCGTCCCATTCGAAGGTCGCGTTGCCCGACAGGCTGACCATGCCGTCGTGCTCGACCCGGGCACGCACCAGCCCACCCTTGTTGAGGATCGTAAGCATGGCGCCGAACGGCACATGGCCCGCCAGACACGCCGCATAGGCCGACGCCGCCATCGCGCTGCCGCAGCTGTCGGTCAGCCCGACACCGCGCTCGAAGGTCCGCACGAACAATATGGTCGGGCCGCGTCGCGCGACGAACGAAACATTGGCGCGACCCGGCAGCCAGGGCGGCGCGGTCTCGCAGACGGCACCGATGGCGACCAGTTCGGCGTCGTCGATGGTGTCGACGAAGGACACGAGGTGGGGATTGGGCATCGCCACGGCGGTGAAAGCGCGTGACGTCGGCAGTGCGGCAAGTGGCTGCCCGACCAGTTGCGCGCCATCGAGGCCGGCGATCCAAGCGGCGGCGTCGAGATCGGCCGGGCCGGCCGTCTCCCTGATCGTCACCACGCCGGCGGCGAGCGCCGTGTCGCGCGCGACCGCCGCGCGCGAGGTCTTGAGTCGCACCGTGGCGGCATCGATGCCGAGCCGCTCGAAGCCAAGCCGCGCGACGCAACGCAAGCCGTTGAGGCAGGTCTCCGCCTCCGACCCGTCGCTGTTGAACATGCGCATGCCGAAGGCGCAGTCGCCATCGCCCTCGGTCAGCAGCAACAGGCCGTCGCCGCCGACCGGACCGCGCCGGTCGGCCAGCGCGCGTGCGATCCCCGGCCATGCCGTCGCGTCGACCGCCAGCCCGCGCGCATCGATCAACGGAAAGTCGTTGCCCGAGCCATGGCATTTGATGAAGCTGAGGCGCATCGCGCGATCCTATCCGATCGGCCTCGGCCGCGTCACCCCCCCGGCACGCCGATCGCGAGGAGCCGGGGATGGTGGGCGCTGACGGGTTCGAACCGCCGACCTACTCGGTGTAAACGAGCCGCTCTACCAGCTGAGCTAAGCGCCCTCCGCCGAGCCGATGCCAAATCGCGGCGCCCGGGGCAAGGGCGCGGTGCGATCAGGCGAAGGTTTCGGCCAGATCGACATCGCTGGTGCCGACGAGATCGATCGTCGCGGTCGCTGCCGCCCCGCCCCAAACCGCGTAGCTCAGTCCCACGAGCAACCCATTGCCGATCGCCGACAGGATCGCCACCAAGCTCAGCCCGCCGAGCTGCCGCTGCATCTGCAACTGACTGAACGCCTGCATCGCCTGCGGCGAGAAGCCGTGCGAGAACGCTTGCCCGGCAGCCGGCCCGATGGTGATCGCCAAGACCACGACGTAGAGAACGAACAACATCACGCCGAGCACGAAATAGGCGCCGAACAGGCGCCAGAAGTGGCCGCGGGTGAGGCGCCATGACTCGCCGATGATGATCTTGCGCCGCGATATCGTCAGCGCGGAGACCAGCGACAGGCGCACCGTCAGAAAGAGCAGCGCGCAGTAGAAAGCGATTACCGGTATCACCCCCAGGATGACTCCGATCCGCGATCCGCTGAGCGCCATCGCCAGCAATCCACCAATTGCGGCCGCGATCATGACGCCGACCATTGATACGATCAGAAAGCCCAAGCCCAGGATCACGAACAACCCGAGCAACCGCAATTCATCCATCCCGAGGCGCAACCCGGCAAGACTATCTTCACCGGGGCGCAGGATCGTGCGCAACGAGGCGGCGATCAGTATCAGGGTGAGGACAAGCATGATGAGATAGAGCGGCAGCATCATGCCAAAAAAAGCCATGCCGGGAGGTGCCGAGCCGTTCTGCATATCGGCCATCTGCCGCGCCATGGCCGGCATCATGACCAGCGTATAGGCGAACATGATGACGGTGTAGATGGCGCTCCAGCCAAGCACGGCCAACGGCCGCTCACGAAAATGGCGAAAGGCGCCATTGATGATCGATCCGAACGTCAACATGGCCGCCCCCATTTCCCCGTCGCTACCCCAGCGACTTGACGATCTCTTCCACCATTTTCTTGGCATCGGCAAGAAGCATCATGGTATTGTCCATGTAGAACACGTCGTTATCGACGCCAGCATAGCCCACCCCGCCCATGCTGCGCTTGACGAACAACACGGTCTTGGCCTTGCCGACATCGAGGACCGGCATGCCGTAGATCGGCGAGGTCTTGTCGGTCTTGGCCGCCGGGTTGGTCACATCGTTGGCGCCGATGACGAAGGCCACGTCGGTCTGCGCGAACTCGCTGTTGATGTCCTCGAGCTCAAACACTTCGTCATAGGGCACATTGGCTTCGGCGAGCAGCACGTTCATGTGCCCCGGCATACGTCCGGCGACGGGGTGGATGGCGTATTTCACCTTCACGCCCTGCTCTTTCAGCTTGTCGGCCATTTCGCGCAGCACATGCTGTGCCTGGGCGACCGCCATGCCATAGCCGGGGACGATGACGACCTGTTCCGCCTGGCTCATCAGGAACGCCGCATCCTCGGCCGAGCCGCGCTTCCACGGCCGGTCGCTCGCCGCCGCCGCCGCGCCGCCGGCGCTGTCGCCGCCAAAGCCGCCAGCGATCACCGAGATGAAGCTGCGGTTCATCGCGCGGCACATGATGTAGCTGAGGATCGCGCCCGACGAGCCGACCAGCGCGCCGGTGATGATCATCGCCGTGTTGTGCAGCGTGAAGCCCATCGCCGCCGCCGCCCAGCCCGAATAGCTGTTGAGCATCGACACCACGACCGGCATGTCGGCCCCGCCGATCGGGATGATCAGCAGGAAACCGATCGCGAAGCTGAGCAGCGTCACGGTCCAGAAGATCCACGGCGCCTGATCCTGGGTGAAATAGCCGATCAGGCCGAGAATGCCGGCAAGCACCGCGAGATTGATCACGTGGCGCCCCGGCAACATGATCGGCTTCCCGCCCATATTGCCGTTGAGCTTCAGGAAGGCGATGACCGACCCCGAGAAGGTGATCGCGCCAATCGCGACGCCGAGCCCCATCTCGATCCGGCTGACGGTGAGGATCTGCCCCGCTTCATCGACGATGCCGAAGGCGGAAGGATTGAGGAACGCGGCACACGCCACGAGCACGGCGGCGAGGCCAACCAGCGAGTGAAAGGCGGCGACGAGTTGCGGCATGTCGGTCATCGCGATGCGCCGCGCGGTGACGATACCGATCGCCGCACCGATGCCGATCGCGACGACGATCTCGATCACCGTCATCATGTCAATCGCCGACGGGTCGAGACGCGGCACATGCGTGATCAGAGTCGTGACGACAGCGATGGTCATGCCGATCATGCCGAAACGATTGCCGCGCTGGCTCGAGGTCGGGCTCGACAGCCCGCGCAGCGCGAGGATGAAGCACACACCCGCGATCAGATAGGCGAGCGACGCCCAGGGATTGACGGCCAGACCCTCGTGCATCTCAGCGCTCCCCCCGGCGACGCATCAGCGCACCTTCTTCTTGTACATCGCCAGCATCCGCGCGGTCACCGCGAAGCCACCGAAGATATTGACGCTGGCCAGCACCACCGCGAGCAGCCCGAGCCATTTCGACGTCGCCCCCGTCCCGCCGATCCCGATCGCCGCCGAGGCGATCAGCGCGCCGACGATGATCACCGACGAGATCGCATTGGTCACCGCCATCAGCGGCGTGTGCAGCGCCGGCGTGACCGACCAGACGACGTAATAACCCACGAAGCAGGCCATGACGAAGATCGACAGGATCGAAATGAAGTCCATGTGCGTCCCCTAGTTTGCAGCAAATGCAACACGCGCGCCGGT
>JBAZXI010000042.1:0-5604 GCA_041659925.1 Sphingomonas sp.
GGAGCCTCGGTGTCGCTGATCGAGACGGTCAGGTAAGGTTCGACGACGCAGCGCCGCTCGCGGCACTGCGTCGCGATCTTACGCGCCGCGCGCGCCGGCTGACCTGAACGGGTAGCCGCGCTCTATCGGAGGGAGCCGCCGCGCTTCGCGGCGCGGCGACCACGAGCAATCAGGGCAGCAGCACCAGCTTCCCCATGGTAGCGCGCTGCTCGAGCGCCTGGTGCGCCTCGCCCACGCGCTCGAGCGGATAGGAACCACCAATAGTGACACGCAGCTCGCTGCGCGCGGCCAGCTCGAAAAGAGCGCCGAGCTCGGCCCTGAGGCTCGCCGGGGTCAACAACGGCGCCAGCGCGAAGCCGGTCAGCGACTGGTTCTTGAAAATGAGCCCGAGCAGGTCCGGCACGCCCAGTGCGAACTGCTGGATGTTCAGCGCACCATAGACGATCATCCGGCCGAGCGGCGCCAGTGCAGCGAGGCTCGCCATCGTAATCGCGCCCCCGACGGACTCGTAGATGATATCGGGACCCTCCCCACCCAGCGCAGCGCTCATCGTCGCGGTCCAGTCGGGCTGGGTGTAATCGATCCCGATATCGGCGCCGAGCGATCGGGCGAAAGCGAGCTTGTCGTCACTGCTGGCTGCGGCGACGATCGTCTTCGCGCCAGCCTTGCGGGCGAGCTGCACGAGGATCGAGCCGACGCCGCCGGCGGCAGCGTTGACCAATATCGTCTTGCCGGCTGGCGACGCCTGTTTCAGCAGATAGGCAGCGGTCAGCCCCTGGATCATCAGGGCGGTGGCGTCCTCGAACGACAGACCATCCGGCAGGAGCACTACCAGCTCAGCCGGGATCACCACATGGTCGGCATAGCCCCCGAAATGCAGGCCAGCAGCGAACAGGGGAGCAGCAACCCGTGCGCCAGGGTCGAAGCCGCTGACATCCGGCCCAATGGCAACGATCTCGCCCGCCGCCTCGACGCCCGGCACCGAGGGCAGCGGTGGTGTCATCGCGTAGCGATCCTCGCGCATGAGGGTCTCGGCGAAATTGACCCCGGCCGCGCGCACGCGGACGAGAATCTCGCCAGGCCCCGGCACGGGCGTTGGAAGTTGCGCCAGCTGGAGTACCTCGGGTCCGCCGAAGCGGGTCAGTTGAATGACTTTCATGATGGATCTCGCATTGGGGTTGTCTTGAGCACCCGCATTGGCAATATCCCGCCCTAGGATTCTACACACCCTTTCGTGCCATACATACCTGGAGGTAACCATGGCGGACCCGATCAAGCGGCTGCCGGTATTGCCGGCCGAGCGCGCGCTGAAGGTAATCGCGGGGCGCTGGAAACCGATCATCCTCTATCATCTGTTCGACGGGCCCAGACGCCTGTCTGACCTGAAACGGCAGATGCCGGAGATCAGCCAGAAGGTATTGATCCAGCAGCTTCGCGAAATGGAAGAACATGGCATCGTCCACCGCGAGGTTTACCGTCAGGTGCCGCCACGGGTCGACTATAGCGCGACGCCGCTGGGACTGAGCCTCGAACCGGTGCTGCTGGCACTATGCGACTGGGGGCGGCATCATGCCGCCGAACTCGATGACCTCGATCGGCTCGCGGATTGCGCCATCGCTCCCCCTCGGCGGCGCGCGGAAGCCTAGCCTGTACCCGCCGGCGGGAACGGGCTGCCGATCAGTCTGAGCTAGCAGGCGGGAATGCGCGAACCGGCCGGATACTGTGCCGGTCGCGCTGAAAGCGACGCCCCGCTACAGACGATGAGCGGCCAGGATCCTGCCACCCTTGCCCTCCTGGACGAGCACGGCCTCGCGCAGGCCGGCCGGGGCAGATTGTGCGATCCGGTAGGACTGCGCGCGGCCGGTCCAGGTACCGAGCGCTTCGAGCGAACGAACGACATTGCGGTGAGGCAGGGTCCGCCCGCCATTTTCGCCGGCGCGGATGGGCACGAACTGCGTGCGGGGGTCGTAGCGGACGAGCCAGACCGTCGCTGGCCGCACGGCACTTCCGGCGGCGATGGTGACGCTTCCGGCACTGTTCGAGATCCCAGGACCGGCTTCGCCGCGGCTGCTGCGCCGGATGACCGCCGCGAGCTGCTGCGCGTCATTGCCGACTACGGTATCGCGACCATCCACGATCACCTGCGGCGTCGCGACCTGACCACGCCCGCCGGCGCGGGCATAGTCCCATTGCCGCGCGGTGAAAGCCGGCTGGGCGAAGGTGTCCTTCCAGCCCAGCTGATCCCAGTAGGTCACGGCGAAATTCAGGGCGAGGATATCGGGGCGGTCGGCAATGGCATTCAGGTTGGCGTTCGCCGGCGGGCAGCTCGAGCATCCCTGGCTCTCGAACAGTTCGACGACCGTCGGGTGCGCCGCGTCCGCCGCGCCCGCGGCGGCCGGAAAGAACGAACCCGTGGCGACCAGCAGGGCCGCCAGCGCGGCTCCGGCACCCGCGGCCAGGCTCAGGCGAGGGGAAATTCCAGTCATCAGCATTCTCCGGCTTGCGAAAGGGAATGGCGCAATGCCGTGACATCGCGCCGCGCGCCGGTGCGCCCCTGGCGAAGGCCTGCGCGACGAAAACTGCTGGGATCCGCGCCATAGGCGGCGGCGAAGGCACGGCTGAAATGGCTGCGGCTGGCAAAGCCGATATTGGCAGCGATCATCTTCACCGGGAGCCGGGTACCGCTAAGCAGATCCGCGCCTTGCTGCAGGCGCGCCCGAGCGACGAAGGCCATGGGCGTCATCGCAATGGCAGCGCTGAACTCTCGCGCAAAGGCGGACCGGCTCATCGAGGCCACGCCGGCGAGACTGGACACATTATGGGGCGCCGCTGGATTCGCGATCACCGCTGCGAGCGCCTTGCCGAGTCGCGGGTGGCGAAGCGCGCCGAACAGACCTCGATCCGCTTCGCTGCGAGAAAGCGTCCGCCGCAACACCATCACGATGCAGACCTTCATCAAGGCGTCGGCCAGCGTTCGCGACCCATATTCCGCGCCTGCAAACTCGGCGACCATCAGGCGATAGCTCTCGCCGATGAACGGAATGCCGCCCAGGTCCTCGATGATCGGCCGGGCCACCGAGCCCAGGAGCCCGAACGTACCGCTCACCCGCGCCGTGATCGCGCCGGTTGCTATAAGCAGATCCTGATCGGTACAGAACTCCGCGGTCCCCGTGCCAGGCTCGACGTCGCTGGCCGGCCGGATCGTGCGCTCAAGACCGGGTGGCAGGAGTATCAGCGTGCCCCGTCCGCACAGGATAGCGGGCTGGCGGTCGACCTCCAAGCACATCGTCCCGGCAAGAACGTAATGGACCTCGATACCCGCGCCGCGGTTCCCGGTCAGTGCATGCCCGTGCTTGAGCGTCAGCGACAGGAAGCGTTGTACGGCCACGCTCATCGTCGTCAGCATCGTGTCGAATCCGGGTTCGTTCATCGGGCCCTCCGAACAATGACTTCGTCAGCACAGGCTCGTCAGTTACAGTTGCCGGTCAATCCCGAGCAATTTGTGGAGCGACCAGGTGCCGCCGCCCCGCGCGATGAGGGGCAGCACAGCGCGGCCCAGCTGAGATGTGTCAGCGAGGCATCGGGATAGACCAATATCTCGATCACCAGCGTCATGCCGGGAACGTCATGGGACGATCTCCGTGGAAAATGGAACGGGTGTGGACAGCGCCTGCCGTGCGACGATCGTTGGGGGGACGACGATCGCCGCACGGGAGGCGGGAGACCGCAGGCGAACGGTCTCGATCGCTATTCGCGGACGGGCGCCGTGCGGTTACAGCGAAAGACGCGATGGAAACGTCGCCCTCGGGAGGCAAGAGAAGTCTCGCGATTCGGACGGTTCGATGTAACCAGCCGGCGGGACGACACGAATGGACATCAGGAGTGCACGTGCGGGCGAGTGAAGAACAACTGCGGGCGATGATGCTCGGCGGTCTCTTCGGGGACGCCAAAGCATATCGGGCTCTGCTCGATATCCTTGCCCCGTTGCTCCGCTCCTTTTTTGGCCGCCGCCTTCGCGACGCCGCGGAAGATGTCGAGGATCTCGTGCAGGAAACACTCATTGCCATTCACACCAGGCGCGCCACCTACGACACCAGCCGGCCCTTCACCGCCTGGGCCTATGCGGTCGCGCGCTACAAATTGGTCGACCATTTCCGCCGACGGCGCGTGACCGTCCCGATCGAGGGGCTGGAGGAGATACTGGCGGCCGAGGGATTCGAGGATGCCGTGTTGGCGCGGATGGACGTGGACAGCCTGCTCGAGATGCTCCCGGCGAAGCAGGCGCGCGCCATCCGTGAAACCAAGGTCGATGGCCTCAGCGTCGCCGAAGCCGCCGACCGCCATGACATGAGCGAATCCGATGTGAAGATTTCGGTGCACCGCGGGCTGAAATCGCTCGCTGCCCGGCTGGGACTTTCATGATGAAGACCGATGACCTGATCACTTCACTCTCGGCCGGCGTCCGCCCGCTCGCGCGCCACGCTGTCGAGCGCCGGCTGGGCGCGGCACTTGCCCTTGGCGGCGCTGTCACCGCCGTGATGGTCGTGCTCGGCCTCGGCCTGCGCTCGGACTTCGCGACCGCCGTCCATGGCTACGCCATTTGGATGAAATGGGCCTATACGCTGTCGCTCGGCGTGATCGCGATCCTGGCGACGCGCCATCTCGCCCGGCCCGAGGCGACGCGCAGCGACTGGCTGTGGCTGCTCGTCGTGCCGGTCGGCCTGATCGCCGCGGTTGCCGCGGCCGAACTCGCCCGCGCACCCCAGTCGCACTGGCTGGCAATGTGGCTCGGCGACAGCTGGCGGCAATGCTCGATGCGCGTGCTGATATTGTCGGTGCCGATCTTCGCCGGGTTCATCTGGGCATTCCGCCGCTTTGCGCCGACACGGCTGCGCCTGACGGGCGCGGTGGCCGGGCTCGCATCGGGTGGCTGTGCCGCGCTGCTCTACAGCTTCCACTGCGGCGAGACCTCCGCTCTCTTCGTCCTCACATGGTACACGCTGGGCATGGCTGGCGCGGCGGGCCTCGGAGCGCTCGCCGGTCCGCGCTTGCTGCGCTGGTAGAAATAGGTTCCGCGAGAGCTGTAACCCGATCGCCCGCGCCGCCGAATAGGGAAGTGCCACTTCGGCAAACCTATTCGGAGAAAATCTCATGATCAGTTTCAAAGCCGCCAGCATCGCCAGCAGCGTCGCCCTCGTCGCGATTGCCGGCGTCGCGGTAGCCGCACCCGCCCAGGCCGCCGGCAAGGTCGTTCACTGCTACGGCGTGAACAGCTGCAAGGGGACGTCGGACTGCAAGTCGGGCGCGCACGAGTGCAAGGGCCAGAATGAGTGCAAGGGCCAGGGCTTCAAGGCGCTGACCACCAAGGCCTGCAAGGCGCAGGGCGGCAGCCTGACTGAGCCGAAGTAATCTCGCAGGCCCGCGCTCCCGGCCGGGCCAACGACACCGGGGCCATCCGATCGCAAGAGCGACGGATTGGCCCCGTGCTGTGCCTTTCCCGCGATCGATGGTGAGCCCGATGCCCGAGCCTATCGCGCCTTTCCGCGGCTTCGGCCTCGGCCTGCGCCCGCAACATTATGACGACTTCCTGACGCGGCCCCTGCC
>JBAZXI010000042.1:5614-13146 GCA_041659925.1 Sphingomonas sp.
TTGAGGTCATTTCCGAGAATTTCATGGTCGATGGCGGCCGCCCGCTGGTGATGCTCGAACGCATCCGCGAGCGCTGCCCGGTCGCACTGCACGGTGTGTCGATGTCGATTGGATCCGCCGACGGCCTCGACGAGGAACATCTGCGCCGCCTGTGCTCGCTCGCCGACCGGATCGATCCGCTCTGGGTCTCCGATCACCTGTGCTGGACCGGCTATGGCGGCTTCAATTCGCACGACCTGCTCCCCCTGCCCTATACCGACGAGGCGATGGAAGTGGTGTGCGCCAATATCCACCACGCCCAGGAAGCGCTGGGCCGCGCGCTCGTCATCGAGAACCCGTCGAGCTACCTCACCTTTCCCGGGTCGAACCGGACCGAATGGCACTTCATCGCCGAGATGGCAGCGCGAACCGGCTGCTATCTGCTGCTCGATGTGAACAACATCTTCGTGAGCGCCAGCAATCACGGCTTCGACCCGATAGCCTATCTCGACGGCATTCCCGGCGACCGGGTGCGCCAGATGCACCTTGCCGGGCACAGCCAGGGCAAGAATCTGCTTATCGACACGCATGATGCGCCGGTGCCTGATCCGGTCTGGGCCCTTTACGCAGAGGCTTGCGCCCGCTTTGGTCCGGCGGCGACGATGATCGAGCGCGACGACCGTATCCCGCCGCTCGACGACCTGCTCGTCGAACTGGCCATTGCCCGCGAGATTGCTGGCGTCCGCCAGGTCGTTGCCGCATGAGTCTCGCCAGCATGCAGCGCGATTTCACCGCGTGGCTGGTCGACGCGCCGAACCATCTCGAACGCCATCTCGGCGCGAGCGCTGAAGACGGGCTTGCCGTCTATCACCACGCCTATCGTGCCCAACTCATCGACTGCCTGCGCGACACCCATGAGAAATGCGCGGCCTGGCTCGGCGAGGACGCGTTCCAGCAGGCGGCGCTGCACCATATCGAACTACACCCGGCAAAGAGCTGGACACTCGGCCGCTACGGCCACGACTTCGCCGCGTCCCTCTCGACACTCTATCCCGATGACCGAGAAATCGCGGAGCTGGCCTGGCTGGATTCCGCGCTGCGACAGGCATTCGAAGGGCCCGACGCCGCGCCGGTGGATCTTGCCACCTTGCCCGAACTCGATTGGGAAGCCGCCATCGTGCGTTTCGTGCCGACGCTGACGATCGGCCGGTCGCTTACGAACAGCGCGGCGATCTGGTCGGCAATCGCCCAAGGTGACACCCCGCCAGCGGCGGAGATGTTGCCGCACGCGGGCGCGCTGCTGGTCTGGCGCCGCGACCTGTCGCCGCATTTCCGCAGCATCGAGGCGCACGAGCAAATAGTGCTGACGCTCGCCCTTGCCGGCAGGCCCTTCGGGGCGCTGTGTGGCACTCTGGTCGATGAACTCGGAGAAGAAGCCGGGGCGGCCGCGGCCGCCGAGCTGCTCCGCACCTGGCTTGGTGACGGTCTGATCACCGAGATCGCCTGCCCCTAGCGGGTTCAGCGCTTGCCCACAGGGTTCCCGCGGAAGCCCGCGCAATCAGCGCGTTGCTCATCGACCAGGATCGGCGCCGTATCGAGCGTGAGCAGGCGCTCGGTATAGCCGCGGAGATAGCCTTCGCGCTCCGCCGCGCTGATACGACCCGGACCGTAGACGACAAAAGGCTCGATCACGCTAAACCCGGTAAAAGCGAAGATGCCGCGATGGATCGGGAACAATATGTCCTCGATTCTCGCATAGACACCATCCTCCGAGTAGACATCTTCGAGACCACCGACCGACACCGCGCACATCGCGCGCTTGCCGGCGAAGAAGCCGCCCTCGAACCAGCGCCCGCCGCCATAGGCGCGACCGACGGCGAACACCCGGTCGACCCAGCCCTTTAGGATCGCGGGTAGCCCGAGCCACCGGATCGGGAACTGGAACACCAGAATGTCGCACCAGGCGAGCTTGTCCATCTCGGCCTGGAGATCGGACACGAAGCCGCCATTGGCGCTGGCATGCACCTCCTCGGTCTGCTGGCGCAGCTCATCGGGGTTGGCGATGGTCACGAAGTTCCGGCGGTCCGACACGGGGTCGAAGCCCATGGCGTAGAGATCCGACACCTTCACCTCATGCCCGGCGGCGGTCAGCGCCGCGACGCCGGCGTGCAACATCGCGCCGTTGAAGCTGGTCGGCTCGGCATGGGCGAAGACGATCAGAACACGCATCCAGGCCCTTCCATCACGATGGCCGCAATTTCTCAGGCAATGCCGGCAAGGGCAAGCATCGCTTCCATTCCCGGCGCGACGATCGCCGGGCCCGGCTCGATCGGCTCTCGTGGCACGCCGAGCCGGTTCACCCAGGCAGTGCGGTAGCCGAACCAGGCGGCACCGGCCGCGTCCCAGCCGCCAAAGGCGGCAAAGCCAATCCGCGACTTCGGCAGACCGAACGCGTCGATCGCCATCCCATAGGCCGCCCTGGCGGGCTTGAACTGGCGCACGCGATCAGTGCTCAGCACCTGCTCGAACAGCTCAGCGATGCCGCTGCGCGCCATGTTGGCGCGCAGCGTCGCCTCGCTGAGGTTCGAGAGAAAGGCGAGCCGGATACCGGCGGCACGCAATTTCACCAGCGCCGGGCGGACGTCGGACCAGATATCGAGCTGGGCATAGGCGCCGACCAGCGCGCTGCGGTCACGGTCGCTGAGCGCGAGCTGCAGCGCCTCGGCGGCGTAGCGCAGGGACGCATCGGCGAGCGCGTCGAACCCGGCATATTGCCCGGCTGACGTGTAAAGCCAGGCATAGCCGAACAGCTTGGCGTTCCACTGCTGGGCGAGCGCCTCGCCGCGATCGGGAAACAGCCGTTTCGCCAGCGCGCTTACCGGGCGCGGGTCGAATATCGGGAATCCGTCGAAGGCGATGGCATCGACGATCGTGGCCGGTGCGGCATGAGCGATCGCGGGCAGGACCGCCGCGCCCAGCGCTAGCGCACCGATCGCGTCACGGCGCGAGAGCGAAGCTGAGGTTGGATGGTCGGACATGACTGGCTTTCTTCTGGTCACAGGGATCTGGTCTCGCCGCCGTCCATCCGCAGGCTCGATCCGGTCATCCAACGGGCGGGCGGCGACAGGGCAAAGGCGATGAGCGCGGCGATGTCCTCGGGCTGGCCGAAGCGCGTGATGCTGGCCTCGCGGGCATAGACGTGCAGTGCGTCCTTGAACGGGAGACCGCGCGCGGTGGCGAAATGTTCGATCATAGCCAGGCGCCGGCCGGTCATGACCGCGCCGGGGAGGATCGTGTTGACCTGCACATCGTCAGCGACACCGCGGTCGGCAAAGGCCTTGGCGAGGCCGGAGATCGCGGCATTGATCGCCGAGACTCCGGCGAGCAGCGCCTTGGGCGCCTCGGCGGTCGCCCCCGACATGAAGATCAGCGACCCCCGCGACGCGGTCAGATGCGGCCAGCCCGCCGTGGCGAGGCGGCGCGCGCCGTGGAATTTAAGCGCCAGCCCGTCCTCCCACTGCGCGTCGGTCATCGCCAGCAACTCGGCCTGCGGCACGGCCCCGGCGATGTTGACGATTGCATCGATCGTCGCGGCTCGCGCGAGCGTGCCCGCGATCACGTTGGCGGCGGCATCCAGATCGCGCAGATCCTGCACGATCGGCAGCGCCTTTGCCCCTGCCGCGCGGATATGCGCGGCGCTATCCTCGAGATCGGCTTCGCTGCGGGCCACCGCGACGACGAGGTCGAAATCCTCCGCCAGGCGGATCGCGGTCGCGCGGCCGATGCCGCGGCTCGCGCCGGTGACGATGACGGTGCGAGGCGCATCCATCAACGCATCGCCCGATCGACGAGCAGCGTGTCGGCGAACTGGCGGAAGCCGGCGAGCTTGCCGTCGCTGACCATCCAGAGATGCGCGAAGGCGGCATTGAGCGTTTTTCCCGTGGTACGGTGAACGCCGCCATAGCGCCCGGTGGCGATAACGACGTCACCCGCGTCGAGGATGGTTGCCGGCGTGACCGCCAAATGCTCCCAGTCGGCCAACATCGGCGCGAGAATCCCTTCGGCGACCGCCGCCGGGCCGCGCCCGGTCGCGCGATAGGGCCAGCCGTCCATGCCGACCCAGCTGATATCTTCCGCCATCGTGCCCAGCGCGGCCCCGGCATCACCGGCGGCCAGCGCCGCATAAAAGGACGCGATGGCGTCGCGATTGCTGGTCATGTCTTTCTCAATCCATCTGGCGGTCGCACCGCGCCGAACGCACGTCCGGACAACGACTGGCGAACCGAAGCAAGGGGTGCGTTGCCGGCGGGTTCCATGGGGGGACGGAACCGCACCGGCAACGCTTTGCCGGACGGAGGTGTCAGTGTCCGGCAAAGGCGATCTTGATCTCGCTCGCGACGAGGGGCACGTTTTCCTCGAGCGCGAAATGGCCGCCGTCGAGCCAGACGAGCTTGGCCTTGGGCAGATCCCTTGTGAACGCCTCGGCGCCGGCCGGGATGAAGAACGGGTCGTTCTTGCCCCACACGATCAATGTCTTGGGCTGATATTGCCGGAACGCGGCGTGCCAGCTGTCATACAGTGCGACGTTGGTCTTGTAATCGGCGAGCAGATCGAGCTGATAGGCGTCGGTGCCGGGCCGGTCGAGCAATGCCTGGTCATGGACCCAATTGTCCGGGCTGATCGACTCGGGATTCTTCGCGCCGAAGCTGTACTGGAACTGCGTCGTCTCGGGCTTGAGGAAGGTCCTCGCCGCGGCCTCGGTCGTCGCGTCACGCTTGGCCCAGAGTGGCAGGAACACCTGCTTGGGCATGTCGCCGACGCCTTCGAGATAGCCATTGGCGTTCTGGATCACGAGACCCTTCACCCGGTCGGGGTGCGCGGCGAAGATACGGAAGCCGATCGGCCCGCCATAATCTTGCATGTAGAGCACGTAGGAGGTCAGGTGCAGCTGATCGAGGAGCCCGGTCACATGCGCGGTCAGATTGTCGAAGGTATAGGCAAATTCGGTGTTCGACGGCGCGGCGGACTGGCCGAAGCCGATATAGTCGGGCGCGATCACGTGGAACTTGTCGGCCAGCGCCGGGATCAGCTCGCGGTACATATGCGACGAGGTCGGGAACCCATGCAGCAGCACGATGGTCGGTGCGTCTGGACGCCCGGCCTCGCGATAGAAGACCTTCAGCCCACCGACCGTCGCGGTGCGGTAGAAGGTCTGCGACGAGGCGGGTGCGGCCGGCGCCGCTTCCGCGGGAAGCGGCGTCGCGGCAAGCACACCGGCGGCCGAAGCTGCCAGCAGCGCGCCGGCGGTGGAACTCAGTGGGTTGGTCATGGGGCTTTTCCTTGTAACCGTTGTATTTGTCTTTTATAGGTGTCTCTTTAAAAGCTACCTGTCAAGACCGATTTTATCGGTTACAGATTGATTGCGTCGCCTGCCGGCGACAAACACGGGATGTCACGTCGATGCGCCAGGAGCAGTTTTCCGGAGAGTTTCGCGAGGGGATGCCCTTTCTGGGCGGGAGCCTGTGGATCGATTTCATCAACACCGTGCCGGTCATCAAGGGCGTGGCGCTCGATCTGATCGGCGATGGGCCGGCACTGGCGCGCTGGGCGAACCAGGCCAATATCGACACCAGACAGGCAACCGAAACCGACGACCCAGGCGCATTGCACGCATTGCGGTCGGAGCTGGCGGACGCGTTCGACCGACTCGCGGCGTCAAAGCCGCTGCCGCCGGGCCTGGTTGCGACGATAAATCACCTGATCGAGCACTCGGCGATCAGGCGCCGACTCACTGATGCTGGTGCAACCATCATGCTGAACGAGCATGTCGAGCTCGCCGGCCCGCCGGTCGCGAGCGCGGTCGCCTGGGACTTCGCCCAATTCCTCGGGGACTTCGAACATCAACGGCTGCGCCACTGCGACAACCCGGCCTGCACCATGCAGTTCTACGATATCGGCAAGAACAATCGCCGACGCTGGTGCACCATGTCGCTGTGCGGCAATCGAGACAAGGTGGCCCAGTACCGCGGCAGGAAGGCGGCCGGGCGCGCGGATTAATCCGCCAATCGCTGCTTCAGCTGCGGCACCGCATAGTCGAGAAACGCGCGCAATTTGAGCGGCACCAGCCGAGCGCTCGAATGGACCAGGCTGAGCGGCGTTGGGTCCGGCTCGAATGCGCGCAGCGCGGTCAACAGCCGCCCCTCCTTCTCCGCCTCGGCGACCTGATAATGGAGCGCGCGGGCGAGTCCCGCCCCGGCCAGCGCCGCCTCGATCACCGCTTCGGCCGTGGTCGCGGCGAGCTGGCGTCGGATCGGGAACGGCCTGATCGCCTTGCCGATCCGAAACGGCCAGGCGTCGGGCGTCGACAGGAGCTTGCCGGACACGCAGTCATGGCTGGCCAGATCCGCCGGATGCACCGGCGTGCCGCGCTCGGCGAGATAGGCCGGACTCGCGCACACGACATGCCGGATGTCCGCGATCCTGGTCGCGACCATGCTGCTATCGGGAAGCCGGCTGATCCTGACCGCGAGATCGACCTGCTCATCACCGAGATTCACGATCTCGTCGGTCAGACGCAGGCTGATGGCGACCTCGGGATAGGCCCGCAGAAAATCCACCACGATCGGCACAAGGTGCATCCGCCCGAACACGATCGGCGCGGTGATGACGAGTTCGCCGCGCGGCGCGCGATACTCGCCCGAGGCCGCGCGCTCGGCCTCGGCGAGCGCGTCGAGCAGCCGCCTGCATTCGGCGTAATAGAACTGGCCGGTCTCGGTCAGGGATATCCCGCGCGCCGACCGGTTGATGAGACGGACACCGAGCAAATTCTCCAGGTCGGAGACCTTTCGGCTGATCGTCGCGAGCGGCATCCGTGTCCGCCGTGCGGCCGCGGAAAAGCCACCATCCTCCACCGCGGCAACGAACGCTGTCATCGACTCGAACCGGTCCATCCATCTCTTCCATTTTCTGGGAGGGTAGTTCTCAAAGATAGCGGATAGCGAGCGAGATCGGAAGACTGCACATTCGTGACATCGGCCAGCGGAACAAGTGCGCCAGCGCCGTCACGCCCTCCCAGCCAGTGAGATCAACGATGATGAAATTCGCTTTGGCCGCAGTCGCGGCCGCCCTTCTGCCGGCCGCAGGCTTTGCGAACACCCCTGTCGCCGCCAGGCCATCCGCGATCTCTGCGGTACCCGTCGTCACCTATCATGTCGCCAAGGTGCGCGGGCTCGACATCTTCTACCGCGAGGCCGGGCCGGTGACAGCACCGACCGTGTTGCTGCTCCATGGTTTTCCCAGTTCGTCGCACATGTTCCGCGACCTGATCCCGCTTCTTGCCACACGATATCATGTGATCGCGCCGGACTATCCCGGGTTCGGCCATTCGAGCGCGCCATCCCCCGAGGCCTTCACCTACGACTTCCCGACGCTTGCCAATGTCGTCGACGAGTTCACCGCGACGATCGGGCTGAAGCACTATGTCCTCTACATGCAGGATTATGGCGGCCCAGTCGGCATTCGCCTGGCCATCATGCATCCCGAGCGCGTCCGCG
>JBAZXI010000042.1:13156-16173 GCA_041659925.1 Sphingomonas sp.
AGCTTCGCCCCGGCCTGGAAGAACCGCACGCCCGAGACGGAAAAGGCCTTTCGCGGTGCCTTCACACCCGAGTCGACCAGGTTCCAATATGTCGAGGGCGTGGCGCGTACCGACCGGATCGACCCCGACGCCTGGATATTTGACCAGACGCTGATCGACCGCCCCGGCAACGACCGGATTCAGGTCGAATTGCTTTACCAGTATCAGCACAATGTCGAACTCTACCCGCAGTGGCAGGCGTTCCTGAAGGCGAGGCAGCTGCCGACGCTGGTGGTGTGGGGTGACAATGACCCGATCTTCACGACCAAGGGCCGCGACCTGTACAGGACGCTGGTCCCGTCGACCGAAGTTCACTCCTACCAGGCCGGCCATTTCGCACTGGAGACCCATGCACCCGAGATTGCGGCAGCGATGCTCGGCTTTCTCGACCGCTTGCCCAAAGCCTCTTCACGATGACCCGAATTGTCGTCGGCGTAACCGTCCAAAATATCCGTTGACGAGAATCAACTGATTGCCGCGAGAGGGGCGACAAGAGCCTTTCGCAACAGCCGCGACCTTGATACTCCGCCGAAACCGCCATGCTGCAGCATAACGGCAATACGCTTGATCTCGACGGAGTAACGATGCTTTTGCGACCTCTTCTGCTGCTGGGATTGCTCATCGCCGATCCCGCATTGGCCGAGGCCGGCAAAGGCTTTGGCACAGCCGGTGGCGGCCCCGTCGGCAGGCCGCAGATCCACTATCCGGCGGCGGGCGAACGAGCGGCGCCGGGCATCCTCGTCCTTGGAGGTGCGGAGGGCGGAAGTGACTGGGCTGATGCGGTAGCAAAGATGCTTGCCGATCACGGCTATGTCGCGATGGCGCAGGCCTATTTCAAAGCACCCGGCCTGCCCGTTGAACTGCAGTTGGTACCGCTGGAGCGCTTCCGCGCCGGGATCGACCGCCTGGCATCCGATCCCCATGTCGACCGTCGTCGGATCGCGATCATCGGCTTGTCCAAGGGAGCCGAAGCTGCCCTGCTCGTTGCGAGCCGCGACGGCCGCATCAAGGCCGTAGTGGCAGGCTCTCCAAGTGACATGATCTGGCAGGGCATAGACCGCACGTCCGGTAGCACGGCCTCATCCTGGACTTTCGCCGCCAAGCCCCTGCCCTTCGCGTCCTTCACGGCATGCCAAGATTGCAAGACACTCGCCGCGCTCTATGCCACCAGTCGGCAGACTGTTTCAGAGGATGCCCCCGCGATCATCCCAGTTTGGAAAATCAGCGGCCCCCTCCTGGTGCTTGCCAGCGAGCACGATGCGGTCTGGCCATCAAAGACGATGGCAGCCGCTATCGAGCGGCGGCTTATGGCGCATAGCTTTCGACACCCGGTATCGACGCTCGACTATCCCGATGGCGGTCATTTTACCCTTGGTGCGCTATCGCCCACGGATGCTGAGGCGGATGCGAGCTTTGGTGGCGGTACCGCATCCGGCGTCATCGGCGCGCGGCGGAATTCCTGGCCACGGGTGCTGGCTTTCCTGGACAAAGCGCTGCGATTTCGGGCGCCCTTCGCTGTGTCGGGACAGGACGCCGATGGCCGACAAACTATACCCCCTGCACCCGCTGCGAAGTAAGCAACGACGATCTACGGACCGCTGGACCGCCGGGATAGGCTATAGTTTAGACAGGCGCTGATTTCTGGTCGCCCAACCGGAGCCTAACTTCGGCCAGTATGGTGATCCGAGCTCGGCCGAGGGCAATGGGCACACCACGCAAAAGTCTGCCATCCCATCGCGTGACGTCATTTCCGATCGGACTGATCGGGGCAATTCTGGCCGATCCGCGTTCCGCGCAAGATTTTGCGAATCATCGATATTTCAGGGAGACCCGCCAAATCTGGCCGATCATTTGGCCGATCTTTCGCATCTTATCTGAGCCAGCCCGCCGCGACGGCGCCCCGCTACAGAACGGCCAGTCGCAACTTCGGCGGGCCGGCTACATATGCCGTTCGCGACTCCGGCTCACTGTCCGCAACGCCGGTGGAAAAGGGGCAGTAAACACGGCACTTTCACGACCCTTGCGTGATTCAGCCCTGATCATTCCGGACCATCGGTAGGCTTGAGCTCCACCGTAGGGTGCATGCCACCAGCGTTCAGCAATTGCGAAACGGCGGTGACGATCTGGCCAATCGCAAACGGCTTTGCGACCAAGATGCTATGGGGCACGCCATGCGACGTCCATTCGGCCCCGCTGTCGCCCGTCATGTAGACGACCGGCAGATCGGCTGCGAGCTCGCGGGCGCGCCTGCCAACGTCCCAACCGGTCAGCTTGCCCACCGCAAGATTGACGTCGGTCACCAGAGCCTGAAAGTCCGAGCCGTCGGCTTCGAGGGCAACGATCGCCTGCTCCGCATCACCCGCTGTGATGACTGCATAGCCGGCATCCACCAATGCCGTCTCCACGACATCCCTGATCAGTGGCTCGTCGTCGACGACGAGCACAAGCACAGCTGAAGCCATACATCCCCTTCAGGCCGATCGGGCCACATCCCTTGCGATCGACGCCGTGATTGCGTCCTTCCCGCACTTCAAACGTCAATTCCCAAGCGGATGAAGTGCACATTGGTTCCTTGTACAGCCGGGCAGCGGGAGGTGTTCACCATGGCCTCAACAGGACCTGGCACCACGTTCGGACGGCATAGCACCCTCACGAGGCGCGGATCGGCCATTTGGCCCGATTCCAGTTCATTCTGGACGTTAATTCGTTTGACGCCAGATATTTACCTCAGCCTATTGGGTTGCAACAACATTGCTCTGCCGGCGACCGTGGGAAGCCGCCCGGCCAAGAGCCCGATAAGGTCGAATCGTAAGGCCTGCGTTTGGGGCCGACCTTGCGATCGGTACGGGTCATTATGGCAAGGCTGGCGATCGCCGATGCGTTCGTCGACAGCGCACGCGCTGCGAATTCCAAAGACGAGTTGTTCGCCCTGCTCGCGCAATGCTGCGAGGCGATGAAGGTCCGGTATTTCGCACTGG
>JBAZXI010000043.1:0-15055 GCA_041659925.1 Sphingomonas sp.
CGCTCCGTCACCGGCACCGCGCGCCTCTCCGGGCAATCCGCACTCGCCGCCATCCGTGACCTCGTCGATGGAAACTTCGCTGTCGCCTGATCACCCTGCCGCAGGACAACCCCGTGAGTAGTTACCCGATCGATCCTGCAACGTCCGAGAACGCCGCGCTCATGGCGAATAATGTGCGCGTGACCGACATACATATCTTATTTCGATTTTGTGCGACGCGCATTTGCGGAACATCGCGGCCAGTGAGACAGTGTATAGATATTTCGCATCTACTCACATTATCTATGCTACATAGCAAAAAAACCATCCGCCGATGGCGCATGTGACCATGAGACGACTGCGCTGCCGCTTGGTAATCAGAGATTGTGACGACGACTCGTCGTTTGGGTTCTTTCCGTCGGTTCAGGAAACCCGATCCGGATCGATCCAGCCACTGCCGGGATGTTGCGGATGTGTGCCGGTCGCGCGGCGTCAGCATGGAAACGATTGGCCGAAGCTGAACTCGTTACGGAAGCCCAGGCTACACAATATTGAAGGCTGATTGGCATGATCGACCAGATTGAGGCTTCGCAAGCGGAAGACAAGACAAAGGTCGAAGTCGATGCTTTTCGAGAGGCGCTGGGCCCCTTCGTGGTCGCTGCCGAGAAGACGCGCATGCCGATGCTGTTCACCGATGCGCGGAACGCGGGACACGCGATCATCTTTGCCAATGACAGCTTCCTGCGATTGACCGGCTATGGGCGGGGCGAACTTCTCGCCAAGGCCTTCACTTTCCTTCTTGCCGATCCGGATGATCCGACCGAGCCGGCGACGCAAGCGCACGTCGAGGCCGAGTTCGAGGAGAATAGCGGTGAGGTACTGGAAATCCCATGCCGTCGCGATGATGGGAGCACCTTTCTCGCAGCGGTCCTGATCAATCCGGTCCACGACGATCAGGGCAATGTGGTCCAGCATTGCCTGTCGTTCATCGACCTTACCGGCCATGTCGTACGGTTGCGCAAGGAACGGGACCGGCTGCACGCCCTCTATCAGCATGCACCGGGCTTCATCGCGACGACCGAAGGTTGCGATCACCGCTTCACCTTTGCGAATATTTCCTTTCGTTCGCTGGTGGGCAATCGGAGCCTGCTGGGCAAAACGATGGTGGATGCGCTGCCGGAAGCGGCGGCACAGGGCATGATTGCGACCCTCGATGATGTCTTCCGCACCGGTGTGCCATTTGTCGGGAGAGCGATGGCGCTCGACCTTCAGGTCGACGCGAAAGAACCGCACACGCGGCACTTTCTCGATTTCATCTTTCAACCGATCCGTGACGCTGGAAATGAGATCATCGGCGTCTTCTGCGAAGGGCATGACGTAACCGCGCACAGGGTTGCGATCGAACAGGCCCGCCTGCTGCAAATCAAGCTGATCCATCTCGCGCGGGTGAACGCGATGGGAACGATGGCGGCGACGCTCGCCCATGAGCTCAGCCAGCCGCTCACGATCATCTCGAACTATGCCGCCATTTGCCGACAGCTCGCCGGTGCACGGGACGCAGGCGGAGGCGAGTTTGATGTCGGCCTGGAGCAGATCGCCGCGGCGGCAGTCAGGGCGCGGGCACTCATCGTGCGGATCAGGGCCATGGCGAAGCAGGGTGAGCCCTTGCGTGAGTCGCTCGACCTGAAAGAGGCGGTTGCCGAGGCGGTCGATTTCGTGCGTATCGGAAAGCCTGTCGGCATTTCGATCCGTGACCATGTCGGGAGCGGTGTGCGGATCGAAGGGGATCGGGTGCAACTGCAGCAGGTGATCATCAACCTGGTGAAGAACGCCTGCGACGCGTTCGACCCGCCGGATCGCGGCCAGGTGACGCTGTCAAGCGCGGTCGAGGGCGATCGGATCGTCATCTCGGTCGAGGACTCCGGTCCCGGCGTTCCGGCCACGGAAATCGACGCGCTGTTCGAATGGACGGGCTCGGCCAAGCCGGAAGGGATGGGGCTGGGTCTGTCGATCTCGCGGACGATCGTCGAAGCGCATGACGGCAAGCTATGGCTCGACCACAGCGATGGTGGCGGCGCGCGCTTCTGCTTTTCGATACCGGTCGAGGCAAGGGATGCGGTGCTGCTCCGCGCCTGACGATCCCGGGCTCGCCAGACGACGGACGGTGCATCGAGCCGGCGATTGCCGACGCTCCAGGTCCTGACGCCAAGCACCCCCTTTCCGTGCCGCAAGCGAAGAAGGGCGCCGCTGGACAGGGTTGAAGGATGCTGCCACGTCAGAGTGACGGTGCCGAACAGCGAGGGTATTCGACCGCCATGTCGCAAGATTCCGCAACCGACATATGCCTGGTCGTGCCGCCGTTCGAGTCGGTGCACCATCCCAATCTGGCTACCGCGATCCTGAAGAGTGCGTGTCAGGCGCGTGGCCTGACGACCCGCATCGTATATGGTGGAATGATGCTGGCGGCGCGCGCGGGCCTGGACGTGTACGACGCGGTCTATGCTTCTCCGATGAAGCAACGCGTCGGCGAGCGACTGTTTCGTCTTTACGCCTATCCGCCCGAAATCGTCGCGCAACTGCCCGAGCCACACCGGCTGTCGGACTCGCTGCAGGCAACCCATGACGCGATCGCCGATGCGATCGGCCCGGCGCTCGACGAACTGGTCGCGCGCGTGCTTGCGCTCGCGCCGCGCATCCTCGGCATCACCTCGGGCTTCCAGCAGAATCTCGCGGCATCGGCGGTCGCATTGCGGGTGAAGGCGGTCGCTCCCGACATCATCATCGTGATGGGTGGCCCGAACGTAGCGGGGCCGCTGGGTCATGGGCTTGCCAAGGCCTTCCCATGGGTCGATCACTTCTTCACCGGCGAAGCCGACATCGACTTTCCCGATTTCTGCGAACGCCTTATCCGCGATGGCGAACAGCCAGCGGTGCGGGTGATCGACAGTGAACCGATCCGCGACATGGCGACCGTGTTCGCGCCTGATTTCGGCGATTTTTTCGCGGCATTACGTAGCTACCAGGCTGCGGGAAGGCTTCCCGCGTCGCTGCCACGCTATCTGATGGCGGAGAGTTCGCGCGGCTGCTGGTGGGGGGCGCGCAGCCACTGCACCTTTTGCGGCCTGAACAATGACGGGATGGCATTTCGCGAAAAGCCGGCGGAACGGATGGTCGAAGAGCTTGCCGCGCTTGGCCAGTGGCAGGTCGATTCCGTGATGATGACGGACAACATCATGCCGCGCGGCTATCTCGACACGCTGTTGCCGACGCTGGCGGAAAGCGGCGCGCCGTTGAGCCTGTTCTACGAGGTCAAGGCCAACCTGACCGCGGCGCATGTCGATACGATGGTACGCGGCGGCATCGTCGCGATCCAGCCCGGCATCGAGTCGCTCTCGTCCGATGTCCTGAGGTTGATGCGCAAGGGGGTGTCGGCGCACCAGAACATTGCCCTGCTGCGGCATTGCAACGCAGTCGGCATGCAGGTGCACTGGAACATATTGTACGGCTTCCCGGGCGAGGCGGCGGAGGAATATGCCGCGATGATCGCGCTGATGCCCCGGCTTCACCACCTCCACCCGCCGGGCGGCTGGGCGCGAATTGTGATCGATCGTTACAGCCCGTATTTTCGCGATCCGGTTGCAATGGGAATTGGCCCGGTAACGCCGCAACTCGCTTATCGCGCGCTCTATCCGCTCGACGTGCCGACCGAGGATGTCGCCTATCATTTCGCCGGCGACTACACGACTGCGTTTCTCGACCGCCCCGATCTCGTTGCGGGCATGCGGCGCGCAATCGAGGCGTGGCGTGCGGCGTGGTCGGGGGCGAGGGTGCCGGGCTTGCGGCTGGTCGAGGTCGGTGGCGCGGCGGTCGTCGCCGACACACGCAGCATTGCTCGTGCGCCGATGACGCCACTGTCGGCCGAGCAAGTCGAGCTGCTGATGCTGCTCGAAAAGCCCCGTGCGCGCGATGGTCTGGATCCTGGGAGTGCCATGCTCGTCGATGTGCTTGTCGCGCACGATTTCGTGATCGACCATGAGGGGATCCTGATGAGCATCGTCGTCCGGCCCAAGTCAGAGGGCGGCAGCGTCCGCGTGGCGCCGACAGCTTTGCGCGGCGAAACCGGCATCGCGGCCTGAATCAAGCGATCGAGCGGCGTGGTCAAAGCGCTACGGCCGAAGCCGTTCCACCGCGCGCCACGCGGCGACGGATCGCGGTAAGCAACGGCCGCTCGACCATGAAATGGGCCGCCACACCTGCGGCCGTCGAGGTGACCAGACAGAGCAGCGCGATCAACCAGGGCGGGCTTGTCGGCGCCGTCTTGCGGCAAAGTGTGATCAGTACGGAAATGGCCGGATAGTGGAAGAGATAGATCGAATAGGACGCGTTTCCGAACAACTCGCCTGCCCTCCGCGCCAACCCGGGGGGACATTCGACATGCGCGGCGAAAATTACCAGCGGCAGCAGCATCAGGGTGAGGCCGACGCCGGCGTCGATCGCCAACGCGGGTACGGCGACAAACATGACAAGTGCGCTGCCGCTGCCGAGTACGAGCAGTGGCTCGACCGGCGAGCGAAAGCGCCATTGGCTGGTGTGGCGAAACCATAGCAGTGCGACAAGCAAGCCGCCGGCAAAGCCGAGATTGCGCAGGTTGAGCAGCAGGGCGAGCGGCGCGTCGTGCGACCACCAGGTTTGCGGGCCGCGCGGCACGAGCAAGATCGCGGCGAACCACAGCACCGGCAGGACGCGCCACTTGCCGCCCCTCAGGAAGGACAATGCGAAGATGACGTAGAAGATCAGTTCCTGGCGCAGCGTCCAGAGCAGTGTGGGGGCCAGATTGCCGGGAAGCAGGAGCATCGCGCGCAGATAGCTCCAGCCTTCGCCGCGGACGTGCCCGAGCCATTGCAGCGTGGCGAAGCAGAGCACCGCGATCCACATCAGCGGCACGATTCGGATGAAGCGACGCTGGAGGAATCGGCCGATGCCGATCGCGGGCGCGAGGTCGCGGCCGTGCAGCGAGACGATCGCGATGATGAAACCGCTGATCTGAAAGAACAAATCGACGCCCAGCCGGCCAGGCTCAAGTCGGCCGCCGAGAAGCGGCGCGACGTGTAATCCGCCGCTGGTGAAGCTGGCGCTGTGGCCCAGCACCACCGCCAGCACGGCGATGCCACGCAGATATTGTATCCCGATAACCGGCTCGTGTCGCAAGATGGGATGCTCCGCCACGAGGTTATGCAAGTGAGTTTGCTTATTAATCAAATGGTTAACTGTCACTCCCAAAAATCCGATTTCGTTCTGCCGCGTCATGAGTATTTGCGACTCGTTCGTTCTTATGTACAACGAGGCTGCGGAAAATCTGGGGGATTTATATGTCCAAGTCGAATCAAGAAGTTGCATCGGTGGCGACCGTTGCCGAGCCCAGCGAGCAGTGGGTCAAGCCTGAAGTGATCAGCTACGCGCCGGTCGGCGCCGCACAGGGCATTTCGTTCAAGCCGAATGACGGGCTGAGCAACCTGAGTTAATCGAGTCTGCCGGCCACCGCGGCCGGCGGCATCGTGCGGGTCGTGGGTCGCGAGACAGCTACCCGCAAAGGATGCGGCAGATGCCCTGACAGTCTTTGGCGACAATGTTTCGGTAGAATTGAATGGCTTTTGCCTGATCGTCAGCAATTGCCATTTGTTCATTATTCTGTATTATTCGGGTCGCTCAGGATGCGGAGTTGAAAATGTCCGAATTTGATCAAGAAGTTGTGCCGGCGGTGACCGTCTCCGAGAGCAATGAGCAGTGGGTCAAGCCCGAAGTGATCAGCTACGCGCCGGTCGGTGCCGCGCAGGGCATTTCGTACAAGCCGAATGACGGGATCAGCAACCTCAGCTGAGCGTGCGGACCAGCGACAGTGCGGCGGTGACGGGCGGGCTTCCGCCCCCGGGGCTGGTCGTGCCCTCGCTGGTGATCGACCACTTTCTCACAACCTCCGAGCGCGATGCGCTGTTCGACTGGGCGCTGGAAAACGAGGCGCGGTTCGTGCCGGCTTCGTTGGCTGGCGGTGTAGTTGATCCCACCGTCCGCTCGGCGAGCAGCTTGCGTGACCTGGGTCCGCTCGATGCGGTCTTGCGCGAGCGCGTGACGGCGGCCGTGCCGGGTTGGGTCGCGACGTTGCGCCTCACGCCCTTTGCGATCCACGACATCGAGCTTGAGCTCGCGGCGCACAATGACGGCGCATATTTCCGACTGCACAGCGACACTTACGCCAGCAACATGAAGACGCGTGGCGACCGGATGCTGAGCGCGGTCTATTATTTCCACCGCACACCCCGGGCCTTTGCCGGCGGCGAGTTGCGGCTGCACCGGCTGGGGGCCGAACCAGGCGATAAGGGGCAGGATATCGCGCCGAAAGACAATCGCATGGCGGTGTTTCCCTCCTGGGGGCCGCACGAGGTGTTGCCGGTCACCTGCCCGTCGGGCGCCTTTGCGGATTCGCGCTTCGCGGTGAATTGCTGGGTGTACCGCGCTAGGCGCTGATTTCGAGCAATCCCGTTTCGCGCATCTGCGCGACAAAGGCGACGACGTCGTCGCGCAACGTATCGCCACCGCCGGGAAAGCCGCGTTCGAGCGCCGCGATGAGATCGGCCAGTGTGCACGGCGTTTCGACCAGCTCCCAGATCCGTGCGCCGGTGCGGTTGAGCTGGAACATCGCCCCGCTGTCGAGATCCATCAACATCGCCTGATCGCCGACCTGCGCCGCGACCAGTGCCTCGTTGCGCGCGATCATGCTGCCGTCATCAAGGGTCATGTCGTTCATATGCCTGCTGCCTGTTCGAGCCAGATATCGAGGGAGACCGCGAACCACACCGGCGCCCAGGCGGTGGCGGGGAACGGTCCGGTCGAACCATTGTCGCGCCATGCCTGGAAACCGGCGTGAAGCTCGCGAATGCGCGCCGGGTCGATCCAGCCGAGCTTCGCGCTGATCATATCCTCGGGCGGGCGCTGGCGAAACATCGTGGCGATGGCGTCGACCGTGTGCCCGACAAAGGCTGCCTTGGTCCTACGCGTGCGCACCATTTCGGGCAGGGTACCGCGCATCGCTTCGCGCAGGATGTATTTCTTCTGGCCGTCCTTGCGCAGCACGCTGCCCGATGCCCCCATATAGAATTGGGTCAGCCGTAGATCGTGGAACGGATGGCGCAATTCGATGCCATGGCTTTCGGTAAAAGCGAGCGCATTGTCGACATTGACGTGGCGCCGTGCCAGCGAGAACACGCCGTAGCGCATCTTCTGCGCGACGCCGGGCAGGCGGACGGGCAGGGCGTCCTGCCGCCAGCGATCTTCCAGGTTGATCTGTTTGGCCCAGTCGGGGCGCAACCAGTCGGGCGCGTCGAGATCGTAATCGAGATGCGGGCGGAGCAGGCGGCGGCGATGACGCGGGCTGACCAGCGGCGTGCCGCCGTGATACAGCGCGCGACGCGCGACGACATGGAAGGGCTCGTCGGGCCACTGTTCGCTGGCGTCGCGCCACAACCGGCCGAGCCGGCCGCGCATGATCAGATCGGGCCAGTGCGCGAGCGAGCCGTTGAGCCAGTCGTCTCCGCCCTCACCGGTGAGCATCACGCGCTCACCCTCGCCGCGCAGCCGCGTGCAGGCGCCGGCCATCGTGTCGAGGACGTTGGGCCGCAACGGCAGCTGATAGCTGTCGGCGGCCCATTGGCGCGCGGCGTCGGGGTCGAACGGCGTGGCACCGACAACCTTGGCGGTGATGCCGAGATGCGCCTCGACCGCACCGCTATATTCGCTTTCGTCGTGCGGTTCGCCGGGGAAGCGCGCGCTGATCGCGCTGACCGGGCGTGCCAGTTTGCCGGTGCGGTAAAGCTCGGTCGAGCGGCAGACGACCGAGGATGAATCGAGCCCGCCCGATAGCTGCGACGACAGCGGCGTGCTGCTGCGGTTGACGGATTGAAGCGCCTGATCGAACAGATCGCGGAAGCGCGTGACATGATCCTCGGCCGACAGCGCGGTGAGATCCTCGAACGGGCCATCATGCCAGTGCCATTGCCGCACGCGGCCATTTTCGAGCGCCAGCGCGCTGCCCTGCGGAATGCGATTGACCTGTCGCCAGAAGGTGTCGGTCTGGCTGATGAAACGCGCTGAAAGGAATTCGCCGATCGCGCCCTCGTTGAGGGTGCGGTCCAGCCCGAGGCCGCGCACCAGCGTACGTGGCTCGGTCGCAAAGGCAAAGGTGCCGCCGACGAAGCTCCACAGCAGCGGGCGCCAGCCGAACGGCGAGCGGGCGAGGAACAGGCGCCGCCGCCGCCCCTGCCACAGGGCGACGGCGAAATCGCCGACGAGGTGCTTGACGAAATCGTCGCCGAAGCGCGCGTGCAGTGCGAGCGCGATGGCGACGTCCGGCGCATGGGCGAGCGCCGCGCCGTGCCGGCCGAGCAGCGCGAGCAGTTCGGGGCGGTTGTCGAGCCGACCGTCGAGCAGCATGGCGCTGCCGGGTTCGTCGCCGGGGAGCGGCTGGGTCTCGCCAACGGCCTCGGGGGTGGTGGCGTGGGCGAAGCGGATCATGCCGGCGGGGCCATCGCGCCAGGTCGTCGCGCCATCGAAGCCGCGCCGTGCGGCGGACGCGATCATGTCGTCGAGCAGTCGCTCCTGCATGTCGCTGCCATCGACCAGTACGGCGCCGGCGATAGCGCTCATTCCATCGATGCCATTGTCGTCTCGGCCACCAAAAGCACCATCTCGATCCCCCGCTCATGCGATCGCCGATCGGCGCGTGGAACGCCAGCCCATCGGGCGTGGTCTTCGCTCGCATTTGTCGACGGCCTTACCCCGCCTTGTGCCGATGTGTAAAAAATTCCGCGCGATTCGGGCGAGGGGGGTATGCCCGGTTGATGCCAGCTTCCAGCAAGGAACGGAGGGCGTGGCGCTTCAGCGAACAAGGTCCTTGCGAAGCTCGGGCACCACCTTCGCCAGACCCGCCGTGACCTGCGCGGAAAACAGCGCCGCGCCCTTCGGTCCGAGATGCGTGTAATCGAACACCACCGTCCAATGGCCTTGGTCGATAGCGAGCGACAGGACGACCGCCGCGGCAAAGAGCGAATGCGACGATTATGGTCCAGCGCGCGGGTCGCTTGACCGATGTCAATGCCGCGCGGCGGTGATATCATGAAGCTGGCAAGCGCATAAAAAGATGAGGAGAGAGACGTTGTCGCAGACCGACGGGATCGATGCGGGGCATTCGACCGAAGTCGACGTGCTGATTGTCGGCGCGGGGATTTCGGGGATCGGGTCGGCGTGGCACCTGCAGCAGCAATGCCCCGGGCGCAGCTACGTGATCCTCGAGGCGAAGGACACCTTTGGCGGGACGTGGGAAACGCACAAATATCCCGGCGTCCGGTCCGATTCCGACCTCTATACCTTCGGCTATCGCTTCAAGCCGTGGATCGGCGCGCCGGTGGCGAGCGGGGCGGAGATCCTCAAATATATGGGCGAGGTGATCAGCGAGAACGGGATCGACGCGCATATCCGCTACGGTCACCGCATCACCGCCTGCCACTGGTCGAGCGCCACCAACCGCTGGACGGTCGAGGCGCGGCGCGGCGCCGACGGCGCGACCGTCACCTTCAGCTGCAACTTCTTGTGGATGTGCCAGGGCTATTACGATCACGAAAAGCCCTACATCCCCGACTGGCCGGGCCTGTCGGACTATCGCGGGACGTTCGTCCACGCGCAGCTCTGGGATCCGGCGACCGATTATGCCGGCAAGCGCGTTCTGGTGATCGGCTCGGGCGCCACCGCCGCTACCGTGGTTCCGGCGTTCGCGGACAAGGCCGCGCACGTCACCATGCTGCAGCGCTCGCCGACCTATTTCTACTGCGCGCCGAACCGCAACGAACTGGCAGACCGGCTGCGGCAGATCGGCATCGACGAACCGACGATCCACCGCGTCGTGCGCGAACAGATCATGTTCGACCAGGACGCGATGACGCGTCGCTGCATCGAGGAACCCGATGCGGTGTTCGAGGATCTCAAGACGATGATCCGCGCCTATGCCGGCGAGGATTTCGCGTTCGAGCCGCATTTCACGCCGCGCTACCGGCCATGGCAGCAGCGGCTCGCCTTCTGTCCCGATGGCGACATCTTCCAGGCTGCGCGCGCGGGCAAGGTTTCCGTCGTCACCGACGAGATCGAGCGCTTCACCGAGAAGGGTGTGCTGACCAGATCCGGCGAGGAGATCGAGGCCGACCTGATCGTCGCGGCGACCGGATTTCGCCTGTCGGTGATGGGGGAGATCCCGTTCGACGTCGATGGCCGGCCGGTCGACTGGCACGACACGGTCAACTATCGCGGCATGATGTTCACCGGCGTGCCCAATCTCGTCTGGGTGATGGGCTATTTTCGCGCAAGCTGGACGCTGCGTGTCGACATGCTCGGCGATTTCGTGTGCCGGCTGCTCAATCGCATGGATGCGCGGGGCGCGCGGCGCGTCGAGGTGGCGCTGCGACCGGAGGATGCGGACATGCCGCTGCTACCGTGGATCGACGACGACACCTTCAACCCCGGCTATCTGCGTCGTGGGCTCGATCGCATGCCGCGGCGCGGCGACAAGCCCGAATGGATGCACAACCAGGACTATTGGCGCGAGAAGGGCGAAATTCCCGCGATCGATCTCGACGGCGCGGAATTCGTCTATGACGGGCGGCCGGCCAGTGCCGGGCGCGACACGGCGATCGCCGCCTGAGCGACTTTTGTCGTGGAGAAAGGGTGGGGAGGGGCGCCGGATGCGACCTCTCGGGGGGGCCTCAATCTCCCGCACGGATCATATGGCATGGTAGCTGTGCGTGCCTGTCGCGAGGCGGCTGCGGCCTTGCGCGGCGGCCGGTGACCGATCCCGCCCAGAAAAAAAAGCCAGCCCCCGGAGGGACTGGCTATGAAAGTTTTAGGAGAGGATGCCTGAAAGGCACTCTTTGTATGTGTTACAGAGTAAAATGCTGCAAGTGCGAAGAGCGCCATAGGCGATTGCATTTTTTGCAATCGAGGAGTGTGAAGCTTGGGCTTCGCCGTGCGGCGGCGTGACTGGCTGGGACTGGACATGATCGAGTCGAAGCGAGATTCTACCCATAATTAATTGTTATAGTGTTGTTTAATGTGAAGGCGGTTCCCGCACTTCCGAATCGCGTCCCAAGAAATCACGATCGGATTCGCAGGATCGATCGGGTTGTTTTCGTCCCGCCCGACTCGCTCGGCTTTCCATTGTCCCGCAAAAGCGTCGGCCTATTGTTGCGCGGCACCGTGACCCCCGGATCAGGTCCGGGGTGGCGGGGCGAGGATCGATCGCGCACGATTCGGGGCCATCGCGCGCTACGCCGCGCTGCCGGAGTCCTCGCCTTCAGCCGATGCGGTGTTCGCCCTTGACCCAGCGCACGGTGCCCGAGCTTGCGCGCATCACGACGCTCTCGGTGGTCATAACACCGGCCCGGCGCTTGACGCCGGCGAGCAGCGAGCCGTCGGTCACGCCGGTTGCGGCGAAGATGCAGTCGCCCTTGGCCAGCTCGGTCAGGTCGTACTGCTTGTCGAGATCCTCGATACCCCATTTGCGCGCGCGGGCGCGCTCATCCTCGTTGCGGAAGATCAGCCGGCCCTTGAACTGGCCGCCGACGCAGCGCAACGCAGCACAGGCGAGGACACCCTCCGGCGCGCCGCCCGAGCCCATATAGATGTCGATCGTGGTGTCGGGGTTGGTGGTGGCGATGACGCCGGCGACATCGCCGTCGCCGATCAGCATCACGCCGCAGCCGAGCGAGCGCAACTCGGCGATCAGCGCCTCGTGGCGCGGGCGATCGAGCACGCAGGCGATGATGTCGCTGGGCTTGACGCCCTTGGCGGCGGCGAGCGCCTTGACGTTCTCGGTCGGGGTCTTGTCGAGATCGATGATGCCATCGGGCAGGCCCGGGCCGACGGCGATCTTGTCCATATAGACGTCGGGGGCGTTGAGCAGGCCGCCCTCGTCGGCGATCGCCAGCACGGCGAGCGCGTTGGGGCCGGCCTTGGCGGTGATGGTGGTGCCCTCGAGCGGATCGAGCGCAATGTCGATCCGCGGCCCCTTGCCGATCGCCGAGCCGACCTTCTCGCCGATGTACAGCATCGGGGCTTCGTCGCGCTCGCCCTCACCGATGACGACCGTGCCGTCCATATACAGCTGGTTGAGCGCCTCGCGCATCGCCTCGACCGCAGCAGCATCGGCAGCCTTCTCGTCGCCGCGCCCGACCAGGCTCGCCGCGGCGATTGCCGCGGCCTCGGTCACACGGACCATTTCGAGGACAAGAACGCGGTCGAGGACCTGGCTGGCGGGGGCGTTGGTCATGGTGGGAGACATCCTGTTTATCTTTGGTCGCGGGTTAGGCGGCGTGTGTGACGTTGTCGAGACGGGGCGAGGTGGATCGGGTTGAGGCGAAGGCGCGCAGCGTGCGTCGGTCAGCGGCCTTTGGGTGGGGCGATTTCGAAAATCGTCGGCCAGTATTTGCCGGTGACGAACAGGCGGCGATGCACCTTGTCCCAGGCGATGCCGTTGGGCACCGCATCGGGATCGTCGAGGTCGACAGTGGCGGTGAGCGCGGAAACGTCGATCCAGCCGACGATATGGCCGGTGGCCGGATCGATCCGCGCGATGCGGTTGGTGCGCCAGATATTGGCGAGGATCTCGCCATCGACATATTCGAGTTCGTTGAGCCGATCGACCGCGACGCCGTCGGCGGTGACCGGCAGGCGACGGCGGACGCGCAAGGTATCGGGATCGAGGAAGCGCAGCGTGGCGGTGCCGTCGGACATGATCACCGAGCTGCCGTCGCTGGTCAGCGCCCAGCCTTCGCCGCGATAGGCGAAGCTGCCGGTGCGGCGCAGCGTGTCGATCGACCAGCGAAAGCCGACGCCGTGGCGCCAGGTGAGGCTGACGAGCTGGTTGCCGACCGCGACGATGCCTTCGCCGAAATAGGGCGGGGGGATGGTGACATGCCTGAGCACGCGGCCGGTGGCGGGATCGACCTTGCGGATCGAGGAGCGGCCGATTTCGCCGGTGCTCTCCCAGAAATAGCCGTCGCGGTAGAACAGCCCCTCGGTAAAGGCGCCGGTATCGTGCGGCAGCGTGGCGACAACCTCCGCCGGAACGACGGGAAGGTCATCGGGCGGCGGTGCCGCGCCGAGCAGCAGCACCAGCAGCAGGGAGGCCGCCAGCCGGCGCATCAGTCGCGCAGCAATTCGTTGATCGCGGTCTTCGATCGCGTCTGGGCATCGACGCGCTTGACGATGACGGCGCAATAGAGGCCGAGATTGCCGCCGGTCGAACCGGGGACGACCACCGCGTAAGGCGGGACCTCGCCGCGGAACACCTCGCCGGTGGCGCGATCGATGATCTTGGTCGAGGCGCCGAGATAGACGCCCATCGACAGCACCGCGCCCTCGCCGACGCGGACGCCCTCGGCGACCTCGGCACGCGCGCCGATAAAGGCGCCGTCGCCGATGATCACCGGATTGGCCTGGAGCGGCTCGAGCACGCCGCCGATGCCGGCGCCGCCCGAGAGGTGGACGTTCTTGCCGATCTGCGCGCAGCTGCCGACGGTCGCCCAGGTGTCGACCATCGTGCCTTCGCCGACCCAGGCGCCGATGTTGACGAAGCTCGGCATCAGCACCGCGCCCTTGCCGATGAACGCGCCGCGCCGGACGATGCTGCCGGGGACGGCGCGGAAACCGGCGCCGCGAAATTCGCTCTCGCCCCAGCCGGTGAATTTCGACGGGACCTTGTCCCACCAGTGGCCGGCACCGGGGCCGTTGTCGATCAGCGCATTGTCGTTGAGGCGGAACGACAGCAACACGGCCTTCTTGAGCCACTGGTTGACGCGCCAGCCGCCGGCGCCGTCGGGTTCGGCGACGCGCGCGGTGCCGGCATCGAGCATCGCCAGCGCGCTGTCGACCGACAGGCGGATCTCGCCGCCGGTGGTCAGGTCGATCGCATCGCGGTCTTCCCAGGCATTGTCGATGATGCGTTCAAGGTCGTGGCTCATGCCGCCTCCAGAATTTCTTCCAGCCAGTGCCGGATGTCGTGGGTGGTGAAATCGATATGGTCGCGGTCGGCGTCGGCGGCCTGTTCGGAACCGTTGTCGATCCATACCGTGGTCATGCCGATCGCCTTGGCCGGTGCGAGGTTGCGCGCCATGTCCTCGACGAACAGGCTTTCTTCCGGCGCGATGCCGAACGCGGCGCACAGGCCGGCATAGGCCGAGGCCTCGGGTTTGGGGCGCAAGTCCATGGCGTGAATATCGTGGATCGCCTCGAAGCTCGCGGCGAGGCCGAGGCGGTCGAGCACGCGGCCGGCATAGGGGGCGTCGGCATTGGTGAAGATGAACTTGCGGCCGGGCAGGCGGCCGATCGCGGTGGCGAGCGGGGCGTTCTCCTCGAGCACGTCCATCTCGATATCATGGACGAAAGCGAGGAATTCATGCGGATCGACATGGTGTCGCGCCATCAGCCCGGCCAGCGTCGTGCCGTGATCGAAAAAATACTGCTTCTGAAGGCGATGCGCCGCGACATGGTCGAGCCCGAAACGATCGGCGATATAGGCGGTCATCTTCGCGTCGATGCGCGCGAACAGCTGCGCGCTCGCCGGATAGAGCGTGTTGTCGAGATCGAAAATCCAGTTGCGGACATGGCCGAGACGCGCGAGCATGGTTGCGGGCCTTAGGCGCGGCCGGCGCCACGGGCAAGGATGGGCGCGCGGCTGGTGCCAGGGGGTTGCCCGTGCAGGGCGGAGTGGCCCTGTGTTGCGGGTCCTGCAAGGGGGCGGATCGACATGAACAGGTGTTTGCGTATCAGCCTGCTGCGCTCGGTGGCGTTGGCAGGGGCGATTGCCGTTGGCGGGTGCGGCGGCGGCGCGGGGGTGGGAAACACGCCGGCTCCGACCCCTGCGCCGGCACCGGCGCCGTCCCCCTCGCCGACACCTAGTCCGACTCCAACCCCAACCCCAACCCCAACCCCAACCCCAACCCCAACCCCAACCCCAACCCCAACACCCACGCCGACCACG
>JBAZXI010000044.1:0-13782 GCA_041659925.1 Sphingomonas sp.
ATCTTCGCCGGAGGCTGCTTTTGGGGCGTGCAGGGCGTGTTCGCTCATGTGAAGGGCGTTGTTTCCACGACGGCCGGCTATGCCGGCGGCAGCGCCGCGACAGCGCAATATGAGACGGTGTCGACCGGAGCGACCGGCCATGCGGAAGCGGTGAAGGTAGTGTTCGATCCGCGCCAGGTGAATTATGCCGACCTGCTGAGGATCTATTTCTCGGTGGTGGCCGATCCGACCGAGCTGAACCGGCAGGGCCCCGATGAGGGGACGCAATATCGCTCGGCCCTGTTCCCGCAGACGCCGGGCCAGGCGCGGGCCGCACGCGCCTATCTCGCCCAATTGTCGAGAGCGCATGTCTTTGCGGGGCCCATCGTCACCAGGCTGGAGCGCGCGCCGGGCTTTTACCAGGCCGAGGGTTATCATCAGGCGTTCATGGCGCGGAACCCGAACTACCCGTATATCGTGATCAACGATCGGCCTAAGGTCGAGGCGCTGCGGCGCCTGTTCCCGGGCAGCTGGAAGGCCTGAGCCCCGCGATCCTTTGGCGCTCCAATGGATGGACTGAGCGGAGGGGCTTGGTTCCGGCGCGACGTGCGATATACTCCGCTGACGGTTTTTCGAAGAGGCTGAGTCGGGCATGTCGCGGACGCCGCCAGGGTGAAAAAACATCCGACGGACACCGATCGTTGGTGGAAGCTGAAAATAAATTTCTGTCAGATATTTCCTTTAAAATCAACAGCGTAACATTTTGTCGGTTCCCGTGTCGGGATTTGTTCCCGGACGGGACTTATTTGCGTGTTAGTTCAACATGTTATAGTGTGATCAGACAATGGAGTGGGAATGAGGGGTGGTGCCATGGCGAGGAATGGGACGCTGAGGGATATGAACGGCTCAACCGCGTATGCGATAGCATACCGATAGTTATCGTCTCGCCATGTTGGCGCGGCGGTAGGTAAGCCGAGTGGGGTGATCGACTGACGGTCTGAGGCTCCAATCAGCCGGGCAGACCGAACTGTGGGCGCAAGAGCTTGTCGAACATCCGGGCGGGTACGAGCCGTCGCAACAGGCTGATTTGTTTCGCCACTTTGCCGACGGGGGGGCGCAGCCGCTGGCGCGGCGTCATGGCTGCCTGAAGCACCGCTTCCGCCACCTCTTCCGGCGTGACAGCCGTCCGTAGGGCTTTCTCGAGAAAGCCATGCACCCAGGCGCGCCCGGCATCGTAGTCGACGATCTTCCTGTCGGGATCGAGCGCGCTCTGATCAAAGTCGCCCTTCACCGTGCCGGGTTCGATCAGCGACACGTGGATGCCAAAGGCGCGGACTTCGTGATCGAGCGACTTCGAATAGCCTTCGAGAGCGAATTTGGTTCCGGCATAGTGAGCCGAGAACGGCGCCGGAACATAGCCAAGCGCGCTGCTCATGTTGATGATGCGGCCTTGCCGCTGCGCCCGCATCGACGGCAACACCGCGTTGACGACCCGGATGACGCCGAACAGATTGACGTCGAACAGGTGCTGAACCTGCTCAGCCGAGGACTCTTCAGCGCCGCCGAACAGGCCGAGACCGGCATTGTTGACGAGAACATCGATGCGGTCGGTACGTGCGAGCACCTCGGAGACGAGGGCCGCCAGCGCGCCGCTGGCGATATTCACGGCGATCAGTCGCGCGAACTGCTGCTGAGTTCGGTCGTCGGCGCCAGCGCCCTGATGATTCCGGTGGGCAAAGTGCCGATCAGGGCGGTGGAAAGGCCCATGAGCATCAGTGCGAAGACCAGGGCTCGCTTGCGACCGAGCAGGTCGCCGAAGTGTCCGAACAATATCCCTCCCAACGGGCGAGCGATGAACCCGATGGCGAACGTCGCAAAGGCGGCGATCTGTGCGACGAAAGGCGGCAGGGTCGCGGGGAAGAAAAGCTGCGGAAAGACGAGCGCGGCGGCCGTGCCGTAAATGAAGAAGTCGTACCATTCGACCGCAGCTCCCGCCGACGAGGTCAAGGCGATCTTGGTGATCGACCTGCTATCCAGCGCGCCCAAAATTTTCGGGACGTGCTTCCCCTCGGCTTTGGCCGGCATAGATTCCCTCACCTTTTCGCCACCGCTATCAGGTGGTCTGTATGGGCAGCATAGCGGCGCACATGACGCCCGGCAACACATTCACTTATTTGTTAGTCAGTTTTGTCGAGATCCCGGCCGTAGCCGACGGTCATCGCCGCCGGTTTCAAGTCGGTAGGGCGGGGGCCACGGCGACGAGCGGGCGGCTCCGTCGCTCTAGGCTGGCTGGGCCATTGCCGCGCGCAGCAAGCGGCGAAATCCTTCCGCGGCCTGAGCGGTAGCGACCGGGTTGAGGCAACGCGCGTCGTCACCTTCGGTGTGGTGAAAGCGGTGTATTCCGAAAGTCCCGGCTGCCGGTGCGTAACCCGCTTTGATCACCTCGTCGAGTTCCCCCGCCGACATCACGGCGCTCGACACCGGACTCTCATATCCTGCCTGCCCCGCGAATATTTGTCGGGCGAGTGGCAGCAGTTTCGGCGAGATCGACAGGAAGCGTTGCGGGTCGACGCTGGGAAGCGGCGTGAGCGGCACCCCCTCATGCCAGTCGCGGGCGGCCACGTTCGCGCCCAGATGCAACCAGAAATGCGTCTGATTCGGCGGTGGAGCGATCTTCTTCATGGCCTCGGCCGCGCCGAGATACTCATATTCGTGACCCGTGTTGCACACGAAAGCCAGGTCATGGCGCGGAAATGTCGCCTGCGCCCAGCGGGCAAGACCGAGCCATACGGCAACGCCGGGGCCGCGCTCGGCCGCGCAGGTGAACCAGCCCGAACGAGGGGTCGATATCGCCAGCCAGCGACCTCGCCCACGATCAAGCCGCCCGACGAAATTGAATGCCGGTCGCATGCCACCGCGGCCCTCGATGACCAGACGCCCGCGTTCGCGCGTCATCGCCGCGCCAAGGAAGCTGGCGGCCTCGGCGGGACCGACGAGCGCGACAGGTCCGGCGAACATCGGTCGGCGTCCGTCGGCATTGAGCGCGACGACCTTGCCTGATGGCCCGTTGGTCACGACAACGGCTGCGATCGCCCCGGCGGCAAACGCGGCCTCGATCGGCTGGCGAACACCTTTTGCCAGGATCGTCGACCAGCGTGCGGAGGGCAGATCGACCAGGGCGATCGCACCTTTCAAGTCGCCGGCCCAGCGTCCAGCCCCGTCGACCCGCACGAGCGGGCCTTCGGTCCCGCCCGGTGGCGTCGGGATGACGATCGGCTGCGCATAAACGGGCACGGTGCTTGCTCCGCTTGCAAGCTCAGCCGTAACGGTCTCGAAAAACGGGACCGCGAACTGCTGTCGCTCCACCTTGTAGTCCAATTTGCCCAATTCGCGGGCTAGCCATTCCCCGCAAGCGATATCGCCGGCACCCCCGGCTCGCTTGTTGCCGAACGACACGTAGCGGGCGAGGTCGCTTTCGATCGATCCGACATCGGCCGGGGCACGCTTGGGAAGCGGCATGCGGGTCGCCGTCGTCGCGGCGATGCCGCCAAGAACCGAGCGCCGCGTGCCTTCGATCATGGTGTTGTCCCGCCCTTTGCTTGTCGCACACAGCCAACCGGCGGCGCGAAACCATGTCAAGAGATTGCGCGACGATGTGGTCGTCTTGTTCTCGTGAACATTTGAGGCGAGGTCCACCTATCATTCCCGCCTATGACAGGCTTCCAGCAATTCTCCGGACGCGAGCGCGGCCGGTGATCCGGGAAGGTCGACGGGTTCCGCAAGGGCTCTTTTATCCCGGGCACCTGACCGGTCACGACTGCGTGTCGGGCAAGCTGTTGTCGACGCGCAGTCCGAGGGCGGCTGGTGGCCGTGTTGCGCGAGTTCGAACTTGCTCCAACGCCCCTCAGTCTTGTCTATCCGAGCGCGCGGCCGCCTTCCTGCCGCGATACTGGGCCACCTTGTCGCGATTGCCGCACAGCGACATGGTGCACCAGCGGCGACGATTGTTCTTGCCGACGTCGTAAAATTGCATGGTGCAAGCCGGATTGTCGCAGTGGCGCAGCCGCTGATGCTCGAAATCGCCGAGGAACCGCGCGAAGTCCCAGGCGACCGCGCTTGCGACCGGCGGGCCGGCAAGTTCGACATGCTCATCCAGCACGGTGTCCGCTCCGGCGGGTGCGAGCCGGCGCCTGATCGCCGAGTTTTCGATCAGATGATTTATGGTCGTGACCAACTCTGGCGACAGCGGCTCCGACGCCGCCAGACGGTCGAACGCGTCCGCCAGGCGCGACCGCAGTACGTGGAGCGTGGCTGGATCGTCGTCCGCGATCGCGTCGCCCGTCTCGATATTGGCCTGTTCGGCCCAGCGTAGCAGCGCCGGTTCGTCGCCGATCAGATCGAGCGCCGTGCCCTTGATGATCGGCGTGGTGTTGACGAAGTCGATCCACAGGCTGCCGCCAAGAAACGGCATCCCTTCGCGAAACTCTCCGGAAAACGGCTCCTGACGCATCGTCGTGACATCCCGTGTTCGCCACCGGATGGCGACGCTCGCAATCTGTAACTGATAAAATCGGTCTTGACAGGTGGCATTTAAAGAGACACCGATAAATTACTATTACAACGGTTACAAGGAAGCCTCCATGACCAATCCACTCAGTTCCACCGCCGGCGCGTTGCTGGCGACGTCAGCCGCCGGCTTGCTCGCTGCGGCCCCGATCCCTGCGGGAGCGACACCGGCCGCGCCCGCGTCGACGCAGACCTTCTATCGCACAGCGACGGTCGACGGGCTCAAGATCTTCTATCGCGAGGCCGGTCGCCCGGACGCGCCGACCATCGTGTTGCTGCACGGTTTCCCGACCTCATCGCACATGTATCGCGAGTTGATCCCGGCGCTGGCCGACAAATTCCACGTGATCGCGCCCGACTATGTCGGTTTCGGCCAATCTGACGCACCGTCAAACACCGAGTTCGCCTATACCTTCGATAACCTGACAGCGCATGTTTCGGGGCTGCTCGATCAGCTCCATCTGAAATCGTATGTGCTCTACATGCAGGATTATGGCGGGCCGATCGGCTTCCGTATCTTTGCCGCGCACCCCGATCGGGTGAAGGGCTTCGTGATCCAGAACGCCAACGGCTATCTCGAAGGTGTTGGCGACATGCCCAAGCAGATATTCCTGCCGCTCTGGGCCAAGCGCGACGCGACCACCGAGGCGGCGGCGCGGACCTTCTTCAAGCCCGAGACTACGCAATTCCAGTACAGTTTCGGCGCGAAGAACCCCGAAGCGATCAGTCCGGACAATTGGGTGCACGACCAGGCGTTGCTCGATCGTCCGGGGACCGATGCCTATCAGCTCGATCTGCTCGCCGACTACAAGGCCAACGTTGCGCTATATGACAGCTGGCACGCCGCGTTCCGGCAGTATCAACCCAAGACATTGATCGTGTGGGGCAAGAACGACCCGTTCTTCATCCCGGCCGGCGCCGAGGCTTTCACCAGGGATTTGCCCAAGGCAAAGCTCGTGTGGCTCGATGGCGGTCACTTCGCGCTCGAGGAAAACGTGCCGCTCGTCGCTAGCGAGATCAAGATCGCCTTTGCCGGGCACTGACCCCCATCTGGCAGAGCGTTGCCGGTGCGGTTCCGTCCCCCCTTGGAACCCGCCGGCAACACACCCCTTGTTTTGGTTTCCCCGCCATTGTTCGAGCGCTCGTTCGGTGTGGCGCCACCGTCAGATGGATTGAGAAAGACATGAGCAGCAATCGCGATACCGTCGCGTCCTTTTACGCGGCGCTGGCCGCCGGCGATGCCGCCGCCGCGCTGGGCACGATGGCGGAAGATATCAGCTGGGTCGGCATGGATGGCTGGCCCTATCGTGCGACCGGGCGGGGGCCGGCGGCGGTGGCTGACGGAATTCTCGCACCGATGATGGCCGACTGGGAGCATCTCGCCGTTACCCCGGCCAACATTCTCGATGCGGGCGAGGTCGTCGTCGCCACCGGCCGCTACGGCGGTGTTCACCGCACAACGGGAAAGACGCTCAATGCCGCGTTCGCGCATCTCTGGATGGTCAGCGACGGCAAACTCGCCGGCTTCCGCCAGTTTACCGACACGCTGCTCGTCGATCGAGCGATGCGGTGACGGCCGTGCGCCGCACCGTCATCGTCACCGGCGCGAGCCGTGGCATCGGCCGCGCGACCGCTATCCGCCTGGCGCAGGATTTCGACCTTGTCGTCGCGGTGGCCCGCAGCGACGCCGATCTGGAGGATAGCGCTGCGCACATCCGGGCGGCGGGCGCAAAAGCGCTGCCGATCGTGCAGGACCTGCGCAAGCCGGACGCCGCCACGAACGTCATTGCGGGAACACTGGCGGAATCCGCGACGATCGACGCGATCGTCAACATCGCCGGAGCGGTGCCTCAGACTGAATTGCTGGCGATGACCGACGCGCAATGGGAAGATGGCCTTGCGCTCAAATTCCACGGCGCGCGGCGCCTCGCCACGGCGGGTTGGCCGCATCTGACCGCGTCGCGGGGGTCGCTGATCTTCATGTCCGGCGCGACCGCCGAGGCACCCAGGGCGATGTTGGCCGGGGTCTCCACGATCAACGCGGCGATCTCCGGCCTCGCCAAGGCGTTCGCCGATCGCGGACTTGCCGACAATGTTCAGGTCAACACCATCCTGCCAGGCGCCGTGATGACCGGCCGCCGCATGACGATGATTGAACACTTTGCCGCGGCCCGCGGCCTCCAGCTCGGGGATGCGATGCAGACCTTTGCGCGGGAGGCCGGCATTTCGCGCTTCGGAGAACCCGAGGACATTGCCGCGCTTATCGCCTTTGCGCTGTCGCCGCCCGCTCGCTGGATGACCGGATCGAGCCTGCGCATGGATGGCGGCGAAACCAGATCCCTGTGACCAACAGAAAGCGAACCATGCCTGATCGTCCTTCCGCCACCTCACTTTCGCGCCGTGATGCCATCGGCGCGCTTGCACTGGGCACCGCGATCCTGCCAGCTGCGGCACACGGCGCCTCGACCACCGTGGTCGAAGCCATTGCCTTCGACGGATTCCCGATCTTCGACCCGCGTCCGGTCGGCGCGCTGGCGATGCGTTTGTTTCCGGATCGCGGCGCGGTGCTGGCCCAGCAATGGAGCGCCAAGCTGTTCGGCTATACCTGGCTCCACACCGCCGCCGGGCAATATGCGGGCTTCGACGCGCTGGCCGATGCCGCATTGCGTTACACCGCCGAAGCATTGCAGCTGACGCTTGGCGACCGCGATCGCGCGGCGCTGGTCGGGGCCTATGCACAGCTGGAGATATGGCCCGACGTTCGGCAAGCGCTGATGAAGTTGCGCGCCGCGGGCGTTCGGCTCGCTTTTCTGTCGAACCTGAGCGAGGCGACGCTGCACGCCAACATGGCGCGCACCGGCATTGCCGAGTTGTTCGAACAGGTGTTGAGCACCGACCGCGTACGCCAGTTCAAGCCGGCGCGTGCCGCCTATGCCATGGGGGTCGAGGCGTTCGGACTGCCGAAGTCGCGTATCGGCTTTGCCGCTTTTGGCGGATGGGATGCGGCCGGTGCGGCCTGGTTCGGCTACCGCACCGCCTGGGTGAACCGGTTTGGTCTGCCGCGCGAGCCGATCGAGCCCGGTCCGGCAATCGTCGCGCCGGGCATCGAGGCGGTGCTGGCACTTGCCGGCATTGCCTGAGCAAATTGTAGCTCTCCCGACGAAAGAGTATCGATGCGCGTTCTGATCGTCTTCGCTCACGCCGAGCCATCCAGCTTCAACGGCTCCATGCTGCGCGCCGGGGTCGCGGCGCTGACAGCCGCCGGGCATGAGGTCGAGGTGTCGGACCTCTACGCCATGGGCTTCGATCCCGTGTCGGACCGGCGCAATTTCGTCACGATCGCCAATCCCGACGAATTGCGCCAGCAGGCCGAAGAGGCGTTGGCCAGTTCCAGTGGTGGCTTCGTACCCAGCCTCCAGGCCGAGATGGACAAGCTTGCCTGGTGCGACGTGCTGGTGTTCCAGTTCCCGATCTGGTGGCTTGGTTTGCCCGCGATCCTGAAGGGGTGGGTCGACCGCGTCTTCGCGGTCGGGCGCGCTTATGGCGGTGGGCGCTGGTTCGAAAGTGGCTTTTTTGCCGGCAGGCGCGCGATGTGTGCGGTGTCGGTCGGCGGCCTGGAAGATGTCTATTCGCCGACCGGGGTCTACGCGCCGATCGAGGATGTGCTGTTCCCGATCCATCGCGGCATCTTCGCCTTTACCGGCTTCAGCGTGATTGCGCCCTTCGCCGTCTATGGGCCCGGACGCATCAGTGCGGCGGAGCGCGAGGCGTATCTCGATGGCTATGTCGAGCGCCTGCTGGCGCTCGATACGGCGCCGCTCCTGGTCACCGAGAAGGCGCGCGCGCCGGCTTTTGAGACATCCACGCGCGAGCGCTGACAGGTCACTCAGGTCGGGCGATGAACGCGACTCGTCAGACTGCGACGCAATGCGGCGAGCGGTGCTGTGTCGTCAAACACCACCTGTCCGTCGCTATCCGCGACGCCGAGGCTCGCGAACAGGGCAGTCATATCCGTCGTGGCGCGTCCTGTGGCGAAGCGCGCATAGAGGCGGGATAGCGCATCGGTACCCGTCGCTGCGTCGCCTGTCGCCATCATCTGTTCCGGGGTCCAGTCGGCGCTGTTGCCGCCGCTTTGCCGGTTGATCGCCCGCATCGCGTCCTGGAGCGACCGTCGGCCGCCGCTTGCGCGCGCAATGTCGATTTCCGCCCGCAGCCAGAAGGTCGCGCCGCCCCAATAGAGCCTGGCCCAGTTTTTCGTGCCGTCCATGCCTCCATCGCCGGGACGGGGCTCGCCCTTCGGCATGCCGATCAGTGACTGGCGCCACACTTCTTCCGCCGACAGGCCCCCCGCGCGAGCGCGGGCGATCGGCTCGATATAGGTGGCGTTGCCTTCCTGTAGCCAGAGCGCGCGCCGCGGCAGGTCGGGCAGGGCGGCATGCAGCATCTCGTGCGTGAGGACCCAGTCGCGCGTGAAAGCGATTTGACTGGTCGATCGCCCGACATGGATACGCGTCGCTGATCCTGCATAGCCGTATGTCGTGCCGTGGCCGACGTTGTCGCCGTCGTCCGCAATCACGAGCAAGCCGTAGTGCTTCACGGGAAAGCGCCCGAAATAACCCGTGACGGCATCGGTGCCTTGCCGGACCCAGTCGCGCACGCGGTCGCGATCGAGCCCAGGCGCGCCATCGGCGAAGACAAGCGCGATTTCCCCTCCTGGCAAGGCGATCCGCTCTCGCGGCTGCTTGCGAAGCGCCGCATACAGGTCGTCGGGGTCGTCATAAGACGGCGCCTCGTGTGTGCCCGCGAGCGACGTGGCACCGGCGATGCCGATGCCGAGCGCGGCGATCGCGGCACGGCGAGTAAGCACGGCTCGCCGCGCCTAGCGGAGTGGGGTCATCGCGAAAGTCCTGAGCTGCGTCGGGTCGGTAATGCCGAGCGCACGCCCCGTTTCCTTCGTGCCGCGATAGGTGATCAGCGTGCTCTGTCTGGTGACACCGAGTGCCTTCTTCTCGGCCACCTGATGATCATAGTCGAGCCGGAGGACAAGGAGCTTTGCATAGGCCGGGTCGGTCGCCAGCGCATCGATCGTCGGCGCCTGGGCGCGGCAGGTCGGGCACCATGGGGCGAACACATCGACCAGCACCGCCTGGCCATGCGCCTGCGCCGCCTTGAGCGCGGCAAGGCTGAACGGCTTCACCGGTTGTGCGGCGGCGGGGGTGGCGACGCACAGGGCGGCGGCGAGTGGGAGCAGACGGCGGAAGGGCATGTTTGTTTCCTGACGGCTATGGATAATTGCTGATTCGAGTGGGAACGTCCGGTTCGACTTCGTCGGTTAGATCGCTGTTGTCAGATCGGTCAGCCAGTCCGGCGAGATGCTGACCACCAACCCCTCGAACAGGCGGTCGCCGCCGGTGAGGATCAGCATGGCGACCAGGACAAGCAGCGCGCCGAGCATGCGCTTACCGCCCTGACCCGTGCTCATCAGCCGGCCGCGCCAGCGCGACAGGAAGCCGCGCGTCGCAGTCGCGAGCAGCAACAGCATGGTCGCGATTCCGAATCCGAACGCTGCCATCACCAGCGCGACTTCGGCCAGGTTCTGCCCTTGCGCGGCAAGTACGGTTGCGGCGCCGAGCGTCGGCCCGACGCACGGGCTCCAGACGAGTCCGAGCAGCACGCCGATCCCGGCCTGCCCGGCGAGACCGAAGCGCTCCAGCCCCGATTGCCGGCGGCCGGCCCAGCCGGCGAGCGGTGTCGCCGCGCGTGCGAGCAGATCCTGTGCTTTCGGTATCAGCAGCGTGGCACCGATCAACAGCAGGATAACGGCTCCCACCTCCCGGACGATCTCGCCATCAAAGCCCGAAGAGGCACCCAGTACCGCGACCGCGAAACCGACGAAGGTGAAAGACGCGACGAGGCCGAGCGCAAGCGCGAGCGGCCCCCATTTATGGCGCTGGGCAGCGCTGCCGATCACGATCGGTACCAGCGGCAACACGCAGGGGGACAGAATCGTGAGCGCGCCTGCCGCAAAAGCGAGCAGGGGGCTGAGACCGTTCGCCACCGATCAGCGACCGGTCGAGGCGATGAGCTCGGCGATCTTCGCCTTGTCGGTCATATACGCGATGCGGCCAGTCTCGCGGCGGCCGTGGAACGCGATCAGCGTGGCCTGCTTGCTGACCCCGAAGCTCCGCCAGATGTCCTTCTGCTTGTCATAGTTGATGCGGAACACGATCAGGCTGGGATAGGCTTCGGGTGTCGCCACCCGCTTGATCGTGCGCGCCTGTGATCCGCAAACCGGGCACCACCAGGCATGGACGTCGAGCAGGATCGGTCGGCCCTGCGCCTGCGCGGCGTCGAAGGCGGCACGGTCGAAATCGGCGAATTCGGCGGCCTGCGCCGGCGCTGCGATAGCGAGGGCAGCCGGGGCGGCGAGGGCGATGGCGGCGATACGGATGAACGGCATAATGAAACTCCCAGATGACCTGCGCGGGCCACCTTGCCTGGTTCGCTCATTCCGGGCTCCCGGTTACAGATGACCCGTCAAGGACTGGCCAGGACCTTAGCGCGGCCGTTGGCGTGCTCGTCCGAGTTGGCTGCTTCCACGTGGTATCCCCCCTTTCGAGCCCACGATGCTCGAATGTCGGCAGTCCAGCCGTTCCTTGGTCGCGCGGACGTGGCATCGATTTGGCCCATTTCTGGCATTACCGCTCGGCAACATTTCATCAGCTGCATGTCACACTCTGACACCTGGGAGCCTCCTTATCTTCGACCCCGGGGAGAATTCGGGGTGATCATGATGAGGAACGACGATGAAGACCTTTGACGTACAGGCTGTTGCAATCGGCCGTCCGGCCAGTGCCGTGTTCGAATATCTGGCCGATCCCGCCAATCTGCCGAAATGGACCCATGGTTTTACACGCGCCGACGCAACGAGCGCTGACATGGCAACCCCCAATGGGACGCTGACGATCGGTCTTGCGACATTGACCAATGGCGCGGCCGGCACAATCGATTGGGAAATGACTATGCCCGACGGCGCTGTCGGGGTGGCATATTCGCGGGTGACGCCCGATGGAGACGCCAGGTCGATCTATTCCTTCGTGTTGATGGCTCCGCCCGTACCGCTTGAGATGCTCGAAGGTGCGCTCGCCGCGCAAATCGGTATCCTGGCCGGGGAACTTGAGACCCTTAGGGCCAACCTCGAAGCATGATCATTATCGACCCTGATCGGCTGGGGGCGGCGCGTGACGGAAACCGCGCCGCCCTTGAAGCCCTTGCACGAGACATTGAGCGCCCGGTCTTCAATCTTGCGATGCGCATGCTGGCGAACCGAGCCGATGCCGAGGATGCGACACAGGAAATCCTGATCAAGATCATCACGCATTTGGGGACCGTGAGGGAGCCGGAGGCGGCGGGCGCCTGGGCGTTCCGGCTCGCCTGCCGCCACCTCGTTCGGGAACAGCGGCGCGGCCGCGTCGAGGGACTCAGGCTGACCTTCGGCGCCTTTGGCGCGGATCTGGCCACCGGTCAGGCTGACATTGCCGTCAGCGGCCTCGACGCGTGTGAGGCGGAGATCGCCATTCGCGAAGTCAAGACCGGCTGCACACTTGCCATGCTCACCTGCCTCAGCCGGCCTTTGCGCATAGCTTATCTGGTTGGCGATGTTCTCGAACTTACCGACAGTGAAGCCGCGGCCGCGCTGGAAGTGCCCTCGGCAACCTACCGACAGAGGCTGCATCGCGCTCGGCGACAGATAATCGCATTCGTTGGTCAGCATTGCGGCATCGTTCGCGACGACGCCCCCTGCCGATGCGATCGTCGCGTTGTCCCGGCACTGGCCTGCGGACGGGCGATGCGCGGCAAGCGCCTTCTGGAGGGTGACATGTCGACGGCGCGCGACACCGACCGGATTTCGAGCGAAATCGGACGGCTTGAACGGGGCCGAGCCGTCGCGGCTCTGATGCGCTCCAATCCTCATTTTTCATCATCTGTGGCGGAGCTGGTCACCACGCTGCTCGATCGGTCGAGCGCCTCTGGCGACGTGAAATGATCGTGGGATTTTCCGTACCATGCGATAGTTGGCCGGGACGAAGGCCATATCCGGGGAGCCGCCTTCACGGCCCGCGAACTTTGCTCGGGGGTCGTTGGGCAGGTTGGGAATTGCACCGTCGCAATGCGCGGCTGGTCGACAGCCTCAGTCGAGCTGCCTCGCATGAGCGAGAAGCGCGGCCCCGGTCGCTGCCAGCAGGAACAGGAACATCGGCCAGCCGTGCTCCAGCACCTCCGTTGCTCCGCCGCCGCGCAACAGCGCCTCACGAGCGGCGCGGATGAAGTGGGTGAGCGGGAAGCCGTTGCCAATCCAGCGCGCCCATCCCGGCAGTGTTTCGAACGGATAGAGAAAGCCCGACAGCAGCATCGCGGGAAGATAGAAGGCGACGGCACCCTGCAGCGCCGCGAGCTGTGTTCTCGCGCGGGCGGAGATGGCATGGCCTAGCGCGACATGCGCCGCCGCGAATAGCGGCAACAGGGCAGCCAATGCGGTCACGCTGCCGCGCACCGGCACATCGAACAGCATGATGCCCGCCGTGAGGACCAACAACCCCTGCACCGTGCCGATTGCCGCACAGGGCAGGAGCTTTCCGAGAAGTGTCTGGCCCGGTGTGATGGGCAGGCCGAGCAGACCCTCCCAGCTGCCGGCTTCGCGGTCGCGCGCAAGGCTAAGACAGCCGAGCATGACCATCGCGATCATCACCGTTACGCCGACCAATGATGGCAGGAAGACCCAGTCGGCGCGGCCATCGGGGTTGTAGAGCCGCTCGACGGCGATGCCCGGGCCGGTCTCGGCAAGGTCGGCGCGCTCGGCCAATTCGCGCCAATAGCGGGCTTCGATCCGTGCGACGGCGGCGTCGGTCAGCGCCGCGGTCGTCCCATCGACCACGATCCGGAGCGGGCGTTGCACCTGGGTCGGATTGGCGAAGGAGCGAAGCGCCGGCACTTCGACACCGATCGGTACCTGGCCGGTGCGAACAGCGTTCTCCGCCGCGCCGGGCGTCGATGACCCCGCGACGACCGTCAATCCCTGCAAATGGCGGAGGGCACGGGCGACGTTGGCGGCATTGGCGGGAGTCGGTGCCGCGATGGCGACGTGAACGCTCGACGCGGTCGGGCGGATCGCATAGCCGAACAGAAGAACCTGTAGCGCCGGCACCAGCACCAGCAATGTGAAGGTCGTGCGAGAGC
>JBAZXI010000045.1:0-1055 GCA_041659925.1 Sphingomonas sp.
ACGGGGACGCCTGAAGGAAGCTATCGCGCTCCCATGGATAAACGACACGTTCCTCGAACGGAATCTGCTTTTCGAGCAGGATCAGCTTGAGTTTATTATAATAGTTGCTGACGCCGAAGCCGCACAATATGATCATTGGATTCGCCCCCGCGATCGTCAGACAGTTGATTGTACACGAGCGACGACGGCTTGGCCCGGTCAATCGACGAGCGCACCATTTCCTCGAACCCCGGCAGCACGGCGCAGACCGTTCAAGATCTTCATGCGGTGGCGCGATTGGCCTCGCCGGAACGCCCGATATGCGACCGGGCGGTCAGGTCCATCCCGCTGAAATGCTCCCGTGCGGCTTCGACGAACGCGCGCACATTCACCGACGCCCGGCGATTTGCCTGATACACGAGATGAACCGGAAGAGGCGGCGGGGCGACATCGTCGTGCAGCGCAACCAGCGTGCCGGCAGCGATCGCATCGATCGCCTGATAGGACAGCACGCGCGCGATTCCCATACCGTCGACGGCTGCGGCGATCGCTGCGTCGGCGGTGTTGACGATGAGGCGCGGCTCGATCCGGATCGCCGGCTTGCCGGCCGGCCCGAACCGCCATTCAGGTGCCCGGTCGATCTCGGCGAATGAAATCAGGTCATGGTCGTGCAGCGCGGGGATGTTTGCCGGCATGCCGCGTGCGGCGAGATAGGCGGGACTGGCGACCAGGATACGCCGCACCTCGGAGACCGGCGCAGCGGCGCTGTGCCCAGCGACGCTTCGAGCGACGCCACCGCCCGACTTGCCGCGGTCGGCGAAATCCGCATGTGGCGCGCAGCCTCGGCGAAGCTCGCCAGGTCGGCGACCATGACGAACGTGCGCAGCTCTTCCAGACGGTCCATGATTATCCCGATATCGGCATGAGTGAAATGTATGATGAACGGATTATCACAAACATCCAGGAATGACATCTTCAATGGGCAGGCGGCATCCAGCCGCCAGCGCCGGAGAAGTTTCCATGTCCCGCCTCGCCATCCCCACCCGTGAAGCTGCCCCCGCCGCAGCCCAGCCGCT
>JBAZXI010000045.1:1073-11379 GCA_041659925.1 Sphingomonas sp.
ACGCCGCGCTTGGCCGCACGCTCGATGCCAAGACGCGCGAGCGGATCGCCATCACCATCGCCCAGGCCAATGGCTGTGACTATTGCCTGTCGGCGCATAGCTATCTCGGGCTGAACCTCGCCAAGATCGACGAAGCCGAGATCACGCTGAACCGCGCCGGCCATTCGGGCGATGCCAAGGCGGATGCCGCGATCGTGTTCGCCCGCCAGGTGCTCGCGGCACGCGGCAAGGTCAGCGACGCGGACATCGCCGCTGTCCGTCTCGCCGGTTTCACGGAAGCACAGGTGATCGAGATCGTCGCTTCGGTCGCGCTCAACGTGCTGACCAACTATATCAACAATGTCGCCGAGACCGACATCGACTTCCCCGTCGTCCTCGCCGCGCAAGCCGCCTGATCCCCTTGCCGTCGGCGGGCTCCCCAACGCCCCCCGCCCGCCGACGGCATCCTGTGCTGCGGAACCGCTCATGCCTTATGGCTTCCTCGACATCGCCACCACGCCGAGCGTCCATGCAGCGCAGGTCGCCCATGGCAGCGCCGGGCTGTACGAGAAGGTCGGGGCGAACCGCGCGTTCGATCGCTTCGGCCCGACTGAGGAGGCGTTCATCGCCGCGCGAGACAGCTTCTACATGGCGAGCGTGTCGGAGACGGGCTGGCCCTATGTCCAGCACCGCGGCGGCCCGCCCGGCTTCGTCAAGATACTCGACGACAAGACGCTCGGTTTCGCGGATTTCCAGGGTAACCGGCAATATATCAGCCTTGGCAACACCGCAGTGAACAACCGCGTTGCGCTGATCCTGATGGACTATCCAGCGCGCAGACGGCTGAAGCTCTACGCCCGGATCGAGGCGCGCGATCTCGCAGCCGACCTCACCCTCGCTGAAAAGCTCGCTCTGCCCGACTATCGCGGCGTGCCCGAGCGCGCTTTCCTGCTTCATCTCGAAGCGTTCGACTGGAACTGCCCGCAGCATATCACACCGCGCTTCACCGAGAGCGAAATCGCCGCCGCGGTCGCCTCGCTTCACGCGCGCCTCGCCGAACTCGAAACCGAAAACCAGGCCCTGCGCGACACGCTCGCCGCCCGTGGAGACTATATATGACCGTGGAACTTCCCCGCGCGCCGCTGCCGCCCTTCACCCGCGAGACCGCGCTGCTGAAGGTCCGTGCGGCGGAAGACGCCTGGAACAGCCGCGATCCCGCACGCGTCGCGCTGGCCTATACCGTGGACAGCGAATGGCGGAACCGCGACCGCATGCTGAAAGGGCGGGCCGAGATCATCGACCTGCTCACCGCCAAATGGGCGCGCGAAGAGGAATATCGCCTGGTCAAGGACCTCTGGGCCTTCACCGACAACCGAATCGCGGTGCGCTTCCAATATGAATGCCGCACCGATGGCCAATGGTATCGCTGCTACGGCAACGAGCAATGGGAGTTTGCCGAGAACGGCCTGATGCGCCGCCGCGAAGCCTCGGTGAACGACGTGCCGATCGAAGCGACCGACCGGCGCTTCCTGTGGATCGGCCCGGCGCCGCGACCGCAAGGCCATCCCGGACTGGGCGGTGTCGGCTGATGGCCCGGGCGACGCGCATCCTCGCCTTGTCGGGCAGCCTTCGCAGGCAGTCGGTCAATATGGCGCTCCTCCGGGAGATGGCCGCACTCGCGCCTGACGGCGTCGCCGTGGAGATCGTGTCGCTAGAAGCGCTGCCGCTGTTCAATCCCGATCTGGAGCCGGACCTGCCGCACGCGGTCTCGGCGTTCCGCAGCCGTATCGCCGCAGCCGATGCACTGATCATCGCCAGCCCCGAATATGCCCATGGGGTCAGCGGCGTGATCAAGAACGCCCTCGACTGGCTGGTGGCCAGCGAGGATTTCGCCGGTATGCCGGTCGCGGTGCTGAACGCCGCTCCGCGCGCGTATCATGCCGACGCCACGCTGCGCGAAATCCTGTCGACCATGGCGGCGCGGATCGTCGAGGAGGCCTCGATCACCGTCCCTCTGTCGAACGCAGCGCCCTATCACCCCGCCGTCAGCGGAGTGCTCAACAATGCCCTGGCGGCCCTCGTCGCAGCCGCTCGCCGGACCATGCCGGGCGAAATCCGCGACCAACCCAATGACAACGCAAGCGAACAGGAATCGGACCACCACGCTCCAGCCAACAAGGGAACAGGACAATGACCATGATACGCGCACTCAAGCTGCTATCACCGCTGCTGTTGATCGGCGCCGCGAACGCGAGCGACGCGCCGCGCTATAACGCGGCCGGCGACCTCATCGTCCCCGCCAACTATCGCGACTGGATCTTCCTGACCTCGGGCCTGAACATGAACTATGGCGACGAGCCTATCGCCGGGCACGACACCTTCGACAATGTCTTCGTCGATCCGGCCTCCTGGCGCGTCTTCAAGGCGACCGGGAGCTGGCCGCAGGGCACGATCTTCGTAAAGGAAGGGCGCCGCGGCGCGACCAACGGCTCGATCAACCGGACGGGCCAGTTCCAGACCGAACAGCGTGCCTATCTCGAGCTTCACATCCGCGACGCAAAGCGCTTTCCGACCGGCTGGGGATTCTTCGAAGTCGCCGGCGACAAGCCCGCGAAAGTGCTCCCTACTTCGGCGAGCTGCTATGCCTGTCGCCAGCAGCACGCCGCGGTCGAAACAACGTTCGTCCAGTTCTACCCGACGGCCAAGCCGATCGCGGTAAAAGCGGGCTCGTTCGATGCCAGCAAATAGCCCCCCGCTGGTCTGGACGACCCTCCTGCGCTGGGCGCGGCGATGGTCGTCGAGAACGATTGGTGGCGCGGTACCGGCGGCAGGAGAAGTCCCGGATCCCGCGCTTCCTCCGGTGCTCCTGCCCCGCGCCTTCTATCGCCACCGGTTGCCGACGCGACTGTGGCACTGGACGAACGCGGTAACGCTTACCGTCATGCTGATGAGCGGACTGATGATCTTCAATGCCCACCCCCGGCTCTATTGGGGACAGGCGGGCGCCAACAGCAATGCGCCGTGGCTGGCGATCGGCCCGACCGCGCATGGCGGCCATCTCGTGGTCGGCCCTGTCGAGATACCGACCGGCGGCGTGCTCGGCCGCTGGCGGGACCAGCACGGCGTCGAGCGAACCCGGGCCTTTCCCTGGTGGCTGACGATCCCGTCCGGCTACAGCCTGGCCGCCGCACGCCGCTGGCATTTGTCCTTCGCGTGGATCCTGGTGCTCGCCTCGCTCTGTTATCTGGGTTTCGGGCTCGCCAACCGGCATCTCGCGCGCGACCTGATCCCGGCCCGGCGCGAACTGTCTCCGCGCCATATCTGGCATGACGTGGTCGAGCACGCGAAACTCCGCTTTCCGACCGGTGCTGCGGCAATGCGTTACGGCATCCTGCAGAAGCTCTCTTATGGCGGGGTCGTGTTCGTGCTGATCCCGCTGGTCATCCTGACCGGCATGACGATGTCGCCCTCGTTCGACGCGAATTTTCCCGTGCTGCCCTTCATCTTCGGCGGCCGGCAGTCCGCCCGGTCGATCCATTTCCTCTGCGCCTTCGGGCTGGTTGGCTTCACGGTCGTCCATCTCGTCATGGTCCTGCTGGCCGGGCCGCTGAACCAGGTCCGGTCGATGCTGACCGGACGATTTGTCATTCCCGTATCGGAGGACGAGACATGATCACGCGCCGCTCACTCATCGGCTCGCTCGGCGCATCGGCCGGCGGCCTGCTGCTCTCCGGATGCGACCGGATCGCCGCGACGCCGGCCGCGCGCAGCTTCTTCGAGGGAACAGAAGGGCTCACGCGCGATGTCTCGCGCCTGACCGGGTCGCGCCACGCGCTCGCCCAGGAGTTCTCTGACGCCCAGATATCGGCGACCTTTCGCTCGAACGGCACCAGTCGCCCCGGCAATGCGGACTATGCCGAGCTCGCCGCGAACGGCTTTCGCGATTACCGTCTCAGGGTGGACGGGCTGGTGCGCCGGCCGTTGACCCTGTCGATGGACCAGATCCACCGGCTGCCGCGGCGAACCCAGACGACGCGCCACGACTGTGTCGAGGGCTGGAGCGCGATCGGCAAATGGACCGGGACGCCGCTTGGCGGATTGCTGCGCGACGCCGGGCTGATGCCCGCTGCACGCTATGTCGTGTTTCACTGCGCCGACGATTACGGCTCGAGCAAATATTATGAGAGCATCGACCTGCTCGACGCGTTCCATCCGCAGACGATCATGGCATGGGGATTGAACGGACACGCCCTGCCGATCGCCAATGGCGCCCCGCTCCGGCTCAGGGTCGAGCGCCAGCTCGGCTACAAACACGCCAAATATGTGATGCGCATCGAGGTCGTGGACAGCCTCTTGCGGATCGGCGCCGGCAAGGGCGGCTATTGGGAAGACAGCAACGACTATGCCTGGTTCGCCGGCATCTGACGGCCTCCCGCACGACCGGCGATGCGGCACGGTGAACTGAGGCGACCAAGGCCCGGACGGACCGCCGAGCTAACCGTGTCGCGGCCCACTTCGACCACTGTAACCGATCGACCGCAATCGGCGAACTAGATGGCGAGACCCAAGGTAGGTCGGGCGAAGGGTCGCGATGTGAACGACACTCCAGAGAGTGGCGGCGCGAGCCGGCCGCGCTGCTTCGACGTCGCGCGTCGTCTCGAGCATCCTGTTTCTCCACCCCTGCGGATCCAGCTCGACGACCGTCCGGCCGCGGCACTCGCGGCATTGCTGCCACTGCTCGGATGCGGCGAGGAAGCGGCGGGAATGGCCTTTGACGGCCTTGCAGAATGCCATTCCGGGGATGATCGCGCCGCCCCGACCCTTCGCGCCATCGCCGAGGAAGAACGCCTGCATGACCTGCTGATCCGACAGCTGGAGCGCGGCCTGCCCGATGCAAGGCAGGATAGGATTCCGATCGAGGCCGCTCGTCGATTTCATATCGGACTGGTCCGCGGCGGTGCCGCGCTGCACCTCGCCCGGATCGCGGCGCTCGACGCCGCCGTCTGCACGATGTTCGGCCGACTGCTGCGGCCCGGCGGGTCGATCGCCGCCGACCCCGGGGTCGCCTCGGTCCTGCGGCGCATCCACCGCGACGAAGCGCGTCATGTGCGCGTGGCGCGCACGCTCGCACTCGAAACGGGATCGGCTCCGGCGATGCGCGACGCCGCGGCGGCGGCGCGCAACGGTCTTGCCGATATCCTGCTGCTCGCCCGCGACGCCTTTGAGGATATGCAGGTCGATCCTGCGTCGCTCGACCGCGACATCAGACGGCTGCCTGACGGGCTGCTCGTGGCATGAACGCCTTGACACTCCCGGACCGGGCCTGGCTGTCTCGTGGAACGGTCGCTGTGCTCGGCACAGGCCATGCCCTGCCCGGCCCGGCGTTATCGACCGATCTGCTGCTCGATCGGATCGCCGCGCGGTTCGATCTTTCCCGCCGCCGCGAAGCGCTGGCGGTAGCGCGGCGCATGGCCATCGACACCCGTCATGTCTGCCGCGATTTCGCCGCTGCGACGGAGGCCGCCCGGCCGGGCCACTCCAATCCCGACCTCGCGGCGGCGGCGGTCACCCGGGCGCTGTCGGACGCACATCTCGCGATCGACGATATCGGCTATTTGATCGGCCACACCGCGACCCCCTTCCAGCCGCTGCCCGGTAACATCGCCTTCGTCGCCGATCGGCTGGACTATCGCGGCCCGCATCTCGAGTTGCGCCAGGCCTGCACGGGCTTTGCCAACGCCCTGATGATCGCATTCGGCCTGCTGGCGGCACCAGATGCCCGGCCGGTGGCGATCGTCGGCTCGGAGACCGGCTCGCTGTTCTTCGACCCCGGCCGGATCGCGGAAGATTCAGGGCAGCTGGTAAACATGGTGCAGATGGGCGACGGCGCCGGCGCGATCATCCTTGGGCCGACGACGAGCACCGGCGACAGCATCACGGCCGCATGGTTCGGCGCGGTCGGCCTCGGCCGTGCGCCGGGCCTGCAGATGCGCGGCGCGGGCGCCCGCGAGTTCGATCACGACTTTGCCGCGATCCTGTCGTCGGGCGCACTGCTGTTCGATGCCGGCAGGGACGCCGCGGCCCAGCACGGCGTCGCGCTCGACGCGGTCGACATGATCATTCCACACCAGGTGAGTGGCCGGATCGGCATGCAGAGCGCGGCGCATTTCGGCCTGCCCGTCGAGCGCTTCTTCGTGAACGCCGACCGGTTGGGCAATACCGGTTCGGCGGCGATCTGGCTTGCGCTTGCCCAGCTTCGCGAGGCTCGCCCCGCAATGGGCACGCGCGCGCTCATCCTCGGCGCCGAGGCGACCAAATATATGCATGGCGGCTTTGTCTATGAGCATGGCTGAGCCGCTGATCGACGTCGCCGGCCTCGCAAAAAGCTACGGCTCACGCACGGTGGTGCGCGATGTGACGCTGCGCCTGATGCCGGGCGCGATCGTCGGCCTCGTCGGCGCCAATGGCGGCGGCAAGACGACGACGCTGCGCATGTTCGCCGGACTGCTCCGCCCAGACCAGGGCGCCGGCAGCGTTCTGGGCGACGACATCCGGTCGGCCGGCGCCGCCCGCCGTGCGCGGGTCGGCTATATGCCGCAGCGGCTGTCACTATACCCCGAGCTGACCGTCGCCGAAAATCTGCGCTTCCGCGCCGACGTCCATGGCCTGGTGAATGCAAGAGACCATGTCGCGGCGACGGCGGCGCACTGGGGCCTCGACCCCGTCCTCGCGACACGGTTCGAGCGCCTTTCCGGCGGCTGGGGCCGGCGCGTGCAGTTCGCGGCGACGATGCTTCACGCACCACCCCTGTTGCTGCTCGATGAGCCAACCGCGGGGCTCGATGTCGTCACCCGTACCGACATCTGGCGCTGGCTGATCGAACTGGCCGGGCGCGGCCATAGCGCCGTCATCGCGACGCACGACCTGGCCGAGGCCGAGCGCTGCCCCATGATCCTGCATTACCGGGACGGCCAGGTGGAGGGACCGATCGCGCCGTCGGAGCTGATCGAAAAGAGCCGGACCGCGACGCTCGAGGCGGCGGTCGCGGCGCTCGCACCCGGTGCAAAGCCGTGATCGCGCTGCGACGCATCGCGGCGGTCGCCCGTATCGAGCTGTTGCGGCTGATGCGCTCGCGTACGACCTTCACCTTGCTGGTCCTGGTGCCCGCGCTGCAGGTCCTGCTGTTCGGCTATGCGATCCGCCCGACCGCCGCGAGCGTCAGCGTCGCGGTCGCCGCGCCAACACCCGCCAATGCCGCCGAGGCAGCCCAGGCGCTGCACCGCCTGCCGGGGCTGACCGTCATTACCGGGCCGTCCAGTCCCGGTTCGGCTGAAAAGGCGGTGCGCGCCGGTCGCGCGCTGATCGGCATCGAAGTGCCGGCGCTCCGCTCGTTCGCCAATCCGACCCAGGTCCAGCGCCCCTTGCGGATCGTCGTCGACGGAACGAATGCCGCGCTGACCAATGCCGCGGTCGCGCGGATCGAGGCCGGCTATTGGCGCGGTCTGGCCGAGCGCGCGGAGGCCGCCGACAGCGGTCCCGGCATCGCCGTGGAGCGGCTCTACAACCCCGATGGGCGCGCCGACTGGACGTTCCTGCCATCGCTGATCGGCGTGACGGTGATGATCGCGATGGTCATGCTCGGCAGCCTGAGCCTCGCGCGTGACCGCGAATCCGGCAGCTCGGAGGGGCTGCTCGGCCTGCCGATAGAACCCGCCCAGACTTTTCTCGGCAAGCTCCTGCCCTATGCAGCAATCGGCACGGCACAGGGTCTGCTGGTCCTGGCGGCGGGCGTCATGCTGTTCGACCTGCCGGCGCGCGGCAGCGTCGGCGCGCTGATCCTGTTGCTGCCGCTGTTCGCAGCGGCGCATGTCGCGCTCGGCTATGCGATCTCGGTCAGGGCAAGAACCCAGCTCGCGGCACTGCAGGGCGCCGTCGCCTTCTACCTGCCCGCGATGCTCCTGTCGGGCTTTCTCTATCCGTTCGAGACATTGCCGTCATGGGCACGCTGGATCGGCAACGCCTTCCCGCTCACCCATTTCATCCGCGCCGCTCGCGCGGCATTGCTGCACGGCGCGGGAGCCGGCGAGGTGCTGGCGCATGGCTGGCCGATGATCCTGTTCCTGGTAGCCGCGAGCGCCGCCGCGCTGCTCGTGCAGGCGCGCCGGCTTGACTGACCCGGCACTGTAACCGGACCGCCGGTCACACCGAATGGGAGGTGAAGACCCCGCAGGGTCGATCCGGGAGATTCACCATGTCGTTCCTTCGCGCCGCCGCCATCGCCCTTGCCGCACCCGTCGCGCTTGTCGCCGCCATGCCGGCGCAGGCCGCCGAATTCGCAGATTTCGACCGCACCGCCTTCGAGGCGGCGCAGGCGCAGGGCCGCCCGATCCTGCTTGACGTCCATGCCTGGTGGTGCCCGGTTTGCGGATCGCAGGCGCGCACGATCAAGCGCCTCGCGACGCCAGAGGCCTATCCCAAACTGATCGTCTTCCGCATCAACTATGACAAGCAGAAGGAGGTCTGGCGGAGCTTCGGGGTCACCAAACAGGCGACGCTGATCGCGTTCCACGGCCGCCGCGAGACCGGCCGCATCGCCTTCATGACCGACAAGGCGAAGATCGCCGAACTCATCGCCTCGACCGGTCGCTGATCCGTGGCGAACGGTCTCAGTCCCCTGCTTGCGTTTGCGGCCGGCGCGCTCACGATATTGTCACCCTGCGTATTGCCGCTGGTGCCGATCGTGATCGGCAGCGCTGCCCAGCGCCATAAATGGGGGCCGTTCGCGCTCGCACTCGGGCTGGTCGCGTCTTTCACCCTGGTCGGCTTCGCGGTCGCGGTGCTCGGTGCCTCCTCAGGGTTCGACGGCGAGATCGTGCGCCAGACGGGCGCCGTCATCCTGCTTCTGGTCGGCGCCCTATTGCTGGTGCCCCAGGCACAAGACCTGCTCGCGCGTGCCGCGGCACCGCTCGCCGGCTGGGCGGGTCGCCGGCAGTCGGGGCTCGAGCGCTTTGGACTGGCTGGACAGGCGGGTATCGGCGTGCTGCTCGGCCTGGTGTGGAGTCCCTGCGTCGGGCCGACGCTCGGTGCAGCGACCGTGCTCGCCGCGCAAGGCCAGGATCTGACCGAGGTCGCGGTGGTGATGGCCGCGTTCGGGGTCGGCATCGCGACCATGCTGCTGCTCATCGCGACAGCGACGCGCGGCTTTCTCTCGCGCTGGCGCGGCCGGTTGATGAGCACCGGCCAGGGCGGCAAGCGCGTGCTCGGCGGCCTGCTCATCCTGGTCAGCTTGCTCATTCTGACCGGTGGCGACCGGATGTTCGAGGGGCTGGTGGTCAGCATCTCTCCGGACTGGCTGACCGATCTGACGACTTCCATCTAGCCACCGGCACCGGCCTCCTACCTCCGAAGGCGTCACAGCAATTATCCCAATCTGCAAGGAATCCATCATGTCTCTTTCCCGCCTTCTCCCCCTTGCCGCCGCCCTGTGCATTGCCGCCCCGGCCACGGCCCAGCCGGTCAGGCCGTTCAGCCTGGCCGCGCTCAAGACCGCGCAGGCGCATGGGCAAGCGGTGTTGATCGACGTGTTCGCGCCCTGGTGCCCGACCTGCCGCGCCCAGGCACCGACGATCGACGCGCTCGCGACCGACCCGGCCTATGCGAAGCTCCTCATCCTCCGGCTCGAATATGATCATCAGACAGCGGAGAAAAAGGCGCTCGGCGTCACCCGGCAGAGCACGCTTATCACCTATCGCGGCACGAAGGAGACCGGCCGCGTCCTCGGCATCACCGATCCCACCCAGCTCAGGACCTTCGCGGCGACCGCGCTCCGCTAGGGCGACGCGCCATGTTCACTCGTCGTGGCGCCATCGCCGCACTCGGAATCGGCATCGCCGGTGTCACCGTACTCGCGAACGCTCGCGAGGCGCCGAGCTATGACGACCCCGACGATTTGTATGCGGCGCTCCGCGACCAGCCAGTCGAGCGGATCGTCCTGCCGGGCGGAGAGATCGCGCTGGTCTTTGCCGATGGTGCCCCGGGGCTCGATCGCGACCGGGTGCGCGCCTGGGTGCGGGAAGGCGCAGACGCGGTCACCCGCTATTTCGGGCGGTTTCCGGTGCAGGATTACGGCCTGCTCGTGATCGCAGAGGATGGCGACACGGTCGGTCACGCCACGACGTTCGGCTATGCCGGATCGGCGACGCGTATCCATGTCGGGCGGTCCACCGACCGTGCGGCCTTTGCGCGCGACTGGGTCCTCACGCACGAGATGCTGCATGCCGCCCTGCCCGACCTGCCGCGGCGGGCGCTCTGGCTGCAGGAAGGCAAC
>JBAZXI010000046.1:0-10658 GCA_041659925.1 Sphingomonas sp.
GCGACTCGATGCTGCTATGGACGCGCTACGTCCCGGCCGACGGCGGCGCGGTCGAACTGCGCGCCGAAATCGCCGAGACGCCCGATTTCGCCCATGTCGTCGCCGGCGGCGCGCAGATCACCGGGCCGTGGCGCGATCACACCGCCAAGATCACGCTCGCCGGGCTGATGCCTGGCCGGACCTATCATTATCGCTTCATCGCGCCCGATGGGTCGATGTCGCCCGTCGGGCGGACGCGCACGCTCCCCGAGGGCGACGCACCGCACTTCCGCGCGGCGATCTTCTCCTGCTCGAACATGCCGTTCGGCTTTTTCAATGCCTATGCCCATGCCGCGGCACGCGACGATATCGATCTCACCGTGCATCTCGGCGACTATTTCTACGAATATGACAACGGCCATTACCCCGCGCCGAGCGAGGTCGTCGGCGGTCGTCGGCCCGAACCGGCCAGCGAGCTGATCCATCTCGCCGACTATCGCCTGCGCTACGCCAGCTATCGCGCCGATCGCGACCTGCAGAAGCTGCACCTGCTGCAGCCGATGATCGTCCAGTGGGACGACCATGAATCGTCGAACGACAGCTGGGAGGGCGGCGCGCAAAATCACCAGCCGGACAGCGAAGGCCCCTGGAATGCGCGGCGCGCCGCGGCGATCCAGGCTTACCGCGAATGGATGCCGGTCTCCGACGAACCGTGGAAGGCCTATGACATCGGGACGCTCGGCACGCTGTTCCGCACCGAGACGCGGCTGCTGGCGCGGACCGAGCAGCCCGATATCGCGCCGCTGTTCAAACAGGCAGACCCCGCCGCGGCACTCAAGGCATTCCGCGATGGCGCGTGGATGGACCCGGGCGCGACGATGATGGGGTCGCAGCAGGAAAACTGGCTCGCCCATGCGATGCGCGACTCGGTGCGCGCCGGGCAGCGCTGGCAGATCGTCGGCTTCGGCACGATCCTCGGCCAGACCGTGATGCCCGAGGCGGCACGGGGCTGGATGGATTCGAACGCCCCGGAGCGTGCGAAGAGCTATCTGACCGCGGGCATCGCCGCCGCCAGGGTCGGCCTGCCGTTCAACTACGACAATTGGGGCGGCTATCCCGCCGCACGCGCGCGCTTCCTGCGTTCGTCGCAGGCGATGGGCGCCAACCTGATCGTGATTTCGGGCGATAGCCATAATGGCTGGGCCTATGATCTCGCGCAGGACGGCAAGCCCGCCGGCGTCGAATTCGCCGGCCATAGCGTGACCTCGCCGGGCTATGAGTCGGCGGTGCATGTCGACCCGCGCACCGTCGCCGCGGCGATGGTCGCGGCCAATCCCGAGCTCAAATGGTGCGACACCAGCCGGCGCGGCTATATGGCGATGACGCTCACGCCGGAACGTGCCTCGTGCGACTGGGTGATGGTCGATACCGTCACCGCACCCGGGATCGGCGCGAGCGTCGGCCACAGCGCCAGCATCGCGCGCGGGCGCAACCTGATGGCCTGATAGCGCGAGACAGGCCGCGCCCGGCTGTGGCACAGCCATGGCGATGCGGCGCGCGAACCTTTCGTCGGAAACGATCTCCGCGGCGTTGCTGCTGGCCATCGCCATCGCCGTGCGCGCGGTCGATTTCGGCAATCCGGTCATTCATGTCGACGAGCAATATTATCTGCTCGTCGGCGATCGCCTGCTCCACGGCGCGATACCCTATGTCGACATCTGGGATCGCAAGCCGATCGGCCTGTTCGCGATCTTCGCCGCGATCCGGCTGCTGCCCGGCGACGGCGTGCTCGCCTACCAGCTGGTCGCGACGCTGTTCGCCGCCGCCACCGCCTGGCTGGTGCGGCATGGCGCGCGGCGCCTCGGCGCGACCCCGCGCGCGGCGCTCGCCGCCGGTGCGGCCTATCTCATCTGGTTGCCGCTGCTCAGCGGGCGCGGCGGCCAGTCGCCGGTCTTCTATAACCTGTTCGTGACGGGCGCGGCGGTGCTGACGCTGCGCCTTCCCGCCCTCGCCGCACGGCGCGCGGTGCGCGCGATCGTCGTCAATGGCGCGGCGGCGTGCCTGCTCGCCGGGCTGGCGATCCAGACCAAATATACCCCGGCGATCGAGGGGGCGTTCTTCGGCCTCGCTCACCTCTTCTACCTGCGTCGCGCCGGCACGCGCTGGCCGGCGACGATCGGCGCCGTGGCGTTGTGGATCGGCCTCGGCCTTGCCCCGACGCTATTGGTGATCGCGGTCTATCTGGCGCACGGGCCGGCCGCCTTTCAGGCATTCTGGTTCGCCAATTTCGAATCGATCCTGCTGCGTTCGCGCTACGCCTATCCGCCCGGCCTGATCGCGCGGCGGCTGCTCGGCACCAACGCCCTGCTGCTGCCCCTGTCGCTGTGCGCCGCGCTCGCCTGGCGTCAACGCGACGCGCTTCGCCTGCTGGCGTTCGGCTGGCTCGGCGCGGCGCTGGCCGGCTATCTCGTGCTCGGTACGTTCTTCGATCATTACGCCCTGCCGCTGGTCGCTCCGTTAGCGCTGCTCGCCGCGGTGACCTTTGCGCGACATGCGCGCGCGATGGTCGCCGCGCTCGCGCTCGGGCTGGTCCTGCTCGTCGTTCGCACGACGACCCGCCATGACGACGCGGCGGGCGCCTACCGGCTGGCGGCGGTGGTGGCGGCCAATAGCGGCACCGAATGCCCCTATGTCTTCACCGGCGACTCGGTCACCTATCTGCTTGCCCATGCCTGCCTGCCGACTGCCTACGCCTTTCCCTCGACGCTCGCCTATGCGCCCGAGCAGGGCGCCAGCGGGATCGACGAGGCGACCGAGGTGCGGCGGATCCTCGCGCGCCGGCCCCCGGTGATCGTGCGCGGCACCCGGCCGCTGGCGGCATGGAACGACGCCAGTCGCGCGCTGGTCGATGCGGCGCTGGCGCGCGACTATCGGCCGGTGTTCAGCACCGCGCGCGACGACTACCGCCTGGTCGTCTGGCTCCGCCGCGACCGCAGCTTCGCATCACCACGACCGTGACACGCCCAGCCTTACGGTGATCGGACGCAGCGGCGTCGCCTGCGCGCGCGAGATGAAGGTGAAAGGGTTGCCATAGGCGAAACGGTTGTCCGAGCGATTGGTCAGGTTTTCGACGCGCAGCGCGACGGCGGTGCCGCGATGCTCCCACCCGCCGTGCAAACCGAGCACGAGATATTTGCCCTGGCTGATATCGAGCAGGTTGCCGGTACCAAGCACCGAGCGACCGACACGGTCGAACCCGCACGCCGCGACGCAAATTTTCTGGCCTGGCGGGAAACCGGCTAGAGGTCGGGCAGTTGCCAGTCGATCGGCGCGCTGCCGTTCGCCGCGAGAAATTCATTGGTCCGCGAGAATGGGCGGCTGCCGAAAAAGCCGTTATACGCCGACAGCGGCGATGGGTGCGGCGCCTTGAGCACGAGATGCCGCCCGCCCTGCGCGACATCCGCGACGAACGCGGCTTTCTTCTGCGCGTAACTGCCCCACAGGATGAACACCGCCGGGTCGGCGCGCGCCGCCACGAGGCGGATGACGGCATCGGTGAATTTCTCCCAGCCGCGATCGCGATGTGCCGCCGCGCGGCCCTGTTCCACGGTCAGCACGCTGTTGAGCAGCAATACGCCCTGCCGCGCCCAATGTTCGAGGAAGCCGTGCCGCGCCGGGGCGATGCCGAGATCGCTGCGCAGTTCCTTGTAGATATTGACCAGACTCGGCGGCACTACCACGCCGGGGCGGACGCTGAAGCACAGGCCATGCGCCTGCCCCGGACCATGATAGGGGTCCTGCCCGAGGATCACGACCCGCACCGCATCGAGCGGCGTCAGGTCGAGCGCGCGGAAATACTCCGCGCCGCGCGGGAAGATATGCTTGCCCGCCGCCTTTTCGGCGAGGAGGAATTGCCTGAGCGCGCGCATATAGGGCTGCGCGAATTCGTCGGCGAGCGGCGTGCGCCAGCTTTCGTCAAGACGCACGGTGCCGCCCGATGCTTCCGAAACTGATGGTTCTTGTGGTGTGGCCGGATCCATCCGGCCTGCTTAGCCGCCCGCGCGTGGCGGGCAAGCCCGGGCGGTTCGGCTCAGCCGAACGCGCCGACGCCGGCGAACTGGCCGACGATCAAGAGTCCGGTCAACGCGAACGAGGCGATACCGACGACGATGCTGCGTGCCATGGGATGAATTCTCGTGGGGGTCGTTCCGGTCATGCGACCGGAACGACGGGGACGGCGGCGGTGAACAGCACGGCCGAAAAAAACAGCGCGCCGACGAGCGAGAGAGCGAGGCGCTGGGCGGATTCGAAACGGACGAACATGATGTGACCTTCCTGAACTTGGTCATCCAGACTATCTGGCGACCGATGCCATGAGGGTTAGCATCAAGCGTGCCAATTCGATAACATATTGAATAATATTGTTTATTTTTCTGGCGGGGCGAAATTTCGCCGAAACAGGGCGCACAATGCGGAAATTTACACCAAGAAATGGCGCAATTTCCTAGGCCGCTCTGAGCAGATTGCGGCCACCGTCCTTCGCGGCGTAGAGCAGCGCGTCGGCGCGACCGAACACGGTGCCGAGATTCTCGCCGGGCTGCGCCGCGGTCAGGCCCGCCGAGAAGGTCACCGCGCCAAGCGGCTCGTCGGATTCGCGCAGCCGGTAGCGCTTGTTGGCAACCGTCAGGCGCGCCTTTTCGAGGATCGCCAGCGCGTCCGAGCGTTCGACGCCGGTAAACAGCACGGCGAACTCCTCACCGCCATAGCGCGCGACGAAATGCCCGGGGCAGCCCTCGGCCAGCGCGGTGGCGATCGCCTTGAGCACGCGATCCCCCACCGAATGGCCGAAGCGGTCGTTGACCGACTTGAAGCGGTCGATGTCGCACACCGCGACGCAGAGCTTTTCGCCCGCCGCGGCGCCCGCCGCAAAGGCTTCCTCGAAGGCGCGGCGGTTGGGCAGGTCGGTCAGCGGATCGCGACGCGCATTGTCGCGCGCCTCCTCCAGCTTGGCACGAAGTTCGTCCGCTTCGTGGGTCGCCGCCTCGAGCCGCTCTTCGGCCTGGCGAACCCGGTCGAGCATCACGCCGGTCAGGCGCACCACCTCGGTGACCCCCAGCGCGCCGTCGGATTTGCGGATCGCGTCGGCGCTGGCGGCGAGGTCGCGACCGAAACCCTGCGTCTCGGAGCGGATCGTCCGCATCATGTCGGTGAAGTCCTCGACCTGCATCTGGGTCTGGGCGACGAGGCCATCCGCGACGGCCGCCTTCGGCGTCGACTCGCTGCCGGCGACCCTGCCGCCGAGCGATTCGATGTCGCGCGACGAGAGGCGAATGCCCCCCTCGGTCAGCGCGGCGACGGACTGGGCGACGACACCGCGTGGATCGCTCAACACACGATAGGCAAAGGCGTAGTGACAGGGGTCGGGACTAAGCCGATGCTGCTGAAGAAAAGCGCCGATCGCGTCGAAGAGATGCGCGGCCGCATTCTCCTGATTCGCCCCGTGTGCCACGGTTGCTCCGGCCATTCGACCACAGACTCCCCAATGCCGCAGCCCAACGCTCGCGACGATTCGTCCCCCCTCCGACAGGATTTGTAGGCCAAAATGGCTAAGATCCGATGACCAAGCCCCCCCGGCGCCGCCGAAGCGCCGCCTCACCGCGTGAAGGCGATACCGGCACGGACATGGGTCGCGCGCTTGTTATAGTCGATCAGCGTTTCGCCGTAGCCGGTATAGGCCTGCCCGAAGAGATAGATGTGCGGGAGTCTGCCACTGATCCGGGCCAGCGGATAGGATAGAAACGCCTCCGCCGAACCCTTGCCGGTACCCGGATTGCCACGCGCGGTGACCGCGAGCTTGATGCCGTCGCGCTGGCCGAGCGACACGCCGACCGAGGTGTAGCCCCAATAGCGCTCCAGGTCCGGCGCAAGCCCTTGATTTCCGAAATAGAACCACGCCATCGGTGTCAGGTCGACGCGCCAGCCATGGCCGAGATCGAAGGCGCGGGTGGCGCGCACGAACACGCGGTTGACGTCAATCGAATTGATGACGCCGCCGCCATTGCTGTCGTGGCGATAACCGCCGCCGACGACGGTGTTGGCGCCGACCGGAACGTCGACGAACAGCTCCGGGCTATAGTCGCTTGCGCGAATCGGCCCGGACGAGCGGTCGATCGCCCAGAAGATCGCTTGGCTATAGGCGAAGTCGAGGCGCGGCCCGTCGTCGCGCCCGAGCAGGCGGAAATCGAAACTGAGCTGCAGCTTCGCCCCGGCATCGCCGCCACCGACCACGCCGTAGATCGGGGCATAGGGGTGCAAGCGATCGAGAAAGGCGCTGGCCGTACCGCGCGAGGTGGTGCTCGGCTGCTCGTCCGCGACGGAAGACGCAACGGGCGGTGCGACGGTGGCGATGGCGGTCGCGGCAGCGCTGGCTGGCGGCGAGACCGCGGCGACCGCGGCAAGCCGGTAGTGGACCCGTGCGAAAGCGCCCGGCGCGACCGGGCCCTCGCCATCGGGGGCGGCGATCAGCCGAAGGCGCGCGCCGTCCTGCGCCACGACGTCAAGCGTCGCGGGCCCCGTGGCGGGCTGCGGCGCGCTGCCCTCGTTGAGCAGGAACACCTCGACGCCACCCTTCGCCGCCTCGGCGGAGGCTGGCGGATCGACCAGCGGACGCAGCTGCGCGGCGGCCGGGGCGGCGGCGCAGACCGCCGCGCTTGCGAACACGATCGAACCGATGGCGATATTCAACCGAGCCCGCATGTCACCCCCTGGCACAGCCTCTGGCGCCGCTTTGGCAGGACGGCTAACCGGGTGCAATGCGCGTAACCCAGACCGACCGCGATTTCGCGAACCAGCTCGCCGATGCCGCCGGCGCGGCGATCCGACCCTATTTCCGCGCCGCCCACGGCCTCGAAACCAAGGCCGATACCTCGCCCGTCACGCTTGCCGACCGCGAAGCCGAGGCGGCGATGCGGTCGCTGATCGAGGCGCGCTTTCCCGACGATGCGATCATCGGCGAGGAATATGGCGTGCGCGAGGGCACCAGCGGGCGCGCCTGGGTGCTCGACCCGATCGACGGCACGCGCGCCTTCATCACCGGCCGGCCGATCTTCGGCACGCTGATCGCCCTGGTCGCCGAGGGCTGGCCGGTGCTCGGCGTGATCGACCAGCCGATCCTGAAGGAACGCTGGCTCGGCAGCGTCGGCCGCCCGACGACCCTCAACGGCGCTCCCGCCAGCACCCGCACCTGCCCCGACCTCGCCCAGGCCCTGCTCGCCACCACCTCGCCCGCGCTGTTCGCCGACGACCAGCTCCACGCCTTCGAACATCTCGACGGCGCGGTGCGCAGCACGGTGCTGGGCGGCGACTGCTACAATTATGCCTGCGTCGCCTCGGGCTGGCTCGACATCGTCGTCGAGGCCGGCCTCAAGCTCCACGACTTCGCCGCGCTGGTCCCGGTGGTCGAAGGCGCCGGCGGGCGGATGTGCGACTGGCAGGGCGACCCGCTGACCGCCGACAGCATCGGCGAGGTGATCGCGGCCGGCGACCCGGCGCGGATCGAGGAGATTCTCGAGGCGATGGCCTGTCGCGGGCATTGAGCCGGACGGTACCGTATCGTCCCGTTCGCACGGCGCCTGCCCCACCTGCTCAGCCGGCGAAAAAACTTTTTTGCCGACACGACACCATTTTTTCGTTTATTTACAAATCATTGTGTCGCGCCTTGGCCGGCGCGAGCAGGGCAGTAGCAGGTGAATCAGCAGGCGGGGAGCAGGAGCTCTGGCAGGAGATTGCAGGCGGAGACGGCGCGGTAGCGGCGCCGCCATGACCTGGCACGGTGCCTTTTGCACCAGTGACGCGCGGCGATGTTCATACCGACGATGAGAAAGAGCGTCGGGGTAATGGCGCGATTTTCGGGCGATTGAATCACGCCGGTCCGGCGCTTGTGAACGCGGGCGTTCGGGATAGCCGATGTTGCAGGCGAATCGGCGGGCGGTGCCACCGTTATGGGCGGCAACATCCATCATGGGTCACCGGCCGAATCGCCAGCCCGCGACAGGATCACCGGCGCGCCCGTCGCCGCCTTTACCTCGGGAGCCGCGCCAAGGTTGCATTTCGGGCGCGCCGCCGCTATGCGCCGCCGCTTCCGACGCGATTGCTCGTGAAAAACTGCCCGGCCAGTGTGGGCTGCCGCGGCTGTTCGAGGTGATCGCCGAACCGAAAGGACCAAAATGCCCAAGCTGAAGACGAAGAGCGGGGTGAAGAAGCGCTTCACCATGACCGCGACCGGCAAGCTGAAACATGGTGTGGCCGGCAAGCGCCACCGCCTGATCAGCCACAACGGCAAGTATATCCGCCAGAATCGCGGCACGTCGGTCGTGTCCGATCCCGATACCAAGACGGTAAAGGCCTGGGCGCCTTACGGTCTGAAGTAAGAAAGAGGATCAGGAAAAATGGCACGCGTCAAACGTGGTGTAACCACCCGGGCTAAGCACAACCGCATCCTCGATGCGGCCAAGGGCTATTATGGCCGCCGCAAGAACACGATCCGTATCGCCCGCCAGGCGGTGGAGAAGGCCGGACAATATGCGTATCGCGACCGCAAGGTCAAAAAGCGCACGTTCCGCGGCCTGTGGATCCAGCGCATCAACGCCGGCGTTCGCGCCGAGGGCCTGACCTACAGCCAGTTCATGCACGGGCTGAAGCTTGCGGGCATCGAACTCGACCGGAAGGTCCTGGCCGACATCGCCATGCACGAGGGTGAAGCGTTTACCGCCATCATCGCGCAGGCGAAGGCGGCGCTGCCCCAGGCCGCCTGAAGCGACCTGTAGCGAGTGAGAGATACGGGGCGTCGGTGGCAACACCGGCGCCCCTTTTCGTTTGGGGTTTGAGTTGTGTTGCACCGGATTTCCAAGCCGTCATGCCGGACTCGTTCCGGCATCCACGGTTCCGCACACTTACCGGCCGCTGCTCGAGCGGACCAGTGGACCCCGGAACAAGTCCGGGGTGACGGAGGCTGGATTGGTTGAACTGTATCCGATGACCGACGGCGATTATGCGTGGCTGCTGGGCGAGGCGCCGCGCGGCGACGGCCTGCGCTTGTGCGACGGCGGCATATCGCCGGGCGAGGTGACGGCGATGTTGCGTGGGATCACCACGGGCCTCGCCGCCGGCGACGACCGGCCGCTCGCCTGGCTGATCGCCGATGGCGACGCGGTAATCGGCATGACCAGCTTCACGAAGCGCGAGGCCGATGGCCGTTACGAGATCGGCTACGGCGTCGCGCCGTCGCATGAAGGGCGCGGCGTGATGACGGCGGCGATCGCCGCATTGCTGCCGATGTTGCGCGGCGATGGACATCGCGGCTTGACCGCCGCGACCAGCGTGGACAATCCGGGCTCGCAGCGCGTGCTCGAAAAGAACGGCTTTGTGCCGGACGGCACGCGCGACGACCCCGAGGACGGTCCGCTCAGGCTCTGGGCGATCGACCTCATCACAGATGGAAGGCCCTGATGACCAATCTCGACCAGCTGCGCGACGACCTGCTCGGCGCGGTCGACGCCGCGACGACGCCCGAGGCGATCGAGGCGTTACGCGTTGCCGCGCTGGGCAAGGCCGGCAGCGTGACCGGGCTGCTCAAGACGCTGGGCGGGATGACGCCCGAGCAGCGCCAGAGCGAAGGCCCGCGCATCCATGCGCTGCGCGAGGCCGTCACCGCGGCGATCGGCGCGCGCAAGGCGGGGCTGGAGCGCGCCGCGCTCGATGCGCGGCTGGCGCGCGAGACGCTCGACATGACGCTGCCCGCCGCCGCGGCGCTGACCGGCACGGTGCATCCGGTGAGCCAGGTGATGGACGAGCTGGCGGAGATTTTCGCCGATCTCGGCTTCGCGGTCGCGACCGGCCCCGAGATCGAGGACGACTGGCACAATTTCACCGCGCTCAACATTCCCGAGACGCACCCGGCGCGCGCAATGCACGACACCTTCTATTTCCCGGAAGGTGAGGACGGCGCGAAGAAGATGCTGCTGCGGACGCACACATCGCCGGTGCAGATCCGCACGATGGTCAACCAGAAGCCGCCGATCCGCATCATCGCGCCGGGGCGGACCTATCGTTCCGACAGCGACGCGACGCATACGCCGATGTTCCACCAGGTCGAGGGGCTGGTGATCGACAAGGGCATCACGCTCGGCCATCTCAAATGGACGCTGGAGACCTTCCTCAAGGCGTTCTTCGAGCGCGACGATGTCGTGCTGCGGCTGCGGCCGAGCTATTTCCCCTTCACCGAACCCTCGGCGGAGGTCGATGTCGGCTATACGATCGAGAAGGGCAAGCGCGTGATCGGCGGCGACCCGACCGGCCCCAATGGCGGCTGGATGGAAGTGCTGGGCAGCGGCATGGTCCACCCCAAGGTGATCGCGGCGTGCGGGCTCGACCCCGAGGAGTGGCAGGGCTTCGCCTTTGGCTGCGGCATCGACCGGCTGGCGATGCTCAAATATGGCATGGACGACCTGCGCGCCTTCTTCGACGGCGATATCCGCTGGCTGAAACATTATGGCTTCGCGACGCTCGATGTGCCGACGCTGAGTGGGGGCGTGGGGGCGTGAGGACGAGCGCCAACCTTAAGCCCCTCCCCTTCAGGGGAGGGGTTGGGGGGGGGCCTATCCACGAGCGCGGCGTTTGCG
>JBAZXI010000047.1:0-10195 GCA_041659925.1 Sphingomonas sp.
ATCGCTCCGTCACCGGCACCGCGCGCCTCTCCGGGCAATCCGCACTCGCCGCCATCCGTGACCTCGTCGATGGAAACTTCGCTGTCGCCTGATCACCCTGCCGCAGGACAACCCCGTGAGTAGTTACGCGCCCGGCAGGCAGGGCGAGCTGTTGTGGTAATGATACAGCCCCTTGCCCTGGGGGTGGCCGTTGCAAAGGTCCTGCACTTCGTGCGCCGCGGCATCATGGCCCGCATCGTCGAGCGCGCTGAAGAAAGCCACCCCGGTCAAGGTGTAGCCGATGACGCCCATCGACAGGCAACCCGGCGTCTCGGCGGGCGCGGGATTTAGCGGGATGGCGAATGCGATCCGCTGTTTTTCGATCGGGTTGGGATTGGTGTCGAACGCAAAAGCAGGGTCGTCTCGCGCGATCGGAAAGACGCCTGTCGGCTCGTCGACCGGCAAGCCGTTGCTTGCGATGGTCAGCGAATCCTTGCCGGGCTGAACCGCGAAGTGCGCCTCGGGCCACCTGACATCGCCACGCACATGAGGCTTTTCCAATGGATTCCACGTGTCGCCGTGAAACCATCCGCCACCATGCCGTGCGCCGCCGGTACGAAAATTCGTGCGACATGCCAGCACATTGCCCGATTTCGTGACGGTGCTGACTTTCCCGTCGCCCACCGGAAGCGCATCGTTTCGTGGAACATGCGCCATGCCGGCGATGGGTGAACACAAGGCGATGATGCCAAGCGTGCAGATATACTTCATCGATCCTCTCCGCGTCCTGGCACATCGTTTAGCGGCCATATGTCGCACAAGTCTGTCATCGGAACTGCGCGGATTGCGTGCGGGATTGCCGAGCGGGCGGTCCTGAACCGCAACGCCACGCCTAATCACCCCGGAACATCCGGCGGCAAAATACCGGCGCGGTTCCGGCTTCCCGATGCGATCGTCGGGCGGGCGGGCGCCGCAATCGTGCCCCGCCGCTGGCCGTGCGCCGATCAGGATGATTCAACCCGCCGCGATTTTGCGACAGAGCCGCTTCCTGTCCGCACGGGCGGAGCTCTTTCTCAGCGTCGACCGCAAAATCCCCATCGGCCCGCCACCCCGGCGTGGCGGGGCGGGGCATTCACCCGCTACGGCGCCAGCGGCACGCACGCCGTGCCCGGGATCGCCGCCTTGATCGCCCCACAGGCGCGCACCGCGTCGGCGCGCGAGGCCAGCGGCCCGGCAACCAGCCGCGTCAGCGCGCCCGCCCTGGGGAATGACCCCTGCAAGCCCGGCACCACGCCGCCGTTCTCGATCTTGCGCCACAGATTATGCGCGTTGCTCTCGTCGCGATAGGCGCCGAGCTGCAGCTTCCAGCCGCCGCCGCGCGCCGCGACCGATGCCGGCCGGGGCGCTGCGGCAACCGGTGGCGGCGCGGGCCGCGTCGTCGCCGGCACCTGCGTCACCACCGGCGCGGGCCGCGCCGGCGGGGGAGGCCGCGTGTCGGCGATCGCCGGCTGCTGCCCGGCATTCGGGTCATAGGAGGACGGCGGCAATTCCGTCCCGCGCATCGTGCCGCCGCTGCCCACGCCGGCAATTTCCGGCGGCAGTTCCGGTCGCTGTGCCGCCGCCTCATATTCGCGCGCCAGCACCAGCCCGCGCTGGCGCTGGTCGAGCGGGATATATTCATCCATCTGCGCCTGCACCTGCGCCGCGCGCGGCAGGCCCGAGGCCGCGGAGCGCACCAGCAGCGCATAGGCGCGCGGCCAGTCCTTCTGCACGCCGTCGCCGTTGAACAGCATCGTGCCGAGCACCATCTGCGCGCGGGGTTCGCCGCGCGCGACCGATTTCTCCAGCCACGGCACCGCCTCGCTGCGCTTGCCCTCGTCGAACAAGGTCAGGCCGTAATTGGTGATCGCCTCGACATGGCCCTGCATCGCCGCCTTGCGGAACCAGCCCTCGGCCATCGGCAGGTCGACCGGCACGCCGCGCCCGAGGCGATAGGCCTGGCCCATGTTGAATTGCGCGTCGGCGTCGCCGGCATTGGCATCGACCCGCCAGATCTCGACCGCCTTCTTATACTCGCCGCGGCTCCACGCATCGACCCCGGCCTTGACGTCGGCCAGCGCCGGTGCCGCCGCCGTCAGCCCGAGCGCCAGGCCCATCAAGGTGGCGGCCAGCGCCGCCCCGCGCATCGCATTTCGCATCATTCTGCCCCGTTTCCGCTACGCCACTCGACCGGATCATGCCTCGTATCGCGGCGATGGCAAAGATTTCGTTAGCCACATGTCGGTCATTATGGGGCGGCCGTTAACCTCTTCTTGAGGTCTCGCATGGCATTTCCCCCGTGAACAGCAGGGGTTGTAACGGCAACATGCGCGTCCTCGCGATGGCATCTCAAAAAGGCGGGTCGGGCAAGACCACGCTCTCCGGGCATCTCGCCGTCCAGGCACAGCTGGCCGGCGCCGGACCGGTCGTGCTCATCGACATCGATCCGCAAGGGTCATTGTCCGATTGGTGGAACGAGCGGCAGACGGAATATCCCGCCTTCGCCCAGACCACGGTCGCGCGGCTCGCCGCCGATCTCGAGGTGCTGCGTCAGCAGGGCTTCCGCCTCGCGATGATCGATACGCCGCCCGCCATTACCATGGCGATCCAGAGCGTCATCGCCGTCGCCGAACTCATCGTCATCCCGACCCGCCCGAGCCCGCACGATCTGCGTGCCGTCGGCGCGACGGTCGATCTGTGCGAGCGCGCCGGCAAGCCGCTCCTGTTCGTCGTCAACGGCGCCACGCCGCGTGCCAGCATCACGTCGGAAGCCGCCGTCGCGCTGTCGCAGCACGGCACCGTTGCCCCGATCACCGTCCATCACCGCACCGATTTCGCCGCCTCGATGATCGACGGCCGCACCGTCATGGAAGTCGACGGCAACGGCAAGTCGGCGCAGGAAATCCAGGCGCTGTGGGGCTATATCTCCGACCGGCTCGAAAAGAATTTCCGCCGCACCGTCTTCGCCGCGCCGACCGCGGCCAATGGCTTTGGCGCGGCGCGGCCGGCGCAAGGTGGCTTCGGCCGCCGTGTGGTGAGCTGAGCCATGTCGATCATGGGATCCAAGCCGCTGGCTTCGCTTTCGTCCGGCCTGCTCGCCCGCAAGGGCCAGGCGCGTCCCGCGATGCGGCCGCAGGGCTATGGTGGCTTCGGCGCCATCCCCGGCCAGCAGGACGATCTCGGCTGGAACGACATGGGTCATGATGTGCCGCAGGCACCGCATGCCGCGCACGTGCCGCCGGTGGTACGCCAGCAGGCGCAACTGCAGGAGGAATTCGCGCCCGTTCCGCAGGCTTATGAGCCGCCGGCCGTGCCTCACGACCTGGCGCAGCATGACGAGGCAGGAGAGCCGGCGGAGGCGTTCGCGCCGCTGCCCACGCCCGTCGGCAAGGCGCCGTTGGCACCGGTCACACCGGCCCGCGTCGAATCGGCTCCGGTCGAACCGGCCCCGGCCGAAGTCGTGCGCTCCGTCTCGGTCGCCACCGCCACGCGGCTCGACCGTGAGACCGCCGCCAAGACCAAACATGGCAAGGCCGCCTTCACGCTGCGGCTCGACCATGATCGCCATCTGCGCCTGCGCATCGCCAGCGCGCTCTGCCATCGTTCCGCGCAGATCCTCGTCACCGAGGCACTCGACGCGTTCCTGAATTCGCTGCCCGAAGTCGGCACGCTGGTCAGCCAGCTTCCGCCGCCCAGGGCACGACGTTGACCTGTTGGGGGGAAACATCATGAAGACCCGGGCTGTACTCACGCTGGGGCTGTCGGCACTGGTGCTCGGTGGCACGATGGTCGTGGGCGTCACCACGCACAGCGGCATCGCCTTCGCCAGCGCACGCAGCGAGAGCAAGGCGGAGAAGCAGGCATTGGCCAGCGCGCACAAGGCGCAGGCATTGCTCGCCGCGGGCAGGTCCGATGCCGCCGTGACCTTCGCCGAGACCGCCGTGTCGCTGCGTCCGCAGGTCACCGATTACCGCATCGTGCTTGGGCAGAGCTACCTCAAGGCCGGCCGCTTCACCTCGGCGCGCGATGCGTTCGGCGATGCGCTGACGCTGTCGCCCGACAATGGCAAGGCCGCCCTCAATCTCTCGCTGGCGCAGATCGCGACCGGCGACTGGGAGGGCGCGCGCCGGACGCTCGCCGCCCATGCCGATACGATCGCGCCGAGCGACCGTGGCCTCGCCATGGCGCTGGCCGGTGATCCGTCGGGCGCCGTCGAGGTGCTGACCGCCGCGGTCCGTGCCCCCGGTGCCGATGCCAAGGTGCGCCAGAATCTCGGGCTCGCGCTTGCGCTTGCCGGCCGCTGGCAGGAAGCCAGGTCGATGGTCGCACTCGATGTCGCGCCCGCCGAGGTCGATCGGCGCATCATGCAATGGGCGTCCTTTTCGCGCCCGAAATCGGCCTATGATCAGGTCGCGAGCCTGCTCGGCGTGACGCCGATCGAGGATCACGGCCAGCCGGTCGCGCTCGCGCTCAATGCCGCCGCGCCGGTCGCCGTCGCCACCGCCGATCCGATCGACGCGCACATGCCGGGCCAGTCGCCGCTCGCGACCGAGGCCGCGTCAGCGGCGCCGGTCGAGGTCGCGGTGCCCACGACGCCCGCGCCGGTCGCGGTTGCCGCGATCCAGTTCGCTCCGCGCCAGGAAATCGTCCAGCCGCTCCCAGCACGCCCGATCCGCGCCGTCGCCGTCGCGGCCCCGGCCCATCCGGTCGCCCTGGCCGCCGTCGCCACGGTGCCGGTTCGCCTCACCCGGCCGGCCGCCGCGCCGGCCAAGGGCGATTATTTCGTCCAGATCGGCGCCTATGAGAGCCCCGCTGTCGCGCAGGACAAATGGCACGGCATCGCATCGCATTTCGCCGGCCAGGTGCCTCACGGCATGAACGTGACGTCGAAGGCCGGGACCTTCTACCGCGTCTCGGTGGGCGGCTTCGCGCGCGCCGATGCGGTGTCGCTGTGCACCGCCTATCGCGCCAAGGGCGGCCGTTGCTTCGTCCGCGCCGGCGCGGGTGAGCAAGTCGCGAGCTGGGTCAAGGGCGCAAGGGCCGTCGCCAAGCGCTGATCAAACCAAAGACGCGCCGCCCTTGAACAGGCGGCGCACCTTGCCCTGCACGGGCAACCCATCGAACGGCGTATTGCCGGCCCGGCCGGGCATGGCATCGGCATCGATCATCCACGCCGCCGCGGGATCGAGCAGCAGCAGGTCGGCCGGCGCGCCGACGGTCAGCGTACCGGTCTCGACCCCCAGCACCCGCGCCGGATTGGCGGCGAGCAGCGCGAACAGCCGCTCGATCGGGATCACCTCGTCACGCACCAGCCCAAGCGACAGCGCGAGCAAGGTCGCCGCGCCCGCCATGCCGGCGGTCGAATCGGCGAAGGGCAGGCGCTTCTCCTCCGGTCCGCGCGGATCATGCCCGGAACAGATCACGTCGATCGTCCCGTCGCGCACCGCCTCGATCGCGGCGCGGCGGTCGTCCTCGCCGCGCAGTGGCGGCGAGACATGGGCGAAGGTGCGGAAGTCGCTCATCGCGATGTCCGACAGGAAGAGATGCGCCGGGGTGATGCCGCAGGTCACGCGCACGCCGCGCCTCTTGGCTGCGCGGATCAGTTCGAAGCCGGCGGCGGTGGTCACCTGGCGGAAGTGCAGCGCGGCGCCGGTGTCCTCGGCGAGCATCAGGTCGCGTGCGATGGCCAGCGCCTCGGCGACCGGTGAGGCGGCGGGCAGGCCCATCCGCGTCGCGGTCTCGCCGGTGGTGGCGACCGCATTGCCGACGATGCCGCCATCCTCGGCATGCGCGACGACCGTCAGGCCGAGATCCCCGGCATAGGCCAGCACTTTGCGCATCACGCCCGAATCGGCGATCCAGCGTGTGCCGGTGCCGACCGCGCGGGCGCCGGCGGCGTGGTTGATCGCCATTTCGGCGAGGTCCTGGCCGGCCAAGCCCCTGGTCGCGGCGGCGATCGGGTGGATCCACAGCCCCGGCCGGCCGATCAGCGCGGCGCGCTGGACGACGCCGGGGTCGTCGAGCACCGGCGACTGGTCGGGCATCAGCCCGATGCGGACGATGCCGCCGGCATGGCACGCGGCGCGATCGACCGCCAACACGCCGAGATCGACGATCGCCGGCGCGAGCATCTTGCCGCCGCAATCGATCGTCTCGGCATCGTCCGGGACCTCGAACGTGCCGGTCGCGGCGATCACGCCATCGCGGACCAGCACGGCGCCGCGCGACACGCCGGCGATCGGGCAGACGAGTTGCGCGTCGAGCAAGGCGAGGGGAGGGGTCGTCATGCCCAGCCCTCCACGCCGCGCGTGCGGCGCGTCAGTATGTCGAGGCATGCCATGCGCACCGCCACCCCCATCTCGACCTGTTCGGTGATCGCCGAGCGCGTGGCATGGTCGGCGACGGCGGAGTCGATCTCGACGCCGCGGTTCATCGGCCCCGGATGCATGACCAGCGCGTCGTCTTTGGCGCGGGCGAGGCGATCGAGCGTCAGGCCGTAGCGCAGGTGGAATTCGCGGTTCGACGGCACGAAGCCGCCGCTCATCCGCTCGTTCTGGAGGCGCAGCATCATGACCACGTCGCAACCTTCCAGCGCGCTGTCGAAATCGGTGAACGGCGTGACGCCCATCCGCTCGATCCCGGCGGGCATCAGCGTCGAGGGCGCGCAGACGCGGACCTCGGCGGCGAGCGCGGTCAGCGCGAGGATGTTGGAGCGCGCGACGCGGCTGTGCAGCAGGTCGCCGCAGATCACCACGCGCTGCCCGGCGACGGAACCGCGCCGGCGGCGGATCGTCAGTGCATCGAGCAGCGCCTGGGTGGGATGTTCATGCTGCCCGTCACCGGCGTTGAGCACAGGGCAATCGACCTTGTCGGCGATCAGCCGCACCGCGCCCGAGGCCATGTGGCGGATGACGATCATGTCGGCACGCATCGCGTTCAGCGTCATCGCAGTGTCGATCAGCGTCTCGCCCTTCTTCACCGAGCTTTGCGCCGCATGCATGTTGACGACATCGGCGCCGAGGCGCTTGCCGGCGATCTCGAACGACAGCAGCGTACGGGTCGAATTCTCGAAAAAGGCGTTGATCAGCGTCAGCCCGTCGAGCCGCCGGTCGGGCGCGGCATGCGCGCGATTGGCCTCGACCCAGCGCTCGGCCTCGTCGAGCAGGAAGGTGATCTCATGCGGCTGGAGGCCGCCGATCCCGATGAGGTGGCGATGCGGGAAAACCGCACCCCCTGCGATCAGGGTAGCGGGGCGATGATCGGAAGCTGACATTAAAGCGCTCGCGTAACGAGGGCGGCCCGGCGATGCAAGTCGCCGCGCCCCGGTGTCCGTGCCGGCGTTGAAAATATTCTATGCTTTCCCGGTGGTGGGAATAAAAGGTTGGACGACCCTGGTCGCCCGGACCTTCCGCCGGGCAGGCATGGGGCGGGTCGGGGGTCGACATGCCGGAAGAACAAGCGAAGCCTGCGGGGTGGCGGGCGCCTGAGGTGCGATTCCATCTGCCGACGACCGCGCTGCGCGAGTTGGTCACCTCCTATTACATCGTCGACGCGCCCGATCCGCTGAGCGACAGCCTTCATCCCGAATGGGGCAATATCCGCTTTGGTTTCAGCGGGACGTGGCGCTTCGAACAATTCGACCGGGACGATTATTATGTCGCGCCCACCGCGACCCTGTTTGGCCCGACCGATCGCGGGCGACGGTTCGAGGGCAATGGCGGTCGCTCGCTCGGCATCGGTCTCACGCCGCTCGGCTGGCTGCGGCTGCTGGGTGGAGATGCCAGCCGGTTCGCCAATCGGATGGTGGAACTCGGCGATCTCCTGGATGTCGATGGCGATTCGCTGATGCGCGCGCTGCGCGATCGCAGTGAGAGCGAACAGGTCGAGATGCTCGACCAATTGCTGGAAACGCGCGCCGCGCGGACCAGCGGGCGCGACACGATGGCGCGGCTGGTCCATGCGGTGCTGGTCTCGGGCGAGGTCGAGGACGTTGGCGATTTCGCCGACAAGGTCGGGGTCGAGCGCCGCACACTCAGCCGATTGTGCCGACGCGTCTTCGGTTTCACGCCGGTGCGGCTGATCGCGCGGCAGCGCTTCCTGCGCACCCTGGGTGCGGTGCGCGACCATCTCGACCGGCCGCTGAGCGACATCATCGACGCCGGCTATTATGACCAGGCGCATTTCAACCGCGATTTCAAAACGTTCATGGGGATGACCCCGCTGGCCTATTTCAACGCCCCGCGCGAGGTGCTGCGCCGCGCCGGCGAGGAACGGCGCAAGGCGCTGGGCGCCTCGGTGCAGGGGCTGCACCCCGCCGCCCGGTGACATGCACCGAATAGCGCGGCGCGCGTTCACGCTAGACCGCCACCAGCGCGTCGATCGCGCCTTGCAGGATATAGGCGGCGGCCATCTTGTCGACCAGTTCGGCGCGCTTGGCGCGGCTGGCGTCCTGTTCGAGCAGCGTGCGGGTGACGGCCTGGGTCGACCAGCGTTCGTCCTGCAGGAAGATCGGCAGGCCGAGATCGAGCAGGTTGCGGGCAAAGGCGCGGCTCGACTGGCTGCGCGGGCTCTCGCTGCCGTCGAGATTGAGCGGCAGGCCGATGACGATGCCGACGACCTGCTGCGCCGCGATCAGCGCGACCAGCGCGAGCTTGTCCTTCTGGAACTTGGTGCGGCGGATCAGCTCGGCCGGGCTGGCGAAGCTCCACCCGGCATCGCACAGCGCGACGCCGATCGTCTTGGTGCCGACATCGAGCCCGATCAGCCGCCCGCCATTGGGCAGGGCATCGCGAAAGGCGACGCGATCGGTGGTGACGATCATCGCGCCGCCTTGAACGCGGCAAGCCGGCGCGCGGCATCGGCACGGACATTGGCCCAGAACAGGCCGTAGTCGAAGACATGGTAGTTGTTGCCCGGCAGGACATAGGGGCCGAGGTCGAGCGGCGCGCCGATCAGCAGGATGCCGCGGGTATCGCAGCGGGCGCCGACATGTCCGGCGATGATCGATGCACTCGCCAGGTCCTTCGACGGGAGCAGCGTGCCGAGATTGGCGGAAGGCGGCGCCGTGCCGCCGGCCATGCCGGTGATCGGGTTGGTGCAGACCATCGCGCTGCCCTTGCGGGGCGCGCCGTCGAGGCCGGTCGAGGCATCATATTTGTCGAGCATCGCGCTCGGGTCGGCCGGCTCGGCATAGCTTTGCCATGACAGGATGCAGCCGGCCTGCGCGGCGGCGGTGCATTCGGGCAGGCCGAGCGCGGGGAGGTCGGCGGTGCGCGAGATCGGCCAGCCGATGACATAGGCGGCGACGATGCGCTTCGCGAGCGGGGTGCCGGCGATGCGATCGTGCAGCAGGCGGACGAGATGCATCGCGCCCTGACTATGCCCGGCAAGGATGATCGGGCGGTCGCCGGCCTGGGCGAGGAACTGGTCGAACGACAGCAGCACGTCGCGATAGGCGAGGTCGATCGCCCTGGTCGCCTCGGGCTTGTCGGTCAGGAAGGCGCCGAACGCGGCTTGGCGATAGCGCGGCGCCCAGATCGCGCCGACCTGGTTGAAGGCGCTGGCCTGGCCGCGCAGGAACAAGGCGGCGCGAGCATTGGCCTCGGCATCGTCGAGCGGCGCATTCCAGCGCGCGCGGACGAGATAGGAGGTCGGGTGGATGAAGAACACCGCCGCCTCGGGCGTGGCGGCGGGGCGATAGCCGGCGGGCGCCCACAATGCCGGGTTGCCGGGCTTGTCGGGCCGCGCGATCCACATCTTAGCGTCGCCATAGGCGTTGCCGGGCAGGCGCGGGAGCTCCTCGAAGGCGCTGGTCGGGACGAACGCCAATTGCATGAGTTGCGGACCATAGAGGCGAAAGGCGAACAGGCCGGCGACCGCCAGCATGATCAGCACGACGACGGCGTAGAGGAATTTGCGGGCCAAAAGCGCGGGACTCCGAACGGGCAGGGCGACGGTGCCAATGCCGGGGCGTTCCTTGCCCGAGGCGCGCGCGGCAGGCAATCGCGCGGGGGAATTCACGGCGGTGCCAGGCGCCGCGCGACCTCGGTTTCAACCGCGGCCTTGAAGCGCGCGGCGTCCCGGACCGCCTGTTTCTCGCTCTCGCGCGCGACCTGTCTGCGGCGCTCGGCGATGATGCGCGCGATATCGGCATCGGGCTGGTCGGGGATGCGCGCCC
>JBAZXI010000048.1:0-8667 GCA_041659925.1 Sphingomonas sp.
GTCGCGACCACGGAGGGTGGCTTGTCGTTGGACCTTTCCGCGCACCAGTAAAACGGGTTCAAAGCCGTAGTAAAATGCGCACGCTGGCTGCGTGGGAGCGGCCGGATTGCTGGTCGAATCCGCGCGTTTTCAGGGCGAGAGTGCCTTTCCGAAAAAACGATAGCGTTCGCTACATATTGGCGATAGCTTCCTCCCTGTTATCGCGTTCTCGGGGGGAGGTAGATGATGACGATGTGGCGCAAGACCAGGCTATTGGCCGGTGCCGCGACAATCTGGGCGGCGCCCGTAGCGGGGCAGGTCGTTACGACGCCAGCCGATGCGGCACCGCCTGGCGGCCAGACGGCGGCGACGCCAAATGACGAACGCGGCCAGGTCGTCGATATCATCGTTACCGCGCAGGGGCGCGAACAGTCGCTCCAGAAGGTCCCGATCAGCATCACGACCTTCAACGCGGCGAGCCTTTCTGCGCTGAGCGCGGAATCGATCGGTGATCTCGACACCTTTACGCCCGGCCTGTCGATCAACGACACCTCGGTGACGCAACCGTCGTTCGCGATCCGCGGCGTGCAGACCGATGACTTCGGCATCGGCACCGAGCCGTCGGTCGGCATTTTCATCGACGGCATTTATTCGGGGCGATCGGGCTCGGCACTGATCTTTTTCAACGATATCCAGCGCGTCGAGGTGCTCAAGGGGCCGCAAGGCACGCTGTTCGGGCGCAACACGTCGGGCGGGGCGATCTCGATCATCACCGCCAGACCGAGCGACAAGCGCGAAGCCTTCGGCACGCTGCAACTCGGCAATTACGGCAAGGTTCGCGCCGACGCGACGGTGAATATCCCGATCACCGACACGCTCTTTCTGCGGCTCAATGGCGTCAGCAATTATCGCCATGGCTATCTCACCGACGCGTTGACGGGACGAAAGCGCGAGGGCGAGAAGAACAAGTCGGGGCGCGCCGCGTTGCGCTGGGCGCCGAGCGGCGACACGGATTTCGTGCTTGCCTATGATCATGACGATACAAGCAAGGACGGCCCCTTTTCGATCGGTATCAGCCTTGCGGCGCTGAGTACCGACCCCGCCGGCCCGTACAGCAACGACGTGATCGGCGACAGGGAAACACGTGTCCTGAACGCTGTCTCGTTCACCGCGACGCACCATAGCGGGCCGTTCACGTTGACCAGCATCAGTTCGTTCAAACATTTCGAAACACACAACCGCGAGGATGAGGACGGCACGGCCGATCCGACGCGCTATTTCGATACCGAGAATATCGAACGGAACAGCAGCCTCTATCAGGAATTCCGGCTCGGGTTCGACAATGATCGGCTCAGCGCGATTGCCGGGGTGAGCTACTTCCATGAACGCGGATATCAGACGAGCGCGGCGACACTGCTCACCGACTCACTCGATCGCCTTCTCGGGCAGGCGGCGGGCTTCCCCATTTTCAGCCTGCTGAACTTATACGGCGGCCTCCCGGTGTTCGGCCTGCAATATCGCGAGGACATGAACAATCGCGCGGCGAACGATTCCTACGCCGCGTTCGGCGACGCGACCTACAAGGTAACCGACCGGTTGAGCCTGACGGCGGGCATTCGCTACACCCACGATCTCAAGCGCTTCACCTGGACCAATGGCGGCTTCGTCGCCCCCGGTCTCGACGCGATTTCGGCGCCGGGTTCGCTCTATAACGCGATCATCGGTGCGCCGCTTTTTCCCGACGTGCCGATCAGCGTCACCGACTTCTACAATGCCACCGTCGGCCCCAATGGCGTCATCTTCGACGTCGGCCCGCTGGAGGGCGTGCCGTTCACACGCCGCGCCTCCTTCAACGACGTCAGCCCGCGCTTCGTGGTGCAATATGACGCCAGTCCCGACGTCCATCTCTACGCCTCAGCGTCGCGCGGATACAAGGCGGGCGGGTTCAACTCGACCGAGATCAACTCCTTCTTCCAGCCCGAAAAGGTGTGGAATTTCGAGGGCGGCATCAAATCGTCGCTGTTCGACCGCCACGTACGCTTCAACCTGTCGGGCTATTATTTCAAATACAAGAACCGCCAGTCGATCAGCCTCGAGGCGAACACCAACCCGGCCTGTCTCGCCTCGCCGATCCCGGCCGGAGCGGTCTGCCTGCCGCAATATGTCACGCGATCGGGCGATTCCGAGGCCTATGGCATCGATCTCGACACCCAGTTCGTCCTGTCGCGCGACCTGCGGATCGGCGTGACGGCGGGTCTTATCAACTCCAAATGGGTGACCCGGATCGAGCAGGGTGTCGACATCTCCGGCCAGCCCACGGGCGAACCGACCTTCCGCGGGATTCTCAGCGCGCATTACGACCATGATACCGGAAGCGGGGCGATCTTCGCCGATGCGAGTTACAGCTACACCTCGGCGACGCGCGCCAACGATGCACAGCGCGCGACCGACGCCGGGATCGCCCCGTTCGTCGACTGGTCGAAGCTCGGCGCGCTGCGCTCGGCGCGCAACATCGTCAACGCGAAGCTAGGCTGGCGCTTCGCCGGCGACCACCTTTCGGTCGCTGTCTATGCCGAGAACCTGCTCGACAAGCGCTATTACCGTACGCTCAACCCGATTTCGGCGGACATTTTCCAGACGCCCTATGTCCGCGCCGATCGTCCCGGTTTCTATGGCGTCGAATTTGGCCTGAAATTCTAGAATGACGAGGGGAAAGAGGATGAAGGCGAACAGGATCGCACTGCTCGGCTGCGTCGCCGTGCTGGCGCTGGCCGGCGGCTGCAGCAACAAACCGAAGACCGACGCGCAAGGCTTCGTGATCGACCCCGATTTCGAGAAGAACCTGCAGGCCAGGTTGCTCGACGCCAAGCCCGGCGACGTGATCGACATCCCGGCCGGGAAATATGCGCTGAGCCGCAGCCTGAGCCTGACCGGCAATGGCGTGACGGTGCGCGGTGCGGGCATGAACAAGACGATCCTGTCCTTCGCCAGGCAGACATCGGGCGCGGAAGGGATGCTCGTCACCGGTGACGACTTCACCATCCAGGATCTCGCACTGGAGGATAGCAAGGGCGATGCGCTCAAGGTGAACGGCGTCAAGAATGCCGTGATCCGCCGCGTCCGCGCCGAGTGGACCCGCGGCCCCAGCACCGCCAATGGGGCTTACGGCCTGTACCCGGTGCAGGTGACCAACGTGCTGATCGAAGGATCGGTGGTGAAGGGCGCGTCGGATGCCGGCATCTATGTCGGCCAGTCGAACAACATCATCGTCCGCGACAACCGCGCCGAGGGTAATGTCGCCGGCATCGAGATCGAAAATTCGAGCCACGCCGACGTCTATGGCAACACCGCGACCGGCAATACCGGCGGTATCCTTGTGTTCAACATGCCCAATCTGCCGGTGCCGGGCAGCAAGACCCGTGTCTACCGGAACACCGTTTTCGCCAACAATCACGCCAATTTCGGCGCCAAGGGCAGCGCCGTCAGCTCGGTGCCGGCGGGATCGGGCGTGATCGTCAATTCCAACGACGAGGTCGAGATTTTCGACAATGACGTGAAGGACAACAAGACCGCCAACGTCATCATCTCGAGCTATTATTCGACCGGCTTCGACACCTCGCGCGGAATCGCTGCGGCCTATGATCCATATCCCGAGAATATCTACATCACCGGCAACCGCTTTTCCGGCGGCGGCACCGCGCCCGCCGCGCGCTATGCCCCGCTGATGGCGCTGAACGACGGCAGATTGCCCGATGCGATGTGGGACGGCTTCACCAACCCCAAGCTGAAGAGCCCCGGCATCTGCGTCCAGAACGGTGATGCCAAGTTGCTCAACGTCGATGGCCCGGGCAAGTTCGCCCATGCGCGGATCGAGACCGGGATGAACTGCGCGCCTGCCACCCGCTTGCCGGAAATCTCCCTCCCCGCTGCGATGACGAAGGACAGCGGCAAGCCATTGTGATCGGTCTCCCATGAACTTGCGCATTCTGGCCGCGCTCTGTGCGGCGTTGCTCCTCGCTGCCTGTGGCACCAAGCCTGATGCGGTCGCATTCCATGCCGACAGCAACCCCGAGAAGCTATCCGATTGGGGGCTGTTCGGCATTGCCGGCGGTCGCATCACGCCGCGGCCGGGCATGGTGACCTATGAGCTGCAAACGCCATTGTTCAGCGACTACGCCCAGAAATGGCGCACGATCTGGATGCCAAAGGGCGTGCATGCGACGTACAATGCCGATCGCTGGTTCGATTTCCCGGTCGGCACGATCGTTACCAAGACCTTCTACTACACGGCGCCCGCTTCCGCCGCGCAGCCGCAGACCAGCGGCGAGGTGGTGAAGATGACGCCCGCGACCTACCAGTCGGGCGTCGACGGGCTCGACCTTCGCCATGTCCGATTGATCGAGACGAGATTGCTGGTGCGCCGTGCGAACGGCTGGACCGCGCTGCCCTATCTGTGGGATGCCGACGGCAAGGACGCCACGCTCGCCCGGACCGGAGCGGATGTGCCGCTCACGATGATCGATGGCGCCAGCCGTACGCCGTTCGATTATGCCGTCCCGAACCAGAACCAGTGTGCCGGCTGCCATGCACAGGATTTCACTACCCGCGCGATCAACCCGATCGGGCTCAAGGCGCGCCACCTCAACCGCGATTTCCCAGGGGAGGGCGGCACGATGAACCAGCTCAAGCGACTCGTGACGATGGGGTATCTTGCCGGCGTTCCCGCCAGCGGCGCGCCACACAATGCCAACTGGGAGGATGCTTCGGCGACGATCGAGGCGCGCGCACGCAGCTATCTCGATATCAATTGCAGCCATTGCCACAATCGCGTCGGGGCGGCCCGCGTATCGGGGCTATGGCTCGACGCCGCGACGAGTGATCCGCGCATCCTTGGCATGTGCAAGCCGCCGGTTGCCGCCGGGCGCGGTACGGGCGATCGTCCGTTCGATGTCGTGCCGGGCCAGCCCGACCGCTCGATCCTGCCCTATCGGCTGGCCAGCACCGACCCCGGCGTGATGATGCCCGAGCTTGGCCGTGACCTCGCACACAAGGAAGGGACCGACCTGATCGTCAGCTATATCCTGTCGCTCAAGGGCACCTGCACCGTCGAGAACGGTCCGATCGGGACGGCGGCCCAATGAGCTGGTCGAACTGGTCCGGTAGCGTCGCATCGACTGCGTCGGTGCTGCGCCCGAAAGACGAGGCGGAACTGGCGTCGGTCGTGCGCGACGCGACAATGGTGCGCGCGGTCGGGGCGGGGCATTCGTTCATGCCGTTGTGCGCGTCGGATGGGAAAATCGTCTGCCTCGAGGATCTGGCCGGTACGCTGGTCGTCGCACCCGATCGCAAGACCGCGCGCATCCCGGCAGGATGGAGCATCAAGCGGCTGACCGAGGCGCTGTGGCAGCAAGGGCTGGCGCTCGCGAACCAGGGCGACGTGAACCCACAATCGCTTGCCGGGGCGATGGCGACCGGCACGCACGGCACCGGACGGGATCTCGGCAATCTTGCCACCTTTGCGCGCGGCTTTCGACTGATTGGCGCGGATGGCGCGTCGTTATGGTGTGATGCGACGACCGAACCCGACATCTTTCAGGCGCAGCGCCTGTCGCTCGGCCTGTTTGGCATCGCCACCGAAATCGAATGCGATCTGGTGCCCGCCTATCATCTCGCCGAACGGATCGAAAAAATGCCGTGGCGCGAGGTGCGCGAACGTTTCGAAGAGTTTGTCGAACAGCGACGTCATGTCGAATTCTGGCTCTTCCCGCACGCCGACAGCGCCATCCTCAAGACGCTGGAACCTTGCGACCCGTGCGACCCGCCCGCATCGACCAGCGACATCGAGGAGACCAGCTTTCGCCGCCTGCTCGATGTCGGCGCGTTCGTGCCGGCGCTGATCCCGACATTGCAGCGGATAATGATGAAGACCAACTTGAACAGCGCCCGGCGTGGGCCGGCGCATGCCATATTCCCCTCGGACCGTACGATCCGTTTCGAGGAGATGGAATATGAACTGCCGCGTGCCGCCGGGCTGGCGGCGCTTGACGAGGTGGTCGCCTGGATCAGGCGCAAGCGCCTTCCGGTCGCCTTTCCGTTCGAGTATCGCGTCGTCGCCGGCGACGATATCTGGATGAGCCCGATGAATGCCGGGCCGGTCGCGGCAATATCGATGCACCAATATGCCAAAATGCCGTGGCGCGGGCTCTTTGCCGATGCGGAAGCGATATTTCGGGCGCATGGCGGCCGGCCGCATTGGGCCAAGCGCCATACGCTCACGCGCGACGATGTCGATCGTCTCTATCCGATGGCGGAGCGTTACCGCGAAGTGCGGCGCGCGGTCGACCCCGCCGGGAAATTCCTCAACCAGCACATGCGGGAGTTGTTTGCCTGATGGACGATCTGTCGTTGCACGCCCATCTGATCGGACAACAAGGTTCGCGCAGTGCGCTCAATACCCCGGTGCTGGTGCTCGATATCGACAAGCTCGATCGCAATATCGCGACGATGCAGACGCTCGCGGCCGCGCGTGGCGTCAACCTGCGGCCGCATGCCAAGACCCACAAGAGCGTCGATATCGCGCGACGGCAGATAGCGGCTGGCGCGGTCGGTTTATGCTGCGCCAAGATTGGCGAGGCCGAGGTACTGGCCGATGGCGGGATCACGGGGTTGCTCATCACCTCGCCGGTCAGTGCGCCGGCGGCGATTGAACGGTTGGCGGCGCTGGCCAAGCGCGGAATCGGACTGATGGCAGTGATCGACAATCCCGACATGGTCGAGCGATGGCAGGATGCGCTGGCGTCGGCGGGCGCGATGCTCGACGTGGTGATCGACGTGGATCCGGGCATTCGGCGCACCGGGGTCGCCTCGCCAGAGGCCGCGGTCGCCGTGGCGGAAGCGATCGCGCGATCGTCGAGCCTCACCTATCGCGGGGTGCAATATTATTGTGGCGCACAGCAACATCTCGAAGATTATGCGGTACGGCGCGACGCGATCGTCGAGCGCACCGATTATCTCCGGACCGTGATCGCGGCCCTGGCCGAAGCCGGCTATCCGCCCGAAATCGTCACCGGATCCGGCACCGGCACGCATCGCATCGACCTTGAACTCGGCGTGTTCACCGAGCTTCAGGCTGGATCCTACGTCTTCATGGACAAGCAGTATCTCGATTGCGACCTCGCTGACGACCCCGCGCCGCCGTTCGAAACCTCGCTGTCGGTCGATGCGCGCGTCGTGAGCGCGAACCACGCCGCGCTGGTCACGATCGACGCTGGCTTCAAGTCGCTATCGACCGATGGCGGCGTTGCGCAGGTGCAGCGCGGGGCTCCTACCGATGCGTTGTTTGTCTTCATGGGCGACGAGCACGCCGCCCTCGTCGCGCCCGATATCGGCCTCCAATTGCGCCCTGGCGACGCGGTGAGCCTGACTGTCCCGCACTGCGATCCGACGGTAAATCTCTACGATTATTACCATGTCGTCCGCGACGAGACGCTGACGACGATGTGGCCGGTCAGCGCGCGCGGCCGCGCACGATGAACCTTCCTGCCGAACGCGCGCTGGCGGTTCTTTTCGTCGGCGTGATCGGCGTGATGATACCCGGCTTGCAGCCGCAATTGCTCGGCGCGCTGGTGGCGGAAGGACGGTTGTCGCTCGGCGCGCTTGGCATCGTCGCGACACTCGAACTGTTGGTGATGGGGATCGCGGCCGGTGCCGCGGGCGCCTGCCTGCCGGTAACCCGGCTCCGCGCTGTCGCTGGTGGCGCGTTGCTGCTCACCGCCGCCGCCGACATACTGACTCCATTTCTGGATAGTGGTGCCCTCATCGCCGCGCGGGTCGCCGCCGGGTTGGGGGAGGGGGTGCTGATCTGGATCGCGATCGGCTTCATCGTGCGCACAGATCGGCCCGAGCGCTGGTCGGGCATCTATCTGGCGGCGCAGACGCTGTCGCAACTCGTCTTCGCCAGCGCGATCGGCTATTCGGCGGCCGATAGCACGGCCGGTTTTGTCGCGCTCGGTGGCGTTACGCTGGCGGGCCTGCTGGCGCTCCCATGGCTGCCCCATGCCTATCAGCCGTTGGTCGCCGACGACAGGGGTGGTGGCTTCTTGCCATCGGCGCCGGGGCTGCTCGCGCTGGCAGGCGTTGCGCTCTATCTCGCTTTCGTCGTCGCGGTCTGGGTCTATGTCGAACCTCTTGCGCTCGAGTACGGCATCGCGCCGACGACAATCCGTTTCGTCGCGCCCCTCACGCTTGCCATGCAGGTGGTAGGGGCGGGCACGGCGGCGATATTGGCGGGGCGATTGCCCGCGCGGGCGACGATCGTGCTTGTCGGGCTCATCAACCTCGGCCTGCTGGCGATTATGGCGACACCGCCGACCGCTGCGACCTTCGTGGCAGCGACGGCCTTGTTCGGCTTTTTCTGGCTGTTCGTCCTGCCGTTTCAGATCCCGGTCGTCATCGCCGCCGATCCCAGCCGGCGTGCGGCATTGCTGATCGGTAGCGCACAATTGATCGGGTCGAGCCTCGGGCCGATATTGGCGGGCATGTCGATCGGCGACAAGGCGGTTGCGCACGTGCTTGCATTCGGGGCAGGCTGCGCCATCGCCGGTATCGTTGCGCTGATTGGCGCCACTGCGCTGGTGAGACGATCTGGAAAGGTGTGACAGTGTCTGGGCTCGCCCCATCGAAACGCCC
>JBAZXI010000049.1:0-8589 GCA_041659925.1 Sphingomonas sp.
TCGCCTCGGCGTGATCGAGTCCATTGGCGACGGCCAGCAGCAACACCATGCCGACGACCGGCAGGTTACGGTTATGCGCGGCCAGAACTTCGCGGCCGGCGACGAGCGCCAGTGTGAGCAGGAATCCGACGTCGAGCACTGCCGCGAGGGGCGCGCCGACCAGGGCCGAGCACAATATGGCGATCCGCCCCGCGAGCCACAGTCCCGCCAATGCCGCAAGCGGCGCGCCAGCGATCGGCAGGCGACCGGTCCAGTTGGGGATCGCGGTCAGCAGGAACCCGGCGATGACCGCGCCGAGATAGCCGAACAGCATCTCGTGGCGATGCCAGGCTATGGTGTCGAACGCCGTAGGCAGTGTGATCGTTGCGCTCAACGCGCAGATGAAAAGCACGAGCACAACGAGCGCCCAGAGCGCACCACCGAGGAAGAAGGGCCTAAAGCTGCCGCGAAACAGCGCCGGACTGGCGGCGAGGCGGGCGCGGCGAATGGATGCTCCGTCAGTCATGATCGCTCCTGATGTGCCGGGGGGTAGAGAGTTATCCGCATTTCGAATGTCCGCATTCGAGGCAGGTCTCGCAGCCTTCCGACCGCATCATCGCCGCCGCGCCACAGCGCGGGCAGCAGCGCGGCGGCCGCTGCAGCGCCGGGGCGTCGGGCAGGTCAATCGGCAGCTCGGCCTCGCGCGCACCGATATGGCGTTCGATGATGTCCCCGATCGCCGCGTGCAGCGACGGCACGTAGCGGCCCTGCATCCAGGCGCCGCCGCGCGGATCGAACACTGCCTTGAGTTCCTCCGCGACGAAGGACACATCGGCGGAGCGCCGGAATACCGCCGAGATCATCCGCGTGAGCCCGACGCTCCACGCATAATGCTCGGTGTTCTTCGAGTTGATGAAGATCTCGAACGGGCGACGGACGCCGCCGGTTTCGATATCGTTGATCGTCACATAGATTGCGTGTGCGCTCTCGGGCCATTTGAGCTTGTAGGTCGTGCCCGGCAGCGCCTCCGCGCGTGGCACCAGCGGGCTTTCGTCGAGCGTCACACCCTGCGCCTCCGGTAGGTCCTGCGCGACCTCGACCGAAAGGACCGACCCGGTGACCAGATTGGGCCGGTATGTGGTCATGCCCTTGCAGCCGAGCCGATATCCTTCGGCATAGATGCCGACGAATTTCTCGAAAGGAATATCCTCGGGGACGTTGATCGTCTTCGAGATCGAACTATCGATCAGCGCCTGCGCTGCGGCCTGCATCGCGAGATGATCGGCGGGGCCGAGCGTCTGGGCACTGACGAACAGCTGGGGCGGCGGGGGTTCGTCACCGCGCAGTTGCTTCCAAACCCGGAAGGCATAATCCTCCACGGCTTCCTCGCGCGTGCTGCCGTCGGGTTCCCGAATTCGCCGCGTATAGGAATAGGCGAACACCGGCTCGATCCCCGACGACACATTGCCAGCCAGCAGCGATGTGGTTCCGGTCGGGGCAATCGAGGTCAGGCAGCCGTTGCGCAAGCCGTGCTCGGCGATCATGGCGCGCGTCTCGTCGTCAAGGTCGAGCACGTTCGGGGCGTCGAGCATGACCGAGTCATAGACCGGGAAGCGCCCCTTCTCGGCGGCGAGCGCGGCAGAGGCGCGATAGGCTTCGCGCTTGATGGTCCCCAGCCAGCCACGCATCAACTCGATCGCCCGCGCGTCGCCATAAGCGGCACCGCAGAAGAGAAGGGCGTCCGCGAGACCCGTAACACCGAGGCCGATTCGCCGCTTGGCTTTCGCTTCGGCCTCTTGGTCCGGAAGCGGATAGCGGGAAATGTCGATCACGTCGTCTAGCAGCCGGACCGCCGTTCGCGTCAGGTCGGCAAGCGCCTCCTCATCCAGCGCGGCACCCTCTTCGAAGGGATGCTCAACCAGCCGAGCCAGGTTGATCGACCCGAGCAGGCATGCACCATAGGGTGGCAGCATCTGCTCGCCGCATGGGTTGCTCGCCGCGATCCATTCGCAATGCGCCAGATTGTTGCGCGCGTTTGCCCGATCAATGAAGATCACTCCGGGCTCGGCACAATCATAGGTCGCGCGCATCAGGCGCTCCCAGAGCGCCCGTGCCGATACGCTTCGGACCAGCTTTCCGCCGAACGTCAGCGGCCATTCCGCATCCGCCTCGAGTGCCGCCATGAAAGGATCGGTCACCAGCACCGACAGGTTGAAATTGCGGAAGCGCAGGGGATCGCGCTTGGCGTCGATGAACGCCTCGATATCGGGATGGTCGATGCGCAGGCATCCCATCATCGCACCGCGCCGCTGGCCGGCGGACAGGATGGTGCGGCACATGGCATCCCAGCAATCCATGAAGGACAGCGGCCCCGATGCGTCCGCCGCGACTCCCTTCACGGGACTTCCGCACGGCCGGATGGTGGAGAAATCCATACCTACCCCGCCGCCCTGCTGCATCGTCAGCGCAGCTTCGCGCAACTGGGCGAAGATATCGGACAGGCTGTCCTCGATCGTATCCATGACGAAGCAGTTGAACAGCGTGACGCTGCGCCCGGTCCCGGCCCCGGCCAGGATCCTCCCGGCCGGAATCAGCCTGAAATCGGCGAGTGCCTCCGCGAACTTGCGCTCCCAATGCGCCCGCTCGCCCGGCGGTTCGGCTTCAGCCACGGCGGACGCTACCCGGGCGATCGTGTCGGCATAGCTCCGGTCGTCCGGATGCCGATATTTGGCGGCCCATATCTCGCGGGCAAGCGGGGTGTCGAATTCCATTGCCCGTATTTCCTCGATCACGCCCATGCCTATCCGCCCAGTTGCGCCAGGTGACGCGTGTCGCCCGAGTGCCCTTCATGAAGACGGTGCCCTGCCGACTTCCCGACAAGCGCCGCTGTCACGCGCGCCACGACCGCGCCGGGCTGGTCGTCGGTGAGCAGGTCGCGGAGATCCACGCCGCCCTCGCCGAACAGGCAGAGTCGAAGCTTGCCGCGGGCGGTCACGCGCAGGCGGTTGCAGCTGTCGCAGAAGCCGGCGCCATAGGGCGCGATCAGGCCGATCCGCCCCACATAATCGGGGTGTTCATATTCGATCGCGGGACCGTCGTCGAAGGCGCGTGGTCGCGCCGACCAGCCCCGTGCTTCAAGCCACGCCTTCAGGACCGCGCCGGACACATGGTTGGCTGCGAAATAGTCCACATTGTCGCCCGTCCGCATCAGCTCGATGAAACGAACCGCGATCGGCCGCGCCTTCACGAACGCGGCGAAGCGGTCGAAGCTTTCGGGTACCGACGCCTTGAGCAGGACTGCGTTGACCTTGACCGCCCGCATGCCGAGCGCCAGCGCCGCGTCGAGCCCGGCAACGACCTGGTCGAGACGATCATGGCCGGTGATCGCGGCAAAGGTGGCGGCATCGAGATCGTCGATGCTGATATTGAGGTTAGTGAGCCCCGCCGCGCGCCACGCGGCGACGTGCCGGTGGAGGTTCCAGCCATTGGTGGTCATCGCGACCTTGTCGATCCCGGGCGTCGCGGCCACACGAGCGATGATCTCGCCGATATCACCGCGCACCGTCGGCTCGCCGCCTGTCAGGCGCACCTTGGCGACACCGAGAAGCGCAAAGGCACGCGTCAGCCGCGCGATCTCCTCGATGCCGAGGAATGAAAGCGGGGCGGTCTTCAGGAAGCCGTCCGGCAGGCAATAGGAGCAACGGAAATTGCAGACCTCGGTGACCGAGAGCCTGAGATAGTAGAAGCGGCGACCGAACCCGTCGACGAGGTTCCCCGCGCGCCGTTCCGCCTCGAGCTGGCCAACCGCGCGCGCGGGATCGTGGTGTTCGGAAAGGGCCTGAACTGCGTTCATGCGCACAGCCCGCTGAGTCGCGGAACCTGGCCGGCGAGCGAGCAAGGCTTGTAGCGGCTGTCGAGTTCGAGCGAGAGGACCATGTCCCAGGCATCCCGGCAGGCACCGGTCGAGCCGGGGATGCAGAAGATGAAGGTATCGTCGATCTGTCCGGCTAGCGCGCGCGACTGCAGCGTGGAGACGCCGACGGTTCCTTGGCTGACACCGTGGAAGACGACCGAAAATCCGTCCATTTCCCGCCGGAGTAGCGGACGCACCGCCTCGGGAGTCACGTCGCGCCGTGTGAAGCCCGTTCCCCCCGTGGTGAGGATGATGTCGACGCCTGGATCAGCCACCCAAGCCTGGACTCGGTCGCGGATCGCCTCGACCTCGTCGCGAACGATCGTATGGCCGGCAAGATCGTGTCCTGCCGCCGTCAGGCGCTCGGTCAGCAGTGCGCCGGAACTGTCCGTCGCCTCGTCGCGCGTGTCCGACACCGTCAGCACCGCGATACGGAGCGGCAGGAAGCGGAGAGACTCGTCGATACCGGCCATGGAAATTACCTCAAAATGGGCGTGCGCCGCAGTTCAGAATTCAAGCGTCTCGACAGGATCGCCCGCCGCTGCGGCCGGCGCATGCGGAGGTCGCCTGATCAGCACCTCGATCGCTGCCAGCGCGCGCTGCGCGCTCGAATCGCGATTGGCCGACGCGCTGGCGGCGCCAGCGATCAACCGCGCGCCGAGAAAGCACTCGAACTCCCCATTCGCCTCAAGGCCCTCGGCCAACGGGCGCGTACGCCAGTCAATCGCGGTTTGCGCCTCGCGCCCCGCCATTGCCGCGACGAGCGGCGCAAGGAACAACCGCGCCGTGATCATTGCCGCGGTCGGATTGCCAGGCAGGCCCAGGATGCACGTGTCTCGCGCCGTGCCGAACCAGACCGGCTTCCCTGGCCGCATCAGCACCTTCGAAAATTGGAGGCTCAACCCGGCCCGCTCGAACATGGCGCGCGAGAAGTCGCGGTCACCGACCGATGCGCCGCCGATAATGACCACGATGTCGGCCTTGTCGAGCATCCCCGCCGCCGCGCCCTGGAGCTGGCCGAGATCGTCGGGCAGGCGCGGGTGGGTTGTCACGTCACCGCCGAAACTTCGCGCGAGCTCGGCCACCCCGAGCGACACGCTTTCCGGAATCATATCCGGCCTCAACGTGTCGACGCCGGGTGCGCGCAGTTCGTCGCCGGTCGCGACGACCATGACCTTTGGCCGCGCAAACACGGCGACCTCGGCGATATCGGCCGCGGCAGCAGCGACGAGACGCGCGGGCGTCAGCGCCGCCGGTGCGTCCACCAGCAGATCTCCAGCGGCGAAATCCGACCCCGCCCGCCGAATATGGCGCTTCTCGGCGCGCGGGTGCGGCACGAGGACCTGGCTACCCATATGGCGCACGTCCTCCTGGAGGATCACCCTGTCGAAGCCTTCGGGGACCGGCGCGCCGGTGAAGATCCGAACCGCGCTCCCGGTCGGGAGCGGTCCCCCTGCATAGCCATGGCCGGCGAACGATTCGCCGATCACCGTCAGCGCGTTCCAGTCCGCGATGAGGTCGCCATTCCGCACGGCATAGCCATCCATGGCAGACGCATCGCGCGCCGGCGCCGCGCGTTGCGCAACGATCGGCAGCCCGAGGATTCGCCCGCCTGCCCGGTCAAGGGCGACATATTCGAGCGCGCGGGTCGTGCCCTCCGCCAGAATCAGCCGAAGCGCTCGATCGACCGGCACCATTGTCCGGTCGGAGGGACAATCGCCCGATGACGGCTTGGCCGGAACGGGGCTCGACCGGTGTCGAGGAGCTGAACGCTGTGTCGATGCCATGGCGTTTTCTCCTCAGCCTGCCTGGACGATGCGCGGCGCACCGGAAGACGGATTCGCAGCCGCAACCTGTCCATGCTCCGGCGAACCGATCACCGCGAAGCGCCGGACCTCGGTCAGGTAGGAGAGGATCAGCGACACCCAGACGATGCCGTAGAGCAGCATGAAGCAGCTCGACGGGACGCCGAGGATATCGAGCAGCGCGCCGAACATGATCGGCAGCAGGAAACCGCCGATCCCGCCGGCCATGCCGACGATCCCGGAGACCGCACCCATGTTGGTCGGGAAGTCGTCGCCGATATATTTGAAGGTCGACGCCATGCCGCAGGCGAAGCACACCCCCAGGATGAACAGCAGCGCCGCGAAGCCCCAAGCCGGAAGGCCGATATGGAAGGCGAGCGGCCCGCGCACGGTTTGAACGATCAGGTCGGTTTGCGGATAGGACAGCAGGAACAGGCAGATCCACGCGACCCACAGCACCCACCAGGTGACCTTGTGTGCGCCGAACCGGTCTGACAGCCACCCGCCGGCAGCGCGGAGTACGCCGCCCGGCAGCGAAAAGCAGGCAGCCATGAGCGCGGCCTGGGCGATCGGAAAATGATATTGGTTGAGGAAATATTGCGGCATCCAGATCGACAGCGCCGTGAAGCCGCCGAACACGATCGAGTAATATTGGCAATATTTCCAGACGCGCGGATCGCGCAGGACGCCGAGTTGCGCGCGTATCGTCGGCGCGTTGGCGTTTTTGCCCGGATCGGGGAGCGCGAGCAGCCAGAACAGGCCGGCGACGACCAGCAGGCTGATCGCATAAACCCTGGGCACGCTCTGCCAGCCGAAATGGTTCACCAATTGGGGGGCGACGAACATATTGATCGCGGCACCGCTCACGCCCGCGCCGAACACGCCCATCGCGAAGCCCCGATTCCTAGGAAAGAAGCGCGCGACGTAGGGGGTGCCGACCGCGAAGACCGCGCCCACCATGCCGAGCGCAAGACCGATAGCGAGGAACTGCCAGAGCTTGGTCGCATAGGAGGAGAGCCAGAGCGGGACAGCGCTGCCAGCGAGCAGAAGCGCCATGACGATCCTCCCCCCGAACCGGTCGGTCCAGATACCGAAGGGAAGCCGAAGCAGCGCGCCGGTCAGGATCGGCGTGGCCGTCAGCAGGCCGAACTCGGAGGCGTTCAGGCCAAGCTCGTGTCGGATCGGAATGCCCGTCACCCCGAACATCATCCACGCGGCAAAGGAAATGGCGAACGCCAAGGTGGAGACGAACAGCACGACAAGTGCGCGCGCAGTGGTCGGGGCGGCTGCGGTGCTCATTGCGGATTCCCCGAGCTGGAAAGCGGCGTGATCGGATCCCGCCCGTCGATGAGCGGGTCATAAGGAAAAGCCGCCCGTGCGGCGGCGATGTCGTCCACGAAAAGCGTGTCGCCCACGACACGCAGCCCGTGGTCGGGCATGGCGGGAAGGGTTCGGGACAATGTCTCGCGTGTCATCCCCAGCTGGGACGCGATCTGGCGCTTTTCGAGCGGCAGCCGGATTCCGCCGGCTGCGGGGTGAACCTCCGCCAGCGCCAGCAGGAAACCGCCGACGCGCTCCTCGGCCGAGCGCAACCTTATCGCCTTGGCGAGCTTCATCTGGCGCCGGAACTGGGTCGATTGGCAGGCCAGCATGGCAAGGCACAGCGCCTGATCAGCGGTGACAGCCGCGCGGAAGGCCTCGGCCTGCACCAGCAGCAGCACGGCGTCTTCGCGCACGCGTGCGCGAACCAGATAGGGCAATGTGCCGAGCACGGCGGCAGGGAGCAGGGCATCAACGGGGCGCACCAGTTCGACCAGGGTCTCCTCGTCGCCACGCACGGCGAGCAGTTCGATCGATCCCGACAGCAGGAACTGTGCGAAGGTCGGGATCTCGGCCTGATCGAAGATCTGTGCGCCCCTGGGCAGCCGGATCACCATCGCCTGTCCGGCCAGACGCTCCAGGGTCGCCGGCGCGACGTTGCAGAGCCAGGGGACCGCGCGCAAGGCTTCCATCGCGGTGGCCGGCGGCACCGTCGGAGCAGAAGTCAGGCCGGTTTCATGCATGGGTGTCGTTCCTCGGACGGATGCGGCTCGGGTCAGCATAAGTGATCTGAGTCACGCATTACTCTTGGGATAATCACGTACATGCTTTGATAAAGATCAAAGCTACTGGGCGGATCTGTTCGCATCGTTGCACCGACGCTGCGCAATTCAGGATCGCCGGATGAGTCATACCCTCGACCGCCTCACCTTCTTCACCCGGAAGACCGAGACATTCTCGGACGGCCACGGCGTGATGAACAATGACGACCGCACCTGGGAGCAGGCCTATCGGGACCGCTGGCAGCACGACAAGATCGTCCGGTCGACGCACGGCGTGAATTGTACCGGGTCGTGCTCGTGGAAGATCTACGTGAAGGGTGGCATCGTCACCTGGGAGACCCAGCAGACCGACTATCCGCGCACGCGTCCCGAGCTCCCCAATCACGAGCCGCGCGGCTGCGCCCGCGGCGCCAGCTATTCCTGGTATCTCTATTCCGCCAACCGCGTGAAATACCCGCTGATCCGCGCGCGCCTGCTCAGGGCTTGGCGCGGCGCACGAGCGACCATGGCGCCCGTCGTCGCCTGGGCATCGATCCAGGCCAATCCCGAGCAGCGCGCTTCCTATACCAGCATGCGTGGCTCAGGCGGGCTCGTTCGGGCGACCTGGGACGAGGTCACCGAGATCATTGCCGCAGCCAATGCCCACACGATCAAGGCCTGGGGCCCGGACCGGATCTTCGGCTTCTCGCCGATTCCGGCTATGTCGATGGTTTCCTACGCCGCTGGCGCACGGTACCTGCAGTTGATCGGCGGCGTTTGCGGCTCTTTTTACGACTGGTATTGCGATCTG
>JBAZXI010000050.1:0-7216 GCA_041659925.1 Sphingomonas sp.
TCTCGCCCTGAAAACGCGCGGATTCGACCAGCAATCCGGCCGCTCCCACGCAGCCAGCGTGCGCATTTTACTACGGCTTTGAACCCGTTTTACTGGTGCGCGGAAAGGTCCAACGACAAGCCACCCCCCGTGGTCGCGACGGCGTCCCAATGGCGGGCGCTCCGGTCGCACCGCCGCCGGAACGCGCGGCAAAGACGTCCATCGCCGCACGGCGACTCCAGCCCCATCGAGAACATCCACACGACCCGCCCCGCTACGTGCAGGCCGCGACGTCAGTCGACGACGACGTCCCACGGCCCGACATAGACGGTGACAGTCGAGCCATCGGGCACGTTCTGCACCGTCTTGGACGGCACATTGGGACCGGCATAGGGGCCGAGCGGATTTTCATCCATGCTGAAGCCATAGGCCGCATTACCGTACATGATTGGCGTGCCGCCGGCACGACTGTCGGTGCCAGTGCTCGTCGAATAATGCAGGAATTTCGCATAAAGGTGGCTGACTTTGCCCGCCTGATACCAGTTTGCCGCCTTGTTCCATGCAGCGGTACTTTCGCCCTTGGTAATTGCCGTCGCCGAAATACCGTCAAGCGCTACGCCGCGGCACAGCGCCTCCCAGATGCAGTCCTGCAACAGCCCGGCATCGCCTGCGCTGCCAGCTGGCGTGAGATCGCCAAACGCCTGCTGGAAAACATATTGCGCACCGGTCTGCCCGGGCAACGTTGCTCCGGAGGCGAGCGGCATGAAGAAGGTGTAGCTGTTGGCACCGTTGCTCAAGGTAAATGCCGGGGATTCGACACGGGTTTTCGGGTTGGTCTGCTTTGACGATACCCCGGAATAGATGTTCGGTGCCGGCGGGTTGGAACTGAGGTTGATGCTCAGGTAATTGCCGACCGCGAAGAATGCGGTCAGCGTTGAATCCCAATAGCTCGTCAACGGATTGACGATCGCATTCACATAGTTGCCGGTCAGCGCGCCGAGCATGTCGTTGGGATCAGCGATGGCGAAATACTGGTTGTCCACCGCGGGCGGGGCGGGCGCGCCGCTGGTGATCGGGCCGTCGTAAAGGAGTTGCGCAAAGGCCGTGGCCGCCGGCAATTTTTTCGCTTCGTTGTCGATGAACGCGGTGAATGCCTTGCCGATCGCCGCGCGGGTCACCGACCCTTGTGCACCAAATTGCTGCAACACCCCGCCGATCGTGACCGAAAAGGCCAGGTTGAGCCCGAACCCGCTGACCGCGCTGACATCATCCTGCGCATCCATGCCGAACTCGAAAACGTCGAACGGCCCCGGCGCGGCAACGCCAGGGGTGTTGGCATAGGGATATTGGGTATATTGCGTCGGCTGCGAACTCGACACGGCCAGCGCGGTCGGCTTTGTCGCGGACACCGCAAACAGCAACCGGTCATTGCCGTTGGTTGCCACCGACAGCGAAACGCTCGGCACCGCCGACACCAGATAAAACGGCACCGACGCCGGGCTGGCGCCGCCACCGAAGCTGCCGTCGCCCTGCAGCACCTGAAAATTGGTCGTTCCACCGTTAATCCAGCCCGCCACCCAAGCCTGCGCAACGTTCGCTTTGAGATTGGTAGTATCGCGAAGCAAAAATGTCGTCGTCACGGCCCGATCTCCTACAGTCGATTGATCGCAAAGTCGCCTTGCGTTGCGATCAATTTTGTCAAAGCAAGCCAACTATGTCCATACAAAATAAATTAATCCATAATGGATATTATTTCTGAAACAATTTTTACGTAAAATTGCAAGCGATCAGTAATGTATAATTAGTTTAATGCGTCAAATCCTGCACCTCTCATTATCGATCCACTAAGCTTCTTATTATCGGATCTGAAATTAACGGTGCCTAATTCTGCGGATGGGTTATCAGCGTGCGCTCAATTATCCACCGACGCGGTAGGACTTCGCAACTTCTGCTTGCACCGCGCCGGAAATTGGATGGAGTGACCGAACGGCAGCTTGCCGTAGCGTCGGCGGCCACCGCAGCCGCGCGCAGTGGCAGGCGGGACGCTCCACCGGCCCCCGCACGCAGGTACAACTTCCCGAACTGGCCGGTGGCGCGCGTGCTCGGATCGATCGCCGGCCCTCAGACCGCTAGCGCCTCACGCGGCAATACCGCCGCTGCGTAATCACTCTCGGCCAGGGCAATCAGCGCGCGATCGTCATGCTTCCACGGGTGAAACCCCGGCAGGAAATAGGCCAGCCATGCGCCGAGGACCTTGCGCGCCATGCCGGGCCGGCCGAGCGCGTACCACAGGATGCCGCAATGCGCGCGCCACCCGGTGATGCCGTCCTGACGCAACAACTCGACCATGCCCTTGTAACGCCCGACGAAAAAGCGCTCCGTTGTCGCGAGCATCACCAACGACTTCACGGCCCATCGCTTGCGTCGCGTCCAGTCGCGCGTCGCGTGCAACCAGGTGTCATAAGCGACACCCTTGTGCTCGATCTCCTCGGCGGCGTGCCAGCGCCACAACGCAGCGGCGTTCTCGTCGGCGCCGGCAAGGTGGCGCGGGTTGGCGATCAACTGGTGCGCAATCATCGCCGTAAAATGCTCCAGCGCCATCGTCGCGGCGAGGCTGCCGATCGGTGGCTTGTCCCTGGTCAGCGCGAGCGCCTCATCGATATGCTGCTCGAGCAACGTCACATCGTATCCCTGGTCTGTAACCTGGCGGTTGAAAGCGACATGCTCGCGGGTATGGACCACTTCCTGCTTGATGAACGCGCGGATTTCGTCGCGGAGCCGTGGTGAGGTACCCTCACGGAAGTTGCGGACGCTTTCGATGAAGAAGCCCTCGCCCTTGGGAAAGGTCACCGACAGCGCGTTGTAGAAGGCGGTCGCGAACGGATCGTTGTCGAGCCACCAGCGCCGCATGCGCGTACCGCGACCGAAACGGAGGTCGCGTGGGGTGATGACAAGATCGTTCGGCGTCGTTGCTTTGGCCACGAGGACCTCCAGGCATTGATGCGGGCTGCCCGCAGACAATGTCACAAATAAGCTTACTTACATTAGTGTCAATAGCGAGCCTTGCCGGCGCTTCACCTCTCGACACCCGACGAGAGAGCGCCGCCACCCTGGCTGGTGACGACGCTCTCAAGCGAAGCATCGGCACCGTCGATCTCCGGTCCCGCCCCACTGACTATCGCCGCGAGCGCGCAACTGCCCCCAGTGCGCGTAGCCCGACGCCGCGCTGATGCCAGCGGAGCGTTACGCCCCAGTGTCGTGGCGATTACGAAAGTGTTGCTGCGGGGATGGACCGGAAACGTGCTGCGCGGGTGGCAGCCCGAATTCGCCGGACCGTCGCTCGGCTATTGGCGGGCTCATGCGGTTTCGTCTTCGCCAATCAACTCGCCATCGCGCCGACAAGTCGCGTGACAGCCGCCCTGGCAGCCGTGTCGGTCGTCGCGGTCGGGCCGACCCGGCAGTTCGACCAGCAAGCGATGGCCGGAACAGGTGCCGACGACCATCCAGTCGCTCGCCATCGGCATGGCTTGCAGACTGCCGGCAAAGGCGAAACCGACGCCGCCGAGCAGCGCCGCCGCGATGCGGGCAGGCGACCTAGCCGGCATGCTCATCATCATCGTCGTCGATCAGGATACGAATTGCCGCACCATCGAGATCCTCGAACTGCGCCGAACGCACCGCCCAGAAGAACGCGGCGAGCCCACCAAGCCCAAGTGCGAGCGCGATCGGAATGAGGAACGCGACTCCGGTCATCGCGCGGCCCGACGCAACCGCAACGCGTTGCCCACGACGATCAGCGACGAGCCCGACATGGCCAGCGCGGCGATAAGCGGCGTGACCATCCCGGCCATCGCGATCGGGACGGCCAGCAGATTATAACCAATCGCCAGCGCAAAATTCTGCCGGACGACGCGCATCGTTCGCCGTGCCGCTACGATCGCCAGCGCCACCGGCATCAGTGCCTCGCCCAGGAACACCGCATCGGCCGCCATCTGCCCGACATCGCTGGCCGAGGCCGGCGCCATCGCGACGAAGGCGCGACGCAGTGCGGGTCCATCATTGAGACCGTCACCGACCATCAACACATGGTGCCCCTGCTCTTCCAGGGCGGCAACCGCGTCAAACTTGTCCGCCGGGGACAGGCGCGCCCGACCGGGCATGCCGAGCATGGCGGCAAGACGATCGACGACGGCGGAACTGTCGCCCGAAACAAAGCCCGGCGCCAGACCAAGCGCGGCGAGGCGGTCGATCGCTGCGCGCGCGTCGCGACGGGGCGTGTCGCTGAACATGATGTGGTGCGCGGGCGCCGCGCCGATACGGAACACCGCTTCGGTCGTTCCATCGCCGGCGCGCCCCGTCTCGCCCGCCACCCAGTCGGTTCGCCCAAGCCGCGCGCGCTCGCCGCCGAGCATCGCCTCAATACCGAGACCCGGATGCTCAGCCACTTCAGCGAGCGTCGGAGTCGCGATGGTATCGCCCAGTGCCACCGCAATCGCGTGGCTCAGTGGATGACGGCTGGTCCGGGCGAGCGCCAGCAGCGCGCTGCGTTCGGCAGCGTCGGTAGGCAAGCCGCTAATCGCTTGCAACTGGCCGAGTGTCACTGTTCCGGTCTTGTCGAGCAGCACGCGGTCGACTTTCGCCAATCGCTCCAGCGCCGATCCGTCCTTGATGAGCACGCCGGACCGCAACAACGCCCCGGCCGCGACGACCTGGGCGATCGGCACGGCGAGCCCCAGCGCACACGGGCAGGTGATGATCAACACAGCAACCGCCGTCATCAACGAGGCGTGAAGCCCAGCCCCGGCGAGCAACCAGCCCACCAGCGTCAATGCGGCAAAGCTGTGGACGGCGGGGGCATATAACCGTGACGCGCGATCGGCGATGCGGACGTAGCGCGACTTGCCCTGCCCCGCACTGTCCATCAGCCGTGCGATATCGGCGATTGCGGTCGAGGCGCCGGTCGCGGTCGCGCGCACCACCAGGGGCGCCGACAGGTTGATCGTGCCGGCCAGCACGACCGAACCGGTGCTCACATCCTCCGGCAGACTCTCGCCCGTCACCAGCGCGCGATCGACGCTGCTGTCACCTTGCTCGACCTTGCCGTCGACTCCGATCCGTTCGCCGGCGGCAACCAATATGCGCATGCCCGGCGCGAGTTCCTCGGACTGGCGACGCTGGGTCGTGCCACCGGGCATCAACACCAGCGCATCGCGCGGCACACGCCGCAGCAACGCGGCAACGCCGTCACGCGCCCTTGCGCGCATCACGCTGTCGAGCGCGCGGCCGGCGAGCAGGAAGAACAACAACATCACCGCGCCATCGAAATAGGCATGCGCACCGCCTGTCGCGGTCTCGTACAGGCTCATCGCCGCGGTCAGGACAACGCCGATCGAGATCGGCACGTCCATGTTGGTGGTGCCGTGACGTAGCGCACGCCAGGCGTTGCGGAAGAACGGACGCCCGGCATAGGCGATCGTCGGCAGTGCGATCAGCGCCGAAAGCCAGTGGAACATCTGACGCGTACTGCCATCCGCGCCCGACCAGATCGCGACCGACAGCAGCATGATGTTCATCGCCGCAAAGCCCGCCACAGCCAGGGCGAGCAGGAGCGAGCGGCTCTCCGCGTCGCCAGACGCTTCGACCTCGCCGGCAAAGACGTGCGCGCGGAAGCCAAGGTCATCGATCGCGGCGCACAGCGCATTCTCGTCGGGCGTATCGAGATGTTCGACCGTGACCCGCCCGGCACCGAAATTGACCCGTGCGGCGATCACGCCCGGCATCGCGGAGAGCGCGCCTTCCAGCTTCGCGATACACCCTGCACAGCGCAGCCCCTCGACCGCGAAGATCGAACGCACCGCTGCCTCACCCGGGCCGATCGGTGCGAGTGACGTCACGAATGCACTTCGTCGGAAAAGCGCGCGTGGTCGGCGCCCGAGCGCACGTCGATGCTGAGCAGCCAGCGCCCGGCCGGCAGCGCCTGTTCGCTGGCATAATGCCCGTCACCACGGTCGCGCAACACGAGCAGCCGCGCGGGCACCCGCCCGAGCGGATGGCTCGCCTCGATCGTCACCCGCGCGCCCTCGATCGGTCGCCCCGCGCGCGCCAGGGCAAGCGTCACCGCCCCACCATCGCCCTTCCCCGGTTCTGCGCTCCAGCCCTGCAGCCGCTGCGCCCGGGCCTCGGCCAGCCAACCATTATATTCCTGGCTGGCGACATAGCTGTTGTCGACGACGGTGCCGCCAAAGGTGCGGATCGCGTCGCTCGCCATCAGGAAGTTCACCGCGATTACCACGGCGAAGAAGGCGCACATGATCGCGGTCATGTGCCAACCGGTAAAGCGTCGTGTCATCTCATTCGTCCTCGGGCCGCTCGAAATAGCTCGCATCGCTGGCGGTGCCGCCCTCGGTGTCGAGCGCACGCACGGTGAAATGCATCGGCACGCGGCGCTCGCCAGACCCATTCGCCACGACGAAGAGCTGGACCGGGGCGACCTGATCGGCGTCGACCGAGACGCGCACCGTGCGCGCGGCATGATCGCGCGACCCGCTATCCTGCCACATCACGCCGTCGATGCCGGAAAGCGCGATTTCGAACTGACGCGGCCGTTCCTCCATATTGCGGATCTTCACGATATAGCCGTTGCGGATACTGCCGTCGGACAGCCTCACCCATTGCGGATTGCGTGCCTGGGTGACGCTCAAGTCGATCCGCGTGCGATTGCCAAGAGCGAACAGCATCGCCACCCCAATGCACGCCCAGACGGTGAAATAGATGATTGTCCGTGGTCGCAGCAGCCGTCGCATCGCCGACAGGGGCTGCTCGCCACGGCTCGCGCGGCGCGCATCGAGGTCGGTGGTATAGCCGATCAGGCGCGGCTCACGCCCGACCTTGGCCATGATGTCGTCGCACGCATCGATACACAGGGCACAGGTGATGCAGCCGATTTGCGGCCCTTCGCGGATATCGATGCCCGTCGGGCACACGGCGACACAGGCGTTGCAGTCGATGCAGTCGCCGACGCCTCCCGCTGACGCCGTACCCGCCGCCATCGCCGCGAGATCGACGCCGCCGGCTCTTGCCCCCGCTTCGGCGCGCTTCAGCCCGCGGCTTCGCGGTTCGCCGCGCCAGTATTTATAGGTAACGGTCAGCGACTGCTCATCGAGCATCGCGCTCTGGATGCGCGGCCACGGACACATGTAGATGCACACCTGTTCGCGCATCAATCCGCCGAGCGTGA
>JBAZXI010000051.1:0-6384 GCA_041659925.1 Sphingomonas sp.
CGGTGATCTTCAACGCGCTAGAGCGCAACCATTACCGGCGAGACCCGAAGGCGTCCTACGATGACGACATCGTGTTCGACACGACGGCGGGGACGGTGCTGGTGCGGGGAGGATGTGAGGGTGAGGTGTCGAGTTAGCGCTGGCGGGCGTGGTTGAGGCTGGCCGAGTGCCGTCGGGCAGCTTTGGAATGCCCGATGGCGCGATGCAGCCGTTCGTTCAGGTGGGTTGTGGAGCAGGGAAGACCCACAACCGGCCATTCGCGCGGGCGTAGACGCTTCCCAACACCGGACATTGGTTTAGGTGCCGCCTAGCGGCTTAAACTGGGCAGAATGCGGACTGACCGGTTTGGCGTTTAGAGGTGAGATAGCTGCCAATTATCACATCACGGATCAGCATTGCTAAATTATCCGGCCCCGACGGCAATATTGTAAGAATTCGCTCTTGCTAAACGAAATATCGGAATGAGGTTTCGTCCGGATCCTGCTCTCCGTATTCATTGAGAATTCCGCCGACGCGTCGAGCAAAAGAGAGCGTTACAGGCCATTTTCCTCGGATATCTGCCGTATTCCAGTTCATCCGTGTTAAGTTGAAGATGTCGGTTGCCGCAGCCAAGGGATCTTCGGGGCCGATCGAACGCACTTCGAATGGCTGAGGTATGTGCGGGCCAGGATAAGTCTCGATCTCCGGAATGTAGCCAGAGGTGTAGAGGAATGTCCGCGCCCCGTTCACCGTACAAATCGTGCCAACCTTGGGCGGATACATGCCAAAGCGCACGAGGCGGAATGCGCTCGGGACCATAGTCACGAGGCTGACGATCGGAATATCTCCGAGAGCTCCGCGAAAGCCCCTGATCTCCGCGTGATCGAAATGGCTGGTCTTGTGGATCACCAAACGCAGCGGAGAACGCCCCGTCCGCGCTCCATATTCTGCGATGATGCGCTGGCCAAGGTCATAAGCCTGTTCTTCAGATAGATGCACGTTCAGCCGCTGATCCGCCTCTGCCGGCACTCCCGTCCCCCGGATCGCAAACCCTTCGCCTTCGCTGGAGAAGGCTTGTGCTAGGCTCGATTGCACCACGTGGCGCTGCTTGGTCCGATAATGGTGGAAGCTTATCCCGACGAAGCAGGTCTCTGGTCCGGGCGGGCTCAACCGCCAAGGAACGCCGCCTGCCTTGTAATATAAGCCCACCGAGAAGTTCCAAGCGCGGGTAGCGGGATCCTCGCTTTTGGGACCGTCCTCCAGCAGCCGCGGTGTAACGATCTGGATTGGCAACCGCGCCGCCAAGGCGCGAGCCTTGAGTGCATGTCGCAGGTCGCGTTTGAGAAAATCATCCTCGCTTTCTTCGACTTCATCGAGGAGGTCGAAGAAATCGGTCTGCCGACTGGCACGAGCTTTTCGGATCGCCTTTGCCCGCTCTCGCTCGGCTTCGGTGTTCTGGCGTTCTACCGTTCTGCACTTGTCGAGCACGCTCTGCGGAAGACAGACCAACACGACATCAGGGCGGTTTACGTCTCGCCCAGCAAGACGCTGAATTCCCGCATCGTAGAGATCGACAATTGTCTGAAACCGCGAGAAGGCGTCGTTGCCCGCGAGCGCCCGCTCGATCGGGTTGCCCCCTGCATCGGCAAGCGCGATTGAGAGATGCGTCGAATATACTAGCTTCTTGCGAAATACCTCGGAAAAGCCGGGGAACGGCCGTCGCAACGGTGTGGCTGGGCCGAATGTTGGTATTCCGGCCGCGCAGCGGGTCAGCCATTGCTGGGCACTGTCGATCATGTCTGACGGGCCGATCACGCCGACATGGATCGCATCCTTTCTGGCGGCTCCGAACCGGAGATCGAAGGGGCCTGCACTGTCGAGGCCCGATTTAGGGTCCGACGTCGATGCGGCTCCACCGAATTGCAGAGGGGGCGAACGCAGCTCGAACAGCGACAGTTCAGTCATCTTCGTTTGCTATCTCAAATGGGCTTGCCGGCCCAGTCTCCTGGAGGTCGTCTAGCTCGACCATGTCGGCCAATGCCGAGAGCTCCCTATCAAGCTCATCGAGCTCATCCAGGCCGCCTTGGGAGGTCGCAAGTTCTTCAAAGGCGTTCGAGTTCAAGGACGCACCAGGAAGCAGGTTGCTCATGACGATAGTAGGGGCGAAACGGGATAGGTCATCACCAGCATCTAGCCGTAACGAGAATAGCCCCTCCGTCTGTTCTGCCAACATCGCCTGCCAGAAAGCGAGGTCATTGTGGACGCTGGAATTGAAGTCTTTTGCGGCGCGGCGCGTGGATAGGCTGTTTATGAGGTCGTTGCCGATCAGCCGGCCGAAGCCATTCCGCGTGAACGCGTAGCCGGGCGAGAGGACGACGCACCACTCAGCGCCATACGGCGCGACCGAGATCGAAAGCGCCTTGTGCTCGTAATATGAGACCTCGCCTGAGTCCCGCTTGATCCGCGCCTTTACCACCGTTCTCGTGGCCCGCTTGTACCGCGCCTTGTAGGTGATTCGACGTTCCTGCTCTTCCTCAAAACGCGGAAAATGGGCGCGCTTCCGCTTGAAGTCGATCTGCATCCCGAGTGCGCGGCAATGTCCCAGCAGAGCCTCGACGAGAAGTTTAATCAGAATATTCTCCCCGTTGGGAAGACCAATGAGTTCTTCCAGCGTGATCGTCTCGACATCCCCCGGATCGAACGGCGTCACCAGCACGTCCGTGATCTCATTGAGGTCGTATAACGTGTAGAAACGGCCGTCCTGCACGTGGCCGGGCGGGACCGGGAGATCGCCCGCGGAGCGAAATAGTCCCCCGGTATAGGTTGCAGTTGTCCCGGCATGCCAAATTCGATCGGGCATCGTATGAATGGGCAGAAGGTTTGTCGTAAAGCGTGTGACCTGCGATTCATCCGCGATGGCAGTATTAGTGATGTCGTCCACGGCCTCCGGCCGTGCCTGAATCTCGACCGTGAATGCCTTATTCTCGTCCCCTGGCCCGAAATCAACGTCGCCATTGTTGTTGATGGTCTCCTTCCACATGTCCGACAGGCCGGATCCCGTATGGTCCATCTGGCCGCCGCCGTAGAAGAGATCGGAAATGACCGGATTTCGGTAGCCTTTGATGCTGCGCCGACCGGCCTTGATAAGCGCTTGAAGTTCTTGGTCGTAAATCTGCGCCGCTACCGTATCTACAAGGCCACCCGGGCTCCGGGTGACGATTCGCTCCGGCGTAACTAGGATCTCGACGGGATCGGGGCAGGCGTAGTCCCGATGCACAAGCGCGTTCACGATCATCTCCTTGAGCGCCAATGGGCTGTAGGAGCGGACCTGCCGCGACACCTCCTGTTTCAGGCGAAACTGCCGGTTAACGCGCGACAGCAACGTAAGCGTGGCCTGGAGGCCGCCGCAGTACGAATTGGAGCGGCGGAGGCTCAATCGGAGTCGTGAAAGCCGCGAAATATGCCGTCTGGATCGACGGCGTCCGCGAATTCACTGAAATCCATGTTCGCGAGGGATACGTTGTTTTCAACGCCCCAGAGATGTTCGGGGATCACCCTAAAGGAGCCCCCGGGCGGCAAGGGGTCAATGCACAGGAGCGGCATGTCATGATCCTTCATGGTCGTCGCATCGGCCAGGATGAGCAGAACGTGCTCGGTATGCTCCTCTGCCATCTGGGCGAGCCGAGCCGGGTCGGCTTTATCGAAGCTCCTGTCATCGACAACATTGAGGTTTGCGCGGAAGCCTTCAGGAGACAGATTCACCGCCGCTTGGGCTACTCGCGACCAAGCCGCGTCATCTGAGAAATCAGTCCGGATGAGGGGCGTCCGGTCGCTGGCAGGAAGGATCATTGCTGCTCTGCATTGCCGTAAAGAGCGTATGATCGCCCGGAAATCAGCGAGCTGCAACAGGTGGTGTTGCGAAGCATGTTACGCGGCTTCGGCGATCGTCTGGAAGTCTGGACCCCAGTTCCACGGCATGAGTTCGTCCCAGCGCGCGGCAGGCCAGTTGCCGGCGATTTTGGCGATGACGTCGGCGATATAAGCCTGGGGCTCGACCCCGTTGAGCTTGCAGGTCTCGATGACGGTGTAGATCGCGGCGGCGCGTTCGCCGCCGGCCTTCGATCCGGCGAACAGCCAGTTCTTGCGGCCGATCGCGATGCTGCGGATCGCGCGTTCGGCGATGTTGTTGTCGATCTCCAGCCGGCCATCGTCGAGGAACTGCGTGAGCGCAGTCCAGCGCTTGCGGCCATAGGCGATCGCCTTGGCCATCTCGGACTTTGGCGAGAGGCGTCGCAAGGCGTCGTCGAGCGCGGTGCGCAACGTCTCGACCAAGGGTGCGGTTCGTTCCAGCCGGCCTCGTCGTCGAACGTCTGGCGGGTGGCCGCGGATCTCGTCTTCGATCCGATAGAGGCTGGCGATGTGCGCCAGCAGGTCGGTGGTGAGCGCCGTCGGCTTCGTCGCGTGGATATCGAAGATCTTGCGCCGGAAATGCGCCCAGCAGGCGACCTCGGTGACGCGGTTGGTGCTGTAGAGCTTGTCGTAGCCGGCATAGCCGTCGGCCTGCAGGAACCCGGTGAAGCTGGCGAGCTGCTGTTGGGGATGACTGCCGGTGCGATCCTGGGTGAACTTATACCAGACCAGCGGCGGCGTGGTGGCGCCGGCGCTTCGATCATCGACGACATAGGCCCAGATCCTGCCAGTTGCGGTCTTGCCGCGCCCCGGAACGAGCATCGGCACGGGTGTATCGTCGGTATGGACCTTGGTGGCAGTGAGCCCAGCCTCGCGGATGCGGCTGACGATCGGATCGAGCAGCGCTGACGCTTGACCGGCCCAGCCGGCGAGCGTCGAGCGATCGATATCGATGCCCTGTGCGGCCATCATCTCCGCCTGACGGTAGAGCGGCAAGTGATGGTCGAACTTGGCGACCACGACATGGGCGAGCGTTCCGAACGTCGCCTTGCCGCGCGCGACCGCCTTTACGGGCGCGGCTGCCTGCACGACCTTCTCGCAGGCGCGGCAGCTATACTTGGGGCGGATGGTGCGGACGACGCGCCACTGGACCGGCACCGCGTCGAGCATCTCATCGCTGTCCTGACCCAGCGGGCGCAGGGCACCGCCGCAATCTGGGCAGGCACAGTTGCCGTACTCGGGCTCGATCCGCTGTTCTTCACGCGGCAGATGATCCGGGAGCGCGCGAACGGGTGCTGGCCGGTCGAGCTTGGCGGGATCGACGCGCCGCGCGCTCACCGTGGCGGCTTCGGCCTCGAGCTCTTCGAGTGCCAGCTCGAGCTGGGCGATCTCGTGGCTGAGCTTCTCGGACGCCTTGCCGAACTGCATGCGCTTGAGGCGGGCGAGCTGCACGCGCAGCGTATCGATCAGGATATCGCGGGCGCTGATATCGGCGCGCGCAGTCGCCAATGCCGCTTCCAGCTCGGCGATCCGAGCGTCTTTATCTGGGGCGGAAAGGGCTGCGTCCGACACCGCGAAAATATAGCAGATCGCATGCCGCAGAGCCAGAAAAAGCGCAGGAATCCGGGCGTTTTTAGCCTGCCAATGACGGTGTAAAAGTGCGCTCCGGCCGCCGCCAGTCTATGCCTTCCAGCAGCATCGAAAGCTGCGCCGCAGTCATTGCGACCGTGCCGGTTGCGGTCGATGGCCAGATGAACCGGCCTCGATCCATGCGCTTGGAGAACAGGCACAATCCCTGCCCATCATACCAGAGCACCTTGACCAGATCGCCGCGCTTGCCGCGGAACGCGAACAGCGCGCCGGAATGCGGACTCTGCTCCAGCACCTGCTGCACCAGCACCGCCAGGCCATCGAACCCCTTGCGCATATCGGTCGCGCCGCAGGCCAGAAATATCCGCGTCAGCGGAGGAAGCGGGATCATCGTGCCAGGACACCGATCACCCGCGACAAGGCTTCGGCGTCGACTGATGCGTCGACGGTCAACCGCACGCCGGACGGGAGCTCGATCCCGATCTGCCCGCTGCCCAGTGCGGCCGACGACGGCGCCGGCAACATCACCGCAGGCTCGCTGATCTGTACCTCGGCAAAGCTCGGCACCGCAGGCCTGGTGATCCCGGTGAGCGCCCCCGACATCGCCTGACGGCGCCAGGTATAGATCGCGCCACTGCCGACCTCATGGCGCTCGATGGCCGCGCGGACTGAGCCCTCGGGCCCGAATGCATCGCGCAGGATCGCCAGCTTCTGCTCGACGGTCCAGTGCCGACGGCCTGACACCCGGCCGACAATCTCGATCCGAGTAGTCATACGAGACCTCGTATGACTACTCGCTCCTTCGTCCGCTGACCCAACCTCGTCCGACATCACCGCCCCGCTCAAAGAGCGACTATCAACCCGTCGATGGCCCCGCCCACAAGGCGGCCTTCAGACCTCGCTTAC
>JBAZXI010000052.1:0-4637 GCA_041659925.1 Sphingomonas sp.
CACGATGATCAGGCTGGCATCGTCAGCGATCTACGGCGAGGACATGATCGAGCGCCATCTCCCGATGGCGGTCGATTACATGGCCCTTATGGATGAACGCCCGCACATCCGCACGATGATGGCCGAGCGCGCCGCGGCCATGACGGCCTTTGTCGCCCAGAACGTTCCATACGACGGCTGAAGGCCGTCGGGGCTGTCTCCGGGCGGGGACGATGGCGCGTTATTTCCGGCGTTTCGCGCGTTGCGGACATGGGGGAACGACTGATGCGCCGGGCGTTGCCTTGCGTCTTGCTGGTCCCTGACGGGAATAAAAGTTGGCGCTTTTCCGTCTCTGCCCAGGCGCAGCATCCCCCCGGTGCCAATCAAGGACGAGCCGATCGCCCGCGCCCGGACCCGCCATGACATCTTTGCCTTTCGATGCCGACGATTTCCTGCACGAGCAGGCAGGCCCGCGACGCTTCGACGGCGTGACCATCGCGCTGCACTGGTTGACCGTGTTGCTGCTCATCGGCCTGTTCGCCAGCATCTGGAGCCTCGAATCCGTCGAGGACGGGGAAACCGCCGCCTTCCTCCTGACACTCCATCGCTCGCTCGGTGTGCTGCTGTGGATCACGGCCGTCGTGCGGATCGGCAGGCGCTTTGGGCGCGCGGTCTTGCCGCCCTTTCCCGCGACGATGGGGCCGCTACAGCAATGGGCGGCGCGGCTCAGCGAATATGGCCTGTACGCCCTGCTGCTCGTCCAACCGCTGACGGGCGTGGCGCAGAGCCTCGCCCGGGGAAGGCCCTTCGCGATTTTCGGGAGCGACGTTCCGGCGCTCATGCAGCGCAACAGGGACCTGACGCACCTCCTCCACGAGCTGCATGAGAACGCGGCCTGGCTGCTGCTGGGCCTGATCGCGCTCCATGTGCTCGCCGCGATCTTTCACCACGTGGTCGCCAGGGACGAGGTGCTGCAATCGATGCTGCCCTGGAAACAGGCGTCGGCGGTAAAATCGCACCTTTTTGTCGAACCTGGGGAATAAAGTCGCAGCCCCGTCCGTCCTTTACCCTGACGGCCGTACCGCCGCTGGGGTATGCGAGAAGGTCGCGACGGTTCGATGAGCGCCGCCGCGTCGTGCTGGCGATTCTCGGGTTCGATGAGGCTGCGCTGACCGTCGCAGATGCCGCCAGCGGCGAGGCCGGTTTGGTGCGGTTGTTCCCCCGCCTGCTCGACCTGCCCGACGCGGTGGTGATGGAGGTGATCGCCATCGTCATGGGCGAGACCCTCGCCAGCGGCAGCGCCGCCGTCGAGGCGGTCGGGCTGCACATCGGCATCGACATAGCCGACTGGTGGCAGGCTGACGATGCGCTGTTCGACCTGATCCGCGACCGGGAAGCGCTGTTTGGCACGGTCGCGGAGGGCGCGGGCCATGGCCGCATCAACCAGCATAGGGACGCTCAATATGCCACTTGCCAACGGAGGGCCGTCCACACATGGGCGCATAACGGTCAACCGACTGGCGAATTATAGGCGGCAATCAATGAAGAAATCGAATGTGGCTTTGGTGATCGCGTCACTGCTCCTGTCGGCCTCGGCGCCTCCCAACATTAATTCTGATCAGCAAATCAATGACGTGCTGGAACGCTTTCGCGTCGCAATTATCGCGAAGGACCGCGCAGCGTTGCTCGCGTTGGCGATTAATCCGCAAATCAACCTTTATGCTGCCATCGATGCGGAATCTCTCGCCAGAGCACGCCTCAAGCGCCCTCAAGCCAAAGGCAGTCAGGTTAGCATTTACGCCGGCTTCGTCGATGACATCGCCAGCGCCAAGGCGAATTCGGAAGAACGGTTCTCTCGCGTTCGGATCAGCACCGACGGGACGGTCGGGCAGCTGTACTGCGACTATCAATTTCTCGCAGACGGCAAGGTCACGAACTGGGGGCATGAGAGCTGGCTTCTGATCCGCACCGACGCCGGCTGGAGGATCGCTGCAATCGCCTATTCCATCACGCTTCCGCGAACGGCGGGGTAGGTCGAGCAACGCATATCGGTAGTTGTGCCGCGCCTGACGGGATCACCGTCACCGCTAGCCGCCGGAGCGTGGCGACGACGGCGATCGTCCCGAGAGTGTAGTCAAAGCAACTGCACAGGTTCGTGCGGGGAGGAGTTCCACCGCCGCTGGCTCCACTTGTTTAGAGCAAACGCCTCCATATTCGGGAACAAGCCGAACGCGCTCGCTTGACTGACAGCAGCGTCGGGTTTTCGTGGCTAGGCGTCGGCGATCGCCTGCGAATGTTCGAGGACGATGCGAGTCAGAAACGAGCCTCGCGCAAGCAGGAAATGTTCAAGCCGCGCGGGATAATCCGGCGCCACGGCTACTCTAACCGATGGCCGTCCGGCGAGAGCAAGACGCCAAGCCTCAAGCCGGGCGAGGCCGTCCGCGAGCGAAAGGCCAGCAAGGCGCTCGAAGGCGTCGAGGTATCGGAACACCGGTGCGAAGGCAGCATCGACCAGTCCGAACCGCTCCCCCGCAAACCATGGCGCGGACAGTGCGGCATCGATCTGGCCGAAACGCCGATCGAGCGCCGCGCGCTTGTTCGCGAAGGCTGGCTCGTTGGGGGCCGCGTAGAGCCCCGCAATATCCGCCAGTGTGCCCGATGCGAACTCAATCCACGCGCGGGTTTTTGCGCGCTCGACGGGATCGGCGGGCATCAACGGCGATCCGCAGGTTTCGTCGAGATATTCGACGATCGCCGCGCTCTCGAACAGCGCATGTTCCGCGCCCACCGTCAAAAGTGGTGTCTTTCCCGTCGGCGAGAGTGCGAGAAACCAGGCCGGCTTGTCGGCAAGGTCGATGTCGATGCGCTCGAACGCGACCTGCTTCTCGGTCATCACGATGACGGCGCGCTGGACGTAGGGGCACAGCGGATGGCTGACGAGCATGAGGCGACCGGGCACAAGTCGATACCTCTGCGGTAGCGTTGAGGCATCGGGCGCTTCACGTGTGGGGATGGTCAGGCGGGACATACGGCGTACTCCAGTGCGGGCCGCTGGTTACTGCCTGCTGCCTGCGCCATTAGAGATGCTCGATTTCCTAATCTGCGATAATACGGTCATTCTGCACTTCACTCATGTGCGGATCGGGATAATCATGGATCGACTGGAGACGTCGCTCACCTTAACGGCGCCGCCTTGTGAATAGCAGCGCGCGTCGCTGCATAGGTTCGCGCACCCGGCCGAGCCACTTTCTTTCGCTGCCGTTATTTCCCGATTTCGCCCCGCGTTCGCCAGCTGCTCAATGCCCGGCAGGAAGTCGAAACCGACTTTTTTGCGCGGTTCGGGAATAAACGCCGACGATCTCCCGTCTTGCTCTCCGACCCCCATCTGGAGTGCTGACATGGACCTTCTCGACAAGCCGACCGATCGCCGCGATGCCCTCAGGTGCATGGCATGGGCAGGGACCGGCGCGCTCTGGGCGATGTCCGGCGGCGTCGCCTCGAGCACGATGCTCGGCGGCAAGCGCGCCGGCGCCCTTGCGGTTCCAAGCTTCACCTTCCTGCAGCTCAGCGACAGCCATGTCGGGTTCGCCAAGCCCGCCAATCCCGATGCGCGGGCGACCTATCGCGAGGCCATCTCCAAGGTGATCGCGATGCCGGAAAAGCCCGACTTCATCATCCATACCGGCGACATCACCCAATTTTCGCGTGATCAGGAGTTCGACGATGCCGACCAGATCCTGAAGGAAGCCGGTATCCAGACATTCCATGTTCCAGGCGAGCACGACATGCTCGACGAAGGCAATGGCAAGGCGTTCCTCGCCCGCTACGGCAAGGGGAGCAAGGGGGCGGGCTGGTTCAGCTTCGACCATAAGGGCGTTCATTTCGTCGGATTGGTGAATGTCGCCGACCTGAAGCCCGGCGGTGCCGGGCGGCTCGGGGCCGAGCAGATCGCATGGTTGGCGAAGGACCTGGCCGGTCGTCCGTCCTCGACCCCGATCGTGATCTTCGCGCATATCCCGCTGTGGATGCTCTACGCCGAATGGGGCTGGGGCACCGATGACGCCGCCCAGGCGCTGACCCATCTACGCCGCTTCGGGTCGGTCACGATCCTCAACGGCCATATCCACCAGATCGCCCAGAAGGTGGAGGGCAACATGATTTTCCATACCGCGCGCTCGACCGCCTTCCCGCAACCGATGCCCGGGACCGCCCCGTCGCCCGGCCCGCAGGTCGTGCCGGCAGGGCAGTTGCGCGGCCTACTCGGCATCACCGAGGCGACCTTCAAGCGCGGCGAGCATCAGATCGCGCTCGTCGACACCATTCTTTCTGCCTGATTCCGGAGATTATCATCATGTTCCGCTATTCTATCGTCCTGCTTGCCGCGCTCGTCGGGGTCGTCGCTGCGCCCGTCGCCAGCCGCCCCGTGGCCGCACAGGCAGCCACCGCCGCGCCGATGGTCCATATCTCGAACTTTACCTTCGGTCCCCAGGCGCTGAAGGTGAAGGTCGGTCAGACCGTCACCTGGGTGAATGACGACGACATCCCGCACACCGTCGCTTCGGGCACGAAGGTGTTCAAGTCGAAGGTCCTGGACACCGGCGACACGTTCAGTTTCACCTTCACCAAGGCGGGCGCCTATGCCTATTTCTGCTCGCTCC
>JBAZXI010000053.1:0-3467 GCA_041659925.1 Sphingomonas sp.
AGCTCGAATTCTTCGGCGTTCCGATGGCCTATCTGCCGTATTTTTCAACGCCCGATCCGACCGTGAAGCGCAAGACCGGATTCCTGATGCCGGGATTGTCCTCGGTATCGACCTACGGCTTCGGCGTCGAGACCCCGTTCTACTGGGCGATCGCGCCCGACTACGACGCGACCTTCAACCCGCGTTTCACGACCCGGCAAGGCGTGCTGTTCCAGGGTGAATTCCGCCAGCGGCTGATCAACGGATCGTATCAGATCCGCGCCTACGGCATCGACCAGCTCGACCCCGGCGCCTTTGCAGGCCAGCCCGGCGACCGCCAGTTCCGCGGCGGCGTCGAATCCAAGGGCCAGTTCGCGCTCAACGACAAATGGGTTTGGGGCTGGGACGGCGTGCTGCTGTCCGACTACTACTTCATGTCCGACTACCGGCTGTCCCAGTACCGGGATCCGCTGGGCTCGTTCCTGAGCCTGCCGACCGAGGCGATTTCGCAGCTTTATCTGACCGGCGTCGGCAACCGCAGCTTCTTCGACGCGCGCACGATCTACTATCTCAGTTTTTCGGGTTTCCAGGACAAGGTTCCCGTCATTCATCCGGTCGTCGACTATTCGAACGTGATCAACAGCCCGATTTTCGGCGGCGAGGTCAGCTACAAGACCAACTTCACCAGCCTGTCGCGGAATACCGCGGCGTTCGACCCGATCACGACGGTCGCAAATACCAACAGCCTGTGCACGACTGCCTCTGCCGACCCGCTGGCGCGGCTGCCCAGCCAGTGCCTGCTTCGCGGCGTACCCGGCACTTACACGCGCCTGACTGCCGAGGCGCAATGGCGGCGCTCGTTCACCGATTCCGTCGGCCAGATCTGGACGCCGTTTGCCATCATCCGCGCCGACGCGATCAGTGCCTCGATTTCGAACCAGCCCGGCGTCTCGAATTTCCTCCCGGTCGGCGACACTGAGGCGCTGCGCTTGATGCCTGCCGTCGGCATGGAATATCGCTATCCCTTCATCAACGTTCAGCCGTGGGGCTCTACGACGATCGAGCCGATCGCACAGATCATCATTCGTCCCAACGAAACCTATGCGGGCCGGTTCCCCAACGAGGACGCGCAGAGCATGGTGTTCGACGCCAGCAACCTGTTCGCCGTCGACAAGTTCTCGGGCTACGACCGCGTCGAAGGCGGCGGCCGCGCCAATGTCGGCGTGCAGGCCACCACGCAATTCGACCGTGGCGGCTCCATCAATGTGTTGTTCGGCCAGTCCTACCAGCTGTTCGGCCTGAACTCGTACGCGGTGGCGGACGTGACCAACACCGGCGTCGCCTCCGGCCTTCAGAATTCCCGCTCCGACTATGTCGGCCGCGTCAATTATTCGCCGAACCGGACTTACACGTTCAGCGTTCGCTCGCGCATGGACGAGGCCACGCTGGATATCAATCGTTTCGAGGCTGAAGGCCGCGCCAGCTTCGACCGCTGGTCGGTCAGCCTGCTGTACGGCAATTACGCCGCGCAGCCGGAACTCGGCTACCTGACGCGTCGCGAAGGATTGCTCGGCACCGGCTCGATCAAGCTCGCCGCGAACTGGGTGGTGACGGGTGCGGCCCGCTGGGACCTTGAGGCCAACAAGGTCAATCAGTACATCGTCGGCGCCGGCTACGTGGACGACTGCTTCGTGCTCGCCGCCAACTACGTGACGTCCTACAGCTACTCTGCGGGCACTACGCCGCCGGTACTCAGTCACGCGTTCATGTTGCAGATCGGCCTGCGGACGCTTGCCAACTCGTCCTCATCGGGCAGCGCCAGCGGCATACAATAAAGCCTGCTTCGATGTTGCCGGAGGATCATTCCCGCGTCGCGGATCCACTTCGAATCGGGTTGATATAACGAATATGACCATGACGAGCCCTACGCTGTTTCACCGCTTTTGGTCTCTCATCCTGGGTTGCGCCACGGCCCTGATCCTGATGGGCGCCGGTTCGCCGCTGCAGGCGCAGACCGTCGCCGTCATGGTCAACGGCGAACCCATCACCAACTACGACATCGAACAGCGGGGCAAGCTGAACTTCCTGACCACGCGCAAGCCCGCCGTCCGCCAGGAGGTGATCAATGAACTGATCGACGAAAAGGTGAAGATCAAAGAAGGCAAGAAATACGGCGTCGACCCGTCCAGCTCCGATATCGATCAGTCCTATGCGGCGATGGGGGCGCGGATGCGCCTGGCGCCCGACCAGCTCACCAAGTCTCTCGAAAGCCAGGGCATCCGTCCGGAGACGCTGAAGGCGCGCCTGAAGGCCGAGATGGTTTGGAGCAGCCTGGTCCGCGGGCGCTACAGGCAGAGCCTCCAGGTCGGCGAAAAGGACGTCGCCGCCGCCGTGCAGGCCAACGGCAACGAGAAACTGGAGGTCGAAGCCTTCGAGTACCGGCTGCAGCCGGTCGTATTGATCGTCCCGAAAGGATCGCCGCCTGCCACCCTCGAGGCACGGCGCAAGGAAGCCGAAGTGTTGCGCGGTCGCGTGCAGACCTGCGAAGAGGCCAACTCCTATTTCAAGTCGATGCCGAACGCCGCGATACGCGAGGTCGTGACCAAGACTTCGGCCGACATACCGGCTGTGCTTCGTGAAGTGCTCGACAAGACCCCTGTCGGCCATCTGACCGCGCCCGAGGCGACCAAACAGGGCATCGAGATGGTTGCGTTGTGCGGGCGGAAGGCGACCACCGTCGACACGCCGAAGAAAAAGGAAATCCGGGACAAGATGTTTGTCGAGAAGTACGAGGCGAAGTCGAAGTCGTACCTGCAGGAAGTCCGCAGAGCCGCGATGATCGAATATCGTTGATGCATGGCAAAGCCGCTCGCGCTGACCTCAGGCGAACCTGCGGGAATCGGACCCGACATCACGATCAAGGCGTGGCTGCGCCGCGATGAACTGAAGCTTCCCGCATTCTATCTGCTCGGCGATCGCGACTATCTCAGTCACCGCGCCAAGGCGCTGGGACTCGCCGTGCCGTTCGCCGACGTCCGGCCCGGGGACGCTCCCGCTGCATTCGCCGAAGCCTTGCCTGTCGTCGCTACCGGCCATGCCGCAACGGCGCGGCCGGGCCATCCCGATGACAGCAGTGCGGAGGCGGCGCTGGCCTCCATTCGTCAGGCGGTGGCCGACGTCGCCAGCGGGCGAGCCGCCGCGGTCGTCACCAATCCGATCGCGAAAAGCGTGCTCTACCGCGCCGGGTTCCGGCATCCCGGCCATACCGAATTTCTCGCCGAGCTCGCGGCGTCAGGCGGCCATACACCGCAGCCGGTGATGATGCTGTGGTCGCCCGCCCTCGCCGTCGTGCCGGTGACGATCCATCTTTCGCTGCGCGAGGCGATCGCGCAGCTGTCGAGCGAGTTGATCGTCACCACGGCCCGCATCGTGGTCGCGGATCTGAAAGCCCGTTTCGGCCTCGCTTGTCCGCGTCTTGCGATATCCGG
>JBAZXI010000054.1:0-3091 GCA_041659925.1 Sphingomonas sp.
ACCCAGGTGGTCGGCCGGCCATTCTCGCTTCGAAGCATCGGCGGGCCTTCGGTTACCCGGATGTCAGCCACGGTGCCGAGCGTGACCTGCTGGAGCGACGGCGTCAGCACCGGCAGGTTGCGCAAGGCATCGACGCTGTCGCGCAGTTCGCGCGGATAGCGCACGCTGATCGGATAACGGGCGAGGCCTTCCACCGTCTGGCCGACCGTCTCACCGCCGATCGCCCCCGACACCATGCCTTGCACATCGGCGATGTTGAGCCCGTAGCGCGCGGCCGCCACACGATCGATCTTCACATCGATATAGCGCCCGCCGGTCAGCCGCTCGGCAAGCGCGGAGCTTACGCCGGGCACGGTCTTGGCCACGCGCTCGACGTCGCGCGCGACCCGGTCGATCTCGGTCAGGTCCGACCCCGATACCTTGACCCCGATCGGACTCTTGATGCCGGTTGCGAGCATGTCGATCCGGTTGCGGATCGGCGGCACCCAGAGATTGGCGAGGCCGGGCAGCTTCACCGTTCGGTCGAGCTCCTCGACCAGCTTTTCGGGCGTCATGCCGGCACGCCACTGATCGCGCGGCTTGAACCGGATCGTCGTCTCGAACATCTCGAGCGGCGCGGGATCGGTCGCGGTCTCGGCCCGGCCGGCCTTGCCGAACACCGACTCGACCTCGGGCACCGTCTTGATCAGCCGGTCGGTCTGCTGGAGCAGCCGCGACGCCTGGGCGGTTGAGATACCCGGCAAGGCCGAGGGCATATAGAGCAGGTCGCCCTCGTTCATCTGCGGCATGAACTCGCCGCCAAGCTGGCTGAGCGGCCAGGCCGTGGTGGCGAAGATGAGCGCAGCAAGGGCGAGCGTGGCTCTGGGCCGCAGCATCACCCAGTCGAGCGCGGGCCGGTAGATCGCGGTCAGCCAGCGATTGATCGGATTGCTGCGCTCGGCCGGGATGCGGCCGCGGATCAGCCAGCCCATCAGCACCGGCACCAGGGTCACCGACAGCAAAGCCGCGCCCGCCATGGCATAGGTCTTGGTGAAGGCGAGCGGCGCGAACAACCGGCCTTCCTGGCCCTGGAGACTGAACACGGGGATGAACGAGAAGGTGATGATGAGCAGGCTGAGAAACAGCGCCGGCCCGACCTCGCTCGCCGCCGTCGTGATCACCCGCCAGCGCTCCTCGCCGGCGAGGGTTTCGCCGGGATGGTCGTGTGTCCAGCGCTCGAGATGCTTGTGGGCATTCTCGATCATCACGACGGCAGCATCGACCATCGCGCCGATCGCGATGGCGATCCCACCCAGCGACATGATGTTGGCGTTCACGCCCTGGAGGCGCATCACGAGGAACGCGATCAGCACCCCGATCGGCAGCGTCAGGATCGCGACCAGCGCCGAGCGCGCGTGCCACAGGAACAGGGCGCAGACGATCGCGACCACGAGGAACTCCTCGAGCAACTTGCCCTGGAGATTGTCGACCGCGGCATCGATCAGCGCGGAGCGGTCATAGGTCGTCACCAGCTCGACGCCGGCCGGCAGGCTGCGTTTCAGCTCCTCCAGCTTCGCCTTGACCGCGCCGATCGTCAGCCTCGCATTCTTACCCGAGCGCAGGATGACGACGCCGCCCGCGACCTCTCCCTTGCCGTTCAGCTCGGCGACGCCGCGCCGCATTTCGGGCCCGATCTGGACCGTCGCGACCTCGCCGAGCGTGACCGGCACGCCGCCGGCCGCGGTCTTCAGCGGCACGCCCCGGAAATCGTCGAGCGTCTTCAGATAACCGCTGGCGCGAACGGTATATTCCGCCTCGCCAAGCTCGACGACAGAACCGCCCGCCTCCTGATTGGCGCGCTTCAGGGCATCGCTCACCATCGCCTGGGTGACGCCATAGGACACCAGTTTGGCGGGATCGAGCACGACCTGATATTCGCGGACCATGCCGCCGATCGCCGCGACCTCGGCGACCCCGGGCACGCTCTTCAGCTCGTAGCGCAGGAACCAGTCCTGGATCGATCGCAGCTGCGACAGGTCATGCCGGCCGGTCCTGTCGACCAGGGCATATTCATAGACCCAGCCGACCCCGGTCGCATCGGGTCCGAGCAAGGCGGTCGCGCCCGCCGGCAGGCGCCCCTGCACCTGGGACAGATATTCGAGCACGCGGCTGCGCGCCCAATAAAGGTCGGTGCCATCCTCGAACAGCACATAGACATAGCTGTCGCCCGTGAATGAATAGCCCCGCACCACCCGCGCACCCGGTACCGACAGCATCGTCGTCGCCAGCGGATAGGTGATCTGGTTCTCGACCAGCTGCGGCGCCTGGCCGGGATAGCTGGTGCGGATGATGACCTGCACGTCGGACAAATCGGGCAGCGCATCGATCGGCGTAGAGCGCACAGCGACCAGCCCCGCCACCGCCATCACCAGCGCGGCGAGCAACACCAGGACGCGCATCCGCACGGCCCCGCGAATGACTGCCGCGATCATCGCCGCGTCTCCGCAGGAGTCATCGCGTCGCCGCCAAGCGGCCTGGCGTCGATCCCGCTGAGGTTCGCTTCGGAATCGAGCAGGAACTGCCCTGAGGCGACCACCTTGTCGCCCTGGGCGAGGCCGGCGAGGATCTCCGTCCTGCCACCCCCTTCCCGGCCGATCCGCACTTCCACCGGCCGGTAACGGCCAGCGGCGCCGGCAACCATCACGAGCACCCGCTTGCCCGTCCGGATCACCGCCTCGCTCGGCACCAGCAGGCCCGAGCCCCCCTCCCCGCCGATATGGACGGTCGCAAACATGCCCGGCCGCAAGCGGCGGCCCGGATTGGGGAGCTCGATCCGTACGGTCAGGGTGCGGCTGTCGATCTGCGCCGTCGGGAGGATCGCGACCACCCGGCCGGCGACGCTTTCCCCCGGGAACGCGGTCAACTCGGCGCGCACCGGCCGCCCGACCCGCAGCAGCCCGGCCTGGGCCTCGGGCACAGCGGCATTGAGCCAGATGGTCCCAAGCCCTGATATCTGCGCCAGCGTCTGGCCGCTGGCGAGCGTCATGCCCGCGCGTACCTCAAGCGTCTGGATCACCCCGCCTATCGGACTGCGGATCGTCGTCATTCCCCG
>JBAZXI010000055.1:0-2789 GCA_041659925.1 Sphingomonas sp.
GGCCTGTCGATGAAGAAGCTCGGCATCCCCCAGGCTACCTGACCGCTTGATCAGGCTGCTGGCTATCCGGCAACGAACCGACCGACGCGTCGGCGTCGACCCAGGCCTGCGGCCTGACCTTGTCGCCGGGCGCGAACTTCTGGAACCCGTCGACCACCACGCGGTCGCCGTCCTTCAACCCGCCGCTCACCAGCCACAGGCCGTCCTGCACCGCGCCGGTAAGGACGGTTTGCGTCGCGACGCGGCCATCATCCTTGACCACGAAGACCTGGCTGTCGCCACCGGCGTCGCGCTGGATCGCCTGCTGCGGGACTGCGATAGCGTCGGTGTCGATACCCTGCTCGATCAGGACGCGGACATACATGCCCGGCAGCAGTTCACGCCTCGGATTCGGAAACTGGCCGCGCAGTGTCACCTGCCCGGTATACGCGTCGACCTTGGATTCCGAGAACAGCAGCTTGCCCGACAGCGGATACAACGTTCCGTCGTCGAGCACGAGGCGGACCCTGGCCGCGTCGGGCGATATCCGGTCTAGTTCGCCCTTGTCGAACGCGCGCCGCAACTTGTTCATCTCGGACACCGACTGGGTAAAGTCGGCATAAATCGGATCGAGTTGCTGGATCGTGGCGAGATTGGTCGTCTCGTTCTGGACCACGAGCGCGCCTTCGCTGATCAGCGCGGCGCCGACGATGCCGTCGATCGGCGCGCGAATGGTCGCATAATCGAGATTCAGCCGGGCACGCGCGACGTCGGCTTTGCGGCTGCCTATCTCGGCCTCCGCCTGACGCATGGCGCCGATCGCCTTTTCATTCTCCGCTTCCGACACCGCCTTTTGACTATACAGCGTCGCGATCCGGTGTGCGTGCTGCGCAGCCAGATCGAATGCCGCCGTCGCCTTGGCCAGCGCGGCTTCGCTGGCCTGCAACTCGACCTCGAACGGCTTCGGATCGATCCGGTAGAGTGGATCGCCGGCCTTCACCTCGGTTCCCTGCTGGAACATGCGCTCAACCACGATGCCCGATACCCGCGTACGTACATCGGCAACGCGGGTCGGAGCGATGCGGCCCGGCAGTTCGCGCACCACCGCGCGGGGCTGCGGTCTCACCGTGATGACGCCGACCTCCGGCGCAACTTTCGTTGCCGCCATCGCAGCGGTTGGTTCGTCGCAGCCGCCAAGAGCCGGCGCAAGGCCAACCAGCAACAGCGCTGCACAAGCCTGCCGTACGTGATTGATTGCCATTGAAGTCTAGACCCCAGTTTCTTTGGGTGTTGCCCAAGCTTCGCCCCAGCCGCGCGAGCGGTGCACTCGCGGCTTTGAAATCGAATCTGAACAATCCCGATAACTGACAGGTTAAAAGAGATTGGTTGCAACGCAACATGTTTTCGGGCGGCGTGATGTCACATGGCACTAGAGCCTTGAACAAGCAACGCTTTTCAGGACACACTCGATCGTGAATCCCCGTGATCGAGCGAACGTCAAAATGCTCGTGCGAAGTTGATCACAAGGGCGGCGCATGGGTGCTTAGCAAGGCAGCAATCCGCAAGATTGTTGGGCGGTTCCGCCGCGCATTCACGCGCACCACCGGTACGACGACGCGCTACCCCACCTTCATCCAGTAATGGCTGACGCTCCATTCGCTGCCGTCGGCGTAACCGAACAGCCCCGCGGGTGGCGAGGTAGAATGAGCGCCAGCGCCGCATCCATAGCGCCGTGTCGTTGCCGTAGACGTTGCGATCGCGTGGCGGCGTGAACCGAAATTGGCGAGCCAATCGAGCACCGCGCCATTGCCGCGGGTTCGGCGGGCCCGCCACCGGCCACAGCGCGCTGCCGGCGCCGACCAGACCGAGGGCGAAGGTCCAGATCGTATCGACCCATCCGGAATTGACAGTGCGCTGCTGCACCGCCCAGGCGCATGCCATGAGGACAGCCCAGGTTCCCCGTCCACCCAAAATCGGGGCGTATCCGAGCTTTTTTCTCCGTCCCGCTGTGCCATATTGGTCCCCGAAAAGCGGTTCCTCGCAACGGATGACACCGACAAATGCCCTCTGCCCGCTCCTCGATGGAGATCGAACTGAACAAATTGTCCTCGCCCCGGATCTTCCTGGTGCGGATGCTGGTGTTCGTGGTGCTGTGCGCGCTGCTGCTGGTCGTGCTCTACAAGCAGATCATCGTCGCGTTCTTCGCCAATCCCGGCCTCAATGCCCTGATCGGCGCGGTGCTCCTGATCGGCATCATCCTGTCGTTCCGGCAGGTGATCCGGCTCTATCCGGAGGTCGCCTGGGTCAACAATTTCCGCATTTCCGATCCCGGTCTCGCGGTCGAGCGGCAGCACCCCACGCTGCTGGCGCCGATGGCGGCGATCCTCGGCGGCGAGCGCACCGGGCGGATGACGATCACACAGCAGACCATGCGGCATCTCCTGGATTCGATCGCCACCCGGCTCGACGAGGCCCGCGACATCTCCCGCTACATGACCGGCCTGTTGGTGTTCCTCGGGCTGCTCGGCACCTTCTGGGGCCTGATCGAGACCGTCGGCTCGGTCGGCAAGGTGATCGACGGCCTCAAGGTCGGCGGCGACGCCGGCGCCCTGTTCGACACCCTCAAGGAGGGTTTGGCCGCGCCGCTCGGCGGCATGGGCATCTCGTTTTCGTCGTCGCTGTTCGGACTGGCCGGCTCGCTGATCCTGGGCTTTCTCGATCTGCAATCGAGCCAGGCGCAGAACCGCTTCTATACCGACCTCGAAGACTGGCTGGCCTCCACGGTGCGCGAATATTCGCGCGAGGGCGGC